>JAEXDA010000004.1 GCA_023401925.1 Bacillota bacterium
GCCATGGGTACCCTGTCCTTGTTGCCGATTTTAGTGATATTCTTGATTTTCCAACGGTATTTGGTAGAAGGAATCAGTACTTCAGGGTTAAAAGGATAATTCGCGCGCGAGGCGGTTGATAATGAAATGAAGGCGGGGAAGAGAAATTCACCACCGCTGTTTTACCCCCTGCTTTCTGTTAAGAAGCAGGGGCTTTTATATATTGCAGATTTTAAATGGCCCTAGTAGCAAATGGAGCCTGGAAATATCAAAGGACTAATTAATCTATCAGCAGCAAATTTTTAAACCGTTTTTTACTCTCCGCCAATATATCAAAACCACCATTCGACATAGCCCAAACGACACATATACCGTTTAATAAATAACAAAATGTGTCGCCTAATTCTTCTGATGGTGCTGTGTTCTTAATCTGCCCCGCTTTTTGAGCGTGTAATATAAGAGTTTTAATGGTATCGCCCAAAGGTGATTTCTTAAGGGAGGACAGAATACCGTCATTTTTAAGATTAATCCTATAGAGCTCTTTTGTCATCTCAGCGCCGGCTTGTACTATATGCATAGTATAAACTTCCATTATTTTAAGGACTTGATTCGCATAATCCGCCATCGAAAGAATCGATAATAATTCCTCATTGGGAATTAGGTTATTGGCTGAGAAGAAGTCAAATATCAATTCATCCTTAGATTTATAGTAATAATAGAAAGCTGTTTTTGTCACGTTAATTTCATCACAGATTTGATTGATGGTAACATTGCTAAAGCCATGTTTTTTAAATAATCCTATTGCCGAGGATAAAATCGCTCCTTTTGTAGTCGATTGGTTATTCATAGTTTATCAATCACTCCTAAGCCATTATTATAATTTATCTTATTTTAAAAAACAATATTATTACTAAGGTAAATATAATTATTATCATGGTATTGTTTTTATAAAACTCAAGTGATATTATAGCATTGTCAACCAATAATATTTCTATCAATGGAGGAAATGGATATGGAAAAAACAATCGTAAAGAATGGTTCGAATCCTTTGATTCTTGTTGTTGGCGGTACCGGAACACAAGGGGGGAATGTAGCAAAGGAGCTATTATCCAATGGGCACAGGGTTCGAATTCTCACGCGTAACCCTGATTCAAATGCAGCGATGCTAATGAAAAAAGCCGGCGCAGAGGTCATGCGCGGCGACTTGAGTGAGCCACATTCACTGGAACCGGTGGTGGACGGTATTGATGCGGTGTTTTCAGTACCGTTTGCCGACCCTGCCGACCCAACTGTGGAAAAGCGCAATGCTGCTGCTTTGATAGAAGCAGTTTCTAAAGCAGGTGTACGTCAGGTTGTACATACATCGGTGGTCGGCGCCGACAAAATTCCCCGATGGAACAAGCACGAATCGATTGTAAAGTACTGGGATGAAAAATGGGAAATTGAAGAGTATATTCGAAATGGCGGTTTTGAGTCATGGACCATTCTGCGTCCCTGTTGGTTCATGGAAAATCTGATAGAACCACTGGCTTTATTCATGAATCCTGAACTTAAAAATGGCACTATTTTCAGCGCATTAAAACCCGATACACATATCAATATGAATTGCGGAGAAGACATGGCTGCTTTTGCACGGGTAGCTTTTGAAGATCCCGAGCGTTTCAATAAAAAAGATATTACGATTGCAAGTGCCTTACATACAATGGGTGAGATTGCCGAAATCTTAAGCAGAGTGACAGGCAAGAAAGTAGAGTCTATTTTTCTTAGCAATGCCGAAGCAGTAAAACGCGGTCTACACCCGGGAGTTGTGAATTCACATGATTGGATGAATGACGGGGGGATGTGTCAGACAGATATTGAAGCTTTAAAAAAATACGGTATCCCTTTAACGTCATTCGAGGAGTGGGCGTGCCGACATAAGGATAGAATTATAATGAATTAAGTAATGCTTGAATCTTTGGAGTTGCCAAATTTTAATATATTTCAGCGAACTTTTTTATCGTTTACGTAACAAGTACTTGCCCTCTGTCTGAGCAATAAGATAAAGGGAAATCCCGGGGTGCCGGGAAAATTATGTGGTTCGAACTGTTGGAGCATGGGATAACCGGATAGACGGCGGGATTCAATCGCGAATGAATATATTCGTGCGGGCGCCGCCTCGCCCCTTTTGTCCTGGAGGGAGACGCGTTCCGTTCTTGAACGCGAGGAGGCCCAGGAACAGTCTCCCATCGGCCTTAAATTAGTCCGAAAAAGGTTTTTTCCATGCCTTTATCATCCATCAACATCTACACCCTCAAACAAATCCACACCAAGCGCCAAAATATAATTTATCAAATTTTTAAAACTGATTTATAAAAATTTTAAGGCTATCAGTTAAGATAATCCCAGAACGAAATATTCTTTTGGGGGAATGGATATGGAAAATTCAAATTTAGGAAACGATCATCATAAAATCAGTCCGACCGCTAAGATTGCGGCTTACTTTCGATCTTTATCGGATATCCCTTACTCGGTGGAAATTGCCGAATTGCTTGAAGCCGAAAAAACAGCGAAGCAGATTTTGGGAGACAAAATGAAAGGGATGGCCAGTTTTTTTCCTTTGTTTATCGAAGCCAGATACAAGGTCATCAATCATGTTTTGAAGAAAAGCGGAATTGACAATATATTGGAACTGGCCTGTGGAATATCACCCCGTGGCTTGGAACTGGCTGCCAATAACATAACTTATGTGGGAACGGATTTACCAGAAAACCATACCGAGAGTTATCCGATTATTATGGGGATCGCTTCCAGAATGGGTATTTCAACCGAGAAGCTCCATTTACAGCCTGCTAACGCTTTGGATAAAGAACAGTTAGCAAAAGCAGTTGCACATTTTAAAGGGAAAAGATTTGGAATTTGTAATGAAGGTCTTTTAATGTACTTAAAAAGGGAAGAACAAAAAACCCTGGCTCAAAATGTCCGGAATTTGCTGGTCAATCAAGGTGGTATCTGGGTCACAACCGATATTGCGTATGGTGATAGAAAACAATTCTTTAAAGTAGCAAGTCCTGAACTCGAATCAGCATTTGGCGATATTTCAAAGCTGGTTGAAAGAAACATTGCCGGTAATGACTTTGAGGATGAATCGGATGCAACGGGATTTTATGAAAGCTTAGGCTTTAAAGTTGAAAAAATCCCGTTATATGATGGAAGTTATCAACTTTCCACCCTATCCAATATTCCGGGGGAAATGAAGGATGCCATCCTAGCCTTATGTTCGAAAGCCAAAGGATGGGTTTTAACTCCGACTGATTGATAGTAGATATTTTTCTTACCCGTAAACTCCGGGATGTCGGGAAAATCATGCGTATCGAACTGTCGGATCATGAGATAGACCCGATACGGAGAACCGTATCACAAGTTACGGTGAATTTTTAATAAAATAAACTATAAAAGGGGCCGCCCCAAAAGTAATTTGGGAGACGGCCCTTTTTTGTATGGAAATGAAAGTGAAATGATTTTAGTTTTAAGAACAGTATAGGGCGGTAATATTGTTAAAAATTTAACAAAATATTCTTTATGACCAAAATATGTTTTATAAATTCAAAATATTTTTGTAACTAAAGTTTAATGTTATTATCATTCTATAGCCAATCGCTCCCCAAATTCATATAAAAACAGAAAAGAAGGTTTAAAAAATGAATTATTTTGAAGAAAGCTTGAAATTACATGAAAAGTACACTGGAAAAATAGAAGTTAAGTCCAAGGTGAAAATTGCCACCCGGGAGGATTTAAGTTTAGCCTATACGCCTGGAGTTGCCGAACCCTGCAGAAAAATTTATGAGAATGCAGAGAATGTTTATCGATATACCTCAAAGGGCAATTTAGTGGCAATCGTTACGGATGGAACAGCAGTATTGGGCTTAGGAGATATAGGTCCTAAGGCTGGATTACCCGTAATGGAAGGCAAGGCGATTCTATTTAAGGAATTTGCCGGTATTGATGCCTTTCCAATCTGCCTGGATACCAAGAATGTTGATGAAATCGTGAAAACTGTAAAACTAATCGCACCAGGCTTTGGTGGAATCAACCTGGAGGATATTGGAGCGCCAAGATGTTTTGAAGTTGAAGAAAGACTGAAAAAAGAACTTGATATACCGGTATTCCACGATGACCAGCATGGAACGGCCATCGTTGTTCTGGCAGCACTAATCAATGGTTTAAAGGTAGTTCATAAGCAGATAGAAGATATCAAGGTCGTTATCAATGGAGCGGGAGCTGCCGGAACTGCAATAGCCAAATTACTACTTTCTTCAGGAGTAAAGAAGCTCATTGCCTGTGATAAGGTGGGTATTCTCTACAGGGGAATCGATAATGTTGATGGGGCGAAGCAGGAACTTGCCAAAGTAACCAATCCGGATAAGCTGAAGGGTACTTTAGCCGATGCGTTAGTGGGAGCAGACGTATTTATAGGTGTATCCGCACCAGGAATTGTAAACCAAGACATGGTACGGTCGATGAATAAGGATTCGATCCTCTTTGCAATGGCAAATCCAACGCCAGAAATAATGCCGGATGAAGCAAAAGTGGCCGGAGCAAGAGTAATAGGCACAGGACGTTCGGATTTTCCAAACCAAGTTAATAATGTACTGGCTTTCCCGGGAATATTCAGAGGGGCGCTGGATGTTAGAGCAAAAGAAATCAATGAAGCAATGAAAATAGCGGCAGCCTATGCTATAGCTTCGATAATTAAGGATCATGACTTAAATGAGAACAATATAATTCCCCAGGTACTAGACAGGACGGTTGCAGCCAATGTTGCCGAAGCGGTAAAAAAGGCATCAAGATTAAGCGGAGTAGCCGGAAAATAAAATCATTTTAAATAGGGGATACCCTAAAGATTAAAAAGCAAATCAATGGGAGGGTTAAAAATGCAAATTCCAATAAAGAAAACGATTGATAAGATTCCAGGCGGTATGATGGTTGTTCCCCTTTTTTTAGGAGTATTGGTGAATACGTTTTTCCCCCAATTCCTAAAAATCGGTGGTTTTACAACAGCATTATTCAGTTCAACGGCATCATCCACAATCTTGGCTCTTTTTATGTTTTTAATTGGCTCACAAATTCATTTCAAATTAGCGCCGAAGTCATTAAAAAAAGGCGCCTTGTTGATTTCAGGAAAATTTATAGTAGGTGCCGGTATTGGTATCATGGTGGGAAAAGTCTTTGGCCCTGCCGGAGTAATCGGTTTGTCACCATTAGCGGTTGTTGCAGCATTAACAAATTGTAATGGTGGATTGTATGCATCCCTTGCTTCACAGTATGGGGATGAAACGGATGTAGGTGCTTATGCTTTATTATCTTTAAAAGATGGCCCATTTTTCACATTGGTGGCATTAGGAGCATCAGGACTTGCGCAAATTCCTTTAATGTCGCTTGCTGCAGTATTGGTTCCCATCGTAATTGGAATGATTTTGGGAAATATTGATCCCGATATGCGAAAATTCCTTGGTAGCAGTAAATTGTTATTGATTCCTTTTTTCTCCTTCCCGTTAGGGGCAGGTATGAATCTTACAACCATAGTAAAGGCGGGCGGTTCTGGAATCGTATTGGGAATCATAGCAGCCTTTACTGGAATAGGAGCCTATATATTGCTAAAATTATTTAAAGAAGAGCCCATAATTGGTTTGGCAACAGGGTCAACTGCCGGGAATGCCGTAGCGACTCCGGCTGCTGTTGCAGCAATCGATCCAACAGTAGTTGCCGTAGCAACAATAGCTACAGCACAAGTTGCAGCAGCATGTGTAGTATCCGCCATCATCTGCCCGTTTGTTGTTTCTTATGGATTTAAACTGTTTGGCAATTATAAAAAAATAAAGATGAGTGAAGAAGCTGCCGCAGTTTAAAAAAGATGATTATTACATGGACAGGCAGTATAATTAAAATAGTCGTTCGTTGGTAAATAAACACCGAAAAAATGGAAGACAATCATACTGGAAGGATATTTCATCGGATCGAAGGATTCATCCCTTTTTATTCCTTCTAGCATGGCCTTCTATGATTTGTGGTTTTTAAGCGTTTAATGTTGAGGTGATGGATATAAAAAAAGTGATGAAGCTGCAAACAAAGCTTACTCTATTGATTATCACCATAGTGTTTGTTGCGATATCGATAATTATTTTTTTTGTCGCCTCGTGGATGACTGGAAATATTGAAAGCAAGGCTAGAACGAATATTATGAATGTGGCCGAGATGGTAGCCCATTCGAGAGAGATAGTGGCTGCGCTGGAACTCAAGGATCCCAGTCGAAAGATTGGACCTTATGTTGGTACGCAGCTTAAGAATTTGGAACAGATTGAGTATATCACGGTAGCGGACATGGATGAAATTCGATATTCGCATCCAAATCCCGAGATGATAGGGAAAAGGTTCGCGGGAGGCGATGAGTATCGGGTATTGCAAAAGGGAGAAACATATATCTCTGAGGCTAAGGGAACGTTGGGAAAATCCTTGCGGGCTTTTACCCCAATCTATGATGGAGAAAATAAGAAGGAGATAGGTTTTGTTTCTGTAGGTACACTGACCCACAGCATCGAAGCAGCTAAACATACGGCTGTTTTATTTATAATTTTGGTTGGTCTGGGTGGTCTGACGGCAGGGATCATCGGGGCATTTTTATTAGCCAATAATATCAAAGAAACTCTGCTGGGACTTGAGCCTGAGGAAATAACGAAGCTTTATAATGAAAAGATCGGAATGCTGGATGCAATTCATGAAGGGTTAATTGCTGTTGATTATAGAGGAAGGATTACTCTGATCAATGATTCGGCCATAAATATCTTACACTTTGAAAATCGGGTTAATAAGGAGTATAGCATAGGGAAGGATATCGAAGAGGTTATTCCAAATACTCGTTTGATTAATGTATTGGAAACAGGAGAATCTGAAATTGAAAAAGAGCAAAGGATCAATAATACCATCATCATGACCAATAGAATTCCTATAAAGAATAGGGGGAAGGTTGTAGGAGCTATTGCCAGCTTCAGAGATAAAACAGAGGTGACCCGATTGGCTGAAGAGCTCACGGATGTTAGAAAACTGGCTTGGTCCTTGAGAGCCCAAAACCATGAATTTATGAATAAACTTCATACCATTGCAGGGCTTATCCATTTGGAGGAGTATCAGACGGCGCTGCAGTTTATATCGGATGTAGCAAAAGTAAGGGGCAATATAAGCGTTATTTTAACAGAGAATATCAAGGATTATTCCTTATCGGCACTACTCCTGGCAAAGTATAATAAAGCCGAGGAGTGCAGAGTTAAGTTAAAGATAGATGAAACTTCAAGACTTACAAAATTACCGGAATTTATGACCTCTGAAGAAATTGTATCCGTGATCGGAAATCTGATTGAAAATTCCCTGGACGAAGTTAAAAATGACGGGACCGGATTCATATATCTGAAAATAATTGAAGATGGACACCTTTTACATATAGAAATCAAAGACAACGGCGGCGGAATTCCATTAGAATATAGAGAGAAAATATATGAGCAAGGATTTTCAACCAAAGAAGGACAGCGTGGCCAAGGTATGTATATTGTAAAGAAAATAATCGATGAGTTGAGCGGTATAATCAAATTCGATGGGGATGAAGGTGTCCTTTGGAATATAACCATCCCGATGACAAGGAGCGCGAATTTTGATTGAAGTAATGATTGTTGAAGATGACCCTATGGTGAGTGAAATCAATGCTAAGTTTTTAAAAAGAGTGGCAGGATTTGCACTGTATAAATCAGTTGCTAACCTTGAGGATGCTAAAAAATTTATGTCCGCTAAAAAACCGGATTTAATTTTACTGGATGTGTACCTCCCGAAAGAAAATGGGATTGATTTTTTAAAGTGGATCAGGGCTCAAGAGATTGATATTGATATTATTTTAATTACGGCAGATAAATCCATTGAAAGAATTCAAGAAGCTTTTCGATATGGGGTTGTGGATTATCTTATAAAACCTTTTAGTTTTGAAAGATTTAAAGAGGCCCTTCTTCAATTTGAGATTCGGTATCATAAATTTAAGAAAAATGATGTCATTGAACAAAAGGACTTGGATGAGTTAAAATCAAGTTCAAGTGTTTCCCGGAATGAAGATGATTTCATTAAAGGACTTAACAAATATACCTATAGAGCTATTTGGGAAGAGATTGACAAGGAGGATTGTAAGGATTTTACAGCCGAAGAACTGGCAGAAAAACTGGGTGTGGCGAGAATAACCGTTAGAAGATATCTTGAATACATGGAAAAAGAAAATAAAATAGCCAAATCGTTGGAATACGGTAAAGTAGGCAGACCCCAACATAAATATTATAAGATATAACAAAATACCGAATGCATCCACTAAGAAGAATGTATGTTGAATTTGTAGAGATATTTGATTAAACCTCACCGTCGGACTCGATACGAGAATCGTATCATATATTGTCAATTCCAGTCCTTTTAAAATAAAATAAGATTTACGATAATGTTTTTCAAATGTTTAGGCGATGGTTCCAAATGGATCCTTTGAAAAATAAAATCCCCTACTTTTACGGTGCAGGGGATTGATTTATGAAGTAGATAATTCCAGGAGTTTTCCAGCGATTAAGCGGTGGTCGATGTTGCAACCGTGGCGTCGTTTGCCATGGGAGCATCTTTGATATCCTCATAGAAACTGGCGATGGATGCGTTAAGATAAGGGACCAGCCATAAAAAGCCGATTCCGAAGGTAATACAGGCAAGTAAAGCCCAGCCGATAAAGCTTAATCCAAGGAGAAACAATTTGCCTTTGCGGCCCAGCATCATTTGTTTGCTGAGTTTGAGCGCATCTTTGGGATTCATCTCCGGATGGTCGTGGAGGATGTAAAAAGACATCGAATACCGTAATGCGGCTATGATTCCGGGAATAATGAAAAGTAAGGACCATAAAAAAGTAAATAAGACGATCCAAAGCTGTAAAACCAGCGCCGGAGAAAAAGCCTTAAAGCCATCGAATAGGTTTTCGATAACGGGATTCTGATCCCGTTGCAGATTTAAAAAGAATGTGGTCATACCAAGGGTTAACGGTCCGGTGATAATTAAGAAATAAAGGAAATTGACGCCGGGTATCCATCCTAAGATACCACTGACAGCCGCCGAGATAAAGCACACTAAAATCCCATAAAGCCAGCGGCCTTTCAATTTCTCCCGGGCTTTTGCCCGTAACTCGAAATTCTTTTTTAAACCAACATTGACACTCATTCCATTGCCTCCTTATTTTGGGGTCCCTTTCAGCCAGAATAAACCTTTATTCTTTATATTAATCCAAAAGTCCTTTCATGCATGTTGCAATCGATTCCAAATGGTTAAATATAGCAAGAAATCTTGGAAATACCATGAATCATCGGGAAAGGTCCGGCAAATATAAGATGAGAGTCAAATTTTTTTGGGAGGTTACCATGTCGGACCAGGAAAAGAATAAAACGGGGCAGGGGATCAGGATTCATGAGGGGGATATCAATCAGCAAACGGATTTTGAATTAGGGACCCTTGTTGACCTCAGTGGAATCGGCCCTGCATCCAATCAAGAGTTTTTAGAAGAAATGAGCAGTAATATTAAGAAAATGCGTGAAGAAAGCTAAAAAAATTTTCCAGGGAAGGAGGAATTTACTTTCTTCCAGCGAATTTTTTCATTATAAAATCGTAACGTTACGGATGGTTGAAAAATGGTTAATATTAAGACTGTGGCAAAAAAAGCCGGTGTTTCACCGACAACTGCATCATGCGCCTTGAACAACCGGGCGGGCGTAAAGCCCGAAACCGTGGAAAAAGTTTTGCAAGCGGCGCGGGAATTAAACTACATTCCCAATTCTTTGGCCCAAAGTTTTCGAAACGGCAGATCCAACATAATTGCGGTGATTACCCATGAGAACTTGGAAGATTACAGTATATTCTCATTGGAATTGATGGGCATTATTATAAAAGCCAGAGAATTGAGCTATGATGTACTTGTCAAATCCCTGCCCCATAACTCGGAGTTATATACCAACGAAATGGTACAGATTATTAATGGTAGAAAAGCCGACGGTGTTATTTTGCTGGGGAACGGTTTTGAGAACTTGATTGGTCAATTCAAAACCGAGATTCATAAAATGGTTTTGCTGTCTTCCCATTCCCAGTCCGGTATCAGCGAGGTTAATGTCAATGGTGAAAAGGGAATTTATAACATCACCGAGTATCTTATCACCAAAGGATACTCTAGGATCTGGTATCTGACATTTGCCTTGGAGACAACCGAAGAAGTGATCCGAGAAAGGGGGTATCGAAAAGCCCTGGCTGCTTATGGCTTATCCGGCGAAGAAAAAACAATTACCTGCGGATATGATGGTAAAGCCATTTATAATGCCATTGTCCAAATGGGTGCGGTAAATCCTCCGGCAGCAATTGTTTGCTGGAACGACGTACTTGCTTTACAGGTTATCAATGTATTGCGGGATATGGGAAAGAAGATTCCGGACGATATCGCAGTAACCGGTTTTGATGATATTATCCAGGATTTAAACTACATTCCCCGTTTGACCACGATTAAACAACCCTTTACCGAAAAAGGGAAAAGCGCCATGCAGTTATTGGCCGACATTATCGGGAATAAAGTGAAAGGCCCTGTCAAGCAAGAAGTTGAATTCAGTTTGGTGGTTAGGGAATCGGCATAATTTATCTTACCAAAAAATCGTAACGTTACGGATTGCCAATTGATGAAAAGGAGAGGAAGAGTAATGAAGAAAAAAAGTTTTTTAAGCGTCTTATTGGCTGCTGTCCTTATCTTGACGTTCTGTTTAGCTTACGCCGCGGATCAAAAGGTAGTGCTTACATATTGGAACGGCTTTACAGGCCCGGACAGACCGGCCCTTGAAGCTTTGGTTGATAAATTTAATAAAACCAATACCAAGATTGAAATTAAAATGGATATTATGCCTTGGGACAGTTTATATCAAAAGTTGGCCTCCGCTCTCGCTACTGGACAAGGGCCTGATATTGTAGCTTTTGCCACCGAACGGATTGGAACCTATGCCAAACCGGGAGCGATCGTTCCGTTAAATGACTTATACAACGGACCCAAGGGGATTGATCCGAAGATTCTTCCCAAAGCCTTGAATGATAATATGAAATATAATGGGAAATACTACGGCGCGCCCCTGAATTTCGCCACCTTGCTCCTGTATTACAATAAAGATTTATTTCATCAGGCGGGCCTCGATCCGGAAAAACCGCCCAAAGACTGGAATGAATTGAAAGAATATGCCATCAAACTCACCAAAGAATCCAATGGAAAAGTGGAACAATATGGATTTGGCATCGCCACCCGGGAAACCATTCCGATGTGGCCGATTCTGATTTGGGGAAATGGCGGAGACCTTATCAACTATCGCACCAAAACATCGGTGATCAATAGTGAAAAGACGGTCAAAGCCGTAGAGTTTTTCACGGATTTAATCCTCAAAAAAAATATTTCTCCTCCCGTACTTGCCGGAGCTGAAGTCGATAAACTATTCGAATCACAAAAAGCCGCCATGTATATGTGCGGACCTTGGGCAGTCAACGGCTTTAAGCAAGCCAAAATTAATTTCGGAGTGGCCCCCGTCCCGGCCGGCCCGGCAAAGTCGGTCACTTTGGGAACCGGTGTCGCGATGTGCCTGACCAAGAGTTCGAAACATAAAAAAGAAGTGTATGAGTTTTTTAAATACTGGAATTCAAAAGAATCCCAAATCTATTGGGCTTTAAATACCGGCTTTCCTCCGACAAGGACCGACTTAAGCCATGAGCCGGCCTTAAAAGCCAATCCGTATGTAGTTGCCTTCTCTTCGGTGTCCGACCAAGCCCAGTTTTATCTGCAGCAACTTACCAATTTCGGCAAAATTGATACGGACGTGATCACACCGGCCATGGAAAGAATCCTGCTGGGTAAAATGACGGTAAAGGAATCGCTTGATAAAGCCGCGCGTGAAATGAATAAGCTGCTGAAGTAATCCATTTTGAAGCAACCGGGAGAGGCGCTGCTTCGGCAATCCTTTCCCGGTTGCCCTTCTCGATAAGTTATTGGAAACGGGTGGTAATATGAAAGAGCTCACATCAAAAAGAAACAGCTTGTTTCGTGATCCCAATAAAGTAGGGTATTTATTCATTCTTCCGAGTATGGCGATCTTCGCGGTCTTTGTATTTGTACCATTGCTGGTTTCCGCTTTGTTCAGCGTATTTGATTTCGATATGATGGGAAATAACATCCGGTTCATCGGAATAGACAATTATCTGAAATTACTGGGTGATGAACGTTTTTGGAACTCACTGGTCAATACGTTGTATTATGCAGCCGGAACTGTCCCCTTGCAGGTTGTTATTTCGTTGATGGTGGCCTTGGCGGTATCCCGCCGCACTTTTTTTACAGCATTTTGCCGGTCGGTCTTCTTTTTACCGGCTATCGGTTCCATGACTATCATCTCCATTATATGGACTTTCCTGCTGGATAATAATATTGGGATTGTCGCCCATTATTTAAATCTCCTGGGGATTCCCACCATAGCCTGGCTTCAAGACCCGGTTTGGGCGATGCCGGCTATCATAATGGTCAGTATTTGGAAAAGTTTTGGATTTAACATGGTGATCATTTTGGCCGGTTTGCTTGGCATTCCCGAGTCCTATTATGAATCCGCCAGTATTGACGGAGCCAAAAGGGTGACCCAGTTTTTTAAGATCACTTTGCCCATGCTCATCCCGACTTTGGGATTTGTACTGATCACCTCGATTATCAGTTCTTTTCAAGTGTTTGATCAGGTGTTTGTGATGACCAAGGGTGGACCGCTTTTTAAAACGGAAACCATGGTCCAATATATTTATCATGTGGGCTTTGAAGGATTTGAGATGGGCTATGCGTCGGCTTTGGCTGAAATTTTATTCCTAATCATCTTGCTTTTTTCAACCTCAATGTTTAAACGGTTACGTCAGGATGAGCAGATTTACTAAAGGGGGAGGACCAAAAGTGGTTAAAAGCAACATCCCCATCCTTCAATGGGTGAAAAACATATTCTTGATAATCCTGGTTGCAATCACGGTTTATCCGTTTATCTGGATGGTGGTTACTTCATTTAAGTTTGAGGGGGATATCGTAAAGTTTCCTCCCGCCTTATGGGCCAACCGTTTTACTTTTGAAGCTTATCACGGCATTTGGCGGCGGATTCCCTTCTTGCTTTTTTATAGGAATTCCTTGATTTTTGCCGGAGGAGTAACCATCCTTTCCTTGCTTTTCGATTCAATGGCCGGCTATGCCTTTGCGCGGCTCCGTTTTAAAGGCAGGAATGTCTTATTCATCCTGGTCTTAAGCACCTTGATGATTCCATTTCAGGTTACGATGATTCCGCTGTTTGTAGAATTGTTCAAGTTTAATATTTTAAATACATATTGGGGATTAATCCTTCCCAGAGCTACCAACGCTTTCGGTATCTTCATGATGAGGCAGTTTTTCATAACCCTGCCCAAGGATTTGGAAGAAGCTGCCCGGGTGGATGGTTGCAGCGAATTTGGGATTTACCGCAAAATCATGTTGCCCCTTTGTATGCCGGCTCTTGCTTCCCTGGGTATTTTTCATTTCATGTTCAATTGGAATGACTTGCTCTATCCGTTGTTGTTTACAAATACGGTGGAGATGAGACCGCTTCCGGCAGGATTGGCGCTGTTTATGGGGCAACATGTAATTGAATACGCCATTTTGATGGCAGGTTCTTGTTTAGCGATTGCCCCCTTGTTTTTTGCCTATATGTTTTCTCAAAAATACTTTACCAAAGGGATTGCCATGACGGGAATCAAAGGTTAATTCGGAGGCTTATGATAAAAATGGATAATCTAAAAGTTAAAGTGGAAATTGATGCCGCTAAAAAAATTGCAGAAGTGAGTCCCCTCATATTCGGCAATTTCATTGAATTTATTCAAGATTGCATCGACGGCGGGATGTGGGCGGAAATCCTGGTGAACCGGGGATTTGAAAATGTTGATCAAAACAATGACGGAGTATCGGATCCGTGGTACCCGACGGGATTCAATGATATCGGCAGTTACATTATGGATGATCGGGATTGCTTCAATTCAAAATACTCCCAACGGATTGAAGTCATCAATCATTACGGGGGTTACAGGGGAATCGCCCAAAACGGCATCCACTTGGAGAAGAATGAAACCTATCATGGCTCTCTATGGTTAAAAGCCAATCAGTTAAAGGGCGAGATTCAAATCCGGCTCAAATCCTTATCTCAAATGCAACTGCTTTTTACCAAGGTTATTGATGTCAAGGATAATGGCTGGAATCAATATGAGTATGCCTTTGAATCCCGGACCGATATAAGCGACGGGATATTCGAAATCGCTTTACATGGAACCGGAAGCTTATTACTGGATCAAGTTTCTTTAATGCCCCACAGTGCCGTGGACGGAGTATGGAAGGAAGTCGTTGGAGCCACCAAGGATTTAAAACCGGGAATCATGCGTTTTCCGGGCGGATGCTTTGCCGATTGTTATGATTGGGAAGATGGTATCGGCATCAAGGATAACCGTCCAACCAAGGAAAATATCCATTGGAAAGGCAATGAGGAGAATAATTTCGGAACCGATGAATTTATCAAGTTTTGCCGGAATACCGGATGTGAACCCTTGATTTGTGTCAATTTCGGCGCCGGAACACCGGAAGAAGCCGCTAACTGGGTAGAATATTGCAACGGTTCTTTGGAAACCAAGTATGGTAAACTTCGGGCGGACAACGGCCATCCCGAACCCTATCAAGTCCAATACTGGGATATCGGGAATGAAACATTCGGCGATTGGGAAATAGGCCACTGCAGTTCGGCGGAGTTTGCCGAAAAATATCTGCATTTTTACAGGGCCATGAAAGAAAAAGATCCCGGAATTCAAATTATCGCCTGCGGAGGAGAAGGAAATGATTTTTCCCAGGAGTGGAACCGCACCCTCTTAAAAGTTACCGGTGGAGCTTTGGACCGTATCGCGCTTCATTTTTATGCTCCCAAACTTGGAGCGGTTGCTTGTGATAATCAACAGATCTATTACGGAACCGTGGGAGCGGTTAAAAAATATGAACAGATTGTTCAAGATACGGCCCAATCCATCCGGGAAACCGTTGCCGCTCCGGAAAATATTAAAATTGCCGTCACCGAATGGAATACCATGTATAACAATTCCTCTTTCCGGGAGCATACTTTAGAAGCTGCCATCTTTAACGCCGGGATGTTGAATATGTTTTTAAGAAACAGCGCTCTTATTGATATCGGCAACTTTTCCGATTTGGTAAACGGTTGGCAGGGCGGATGCATCCGTAGTTACCACGGTAAAGTATACCGGACTGCCAGTTATCATGTTTTGAAATTATATGCCAATTCGGATCTCCAAGATATTGTGGACTCAAAGGCGCAAAGTGAGACTTACGATATTGAAGCGGTGGGTCATGTTGTTGGGATAAAAGAAGTCCCTTATGTCGATATCGTGTCCGGTCTGAATGCCACTAATGAATTGGTTGTTTTTGTTGTCAACCGTCATCTTGAACAAGAAGCGAGCTTGCATTTTAATATCAAAGCCGCCGCAGTAAAAAGTAATATCCGGATTTCCGAAATAACTTCGGCCAATTCGTATGATATCAATACTGCCGAACAGGAGTTGGTGCAGATCAAGGATTCGGTGATCCCCTGGGAAGGTCTTGGGCAGGAACTGACTGTTCCTCCATGCTCCCTCCGGCGCTTTACCATACCGCTAGACAAGTAAAGTAACGACTGATGGGGGAGAAAGAAACTATGCATAATATGAACATACCAAGACCGGAGTATCCGCGGCCTGATTTTGAGAGAAGCGAATGGCTTAATTTAAACGGCGAATGGGATTTTGAATTTGATGATTCGGATCAAGGGGAAAAAGAAGGCTGGCACCAAAGTCCTAACTTTTCCCGCCGAATTATCGTTCCCTTTTGTTATCAGAGTGAGCGCAGCACCATTCATGAGCTGGGAGACCATCCGGTTTTTTGGTATAAAAAAGAATTTATGCTTCCCGATCCCTTTCTGGAGAAAAGGGTGCTTTTGAACTTTGGGGCAGTGGACTACCAGGCAAAGGTGTGGCTAAACGGCGAGTATGCCGGGGGCCACCAAGGCGGTTACGGGCCTTTTAAGATGGATTGCTCCCGGCTTTTACAAACCGGGAACAATATCATTGTAGTTCGAGTCGAGGATCGTTATGAGTGTGAACAGCCCCGTGGTAAGCAATATTGGTTGCAGAAGCCTGATCGTTGCTGGTACACTCCGAGTTCCGGGATTTGGCAGACGGTATGGCTGGAAACCGTGGGTGAAGTATATATTGACCGGATGCATATGACTCCGGATATTGACCGGCGGGAACTTTCCGTTGATATTGTTCTGGATCAACCTGTGGAAGCATTGACATTGAATGTATCCATAACCCTTCAGGACAGACAGGTAAAATATGTTCAGGCCAGTATTGAAAATAGAATTTCCCGGTTATTGGTACACCTGCAAGAGCCTGACAGCATTGATGAGCTGGATTATTGGACACCGGAGAATCCCAACTTGTATGATATTACGGTTCAAATAGTAAAAGACGGACAAGTTGTTGATCAGGTTAAAAGCTATTTTGGTATGAGGAAAATTTCGGTCAAGGGAGATCAAATTTTACTGAATAATAAGCCGTATTATCAAAAATTGATTTTGGATCAAGGATATTGGCCGGATACATTAATGACACCGCCCAGCGATGAAGCGATTGTCTATGACATTCAAATGACAAAAGACCTCGGCTTCAACGGAGCCCGGAAACACCAAAAAATCGAAGATCCCCGGTATTACTATTGGGCCGATAAATTGGGATTACTGGTATGGGGTGAGATGCCCAGCGCTTATCATTTTCATGCCGTGGCCATCGAACGCCTAATCGGGGAATGGATGGAGTTCATTAACCGGGATTATAACCATCCTTCTATTATTACATGGGTTCCTTTGAATGAATCCTGGGGAGTCAGAAACATTAAAACCGACCGGCACCAGCAACGTTATGCCCGGGCGCTTTATTATGGAATCAAAGCATTGGACGGGACCCGTTTGGTCAGCAGCAACGACGGTTGGGAACAAGTTGATTCGGATATTTGCGGAATCCATGACTATGAGCCCAAGGGCTCACATTTTATGGAGAAATACTCCAATCGAGAACAGTTATTGGCCGGGGCGGCTGAAAGAAGGTTATTATACTGTGAAGGGTATGCGTATCAAGGGCAGCCGATTCTGGTCACAGAATACGGCGGCATTGCTTTTGCCAGTGAAAGCCAAGAAAATTGGGGTTATTACGGAGTGGTTAAAAATCAGGATGAATTTATGGAACGCTACGCGAAGATAACGAAAGCGATTCAAGATACCGGTTATATCTGCGGCTATTGCTATACACAGCTGACTGATGTCCAACAGGAGATTAACGGATTGATGGATGCGCAGCGAAAGTTGAAAATACCATCGGAACTCATCCAAAAGATTAATTCAGCGAAACCGGATCCAAACCATACTTGAGTTTTTAAAACCCCTCCAGGCTGTCTTTAAAGGAATGGAACGATCAAGAAATACGGGATATTGAAGTCAACGTCAGAATGGAACCATAGAGTATTTCTGATTGCTTTCAATTTACTTTTGAGACAGCCTCCTTTGATTTGGCAGTTCAATCCTCCGACAAAATTCTTCCCAACAGCCTACGATAATATGGTAAAATGAACATATATTTTCAAGGGAATTTTTAGGTTCTCAACCAATCAGTTTTTATTATTCAGAGGTGGAAGCGATGATTCATAGTAATAAATATGCCTGGACCTGGAAGGTAAAGCCGGAAGCCCTGGATGAATATGTGAAAATGCATTTGAATCCCTGGCCTGAGATCCTGGAAGAACACAGCCGGGCGGGGATTCGAAATTATTCCATATTCCAGCAAGGGAATCAATTTTTTTATTGTTTTGAATGCGACGATGTTCAGGCGGCCTTTGCATATATCGCCCAGAGCGACGCCTGTAACCGTTGGAACGCTATTACATCCAAGATGGTTGAAGGTTCATTCGATTTTAATGAAGCGGAGCCAATTCAACCGCTGCGGGAAGTTTTCTTTTTGAAATAACCACGAATCGGAGTAAGAACATATGAAAACCAGTACCAGCCGGATTTCCATTCCCACCATTCTGGATGTGGGGAATGGAAATATCGAAAATATCGGCGCTCTGATTGCCAAGAACGCTCTGAATAACGTGATCGTATGTTTCGGATCCGGTATTTTTTCCCTATTCGGAGAAGCCATTGTCAGGTCTTTAAAAAAGTCCGGCATTCAAATTCTGCAAATTTATGAACAGGATGATAACCAAATCGAGAATTTGACGACTTTTGCCTTTGCTATACCTGCCCATACCCAGGGAGTTATTGGGGTTGGAGGTGGAAAAGTACTTGATATGGCCAAATATGTCGCTTTCTTGAATAGTATACCCTTTATCAGTATTCCCACTTCCATCTCCAATGACGGCTTTTCCAGTTCGGGATGTTCCTTATTCATTGCCGGTCGCCGCAAATCAGTCCCGGCGAAAATGCCTTACGGAATCGTTGTGGATATCGACATCATTAAAAACTCGCCGGAGAACCTGATATATTCGGGTATCGGAGATTTGGTTTCCAAAATTACCGCCATCTATGATTGGGAGTTTGAAGAAAAAAACGGCAAGGGCACGGTCAACGATTTTGCGGTGATGATCGGTAAAAAATCGGTCAACAGCATTGTGCGGATGGATATTCAAATGAATATCCGCGATGAGTTTTTTTTGAAAGAGCTGGTGGATTCGCTTATTATGAGCGGAATTGCCATGGAGATTGCCGGTAATAGCGCTCCGGCCAGCGGTAGTGAACATTTGATATCCCACGGGCTGGATTCTTTGCTGGAAAAACCGGCATTGCACGGCATCCAGGTCGGAGTCGCCACCTATATCATGAGTAGGGTGCAAAACCACCGGGATGCCAGAGTCACCAAATTTCTAACGGAAACCGGCTTTTTTGCCCATGTCAAAGGCTTGCAATTGCGAGCCGGCGACTTTGAAAAGGCGATTGATATTGCTCCAACCGTGAAACCGGACCGCCTCACCTGCATCCATAGGGAAGAAAACCGGATAGTCGCTAAAAAACTTTTACGGGAAGATGAAATTCTGTCCGATATTTTGAGATAAAACGGGTTCGAGGCATTCTGCGCAAAAGATGCTTCCATACTGAGTAAATAGGGGAATATAAACTTGAAACATCTCTTTGTATTGAATCCCGTGGCCGGGAAAGGTCAACCGTTGAAACTTCTCCCGGAAATCCGGAGATATTTTGCAGAATGCGGCCATGAGTACGATATTGAACTGTCCGAGTATTCAGGCCATGCAACGGATATTGTCCGTCAATATGCCGAAAAAGCCCGGCAATATCATGAATTGCGGATTTATTCAGTGGGAGGGGACGGTACCGTCAATGAAATTGTCAATGGTATCATTCAAAGCGGCAACAGCGCCTATTGCAGTTTGGCCGTTATTCCATCGGGTTCGGGAAATGACTTTTTCAAATCCATCCCCCATGGTGAATCTTTTCATGACCTGCTTTTCTATTCTGTAAATGGCGCTACGGAGCCCATTGACATCGCTGTTGTGAACGGACGGTATTTTGTGAATATCGCTTCCTTTGGATTTGATGCCGAAGTAGTTTTTCACGCCCAGGCCATTAAAAAGTTTTCCTGGATCCCCGGCACTTTGAGTTATTTTGCCAGTATCCTGCTGACGGTGTTCCATTATAAAAATCTTCACATGGTTGTGACGGTCGATGCTCAAACCATTGACGCCCGATGTCTTTTGTTGGCGATTGCCAACGGAAAATATTACGGCGGCGGAATTTTGCCCGCTCCTGAAGCCAGAATCGATGATGGACTCCTGGATATTTGCTTGATTCGCGAAAAAAACTTTTTGGAGATCCTCACCACGCTCCATAAATATGTTAAAGGTAAACACCGAGGCTTGCCGGGAGTATCGTTCTATAAAGCTGGTGAAGTAAAAGTGGTCTGTGATCAGGAAACGACCCTGAATGTCGATGGAGAGATCATTCAGGGACAGAAAGCTGTTTTTAAGGTCATTCCCGGAGCAATCAACCTGGTAGTGCCTCATTTCGAACCTGATTTGACCCGAGAACAAGCAGCAGCTTCTTCGATAAATTATTGATAGAATTCCTTTTAATTTTCCCATCCCCGTAGGAACCCCCAAGGATAGCCTGTGAATTTTTCAAAAATTACAAGCACTGTCATTTTGCCAATGGTTGGTATTTCCTGATTTTCTTTAGTTTGAGGCAGGACTAAAATTGAGGACGTCGAAATTTTATAGAAATTTTTAGCTTTATGTGAAGCTTTTGGCAGGTTTATGTAATTCATTGGCGAATCACTTCATCAATGAAAACAAGTTTATTTGGGGCTGTCCCAAAAGGGAATTCGTGTCCGCGGGCATGCTTGATAAAGAAATACAGTATATTGAAATAACATATTCGGAGATGCTTTATATTATATTTCTTATTGGTTTTGAAATACTTTTTAGACAGCCTCAAAATATAAAATAAGGGGGAAATCAATTTAATGAAACGTGGTTTATGTTTGTTGTTAGCTCTCGTTTTATTGATTCCGGTATTTGCAAGTGTATCCGGAGCAGCAAGTAATATCATTAAAATTGGTGTTTTCGAACCGATGACCGGTGCCAATGCGGCGGGAGGAGAATTGGAGGTTGAGGGGATCAAGCTTGCCAACCAACTCTATCCGACCGTATTGGGTAAAAAAATCGAACTGGTGATTGCCGACAACAAGTCGGACAAGGTAGAGGCCGCTACCGCCGCCGCAAGACTGGTCGAAAAAGACAAAGTCGTTGCGATCATTGGAAGTTGGGGCAGTTCGCTTTCCATGGCTGCCGGGGATATCGTCAAAAATGCCAAAGTTCCTGCAGTCGGGGCATCCTGCACCAATCCTTTGGTAACCCAGGATAATCCTTATTATTTCCGGGTCTGTTTTATTGATCCATTTCAAGGCACTGTAATGGCCAATTATGCTTTTAGCAAGTTAAAAGCCAAAAAAGCAGCGATTGTTCAAGAGGTTTCCAATGATTATGCTGTCGGTTTAGCCAGTTTCTTTACTCAAAACTTTAAAAAGCTGACCAAAGATAACAATTGTATTGTTGCGGTTGCCAATTACAATACCGGAGATCAGGATTTCTCCGCCCAATTAACCAATATTAAGGCCAAAAACCCGGAAGTGATTTTTGCCCCCGGTAACTTTACCGAATCGGCTCTGGTCATCAGCCAAGCCAGAAAGCTGGGAATCACCTGCCCGATTATCGGTGGCGATACTTGGGAAACACAGGAATTCCTTGATATCGGTAAAAAAGATGTCGAAGGCATAGTTTTCTCTACCTTCTTCGCAACTGAAAAACCCATTACCAGTGAATCCAAGGTATTTCTTGACGCTTACCGCAAGGCCAACAAAGATAAAGATCCGGCTGCAGTGACCGCCCTTGGATACGATGCTTATTTGGTTATCCGCGCCGCTATTGCCCGCGCTAAAACCACCGAAGGTCCCAAGCTCCGCAATGCGATCAACGCCACCAAGGATTTCCCGGGCGCCGCCGGTACCATTACCTTTGATGAAAATCGCAATGCAGTCAAGAGCGCAGTGATTAAAACTGTGAAGAACGGCAAATTCGTTTATATGGATACCATTCAACCCAAGTAATTGTATTGCTCTCACATACGCTTCCTTCTTGAGGAGGAAGCGTATTTAAATGCCCGAAAGCAGCACGAACTATTTTGGATCGGATAACGGAATTTTTATTTACGGTGGTGTTATGATGACTCTTGATCTTTTTTTGCAACATTTAGCCAATGGAATTTCCATGGGGAGTTTATATGCCTTGATTGCCATAGGATATACCATGGTTTACGGTATCCTGCGTTTAATCAATTTCGCCCATGGCGATATTTTTATGATGGCCACTTATTTTGCTTTTTTTGGGGGCGTTACCTTTGGAATGCCCTGGTATATTTCATTTCCGCTGGTAATTGTTTTGACCGCCATTTTGGGCGTATTGGTCGAGGCTTCAGCCTACCGGCCGCTTCGGGATGCTCCGAAGATTTCGATATTAATTTCAGCCATCGGCGCTTCATTTCTATTGGAAAATCTGGCGATTGTATTTTTCGGAGGCGTCCCCAAACCGTTCCCGGCGCCCGATGCATTTACAAGCGTCATCCAAATTGGAACCGTCGCCATCCAAAAAGTCACCTTTTATATACCGGTTGTTACAATTGGCTGTCTCATTATCTTATTATATTTAATCAATAAGACCAAAACAGGTATGGCCATGCGGGCCGTATCCAAAGATCACGAAACAGCGCGTCTGATGGGAGTGAATGTGAATC
Organism: Bacillota bacterium; assembly: GCA_023401925.1. Lineage (GTDB taxonomy): Bacteria > Bacillota > UBA4882 > UBA8346 > UBA8346 > UBA8346. The sequence goes on from JAEXDA010000004.1 coordinate 22,515, forward strand.
GCACGATCTCTCTTACCTTTGGTATTGGTTCGGCCCTGGCTGCGGTTGGCGGGATTATGTGGGGCATGAAGTATCCCCAGATCGCCCCTTTGATGGGAGTTGTTCCCGGACTTAAGTGCTTCATCGCCGCGGTTATCGGGGGTATCGGCGATATCAAGGGAGCAGTTATCGGCGGCTTTCTCCTGGGTATTGGTGAAATCATGTTGATTGCCTTTCTGCCGGATTTGACCGGTTATCGCGATGCCCTCGCTTTTATCTTGCTGATAGTGATTTTACTGTATAAACCTACCGGAATTATGGGCGAAATAATCGCGGAGAAGGTGTGAAATGAAACGGAGAAATGCAATTTTAACCCTTATTGCGGTATTGTTGCTGATTGTTTTTTTGTTTTACGCTCAAAAAAATCTTGATATGTATGTTGTGCGGATTTTAAATGTCTGCGCTATTTATGCCATTTTGGGAATGAGCTTGAACCTGATTAACGGATTTACCGGGCTTTTTTCATTGGGACATGCCGGGTTTATGGCGGTAGGTGCCTATGCCACGGCCCTCTTGACTATGTCGCAGACCACCAAAGAACAGATTTTTTATATGGCTCCTTTGATAAAACCATTGGATACTCTACAGATGCCTTTTCCCATCGCGTTGATAATCGGCGGAATCTTGGCCGCATTTGTTGCTTATTTGATTGGTGCCCCGACTTTACGGCTTAAGGGGGATTATCTTGCCATTGCCACATTGGGGTTTGGCGAAATCATCCGGGTGGTTTTTACCAATACGCAAAGTATTACCAATGGAGCTCTGGGTTTAAAGGGCATTCCGGCAGTGACCAACTTGTGGTGGAGTTTTGGAATGACTACCTTTACATTGGTAGTCCTTGTTTCCTTGATTAATAGCAGTTACGGCAGGGCCTTAAAAGCGATCCGAGAAGATGAGATCGCCGCGGAGAGCATGGGGATTAATCTCTTTAAACATAAAACCATTTCCTTTGCAACCGGCGCTTTCTTTGCCGGTATCGGCGGCGGATTACTCGGAAATTTGCTTGGAACGATTGATCCCAAGATGTTCAATTTTATCTTTACTTTTAATATTTTATTGATTGTAGTCCTCGGAGGAATGGGCAGTCTCACCGGTTCGATTATTGCTTCATTTATTGTAACCATTGGCAACGAAGTCTTAAGATTTTTGGATGAGTCGATGGATCTGGGATTTGTCGTCCTTAATGGTAAGGTTGGCCTCAGGGCGGTGGTTTTTTCGGCTCTGTTAATGGTAGTGGTCCTCTTTTATCGGCACGGTTTAATGGGCACTAACGAATTCAGTTGGAATGCCGTGCTAAACAAAGATTTCTGGCTTAAGCCTTTTATCAGGAAAAAGCCTCTGGCCAAAGGAGGTAACCGCCCGTGAATGTTTTGGATATGAAAGGGATTACAATGCAATTTGGAGGTTTAACGGCGGTCAGGGATTTCAACTTGCAGTTGGCAGCCGGGGAGATTGTCGGATTGATTGGACCCAACGGCGCCGGCAAGACGACCCTCTTCAATATGATTACCGGTGTTTATAAGCCGACCCGGGGCCAAATCGTTTTTATGGATCAGGAAGTAGCCGGTATGAGACCCGATTTGATCACGAAACTCGGGATCGCCAGAACCTTTCAAAATATTAGGCTTTTTAAAGATTTAAGCGCGCTGGATAACGTGCTAATCGGATGCCATGTTCATCTGGAATCCAGCTATTTCGAAGCTGTCTTAAAGCTGCCCAGGTACCGTAAGGAAGAAAAAGAAATGCGCCGCGAATCCCTTGCCTTGTTGGAAAGAGTCGGATTGCTGGAGTATCAAAGCGACAAAGCTAGTTCTTTACCTTATGGGTTGCAGCGCAGACTGGAAATTGCCAGGGCCTTGGCAACCAAACCCAAACTGTTACTGCTGGATGAACCGGCCGCCGGAATGAATCCGAAAGAAGCAGTGGATTTAACCGACTTCATCAAAGAAATCCGCGCAGAATATGATCTCACCATTTTATTGATTGAGCACCATATGGATGTGGTCATGGGTATTTCCCAGAGAGTTTCGGTACTGGATTATGGCGTTCTAATTGCCAACGGCACCCCTTCAGAGGTACAAAATGATCCAAAAGTAATTGAGGCTTATTTGGGGGTGGATGAAAGTGCTTAAAATTGAAAATTTGGTGGTTTCTTACGGCGGTATTGAGGCGTTAAAGGGTATCAGCCTCGAAGTGGAAGAGGGTAAGATCGTCACCTTGGTGGGGGCTAACGGCGCCGGAAAGAGTACTACTTTACGTTCGGTTGTCGGTCTGGTTAAGCCGGTGAGCGGTTCCATCACTTACCACGATCAAGATTTGTTAAAAATCAAAACCCATCGCTTGGCTCCCAGCGGGATTACATTGGTTCCCGAAGGGCGCAGAGTGTTTTCCAATTTATCGGTGCTTGAAAATTTAAAAATCGGGGCTTTTACCCGGACCGATGAAAAAGGGATTCAGTCGGATATTGAATGGGTTTACAGCCTTTTTCCGATTTTAAAAGAACGTTCCTGGCAGTCGGCGGGGACCCTTTCCGGCGGGGAACAACAAATGCTGGCTGTGGGGCGGGCTTTACTGTCCAGACCGAAACTGTTGATGATGGACGAACCTTCCCTGGGTTTGGCGCCGCTTATTGTGAAGGACATTTTTGCAATCATTCAGGAAATTCATAAACAAGGTGTGACCATCCTTTTGATCGAGCAAAATGCCAACGCCGCCTTGCATATTGCCGACGTCGGCTATGTAATGGAGACCGGGCGAATCACTTTAAAGGGTACCGGGAAAGAATTACTTGCCAACGACCAGGTAAAGGAGGCATATTTGGGGCATAAGACCGCTGCCCGGTAATGCCTTTAAAGATTTGGTGATTTACGAATGAACTCTTTTCCTATGCGAATTGCGGAATAAAATCCCTCCTGCCGGTGTGAAGTCCTCCGGAGCGATTTGTTCTTCCCAAAACGGGGCTGTCTCTCTCTTTTGAGTCAGTCCCGTTTTTTATCATCATTTCCCTTTTTAAAACAAACATGGATCTCGAACGTCCTGATAATTTTTAAAAATATGAAAAATTTTCATTGAGTAATTGTAAAAGATATTATAAAATATAAATGTAAATATTTTACATTGAATACAAAAATATCAACATATGGAAAATAACTAAATGGATGATGTATTTTGAAAGGGGGGATGACTCAGGGGAATTGTCTGAGCAATTTTTCCAAGGGTTAAAAATGAAAAAAGGATAAGGGGGCGAGAGAATGAATGGAAAATCTACTGGTAGAAAATGGTTTTTAAGTTTAGCCATCTTGTTTTTGCTCATAACCGCCAATGTGCTGCCGGGACAATTTACAGGCGTAAGCGGCCGTGTATTTGCCGCTACCGACCCCGGCGAATACTACAACCGATTTATGGAGCTGTTTACCAATCTTCAAAATAGCGGTTATCTTAGTCAGGAAGGAGTTCCTTATCACTGCGTAGAGACTCTGATGGTCGAGGCTCCTGACTATGGTCATCTGACCACCAGCGAAGCTTTCAGTTATCTAACCTGGTTGGGCGCTACTTATGGAAAACTCACCGGGGACTGGAGTTATTACAAAACTGCTTGGGATAAGGCGGAGACATACATTATCCCGGCTACCAGTGATCAGACGGGGTTAAGCACTTATAATCCAAGTTCACCGGCGACCTACGCACCGGAATTGGATTTACCCAGTGATTATCCGAATACGGGAAATTCGTCGACGCCAACAGGCACCGATCCGTTGGATAGTCAGTTAAAGGCTGCCTATGGTAGCAATCGATTTTACCAGATGCATTGGCTGATGGATGTGGATAACTGGTACGGATACGGCAATCATGGTGACGGCACCAGCCGCTGTTCCTATATCAATACCTATCAGCGGGGCCCGCAGGAGTCGGTGTGGGAAACCGTACCCCATCCTTCCTGGGAGAGCTTTAACTGGGGCGCTGGTAGTAACGGCGGATTCTTGCCGCTGTTCGGCGACTTCGGAACTCCCTCCAAACAATGGCGGTATACATCGGCTTCCGATGCGGATGCCAGACAGATTCAAGCTTCTTATTGGGCGTATTTATGGGCAAAAGAACAGGGCAAAGAGTCCGGTTTGTCTACCTATACCGCAAAGGCCGCCAAGATGGGCGACTATTTAAGATATACGATGTTTGATAAATATTTCCGTCCCATTGGAGTTCAAGCTGCTTCCACCGCTGGGACAGGCTATGATAGCTGTCATTATATGCTTTCCTGGTATACATCATGGGGAGGAGCCACTGACGGTTCTTGGAGCTGGCGTATTGGCTGTTCCCATATCCACCAGGGCTATCAGAATCCGGTGGCCGCTTATGTTTTATCTACTGATGCGGCATTCACCCCATTGTCTTCCTATGGAAAAAGAGACTGGACGACCAGTCTGCAACGTCAGATTGAACTCTATCAATATTTGCAAAGCAATGAAGGAGCCATTGCCGGTGGAGTAACCAATAGCTATAACGGCCGGTATATGGCATATCCATCCGGTTCAAGCACTTTTTATAACATGATTTACGATTGGCAGCCGGTATACCATGATCCGCCGAGTAACCGCTGGTTTGGTATGCAAGCCTGGGGTATGGAACGGATGATGGAGTATTATTACCTTACTGGTGACAACAAGGTTAAAAATCTGGTGGATAAGTGGGCAAACTGGGCGATATCAAATACCATTGTCGATGACAACGATGACAATTATATGATTCCCAACGATCTCACATGGTCCGGCCAACCTGATACATGGACGGGAACCGCGACCAATAACACCAATTTGCATTGCACGGTTTCCAGTTATACCAATGATGTGGGTGTGGCTGCAGGTTTGGCAAAAGCCCTCATCTATTATGCTGCAGCATATCAAAAACATACGGGATCCGTTCACAGGGCCGCCAAGGAAACCGCGGCGAAACTGTTGGACCGGATGTGGAATTTATACCGCGACACTATCGGAGTCGCCTGTGATGAAACCCGATCCGATTATTCCCGCTTCTTTGATGAGGTATACATACCGACCAGTTATAGCGGGACAAATGCGCAAGGAGCTACTCTTAAAAACGGGATGACCTTCATCGATATGCGCCCGCGTTATAAAAACGATTCCAGCTATCAGAAGGTGGTCGATGCGCATAATAACGGAACGGCGCCGGTATTTAAGTATCACCGTTTTTGGGCCCAGGTGGATATCGCCATGGCTAATGCCCTGTACTACGTTTATTTAGCGGGGACGGCAAATGCAACAGCCACGCCGACCTTTAGTCCGGCGGCCGGTACATATAGCACGGCCCAGAGCGTGACCATCAGCTGCGCGACCAGCGGGGCAACCATCCGTTATACCACCGACGGAAGTACTCCGACGAGTTCTTCGACGGTGTATTCGGGACCGATTACGGTATCAAAAACCACTACGATTAAAGCCTATGCCACAGCCAGCGGAATGACCGATTCAACAGTTGCCACGGCTACCTATACGATCGGCGCGACTCAGCAAGTTGCCACGCCGACTTTTAGCCCGGCAGCCGGTACTTATAGCACTGCCCAGAGCGTGACCATCAACTGCGCGACCAGTGGGGCAACCATCCGTTATACCACCGACGGAAGTACTCCGACGAGTTCTTCGACGGTGTATTCGGGACCGATCGCGGTATCAAAGACCACCACGATGAAAGCCTATGCCACAGCCAGCGGAATGACCGATTCGGCAGTTGCCACGGCAACCTATACGATTTCCGCTTCATCATCGTATGCGGTGACTTATTCCATTGCCAACGACTGGGGGAATGGCGCCACGGTTAACGTTACAATTACCAATAACAGTACGGCGGCCCTCAGCGGCTGGACATTAGCCTGGACTTTCCCGGGGAATCAAAAAATATCCAATCTGTGGAACGGCAGCTATACGCAGAACGGTACCTCGATATCCGTGACCAATCTTAATTATAATGGGACGATTGGGGCAAACGGAGGTACGGTCAGTTTTGGATTTAATCTGTCGTACAGCGGCAGTAACGCCAAACCGTCCAGCTTTACCCTGAACGGAACGGCCTGCCAGGTTCAATAGACTTTCAACGCTTGGTTTATTGCTGAGGCTGTCGGAAACTGTTTTTTAAATCCAGGAGATATCCAACATACTGAGTCTGTGAAATGGTAAGTTTATATATTGTATATCTCTAGCGATCCAAATTCTTTTCCGGCGGCTTCAGCTTCTTTTCAAAGGGTATCCGGTATTTTTATATTTTGTACCCATGAATTTATGAAATCAGGAACAATAACGAGGAGGTACTTAAATGAAAAGAACCTGTTTGGTGTTGCTCTTTTGTTTGATTGCGGTAACGTTGTTTTCCACGAACTCAGTATTTGCTGCTTTTAATTATGGTGAGGCCTTGCAAAAATCGATCTATTTCTATGAATGCCAGCAATCGGGAGTTTTACCGGATTGGAACCGCGCCAAACAATGGCGGGGCGACTCCTGCACCTCGGATTATATCACCGGCGGTTGGTACGATGCAGGCGATCATGTGAAATTCGGTTTACCCATGGCTTACTCTGCTGCGATGCTGGGCTGGTCAATGTATGAATATGGAACGGCTATCAAAGAAGCCGGCCAGTACACCACATTGGAAAATAATCTTAAATTCGCCTTGGATTATTTTGTAAAATGCGATCGGGGAACTAGTTTGGTTTATCAGGTCGGGGATGGCGGAACCGATCATTCCTGGTGGGGACCGGTGGAAGTGATTGAAAAAAAGATGACCCGCCCCTATTATACTTGTAACGCTTCGTGTGTCAGCGCCGGAACCGCTGCAGCTTTAGCCATTGGAGCTAAATTATTTGATAACAGTACCTATCTTTCCCATGCTAAAAGTTTATTTGCATTAGCCGACTCGGTAAGAAGCGATTCCACCTATACGGCAGCCAACAGCTATTATACTTCCTATAGCGGTTTTTGGGATGAGCTGATTTGGGCTGCCGCCTGGCTCTACGTAGCCACAGGGGACAGTACTTATCTGACGAAGGCGGAATCCTATGTCGACAAGTTGAATAAACAGGGGCAATCCAGCGACATTGAATATAAGTGGACCCACGGCTGGGATGATGCCCATTACGGTGCCCTAATTTTATTGGCCCGGCTCACCGGGAAAGAAAGGTATCATACCTTTGCTAAGATGTATTTGGATTGGTGGACTGTGGGTTATAATGGTGAAAAGGTAACCTATACTCCGGGCGGACTGGCTTGGCTCGATACATGGGGCTCGCTACGTTACGCCATGAACACGGCGTTTCTCGCTTTTGTTTATAGCGATATGATTACCGATACCGCTTTAAAATCCAGGTATCAAAATTTCGCCGCACGGCAAGTCGATTACGCTCTGGGTTCCAATCCCAGAAACAGCAGTTATGTGGTGGGATTTGGCAATAATCCTCCCAAACATCCGCATCACCGGACTGCCCACGGTTCATGGTGTGATAGCCAGGGCACTCCCGTCAATCACCGGCATACTCTTTATGGCGCATTAGTCGGAGGGCCGAATAGTTCCGATGGCTACACCGATGAGATCAGCAATTATACCACCAATGAAGTGGCTTGCGATTATAACGCGGCTTTTGTCGGGGTGTTAGCCAAAATGTATAGCCTTTATGGTGGTACTCCGCTAAGTAATTTCCCGGCTGCGGAAACTGTGGATGATGAGTTTTTTGTCGAGGCATCTGTCAATTCATCCGGGAATAACTATTCGGAAATTAAGGCCCTATGCAATAACCGCTCCGGTTGGCCGGCAAGATTCGTTAAGAATTTGTCATTCAATTATTATATGGATTTATCGGAGGTTTTTGCCGCAGGTTATAAAGTAAGCGACCTTACTGTAACCACTAATTATGTTGAGTTTCCGGTGACCATTTCTCCGATTACCCAATACAGCGGCAATATTTATTATATCAAAATTACTTTTAACGACGGCACCAATATCTATCCCGGCGGCCAATCCCAATATGCAGCTGAAGTGCAATTCAGGATTGGGGCGCCCAGCGGAACCAGTTTTTGGAATTCAGCCAATGATTTTTCTTATACCGGACTGGCATCGGGTACTGCGGCTAAAATCGCTTATATCCCGGTTTACGATGGGACGAAACTTCTCTATGGCAATGAGCCGGGTCTATCCAAGGTAGTTGCTACCCCAACCTTTAGCCCGGCGGGAGGGGCTTATAACACGACCCAGAGTGTGGCCATCAGTTGTGCCACCAGCGGGGCCACGATTCGTTATACCACGGATGGTAGTACTCCAACCAGCGCTTCGAAAGCGTATTCCGGACCGATTACGGTGTCAGCCGCCACCACGATTAAAGCCTATGCCACAGCCGGCGGAATGACCGACTCGGCAGTTGCATCGGCTACTTACACAATCAGTACAACCCAACAGGTTGCCACGCCGACCTTTAGTCCGGCAGGGGGTACATATGGCACGGCCCAAAGTGTAGTCATCACTTGCGCCACCAATGGGGCGACAATCCGGTACACAACTGACGGCACTGCACCGACAAGTTCATCAGCGATATATTCCGGGGCGATTACGGTATCCGGCACTACTACGATTAAAGCTTATGCTACAGCCCTCGGGATGACCGATTCGGCGGTAGCTTCGGCCACTTATACGATAGGCTCCACCCAGCAGGTCGCCACACCTTCCTTTAGCCCGTTGGCCGGAACTTATAGCGCAGCCCAGAGCGTAACCATCAGTTGCGCCACCGGCGGAGCGACGATCCGCTATACCACCGACGGCTCTACACCGACAAGTTCATCGGCGGTCTATTCGGGACCGATTACGGTATCCAAAACCACCACGATGAAAGCCTATGCTACGGCCAGCGGAATGACTGATTCGCCAGTCGCATCAGCGGCCTATATAATTTCCTTGGAATCCTCAATAGGGGTTGGTTATTCCATTATCAACGACTGGGGCAGTGGAGCCACGGTTAACGTTACGATTACCAATAACAGCGGGACAGTGATCAGCGGTTGGACATTAGCTTGGGCCTTCTCCGGCAATCAGAAAATATCTAATCTATGGAATGGCGGTTATACGCAAAGCGGAACCTCCGTATCGGTAACCAGTCTCGGTTACAACAGCAGTATTGCGGCAAACGGAGGTACGGTCAGTTTTGGATTTAATTTGACATATAGCGGTAGCAATGCCAAACCCACCAGTTTTACCTTGAACGGAACACCTTGTGAGATTCAATAGCTTTAACAGTAGTATGATTTATGCTACTCCTCCTGAGTTTTTGATAAGGGGGAGTAGCCACTCTTCTGGAAAAAGTTATCGAGTAAAAAAGATTATTTAGAATGGAGGGTTTCCTATGCGAAGATATTTTGCTTTTTTGATGGTAGCCTTATTGATATGCTTTTCGGCTTTTTCAACCAAAATCATGGCGGATACTCATTATAATTACGCCGATGCGTTTGCTAAATCGATCCTTTATTATGAGGCTAGTTGGTGCGGGCCTGATGCCGGCAATAACCGGTTGTCCTGGCGTGGACCCTGCCACACGGAAGACGGGTCCGATGTTGGGCTGGATCTTACCGGCGGTTTCCATGATGCCGGGGATCATGTGAAATTTGGCCTGCCCCAGGTCTATGCGGCATCAACTTTGGGATGGGCTTATTATGAATTTAAAGACGCTTTTGTCGCTAAAGGGCAAGATGGGTATATGCTGAAGATTTTGAAGCATTTTAACGACTATTTCCTAAAGTGTTATCCAAAAGACGATCTCTTTCATTATCAGTGCGGTGATGGCACTACCGATCATGCTTACTGGGGGCCCCCGGAACTTCAAACAACCGCGCTGACGACCCGGCCCACCCTTTATTCGGCAACCCCAAGCAAGCCTGCTTCCGATGTTTGCGGTAGTGCGGCCGCATCGTTGGCATTGATGTACGTCAACTATAAAGATCGGGATTTAACTTACGCCGATAAGTGCTTAAGCGCGGCCAAAAAGTTATATACCTTTGCTAAAACCTATCGGGGCTTGGGTGAAAGCGGTGGATTTTATGGTTCGAGCTCATACCTTGATGATTTAAGCTGGGGAGCGATTTGGTTATACGTGGCTACCAATGATTCCAGTTACTTGACGGATGTCGATTCATTTATGGCTGAGAAAGGAATTAGCGGCAATAATGGTTATGCCAATCACTGGACTCACTGCTGGGATGATATGTTTGGCGGAGTCTTTTTGAAATTGGCGCAGTTGACCACCAATAGCACTTATATCGGTATTGCCAAGGAAAATTTGGATTATTGGATGACCAGTGCTCCAAGAACTACGGCCGGAGAATGTTATATCAACTCCTGGGGCGCATTGCGGTATACCGCAGCGGAATGTATGATGGCGCTGGTATATTACAAGACAACCGGAACAGCGGATTATTTAAACTTTGCCAAGAAACAGATCGATTACATGTTGGGTAGCAATCCGCGGAATAGTTCCTATGTCGTAGGATTCGGCAATAATTACCCGAAATTCCCGCATCACCGGGCCGCCAGCGGCCGGATGGAAGCTGCCCCCGCCTATGAAACAAAGGTGGATCCGGAAAAGCATTTACTGTACGGAGCCTTGGTAGGCGGTCCAAACAGTGATGATACTTATGACGATAATGTGGAGCAATATGCCAATACTGAGGTGGCCATCGATTACAACGCCGGTTTTGTGGGAGCTATGGCTGGCCTGACCCAATACTTCGGGGCGGGGCAAACTCCTGAGGCTACGCCCGGCATCGAATCCGGCAAGGAGTTTTTCAGTACGGCAAAGGTGCTTGAGGAAAATAGCCAACAGGTGACTATCGATGTATGGGTCCATTGCGACACCATGTTGCCGCCCCGCTATGTCGACGGCTTGTCCTTCAAGTATTTTGTCAACTTAAGCGAGTACTACCAGAAGGGCATGACAGTGAATGATGTGTCTTCAGCCATCAATTATGCTCCGAATAACGGCGCCGTATCGAAGCTACTTCCTTGGGACGAGGCCAATCATATCTATTACGTGGAAGGTAGTTGGCCTACTACCAAAAATTACGGCAAAATTGAATTTCAATTCCGTTTGGCGTGCTATAACTCCAAGGATTGGGATTCCAGCAACGACTTTTCGTATACCGGATTGAGGAGTACTTTAGCGGAAACAACCTATATACCGCTTTATATGAATGGAGTTAAAATATACGGAAATGAACCCGCTGCTTCAATGCCTACCACAGTTGCCACGCCTGTCTTTAGCCCGGCGGGAGGCACTTATAGCACGGCCCAGAGCGTGACCATTAGTTGCGCGACCAGCGGGGCGACGATCCGTTACACCACCGACGGCAGTACTCCGACGAGTTCCTCAACGGTGTATTCGGGACCAATTAGCGTATCCAAAACCACCACGGTTAAAGCCTATGCCACAGCCAGCGGTATGGCCGATTCAGCAGTGGCTTCGGTTACTTATACGATAGGTTCTACCCAGCAAGTGGCCACACCCATTTTTAGTCCGGTGGCCGGGACCTATAGTGCGGCCCAGAGCGTGACCATCAGCTGCGCGACCAGCGGGGCGACGATTCGGTATACCACCGATGGCAGTACTCCGACGGGTTCCTCAACGGTATATTCGGGACCGGTTACGGTATCAAAAACCACTACGATCAAAGCCTATGCCACAGCCGGCGGTATGGCCGATTCTACTGTCGCATCAGCGATATATACAATTTCTACAAGTTCAGCGATAGGGATTGGTTATTCCATTATCAACGACTGGGGCAACGGAGCTACGGTGAACGTGACCATTACCAATAACGGCGCTACAGCAATTAACGGCTGGACATTAGCCTGGACTTTCCCGGGCAATCAGAAAATATCCAACCTATGGAACGGCACTTGCACTCAGAATGGGACATCAGTATCAGTGACCAATCTCAACCACAATAACGAAATCGCAGCGGGGAAAAGTATAAGTTTAGGGTTTAACTTGACGTATAGCGGTACCAATGCCAAACCTGCCAGCTTCACTCTGAATGGTATAGCGTGCCAGGTCCAATAAAAGTATGTCCAAGCATCTTTTAAAGAATTGGAGGAGATAAAGATGAGAAATCCTTTCAAAACCATAGTAGTAATCGGGGTTTTATTGGCGATGACCTTAAGTTTATCCCTTGGCACCAATGGTAGTAAAAGTAGTGTTTTAGCGGTTTCTCCCACCAGGTTTCCCTGGCTGGATAATAAAACTTTATGGCCGGTGGGAGTCAACTTGGCGTGGTATAATTGGGACCAGGATTTTTTGGACAGCGGATGGACCCAGCGTTTTGCGGCCATTAAAGCGCAAATGGACGTCATGGCGGCTGAGGGCGTACATGCACTCCGCTGGTGGGTTTTTCCGGATGCGTGCAATGTGCCCATATTTGACGGCACCGGGGAAGGAAGTCTTTGTACCGGTCTCCCGACCAATTGGGTCAATCACATGGTGGAAGCAGCCGATTATGCCAAGTCAAAAGACATCCGGATTTATTTCTGCTTCACCAGTTTTGACTGGGGGTATAATGGGAGAACTTGGAACCATGACGATGTTTTCGACAATGCCACGGTCCGCCGGAGCTTTCTGGATAATGCCGTAAAACCAATACTTCAGGCGCTTGGAACCCATGAAGGCGTGCTGGGGTGGGATGTTATTAACGAGCCGGAATGGTTAATCTCCAGCGCCGATGGGGGCGACCCCAACGGTTCTTGCGAATCATTTTCATTAGCAGCCATGCAGCAATTTGTAAAGGATGTCGTTGCTTATGTGCATACTTACGCCAAGCAACCGGTCAGTGTGGGAAGCGCCAGTATGAAATGGTGCGGAGGGCAATATCAATTTTGGAAGGGTTTAGGCTTGGATTTTTATGACTTCCATTGGTATGATTGGGCTACACCGTATTTTAATCCATTAAAAACATCTCCAGCCGATTTGGGCTTGGATAAACCCTGTATTATCGGAGAAATGATGCCCAATCCGGGCTCATCATCCCTTGCCATGTCCCATCAGGAAGTCTTGGAAGGGCTTTATGCCAACGGGTATTCGGGTTATCTGCCTTGGTCGTGGAATGACAGTTCGAATGATTGCAAACCATACGTCACTCCTAGCTTTACCAATTTTGAATCCGTGCATCCCGAGGTTAATCAAATTTCATCGAGTACAACCACAGCCACTCCGGTCTTTAGTCCGGCATCCGGCACCTATAGTACGGCCCAAAGCGTGACCATCAGCTGCGCGACCAGCAGAGCGACGATTCGCTATACCACCGATGGCAGTACTCCGACTAGTTCATCGGGGGTATATTCTGGACCGATCATCGTATCCAAAACCACCACGGTTAAAGCCTATGCCGCAGCCGGCGGCATGACCGATTCGGCAGTGGCTTCGGCGACTTATACGATAGGATCAACCCAGCAAGTGGCTATACCCATTTTTAGTCCGGCAGCCGGCACCTATAGTACGGCCCAAAGCGTGACCATCAGCTGCGCGACCAGCGGAGCGACGATTCGCTATACCACCGATGGCAGTACTCCGACTAGTTCATCGGGGGTATATTCTGGACCGATCATCGTATCCAAAACCACCACGGTTAAAGCCTATGCCACAGCCAGTGGAATGGCCGATTCGGCAGTGGCCTCGGCGACTTATACAATTTCTTCATCTTCATCGTATCTGGTGGGTTATTCCATTTCGAACGATTGGGGCAGTGGAGCCATAATCAACGTTACAATCACCAATAACAGCGCTACGGTGTTAAATAGTTGGACACTAGCCTGGACCTTCCCGGATAGTCAAAAAATATCCAACCTGTGGAACGGTAATTATACTCAGAGCGGCGCGACGGTGAGCGTGAACAATCTCGGCTACAATGGAACGATTGCGGCAAATGGAGGCACGGCTAGTTTCGGATTCCAGATTACCTATAGCGGCAGCGACACCAAACCTACCAGCTTTACTTTGAACGGAGCACCCTGTCAGATCCAGTAATCATAAATGAATATGAGAGGAGAATATAAAATGAGATTAATAGCCAATTCATGGTATAAAAAAATATTATCCCTTTGGTTTGTGGGTATTTTCCTGTTATGTAATATCAATATTTCCGTAACGCATGCCAACACCAAGTATGGGCGGTTGACCGGGATCAACTGGTTTGGTTTTGAAACGGGAAATTATGTCGTCCATGGTATTTGGACCAGGGATTATCAGTCAGTGCTTAAACAGATTAAAGATTTGGGATTTAACTGCATCAGGCTTCCTTGGTGTTGTGCGATGCTGGATAAAAGTCCGAACAGTATCCAGATCAACGCTTACGGTGTTGATGCTTATACTGGAAAAACCGGACTTAATTTAGATTTAGCGGGATTAACATCATTACAGGTCATGGATAAAATCATTGATTATGCAAATACCTTGGGGTTATATATTATTTTGGATTGCCATTCGCTGGCAGCCGATCAATATCAGAGTGAACCATTATGGTATACCAGCGCTTATTCCGAAAGTACCTGGATTAACGCATGGAAAACTTTAATTACCCGCTATCGGGGTCGGGCCAATGTAATCGGCGCAGATTTGAAAAATGAACCCCACGGTAATTTGGGTACAGGATATAAGCCCCCTGCAACCTGGGGATACACAGCCACAGGGTATAGCAATACGGATTGGAAAGCGGCTGCGGAGCGTTGTGCGGCTCAAATATTGGCCATTAATCCGAATATATTGATTATGGTTGAAGGCGTCGAGCAATCCCAGGATGGAACCGGATCTTGGTGGGGCGGGAACTTGAAAGATGTAGCCAACCACCCGATTACTTCCATACCATCCGGGAGTCTGGTTTATTCATTCCATGAATATGGTTCAACTGTTTTTAATCAAACCTGGTTTTCCGATGCCAATTACCCCAATAACATGGCTGCGATTTGGGACGACCATTTCTACTTTATCAAAAAACAAAATATAGCGCCGCTATATTTGGGAGAATTCGGCATTAAAGAGGCTGATGCAGCCAACACTGCGTCGGTTGATTACAAATGGCTCACCACACTAATGGCCTATCTGGGAAAAGACGTCTCCTGGACATTTTGGAGTCTGAATCCCAACTCCGGTGATACGGGCGGCATTTTAAAGGATGACTGGGTTAGTGTCAATACGGCGAAGTACAATATAATCAAGCCTTATCTGGCCGGTAGTAACTGAACTCATGGAAGTAGATCTTAAACATCATTGATATCGATTGAACGGAATGATTATAATTTTTACTTTGAATGGGATGCCTTGTCTGATCCAGTAACAGAAATTACAGGTTAAAACAAAATTACATGAAAGGAGCTGTATGATAAAATGCGAAAAACGGGTTTGTTATTATTTATTCTAGTTTTCTTGCTGTTGATGGCAGACTCTCCAACTGGACTGGTTGCGGCGACTAGCTATAATTATGTTGATGCTTTTGCAAAGTCAATTCTTTATTATGAAGCCAGTTGGTGCGGACCGGATGCAGGCAACAACCGGTTAGCTTGGCGCGGTCCTTGTCATGTTTCGGACGGAAGTGACGTCGGATTAGACCTTAGCGGTGGTTTTCATGACGCCGGCGATCATGTCAAATTCGGATTACCCCAAGTCTATGCCGCTTCAACCTTGGGCTGGGCTTACTATGAATTTAAAGACACTTTCGTTGCCACCGGGCAAGATGGTTATATGCTTAATATTTTAAAACATTTTACCGACTATTTTTTAAAGTGTTACCCCAATAACACGACTTTTTATTATCAATGCGGCGACGGCGCAACGGACCATCCTTACTGGGGCCCGCCGGAGCTGCAAACGACGGCGGTAACAACGCGGCCCACTTTATTTGCGGCAACACCAAGCACGCCAGCTTCGGATGTTTGCGGCAGTGCTGCTGCAGCATTGGCATTAATGTATTTGAACTATCAAGATCACGATACAGCCTATGCCAATCGTTGTTTAACCGCGGCTAAGAGTTTATATACCTTTGCCAAAACATACCGGGGTCTGAGTCAAAGCGGGGGTTTTTACGGCTCCACCTCGTATCTCGATGATCTGAGCTGGGGAGCTATTTGGCTTTATGTAGCTACTAACGATGCCGGTTATCTGACGGATGTTGATTCCTATATGACGGAAAAAGGAGTTCTTACCCCGGATGGCGGTAATGGTTATGCAAACCACTGGACGCACTGTTGGGATGATGTTTTTGGCGGAGTCTTTGTCAAATTGGCCCAATTGACCACTAATGCCCAATATGCCTACATTGCCCAGGAAAATTTGACCTATTTTATGACTAAGGCTCCAACAACCGCAGCTGGGGAAACATTTATCAATTCATGGGGAGCGTTGCGGTATACCGCAGCTGAATGCATGTTAGCTTTGGTATATTACAAAACCACCGGTAATGCCGATTACTTGAACTATGCCAAAAAACAGATCGACTATATGTTAGGCGCCAACCCCCGTAATAGTTCTTATGTGGTGGGATTTGGCAATAATTATCCTAAGTTTCCCCATCACCGGGCTGCCAGTGGCCGGATGGAATTGGCTCCAGCCTATGAACATAAATCGGAAACTGAAAAGCATTTGCTTTATGGGGCGTTAGTGGGAGGACCGGATGCCTCCGATAATTTCGCGGATGATATTGAACAGTATGTTTATTCTGAAGTGGCGGTTGATTACAACGCCGGTTTTGTCGGGGCAATGGCTGGGATAGCCAAATATTACGGGACTGGACAGACTCCGGAACAAACTCCCGGAATCGAGACGGGTATACCCGAGTATTTCGATGAAGCTTCAATTCTTAAAGTGACCCCTCAAGAGTGTACCGTTGATGTGATGCTTCATTGCGATACATTATTACCGCCACGTTATGTAAAAGGTTTATCTTTCAGATACTTTGTTGATTTAAGCGAGTATTATGCAGCGGGCTTAACTGCCGACGCTGTCTCGGCCGCCGCCGATTATGCCCCCAATGGCGGCGTAATATCCGGATTGATTCCCTGGAGCGAGGCCGCCCATATTTATTATGTGGAAGGCAGTTGGCCCAATACCCAAAATTACGGCAAAATCGAGTTTCAATTTAGAATAACGGCTTATGATTCAAAATGCTTTGACTCCAGTAATGACTATTCCCGCATTGGTTTAACCAGCACGCGGGCACTAACCCAGAATATTCCGGTCTATCTTAATGGGATAAAAATCTCCGGAGCAGAACCACCTTTAGTAACTCCCACTCCTACTCCCACTCCTACTCCCAGTGTAACACCGACACCAACCCCAACCCCTACGCCGATAATCGTCAGTATCAAGGTAGGGATGTTTAATTCCAATAAACCGGTTACTTCAGATACGATCTATCCCCAATTCAAACTATCGAACACCGGGACCGCTGCTATCAGTTTGTCCAATGTCAAAATAAGATACTATTACACTGTTGACGGTGAAAAACCGCAAAGTTTCTGGTGCGATTATTCCCAAGCGGGAACTGCCAATGTTACCGGTACCTTTGTCAGTATGGCAACTGCCAAGACCAATGCTGATAGTTATTTAGAGATCGGTTTTGCCAGTGGTGCCGGAAGTCTGGCGGCCGGCTCCAGCATTGAAATTCGGACCAGATTCGCCAAAACGGATTGGTCCAATTATACCCAAACCAATGATTATTCCTTTAATTCAACCGCTGCGGATTATACCGACTGGTCCAAGGCGACCGGGTATTTTTCCGGTGAATTGCAATGGGGAGTTGAACCATAAGGTTTATGAGGCTTACATGGGTGTTGGAATAAAATAACAATCAAAGGAGTGGCTATAAAATGCGGAAATCGAATTTATGGATATTCATGCTAATTTTGTTGCTGATTCAGATAATTCCTATATCAGGATTGCAAGCAGCTTCCGGTTATAATTATGTCGATGCTTTTGCCAAGTCAATCCTTTTTTATGAAGCAAGCTGGTGCGGAGCTGATGCGGGTAATAACCGTTTGGCTTGGCGCGGTCCCTGTCATGTTTCCGACGGAAGCGATGTTGGCTTAGACCTTAGCGGCGGGTTTCATGATGCCGGCGACCATGTGAAATTCGGTTTGCCTCAGGCCTATGCCGCCTCCACTTTAGGCTGGGCCTATTATGAGTTTAAAGATACTTTTGCGGCATATGGGCAAGACGGTTACATGCTCAATATTTTAAAACATTTTACGGACTATTTTTTAAAGTGTTTCCCGAACAAGACCACTTTTTATTACCAATGCGGCAATGGCGCCAGCGATCATACTTACTGGGGTCCGCCGGAATTGCAAACTACATCCCGGCCAACCGAATATGTAGCGAATTCAAGTACCCCGGCTTCCGATGTTTGTGGTAATACGGCAGCTGCTTTAGCATTGATGTATATCAATTATCAAGATCATGACCTGACTTATGCCAATCGCTGTCTAACCGCAGCGAAAGACCTGTATACTTTGGGAAAAACGACTCACAAAACCAGTGGCAGTTTGAGCCTAAGCGGGGGTTTTTACACTTCATCTTCAGATCTTGATGATTTATGCTGGGGAGCCATTTGGCTATATCTGGCCACCAATGATTCCAGTTATATGACGGATGTCGGTTCCTATATGGTTGAAAAAGGAATTGACGGCAATAGTACTTATGCCAATCACTGGACTCATTGTTGGGATGATGTTTTCGGCGGGGTTTTTATTAAATTGGCTCAATTGACCCATGATTCCAAATATGTTGTCATTGCTGATGAAAACTTAAGCTGGTGGATGACGCAGGTTCCCCAAACCACGGCCGGCGAAAAATACATCAATTCCTGGGGGGCGCTCCGGTACACCGCGGCTGAGTGTATGATGGCGCTGGTATATTATAAAACCACCGGAAAAGCGGATTATTTAAACTTTGCCAAGCAGCAGTTGGATTATATGTTAGGCACCAACCCCCGCAACAGTTCTTATGTGGTGGGATTCGGCAATAATTATCCGAAATTCCCGCACCACCGGGCTGCGAGCGGCCGGATGGAAGCGGCCCCGGCTTATGAAACCAAGAAGGATCCTGAAAAGCATTTGCTTTACGGCGCCCTGGTGGGCGGGCCCGATATGTCGGATAATTATACGGATGATGTCGATCAGTATGTCTTTACCGAAGTAGCGATTGATTATAATGCCGGTTTCGTCGGGGCGATGGCCGGGATGTGCAAATACTTCGGAGCCGGCCAGATCCCGGAACCTACCCCCGGAATCGAATCATCCCAAACCGAGTATTACGCCAAAGGAGCGGTAATCGAAGAAGACACTCAGCATATAACCATTGATGCGATGATCTATTGCGACCCGTTATTGCCGCCGCATTATGTAAAAGATCTGTCTTTTAGGTACTTTGTTAACTTAAGTGAGTATTATGCCCACGGTATGACTGTAAGTGACATTGGCCCCGCCATCAATTACGCCCAGGCTGGCGGTAGATTATCAGCGTTGATTCCCTGGGATGAGGCAAACCATATTTATTATTTGGAAGGAAGTTGGCCCAATACGGAATCGCTTTATGGAAAAGTCGAGTTTCAATTTCGCCTGGCCAATTATAACTCCAATTATTGGGATGGCAGCAACGATTTTTCCAGGACTGGCTTAACCAAAACACTTGCGGCAACGCAAAATATTCCAATTTATATAAATGGCGTGAAAGTATTTGGCACAGAACCATCATCAAGAATTACACCTACACCAACTCCCACTGTAACGCCGACACCAACAGTTACGGCAACTCCGACTCCGGTTGTAACAGCTACACCTACCCCTACTCCTGGCATAAGCTGTTCGGTGACCTATGCAGTTAAGAATGATTGGAGTAGCGGAGCTACGGTAAATGTAACGATCAAGAATAACAGCGCGTCGGCGATTAACGGTTGGACATTAGCCTGGACATTTCCGGGCAACCAGGTGATTTCCAATATCTGGGACGGCAGCTATACCCAGAGCGGGACCTCCGTATCGGTAACCAATCTTACGTACAACAGCACTATCGTAGCGGGGGGAACGGCAAGTTTTGGGTTTAACTTAACTTATAGCGGAACGAACTCCAAACCAGCCGGTTTTACATTAAATGGCGTATCCTGCACTGTTCAGTGACAGGTATACTTCGGATTTGGCGCTTCAATCAAAACAAAATTGGAGCTATGGATTATTTTAAAATCTTGATGCAAAATGATTGAATTGATAGTATGATTGAATATAGAAGGTTGATGATAGAATCAGGCAAGTGCGGTGCTACTTGCCTGATTCACTATATGAAAGTGGTTTTTTCCGTGATCATATTTTTTTACCGGGATATTAAAAGGGGTTGGCTCCATAATGGATAAAGTAAGAATCGGCATTATCGGACTTGGCAACATCGGGGTTAAGCATGCCGAATATCTTTTTAAAGGAAAAGTTCCCGGAGGCGAACTGACAGCAGTTTGTGACCGAAATCCTTCCCATAGGGAGTGGGCTCATGCCAATCTGGGGGATGGAGTGCAGATCTTCGATAGCATCGATAAATTGCTTGATGCCAAAGTTGTTGACGGGATATTGGTTGCTATCCCTCATTACAGCCATCCGGCAGTGGGAATTCAGGCTTTGGAAAAAGGATACCACGTTCTGATGGAGAAACCGGTGGGGGTTTATACCAAGCAGGTCCGGGAACTGAATACGGTTGCCCTTGGCCATCCCGACTTTACTTTTTCCATGATGTACAATCAGCGGGCCAACCCAATCTATCAAAAATTAAAAGACTTCATTGAGTCGGGTGAGTTGGGGGAAATCAAAAGGACCCATTGGATTATTACTAATTGGTACAGACCTCAGAGTTATTACGATTCCAGCAGTTGGCGGGCAACTTGGGCGGGGGAAGGCGGCGGCGTACTCATCAATCAAGCCTTCCATCAGTTGGATCTATGGCAGTGGATTTGCGGGATGCCGAAACGGGTGAGGGCTTTTTGTAGTTTCGGGAAGTATCATCAAATCGAAGTCGAAGACGACGTTACCGCCTATGTGGAGTATCCTAATGGCGGGACGGGCGTTTTTATCACATCTACTGGTGAAGCTCCCGGTTCCAACCGTTTTGAATTAAGCGGAGATCGGGGTAAAGTCGTTGTTGAAGACGGAGAGTTGAACTTTTGGGAACTCCAAATTCCGGAGCGACAATTTAACCGGGAATGTAAAGAATCCTTTGGAAAGCCGGAATGTTCAAAACGCCGGATTCCAGTTGAAGGTTGGGATGGCGGTCATGCGGCGACCACTGCGAATTGGGTGGAAGCCATTTTGCACGGAACTCCACTTTTTGCGCCTGGTATTGAAGGGATCAAGGCTTTGGAACTTTCGAACGCCATGTATCTTTCGGCGTGGACCGATCAATGGGTTGAACTTCCTTTGGATGAAAATGCTTTTTATGTTCAATTGCAGGAAAAAATTCGAACCGCTTCACTCAAATCCGGCTTAACGTCTACGAAAAAATCGTCTTAAGTCTTGGGGAAGGTGTGATCATGAAATTCAAATCGCTGATTTTGGTAATGATCTTGATGGCGCTGCTTTTACCTCAATTCGTCAATGCTGCAAACCAGCCGGTGAATTCTGATCCTTTCATCCTTTATGAGACATCTCAACTGGATACGGTGAAGTCGGCCATCCATAGAGAGAAGATTACTCTCTGGAGCGACGGGATGAAAAAACTAACCAAAGATGCCGACAAGTCGCTCACCCAGTCCCCCTTTACCGTTACGGAGAAAAAATTTCTGCCTCCAAGCGGCGATTTACATGATTATTTTAGTTTAGCCACTTATTATTGGCCGGACCCCCAAAAACCAGGGGGCTTACCCTATCGAAACCAAGACGGCTTGGTCAATCCGGAACGGGAAAACAGTGATCGCTACGACAGTAGCCGGTTATCCCGGATGGTCAGTGCGGTAGATACTTTAGCTCTTGCCTATCGTTTAACCGGAAAAGAGGTTTATGCGGCTAAAGCAGTTGAGTTCCTAAAAGTATGGTTTATCAATTCGGACACTTCCATGAATCCAAACTTAAATTTTGGTCAGGGTATACCCGGAAGAGCGAACGGACGAAGCAGCGGAATTATTGATACGTCCATCCTGATTCGGGTTGTGGATGCTGCTAAAATGCTGGAAGGTTCCATTTCTTTTCCATCGAAAGATCAAATTCTATTGCAAAATTGGTTCCGGCTTTATTTGAATTGGTTGTTAAATAGTAAGTTGGGGCGGCAGGAAGTCGCCGCTGCCAATAATCATGGAGTTTGGTATGATGCCCAAACCGCCGCTTTCGCTCTTTATACGGACCAACCGGAATTGGCTGCTCAAATTGTCGAATCGGCAAAGGATCAACGAATTGGGATCCAAATCCAACCGGATGGTGCAATGCCCAAAGAACAGTCCCGTACTCGATCCATGCATTATTGTATCTATAATCTACAAGCCTTTATTACTCTCGCCCGGATTGGCGATAAAGTCGGCGTTAATCTATGGGATTACCAAAGCCCGGACGGCCGGGGGATTCAGAAAGCCATCGATTATTTAATTCCATTTTTATTACAGGAAAAGGCTTGGCATTTTCAAACCATCATTTCCGAAAATCAGCGGGGATTTGCCCGTTATCTCTATTTGGCGGATTTGCATTACCAAACGGCTAAATATCAAGGGGCCGAAAAATTTGTACTGGGTAAAAATCGATCCATCAAGGATATCGTCGGAACCGGAATGACATTCTTTTAAAACCCCAGGTAAACGTCGGTGAATTTTATAGAATTTTAGTTGACAACCAAGATTGACTCTGTTAAACTGATACTAGTAAAAATCCTTTAATACTAGTCCTGCGAGGCTAGGAAGGTTTATTGTCTTGACTTTTACCTTCTTATGTCCCAAAGGGCATAAGAAGTTTTTATTTTGGGGAGGAATTGTAATGCCTGAGATTAAAGCCCAGGTGATGGATGAAGAAAATATTCGCCGCTCCCTTTATCGACTTTCCCATGAAATTACCGAACATAACAAAGGGACCTCCGATTTGATACTGGTGGGAATTCGTTCCCGGGGAGTCCCTCTCGCCAACCGACTCGCTGATTTTATCAAACAAGCCGAGGGCATCTCGGTTCCAGTCGGAATTTTAGATATTACATTTTATCGGGATGATTTATCGCTGATTGCGTCGCAACCGGTAATTCACCGGACGGAAATGCCGGTGAATATTTCAAATAAAAAAATTATCCTCATCGATGATGTGCTGTTCACAGGGAGGACCGTAAGAGCAGCGTTGGACGCCTTGATGGACTTGGGGCGACCAGCCAGCATTCAACTGGCCGTCCTCATCGATCGTGGCCATCGGGAATTGCCGATAAGAGCTGATTTTGTCGGCAAGAATGTTCCAACAGCCAAACGTGAAGGTGTTCAGGTAAAGCTGTTAGAGACCGATGGTGAAGATCGAGTCGTTATTATCGAAAATGAATCCCCAAAGTAGTCCCTTTAAGACTTGTCCTGTGAGACAAGGAAGGGAGGAACGGGTAAAGTATTTTATCCTCCCTAGACGGGAGGTTTTTTTTTGGGGATTTGACATTGATTATTAGGTTGCGAGTCGGCTTGTTTTGTACCAGCTTGTTGTAGCAACTTGATATAGAATAAATTATCAAAATGGAGGAACGATGATGCTAGAAAAGAAAGTGGATGTGAACGAACGGTTGCCTTTGTTACAGAGTATCCCATTAAGTCTTCAACATTTATTTGCAATGTTCGGAGCAACGGTACTGGTTCCCTATTTGGTAGGTTTGGACACCTCGGTAACTTTATTTACAAGCGGTGTTGGAACTTTGCTTTATATTTTGATTACGAAAGGAAAGATTCCGGCATATCTCGGATCTTCTTTCGCCTTTATAGCCGCCATGACGGCGATTATTGGTTCTGTGGCAGGGCAGCCCGGCGATCCATCCAAGATAGCATTGGCCATGGGTGGCTGCGCGATAGTCGGCATTATCTATATTATAGTGGCTATCGCCATCGCAATCTTCGGAATCAACTGGATTAATTACCTTTTGCCGCCGGTAGTCATAGGATCAGTGGTCATAGTAATTGGTTTGGGACTGGCTGGTGCGGCCGTGAACATGGCGATGGGTAATATTTGGCTGGCGCTGGCAGCCTTGGCAATCGCGATTTTTGCGGCTGCATTTTTTAAAGGCTTTTTAGGAGTTATTCCGGTTTTAATCGGGATTATCGGAGGCTATTTAGTGGCTTTATTAACCGGAAATGTTCACTTTAATACAGTGATGACCGCTAAGTATTTTGCAGTACCCGGATTTATCTTCCCCAAGTTTAGCTGGGCGGCAATTATTGCAATCGCACCGATTGCCCTGGTCGTTATTACGGAACATATTGGCCATTTGATTGTGACCAATAATATTATTGGCCGGGATTTTATGAAGGACCCCGGTTTGCATCGTTCACTGGCTGGAGATGGAGTCGCCACTGCACTGGCCGGATTCCTTGGCGGACCTCCGAATACCACTTATGGTGAGAATATTGGAGTTATGGCTATCACCAGAGTGTTCAGTGTTTGGGTTATCGGAGGGGCTGCGGTCATCGCGATTATACTTTCATTTATCCCGAAAATCGGGGCCTTTATTCAGACGATTCCCGTACCGGTTATGGGCGGTATCTGCATTTTACTGTTTGGCATCATTGCTTCCCAAGGCATTCGGATGTTGGTCGAAGCGGGTATCGACTTCTCTCAAAAACGCAATTTGATTATTGCCTCAGTCATTTTGGTTATTGGAATCGGCGGCGCTAAAATTGATATTGCCGGGATTGAGTTCTCAGGGATGCCCCTGGCAACTTATGTAGGAATTATCTTGAATTTAGTGATACCCCGTTCCAAGGATTTGGAAAAGGTCGATGATAATCAAACCACTCAAAAACAAGTGGCAGCTGGGGTGGCCGGAGAATCCGGTAAATAAATTGGCAACAAAGATTAAACTGCGCATGAAGCGCTGATAAACGGAGCGATAAGTATGATTCAACTACCAAAAGATTTGTTGGGCTTGCGGGAACTTTCGGCGGAACAAATTCGCTATATATTAGAAACGGCTATGGTTTGCAAAGATATTTTCAGCCGTGATATTAAGAAAGTTCCGACGCTGCGGGGTAAAACTGTTGTGACTCTTTTCTTTGAACCCAGTACCCGGACTCGTACTTCATTTGAAATCGCCGCGAAATGGATGAGTGCTGATGCGGTCAATCTAACAGTGGCTTCCAGCAGTGTCGCCAAGGGGGAAAGCTTTGTCGATACAGCACGGACTTTGGAAGCCATGGGTGTTGACGTGGTGATTATCCGGCACTTGTTGGCCGGAACGCCACGGTTACTGGCAAATTCGGTTGGCGCTCATGTAATTAATGCTGGGGACGGTGCTCATGAGCATCCGACCCAGGCTTTGCTGGATTTATTCACAATTCAGCAGAAAAAGGGCAAGATAGACGGCTTAAAAGTGACTATTGTAGGTGATATCATGCATAGCCGTGTTGCCAAATCCAATATCTACGCCCTTACGAAGTTGGGTGCCGAGGTTACTGTGGTTGGCCCTCCAACATTGCTTCCCCAAGGTTTACCGGAAATGGGAGTCAAGATTGAAACCAACTTGGATAAAGCCCTGGCCGATGCGGACGTTGTCAATATATTACGGATTCAATTGGAACGCCAGACTAAAGCTTACTTTCCAACCTTGAAAGAATATTCGAAACTTTTCGGCGTGAATGCTATCCGTTTGGCTCAGGCTAAACCGGACTTGCTGGTGATGCACCCTGGTCCGGCCAACCTTGGAGTTGAAATCAGCGAAGAAGTGTCAGTTCATAGTCAATCCGCCATTACGGAACAAGTTACCAATGGAGTGGCTGTCCGGATGGCGCTTTTATACCTATTAACCGGAGGAGGAAGCAAAGATGCGGCATTGCATTAAGGGAGGCCGGATCATCGATCCGGCTGGTGGGTATATTGGAATCGGTGATATTCTAATCGACTCCGGTAAAATCGTTAAGGTGGATAAGGAATTGGCTCCCGGTGGCGCCGAAATCACGGATGCCAGAGGAAAGATTGTTATTCCAGGTCTCATTGATCTTCATTCCCATTTGCGCGAACCGGGCCGGGAAGATAAAGAAACGATTGAGAGCGGCACAAAGGCTGCCTTGAAAGGCGGTTTCACTGCGATTGCCTGTATGGCAAATACCAACCCGGTTGCTGATAGCCCAGTAGTTATTGAATATGTTAAACAGCAGGCAAAGCAAAAAGGTTATGTAAAAGTATACCCAGTGGGATCCGTTACGAAAGGACTTTTGGGGGAAGAACTGTCTGAAATGGGTGAAATGGCTGCAGTTGGAGCAGTGGCTTTTTCCGATGACGGCAAGACCATAACCAATGCCGCAGTATTACGTACAGCGTGTGAATACTCCACCTTATTTAATATACCGATCTTGCTTCATGAGGAAGAACCCAAATTGGCAGGATCGGGAGTGATGCATGAAGGATATTGGTCGACGATATTAGGGCTCCCGGGAATACCTTCATTAGCGGAAGATGTCATGACAGCCCGCGATTTGCTGATTGCTGAATTTACCAAGGCTAAGGTTCATTTTTGCCATGTAAGTACTCAAAAGAGTGTTGAATTAATCCGCCAGGCGAAACAGCGGGGCGTAAAGGTTACTGCCGAAGCTACTCCCCATCATTTTTCCCTGACTGATGAAGCAATTCAAGGTTATGATCCGGTGTATCGGGTGAGTCCTCCATTACGTTCCTCGGAGGATGTCGAGGCCGTAAAGGAAGGCTTGAAAGACGGGACTATCGATGCGATAGCTACTGATCACGCTCCCCATACCTTGGAGGAAAAACACCGGGAGTTTTCACTAGCGCCTACCGGTATGATTGGATTTGAGACCGCTTTGACACTTGCTTGGACCCAATTGGTAGAAACCGGATGGCTCACTCCGGAACAGCTGGTAATCAAAATGTCAGTAAATCCGGCGCAGATTATCAACCGCCCCGGTGGCAATCTAAAAGTTGGTGAGCCCGCTGATGTGGTATTGTTTGATCCAAAGCTGACTTGGGTTCTGGAAAAGTCTCAAATTGTCTCCCGTTCAAAAAACTCCCCTTATATTGGACAGTCCTTTAAAGGGAAAGTAGAGGCTGTTTGGGTTGATGGAAACCTTAAATATTGTAAAGAAAAATTCATATGAATAAATATTTATAGAAATGTATATTTATGATATAATGGGTTTCGAAATGGAATGAAGTCCAATTGTGAGGTAAAAATGAAACAAGCGCGTTTGGTACTTGAGGATGGTACCATTTTTTATGGTGAATCTTTTGGGGCTGATTGTGAGGCCAGTGGTGAAGTTGTCTTTAATACTGGAATGACGGGCTACCAGGAAATATTAACCGACCCTTCTTACAGCGGCCAAATTATTACCATGACCTATCCTTTAATCGGAAATTACGGCATCAATGCTGTGGATTTCGAATCAACTCATCCTTTTGCCCGGGGTTTTATCGTAAAAGAATATTGCGACATACCCAGCAATTGGCGGGCGGAATTCAATTTGGATGCCTTTTTGAAAAAATATCAGATACCGGGTTTGGCAGGCATTGATACCAGGGCTTTAACCAAGCGCTTGCGCACTCATGGTACGATGCGTGGGATGATTACAACTTCAAATGAAACAGATGGTGAAATGCTGAATAAAGTTTCAGCAGTTCATGATCTCTCCGGCCAAGATTTTGTAAAACAAGCCACTACGGATAAAATTTACACCGAAGGTGACGGCGGAAAACATGTGGTTTTGGTCGATTTCGGAGCTAAAGCTAATATTGCCCGGTGCTTGATCGAGCGTGGCTGCCGGGTTACTGTAGTGCCATGCGATACAACCAGCGAAGCGATTTTGAAATTAAAACCGGATGGTTTAATGCTCTCCAATGGACCCGGCGATCCCCAGGATGTTATGTATGCAGTCAAAATGGTACGTGAATTAATTGGCCGGTTACCAATTTTCGGTATCTGCCTGGGGCATCAAATTATCGGTTTGGCTCTGGACGGTACAACCTATAAATTAAAATTCGGACACCGGGGCGGTAATCATCCGGTCAAAAATCTGCTTACCGGAAAAGTCACCATTACCTCCCAGAATCACGGTTTTGCGGTTCGTGAAGATTCTTTAAACCCTGATGAAGTGGTTATATCTCATATGAATGTGAATGATGGGACGGTTGAGGGATTGAAACACCGTAAATTACCGCTTTTCTCCGTGCAGTATCATCCGGAAGCGGCGCCGGGTCCTTGGGATTCGGAAGAATTATTTGATGAGTTCGTGAGCTATTTTAATTAATATAAGTAGGTGTCAAAAATGCCTTTGGATAAAACTTTAAAAAAGGTGATGGTCATTGGATCGGGTCCAATCATCATCGGGCAAGCGGCCGAATTTGACTATGCCGGGACCCAAGCCTGCCGTTCTTTGCGGGAGGAGGGCATCTCGGTGATATTGGTTAATTCCAATCCGGCTACGATCATGACGGATGCAAACATGGCGGATCGAGTTTATATTGAACCCTTAACGGTCGAGTCGATCCGGCGGATCATTGCCAAAGAACGTCCTGATGGATTGCTGCCTACCCTTGGCGGTCAGGTCGGTCTGAATTTGGCTGTCAAGTTGCATGAAGCCGGCGTACTGGACACCTATAAAGTGAGATTGTTGGGGACGCCATTGGAGGCGATTAAGAAAGCCGAAGATCGCCAACTGTTTAAAGAAACCATGCAAGCTTTGGGTCAACCCCTACCTGAAAGTGTGATTGTTGAAAAGCTGGAAGAAGCCGTAGCATTTGCGGAAAGGATTGGCTATCCTCTCATTATCAGGCCGGCATACACTTTGGGGGGGACCGGAGGTGGAATTGCTCATAATCGGCAGGAACTTGAAGAGATCACCATTCGGGGCCTCACCCTGAGCCCTATTTCTCAGGTGCTGCTGGAACAGTCCGTAGCAGGATTCAAGGAGATTGAGTATGAGGTCATACGGGATGCCAATAACAGTTGCATTACGATTTGCAATATGGAAAACATCGATCCGGTAGGGATTCATACCGGTGATAGCATTGTAGTGGCGCCCAGTCAGACACTGGCTGACCGCGAATATCAAATGCTGCGGGCAGCATCACTAAAGATCATTCGAGCCTTGGGAATCGAAGGCGGTTGCAATGTGCAATACGCCCTTGATCCTAAGAGTTTTCAATATTATGTAATTGAGGTCAATCCGCGGGTCAGCCGTTCCAGCGCCTTGGCATCGAAAGCCACCGGATACCCCATCGCCAAGGTGGCAGCCAAAATTGCCATTGGTTTGCATTTGGATGAAATTATCAATGCCGTAACCGGGAAAACTTATGCCTCGTTTGAACCGGCCTTGGATTATGTTGTGGTGAAAATTCCGCGCTGGCCTTTTGATAAGTTCAATTTGGCCGACCGCACGTTAGGTACCCAGATGAAGGCTACCGGAGAAGTAATGTCCATTGACAGGACACTGGAATCAGCTCTTTTAAAAGCAATCCGTTCTCTGGAAATCGGCTTATACGGTTTGGGAATGGCTTCGGCAGCCAATTTGTCCGCGGAAGAATTGGAGAAAGCGATAGTCGCTGCCGATGATAGGCGCCTGTTTTTCTTAGCCGAGGCGTTAAGAAGGGGTTATACTGTTGAAGATATTTATGACCGAACCAAAGTTGATGTGTTTTTTTTAAGAAAGCTGGACCATATTATCCAGATGGAGCGGGCTCTTCAGGAAAAGGGCTACCGAGATGCCGATTTATTAAGGACAGCCAAGAAAATGGGTTTCTCCGATCGGGAAATAGCAAGGATCACCGGTGCTAAAGAAGAAGAGGTGCGCCAGTTACGCTATAATCATAATATCCGCCCCATCTATAAAATGGTCGATACCTGTGCTGCCGAGTTTGAGGCGGCTACGCCGTATTTTTATTCATGTTATGATCAGGAAAACGAAGCACTTCCATCAAAACGCCGTAAAATCGCGGTGATTGGGTCCGGCCCGATCCGGATTGGTCAGGGCGTAGAGTTTGATTATTGCAGCGTTCATTCGGTTCTGGCATTAAAAGAGGCTGGTATTGAGGCGATTATCATTAATAATAATCCGGAAACGGTGAGTACCGACTTTGATACCGGGGATCGACTTTATTTTGAACCGTTGACTGTAGAAGATGTCCTGCATATTTTGGAGTTGGAACAGCCTGAAGGGGTCATTGTCCAGTTTGGCGGGCAAACCGCTATCAATTTGGCGGCTCATTTACAGCAAGCGGGAATCCGGATTTTGGGAACCTCGGTGGATTCCATTGATTTGGCTGAAGATAGAAAACGCTTTGATCGCTTGTTATTGGATTTGCAGATTCCCAAACCGGCTGGCCGGACTGTTACCTCCATTGAAGAAGCAGTGGCAGTGACCAGGGAAATTGATTTTCCGGTTTTGGTTCGGCCCTCTTACGTTTTGGGTGGCCGGGCCATGGAGATAGTGTATAACGAAACAGAACTCAAGAATTATTTGACTTTTGCTGTAAAAGCAGCTCCTGAACATCCGGTGTTGGTCGACCGTTATGTAATGGGCCGGGAATGTGAGGTGGATGCCATTTCCGACGGCACGAATGTTCTCATCCCGGGAATTATGGAACATTTAGAGCGGGCGGGTGTTCATTCGGGCGATTCCATCGCGGCATATCCACCGCAACATCTGACTATCGCCGAGCAGGAAAAGATTTTGGCCTATACTGTAAAATTGACCAGAGCCCTAAAAGTCGTCGGACTCATCAATATTCAATATGTTTTGGATGATAAGGAAGTTTACTGTATTGAGGTGAATCCCCGTTCCAGCCGGACAGTCCCTTTTATGAGCAAGATTACTGGGATTCCTATGGTTCAGGTCGCTACCAAAGCTGTTTTAAACCAAAGTATATACGACCAAGGGTATGCCGGGGGAATGTGGCCCCAGACCAAATTGGTTGCAGTGAAAGCTCCGGTATTTTCCTTTGCCAAGCTGACACAGGTTGATATCTCCCTGGGGCCGGAAATGAAGTCTACCGGAGAAGTTATGGGAGTCGATCTAACCCATGCCGGAGCTCTTTACAAAGCTTTTATCGCCGCTGGATTCAATATTCCCCGGGGGGGGTCGATTTTGGCCACTCTTTCGGATCGCGATAAGGCTGAGGCTTTGCCGCTATTAAAAAAGTTATCCGAACGGGGTTTTCATATTTACGCCACAATGGGTACAGCAGCCTATCTACGGGTCAATGATGTTCCGGTAACCAAACTGAATAAGCTCGATCAGGAATCGCCCAACATTACGGACGCTATCAAAAACGGTGAGATTCAATTACTGGTTAATACAATTACCAGAGGCAAGGAACCGGAACGGGACGGCTTTAAAATACGGCGGATGGCTGTAGAGCATAATATCCCATGCCTGACCTCGCTGGATACCGTGAAAGCATTTTTAATGGTGCTACTGGCTCTTAGCGAAGGGAAAGAACCAAGTACCGTAATCCCAATTCAAGATTTCAAGACAATTCGGGTGGAACAATCCATTTAAAGGGGATGAAAATGTTCTTCTATGCTCCCATTGATGCCCATTAAGATGAAAAATCGAGGAGAAACAATGTTTTCCGGAAAAGTAGTAATCACTGAGAATGTAAATCTAAGCCCCGGTTATTACCGGCTCTCCTTTGTAGCGCCGGAAGTAGCGGCCTTGGCCAAACCGGGGCAATTTATTCAAATACGGGTAAGCCGACCCGGAGCCAATGATCCTTTATTACCCAGGCCAATCAGCATTTTTCGGATTGGAAAATCGGCCGGTACCATCACAGTTATTTATAAAAGGGTAGGACGGGGTACTTCACTTTTAAGCGGGTTTGAAAGTGGAGAATCGCTCGGAATATTAGGCCCCATCGGTAATGGCTTTACAATTCCCGAAAATGTCCGCAAAGTGGCTCTTATCGCAGGGGGAGTTGGTATGCCGCCCTTGTTTTGTCTCGCTGAAACCTTTCTTCAAAATCGCAAGGATTGCTATGTAAATTTATTTTATGGCTGCCGAAGCGCTTTGGATGTATTGGAATTGGATTTATGGAGTCAAAACGGCGTTAAGTCGTTCATAACAACGGAAGATGGTAGCTTGGGTGAGAGAGGCTTCATCACTCCGGTCTTTCTGAAAGAGCATCAAAAACAAAACTTTGATTATATCGCTGCTTGTGGGCCCCAGCCGATGTTGAAGACGCTACAAGAAATTGCTTTAGCCGAGGAGATCGATGGTGAATTGTCACTGGAAGCCCGTATGGCTTGCGGTGTAGGAGCATGTTTAGGATGTACCTGCCAGACTCATTCCGGATATAAGCGTGTCTGTGTTGATGGACCGGTTTTTCCAGTCAAGGAGGTGGTTTGGTTATGATGCGTTCTTCGGTTAATATGGAAGTTAAAATCGCAGGGTTGACTCTAAAGAATCCGTTGATGCCGGCTTCCGGCACCTATGGATATGGTAAGGAATATTTGTCGATATTGCCCCCGGACACTTTCGGAGCCCTAGTCACCAAAGGGGTTGCCATTCATCCATGGCCGGGAAATAAACCGCCGCGTATTACCGAAACCTCTTCCGGAATGCTAAATGCCATTGGGTTACAAAACCCCGGTGTTGAAAATTTTATTCAGGAAGCCTTACCTTTTTTTCGCCAATACCAAACTCCAGTAATCGTTAATATTGTCGGTAAAACCATCGATGAATATGTTCAGGTGGCCGAAATTTTAAGCAACTACCCCGAGATTGCAGGTTTTGAATTAAATATCTCCTGCCCGAATGTTAAAGAAGGTGGCATTGCCTTTGGAACCGACCCGCAGATGGCCCATAAGATAACGAATGCCGTCCGGGGCGTTACCAAGTTACCGTTGATCGTTAAGCTATCCCCTAATGTTACCGATATAACAAGTATAGCAAAATCTGTAGAAGATGCAGGCGCAGATGCCGTCAGTCTTATTAACACGCTCTTGGGGATGGCAATCGATATCAAAAAGCGGCGGCCTGTATTAGGTAATGTGGTAGGCGGATTATCGGGACCTGCCATTAAACCGGTGGCTTTGCGTATGGTCTGGCAGGTTTATTCAAAAATCTCGATACCCATCATTGGTATGGGGGGAATCGTCAGCGCGGATGATGCCCTTGAATTTATGATGGCCGGGGCTACTGCTGTTTCCGTAGGGACCGGTAATTTTAAAGATCCATTGACCTCTAAAGAGATATTAGCAGGAATCGAAGAGTTTCTTGTCGAAGAAAAAATTCCTAATCTGGCAGAATTAAGAGGTATTGCCCATCAAGGAATTTGATATACATAAAACGACAGGGGGAAACAACCGTGCTTGAAGAGAAGGAAATTTTAGAAATATTCCGCGAGACCAAGGTGTTAAGGGAAGGGCATTTTCGTTTAACATCCGGCAAACACAGTAGAAAATATATGCAGTGCGCTCAAGTTTTACAATATCCAAACTTCACCGAGAAATTGTGCGAAGATTTGGCCCGCCGTTTTAAAGGACAGGAAATCCACGCAGTGGTTGCTCCGGCTATCGGTGGGATCATTGTTGCCTATGAAATCGCCAAAGTCCTGGGTGTGAGGGCTTTATTTGCCGAGCGGGAAGACGGTAAAATGGTTTTTCGCCGTGGCTTTGAACTTGAAGAAGATGAGAATGTTTTAGTGGTTGAGGATGTCATTACAACTGGTGGTTCAGTTTATGAGGTCATCGAAGCAGTCAAGGAACGGGGAGCCAATGTCTGTGGCGTCGGTGTGCTGGTGGACCGAAGTGGTGGCAAGGTGCATTTTGGCGTAAAAAAAGAATCCTTGATTTCAATTGAGATTGAAACCTATGAGCCCGATGAATGTCCGTTGTGCAAAGAGGGAATTCCGATTGTAAAACCGGGGAGTCGGAAGTAAAGAAGTTTCTGATATGAAGATAGGATTTGGAAGTTTAGCATTTTGAAAGGTTCCCATTGGAATTCGATAGAGATTTTGTCATTAAAACTTACGATATGAATTTTGAAGCTTTTTTAAATTAAATTTTACGCGCAGTATGCGCGATAAAATGCGGGGGTGTATTTATGCCTTTAGTGGGAATCGTTATGGGTAGTGATTCGGATTTAACAATTATGAAGATGGCCGCCGAGGTCCTGGAAGAATTCGGCGTCGATTATGAAATGACGATTATATCTGCACACCGTTCACCCAAACGCGCTATCGAATATGCATCGACTGCTGCCGAACGCGGGTTGGAGGTTATTGTGGCAGGAGCCGGCGGGGCTGCGCACTTGCCGGGAGTTTTGGCGGCAATGACTCCGTTACCGGTTATTGGAATTCCTATCAAAACAAATACTTTAGATGGGGTAGATTCGCTATACTCCATCGTTCAAATGCCCGGAGGTATTCCAGTGGCCACCGTCAGCATCAATGGGGCCAAAAATGCCGGTATTTTGGCAGTTCAGATCTTAAGTGTGGTTGATTCTTCCTTACGCCATAAAATGATCGAGTATAAGAAAAAGTTGGCCAAGGAAGTCAATGATAAAGCGGTATTATTAGAAGAAATCGGTTACAAGCAATACTTGGAACAGAAAAAACAGGCTGTCTCTCTCAAAGGGTCATTTTAATTCGCTAAAATTATGAAAAGATATTACTTAAATGAATCGCTGTGTATATTCATTTTTGTTAATGGCATGGGCGCTTCAAAATTTATTTGAGGCAGCCTTTTTTGTATTTATTTAAAAAAACTCCACCCCTACCAGGGCTAGTAAAAGGTTCTCTAAATAACTACTCAATGATTGTGAACGTTTTGCTTAAGTAGAGCGTATCTTCCCCATTTTTGACTATTATTTATTTACGATACGCTCTACCAGTTACTTGAACCAGGACCTAAACCATTCTATTTTTTATAAGGAAATGAAAATTATCTGCTAAAGATGAATCGGCGCTTTAATGGTATTTGAATTAAAGATGACACTTTGATTTCGATTTTTTTAAAATCTCGTTTGCAACCCTATTATATGATAGTCTTATCGATAAGAGAGATTTTTTAATATATTGGTTTTTGTAAAAAAAATAAATTAATACTTTCATAAACATTTTTGGATAAATATGTTATATTTTGTTTTGTGTTAAAAATTTTCCGATATTATATGATTAATTTTGTATTATGATAAAATATTCTCGATAGCCAGGGAAATTTAACTAAAGGAAAATGGAGCACAAGCCGAAATAACAAATAGGTATGGGACCAAAGGACTCAATTTGACAATACGGGTTGGACGCGACATTTCTTGCCATTCTTTTTATGAATAAAATATAATTTAAGTTTTTTCGTTAAAACCAATAAAAAAGTAAAAATTCACTTATAAAATAAGATGCAATGAGTAATATTCTAAATGATAAAAATGAGAATCAGTTTAAGGAGGAAGTTTGATGGAGCAGGTTTGCAGAGTACTTGTAATTGATGATTCCCCAATGGTGTATAAGGCGGTTAAACGCGCTATAGAACCCGAAGGTTTTCAAGTTGTGGATCAAGCCTTTAATGGGCAAGAAGGTTTGGAAAAAATTGATCTTCTTAAGCCAGACTTGATTATTTTAGATGTTACCATGCCGATTATGGATGGTATTGAAACGGCGGAAGCTTTATTTCAAAGAAATCCTGATGCCAAAGTCATTATGTTAAGTGCTATGGGCGATGAGGATTTAACCAGTAAAGCCAAACGAATCGGTATCAAAATTTTCTTAACAAAGCCCTTTAAACCGGAAGAGCTGGTAAGCAGCATCCGGAGTATTCTATAGAAAAGAGGTATCCCGAAATGGAACAAGATAAATTTGTATTTTTTTGTAAGTGTTTTGAAGGTGCTTTAAAAAAGAATTTGGAACTGATGTCCGATGTCCTGGTGGAAAGTTGCAATGATAATTCCGGGGACAAGGAAAAAAAACTTTCTTCGGTTGTAGGAGTTGTTGGCCTTCATAAAGGGCGAATTCATGTTACAATGGCAGAAAAGCTAATTCGGAAGTTGTACGAATGTGCTAACGGAGAACCGGCCAGCGACGAGATGGATCTGTGCTTTTACTTGGCGGAATTAACCAATATGATAACAGGGAGCAGTATAACCCAAGTGAATAATACTTATAAGGGAAGCAATCTTCGGCTAACCCCACCAGCGATATTTGCCGATGAAAATATCGGTATTGCAACTCCGCAGGTACAATCATCCATGCAGATGTATAACTCAAATTATGGGCCAATTCGTATCGAAATCGGGTTTGAAGGTGTATAGTTTGTGGATATAAAAGATTCATTGATTTATGCAGTAAATAACGTATTACCTATATTTAAAATAAAGCCGCAATTTCAATATGCAGTGGAGGAGAATCTACTGACATCCGGTAATCATGTCAACGTTTTAAATAGTTTCTCCCACACTTTGCAAGGAAATATCGTTTTTAGTTTTAGTAATATTCAAACTCTAAGAATAGCCTCAACTTTAAAAGGTACTGATGTTTCTGTTATCGATGATGAGATGAAAACAGCTATTGGCGAAATAACTACCCTGGCCGTAAATGTGGCAATGAGTAAGTTTAAAGCAATTCACTCCATTGCCATCTCACCTCCGATATTTATTTCCGGGGAAAATGTTTTGTTAATGATAAGCCGTAATCGGACCACAAAACTATTCTTTCAGCTCAATGGTGAGAGTGAAATGCTGTCAATTGCTTATTGCCTCGAACAAGGTACATAAGCAATAAAATTAAGGTGGTGTTTATTTTGGGAAAGTCAAAAGACAAAATTCTCGATCAAAACGGAAACGAAAAAGCCGATTCCTCTCAAAATAATGAGGTCAATGAAATAATCGCTAAAATAATTATGGAAGATACGGCTCCCTCGCAAAAAGAAGAACTCATGAACGGCAATTCAGAAGCAGCCCCAAGTAAAGAGGAAACTGTGACAAACCCTGAGAAAAAAGAAGCTCTGGAAGTTGACCCCGAATTTTTAAATGATTTCTTAGTTGAAACGAGAGAACATATTGAAAACATCGAAATGAGTGTTTTGGCGTTAGAAACCGATCCCGAGAATTTGGAGTTAGTTAATAGCTTATTTCGTTCCTTTCATACTGTGAAGGGTTTGGCTGGATTTGTCAATCAAGACCTCGTACGAAAAATAGCTCATCAAACCGAAACAGAGTTGGACAAATGCCGTAAGGGTGATTTAAAAGTCAGCAAGAGCTTTGTTGATAGGATCCTAGCTTCTTCGGATTTGTTAAAAAAGATTTGTGATGACCTTACCCTCAACGAAGATCCGGGTTTTTTGCAGACGGTCGAACATCATTTGGAACTCCTTAATAAAGGAATGATTTATTCCGGGGCTTCTCCTGTAAATACGGCACCTGCTGAAGAAATTCAAGCTATTAAGGTAGACAAAATTGGCGAAATAATGGTCGGACAGGGACTTGATCCTAAAGCCGTTGAGGAATTATTGATAAAACAAGAAGATCATCCTGAACTCAAATTAGGACAATTGGCGGTAAAAGAAAAAAAGGCCGAGGCTGCAGACGTCCTTCAATCGCTGAGAATCCAAGAAAAAGCCGCAAATTTATTGAATTCAAGTGGCGGATATACAAGAGTGTCTGCGTTGAAAATTGATAATTTAGTGGATTTAATCGGAGAGTTGGTCATCATTCAATCCCAAATTGAACAAGATGCCGTAAAGCGCTTTGGAACCAATGACACTCTGGTTACGAATCTTTTGAGAATGGAGAAAATTTCCAAAGATGTTCAAAGTATTTCAATGTCTTTACGGATGGTTTCTTTGAAATCGACCTTTCAGAAGATAAACCGCATTGGTCGGGATACCATTGCTGAATTGGGTAAAAATGTAAATATTGAAATAACGGGAGAAGAAACAGAAATTGACCGTGGTGTGGCTGAACGGATATTGGATCCTCTGGTCCATCTGGTAAAAAATTCGATTTCCCATGGTATAGAAGATGAGGCGGAAAGGCCTGCCAAGGGAAAATCGATCGAGGGTTTGGTGAAGATATCGGCTTATAGTAAACGCGGCAATGTTTATATAGAGATCAGTGATGACGGGCAGGGGTTGGATACCGAACAGATTTACCAAAAAGCAATAGAGAAGAAGATGCTGGATCCCGAAAAAATATATACCAGTGATGAAATCATCAACGTTGTTTTTTTACCGGGGTTTTCGACCGCGGAAAAGATAACGGATATTTCCGGACGCGGGGTTGGTCTGGATGTTGTAAAAACCGAGGTTGCCAAAATAGGAGGAAAAGTCGAGGTTAATAACAGACCCGGCCAGGGTTGTGCCTTTACATTAAAAATACCGATTAATTTAGCGGTAATTAATGGAACGATTATTGATATCTTAGGAGTGCGTTATATCATACCAACACTCTATATCAAACAAATCCTTAAACCGGAAGAAGGCCAATGGGTTAATATTAGTGGAAACAAAGTCATGATTCGCATTAAAGATGAAATTATCCCTCTAATCCCTTGGACTAAATTATTGGGTGGGATTCAAGCTGCGATAGAGTATGAGAAGACGGCGGAGTTGGTTGTTTTAGTAGAAGTCGAGCAAAAGCTTAAGGCCCTTCCGGTGCGGAATGTGGTTGATCGTCGTGAAATTGTAATCAAACCTCTCGGAAGCGAATTTAGTGAATTGGATTATGTATCGGGAGCGTCAATACTCGGTGACGGAACGGTTGCGTTAATATTGGATATTGAAAACCTGTATAAGGTCGAATAAAAATTTTCATTAAACTTTTTACGAAAACGAATCCGCCCTTTGTTCTGATTTTAACTACGGTTACTATTGCAATAATACACTAGGATAATTAGGAGGAAACTCGAATGGTCATTGAAGGGGGTAAATTTCTAACATTCCTTTTGGATCAAGAAATATATGGGATCCCTATCAAAAAAGCCCGAGAAATTATCGGCGTAATGGAAATTACTCATATTCCCAAGACAAAAAACTACATCAAGGGTGTTATCAATTTGCGTGGGAAGATCATTCCAATTATTGATTTGCGTTTGAAATTTGGAATGACGGAAAAACCGTATACTGACCGGACTTGTGTCATTGTTATTGAAATAGTAACCGAACAAGTACATTATTTAGTTGGAGTAGCCGTGGATACAGTGGCCGAAGTTATCAATATTCAAAAAAATGAGATTGATCTGTTACCAGAGTATGATGCTCAATTTGAAAATGATTTTCTAGCTGGAATCGGTAAACTGAAAGATCGGGTGGTCATGATTTTAGATATCGAACAGATATTGAGCGGAGAGGATCTTACTTATCTTAAACAAAAAATAAATGAAGAAAAAGTATAAAAAGAATACTTGAGGGTAATCAATTGGAAGAACCAAAAACTTATTTTTTACATCCAGGGTATATTTTTACCA
The DNA here is from genome assembly GCA_023401925.1 of Bacillota bacterium. GTDB lineage: Bacteria > Bacillota > UBA4882 > UBA8346 > UBA8346 > UBA8346. Next base: position 62,163 of record JAEXDA010000004.1, read on the forward strand.
GCTCCGAACCCCATTTGGTTCATACCGTACTGGGTTCATGTGTTGCAGTCTGTTTATGGGATCCGAAACACCGATATGGTGGAATCTGTCATTACGTTTTACCGAAATCGATTGATGGAGAACATAACGGCAAATATGGCGAAGTAGCAATCCCTCATATGATACGGTTAATGTTAGAATTGGGCTCTGTAAAGGGAGAGCTAAAAGCCCATATTGTTGGGGGCGGCGATAACGCCAAATTTCACTCTGTCGTTGGATCCGCCAATGCGGATTTGGCCGATCAGTTATTGCAGCAGCACCAGATTGAGGTTTTGACCCGGGATGTCAAAGGCCAGTTTGGAAGGAAAGTCGTCTTTAACAGCAGCACCGGAGAAATTCTTATTTATAAAATCAACGATATACGCAAAGAAGATTGGTATGGCAGTAATTTGTAAATAAACAGAAGCTGGTGATTTGGAGATATCATGGAGGATGCAAAGACTTATTTTTTACAACCAGGCTATATTTTTGCCAGTCAAGAGCTCCATTTGATCCATGTTGTGCTAGGTTCATGTGTAGCGGTCTGTTTATGGGAAAGCAATCAACAATTTGGCGGAGCTTGTCATTTTATTTATCCGACATCCGTTCATGGCGAGAGCAACGGTAAATTTGGGGAACTCGCAATTCCTCATTTGTTACGGTTGATGCAAGACATGGGGGCTGACCTGAACCATCTCAAGGCTCATATTATTGGTGGGGCTCATAATCCGAACTCCAATTCGGCCATTGGAAACGATAATCGTGCGATTGCCGAAGCAATACTGGCCAATTATCGCATTAAAGTTGTAACCAAAGAGGTTGGAGGCAATTATGGCCGTAAAGTAATCTATAACTCGATGACAGGTAAAGTTTTGGTCTATCAAACCGATGATATTCGCCAAAGTGATTGGTATGAATAATGTCACTACCCTGTAAGAACGTTTATATTCACGGGAAAAAAGTAATGCCGGAAAAAGGCATTACTTTTTTATTTTAATTACCAAAAGTATTAGAATTTTATATTTTAGTTGTTTTTACATGGATAAACAAAACGGATTAAAGTATTTACGGATTATGCCGATGTTTTCATCGAGTTTAAAAATATAAAATAACATTTTTTATCATTTACGTATTTTTTAATGGTGATTGTTTAATTTTATTTCTTTTGGAAGTAATTTATAGAAGAACCCAAATGTTTAAAAAAATATTTAAATTTGGGGAGTGAACAAATATGTCAAAAGAATTAAATTTGGGTAGGCGGATCCAGCTGGGTTTTGGATGCTTAATGGTTTTAATTTTGATTGTGGGATTTTCAGCAATTTATAACATGGGTGGAGTTAATGAAAAAATAGATGAAATCAAAAAATTCACTTTAAAGATGGAACAGTGCAATAGCATGAACCAATCGATTTTGGTTCTCTCTAGAAGTTTGCGCGGTGTTCTTTTAAAGATCAACCCTCAGGAAGTTGTCGAGAACCAACAAGCGATGCAAGATGCTTATGGGAAATTCAAGGATACCTTCCAAGAAGTAAATCAAACCTTTTCGACTCCAAAAGGGAAAGCCTTGTTGTCTCAAATTAACGAAGCTGCAAATTCTGCATGGCCACTGATCGACCGAGTGGTCGAATTAAGTTTGAAATCTCAAGACGCTGAGGCAAATACCTTGGTTTTAACGGATGTTAAAGCAGCTGTAGCTCAATGGGCCGGATACGTGAATGAATTAAAGAATTACAGTGAGCAGCTAAATCAAGAAATAATTGCCGGCGCCCAACAAAACTATTATAATTCCCGGGCGACTCTGGTTATATGGATAGTCATTTCGATGATTCTGGGAATTACAATGTCCTATATTCTGACCCTCAGTATTACCAAACCAATGAATTCCATCGCAGTCCGCATTAGTGAGGGAGCAGGGCAAGTGGCGGCTGCTTCGGAACAATTATCTGCATCCGCCGGTCAATTATCCCAAGGGAGCGCCGAACAAGCCGCAGCCATTGAGGAGACTTCATCAACACTTCAAGAGTCCGGATCCGTGTTGACGCAAAATAGCACCAATACAAAACAAGCTGCAGATTTATCTGAAAAAGCTAAAGAATCAGCGAATAAAGGCAGCGCTGAGATGAAACAGATGATGGAATCGATTCAGGAAATTAAAAAATCCAGCGATCAGATCGCCAAAATCATCAAAGTCATCGATGATATTGCTTTCCAAACCAATATTCTTGCCCTCAATGCAGCGATTGAAGCCGCCAGAGCGGGTGAAGCCGGGATGGGTTTTGCCGTTGTCGCCGAAGAAGTGCGAAATTTAGCCGGGAAAAGCGCCCAGGCGGCCAAAGATACCGCGGCGATTATTGAAGCCAATATTCAATTATCAGGCAATGGCGTTGCAGTAGCCGAGAAGGTTCAGGATGCCTTAAATGAAATCACCCTTCAGTCCAAGAAAGTCAGCGAATTGATGGGTGAAATAGCCGCAGCCAGTCAGGAACAGGTTCAAGGAATAGAACAGGTCAATATATCCATGAGTCAGGTTGAATCCGTAACCCAACAAAATGCCGCTAACGCGGAAGAAAGCTCTTCGGCAGCCGAAGAGCTAAATGCACAGGCCGAAAGTATGAAACAAATTGTAGCGGAACTTTCGATGATAGTTAAAGGGAAAACGGCGGAAAACATACAAGTGGACAATCAAAATCAGCCAGGCCCTTTGACTCAGAACCATGAAACATCTTGGCCCTTAGGACAAAACCGACAATCGGCAGCTATTCCCGAATTGGCTAAAAAGACCGTCAAAACCAAAGTAGTTTCTCCGGAAGATATTATTCCCTTTGATAAGGACCCCGGCCAGTTTTAAAACTTCCCCCTATGGAATTGGTATTGAATTGCATCCCTTTTTTGGAAGTAATCATTTTGGTCCTTTTGTCTATCGAAATTGCTTTGATTGATTGTAGTTGGGAGCAAGTTCGATTGGAAACGAAAGGCCGTTATAATAAAAAATAGGGAGGCTCTCAAAATGAAGGCAAAATTAAGGACCCGGATTGTATTAGGCTATGCTTTGGTTCTGATTCTCGTTGTTCTATTAGTTGGTATTTCTTTATTCAGTATGCGGATTTTTCAATCTCAATTAAAAAATGTGATGAACAATTCTGAAGTCATACGATTGGTTGGCATTATAAAACAATCGGCCTTGATCGTTTCTGGCAATACCCGTGGTGATCTCGTGTTTGCAGGTGATCGGGAGGCCTTGGAAAGGTTAAAAAACGAGACCGCCGAAGCCCGCTCGAATTTGAATCAAGCGATGAAATCTCTGGAAGCTTTGACGCTTACCCCGACGGAAAAAGCATTATTGGAGAGTTATAACGACATCCGTTCGCGGTCCAAAGCGATCAATAATCAAGTGGCAGAATTGATTAATTTTGGAAGAACCGCCGAAGCGCAAGATTTGTTGGACACTCAGGCGGATCCTTTGATGCGGGAGTCCTTAAATAAGCTTGAAGAACTGATTCAGGTTGCAGATGAAAATAATGATGTTGAGAGTAAAGCCACAACCAAAACTTTTGCAACCACATTTCAAGTATTGATTGTTCTTGCTGTTATTTGTATCCTGATTGGATTTGCCGGCACTTACTTTATCACTCAAAGTATCGCCAGGCCGATGAATTCTATGTCTGCCCGGATAGGGGAAAGCGCCGGACAGGTTGCGGCAGCCTCCCATCAATTATCGGCATCGGCAAGCCAATTATCACAGGGAAGCGCTGAACAAGCTGCAGCCATTGAAGAGACTTCGTCGACTCTGCAAGAGGCGGCCTCGATGATGGCACAAAATGACAACAATACCAAACAGGCTGCACTATTTTCGGTTCAGGCCGAGGAGTCGGCCAATAAAGGAAGCGCAGAAATGAAGCAAATGATGGATTCAATCCGAGAGATTAAGAAATCTAGCGATCAAATCGCCAAAATTATCAAAGTCATCGATGACATCGCTTTCCAAACTAACATCCTTGCACTTAATGCGGCGATTGAGGCTGCCAGAGCAGGTGAGGCCGGAATGGGGTTTGCCGTAGTCGCTGAGGAAGTGCGAAATCTAGCAGGAAGAAGCGCCCAGGCGGCCAAGGATACCACCGCTATTATTGAAACCAATATTGAGCTATCCAATGTTGGAGTGACTGTTGCCGAGAAGGTCCATGAGGCCTTAAATGAAATAACCGCCCAATCCAAAAAGGTCAGTCAGTTGATGGATGAAATAGCTGCAGCCAGCCAGGAACAGGTTCAAGGAATCGAACAGGTCAGTAAAACCATGGGTCAAGTCGAAACAGTAACCCAGCAAAATGCCGCTAATGCAGAAGAAAGTGCTTCAGCAGCCGAAGAACTCAATGCGCAGGCGGAGAGCATGAAACAAATTGTCAGGGAGCTTTCGGAGTTGGTCAATGGTTCAACTGCGGCCCTGAAGGCGGAGATGGAGCAAACCGGTAAACCGTTGCGCCATTTGACCCACGGTAATCAAGGAATAAAAAAGATAGGCAAGGTTCCGCAGGATCAAACCAAATTCCGCGGAGAACATCCCAATGGGTTATTGCAGGATAAATCGACCAAAGTGGTCTCTCCGGAAGAGGTGATACCCTTGGAGAAAGACCCGGATCACTTTTAACAAGTTGCGGAATGATTGTTTATGCCCAAGTAAAAACTCCCGGAGGATTGTGGACCTGATCATTCCGGGAGTTTTTTATTGATTGAATCGTTTGGAGTCCTCTTGGATGGAATTTGCGAAGCAACAGGTTTGCTTTGAGATGCTACAAATTTAGGAAAAGCCTCTTTAAACTGGATCTTTATCCATCCTTGCAAATCCCGGTTCCCTGTTTTCCAAAGCTTCATTAAATATTGAATCATTTCTAAAAATTCCTGATCCGCTATTTCTTCTTGTTCAGAGGGAAGTCCCAAGGCCGCTTCATTTTGAAGTTTCAAATATAGGGCGCTTTCCCGGAAAAGATTTTCCCCATATAACTCTAGAATATGCCGTAAATATAGGTCGATATCCAGTAGCATCTTTCCTTCACCGGTAAGAATCCATTCCTTACGAATACCATAACGCCAACATAAGGCTAGTAATAATTGTTCGGATGGTTTTTCCAAACCGTGTTCGATTTTCGAGACGTGAGCCTGAGTGATCCCGAGTTCGTGAGCGAAACGAACTTGAGATAAATTGAAAAATTCTCTAATTTTTTTAATTTGGCTTCCGATATTCATATTAGTAACCCATATTCATAATTAAGGGTGATATAACTCAATTATATAATTTTTTCTAATTTTTCATTTTAATGGTAAAACAATCGGATGCCTATTTATTATAGCTTACTTTATGTTTTTTAACAAATAACTAATATGAATCAGGCTGCTATTTAGACAAGTTTAGAAATTCATAAACTATTTTTAAGAAATTTATCCCAAATGTATATTATTTGTAAAAAGATTAAATTATATACATTTTTATTCTTCCTTTGCGCGCATTATGTATATCGATATACCATAAATTTAGAAGGCGGTGGATTAAATGGCAACCCAGAACGACAAATATCTGACTTTTGGATTGGGAAATGAAACTTATGGGATACCCATCCGGACAGCGAAAGAGATTATCGGCATGCAAGAAGTTACTCATATTCCAAAGACGAAGGGTTATATGAAAGGGGTTATTAACTTACGGGGTAAGATCGTTCCCATTATGGATCTGCGCTTGAAATTCGAAATGGCTGAGAAAAATTATACTGACCGTACTTGTATTATCGTGATTGAAGTCAATCTAGGCGCCAATCAGCGAGCGGTGGGAGTCGTCGTCGATAATGTCACCGAGGTTCGCAATATTCAGCCGGGTGAGATTGAAGAGCCTGGGGAGTATGGACAAATCGAAGGCCAGCTTTTATTGGGGATCGGTAAATTGAACGACAAGGTGATTTTAATGATCGATATTGAAAAAATCATCAATAAGGATGATGCGGTTATTTTAGAAAAAACTTTGATGGAATAAATTATAAAAGGTTTTTGTATGAAAATCCATATCATTCTAAAAATGTTGAGGGAGTCGAACATTATCGGAAAACTTCAACTGGAATACCAATGGCAACATTTTAGAAGTCATGGTGAAATAAAGGAGCGATGCAAATGATAGGACACAAGAAAATGACTGTAGGAACCAGAATCTATTTAGGATTTGGCATGATGCTGTTGTTGCTGTTGATTGCGGTTTCGGTAGCGCTGGTTAACATGGTGAGTAATCAGGCCAGCATGAAGAGGATTATCAATGAAAACAATGTGAAGCTGGAGTTAGCGTACAATCTTTTGGATGTGTTACATCAAATTCGGGAAAATGTATTAATATCCGTTGCAACGACTGATGATGGGATGTCTGAAGAATATATCAATAAAATGGCTCCCCTTCGGGAGCAGTATCAAAAGTTTTATGGCGAATTGCAAGATTTATCAGTCCGGTCGGAAACCGGAAATAGGCTGCGGGAGGAAATTGGGGAAAAAATAGCAGTTGTCGTGCCGCTTAATAATCAAGTCATTGAGCTGAGACAATCAGATAGGAATCAAGAGGCAATTGAACTATTAATGGGGCAGGTTGATCCTGCCGAGCAAATGGCCATCAACAAAGTGGAAGAGTATGTCCAGTATTGTGAGGATATGAATAAAACCGAGGAAGCAGCGGCTAAAAATGATTTTCGAAATTCCGTGGTGTTATTAAGCTTTTTTAGCGTCATTGCAATTGTTTTCGGAATAGGGATCACTATTTTCATCACCCGCGGTATCACCCTGCCGGTAACCAAAATCGTCAATGCTTTAACTGAAGGGGCAGGGCAGGTGGCTGCGGCCTCCACTCAATTATCCGCTTCTGCTCAGCAGTTATCCCAGGGCAGCACCGAACAAGCCGCTGCCATTGAAGAGACATCCTCCACCCTGCAGGAATCAGCCTCGATGATGTTACAAAACACCACCAATACCAAACAGGCTGCGCAATTATCAGAACAAGCCAAACAATCTTCCAGCATTGGCAGCACCCAAATGCAACAAATGATGGATTCCATCCGGGAAATCAAGAAATCCAGCGACGAAATCGCTAAAATCATTAAAGTCATCGACGACATTGCTTTCCAAACGAACATTCTCGCGCTCAATGCCGCAATTGAAGCCGCCAGAGCCGGAGAAGCCGGAATGGGTTTTGCGGTGGTTGCCGAAGAAGTCAGGAATTTGGCCGGGCGTAGCGCTCAAGCGGCCAAAGATACGACAAACATTATCGGAAACAATATTGAACTGTCAACTAACGGCGTATCGGTGGCGGATAAGGTCCGTGAGGCCCTTAATGAAATCACCCAGCAAACCAAAAAGGTCAACGAATTAATGGAAGAAGTAGCCGCGGCAAGCCAGGAACAATCTCAAGGGATTGAACAAGTAAATAAAGCGATGACCCAGGTAGAAACGGTGACCCAACAAAATGCGGCCAATGCCGAAGAAAGCGCTTCGGCGGCCGAAGAATTAAATGCCCAGGCTGAGAATATGCGAAAGATTGTCAGGGAACTTTCGGAGATGGTGAATGGTCAAAAAGCCACCGTAGAGATGGAAAAATATTCAATAACCCATCCTCTTCACCATAAACTTCCACAAGGGAATTCGGGCGTTGCGGTTATGACGGATCATCTATCTTCTCGGAAAACGCTGGGTCCGGTGGGGGATAAAGCCGTCAAAACCAACGTTGTTTCCCCGGAGGATATAATACCTCTGACAAATGATACCGACAAATTCTAATCCGCCGATTAAATCTTTGAACATGGGCCATGAAGGAATGGGCTGTCCCAAAAAGTTGGAAGAGATGGTTGACAACCTCCCTCCGGTTTTGTTAGAATGAAATCGATATTTAAAATATTTGGAAGTGCACCTAGGGTTCCGTTTTGAATGTTCAAAAGTCTGGACCAAGTGGTGCAGGCATCGTAAGGTTTTCCCTTAAGATGTTACACCGTAGAGGGATAAAAACCCGGGCGGATAGGTTCTTTTAACAAAGGTACCTATCCGCCTAATTTTTTTTAGGGAGCTGATTTTTTGGACCGGGATCTATTTTTAAGCTTAAGTCCGTTAGACCACCGTTATTATTTATCAAATCAGGCTTTATGGGACCAACTGGCCGAATATTTTTCAGAGATTGCCTATATTGGGTACGAGTTAAAAGTTGAAGCCGCTCTGGCCAAGGTTCTTGCCAAAAGAGGCCTTTGCAGCCCGGAGGTTGCGGCTGAAATTGTCAAAGCTTGTGAAAATATTGACCCTTCAGCGGTCTATCTGGAAGAAGAAATAACCAAACACAACATTCGGGCGCTCGTTAATTGCGTCCAACGCCAAGTCAGCGAGGAAGCCCGGCCTTTTGTTCATTTCACCGTGACTTCAGTCGATGTCATGGATTCGGCTACAGCCATGCGGTTTAAGGAAGCCACTGAAAAAGTGGTATTGCCGAAAATGCGTGAATTGGAGTCGCTGCTGATTGCGATTGCCCGCCGGGAAAAAGGGACTTTGCAAGTAGGGCGCACTCACGGGCAGCATGCGGTGCCGATCACGTTCGGATTTGCTATGGCTGAGTATGTAAGCCGGTTTGGTTCAAGAATTGAGTTGGTATCCAAATTTTCTCAAGAACTCAGAGGGAAAATCGCCGGAGCTGTGGGAGCTTATAATGCGAGTTCGCTCTTTTTTGACGATCCGGAGGAGTTTGAGACTGAGGTTCTAAGAGAACTCGGTTTGAAACCAGCCAATTACTCTAACCAAATTGTGGAGCCCGAGTACTTGACCGATTATATTCACAGCATTATTTCGGCATTCGGCGTTTTAGCCAATTTAGCCGATGATATCCGCCATTTGCAACGCACGGAAATCGGCGAAGTGGGAGAGACTTTTGATGCTACCCAGGTTGGCTCCTCAACCATGCCCCATAAACGGAATCCCTGGAATTTCGAGCATGTGAAGAGTATGTGGAAAGAATTTATGCCCAGAATGATTACCTTGTATGCCGACCAAATTTCAGAGCACCAGCGGGACCTTACCAATTCCGCTTCCGGTCGTTTCGTGCCGGAAATCGTGGTTGGTTTTGTGGCTGCGGTGGAGCGAATGACCAAAGTCCTTAAAAAGCTGGTGGTTGACAAGGAACGGATGGAAAGGAACTTTGCCAGCACCAAAGAAATGGTGATTGCAGAACCGATTTACATTTTATTGGCATCTTTAAACCATCCCAATGCCCATGAGGTTATCCGGGTTTTAACACTTCAATCGCAAAAGACCGGTAAAACCTTACGGGAGTTACTGGATGAACAGGCTGATCTGGCCCCGTATTTGAGTAAACTTACCCCGAGGCAAACGGAGATATTGAACCATCCCCAAAAATACATTGGTCATGCCGAACAAAAAGCGGAACAGGTCTGCAGGGAGTGGGAGCAGCGGTTGGGCCTGTGAGGATTAGGCATAGGGAATGGGCTGTTTGTTGTTGCCGGATGAAACGATACACATGAGTAAGGAGCGGTGATGATTGGACGAAGTGATTTGTGATAACGGGTGCGCACGCGCAGATGTTTTTCTTGAGGAAGACCATCAGGAAGAAGCCTGCGGCGTATTTGGAGTCTACAGTAATGAACCGGATTTTGAGGCTTCATTTTTAACTTATATCGGGCTTTACGCCTTGCAGCACCGTGGACAGGAAAGCGCCGGAATGGTTATTTCCGATGGGCAGCATGTCCTCGCCCATAAAAACATGGGCTTGGTGTCCAACGTGTTTAACAAGGATATCCTGGAACAGCTTAAAGGCAGGATTGGAATCGGCCATGTCCGTTATTCGACGACCGGTTCAAGTTTGCTGGCTAATGCCCAACCCTTGATGGCCCGGTGTTCCAAAGGAATTTTAGCGGTGGCCCACAACGGTAACCTGGTGAATACCGAGGAACTGCGGCAGGACTTACAGGAATACGGCTCCGTATTTCAAACGACAACCGATACGGAGGTAATTATCAATCTCATCGCCCGTCATAGCCAGGATGATTTGCCGACAGCGATTTTAAAATCTGCCGAAGTTTTACGGGGTTCGTTTTCCCTGGTGCTGATGACCAAGGATACTCTGATCGGACTAAGGGACCCTCACGGAAACCGGCCCTTATGTTTGGGTAAGCTGGGGGATGCTTATGTGATATCATCGGAAAGTTGCGCTTTTTCAAGTATTGGAGCCCGTTTTATCCGGGATATTGCCCCTGGTGAGCTGATTATGATTGATAGCGAAGGCCTGCGAAGTTATTACCTTCCCAAGGCAAAAACCGAAGCTCTATGCGTTTTTGAGTATATTTACTTTGCCCGGCCGGATAGCAATATTGATGGGATTAACGTTCACTTATCCAGAAAAGCGATGGGCCGGGAACTTGCCAAACAGTTTACCGGGAAGGCGGATGTGGTCATCCCGGTCCCGGATACCGGCCGTTCAACGGCAATGGGTTTTGCCGAAAGCTCGGGCATTCCTTATGATATCGGTTTAATTAAGAATCCCTATATCGGGAGGACATTCATTCAACCCCAACAGAATATGCGCGACTTGGGGGTGCGGATTAAACTGAATCCGGTGGAAGAGGTTTTAAAGGGCAAACGGGTGGTGATCATCGATGATACGATTGTCCGGGGCACCACCAGCGGTAAAATTATTCACCTGTTACGGGAAGCGGGCGCCAAGGAAGTCCATATGTGCGTCAGCGCTCCGCCGATTGCCCACCCCTGTTATTATGGAATCGACACTTCAGTCCGGAAAGAATTAATCGCCTCTGCTCATTCGGTGGAGGAAATCCGCAATTATATTCAAGCCGATAGTCTAACCTATCTGACCCCAGAAGGTTTATACCGGGCTCTTAAACCGAAGGAACAACTTTGTATGGCTTGTTTTAACGGCGATTACCCAATCCCGCTTCCGGGGGAGAAGGGCAGTAAGTATCAGTTGGAAGAGAGGTAAATCCATGGCCGATCTTTATAAAGCCGCCGGCGTGAATATCGATGCTGGCAATGAAGCAGTGAAACGAATCAAGAATTTAGTTCAGGGAACTTATAACTCCCATGTTCTGGGGGATATCGGTAATTTTGGCGGGCTCTATGCCTTTCCGGTCCGGGATTACCGTGAGCCGGTCCTGGTATCCAGTACCGATGGAGTGGGAACGAAGCTGAAAGTGGCCTTTACCATGGAACGTTATGACACGGTAGGATATGACCTGGTCAATCACTGTGTCAACGATATTTTGGTCCAAGGTGCCAGGCCATTGTTCTTTTTGGATTATATCGGAGCTGGTGTGGTTCAACCGGATATGATCGCTGAAATCGTCAAGGGGCTTGCCAGAGGGTGCTTTGAAAATGAATGTGTACTCATAGGCGGGGAGACCGCCGAGATGCCGGGCATATATTCGGCGGGGGAATTTGACTTGGCCGGGACCATTATCGGCATTGTGGAAAGGGATTTGTTAATTACCGGTTCTTCCATTCAACCGGGAGACGTTGTCATCGGACTGCCCTCCAAAGGGTTGCATACCAATGGATACTCTTTGGCCCGGCAAATTTGTTTTGAGCAACTGGGGCTTGCTCCATCAACCTACGTTCCGGAAATCGCCTCCACCATTGGAGATGCTTTGCTGGCGCCGCACTGTTCTTATTACCGGCAACTTTATCCTTTGGTAAAACAAAAAAATATCAAAGGAATGGCTCATATCACCGGCGGCGGTTTTTATGACAATATCCCGCGGATTTTGCCCGAGGGATGCGGAGTGGAGATTCATAAAGGAAGCTGGCCGGTTTTACCCGTTTTTGAGTTTCTGCAGAAATCGGCTGATATTCCGGATGAAGAAGTCTATCGTGTTTTTAATATGGGTATCGGAATGGTGATTGTTTGTGCGCCCGGTGATGTCCAAGCGGTAAACGATGCAATTCCCCAGAGTTACCGATTGGGAATGGTGGTTTCGGGAGATAAAAAAGTCGCCTTAATTTAAAATAGGGCTTTTATTTTCATCCTTCGTTTGCCCCGGTGAGCCGGGGGTAATGACTCCTATAAAACAAACTTTAGAGTTTTGATTTTGTATTACTTGGAGGTCCCTTTGAAGAAAATTGGTGTGCTGGTCTCCGGAGGCGGCTCAAACCTTCAGGCCATCATTGATGCCGCTGAAACCGGAATGTTTGATGCCGGGGTTGGGGTGGTGATTAGCAACAAGCCGGGTGTCTTTGCCCTTGAACGGGCCGCAAAACACCGTATTCCGGCCGAAGTTATTAATCATCGGGACTATTTGACGGCTGCCGATTTTTCGGAAGCTATTTCCTGCCGTTTCGAACATTATGATATCGACTTGGTATGCTTGGCAGGCTTTCTGCGGATTTTAGATCCTTGCCTGATTCAAAAGTACCGGGAACGGATCTTGAATATTCATCCTGCCTTACTGCCTTCCTTCGGTGGTAAAGGCATGTATGGACACCATGTCCACGAGGCTGTTATCGCCTCAGGGGCCAAGTTTTCCGGCGCCACGGTTCATCTGGTGACCCCGGAAACCGATGCCGGCCCCATCGTCCGCCAGGGAATCGTGGCAGTCGATGATGGCGATTCGCCGGATACCTTGGCCGCTAAAGTCCTTGCCGTCGAACATCGAATCTATCCGGAAGCCGTCAAGCTGTTGATCGAGGATCAAATTACCGTGGAGGGAAACCGGGTTTTGTTAAAAAGGTAAGTTGTCTGGTCAAGGGGAAGAAGAGAGAAAGGATAATCGCATTCCAGATATTTTCCTTTCCTCAACCATGTTCACCGAAATCAGTTTTATAAGAAATTTAAAGGATTTAGCTTCGAGAAGCAAGAAGATCTCAACAATTATTTATTCATTGTCAAAGGGGGATGCGCTGTGCTTGATATCAATATGATTAAAGATTTGTTGCCGCATCGGTATCCGTTTTTACTGATTGATCGGGTCATTGAGATCGATAAAGGGAAGCGGGCGGTGGGAATTAAGAACATCACAACCGATGATTATTATTGCCAGCAGCAATATTTTAACGGCGATTGTTTGATCCCGGGTTCCATTCAGATTGAAATCATGGCGCAACTGGCCGGCTTTGTGACAATGGAACTTGCAGAAGACAAAAATAGCGTGCCTCTCTTTGCTGCAGTCGAAAAAGCCAGATTTCGCCGGGCGATTCAACCCGGTGATCAACTGCGTATTGAGGTCGAATTGTTGAGATATAAGGCCAGGGCCGGAAAATTTAAGGGTAAAGTATTGAGTAACAATGAGTTGGTTAGTGAAGCCCAGTTTACTTGTATGGCTGTCCCACAGGCGGCAATGCAATAATGGTAGGGATTTAGTGCTGAATCTAGGAGGAATAGAGGATGGCTCTGGTTAGTAAAACAGCTTTAAAATCATTCCCGCTGATAGCCCGTGGTAAGGTGAGAGATATTTACGACTTGAATCAATATTTATTGATTGTGGCGACGGACAGACTGTCCGCTTTTGATGTCGTATTCGAAGAACCGATACCTGAAAAGGGAAACGTTTTAACGGGTTTATCCGTATTCTGGTTTGGTCAGACCGTAGAGGACCTTCCCAATCATTTGATTACAGCCGATATGAATCAAGTGCCGGGCCTGACCACGGAGGAAAGAACGTTGTTACAAGGCCGTTCCATGCTGGTGAAAAAAGGGCAGGTTGTTCCGGTGGAATGCGTCGTACGGGGTTACTTAACAGGCAGCGGGTTAAAAGATTATCTTAAAAACGGATCCGTCAACGGAATCGAACTTCCCAAAGGATTGGGAGAAAGCAGCAAATTGCCGGAGCCGATTTTTACCCCTACCACCAAAGAATCAGAAGGCCATGATCAGCCCATTACCTTTTCGGAACTGGCCGCCAAGGTTGGACTGGAACTTGCGGAAAAGCTAAGGGATTATTCTTTAAACCTCTATCAAATCGGAGCGGCCAAGGCGGAAGCAAGCGGAATTATTTTGGCGGACACCAAGTTTGAGTTTGCCTTTGTCGATGGAGTGCTAACGGTGGTTGATGAGATTTTCACCCCCGATTCCTCCAGATTTTGGCCCAAGAGCCAATATCAGGCGGGAAAGGTCCAGCCTAGTTTCGATAAACAATATGTCCGGGATTACCTTGAAAGCATCCACTGGGATAAAAACCCGCCTGCCCCGAAGTTGCCGGAGGAAATTATCCGGAAAACCACCGAAAAATATTTGGAAGCTTACCAACAGATTGTGGGCAAACCGCTGGCAATCTGAATTTTCATCAATGTCTACCGGCCTTGGCCGGTAAAATTTTAAAATGTCTTTATTCCGTTTGGCCTGGGGGGTATTTTTTTGAAAGTCATGGTGATCGGCAATGGCGGACGGGAGCATGCCATTGCTTGGAAATTAGCTTTAAGTCCACTCGTTTCGAAAATCTATTGCTGTCCCGGTAACGGTGGGACCGCTCAAATAGCTGAAAATGTCATCCTCAGCCCGCTCAATATGGGCACGATGGCCGATTTTGCCCAAAAAAACCGGATTGACTTAACGGTCGTCGGTCCGGAAACCTATCTTGCCGAAGGCGTGGTCGGGGAGTTTAGGAAGCGGGGTTTGAAAATTTACGGTCCTTCCTTGCAGGCCGCCCGGTTGGAGGCCAGTAAAAGCTATGCCAAAGAGTTTATGAAGAGATACAATATTCCCACCGCCGGCTTTGAAATTTTCAGCGATCCGGTATCCGCCAAGCAGTATCTGGAGAAGGTAGGAACTCCTGTTGTCGTGAAAGCCAATGGACTGGCCGCCGGGAAGGGGGTTACGGTTGCCATGGACATGCACTCTGCCACCCAGGCCATCGATGAAATGATGACCCAAAAGGTCTTTGGTGAGGCGGGAAACTCCATTGTCATCGAAGAGTTTTTGGAAGGTGAGGAAGTTTCCTTGTTGGCATTTTGTGATGGAAAAATCGCCGTGCCCATGTTGCCGGTGCAGGACCATAAAAGGATCGGCGATGGTGACAGTGGCCCCAATACGGGTGGAATGGGAACTTATACGCCGACTACGGTGTTTACTCCCCAAATCTCCGCCCGGGTCCAGAATGAGATTTTGAATCCCACCGTCCAAGCAATGGCGGATGAAGGATTTCCCTTTATCGGAATTTTGTTTTTGGGATTGATGATTACCCAAAACGGTCCGAAACTCATTGAATACAATGTGCGTTTTGGCGATCCGGAGACCCAGGCGGTCCTGCCGTTGCTGGAATCGGATTTGGCGGAAATTTTTTTGAATGCTGTCGAGGGAAAATTGGATCCATCCGCGATCCGGTGGAAAACGGGCGCCACTTCCGTATGTGTGGTAGCAGCCTCGGCAGGCTATCCCGGTAAATATCAGAATGGCAAAAAGATTACCGGAATCGAAAAAGTAAAGGATTCGCTGGTATTTCAGGCGGGAACCATGCTTGCAGCGGATGGGGATGTCCTCACTGCGGGAGGACGGGTTTTAAATTTAGTGCATCAAGGGGCCAATATCAAGGAGGCTATTGAAGGGGCTTACCTGGATATTACCAGGATTCATTTTGAGGGGATGTACTACCGGAAGGATATTGGACACCGGGAAATGGAGAGATTTTGAAAAAAAGCTAAAAAGAGATGGTTTAGGGAAAAACTAACCGACTTGTTACGAAGGATGTAACAAGTTTTTTAAACTGGAGATACCGTTGTCTGGGGTTATCATGCAACCCCCCTGCCACAAATCTTGAATCGCTAGACCTCATATTGCGCCATCTGGCCCGCAACATCGCGATATTCAATCACGGAGCGGTTTGTTTGCAAATCGATGTTCAATGTGCAAATAGAGGTTTCTTTTTGCCAGGATAAGCGGATTTGATCATCTCTGGAGTCCAAAACCGCGAACTTTCCGTTGAAAGCCGGATACTCATTTCGAAAGCGGATAAGTCTCAGTAACCGTTGAACGACATTTTTTTGAACCGCTTGTTCAATCTCGCCGAGGCTGAAATTATGGCGGTTGATCTCACGGCCTTCGCCGGTTTTTTTAACGTTTTCAAGGTCATTTTCACCGGCCAATAATCCCACATAATACACTTGGGGCACTCCGGGCGTAAAAAACTGGATGGCCCGGGCTGCCAAATAGGCGTCGTCATCGCAGTTAAGAACCGAATAATAGGAGCACCGAATCTGGTGAACGTCAAATCCGTCCTTATCCTTGTGTTGGTCGGAAACAATCAGGCTAAGATTGGCGCCTCTTTGAAGACAAACATCCACCAGTTTGCGGGCCTCATCCGATTGCATCAGATCATCCAGATCGGGTTTCACCGGGATGCCGTCATGGCAGTCCAGCATGGTAAATTGCTTATGGGGGCGAATTTTGAGATACTCCCGTAATTTAGCGCTGGATTTGTTGAACAAAGCCTCAAGAACCCTATACGGCAGGATAAAATCATAAATCCAATACCCCTTTTCAGCCAGTTTGAATTGGGTGGTATAGTGGGCGTGGACTTCGGGCAGCAATTCGATGCCGAGCGAATGGGCTAAATTTTGAATCCAGTTCAAAAACGAATAAATCTCCGGTTCTACAAAGAAACAGCTGGTTCCCATCTTTTTAACGACATAACCGACTGCATCCAGCCGGACAATTCTCACATTGTGTTTGCTGAAATTGCTGAAGAAATCGGCCAGCAGTTTCAAGGTAACCGAAGAGTTCACATCCAAGTCAATCTGTTCCGATGGCTCTTGTTTGCCGAAGGTGGTCCAGACTTTGACTTCCTCACCCGTATCTTGAATGGTGAAGGTGGAGTAGGGTGTGGTCCTGCGTAAAAATAGCTTGTCCACATCTTCACGAACCGGTTTGCCGTCCGGCCAGATCTTGTCCAGGTTTAGAAATAGGTCCGCCCATTCCGAAACGGGTCCTTTCTGCAAAAAGTCCTGAAAATACGGGGATTGTCTGGAAATATGATTCACCATCAGGTCGAGTAATACGTCAAAATTTTCAGCGATGCGCCGGATATCATCCCAGGTGCCGAAATTCGGTTCAATTTCCAGATAGCTTAAGGGAGCGAATCCGCGATCACCGGAAGAAGGAAAGGGCGGTAAGATATGAATTCCGCCTTTAAAAATATCCGGAAAATATTTCATCAAAACATTATCTAAAGTTTTCAGATCGCCGCCCAGCGAATCAGGGTATGTAATCAGTTGGACTTGATTTTTGATTGTCATTGTGCCCCCCTCTCTTCAGCTTATTGGTAACAATGCTTCAATTGCCTGTACATCATAATCTTTGGTAATAATGAAGTCGGCTAATTGCTTATGGCCGGCAATGATTTTGTGTTCGGTCATCAATACTTGTTCAATAAAGGGATCGCCCACTTCATTGCCGCGGTTTCTTTTTTGGCGGTGTTCCAGCGTGTCCAGGCGGTTTCTGGCAATGAAAATTTTGGTATCGACATTTTTCAGCAAAGAGGTATAGGTTCCCTCGGCGATGACGACTTTAATTCCTCCCAAAGGCACCGTTTCTTCAGTAATCGTATTTTGATCATAATCAATGAAAGGTTTGACGATTTCATTTTTCCCGGCAATCGCATCGATTAGGTTTTGCTCCAGGACCTCCAGTCGGACTTCGACATGGGGACCCAGCCATTCCGGGTCGACCCTTCGTTTAGTGTCATTGGACTTGGGTGGTAAAACAAAATAATCATCCTGCCCAAGGATAACAGATTGAATATCATATTTGACCAATTCATCGGCAATGGCTTTAGCCGTCTCCGACTTGCCGCTCCCCGATTCACCGGCCACCGTAATCGTGTAGCGTGTTGTTTTCCCTTTGATTTTTGGGAGTACTTCCGGAACAATCACCGCGGCAACCTTTTGGTGATGTTCCTCCAATACGAAAATATCGCCTTTCATTAAATCCTCCACTGTGGTTATTATGAAAGAAGCCACCATGAACTTAATTTATTTTGGCAGATAAATTATATCGTAAGATAATCGTTTATGTCAACCGGTTGATATACCGAAAAATAATGAGCGCTAAAATTATCTGCCGCCCAAATCGATGGAGGTGTTTATGATTCAGTCACGCTTATTATTTTCCGGATTATTTCGGGGGAACAATCGAGATCTTATTAGGGTACTTTTTTTAAGAGCCGTTGATTACGTTGTCTCCCGTTCCATCAGGGTAACCGGCAAAATGTTTTCCGCCGGGGCATCTTTTCCGTTAATCTGTTTGATGATCAGTTCGAGGGCCAACTTACTCATTGCTTCAATGGGTTGTCGGATGGTGGTGAGTTGGGGATTGACCAATGAGGCCATTTTAATGTCGTCGTAGCCGACAATTTTTATATCCGCCGGAATTTGTTTGTTAAATTGGCGGCAGGCTTGGATAACATGAACCGCTTTCATATCGCTGGTAAATACGCCGTCGATATCCGGATGCTCTTTGAACAGATTGTAAATTAACCGCTCATATTGGGCAAAGTCGAAAACATCCAGGTTGGTCTGGACCGTAGTGTATTCCACCTGATGATTGATGGCTTCAAAGATAAAGGCTTCATAACGCTTGTTGGCCAACAGATTTAAATTTAAATTACCGGCGATGTGGGCCAATTTTTTACACCCTTTGCGGATTAACAAGTCGGTGGCTATTTTGCCCCCTTCAAAATTATCGGAAGAAATGTAGGGAATCCTATGGGTGATTTGGCGGTCAAAGGTCACCATGGGCAGGTTGAGATTGAGATATTCATCGATTTCCAGGGTATGGGTTCCCATAATGATCCCGTCGACTTTATGCCTTTTCAGCATGTCCGCGTATTCCTTTTCCTTGGTCCGGTCCAGGTGTGAGTTGCATAATAACACCTTATAACCGGACTCATAGGCATAATATTCGATATAGCTGGTGAGTTCCCCGAAAAAGGGATGGGCTACGGTGGGGATGATCAGACCGATCAGGTTGGATTTTTTGCGGAACAATGAACGGGCGATCTCATTGGGTTGGTAATCGAGCTCTGCCATAGCCTGATATACTTTTTGACGGGTGCTTTCGCTGATATAACCACGGTTGTTCAATACTCGGGAAACTGTGGTAACGGTTATGCCTGCCTTTTGGGCGACGTCTTTAATAGTGGCCATCATCTTCCTCTTTCAGTCAAGCGATTGTCATATTATGATCTATTATATTCAATAATAAGGCAAAAAAAAATACCCCAATATCTTTCCAAGGAAAAACTCAGATGAAGGTAGTCTTCAGAACATCCGGGATGAGTTTTTGCTGAAATTCTCCAGAGATCGGAAGCATTTCGCGGTAGTTTTCCGGTTATGAACGGATCGCGATTTGGAATATCAACCGGTTGACATATAGATGTCAATCGATTAATATATAAATGTTATGTGAATATTTTCTTAAATATTGATAAGGGGGATGTCAATGAAAAAAACAAAAATATCCGTTCTGGCAGTTTGTCTACTCGTGGCTTCTTTTTGGTTATTCGGATGTGGAAAAGACAACAATACCGTAAAAATCACATTTTTTAACACCTCGGCAGAAGTAAACAAACAATTTGAAGAATTATTTCAAGCTTATCACAAAGAACATCCCAATGTAACAATTCAACTGATCCCAACTCCCATCGGAGGCCAGCAACTGGAAAAATTTCAAGCGCTGTTGGCGTCGAAATCTCCGGCTACCATTGCCAATCTTGATCCGGGGACCATTGAGGTCTACAAAAATAAATTTTTGGATTTAGAGCCGGATAAGGCTAAATACATGAAAATATCACAACCGGGGGCGGTTGAAAGCGCTTTATTGGATGGGAAATTCCTTGGCATTCCCTATACGGTTCAGGGTTATGGTTTATTATATAATAAGCGGGTTGTCGAGGAAGCGATGGGAACCGCTTTTGATCCGGCAACCATTAAAACCCGTAATGATTTGGAATCTTTATTGAAGAAGGTTGCCGCCGCCGGTAAATCCCCGGTGATGATTCATGGGGCCAATTGGTCCTTAGGCGCCCATTATTTGGGGTTGACCTATTCCTTGCAATCGAAAAGCGTTGATGAAAATCGTAAGTTTGTCGATGGTTTGAAAAAGGGCACCATCGATTTATCAAAGAATATGCAATACAACGGCCTTTTGGATACCTTTGACTTATTAAAAAAGTATAATGCCAGAAAGAATGATCCGCTTGTTGCGGACTACAATAAAGATTCGATGGATTTTGCCAAGGGCGATACGGCATTCTATTTTATGGGCGATTGGATCTGGTCGACCATTGGAAACCTTGAAGGAATCGACAAAGAATTTGGAGTCATTCCGGTCCCGATTAGCAATAATCCGGAGGATTATGGCAATACCCAAGTCGCTGTCAGTGAACCGAAGCTGTTTGCCATCGATAATTCCGGCTCAACTCCAAAACAGCAAGCCGCGGCGAAAGAGTTTATTGATTGGTTGCTAACGAGCGAACGTGGGCAAAGCGCATTGGTTTCGGAAATGGGTTTCAACTTGCCCTATAAAGATGTCAAGGTAAAGAGTACCAATGTTCCTTCCCAAGCGATCGGGGAATATATTGATCAGGGAAAAATCATTAATATCGGGGTCATTAACTATTTTCCGGCGGATTATTGGGCTAAGACGGGTGATTCCATGCAAAAATATTTGGCGGGAAAAATTGATCGGAAAGGCCTGACCCAAGAAGTTCAAGACTATTGGAAATCAGTTGCCGGAAAATAAAAATTATTAAGTAGATGTACACCCCCGGTCAGCAGGCCAGCCACTGGCGCGTGAAAGGATGAAAATAGGTTTTTTTATTCTCCCGCAG
This sequence comes from Bacillota bacterium, assembly GCA_023401925.1. Lineage (GTDB taxonomy): Bacteria > Bacillota > UBA4882 > UBA8346 > UBA8346 > UBA8346. Next base: position 83,015 of record JAEXDA010000004.1, read on the forward strand.
GGGCGCAGAGTTTTTTTGCCAATGTTTTTCGTTTTTTCTCTGCGCCTTGGCGCCTCTGCGGGAGAATTAATCTTTTGACTTCGAAGTATTTTCCAGATAGTCGTCCACCCAAACTTGCTGGGGCACATGAAATGATGAAAATACAGAGTTAGAACGAATTAACCACGAAGTACACCGAAGTGGAATTGTATCAAAATTCCACTTAAAGGGGATTAACCCAACTTTCGGGTCTATTATTGGCCTTCGTTGGCATGCTACAGCCTTTAGGCCTGTAATTGCAAGGAATTCCCTTTTAGGGGAAGGGTAGAAGCATTTGGGCAAGAGTATTTTTTAGATAGGCTGTCCGAAAAGTACTGATCAATCAACAAGAAATACAACCGATAGATAGATTGAATTGGTTTGCATTGGGTATTTGATGCTTGTTTTTACAGTTACTTTTGGGACAGCCCATTTCTCTTATGATTATGATAATCTGAAAAAGGATTGGGTATGATGAAAAGAGGTAAATTAAGGGATATCGGAACTTTTTTAGTTTTCGGCGGGCCTTCCTTATTTGCATTTTCGGTTGTTATTTTGATACCCCTGATATTTGGATTGTATTTGACCTTTACCAATTGGAATATGCAGACGGGCAGTCATTCTTTTATTGGGTTTTCAAATTATCAAGCAGTGTTTCATGACAAAGCTTATTGGGTACAATTATGGTTTACGCTAAAATATGTTTTTTTTACGGTAATAGTAGCGAATGGAGGGGCATTTCTTCTTGGGCTCGCTTTAACGAGGGGAGTTAAAGGACAGAATTTTATCAGAACCGGTTTTTTTACTCCGAATCTAATCGGAGGACTGGTACTGGGATACTTGTGGCAGTTCCTATTTTCCCAAGTATTGCCTTACCTTGGCAGGCACTATGGCTGGACATTGTTTCAAACCTCTTGGCTTACCAATACCGATAAAGCATTTTGGGCTTTAATTATCGTCAATGCCTGGCAACTTATGGGATATCTGATGATTGTTTATATTGCCGGATTTATGAGTGTTCCGGAAGATGTTTTGGAAGCGGCGGATATTGACGGAATCAGTGGTTTTGGTAAAGTTTCGCGGATCATCATCCCGCTGTCCATTCCAGGCATTGTAGTATGTTTATTCCTTTCGATTTCAAGGTCATTTTTAACCTATGATCTGAATTTAGCATTAACCAATGGCGGACCATACGGTTCGACTGAGCTGGCATCCTATCACATTGTTCAAAAGGCGTTCCTTTCAAACGAATATGGAGTTGGACAGGCGGAAGCAATCGTCCTGTTCATAATCGTTGCAGTCATTGCTTTAACCCAGGCCTCTTTGATGAAAAGGATGGAGGTGGATGCCTGATGAAAGGCTATAAAGTAATCGAATTCATGAAATCCCTAATCCTGTTTGTTTTGTTGTTCGCTTTTTTAATCCCTTTCGTAATGATTATCCTGAATACGTTCAAAACCACCCAGCAATTTGTGGAGAACCCTATTTCATGGCCTATCCAATTCAATTTGGATAATTATATCAAAGCCTTCACCGATATGAATTTTGGGATTGGGTTTGCAAATTCCATTATGATAACGGTGGTCGGGGTATTGGCCATTGTTTTTTTCTCTGCGATGACTGCCTATCTTTTTGCCCGTTTTAAATGGACGATTAACAAAGTTTTATTTTTTATTATGATAGCATCCATGACAGTCCCCTTCCAAGTGATCATGATCCCCCTGGTTACGATTTATGGAAATCTTGGACTTTTAGATTCCCAGCAAACGTTGTTATTTATGTATTTGGGGTTTGGGGTTCCTTTTGCGACATTCACTTTTCACGGTTTTATTAAGGGGGTTCCATTGGCGCTGGAGGAAGCGGCCGCGATTGACGGATGTTCAAGGATACGAACCTTTTTCCGGATTGTTTTACCGCTGTTAAAACCGGTTGTATCCACGGTTGTGGTATTGGATGTGCTGTGGATTTGGAACGATTATTTGTTGCCAAGCTTAGTTTTACAATCCCCGGAATTAAGAACCTTGCCTTTATCAACGTATAATTTTTTCTCTTCTTATACGGTAGATTTTTCACCTTTAATGGCCGGTTTGGTAATGTCGCTAATCCCGGTGCTGATCCTGTATTTATTTTTACAAAAATACATTATTGAAGGAATATCGGATGGCGCACTGAAATAAAAGCATGGATAGCTAAAAAAGGAGGAGTAGCAATGCCAATTTTCGATCTGCCTTTAGAGGAGTTGCAAAAATATAACGGAATCAATCCTTGCCCCAATGATTTTGATGAATACTGGGATAACGCTCTTGCAGAGATGAGGGATATAAATCCTCAGGTTAAACTGATCAAATCCGAATTTCAAACGCCTTTTGCCGAGTGCTTTGAACTGTATTATACCGGTGTGCGGGGCGCTATCATTCATGCCAAATATCTGCGGCCTAAAAATGCGCCTTCGAAACATCCCGCGGTTTTAATGTTTCATGGATATACCTGCAATGCCGGGGATTGGAACGATAAACTGGGTTATGCAGCCTTGGGCTTTTCGGTTTTGGCAATGGATTGCCGCGGCCAGGGGGGCTTGTCGGAGGATGTGGGGGGCGTCAAGGGTAATACTTTTCACGGGCAAATCATCCGCGGTTTGGATGACAAACCGGAAAATCTGCTTTTCCGGCAAATTTTTCTGGATACGGCGGAGTTGGCTGACATTGCCATGAATATGCCGGAGGTTGATGAAAATAGGGTATGTGTTACAGGCGGCTCCCAAGGTGGAGCGCTGACTTTGGCATGCGCGTCCCTGGAGCCCCGGATAAAACGGGCGGCTCCGGTTTATCCATTTCTTTGCGATTATAAACGGGTATGGGAAATGGATTTGGCCCAAGAGGCCTATCAGGAAATCAGGGATTATTTCCGGCTGTTTGATCCGCGGCACCAAAAAGAGCATGAGATATTTACCAGACTGGGCTATATCGATATTCAAAATCTGGTCAAGCGCATTCAAGGAGAAGTACTTTTTGCAACAGGGCTGATGGATACGGTTTGTCCGCCGTCCACTCAATTTGCGGCCTATAATAAGATCCGCTCCCCAAAAAGAATGCTAATCTATCCGGATTACGGACATGAAAATATACCCGGAGTGAATGATGAAATATTTACTTTTTTGATGGATATTTAACAAAGGAGCATTATAGGATGTTTCCTGACAATAAATACAAAGCGCTAACCTTCAGCTATGATGATGGAGTCGAACAGGATCGCCGTCTGGTAAAGCTTTTTAACCAATATAACCTAAAAGCTACTTTCAATTTAAACTCCGGAATGGCTTGGGTGTTTAAATATGTTTAAACTTTAGGGCGTGGTCGTCAAGACCCGAAAAACAGGCGAATTAGGGTAGGTTTTGGGCCCATTACCCTATCCCTTAAAGGGAATTTGCTGGAATTGAGGGCCGATAGGCTTGTTGTAAGACTACGGGGTATATTGGCAAAGATTCTGGAAAACCCAAACTGCCCTTGGTTGAGTATCTTGACGCAACGACTAAGTATCTTCACGCGACGGTTGAGTACCTTGACGCAACGACTGAGTATCTTCACGCGACGGTTGGGTATCTTGACGCAACGACTAAGTACCTTCACGCGACGGTTGAGTATCTTGACGCAACGACTAAGTATCTTCACGCGACGGTTGAGTACCTTGACGCAACGACTAAGATCCTTTACGCGACAGCAGCGGTTGACAGGTGGAAGAGTACTCAATCTTGCTATAAATCCGCCGATTGAATTAGCCACAGAGACACGGAGACACAGAGAAAGAATTTGTTAAAGGTTCATTTTTTTATGTCCTCCTGCCCCTCCTGAACCATGGTTACAGCCGGAGTTGAGCGGGCTCCTCGTTTGGTTGCAAATGAACAAGCATTTTCGGGTCGGTCACATGAGTCTAGTCCTGATTATCCACAAGATCACCCAGGAGCACCTCGGCCCCTTGTTCTTTCAACGCCGCTATCCGCTCAGGATTTCTTACAAGAATACGGACCGCATGACCAGACTGAAGCAAATACGGTACGAAACGGCTCCCGACCTTGCCGGTTGCCCCGGTTACAAATAGTTTCATTAATACATTCTCTCCCATAAGAACGGTTTTCACATTGGAACCTCATCCTGCCTATATAATGGGTAAATACTGGGATGTGCCATTATGGAACCGGGCAGCGGAGTTTGTATTTCGATTTCCCCCGTGTTCTACGGCTCTCAATCCAAAACCAAACCTCGTGAAGTGAAAACTGTTACCGACTGCCACAAATTATTTAATGATCCGCGAGTTGGAGAATTGGAGTTTGATCATGTGAATTTGCAGGTGTCGGAGTGCCCGGATTTGAAGTTGATGATTTATACGGCTTCAACGGATACGGCGGAAAAGCTTGGCCAACAAATATATTCAGGGAAGGGAAAGGACCGCTCGGAAGGAGAAAAGGATCTTTTTTAAAGTTGGATCGACCATTTGAAGGACCGAAAGGACTTTTTATTGCAAAAATTGATCGATCCGGTTGCGAAAATGATTCTTTTGGTGACCCGATCGGGGAGCTGTCCCAAAAGTAATTTTAACGATAAAGAAATACAATATATCGAAGTAAAACCATTCGATGAAGCTATATATTGTATTTCTTATTGATTTTGAATTGCTTTTTAGACAGCCTCAATCGATCCTTTCGGCGACACAAACGATTGGTTGAACGGGAAAAAGGATTTTTTCCAAAAAAAAAGGATCATTTCCGTAAATAATCGATCCTTTTCGAAAAGAATCGATCATTTTTCCCAGAGAAAAACTTTAAGGATGTAAAATATTTTGAATACCTGACCGCCAAACTCCGCGGGCCTAAGGGAAAGGACTGAAACGGGATGAACAGGATTTTATGGATTTACTGGATTTCATTAAAACCTTATGGAGTATCTGTTTTTTGGAGTCCAACTTTACCGGGTTTTAATCCTGTAAATCCCGTGAATCCTGTCTCCGTTAACTTTTTTTAGGCATTTTTCAATGCCGGACCTGCGCCAAGGCCCTCACCCTGTCGGATAGAATAAATATTTTGATTGCCTGACCACGCATGGTTAAATTGTACCGCGGGCCGAACGGAAAGAACTGAAACGGGATGAACAGGATTTTATGGAATAATAAACGACTCGCTAGTCACGGATGAAGCCATCCCCATAAAAAAACCCCCATCCCAAAGTGATGTGGAATGGAGGCTTAATGATCACGATGGACTGATGTTTCCAGCCTACAGCATTTGCCGGGTTTGTTCGGTGGTCCAGGGTAAAAAATGGTCAAAGGCCAAACTCAATAATTTAGCTTTTTTAACATAAGCTTTGGTCTCAACATAAGGAGGAACTCCCTGATACTTGGAGACCGAAGACGGACCGGCGTTATAGGCGGCTACGGCCAGCTCCAAATTGCCGAAATGCTGAATCTGATCCTGCAGATACTTTGCTCCCACTTGAATATTCTTCCGGACATTTTTCCAGTCGTCCAATTTATCGGGTGATAGTTGCATCAGGCCCCGGCAACCGGCCCGACTGACTGCATTAACCCTATATTCGCTCTCCACTCCGATGATAATTGCAATCAAGACCGGATCGAACGTATCCATGATCGCGTCATGAATTTCAAGATCATTGCAATGAAACATCCTCATTACTGTGGTTACTTTATCGGATACGGCCTGCCGCGCTTTATTTTGCTCTTTGACTTTATTCATCCCTTGGATCCAATATGTAGTCCCGCCGATTATGGTGATCATTAACAAGGCTATCAGCAACAACTTTACGGGAAATGTTTTTTGTCGCTTTTCTAAAATCAAACACTTTCCTTCTTTCATGTAGTCTTCTCCGCGCCATAACGATAATTTGTTCCATTCAGTTATCGCTAAAAATAGACGCGTTAACCAGTATAACGAAGAACATAATAATTTGTCAACTCGTTTGGAGAATTGTTCATATTGGCTCTGGCGTTTCCCCAGCGTAACGAAATTTCGTTTGGGAAGCGATCCTTTTTTTAACATGATGTAACATAAAAATAGACTGGAATATCTATTAATATTCTTGCCGGATTTTAAGGCAAGAATACTCGTGGGCATTCCCCGCAGTGAAGCGGAATGAAGAGAAAATAGCAGGAAAGAACGAAAAAGTACCGAATAATAACAGTTAACTGTTTCAAGATTGGTTTTGCATTCAATATCAAATCTTCAATATTCTTGCTCGGTTAAAAAGCATTGGAACTTTGAACCGCAAGGTCTACTATAAATCTCAAGAATGCATGTACAAACCACAGGGAGTTATAATGAGCAAAAGATGGAAACTGATTGAAAATATCGACAAAAATGCAGTTCAGATGGCTCAGCAATTGGGAATTTCCCCGCTTTTGGCCCGCTTGATTTGTAACCGCGGTATTACGGATATTGTTGCTGCAAAAGCTTTTTTGTCACCGTCGCTAGAGGATTTGCACGACCCTTTTTTGTTTCGAGACATGAAACGGGCGGTGGAACGTTTAAAAAGGGCCATTGATCACCAAGAAACAATTCTAATCTATGGTGATTATGATGTGGATGGAATCACTTCAATTTCTGTGATGATCAGGGTATTATCCAAATATTTGCCGGGGAAAATAATTTACTATATCCCCAAAAGACTGGAAGAAGGTTATGGACTCCATTTAAGCTCCCTGGATAAGGCGCTTGCCAAAGGCGTTACCTTAATTATTACGGTTGACTGCGGGATTAGCGCTGTGGAAGAGGCGCTGTTTCTTAAGTCAAAGGGTATTGATTTAATAATCACCGATCATCATGAGCCCAAAGGCACATTACCGGAAGCTTATGCTTTAATTGATCCGAAGGTACCGGAGGCGGGTTACCCTTTTGCGCAGCTTGCCGGAGTGGGAGTCGCCTTTAAATTGTTACAGGGCCTGGCTGCGGAAATTCCGGAAATTGGCCAACGGTTAATGGCCAACTTGGACTTGGTTGCCTTTGGAACCATCGCCGATATTGTTCCGTTACTTGGTGAAAATCGGGTTTTGGTTAAATACGGTTTGGAAAAAATTCAGAAAACCTCGAATACCGGTTTAAAAGCCCTCATTCAAGGGGCCGCTTTGCAGGAACGGGAAATCAACAGCGGCCATATCGGCTACTTATTGGCTCCCCGGGTGAATGCAGCCGGGCGAATGGCAAACCCATGTCTGGGAGTTAAGCTTTTTCTAACCGGTGACCCGCTCCAAGCGATGGATTTCGCCAAAGAACTTGAAAAAGAAAACCAAAAGCGGCAGGAAATCGAGTCCCAGGTGTTCCGGGAAGCTAAAGCGCAAATTGAGGGGGATCCCAGTTTTGAAAATGAATATGCGCTGGTACTGGCGGGTGAAAATTGGCATTTGGGAGTGATCGGTATTGTAGCTTCCAAACTGGTGGAGGTCTATAATAAACCGATTATTTTAATCGGTCTTGACGGGGAAGAAGGACGCGGTTCCGGCCGGAGCATCCAGGGGTTTAATCTTTTTAATGCACTTGAGCAGTGTGAGGAACATATGATTAAATTTGGCGGACATGAATTTGCCGCCGGACTTAGCATATTGCGGGAGAATATTCCGGCTTTCCGGGAGGCTTTCTCGAAGGAAGCGAAAGCGACCCTGACCCCGGAAGCCTTGATACCGACGATTCATATTGAAAGCATCGTCGAATTAAGCCGGATTGACATTGACTTGGCCCGTGAATTGATGAAATTGGCTCCTTGCGGTTCCAGCAATCCCACACCTATTTTAGGCTGTAAAGCAGTGGATTTGGTTGATTACAAAAATGTAGGGGAAAACGGCAAACATTTAAAAGTGAAAGTTTCCGATCATCACGTAACATGTGAGGGGATTGGTTTCAATATGGGGTTTATTCAGCCCGAGCTGGCTGCGGCTTCAGAAGTGGATGTGGCATTCTCTTTGGAAGAAAATAATTGGAATGGAAATGTGCAGGTTCAATTGAATTTAAAAGATGTTGTACTGCGGGGGTCAAACTAAATGTTTGAACCGGTGACCATTGATGAATTTTTGAAGAAAATTGGAGAAAGCAAACCAACAGCCGATTTGGGAAAGCTAAAGGCCGCTTATGAATTTGCCAAAACCGCTCATGCCGGACAGAAGCGTGAATCGGGTGAGGATTTTATTCAGCATCCCTTGGAGGTCGCGGTGATCGTATTTGATTTGGGCATGGATATCACTTCGATCGCTGCAGCTTTTTTGCATGATGTGGTGGAAGATACCGATATTGTTATTGAAGAAATTGAGAAACGGTTTGGCTCTGAAGTGGCTTTACTGGTTGATGGCGTTACCAAGTTAAGCCGGTTGGCTTTTCAAAGCAAGCAAGAACAGCAAATGGAAAACCTCCGGAAAATGTTTCTTGCGATGACTCAGGATCTCCGGGTCATCATTATTAAATTGGCCGACCGCCTGCATAACATGCGGACCTTGAAACCTCTTCCCGAGGAACGTCAGAAAAAAATTGCCAAAGAGACTTTGGAAATTTATGCCCCCTTAACCCACCGTTTGGGAATGTGGAAAGTCAAGTGGGAATTGGAGGATTTGGCCTTACGTTATCTGGAACCTGAAGCTTATTATGATTTGGTGAACAAAGTAGCCAAGAAACGCCAGGAACGGGAAGTTATCATCAACGAAGTCAAGCAGACACTCCAGCGGGCTTTGGCTGAAATTGAGTTAAAAGCGGAGGTCCAGGGGCGGCCCAAACATTTTTTCAGTATTTATGAAAAAATGCAGGAACAATGTAAGGATTTCAGCGAGATTTACGATCTGATGGGCCTGAGGGTCATTGTTCCCACAGTTCAAGACTGTTATGAGGTTCTGGGCATTGTGCACACGCTTTGGAAGCCGATGCCGGGGCGGTTTAAGGATTATGTGGCCATGCCGAAGTCGAATATGTACCAATCATTGCATACTACAGTGATTGGACCCACCGGGGAACCCTTGGAGATTCAAATCCGGACTTGGGAGATGCACCGGACCGCCGAGTACGGGATTGCCGCCCATTGGTTATATAAAGAAAACAGCCCCGACGACAAAGAGTTGCATGAAAAAATCGCTTGGCTGCGCCATCTCATCGAATGGCAAGGCGAAATGAAGGATTCCGAGGAGTTTATGGAGACTCTGCGGATAGGTTTGTTTATCGATGAAGTGTTTGTTTTTACCCCAAAAGGAGATGTCAAAAATTTACCGGCCGGTTCGACCCCCGTTGATTTTGCCTATAGTATCCACAGCGCTCTTGGCCATCAATGCGCCGGAGCCAAGGTCAACGGGAGGCTGGTTCCCCTTGACTATCTGTTGAAAAACGGGGATATCATTCAAATCGTCAGTTCCAAGCAGAGTTCCGGTCCCAGCCGGGATTGGTTGCAGTTTGTAAAAACCACCAAGGCTAAAAACCGGATCCGGCAGTGGCTTCGTGAACAACGGCGGGAAGAAAACATCCAAATCGGCCGGGAAATGATTGAACGGGAACTGCGCAAACACGGGCTGGACATCCAGGACAATATGCGCCAGGATAACTTGCTGGAGATTGCTAAAAAACTGGGTTTCACAGTTCTGGAAGATTTGTTGGCCTCTGTTGGTGATCTTAAGGTAACGGCCAATCAGGTCGTCGGAAAAATGGGCTTGGAAAAAGAACCGGTAAAGTCCTTTAAGCCGGAGTCCGAGGAAAGAAAGAAGACCCGTCGCTCCGGGCAGGGTATTAAAGTAAAGGGTGTCGATAATCTGCTGATCCGTTTTTCAAAATGTTGTAGTCCCGTACCGGGAGACCCGATTGTCGGATTTATCACCCGGGGTAAGGGGGTTTCCATCCATCGTCAGGACTGTCCCAATTTGGGAAGCGAAGATAAAGACCGGATTATTGAAGTAGCCTGGGATCAGGAGAGCCAGGGGACTTATCCCGTGGACATTGAAATTGAAGGCGGCGATCGGGTCAATTTCTTAACCGATATTATGAACGCCATTTCGGAAATGAATTTATACCTGAGTGCTGCCAAGGCCCGATCCAAAAAAGGAATGGCTTATATCAACCTGACATTGGAGATAATTCATTCCGATCAAATCCAACTTATCTTTAAGCGGGTCAAGAAGGTCGAAGGGGTTCTAAGAGTTTACCGGGTAAGTAGACTGGTACGATAGGGGAAATTGCGATGCGTGCGGTAGTCCAAAGGGTCTTGCAAAGTCAAGTAACAGTGGACGGGGAAGTACTTGGCAAGATTGACCGGGGTTTGCTGGTGTTTTTAGGTGTTGGAGACGGCGACACTGAGTCCGATGGAGCTTATTTGGCTCAAAAGATAGTCAATTTGCGAATCTTTGAGGATGAAGCCGGAAAATTAAACCTGTCCGCTTTGGAATTAAAATTCCCCTTCTTAATTATTTCTCAATTTACACTATACGGAGATTGCCGGAATGGCCGCCGGCCAAGTTTTACGGCCGCGGCAGATCCCAAACTCGGAGAATTTTTATATGATACCTTTTGTGCTCAGGTTCGCGACTGCGGCTTAACAGTGGCTAAAGGGCGTTTCCGCAGCGATATGAAGGTAGCTTTGATCAATGATGGACCTGTGACGATATTACTCGACAGCAAGCGTTTGTTTTAAAAGATATGGTTTGGTGGAGGCATCATGATACTTTTGTCCATTGAACATGTAACCGAAAACATGCGGGTAGCCAAAAACATTTACTCCGCGGAAGGAAATGTTTTGCTTGCCGAGGGGACTTACCTAAACCGGCATTATATTGATAAATTGAGGCATTTGGGCATTTCTTCCCTCTATATTATCGATAGTCGGGTTGGTCAAATTGAGGTTGAACCTCTGGTAAAAATAGAAACTCAAAAAGAAGTCACCAAAATCGCCAAAGAAACGATGTCCAGTATCCGTAGCGGCCAGTTGGTGAACGGTCAAAGGATTGAAGCAGTCATTGAGCATGTCATTGAAGATTTAATTCATAACCGGACGATAAGTTACAGCATGGTGGAAATCCGGGCGATGAATGATTATCATTTTTCTCACAACGTCACTGTATGTGTGTTATCGCTCATGACCGGCATAGCCATGGGATACAGTGATTCAAAGCTAAAACAACTTGGCGCCGGGGCCATCCTCCATGATATTGGAAAAGCAAAAATCCCGGACTCGGTTTTAAATAAAAACGGTAAGCTAACCAGGGAAGAATACCAGGAAATTCAGAAACACCCCCAGATTGGATATGAGGTGTTGCAAGATTGCAAGGATATTGATGACACTGCCAAGTGTATTCCCTGGCAACACCATGAAAGATTTGATGGCTCGGGTTATCCCAGAGGGTTAAAGGGAAGTCAGATTCACGAATTTGCCAGAATTGTAACCCTGGCTGATGTTTACGATGCCATGTCCACGGATCGTATTTATCGAAAAAGGTTTCTCCCGCATGAAGTGATTGAATTCATACGGGATCAAGGGAAGACGCTTTTTGACCCCGAATTGACCAACAGATTTCTACTGAATATCGCGCCATTTCCCATTGGATCGCTGGTACTTTTGAATACACAGGAAAAAGCGGTGGTTGTCAAAGTCCCAAAAGATTGCCCCACCCGGCCTGAGGTTGATATTATTTTCGGTCCCGAAGGAGAACTCTTGACAAAGCCTATTAAAAAGGATTTGCAGGAAGATCTGACGCTTTTTATCCTGAAAGCTTTTAAAGACACTGTCGATGAGAAGTTGCATTAACGGGGATAGTTATGGGAACTTTTGGGGTTTACCTTCGTTCTATCAGTCCAAGGATGAATATGAATTCGATCAGGAGGAAAATATTATGAATAAAGCCTGGATGATTGTTGGTGTTTTGTTGGTCGTTATTATTGTTTTGGTAGCCATTCCTTTTGGAATGTATTTTAGTTATTCCAATCGTTTTAAGTTGGCCAATAACGAGGTAGAAGCCCAAATGAAGCAGGTCGACAATATATTGCTCAGACGTCACGACCTCATTCCAAACTTAGTGAGTACTGTAAAGGGATACGCTACCCATGAAAAAGACGTCTTCACCAATTTAAACAATGCCCGTAACCAGATGATGCAGGCGAACGGGATTAAAGAAAAAGCCGCAGCCAACGGCCAATTTGAATCGGCATTAAGCCGCTTATTGATGGTGGTTGAAAATTATCCCCAGTTAAAGGCGAATGACCAATTCAACCGGTTAATGGATGAGCTGTCCGGCACAGAGAACCGTTTAGCCGTTGAAAGAAAGAGATATAATGATTTGGTGAAAGATTACAACAATAAAATTCAATTGTTTCCGGGGAGTATTTTTGCGGGAATGCTAGGACTTTCTACGAAAGAGTACTTTGAAGTCCCCGAAAGCGCAAAAGAGGCCCCTAAAGTGAGCTTTGATTAAATATGAAAGGCTATAACATGAAGAAACGCTGGATAGTGCCAGTCTTTGCTTTCATATTGTTTTGGGTCGGAAGCGGATTGGCATCGGGAATGAGCCCCTTTACAATCGATTCCTATGTTACAGACAGGGCACAGCTTCTTTCGGAAGGCGAAAGAAACCAATTAGCGGATAAACTTCATAAATATGCTACGGATACCGGCAATCAGTTATTGGTGGTAACCATTCCCAGTCTGGAAGATAACGAATTGGTTAGTTTCACGGAAAAACTTTTCGATGTGAATAAACCGGGCCAAAAAGGAAAAGACAATGGGGCTATTCTTTTGGTCGCCTTTCAAGAGCATCAAGTCCGGATGGAAGTCGGGTACGGTTTGGAAGAGGTATTGCCCGACGGTAAGGCAGGGGCGATTATTCGCGAGCAAATCACGCCTTTCTTCAAAAACAATGATTATTACGGGGGATTGTCGTCGGGGATTGCCGCAATGATTGGAGCGATTTCTCCGGGATATGTTTTTAAAAACAATCCTATGCCGGTTCGAAGAAGCAAAGATCGGTCTTTTCCATTGGCCTTGTTAGTGGCAGCCGTAATCTTCTTGATCTCCCTTTTCGGGAATATCGGGCGTAACGCCCATCAACAACGGCATCGCCATCGCCGCGGTTTTAGCGAACCATGGTATTGGGGCGGTGGAGGTTTTGGGGGCGGAAGCTCCGGTGGAGGTTTTGGCGGTAGTTCCGGAGGTGGCGGTTTTAGTAGCGGCGGAGGCAGTTTTGGGGGCGGCGGCTCCAGTGGAAGTTGGTAGGAGGGTGAAGATTGGATGTGGGATGAAATGAAAACTCGCCATTTTTTCAACAATCACGATAAACAAAGGATAGTATCAGCGATTGAAGAGGCGGAAAAACTGACCTCCGGGGAAATCCGGGTTCATGTGGAGAGCAGAGCCGGGGAAGATATTATTGCCAGGGCCAAGGCGGTATTTGAGAGTCTGGGGATGGCTAAAACCGAGCTTCATAACGGAGTGTTGATATATTTAGCGACTCAGGATCACAAATTTGCGATTATCGGCGATAAAGGCATTGATCAGAAAGTTCCGCCGGGATTTTGGGACGATACCAAAGAAAAAATACGATCTCGGTTTAAAGAAGGCCAATTTGCCGAGGGTGTTTGTCTGGGAATTAACCTTGCCGGCGAACATTTGGCTAAGTATTTTCCTTGTCAACCCGGAGACATCAATGAACTAAGTAATGAAATCTCTTTAGGAAAATGAGTTGCGGGTTATGGATGCTGGATTGATGATTTAATCCATGATGTAATCAGCGATTTCATCATGGATTTTGGGCCGATGGGCATGCTGTATACCTCCAAATGCCTGATTTCACCAAAAAATAACGGAAAGATCCGGAAAATATCAGCAGGAATTAGGGGCTTTGTCTAGAAATTCACTGTTGAAATCAGTTTATTAAGGCGCGTCAGCGCATTTGGTGAGGTAATGATGGACAAACGGCCGAAGAAACCCATCCAGTTGCATTTGGAATTGCGGTTGGATTATTTAAAAAATATTGATGCCTGCTGTGAATCTTCTATTTTTTACGAGTCGATGAGTCAAGCCTTGATGAGAGAATATACTCAGCCATCCAATCCGTATCCGGTATGGAACGACCTTAATGAAATGCGCTAGAAGATACCACTTTTATCGGCAGAGAGCCGATTTTTTATATCCCTTAGGGCCTTAGCCTGTTTTGGCCCGTCCTTTGCGTTTTTCTCCCGCCTGAACCGGTGGTTCTTTTTTTTCTGTTGCCTCAATGCTGGCCCGCAAGGCTTCCATAAGATCAATGATTTTACCGCTTTGACGTTCCTCGGTTTGCGCTACTTCTCCCCCGCCAATCTTAGCCTCGATCAATTGAAGTAAATCCTCCCGGTAACGGTTGGTATATTTAGCCGGTTCAAAATGGCTGGAGAGATTGGCAATAAGATTGTTGGCCATTTTGATTTCATTTTCGTGCAAGGAAGGTTCGTTTTGGACGCCATTCAAGGCAGCTGGGGAACGGATTTCATCCGGGTAAAAGATGGTTTCCATCATCAGGACGTTTTGGGCTACCCGCAGGACTGCCAAAGATTCCTTGGAACGGATGGTTACTTTGGCAATGGCGATTTTCCCCGTCTCCAGCATGGCTCGTTTTAACAACGCATAAGCTTTTTCCCCACCCCGGCTGGGTTCCAGAAAATAACTTTTTTCAAAATAAATCGGGTCAATTTCCTCCAGATCAACGAAATCTACAATATCGATGGTTTTGCCATTTCCATCCGGCAAGCGCTCAAAATCTTCCTCTTTTAAAATCACATATTGTCCTTTTTGAAATTCATAACCCCGGACAATCTCCTCCGGAGGAACTTCTACCCCGCAGGTGGGACAATGTTTTTCGTATCGAATGGGTGTTTTGCACTTTTCGTGGAGATAATTAAATTTTATCTCTTTTTTCTCGGTGGCTGTATAAAGGCCAACCGGAACATTAACCAGTCCGAAACTGATGGCGCCTTTCCATAAAGTACGCAAAAAGATCACCTCTCCCCCTCTAGTATATCCTGCAGGGAGGTGATTTTATAAAACAAAAAACTATTTCGGATGATTTGGATTCAGCAGAGGTATTGAGCTTACTTGGCCCAATTGATAGTATCAACACCTGTGCATCTATTGAACCCGTGTTAGCTGTGGGAAAAGATAGAATGTAGTATAATGAGAATAATTGATAATATAAATGGAGCATTTATGTTGGTGAGTTTCATTAAAAAGATTTTTTTTCATAACTTCTTATTTAAAATGAGTATCCGCAACCGGTTGATATTCTATTTTATATTATCGGTCCTTATACCGACATTGATCATCTCGATTACCATATATATCAAATCTTCAAATATCATTACCAGCAAAACGGATCAGTTGATCGAGAAGAATCTGACAATTGCGGAAACCAGTATTTTGCAAAAATTCGAAACCGCTGATGATGTTGGGATTTTAATTTCATTTAATCCTAAACTGATGGAAGTATTCGCTGCAGATAAACCGAAAAATACATTATTAATTATTGCCGAGATTACCACAATAAATGACATTCTTGAAGGATACTGCCTTTCGAACCTTTCTAATTTCACCAAAACCACCCTATTTCCTAAGATTTATCTGTTGGATCGAAGGGAGTATAAAAACTTTAAAGTTTCCGATAAAGTGTTTGATATCAGTGAGATTGAAAAGGAACCATGGTACCGGGAATTTTCTCATGGCATGTTTAAAGTTGTAGGGCTCAACCACACCAATACCTTTATGAAGACGATGGACAGTATCAAAGTTGCCAGGAAACTTTATGCCGTTAAACCATCGGGAACTGAATACTGCGGGTTATTAACCATTGATATCGAAACCGATTATTATAACGATATTTTGGAAAGTATCAAAGCTTCTCCCCATAGCATGGTGTTTATTGTGGACGAAAAAGATCGGGTCATTCTGCGCACTAAAAACTATGGCGAGCGGAACCCGCCATTGCAAAAAAGTTGGATTAGTAAATATAAAACCAGTCGTTCTTATATTTCCTGGGTTGAAAGAATTCACGGATCTAAAATGCTGATCTCGGTTAAAAAAATCGATCAAGTAGGGTGGAAGATCATTTCTACCGCTCCACTTCGAGAATTGAACCATGAACTCACTTCGTTTAATCAACTGATGTATCTGGTTATTTTAGTTGCGGGAGCGCTATCACTGCTCATTGCCTTACTCCTGGCAACGGACATTGCCGGTCCGATTCGAAAGTTAGTCTCATCCATGTCCGATGTTAAGGGAGGTAATTTTGAAATAAACCTTTCTTACAAACGAAATGATGAGTTCGCTTTGTTGATTCAACATTACAAGTCGATGATGAAAGAGATTAAAGAGCTAATTGAGAAATTATATGTCAGTGAATTAGCTAAACAGAAAGTAGAACTCAAAGCAAGGGAATACGAGTTAGAAGCTTTACAAGCCCAGATCAATCCGCATTTTCTTTATAACACTTTGGATTCAGTCAATTGGCTGGCACTTAAGTATAAAGCGGAAGACATCAGCATTATGGTTAAAAGTTTATCGAACTTTTTTCGATACAGCCTGAATAAAGGAAAATCCCAAATCACACTGGAAGAAGAGAAAAAACAGATCGAGAGTTACCTGATGATTCAGCGAATCCGTTTTAAAGAAAAGCTGGACTTTACGATCGATTTTGCTCCCGAAATTTTGAAATGCAAAACGATTAAGCTTATTCTGCAACCCATTGTGGAAAATGCTATTATCCATGGAATTGAAAAATGTCCGGGGGAAGGGTTTATTGAAATTGTAGGGACTCTGGTCGATAATCACGTTGGAATCACAATTTCCAATAATGGAGTAGGGGCCGATATTTCTGAATTGAATCGAATTGTGACAGGTGAGTGCGGGAGTGAAAACTCTTTTGGAATTATCAATGTCAATGAACGGATCAAACAATTCTTTGGGGACGAATATGGCTTAAGTTACCTCCCCAATCAAACCGGAGGAGTTATAGCCCTGATCAAATTGCCGTTTAAACGATAGTAGACGTTGTACTTTTTAATTTAAGTGTATTAAAAAAGTCTGTGGAATAGAATTATCGGTTTCTGGAGGAGAATGCTCATGTTCACCATGGTCCTGGCGGATGACGAATATCTGGTTCGGGAAGGTTTGCGGAGGATTATTGATTGGGAACAATATGGTATAAAAATAATCGCTGAAGCAACCAATGGTCAGGAGGCGGTTGATCTTTGCCTGCAACTCGAACCGGACATATTATTTACGGATATCCGGATGCCGTTTTTAGATGGTTTGGAAGCCTCCACAATACTGAAGGAACGGGGGAAAGAAGTCAAAATCATCGTTTTCAGCGGTATTCAGGACTTTGGTTACGCCAAATCGGCTTTAGGCATTAATGCTGAAGGATATATTTTAAAACCCCTGGATGTAACGGAACTAATCCAGGTGCTGATGAAAGTGGTCACGAAAATCACTAATGAAAGAAACTTGGCCGAAAAAATCAATACGCTGCGAATCCAACTAAAAGAACACTTCAATGCCGCCCGGGAACAGTTTTTGCGCTATTTGATCTTGGGTACTTTTAAGAAGGAAACAGAAGTTTTAGCAAAACTGGAGTATTTCAAAAATCCATTTCAAACCGGTGAGCCGATTGTAGTAGCGGTTTTACAAATTGATGATTACCTTAAAACCACTGTCAATTATCCGGAGGAAGAAAAACAACTGCTTGGTTTCTCCATTACCAGTGTGGTGGAAGAGCTGATTGGTAATTATTCGCAAGGGATATGCATTCAGATGACGGATCATCATTATGCCATGATCCTAAATCTTAAAACAGATACTTCCTTAGAAGCGGAAACCGATATTTATAGCGAAATTGTCAAATCGATCGGTAATTATTTACAGATATCGGTTTCGTTGGGGGTTGGCCGTAAGGTGGAACAGGTCCTTCAAATTAATTCAGCGTATAAAGATGCATTGAACGCATTGGATTTCAAGTTTTACACCGGTAAAGGCTCTATTATCCACAGCACGGATATTAGGATTTCGGGATTGAATTTAGAGCAAGCAAGTCTAAAGGACCTTGATTTTTACGAAAAACAGAATCAACTTGTCAGTCTGATTAAACTGGGAAACATCAAAGAAACAGAGCAAGCGGTTGGGGATTTGTTTGAGAGTTTCCGGCAGGATCAGAAATTTACCATCGAATATGTGCAAAGGATTTGTGCAGAATATGTCTTTTTTGTTTCCCGGACGTTTTATGAAATCGGGGTGGATTTCGGTGATATAACCACCAAACGTCCAGCTGTTTTGGATGCTATTGATCAAACGGAAAGTATTTTTGAATTGGAGCAACAAATGCGGGAATTATTGATGACAATGGCCTCGTATTTTTCCAGAAAATATGCCCAAAAAAACATCAAAGTGATTATGGATATCAAAAAAATAATTGATGAGCAATACATGGAAGATATCAGTGTCAATACCATCGCGGAAACAGTTTTTCTTTCGCCAAATTATATTAGTTCCCTCTTTAAACGTGAAACCGGCCAAACCATCACCGATTATCTGACTCAAAAGCGGATGGAGGTCGCCAAGGAACTTTTGAAAAATACGGATTATAAAATTTTGGATGTTGCCAATCAAGTAGGCTTTCAAGATCCATCGTATTTCAGCAAAGTCTTCAAAAAATATACCGGTGTTCATCCGCAACAATATCGAACCATTGGCAACTAATTGGTATATCAAACTTACCCCGGTTTTTCTTCCCCGACTTCGTTTGTTCCTTCAAACGTTGCAACCAAGAAATGATCATTCCTGTAATAAATTCTTTTTGCCCTTTGGTAAGTATTGCATTAAGTTTTTTTCAATTTGGTACGAAACCAATAGAATTTTCCGGTTCACGATAGTTAATTCCATTTTGTTTTTTAAGTATCAAATTTATAATGATAATCAAGAAATATATTTACTGTTTTGTCATATTCACTTAACAGGAGGCTTATATGAAAAGAAAGTTTTTAAAGGGATTGATGATTGGTGTTTGCTTGGCGCTATTTTTAACCTGGTCAACCGGATTTGGTAAAATTGAAGCCAAAACAGTGAAGTTGGATACGATTCAACTCTGGACCAATAATAGCGCTACCAAAGCGGAAGATGAAAAGATGGTAGCCGATTTTAACAATGGAGCGGGCAAGAACAAGGGGATTAAGATAGACTACCGCATCTATGGCGGCGATTATAACAATGTTTTGAATATCGCGGCAGCCGCCAATGAGGCCCCTCATCTTTTTAAATTGCAGCAAGGGAGTATTGGTCAATTTATCAAAGTAGGCTGGGTGATACCCATCGAGACGATGCCAGGAGGAAAGGGTTTTTTGCAGAAGTATCGCGGTTATTTACAGCCCGGTTATAATCTGTTTAACGGAAAGACGTATTCGGTGCCCATTGCAGTTAGCACTTTAGGGGTAGCTTATAATAAGGATCTGCTTAAAAGGAACGGCTTTACCAAACCCCCAGCTACTTGGAATGAATTGCGGGAAATGGCTAAAGTTATCACCAAGAATGGCGAAGGGAAAGAATTTGGAATCATTGAAGGGTTAAAGAGCACCGGAATAGTGAGTGCTAATGGGTTGTGGCATTATGCTTCATCCGTGGGACATTCTCAATTTAATCAAAAAACCGGCCGTTTTGATTATGAATCCCAGAAGCCGATGTTACAACTTTGGGCTGATTTAAAGGCAGACGGCAGCTGGTTTCCGGGAATTGAAAGTCTAAGCAATGATCAAGCCAGAGCTCAATTTGCCGAGGGGAATATCGGCTTCAAATTATCGGCCAGTTGGGATCCGGCTGTTTGGGCGGACCAGTTTCCCACCAAAATGAATTGGGGTATCTGCAGGCCGGTCGAAAATCTTAAAAACCGGTATCGCGATTATGCCTATCAAACATTCTCGGTATTTTTAGGTTCAAAAGCGAAAGAACTACCCGGAAAGTCGATGGAAATATTAAAACTATTCTCTTCGGATGCAATGATAGTCAATTTATATGAATCCGGCAAACAGATTCCTTATAAACCCGAACTCCTTAAAATGAGTAAAGTCCATCCTACCATGAAGAATTTCGCGGATTTCGCCGATTTGAGTTCAACATACCGATATCCAATGAGTCCCAAAGCTTATCTTAAGGTTGAGGGTGAAACCGAGGAAGTCGTGGTTACTAAGGTTATCCTGGGCTACATGAGTCCGGAGCAAGCCGTAGCCGACCTGGATATACGATATAATGAAGCTTTGGACCGGGCTGTCAAAGAAGGGTTGGATATATCGCTATATATTGATGAGACCGATTTGAAATTTAAAGAGAAATAACCCAGCTTGGCTTTTTAGAAAAGTTGCGGAGAAACTGCGCGAAACCCTGTCTGAAAGTGCTTCGGACAGGGTTCATTCATAGATGAGCGCCAGACATCAATAGAAGTTTTGCTCAGTAAACTGAGTCATTATTTAAAAAGCACAAAGGATGGTCGAAAAGGGTCAATCAGTTTTTATATGACCGGAAAGGTGGTCTTGAAATGGAATTGAATGTTGTCGGTTTGGATGATCAAAACTCCCGGGGAAATCTTTGGGCATTCCTTAAAAGAGTTCTCAAGAAAGATGATAATTTACCGGCTTATTTAATGATAACTCCAATGCTGATCGGTTTTTTGCTGTTTACGATTTACCCGATTATCTACGTTATCCGGTGGTCATTTTATGATTACGACGGTTTTTCGAGTGCGCTTTTTATCGGAATCAATAACTTTGTCAGATTGTTTTGCCGGGACGGCAACTACTGGAATTCGGTGTTGAACACCTTTATCGTGACGATTGGCAAAATGGCTCTAGAAATACCAATTTCCCTGATCCTGGCGGTGTTATTAAACACCAAGACCAAAATAAACACATTTTTTAGAACGGCTTTTTTTATGCCGACCATTATTAGTATGGCGATTGTAGGTTTAATTTTTTCGATCCTTTTTGGTTCGTACAACGGGATTGTGAATACGCTATTGATTCAAACCGGTGTTACCGTTACCAAGATTGGTTGGTTTGGAGACCGCTGGTTGGCGATGGTGGTATTAATTTTGGCTGCGGTGTGGAGTCATTTTGGGATCACGATGGTATTTTTTCTCATGGGATTGCAGAGCGTTCCAAAAGAGTTGTACGAGTGCGCCGATATTGACGGCGCCGGTAAAATCCAGCAATTTTTCAGTGTTACTTTGCCGATGCTCAAGCCGATCCTACAAATTGTAATGATGTTGGAGTTAGTGGAGGGCTTGAAAATGTCCGATTTAGCGCTGGTCCTAACCAATGGACAACCCGGCGGCCAAACCGAAGTGATGATGACCTTTATTTATAAGTACTTTTTTCCAACCGATGCCATGTCCGGCGGACTGGCTCAATATGGTTATGCATCGGCTTTGGCCACAGTGACCGCAATTATTGTCGGCATCATCACGATGATCTATCTGAAATCATCGCAAAAAATGAAAGATATTGATTAAGGATGTGAGACCATGACAGGAGTTTCCAAGAATCTATTAAAGAGCTTGATTTTTCTGATTTTGCTTGGAATCACCATTGTAAGCATTTTTCCCATTATCTATATTATCTTGGCATCCTTTAAAACCAATGCTGAGATCCTAACTTCCGGAGCCAATATTTTTCCCCAAGAGTTCTTGTCTGAAAATTATGTTAAGGCTTGGAATCTGGGAAATTTCAACCGCTACACCTGGAACAGCATGTATATGTCTTTTTTTATTGTGATCGGTTCGATTATCACAGCTACCGAATTGGCTTATGTTTTTGACCGGGGAGTTTTTGTGGGCAAAAAATTTATTTTGGGATTATTATTGTCGACCATGTTTATCTCCTTGGGTACCTCCAGTTTGTTTCCCCAACTTCAGGTGGCCAAGGTTTTTGGATTGTACACCTCGTTGTGGGGAGTCATTCTGATCCGGGTTCTCGGAATCAACGTAACGCTGTTTTTTATCGCCAAAGGCTATCTGGCGACCATTTCCAAAGAGATCGATGAAGCGGCGAAAATTGACGGCTGCGGTTTCATCAAAATTTATTGGAATGTCATTTTGCCAGTGTTAAAGCCCTTAGTTGCCACTATTGGTTTATTGTCTTTTCGGGGAGCCTGGAACGATTATTTACTGCCATTAGTGTTTACAATGGCCCATCCCGAACGTTCACCCTTAATTGTAGGGGTGATCAGTCTGATGTCAACCGGTGAAGCCGCTTCTTCATGGAACTTGATGTTGGCGGCCACCTCGATCGCTTTAATTCCCATGATGATGGTATATTTATTCCTTAACAAATACTTTATCTCCGGTTTAATGAGCGGCGCAGTCAAAGGTTAAAGATTCAACAATACATAGGAGTGTAAAAACATGCTTCAATCAAGTCCAGTCATAAAACGCTATGCTGGAAACCCAATTCTGGCGGCAAAAAATATTCCTTTCGAGTCCAATCTGGTTTTTAATGCCGGCGTTACCAAATATCAAGGCAAATACGTCATGTTATTCCGGAATGATTATGGCTATTCGGGTGGAAACAATTTCAAAGGCACCAATATTGGGGTGGCCTATAGTGATGATGGGGTTAAATGGAACGTTCAAAATAGGCCGTGCTTTGATTTAAAAAATGACGAAATTTTGCGGGCCTATGATCCCCGCTTGACAGTAATCGAAGGAAAATGCTACGTCTGTTTTGCGGTCGATACCCGGCATGGATTGCGGGGCGGCATCGCTGTAACCGAAAACTTTGAAAAATTTGAAATCCTTAGCATGTCGGTGCCGGATAACCGGAATATGGCTCTTTTCCCGGAAAAAATCGACGGCAAATACCTTCGCTTGGAACGGCCTTTTCCGGTCTACAGCAGGGGTGGCAAAGATCGTTTTGATGCCTGGATCACGGATTCCCCGGATCTGAAGTATTGGGGGAATTCCCAGCTGTTATTGACGGTGGAACAGGTACCCTACGCCAATGACAAGATCGGACCGGCGGCGCCCCCCGTAAAAACTCCCTACGGATGGCTGACCACCTTTCATGCGGTGGATATTGACCGGAACCGGGGCAAAAATGGCTGGGAGGATTGCTGGCAGAAAAGATATACTGCCGGAATTATGCTGCTGGACTTGAATGACCCCGCTAAAGTTGTTGGAATGTCGAAAGAACCATTGCTGGTGGCCGAGACACCCTATGAGCGGGATGGATTCCGAAATGATGTGATCTTCCCGGGAGGGATGATTTTGGAAGACTCCGGTGAAGTGAAGATTTATTACGGCGCCGCCGATACGGTGGAATGTTTGGCAACGGCCTGGGTAGATGATTTAATTAGGCTGTGCAATCAACCCAAATAACTTAAAGGGGTATGATAATGCCGCAACCATACGATTGGCCTTTAGAAAAACTTCGAGCATATCAGCCTGCCCTAACCCGGGAGGCCGATTTTGAAATCTTTTGGGCTCGAGCCGAGCAGGAATTATCGAAAACCTGGCTGGTATATGAGCTTATGCCTTATGATTATCCAGTCAGAAATGCCAGGTTTACAATATGATTTACAAGGGTTTTCAGGATGCGGGTATAGAAGGCTGGTTGGCTATTCCGGCTGGGGCCGGACCCCATCCCGGGCTGGCTGACCAAAGGGATTCTTAATCCGGATGAATGTTATTACCGGGCGGTTTACATGGATGCGCTCCGCACTATTGAAGTCTTGGCTTCATTGGAAGCGGTTGATGAAAAACACATCGGTTTGATGGGTGGCAGTCAGGGCGCTGTTTTAACGATTGCGACGGCGGCCCTGTCGGATATCCCCAGGATTGCCATAGCCGATTCGCCATTTCTGGCTCATTTTGAAAGGGCTATTGATATTGCGCCCAGCAGTCCCTGAGTTATTTTGATGGGATGAATCATGCTCCCAATGTAAAATGTTTTACCCAGATGGCTATGGGATTGATTAATCAGACCACACCGCCCTCTACGATGATCTCGGTTTACAACCACTTGCAATGCCCGATAGATATTACGTTCTGGCGTTATTTCGGTCACGAGTCGATACCGGGGACTATGGAATTGAAATTAAAAATGTTGATGAAATTTTTAGTGAGTTAAGAAGGACTATTTAGAAAGGTTTTCTTATGAAGCAACTTGCAATGTCCCAAAATAAAACTTCATAAAAGGAGTTCGGGAAAACTGGTAATGAAATCACATTGAAATGAAAGGATGTATTGAACGTGGGAATAGATTCCAAACCATACGATATCATTGTTGCAGGCGGCGGACCTTCCGGCATAGGAGCGGCGGTAGCGGCGGCCCGTAATGGAGCCAAAGTGTTATTGGTGGAAAAATGGGGTTTCTTGGGCGGTATGGCTACGGCTGCATCGGTGCCGGCTTTCTGTCCTTATACCGATGATGAAAAAGTAATTATCAAGGGCATCGGACTGGAAGTATTGGAAAAAATGAAGCAGGAAACGGGTTTTGATTCACCTTTTAAAGATAAAAAAGAACCCCTGAAACAGCTCTACGATTGGGTGCCCATTGATCCGGAAGCCTTAAAAAGGGTTCTGGACAATATCATGCTCGATAGCGGTTGCCAGGTCCTGTTGCACTCGATGGTTCATGATGTGATCCAAGAACATGGCACGGTTCAGGCCGTCAAAGTGGAAGACAAATCCGGTCAAAATGCAATTCCTTGCAAAATAGTAATCGACTGCACCGGAGATGCTGATGTCGTGGTGAAGGCGGGTGGGGAATTTGAATACGGGGATGAGCATGGGCTGGTTCAGGCAGTTACGTTATGTTACCGGATTACCAATATTGATATGGAAAAATTCTGCGTTTACGCGAAGGAAACCGGTGAAACCGGCAATCTGAGCAAAGCGGTTGCCCGGGCCCGGGCTCAAGGTGATTTTAACTTTCCGGAAAAACATGTAGCCGGATTTGCTCTTCAAAACCAAGGGATAGCCGGTCTTAACTTTGGCCATGTCTATGAGGTTAACCCCTTGAAAACGGAGGATTTAACCCGGGCCGAGATTGAATCCAGACGCCAGATCCCGGCGATGTTGACGTTCTTAAGAAAATACGTCCCCGGACTGGAGAATGCAATTTTGGCAAGTTCCGGTCCAATGGTGGGCATTCGGGAAACCCGGCGCATTGTCGGCGAGTACCGGCTTACCCAAGAAGATTATTTCGAGCGGCGGCAACACCCGGATACCATCGCGCGATATGCCTATCCTATTGATTTACATGCCGTAAGCGCCAAATCTGTTGCCTATCAAAATGATCAAGATCAATATGTTTCCAGCCGATACCGGCCGGGAGAGAGCTATTCCATCCCCTATAGAGCTTTACTGCCTAAAGGGTTGTCCAATGTGGTCGTGGCTGGGAGGACCATATCCTCGGATCGGGTTATGCATGGATCATTCCGGGTCATGCCGGCCTGTTTTGCAACGGGACAAGCTGCCGGAACTGCTGCTGCGATCGCAGTCCAAGATGGAGTAGAATTGCGGCAGGTAAAAGTGGAGAAATTACAACAGAAATTGGTGGAACAAGGAGCTTATCTCGGTTAGCGTCGAAGATTTTAAGCTGTTTTTTATTGCGAAAGCCCATGAACAAGCGGGCTTTCACAATAATCAAGGCAAGTTGGATCCTTCTATCAACAAGAACATTTAGAGGCTTCATGGGGAATCGTTTTGGGATTGATGGTCCGAAAGGCAAGCCACATGGCGATTCCCATCAAGCCGCAAACCAATCCGACCACACCGGGCCACCCCCAAAAGGACCAGCAATATCCGCCCGACCAACCGATCAGACTGGAACCGGAATAATAAAATAGGAGGTACAATGCTGCAGCTTGCGCTTTGCTTTGAAGGGGAGCTACTATACCGACCCAGCCGCAAGCGATGGTATGTCCGGCAAAAAACCCGAAGGCAAAAACGACGAGCCCGGCGATTTTCACAATCAAGTTACTATTCAGCGTAAGCAAGGCGCCACTTAGAAGTAGAATCACTGCCCAGCTTATCACCAAAGGCCGGGGATAGCGATCAGCCATTTTCCCAAAGACGATGGACCCCCAGGAACCGATTAGATTGACGAAGAAAATAAAGCCCAAAGTGGTTTGACTTAAATGATAGGGAGCCTTCCGCAAAGGATAACCGATATAATTGAATAGGGTTACATAGACACCCATCAGCAAAAAACCGATCCCATAAAGAAATAATAAGTTTTTATTGTTTAAGCTGGTTTTGACACTTTCCTTAATCTTTTCGGGAACGATGGTTACCCGTTGAAAATTTCGCGAGTTTGGCAGCACCAACCAAAAACAGATACTACAGAGTAAGCTGACGATACCCAGTCCAATGACGGCCATTTGCCAGGAAAAGAGGTCCGTCAGAGTACCAATAATCACCCGGCCGACAAAAGCGCCGACCCCGTTACCGGCCACATAGACACCCATGATGCCGCCGATGCTCAGCGGGGAAAACTCTTCGCTGATATAAGTCATAGCTACAGCCGGAAATCCCGCAGCGCTGATCCCTGTTAGCAATCTCATGAGGAGTAGGTAATGAAAGTTATGTCCGAAAGCGGATAAAATAGTAAACAAGGAAGTCAAGACCAGTGACAGGCTCATAATTTTTTTGCGGCTCCAGGCATTTGAAAAAAGGGATAAAAAGAACATGCAAAAGGCCAAGGCGCCAGTGGTAAAAGAAATGGTAAAACTGGCAGTCGCCGGGGCAACGTGGTATTGTTCGGAAAAAACACTGATCAGGGTCTGGGGACAATAAATACTGGCATAAGTGACTAAACTGCCGAGCAACATCCCGATTAAAGCCCGGCTATAGGAGGGACTTTTTTTCTCTATATAATCCACGAGTTAACATCCTTTCTGTTCTTCAAGCTGCTCCCTTAAGTTTACTCCTTGTCAGTTGATAACGTCCAATTTATAATATACATAGAAATGATACCTTTTGATTATAAGTGGCAAAAGGGGAGGCAGATCATGGAATGGCAGCAACTTGAATATTTTAGGGTCGTAGCCCGCACCGAGCACTTTACCAAGGCCGCTCAAATTCTGGCTATCTCGCAGCCGGCTTTGAGCCGTTCCATAACGAATTTAGAGGCAGAAGTAGGGGTATTGCTTTTCGATCGATTAGGACGGACCGTGCGTTTAAATTCTTTTGGGAAAGTTTTTTTAAAACATGTAGAAAACGCATTAAATGAGATTGATCAGGGCATGCAAGCAGTTAAGCAGCTTAATAATCCGGCTACCGGAGTGATTTCACTGGCGTTTCTCCTTTCGCTCGGTTTGAATATTTTACCGGATATGATCAGTAAATTTTCCCGTGAATACCCGGGGGTGGAATTCCGCCTTTTTGAGAATATGACCCCGTTTATTCTGAAAGAATTGATAGACGGCAAGGTGGATCTGTGTTTAACCGCTCCCTTTGAGGAGCGGGGGGACATTGCCTGGCATCGTTTGCTGGATGAGCCTTTATACGTTTATTTGCCGGTAACTCATGCTTTGGAAGCCTCTCCCAATATCCGTCTGGCGGAATTGAGGAATGAATCGTTTATCGGTTTTCGAAAAAACTATAATATGCGGACCCTGCTGGAAAAGTTTTGCGGTCAGGCTGGTTTTATCCCTCAAGTGAAATTTGAAGGCGGAGATATCGCCACGGTGGTGGGGCTGGTTTCTTCGGGTCTTGGCGTAGCCGTAATCCCCAAGTTTTCGGGAGTTGATTCCAGTAAAGTCCGCTGCCTTCCAATTACCGAGCCTGTCTGCAGACGGGAAATCGGGTTAGCCTGGCTAAAGGAGCGAGCTCTGCCGGCATCGGTGGAATTATTCAAAAATTTTGTGATTACCCAGTTTCGATAGCTTTCTTGGATGGATCTTGAGGAAGCAGAAAGAAAAGACAGGATGGTAAGGGATCATAATAAAAGGCCCCGGAAATTTTTCCGGGGCCTTGGTTTACTTCGAAATATTATACTTTCGTTACGTTGGCAGCTTGAGCGCCACGTTCACCTTTCACAATATCGAATTCAACCATTTGGCCTTCTTCCAAGGCTTTGTAACCATCCATTTGGATAGCGGAAAAATGTACAAAAACATCTTCCCCGCCTTCTCTTTCAATGAAACCGAAACCTTTTTCAGAATTAAACCATTTAACCTTACCTTGCATTCAAAATTCCTCCTACATAAATCCCTGGTTTATTACCATACGATTCTGAGCGCTCAGAAAACATAATAGCTTAACCACGTTTGATAAATATAACATATACCCATCCAATTGTCAATCCTAAGATATAGGTAGTACTGGTACTATTTTGAAATTTTCTCCACTTGCTGGACTCGCTTTACCAATGAGGTCATTAATTTTTCAGCAATTCCTACAATTTGGTTAAAATTTGCAGCCCGATATTTTGTCTCCAAATTGAATTCATCATTTTTTTTTGTCATGAATGTCGACTCCTTTAGGTGATGGATCATGTAATACTTTTTTCGTCGCTTCCCCCAAAAACTTTAGCGTTTTTTGAACCTGAGCTGACGCTTATATGAATGGCCATTCCATTTATTCAGTAAGTTGATCAATGGGTACTTCCAAGCGTTGATTGGTATCAAGCGTAGTTATCTCTACATTCTGATCATCGGTAATTTGCTCCAGCCATACCGGGGATTCATGATAATTCACCGCAATGACTCCGTGAGATTCAATAATTTCCTTCACCCGCTCGTAGTTCAATCGGCTCGA
This sequence comes from Bacillota bacterium, assembly GCA_023401925.1. Classification (GTDB taxonomy): domain Bacteria; phylum Bacillota; class UBA4882; order UBA8346; family UBA8346; genus UBA8346. The sequence goes on from JAEXDA010000004.1 coordinate 111,809, forward strand.
TCTCCTTTTTTCGTTAATAATCTCCTAAATCAGCTTTTTTATACATTTTTATGGAATAGCGGAGCATTCATTTTCATAATTTGTGATGAGCCAAGTTTTAAAAAATTTATATGGATAGGAGTGTTTCATTTGATTTTCAAAACCAATCCTACTTCAAAGTTAATCCATGGTTACCCTCTTAAAAAAAAATTCGAAAAAAAATCCTCCCCAAAAGAAGCCAGCGCGGCAAATCCACACCATGACCTGGAACGAGAGGAGAAGAATTCGGAACCATTTTATTTTCATAAGGTCCCAACTGGAATCACGCCCCCGGGCGGTAATGAAACCTCGTATCTGGGTCATGATGATTGTGAAAAAATAGAATTTATGATGGATCCGGAGGTCAAAAAAGCGCTTGATAATTATCAGACAGCTATTAATCGCTATAACTATGCCGATCTTTCCGATCCGAGAGTGGAGAATGTTTACTTTTTAGAGAGACAAGTTACATTTATCAATTTACAGTTGGCATTGGCGAAAGCCAGAATGAGAAATGGCAAGGAACCGAGGTTGGATTATACCAATTTTGAGAATTTACTAAAATTAGTGGGGATGGGCGGAAAGTAGTGAAGTAGTGGAGCCTGGTATTGGTTAACAGAATTTTTTGTACAAATCAATTTTCGCCTGATCAAAAGAAGCGAAAATTTTTTTTGCGGCAAGGGGGTTTTGATAAACCTTCCAATAATGATTAAAAATATAGTTTTTTCCCTTATTCGCTATGAAGCCCAAGACATCGCCAAGGGGGATTCCCAAAAATATTCCGATTTCGTGAGGAAATTTTGGGAAAAGCAGTCTTTGGGATAATTGATTTAAACATCCGCTTACATTTCGATTAGTTTTATACCCACAGTCCGCTAGAAAATTCCGGTTTTTTTGATTGAAAAGGACTTCTTCCAGCATTTCCTCATTATAGAACAGGACGAGGGCTTGCTTTCCAGGATAGTGGTAGATTTCTTGATATTCAATTCCCTCATTGGATGAAAAATCAGCGAAAAATGCCCGGATTTGCTTTCTCGAAGAATTACGCCATGATGGATAAAGCCGGTTAAATTCCGTAAAATTGATCAGATTGGCCGGTTTTAGCCTCAGAATTGTCGGTGCAATATAATAAAGAATAACTTTATTTAAAGTATCTTCGATGATGATCACCTTTTAAGGACAAAAATGAGCTTTCGTCATAGTACTGTTTTTTTGAAGGGTTATGATTAAAATGCCCCGACAATTTTCAATATACTCTTTCATAATTGGTACCTTTAAAAAAGCAGAAAAGTGGAGCTGTTGGAAGAGAGTGCGGCATGTTATATTACCCATGAGGAAAGAAAAGGAATTGATTTTCAAAAAGGTGGTAAACATGATTCGTCGATGTGAGCGCTCAATCCATGGGGATTTAGAAGAAATTTATCAAATCATTAATGATGCGGCCCAAATATATCGGGAGATTATCCCGGCTGAACATTACCATATTCCTTATATGTCAAAGGATGTATTGGAAGAAGAAATCAAAAGTGGTATCACTTTTTGGGGATATGAGACGGACCAAAGATTGGTAGGGGTCATGGGTGTACAGCCTCTAGAAGATGTGACCTTAATCCGACATGCCTATGTAAAAACGGGCATGCAGCACCAGGGGATTGGCGGTAAGCTTCTCACTCATCTGTATCAGTCAATTTCCGGGCCGGTTTTGATTGGAACATGGGCCGATGCATTTTGGGCCATTCAATTTTACCAGAAATTTGGATTTCGTTTGGTAAGCCAAAAGGATACCTTAATGCTTCTGGATCGATATTGGACGGCCCCAAAGTGGCACAAGGAACGTTCGGTCGTATTGGCCGACCCCAAATGGATTGAGCTTGTTGAACAAGAAACGGGAGGTGGTAATCGAAAATGGCCGGACAGATATTAGGGATAATGGGAAGTCCGCGAAAAAACGGGAATACTCATGTTTTAATGGAAAAGATATTGGAGGGAGCCCGGGAGAAAGGAGCACTCACTGAAACCTTATTCTTAGGTGATTTAACAATTCAGGAGTGTACCGGATGCCATGTTTGTTGGATTACCCACGAATGTACCCGAAATGATGACATGATTCCTATTTACCATAAAATCATTGCCAGCGATATCATTATTTTTGGCACCCCTGTATATTGGTATGGGCCAACCGCACTCATCAAATGTTTTATTGACCGCCTGGCCTATTTTAATGGTGAACCAAACAGAAAAGGAGTCAAGGGTAAAAAGGCGGTAATTATCATCCCTTTTGAAGAAAATAATCCTGAAACCGTCCGGCCGGTGATAGCATTTTTTGAAAAGACATTAGAATATCTGGAGATTCAATTAACCGCCCAATTGATTGTGCCGGGAGTATCCCAAAGAGGGGAAGTTGTAAAACAGGAACAAGTTATTAAAAAAGCTTATGAATTAGGGAAAACGATACTATGAATTGTTTTGCGGTACTTTACCATAAACTAAAAAAGAATAGTCATAGGGATTTTGCTCATTCCGTTCCCCTTTGGTTTGAGAAATGAGCCGCCATATTTGGGGTTCGATCACCGGAAAAAAGCTATCACCCTCAAAGTCCTCATCAATTAGGGTAATATAAAGCCGCTCAGCATAGGGGAAAAATTCTTGATAGGTTTGAGACCCACCGATGATAAAACTATTCTCATCCTTACAAAAAGTCTTGGCTTCATCGATGGAATGAAAGATCAAGCAATTTTGGGGGGGATAATTCCGACTTTTGGTGATCACTATGTTTTCCCGTCCCGGTAATGGTTTACCGAGAGATTCGAAGGTTTTGCGGCCCATGATTACCGGATGTCCCATGGTTGTTTTTTTGAAATAGGCGAGATCCGCAGGGAGCTTCCATGGGAGCCGGCCGTCTTTTCCAATGACCCAGTTTTTGGATATTGCTGCTATTAAAGAAATCATCGCTTCCATCCCCCTGGCAAGAAGACACTTTTAAACCCGGCAACTTTTAAGGCTTACCTTGAATAAAGCACTTTTCCGTGTCTTTGCGGCCTATTTATTTAGCCACAGAGGCACGGAGACACAGCGAAAAACCTTTAAAAATTTCTTTATTCAATGGTAATCAGTTCGCTGAAAGGCAACTTCTCTAATGCTCGGCAGAAATCATGCCACTCGGAGAGTTTATGATTTTTTCTGGCGTGGTAGATATGGCGCAAGCTTTCATAGTTACTGGTCCAAGTGCGGGTATAATGAAAACTCATCGGCAGGTCTTGAATCAATTCCCGCCAGATTTTTTTAGCCCCTTCGGTCTCGTCGTTCTGGGTAAGTTTTTTATAACTGTCGATTAGCTCATTCAAATGTACCAGCAGTTGCTGGCGATAGGGCGTGGGTTGATCCCAGCTAAAATCTTCCATCGTTAACGGCTTTGAAGTCAATTTGTGCATGGTGCTGGTGCTATTGGCAACGGTACCGACTTTATAAGTATCCATTTCCTTCCACCAATAATCCGGCGCGATAATATCCATACTCACCAGGATTTGCCGTATAAATTTGCGATGGTCGCTTCCGGAGGCAACTAAAGTTAAAGCTAATTTGCGATCATTTTCGCCCAAGGTTACCAATGCACCGCTGGCGCTGTCAAAGACTGTATCGGACCGATGCCAGCTAGCCATGGGATTTCTCATACCCCGGAAGGCCCCTTTGAAATTGAATACTTCGATATTTTCGGTATGTAACATCATAAGCTCCTTTGGTTTTCTACAGTTATATTGAGTTGTAGTTAGGTATTTTAAATATTTACCAGCAGTCGCCTTTTTTGGATTTGTAAGCTCACTAGAATGAGTTAGGGTAGATCACAAAAAATCCTACAATCATTTTAAACTACTTTACGTTTAGAGGGAAGTACCTTTCAACGTTAGACGGTTTTTAATTGTGGGATTTTATGATATTCCTATTGAATTGAATAGAGGGGAATAAAGTTAATTCATTTCCCCATCAAATATTTGTCGCATTCCCTAGCTGCGCTGATGCCTTCATGGATGGCCCAGACCACCAGACTTTGGCCACGCCGCATATCGCCGGCAGCGAAAACACCTTTAACATTGGTGATAAATTGGCCGTATTCAGCTTTGGCATTGGTACGGCTGTCTTGCTCAACACCAAAAGCCTTTAGCAAGTTCTCCTCCGGACCGAGGAACCCCATGGCCAGCAAAACCAACTGGGCCGGCCAGACTTTTTCACTTCCCGGAACTTCCTTGGGAACAAAGCGGCCATTGATGTCTTGTTCCCACCTGACGGCGACAGTATGGACTTCTTTTAATTGGCCGTTATCATCGCCAACTAATTTTTTGGTATTGATACAATAGAGACGAGGATCCGCTCCGAAAATTTCAGCCGCTTCTTCCTGACCATAATCCAGTTTGTAAACCTTCGGCCATTGGGGCCAAGGATTATCGGCAGTTCTCGTTTGGGGAGGCATCGGGACAATTTCAAATTGGGCTAAACTCTTGCAACCGTGACGCAAAGAGGTGGCCACACAATCGGTACCCGTATCGCCGCCTCCGATGACAATAACATCTTTATCCTTGGCGGAAATGTATTGGCCGTCTTGGTGATCCGAATCCAGCAAACTTTTGGTATTAGCCGTTAAAAAATCCATTGCGAAATGGACGCCTTTTAATCCTCTGCCTTCAATAACCAAGTCGCGAGGTTTGGTAGCTCCACCGCAAAGAACCACAGCATCGAATTCCTTCAGCAATTTCCCGGCCTCATAATCTTTTCCGACCTCTGTTTTGGTGACAAAGATGACTCCCTCGGCGGTCATGAGGTCAACCCGCCTCTGGATAATTTTCTTATCCAACTTCATGTTGGGGATCCCATACATTAGGAGGCCGCCGATCCGGTCGGCTCTTTCAAATACGGTCACCGTATGTCCGGCTTTGTTAAGCATATTCCCGCAAGCAAGTCCCGAAGGGCCGGAACCGATTACCGCCACTTTTTTTCCGGTACGTTTTGCAGGGGGGGCCGGAGCAATCCAGCCTTCTTCAAAAGCTTTATCAATGATGGAGCATTCATTGGTTTTAATGGTTACTGCCGGTTCATGCATTCCCAAAGTACATGAACCCTCACAAGGGGCCGGACAAACCCGGCCGGTAAACTCGGGGAAGCAATTGGTCTGTTCCAAACGTTTCACAGCTTCTTGCCATAAGCCGCGGAAAACTAAATCATTCCATTCCGGAATTAAATTATTCAGTGGACAGCCGGAAGCCATACCATTGATTAAAAGCCCGCTATGACAGAATGGAACACCGCAGTCCATACAACGGGCCCCTTGTATCTGTTGTTGTTCTTCCGGGAAATGCTCATGAAATTCATCCCAATCTTTGAGCCGTTCCTTGGGGGGGCGATCAGACGGCAATTCCCGTTTGTATTCTAAAAATCCGGTTGGCTTACCCATTATAAGTCCTCCACAAACATTAAATAAAATGAATTCGTCACTCTATCATTAATTACCGCTAACTCTCTTTAAGTCGCTCTTATTGGCTTCAAAAGCGGCCATAAACACTTCTTCTTTACTTAAACCGCTCTTTTCCAGCGATTTCATTGTTTCCAAGACCCGTTTATAATCCCGGGGGATGACTCTGATCAATTTCCGGAGGTAACCCTCCCAGTTCTCAAGGATTAGTTTACTCCGGGTACTGCCGGTATATTTGGCGTGAGATTCAATCATTTGTTTCAATTCGGTAATTTCTTCTTCATCGGATAGGGTTTCCAAATCAACCATCTCGAAGTTGCAACGTTCTTTAAAATCGCCGGCTTCATCAATAATATAGGCAATACCGCCGGACATCCCGGCTGCAAAATTGCGGCCGGTAGAACCCAGAACTACGACACGGCCTCCGGTCATATATTCGCAACCATGGTCGCCGACTGATTCGACGACGGCTTTCATACCACTGTTTCTTACGCAAAAACGCTCGCCGGCAACACCATTAATATAAGCTTCGCCGCTGGTTGCCCCGTAAAAAGCGACATTGCCGATGATGATATTGTTTTCCGGATTAAAGGTCGATTTTGCCGGGGGATAAACGATAATTTTTCCGCCGGAAAGTCCTTTGCCAAGGTAGTCATTGGCATCACCTTCCAGGGTCAATGTGATACCCCGGGGGACGAAAGCTCCGAAACTTTGTCCGGCTGAACCTTGGAAATGAAGTTTGATGGTGTCCTCCGGTAATCCTTTGGCACCGTATTTACGGGTAACTTCGCTGCCGAGAATGGTGCCTACAACCCGGTTGGTATTGCGGATCGGTAAAATCGCCTGGACCTGTTTGCCACTTGAAAGCGCAGGTTCACAGATCTTTAAAAGGTGCTGGTTGTCAAGTGCCGTATTAAGGCCATGATTCTGGCTGATTTGACAATAATGCCCGACTTCGGGACCGACTTTGGGTTGATAAAGAATGCTGGAGAAATCAAGATTCTTTGTCTTCCAATGTTCAAACGCTTTGGCAGGTTCCAGTTTATCGGTGCGTCCAATCATTTCATTGATGGTTTTAAAACCTAGTTCCGCCATGATTTCCCGCAATTCTTGGGCTATAAAATGCATCAGATTGACAATATAAGCCGGATCGCCGCAGAACTTTTTACGGAGTTCGGGATTTTGTGTGGCAATACCGACAGGACAGGTATCCAGATTGCACACTCTCATCATGACGCAACCTAAAGCGACCAAAGGCAATGTAGCAAAACCATATTCTTCAGCACCTAACAACGCGGCAATCGCAACATCTTTACCGGTCATGAGCTTGCCGTCGGTTTCCAGCACCACCCGGCTTCTTAGATTGTTCAGTAACAAAGTCTGGTGAGTTTCTGCCAGTCCTAGTTCCCAGGGAAGCCCGGCATGTTTAATGCTGGAGCGGGGTGAAGCACCGGTTCCACCGTCATAGCCGCTGATTAGAATTAAATCGGCCCGTCCTTTGGCCACGCCGGCGGCAATCGTCCCGACTCCGACTTCCGAAACCAGTTTTACACTGATTCGGGCCTCTTGATTGGCATTTTTTAAATCATGAATTAACTCCGCCAAATCCTCAATGGAATAAATATCATGATGAGGAGGAGGAGAGATCAGACCCACACCCGGAGTGGAGTGCCGAACGGTTGCTACCCATGGATATACTTTCCTGCCGGGTAACTGACCGCCTTCACCGGGTTTAGCCCCTTGCGCCATTTTGATTTGAATTTCCTTGGCGTTCACTAAATATTCACTAGTAACCCCGAATCTTCCGGAAGCAACTTGCTTAATTGCGCTGCATCTGGAATCGCCGTTGGCAGCTGTAACAAAGCGGGAGGGATCTTCGCCGCCCTCGCCGGTATTACTCTTACCGCCAATCCGGTTCATGGCGACAGCCAAAGCTTCATGCGCCTCCTGACTGATCGAACCGTAAGACATGGCTCCGGTCTTAAAACGTTTGCAAATCGATTCCACCGATTCAACCTCATCGATGGGAACCGCCTTAGCGGTTGTTTTAAAACCGAGCAGCCCCCTCAAGGTATAATGCTTTTGGGTTTGATTATCAATCAGGTTTGAATATTCCTTAAATAGGCGATAATCATTATTGCGGCATGCTTGCTGCAATTGGTGAATGGTTTCCGGATTGTATAAATGACTCTCGCCGTTTCGACGCCATTGATAGTAACCGCCAGTTTCCAAGACTTTTTCTTTGACGCCGTGGTCGCTAAAGGCGTTTTGATGGCGGATCTGAGCTTCACGGGCGATGATATCAAGGTCAATCCCGCGGATTCGCGACGGTGTCCAAGTAAAGTAACGGTCGACGACGGATTGGTGTAATCCGATGGCTTCGAAAATTTGAGCGCCCTGATAACTTTGAATTGTGGAAATTCCCATTTTTGAAAGGGTCTTCACAATACCTTTGACAACAGCTTTGGTATAGTTATGCTCGGCTTTATGGCCGTCCATATTGACCAACAGCTTTTGGGCAATCAAATCTTTAATGGATTCATAGGCCAAATAAGGATTGATTGCTGAAGCGCCATAGCCGAGCAATAAAGCAAAATGGTGAACTTCCCTGGGTTCGGCGGACTCAATCACCAGGCTGACCTGAGTACGTACTTGTTCCCGGATCAAATGGTGATGCAAACCGGATACCGCCAGCAAAGCCGGAATTGCCGCCATTTGGTCGTTGATTCCGCGATCGGAAAGAATAATAATATTGGCCCCGGCTTTAATTTTCCGACTTGCCTCCGCGCAAAGGGAGTCCATTGCCTGTTTCAATCCTGCGCCGCCTTCTGAAACTTTAAATAGGATCGGAAGAGTGACTGCCTTAAAGCTCGGCTGATCCAAACGGGCTATTTTTGCCAATTCATCATTGGATAGAATCGGAACCTTCAATTTCAATTGTCGGCAGCTTTGGGGCTGCGGATCGAGTATATTGCCTTCCGACCCCAGGAATGTTTCCGTTCCGGTGACAATTTCTTCACGAATTGCATCGATAGGGGGATTGGTAACCTGGGCAAATAATTGTTTGAAATAATTATACAATAACTGCGGCTTGTCTGATAAAACTGCCAGTGGTGTATCGATACCCATTGCGCCGGTTGGTTCCACCATATCCTTGGCCATTGGCGCCAATACCAATCGTAAATCCTCATAGGTGTATCCGAACGCTTTTTGCCGCTCCAAAAGAGTCTTCGGATCATCGACCGGGACTTCGGAAGCGGGAGGTAAATCTTCCAGTTTCACCAAGTATTGGTCCAACCATTCTTGATAGGGATGTTTGACTGCCAAATTGTGCTTGAGTTCCTCATCTGAAATGATTTTTCCGGCCTCGGTATCGATGAGCAACATCCGACCCGGTTGTAATCGCCCTTTTTCCACGATTTGTTCAGGCGGTAGGTCAATAACGCCAACTTCCGAAGCCATAACCACCAAACCATCTTTGGTAATGTAATAACGGGAAGGTCTGAGACCATTCCGGTCAAGTACCGCCCCGACAATTTTGCCATCGGAAAAGGCCATGGCTGCCGGGCCATCCCATGGTTCCATTAAGCAGCTATGATATTCATAAAAAGCCTTTTTCTCTGTGGGCATATGTTCATGTTTCGACCAAGGTTCCGGTATCATCATCATCATGGCGTGAGGAAGGGAACGACCGGCCAAGGTGAGAAATTCAAGACATTCATCGAATATGGCCGAGTCGCTGCCGTCGGAATTAACCACCGGCAATACTTTTGAAATATCGTCGCCGAAGATTTTTGATTCAAACATCGATTCCCGGGCATGCATCCAGTTGACATTACCGCGCAGGGTATTAATCTCACCGTTATGAATGATAAAACGGTTTGGATGAGCCCTTTCCCAACTGGGGAAGGTATTGGTGCTAAAGCGGGAATGGACCAGCGCCAACGCCGATTCCATACTGGGATCACTTAAATCAGGGTAATATTCGATAAGTTGTTCCGGAATTAACATTCCCTTATACACAATGGTACGGGCGGAAAGTGAGGAGACATAGAAGGAATCATAACCGGGAATTCCGGAATACCGGATAGCTTTTTCGGATTGCTTGCGGATAAGATATAACTTGCGTTCGAAGGTCAGTTCGTCTTGGATGTCGGGACTTCGACCGATAATGATTTGACGCATAAAAGGTTGACATGATTTGGCCGAATTGCCAAGGGAAGAATCGCAGGTTGGAACGGTCCGCCATCCCAATAAATTTTGGCCTTCCTCGCTTACAATCTTGGTAAAAATCTTTTCACATTCAGCCCGTAAAGTGGGTTCCGAAGGTAGAAAGATCATTCCGACCGCATATTGACTGGGGTCCGGAATTTTGATTCCCAGTTCCACACAGGTTTTTTTTATGAAATCATGGGGGATTTGGATAAGTATACCCGCACCATCTCCGGTATTGGCCTCTGCACCCCGAGCACCCCGATGATCTAGATTTTTCAAAACTGTTAGGCCTTTGGTGATGATTTCATGGGATTTGACTCCTTTAATATTAACGACTAAGCCAATACCGCATGCATCATGTTCATATTGTGAATCATAAAGGCCTTGCTTTTCAGGAAACGACTGTGTTTGTGTCATAAAAATGGCCAACCTTTCCGGATCGATCGGATTCGTTTTGATTTCCGCATGGCGAAATTGAATTTCATATTGGAGTAAATTATATAACTTCTGTAACATTGATGTCAACGTTTTTTCAATATGAATACAATATTTTTCAGAGTTTAAAAATCATAAAACCAATGGTGAAAAAGGCATAATTGTTTCACCGATCATTTTCCATTTCCATGATGGATGGTGGAGTATCAATTTCACCATTCGGGTTACAATTCTGTAAAAAATTTTTGTCATGGGTAAGAAATGTAACAAGCAAATTTTTTTGTAAAATGAAAAAATAATCTATTTAATTAAGAATTGGAATAGGCATGTGATATTTGATACACAAAAGCGAGAATACAAATATATAAACAATGTATACAGTAATCATGTGTCAGCTTTTTTAATTAATTTTACAATACTATTGACATCAACTTTTCAAGAGATTAAAATTTGAATATAATGAAATCAATTTTCGTATTATAAAAAAATTCGGGGGTCATTCATGAAAACGAAGAGCGGAGAGCGGGAAATACGGGTTCAAACTGTTGAACGTTCATTGATGTTGTTGGAGATATTAGCAAAACAAAATACTCCGCTAACTCTAACCCGAATTGGTCAACTCACTCAATTAAATCTGAGTAGTGCCTATCGAATACTGAATACGTTATGTCGTAGTGGGTTTGTTGAACGAGAGAAAACCGGTCAATACCAGTTAGGATTAAAGGCTTTTCTAATTGGAAATGCGGTTTTGCAGCGGCTTAACATTCGCGAAGTTGCCCTGCCCCATTTAAATCAATTTGTTGAAAATAATAAAGAATCGATCTATTTAGCGATATTATCCAATCAGAGTGTTGTATATACAGATGCAGTAAAAACAATGGATCCGATTCAAATCGGTATTCAAACCGGCTTGCTGGTTCCGGCATGCCAGACGAATTCCGGAAAAATTTTATTGGCGAATTTAACCAAACTAGAGCAACAATCAGTCGTTGTTCAGTATTTTCAGGAAAACCAAATTTCCGATCAACAAGCCTTTCAAAAGGAACTTGATTTTTTGAAAAGACAGGGATTTGCAGAGGGGTTAACTGATTTCAAGGAGAAAATTTGTGAAATTAGCGTTCCGGTATATAATTATTTGGGTAAATGCGCCGGAGCGATTAGTGTTTTCTTGCAAGTCAATAATTTTACAACGGGGGAGCAAAGGCTTCTACTATTGGATCAAGTGAATAAGACGGCCAAAACAATCTCTCTGGCAATGGGATACCATACGGCATCGTCAAATTAACCCCGATGAGAGTGATAAATTTTCAGATAAACAACGGGGATAGAGTTTTTTAATTAGGAGCAATCCATGAATACTAACCGCGTATCTTCAGGTTTAGCCAGTGTCGATCGGATAATCGACAGTTTACGGTTTGGTGATAATGTGGTTTGGCAGGTCGATGATATTAGTAGTTATCGTTATTTTGCTGGCTTTTTTATAAGTGCAGCGCTCCGTTCCTGTAATCGGTTGATATATATCCGTTTTGGACAGCATGATCCAATTGTTTCTTGGGGTCCTAAAGCAATCAACAATGAATACTATCACGAATACCGGTTGGATGCGGGGCTTGGTTTTGAAACCTTTTCTGCTTCCATACAGGATATTGTTACTTGTGAAGGTGAAAATGTTTGTTATGTTTTTGATTGCCTCTCCGACTTGCTCTCCGAATGGTCAACTGATTTAATGATCGGAAATTTCTTCCGGGTTACCTGTCCCTATTTGTTTCAATTCAATACGATTGCTTATTTCGCAATTTTGAGGGACCGTCATTCATACAGTACGATTGCCAGGATCCGGGAAACCACGCAAATCCTCCTGGATATTTTTCAAAAAGAGGTATTTTGCATTCATCCTCTAAAAGTATGGGAGCGGTATTCGCCAACGATGTTTTTGCCTCACATATCCACCGATGGAATCGACTTTACCCCCATGACGAACAGTGCTGAAGTAACGGAGTTATATTCCTCTTATCATTCACAAATCAATAAAACCGAACGCCGGCTGGATTATTGGGATCGTATTTTTATTGAGGCCAATGAATTGGCGGAGAAAGCTCAAAATGGCGATCCGATGATATGCCGAAAAAAACAGGATAGTTTTGAACAATTGTTGCGAATGGTTATCGGCCGGGATATCAAGGTGCAAAACTTAGCCCGCCAATATTTTACCATGGCGGATTTGCTGCAGATAAAATCAAGATTAATCGGTTCCGGTTTTATTGGTGGAAAAACGATTGGTTTGTTATTATCCCGGGCGATTTTGGCTAGAGATTCCAACCACTCATGGTTAGGCGTTCTTGAACCCCATGATTCTTTTTTTATTGGGTCAGATATTTATTACACTTACCTTGTGGAGAATAACTGCTGGCAATTGCGGGTGGAACAAAAAAAACCTGAAAATTATTTTGCAAAGGCAGCTATTATTAAAGAAAGAATAATGGATGGTAAATTTCCTGAATTAGTCCGGGACCAATTTCTAGAGATGCTGGAGTATTTTGGTCAGGCGCCAATAATCGTTCGTTCCAGCAGTTTATTGGAAGATGGATTTGGCAATGCTTTTGCCGGAAAATACCAAAGCATTTTTTGTACAAACCAGGGTAATTTAAGCGAACGTTATGAACAATTTGTGAAAGCGGTACGAATCGTGTACGCCAGTACGATGAATGACGATGCGCTGGCGTACCGCTTAAACCGTGGTTTAGCCCAAAATGATGAACAAATGGCATTATTAGTCCAGAGGGTTTCGGGTATCAACCGGGGATGTTATTTCTTCCCCGATTTGGCGGGCGTAGCTTTATCCCATAATTTATATGTTTGGCGACCTGACATGGAGCCTGGCGCTGGAATGCTTCGTTTGGTTTTGGGACTTGGAACACGGGCAGTTAACCGGATGGGTGACGATTATGCCCGGTTTGTGGCTTTGGACCACCCGACCCTTCGGCCTGAGGTTGATATGGAGGAACAGAGAACGTATTCTCAACATCAGGTTGATTTGATTGATCTGGAGCATAATACTTTAGAAAGTGTTTCTTTCCAAAATATAGCTACTAAAGGGATCGTTTCTAATTTAGGGCTTTTTGCCGGTCAGGAATACCCAAAGGATATAACTCCAGAAATTCCCCAGTGGTATCTTAATTTTGAGGCATTGCTCGGAGAGACGGCTTTCCCTTTTAAGATCCGAAAGATGCTGCAGGTACTTCAATCGGCTTATGGTTATCCGGTGGACATCGAATTTACTTGTAATTTCCGGACCGAGGCAGATTTTTCAATTAACCTGCTACAATGCCGCCCTTTGCAGATCAACATTAACTCCAAAAATGTTACCATGCCTGAGAATATATCCCAAGATCAGATTATCTTTGCTACGCAGAGCCGAGCGATGGGTAGTGATCTTGAGGCGAGAATTAAGAGACTGGTTTATGTGGTTCCTGAGTATTATGCAACTTTAAACCTTTCAAGCAAGTATGAAGTTGCCAGGATAATTGGAAAACTGAACCAGTTAATAGGATCCCGAGACGAACTTTCTGATATTTTACTTGGCCCCGGCCGCTGGGGCACATCCACACCCAGCCTGGGAGTTCCGGTCGCATTTGCTGAAATCAATCGTTTTGCAATCTTTGGCGAAATAGCTTTTAAAGCGGGCGGCTTTATGCCGGAATTATCCTATGGTACACATTTTTTTCAGGATATCATCGAGAATAATAATTTTTATCTAATCATCAACGAAACAGAACCCAATACTATTTTTCAGCATTTTTTTTTTGAGCGGAGGCCCAATCAATTGTCTATATTGTTGCCTGGCACCGAACAGTGGCAGGAAGTCATTCGAATCATCGATGCGGAAACTTTTTCGGAAGAATTTTGGTTCCATGCTGACGTAACCCACCAAAAGGTGATCTGCTGGCAAAGAAAGAAATAAAAATCCGGTTAGGTTGTTTTTTGACTTTGAATTTGTAATACTTGACATCTTTAAGGGTATTGAATAAAATCTATATATGAAAATGATTTTCACATAGTGAAAATCATTTTTTTATAAAAGAGTTATTGAATCTATGAGAGGTGGGGTTGTATTGTCATTTTCGTCCCAATTAATGGAGCAGGTTGTGCGTAGAAATCCCAATGAGTCGGAGTTTCACCAGGCGGTGGAGGAAGTTCTGGAATCTCTGGAGCCGGTCATTGCAAAGCATCCGGAATATGTAAAGGCAGGGATTTTGGAAAGGATAGTGGAACCGGAGCGTCAAATTATTTTTCGGATTCCCTGGGTGGATGATAGCGGTAAAGTGCAAGTGAACCGTGGTTTCCGGGTTCAGTTTAACAGTGCCATTGGTCCTTATAAAGGCGGTCTGCGTTTTCATTCTTCAGTTTATATTGGAATCATTAAATTTTTAGGGTTTGAGCAGATTTTTAAAAATTCATTAACCGGCTTACCGATTGGTGGAGCTAAAGGCGGCAGTGACTTTGATCCCAAAGGAAAATCCGATGCGGAAATTATGCGTTTTTGCCAGAGTTTTATGACTGAATTATATCGGCACATAGGGGCTGATGTTGATATCCCGGCTGGAGATATCGGTGTTGGCGGCCGTGAAATCGGTTATATGTACGGCCAATATAAGAAAATCACCGGACTTCACGAGGGAGTGTTGACCGGTAAGGGATTGACATGGGGTGGCAGCTTGGCTAGAACAGAGGCTACCGGTTATGGCTTGTGCTATTTTGTAGATGAAATGATTAAGGATAAAGGCAAGTCATTTCAAGGTGCGACTGTCATTGTATCAGGTTCTGGGAATGTCGGCATTTATGCAACCCAAAAAGTACATCAGCTGGGCGGTAAAGTAGTTGCGATGAGTGATTCCAATGGTTATGTTTACGACCCCAAAGGGATTAATCTTGATACAATGAAGCGAATTAAGGAAGTAGAGCGGAAGCGAATCAGTGAGTATGTTAAGTTTCATTCCGATGCCACCTATAAAGAAGGTTGTTCTGGAATTTGGGGAATTCAATGTGATATCGCTCTGCCTTGTGCTACTCAAAATGAGATTGATGAAGCTTCAGCAAAAATCCTGGTGAAGAATGGTTGTTGGGCAGTTGGTGAAGGGGCTAATATGCCTTCGGCTCCGGAAGCAATTAAAGTATTCCTCCAGAGCAAAGTGCTGTTTGCGCCGGCTAAGGCTGCCAATGCAGGCGGAGTAGCCACTTCAGCATTGGAAATGACTCAAAATAGTATGAGATATTCCTGGACCTTTGAAGAAGTAGACTCGAAACTGAAAAATATCATGGTTAACATTTATAAAAATGCTAGTCAGGCTGCTAAAGAGTATGGGTATGAGGATAATTTAGTGGTGGGGGCTAATATCGCGGGGTTCCTTAAAGTAGCTCAAGCAATGATGGCTCAAGGTATAGTTTGATCATGAGAAAATATTAAAAAAGCCGACCTATGGTTGGTTTTTTTAATATTTTCAACTAACGATGGCTCAAAAAGCCTAATTTTTGAGAAATATTATCGGCAGCACTTTTCAATACCGGTAATATTTCTTGTTGGATCCGCTCGGTAGATATCCGCTGTGCGGGGGCTGATACACTGATTGCCGCTTGTACACGGCCATCGAATTTTTTGATAGGGACCGCCACACAAGTGACTCCCGAATCGCGTTCGGAAAAGTCTAATGCATAACCATCAAGTCTGATTTGGTTCAACGCCTTCAGTAGATGATTGACATCCGTTACCGTATTCTCAGTGAATGGAACAAAGTTAACCTTGGAAAAGCGTTCTCGTACCACATCGTCACTTAAATCCGCCAGCAGAACCTTGCCCGTACCGGTACAATAAGCAGGTCCTCTACTGCCGATTCGGGCAAACATTTTAACGATTACTATGTTAGTGGATTCGATTTGATCAATGTATATAACTTCCGTGTCCTCTAAAATCGCTAAATTAATTGTCTCATTCACCGACTCCAAAAGCTCTTTCAAGAAAGGACGGGCAATCGAACGCAAGTCATTAACGAATAAAGCGGCATTTCCAATTTGAAATGCCTTAACTCCAAGCTGATATCTTAATGAAAGATTATCCTGCTCCACAAAGCCTCTGGACATTAAGGTGGTTAATAAGCGATGGACGGTTGTCATTTTAAGATCGGCTTTTTGTGATAATTCAGATAACGAAAGGGGGGCAGCTTCTTCCGCTAATAATTCCAATAAGAATAAAGCTCTGGTAACTGACTGTACGGTTTCTCCGCCATCGTTTTTTCGGGCGCGGCTCATAAATACTCCTTATGGTTTACAATTACTTGTAATCAGCAAAATTAATCATTTGATTGCCGAATTTTTTCGTATAATATTCTTTCATTTGGCGTGACATTGGCATTTTTCGTTCCCTTCACAATATAGGCAACTACAAAGGTCCTGGTTGAGCCTTCGTTGCAATGTCAGGAGCATGGACAACAAGTCTGACAATCCGGGGGGCCAGTACATTTCTGGTCAATATTCGTATTGTGATTCCTCCTGAAAGTATGATTTCAATGGCATATAAATTAGAAAGCTATATCAAATAAAATAATTATAACATTCAATGCAACGGCTGTAAACGTTAAGGATAGTATTCGAATATTTAAACCTCGATCCGGCAAGTAAGTGACAATTTATCCGCGGTAGCACAGAAAAATTGGCTGGATCGGATCTTTTACAGAATTCGGCAAGTTATTCATTGA
This sequence comes from Bacillota bacterium, assembly GCA_023401925.1. Lineage (GTDB taxonomy): Bacteria > Bacillota > UBA4882 > UBA8346 > UBA8346 > UBA8346. The sequence continues at coordinate 128,687 of JAEXDA010000004.1, forward strand.
AGAGAGCTGCAGGTTACTTGAGGATTCATGTTAAATACCTTTTTGAATATCTTTATTTGCGTTGTCATGAAATCTTATCATATAGTAAATTTTCACTATCTTACCAAAAATTTGAGATAAAAAAAGGAAGTCAAAGACGCCAGACGAAATTATAATCAATTCGTGATAACCCGGAGTGTGATATTTTGAAGATTGCGGTTTTGGCCATACCCGGTGAAAATGAAAACCGGCGGATACGGGAGAATTTTCATCATATGCCCTTCGCTGATGCCGACTTGTTATTTTTGTTTGGGAATCGGGATATGATAACCTTACAACCTATTTTCCACCGGAATGGTTGGAAACATTGGGCCCAGTCGCAGTCTGGAATTGGACGGGAACTGATGGTGATCACCAGTCGCAGTCAAATCGTTATTTCCGGGGAGACTGCACCTGCCGGGCAGCCGGATAACGGGGTGAAGATCTATCTTCCAGGGCATGATATGAGGATTTTCGGAATTGATTTCCCAAAATCCCAAGATATTCGAGTTTCTGATTTGCCCTTCCAAGAAACACTGAAAAGCTTTGAGATGCAAAAAGGTAACCGGGCTGTCATCATGGGGAACCTGAAAATTCATGCTGCAAATCTAAATGCCAGTTTGGATTATAAACATTATCTTCAAGAAATCGCATCCCTTGGTTGGTTTGATGCCTGGAGGACGCTTCATCCCATGACCTATGAGCGTATCTGGTACGGCAGGGTTGGGCAATCCATCCATTTGAATTTGGTTTTTTTATCCCCTTTATTGCGAGAGTCTTTGATAGGGGCTTATCATTGCCAATTCTTTTCGGATGACAAACAACCCACGAAGGATTCCAGAGCCCTCCTTGTGGAACTGGCCTGATCATTCTAGCGTACAAAATATCTCATCGCTGGATAAAAAATGAATAATCACTCCGTAACTGATGGATAATAACATCGGAGGTGATGGGATGAATCGTATAAAATGCAGTGTTGCTTCGTGTCAGTATAACGATGATGCCAATGAATGTCAGGCCGATGAAATTAAAGTAAAAAATAATTTTGGAGCAACTGACAATATGGAGATTGGTTCATTGGAAGGTGATACCGGCGCCCGGACATCAGTGGAAACTTGCTGTGAAACCTTTGCTCCGAAAAAAAGTATGTCCAAATAACCTGAAATTATTATGGCGCCATACGTGCCAACAATCAGGTGAATCGTTTCGATGAAAACAGCTTGTGCTAAAGAGGAAACGCGGCCGCGCCTGCGCGCAAATTTGGCACAAGCCTTTTTATGTTTTTAGATTTCCCGGGAGGATATTCTAATCCGTATCGATAATATATTTATTAGGACTTTTAAAATTCCCTTAACCAAAAACATCGAATTCAAAAAGGAGATGGTCTAAATGGTAGTAACGGTAAATGGCAAAAACATAGAAGTAACGGATGCATTAAGAGAGTATGCCGAAAAAAAAGTCTCCAAAATCGCTAAATTTTTTGAAAAAAGTCCCCGCGGAGCCCAAGTAACATTGAGTACGGAACGAGGCAAACATATTGTTGAAATTACCATTCAAGTTGACGGTCTGCTCCTTCGAGGCGAAGAAAAAACCGGTGATATGTACGGGTCGATTGATGGAGCGATTGATAAGATCGAACGTCAAATCCGGAAATATAAAACCAGGATTAACCGTAAATTCCGTGAAGACAACCAAATCGTGGCCAATTTGGCTCCCGCGCCTCAGGAAGAAGCCGGTGAACTTCAAATTAAACGGACCAAGCGTTTTGCGATGAAGCCGATGACCGTTGAAGAAGCGGTCATGCAAATGGACTTGTTAGCTCATGATTTTTACGTTTTTACCAATGGTGAAACCGATCAGGTCAATGTGGTGTATAAAAGGAAAGACGGCCATTACGGATTAATAGAACCCGAGTATTGAAGGAGCGGAAAGGGGCCTGAAACATTTCAAGCCCCTTTTAGTTTCATGATTTCCTGGACAATCCGGTTGCTGATTTGTTCGTAGAGTTCCTTTTTATCGGCGCCCGGTTCTTCGGTAAATTGAATGGGGGTTCCAAAGACGACTCTGACCCTTTTAAAACTCCGGAAAATTCTATTGCTATTGATGATAACAGCCGGGATGACGGGAACGCCGGTTTTTAAGGCCAGCATAGCGGCTCCGTGTTGAGGTTTCAGCATTTGTTCGGGATGAACGGTATTTCTTCGCCCTTCGATAAAAATGCCCATCAAATGTTGTTCTCCTAAAATTTCCAAGGATTTACTGATGGCTTCCCGGTCGCCGCGGCCCCGTTTGATGGGCACGACCCCCCAGGATTTTATTAAAAGGCCGATCAGAGGTATTTTAATCAGTTCCTCTTTAGCAATAAACTTAACTTGACGCTTAAGGTCCCCCCCTAACACCATGGGGTCCCAATTGCTGATATGGTTTGCCACAATCAGGGCAGGACCGCTTTGGGGGATATTTTCCTTGCCGGTGGCTTTTAGACCTGCAAATAGCTTCAAAAAACCGCGGAACAAAAGTTTAAATATAGTATATAACACAGGGGATGCTCCTTTATTATTTTTAAGTCTATTTATTATTCTTCATTTTTGTAAAGTTACCTGTTGGCAGAATGTAAATTCTTGTTTCTGGTTTTCATATCAATCGAAAGGAATGAACGGATATGGTGTATGATATCGCTATCATCGGAGGAGGACCGGCCGGCCTCGCGGCGGCAGTCAATGCCAGACGGAGAAATAAAGATGCGCTTTTGGTATCGAAAGAAACCATGAGTTCAAAACTGATCCAGGCCGAACAGATTGAAAATTATCTGGGAATCCCCCAAATATCAGGATCGGAACTGATTAGCCGGATGAGAGACCATGCCCAGGCCGAAGGGGTGGTTAGTATCAAAGACGAGGTCCAAAACATCTATCAGGAAGAGCGGATCTTTTCTTTGATGGGCCGTGAAAACGCCCTTCAAGCCAAATCGGTGATTTTGGCTCCTGGTATTTCTACAGTTGCCGAGATTGCCGGGGAAGCGGAGTTTGTGGGACGGGGAGTCAGTTATTGCGCCACTTGCGACGGGATGTTTTTTAAGGAAAAAGCCGTGGCCATGATTGGTTATATTCCGGAAGCCGAATCCGAAGCGGCATTTTTATCCGAGGTTTGTTCGGAAGTCTACTATTTTCCGCAATATCGTTTAGCCACCGAACTTAGCCCCAAAGTAAAGGTGGTCCAGGGGAAACCTCAGAGAATCTCGGGAGCGGACAAGGTGGAACTTTTAAAAACTTCCGCCGGGGAATTCGAGGTGAGCGGGATTTTCATCGAAAGGGCGGGCCGGCCTGCCAGCGAGCTTTTGGATGGTTTACATATTGAAAATGGTTTTATCCGGGTCGATTTTACCCAGGCCACCAACTTGCCGGGAGTATTTGCGGCCGGTGATTGTACAGGCAGGCCCTGGCAGATCAGCCGCGCTGTCGGCCAGGGGCAAGTAGCGGCCTTGAGCGCTGCCCATTATTTGGACCAGGATTAAACAGATTGAACGGATTGGATTCCGGCAAGGTAGCATGGGATATGGATTTTTAAATGGAAGTGACCTGCCGGATTCAGTTAAAAATTCGTTATGGGGCTATCCCTTCCAGGTTTTTGCGGCATTTTTTGAACCGATTGATGTAGAGATTAAAGGAAAATATTGAAAGGATAAATCGTTAAAAATCCAATAATCGATCGAAAAAACGGGTTCGGATATTTTTAACTGCAAAACCCGCTTTTAATCCCTTGAATTCTATCGATGTTCCTTGATTTAGGCCTAAATTCAAAGTTTTATCAGACCGGATTCCTCGGCTGCCGGGATTTAAATCCTGCGTTTTATGGGATTTTAGCCGAAAGCTTTAGCTTGCGTTTTGTCCTTGGTTTTGAATCCTGCGGTTAAATTGCAGGATTTTTGAGTTTGCTTTTTATTCCTGCCTGCGAGATCCGTGTATCAAAAAACGCCCTGAAATTCATAGCGTAAAAAGTACTTTAATGTATGGCGCTGATTCAACCACAGAGAAAGTTTGACATGCGGCAGAGGGCTCAAAGATTTCAAAACAGTTAAAAACTCACCTCTGTGATCTCTGGTGAAAAAACAATGGTCTGGAATCCAGCTTAGTTTTTGGCAATGAATCACCCAAGGGAGAAAAGTCGTGTCAAGCACAATGTGTAAACAACAAAAAGTTATCAAACAAAATTAGAAATACGATTTTCAAAAAAAGACAAATAATTGATTTAAAACTTTAGCCCAGCCAGAAACGGGCCGAGTCCATTTTTTCAAGAGATCAAAGGTGCGTAAAAGAGAAAGAGAACTATCAAAAGAGGAATTGGTTTTTAAACAGTTGACAAGTAAATAGGTTGTAACTATAATGGTTACAAAGAGGCGAAAATTAATGATGCAGATTAGCAGCAGGTTTACTGTGGCAATCCATATCCTTGCGGCCTTAGAAATCGGCAATGATAAGGTTTGTACCTCTGAAGTGATTGCAACCAGCATTCAGAATAATCCCGTGGTTGTAAGACGAATTATGGGTATGCTGAAAAAAGCCGAATTGGTTGACGTGAATATCGGATGCGGCGGAGCATATCTTATAAAGCCTGTGCAAGACATTACACTTTTTGAAGTATATAAAGCTGTTGATGTTGTTGAAGACGAAAAGCTCTTTCAGATACATGAAAACACGAATCAGGAATGTGTGATCGGCGCAAATATTCAGAATGTATTGATGTTAATTTTACCGAAAGCGCAAGCGGCGATGGAAGATGTACTGCGAAGCTACACGATGGAAGATGTTGTTACAAGTATATTAGAAAGAAAATTGGATTGAAGGATGCAATTTTTTTTAGAGAATGTTGTAATTGTAATAATTACGATTACAACAAATACAAACTACAAGAAGGAGGGTATCATGAAAGGTCAGGATGGAAGTAAATCAGAGAACATATGGGAAACAGCGCTCCATGAACTTTCGGCAAAAGATGATAAGCTTAGAGAATTTATTAACTCCCAGAGTCGGATTGAGGAAATTATACCTGAGTCCAACAAAGAACCGTATCTTGCCATTGTTGCTTCGATTGTCTCTCAGCAATTGAGCGTGAAAGCAGCAAATACAATTTATGGAAGATTGGAGGCATTGTTTCCTGACGGTGTTATCAATATTGCGGGATTAAGCAGTATTGATGATGAAGCCTTACGAGCCATTGGCTTATCAGCCCGAAAAGTGAAATCGGTCAGAGATCTGAGTAACCACGTTAATAACGGAAGACTTCCGGAAGTAAGCTTGCTGATGAAGCTTCAGGATGAGGAGATCATCAGTCTGTTATGTGATATCTACGGTATTGGACGATGGACAGCGGAGGTTTTCCTAATCTCGCAGTTAGGACGGATGGATGTATTGCCTGTAGGGGACCTAATTATCCGCAGGGGCTATGCTCGTATTCGGACTCCCCTGCTGAGATAAATGAAGTCCGCACGCATGCTGACGAATGGAAGCCCTATCGGACCGTTGCAGCTCAGTTGCTATGGATGGCCGGATCACCAGAATAAAGAAGATAAGCAAGAAAAGAGAAGAAAGGAAAATTTCCATGAAGACGTTGTTTGACAGAACTGCTATTAAGAAAATGGAGCTTAAAAACCGCTTCGTCCGTTCTGCAACACAGGAGGTAATGGCTGGGGTGGATGGGCACTTAAACGAGAGAATTTATAAGCTTTACGACGATCTTGCCAAGGGAGGTGTTGGGCTGATTATTACAAGCGGGGCCTATATTACCAAGGATTCCAAATCCATGCCCCTGCAGATCGGTTTTTATAATGATGACTTTATTGATGAATATAAAAAGCTGACGGCGGGGGTACACGGCTACGGCAGTAAGGTGCTGCTTCAAATCAATTACGCCACCAGGAACGGTCAGGATTTGACGCCGAATGACGTGACGGCAGAGGACATACGTTCAATTGTTGCCTCATTCGGAGAAGTAGCCGCCAGAGCGGAAAAGGCCGGTTTTGATGGGCTGCAGATTCACGGCGCGCACGGCTTCTTTTTAAGCCAGTTTCTCAATTTTCGGACGAACAGGCGGACAGACCAGTATGGAGGCAGCCTTGACAACAATGCAAGGATCATCCTTGAGATATATGATGCCATCAGGAGCAAAACCGGCGAAAACTTCCTTGTGTTGTTAAAGGTTAACTGTTTTGATGAAATCGACAGCGAGAGTGCTTTTGAGGGTTGCGAGTATCTTTGCAGGCAGCTCTCCGCTTGCGGTATTGACGGTATAGAGATCAGCGGGCAGGGGGATGTGCCGGGTTATACAGAGTCCATTTATAGGGATTATGCCGTAAAAATCGCAAAGTCAGCAGAGGTTCCCATTATTCTGGTGGGTAAAAACAGGACGCCGGATGTGATGACACAGATACTGAATGCAACTGGAATCGGCTACTTTGCCCTATCAAGACCGCTGATTCGCCAGCCGGATTTAATTAACCTCTGGGAGAAGGATTTGGGCGAGGTGCCGACCTGTATCTCCTGCGGGAAGTGTATGCAGGCTACCGGAACGTCTTGTGTTTTCGAATGAGAGTAATTTGTTAAGGTATCTTTACTGTAACCGGGTATTTATATTTGAAATACCGCGGCAGCAGTAACGGACACCACGATAAAGTAAGAATTAAATAAAATATAGGAGTGGTCAAAAATGGATTTTTTAGAACTGGCAAAGAAAAGGTACTCATCTCGTAAGTACGATGGGAGAAAAGTTGAAGAGGATAAGCTGGAGAAAATACTGGAAGCCGCAAGAGTTGCTCCTTCCGGGAATAACAGGCAGCCGATCAAATTACTTGTATTGCAGGAGGCTGAAGACATAGAAAAGGTTGCAAAGGCGACCGGATCTGATGCACCGTCTGTCTTTCATGCACCATTGGTTATCGTTGCATGTGGCGACCACAACACAGCCTCTGTTTTATCCTATAACAATAAAAGCTTTGCAGATATTGACACCAGTATCGCTACCGATCACATGATGATGGAAGCAACTGCTCTGGGACTGGGAAGCGTCTGGATCGGCGGATTCGATCCTGCGGTTATCACCCGTGAATTCAATCTGCCTGAAAATCTTGAACCGATTAATATTCTTGCTATAGGTTATGCAGCAGGACAATCTGCTTCAGCGGACCGGCATATCAAAACCCGCAAATCTTTGGAAGAGATTCTCTATCGTCACTAAACCACAAACATAAAAGGAGGAATAAATTGTGATTACACATATTGTTTTAATTAAGCTGAAGGACAGCAATGAAGAAGCAATCATCGGCTTGAAAAACAAGCTGATGGGAATGAAGGGCAAAATTGAAGAGCTGAAGGACATATCGGTTGGTGCGGATTTCGTCCATGCTGAGATTTCCTATGATGTAGCTTTGATCGCACAATTTAATACAAAGGAAGATCTAAACGCCTATATCGCACACCCTGCCCACACAGAAGTAGGCAAATATGTTGAGGCGGTACAGGATAAGATTGCGGCGGTAGATTTTGAAGTATGATTTTTAACAATAAACGGAGGTTATCACGGATGGGTAAGCATAATGGAAAAATAGCAGTTGTTACAGGAGGTTCAAGTGGTATTGGACTCGCTTCGGCTAAAAGATTGGCCGACGAAGGCGCATTTGTATATATTACCGGGCGCAACCAGGAGCAGTTGAATAAGGCGGTTGAAATCATAGGGAAAAATGCTGCTGCTGTGCAGGGAGACGTATGTGATTTCGAGGCTCTTGACCGGTTGTATGCCATCATTCGGAAGGAAAAAGGGCATCTTGACATTTTGTTTGCCAATGCCGGATTCGGCACCTATGTTCCGATTGGACAAATAACGGAGGAGGATTATGACAGTACCTTCAATCTGAATGTAAAAGCAGTACTGTTTACGGTTCAGAAAGCTCTTCCTATCTTTAAAGACGGCGGTTCAATCATTATCAATGCATCAACAGCAGGAAGCAAAGGAAATCCGGCATTCAGCCTTTATAGCGCAACGAAAGCGGCAGTACGCTCTTTTGCCCGCACCTGGGCTATGGACTTGAAGGATCGAAAAATCCGTGTGAATGCAGTCAGCCCGGGTCCGATCAATACGCCTGCACATGATCGGGCAGTGGGTGAAACGAGAGATTCACAGGAACTTAGGAAGCTTTTTGCGGACATTATCCCAATGGGAAGAATGGGAGAACCGGAGGAAGTGGCAAGCGCTGTTTCATTTTTGGCTTCTGATGAAAGCAGCTTTATAACCGGAACAGAATTATTTGTGGATGGAGGCCAGGGGCAGGTATAAATCTGAGGGGGGCACTCCCCTCTCTTAAGATATAAACGATACACTGACGTTGATAAACGAAGCTAAAAGAGAGGTTTTTGTAAAATGAAATTAGGAATTAAAGGATTTATGTACCAATTGCGGTATTTGTATAAAAGAATGTCCCACCTTCGTTCTTGACAGGGGTACAGAAAAACCGGAAGCTGTTTTACCGCAAAACTGCTTTGCCTGTGGTCATTGCGCTGCGGTATGTCCAAACGGTGCGCTAGAAAACAGCAAAGCGCCGCTTAGCAAGCAGGATCTTTTCTATCCAGGCCTTGATCCGGATAGCGCAGAGCAATTCATGCGTTCTCGCCGTTCCATCCGGAGATTTAAGGAACAGGCTGTTCCAAAGGATCTGTTAACGCGACTTGTTAGCCTGGCCAGATATGCTCCCACCGGGAGCAATACACAAGGTGTTGCTTTTCTTGTTCTTCAAGACAAAAACAAGGTGAAAAAGGCGGCCGAATTAACAATAGAATGGTTGGAAAAATCATCATTGGCTACCCAAGGCTTTATCCCCGCCTTTATTCAGGCATATCGTAGCAAGGGGATTGATTCCATTCTGCGCAGCGCTCCCCATTTGGTTCTGGCAATAACCGACAGTGCATTGGACAGAGGCCGTGAGTGTTCTATTTCCATGTTGACCTATCTGGAGTTGTTTGCTCCTGTGCTGGGGCTTGGCTCTTGCTGGGCGGGTATTTTTGAATTATGTGCAATGAGCGGATATGATCCGGTCCTTGAACTATTTGATATCCCGGAAGGAAAAAAGATAACCGGAGCGGTTATGGTAGGTTATCCGAAATATTCGTATCATAGGCTCCCTGAACGTAATCCACTGGAGGTCAGTTTTCAATAAATAGAATTCATTTATTAAGGAGGGAGGGAAAGCACTTGACCAATTATTTGATGAACTTACGATGGAAGACCATGAAAAAAGGATGCAGATTTTATTCTAAAGCTGCTTGCGGATTTCCTTCCGTCCTTACAGGCTGTCATGATATTGGTGAATCTTTTTGGGGAGTAAAAAAACAAACGGTATCGTTACAATCAAAATAGCGACAGCAGACCAAATGGCATATCTTAAGCCCATAGCAAATCCGTCGATTTCGAAGGAACTTCCAAGCGAATTGAAAAAAATCGTACCGACAATAGCAATTCCGATACTGCTGCCGACTTGCTGCATCATGTTTAAAATACCGGAAGCCGAACCTGCATCCTGCCCAGGAACCTCAGAAATACTAAAATCAATAAGAGGCGCTACAACCATGCCCATGCCCGCACCAGCGGTAAGAAGTACCGGAAGCAACTGCCAATTGCTCAGGGATGCACCAGCTCCGTGCATCACGAATTCGACACCTGCAAGCCCAAACGCGATTAAGATCAAACCGACTACAACGACCTTACGGCCATATATCGGAGCCAATTTCATTACTGAAAGCCCCGACATTGCAGGGACCATAACCGAAAATGGCAATGCGGCCAGGGCCGCGTGCAAAGGCGTAAAATATAATCCCATCTGTAAGTAAAACGTAAAGACCAGAAAATAGCCGCTCATGGCAATCATAATAAAGGTCGATACTGATACCCCTCCAATAAAGCTCTTAAACTGGAAAAGATTCAGTGCGATTAATGGAGATTGATTTAGTTTGGTACGGTGCTTCTCGTAGGCAATAAAAAGGATACCAATGATGATTGAAGCTACTATTGAAATATATGTCCAAACAGGCCAACCCAGGCTATTCCCCTGTATCAGCGGATATAGCAGCATGATAAGGGAAGCCGTTGCCATGAACATACCCGGTATATCCACCCGTAACGGGTTTATCGATTTTGATTCTGTGAGAAGGAGCGCAGCGGCGATAAAAATGAAAACTCCGACCGGAATATTAATGAGGAATATTGTACGCCAACCGAGCCCAAAAAGATCAAGCTTGATCAGGAATGCCGCTAGCATCGGCCCGCCAACGGTTGCAAATGCGCTGACTCCGCCATAGGCGCCAAGCGCCCCGGCACGTTCTTTCGGTGCAAATAAAACCTGGATATAAGCAAGTACCTGTGGAATCATAATCGCCGCCATGATTCCTTGCATTGCTCTGGAAAAAATTAAAATATCGATTGTGGCAGCCAGACCTGAAAAAACAGAGAAGATCGTAAACCCTGCTATGCCTAGCATGAACATCTTTTTACGGCCTAAAATATCACCCAGCCGCCCGCCGGTAATGATAATCAGTGCCATTCCAAGGATATATGCATTGACCGTCCATTCAACTGCCGATGAACTAGCCTGTAAACCACTTTGAATAGAGGGTATGGCGATGTTGATGATCATAGTATCCAAGATGTCCATAAAAGCCCCGAACAGAAGGATGACTAAGGCAAATGTATTGCGTTTACGGTTCAAATTTTCTTCCTGTATCATTGGTTCCTCTTCCCCTTGATTGTCTTAACCACGGGCGGTAATTGCGTTTTGGAATTTCATTATAGTTTGTACCCTTGCTGCAACATTTCATTAGGATTGAATAAGTCTGACTCCTAAATCAAAAGCTTTTTGCAAATCCACAGTCGATATTTTTTCGACCCGATGCGATTTTTCTTCTTTATCCGGCATCAGATAAACGTACTTTGAATAATCGTCAAAAAGAATGGTATCAGTCAAAGTTAGTAGTTCACAACTACCTAATGTATGGCCCATCATTTCTGAAAAACTAACTAAAGTATCCTTGAACCCTCTTTTAACATAAATTTCATCATTCACATTCATCGTTGCAATCAAAGCTGTTTTAAAGTTTTTGGGTTTAGGACCTGTACCCGTACCGCCATAATCAAGATATTGGAAAAGCAACCTATCCGTAAAGGAACGCATTTGACCGGATAGATTTCCATAATAAATAGGCGAACCAAGAACAATTCCATCGGATTGTTCAATGCATTCCAATAAGGGCTTAAGTTCATCATTTACCATACAATGTCCAAAAGACTTACTATTTTTCAATTTACAAGCATAACAACTGATACAGTCTTGGTAGTTTAAGTCAAAAAGATTTACAAATTCAGTTTCAGCACCTACTGATTTTGCGCCTTCAACAACTTGGTGTAACATTGTTGCGGTATTGCCATGTTTTCTTGCACTACCACATACAGCGATGAGTTTCATAAATTATTCACTTCTTTCGATCATGGAGTTAAAATAGTTTTTGAGCCAATCTTATATTTGCAATATCCTCATGATTGAGAGAATCATGATTCCCTCAATCATTTCAAAATCAACGATGAACCGATCTCCTTCAAGGCAACGTGCAGTTCTTTCCTTTCACGCGCCGGTCCATTTCGCAAACCGGTAACGACAGGCACCTCTTTCACATCAAATTCCAGCAAATCAAACATGTGTTTCGTATAATCAATATATGGCTGAAACAGGCCAGGATCGGGGTTGCCCTGATTAAACGTAAGAATCAGCTTTTTTTGAGCGGCATTTTCTTCTTTGAAATACGGGGAGTATCGCGGAGAAAATCGTGCAAACATCCTGTCGACGAATATCTTTGCCTGGGCAGTCATCTGCATCATGTAAATCGGCGATCCGAAAACAATGACACCCGCATGATCAATCGCTTCATTAAGTTTCTGCATGTCGTCTTTGATAACACAACCCTGATCGCCCTTGTGACAGCCCCAGCAACCCCGACACGGTTTGATATCAAGATCGTTGATATACCAGACCTGAGTTTCGGCGCCCTGTTCTTTCGCACCTTCGAGTATTTTATTGACTATCCAGGCGGTATTTCCTTCTCTCCGTGGACTTGCGATAATTCCGATAATATTCATGGTTTTTCCTCCTTGCAGGTCTGCTCTGTTAGTAGTTTGTTCTGTACATTCGTGTATTCATATAAATGATTTACCTCAAAATCGTAATTTTATTTCCTTGGCAACAAAATGATCATAACAGATTATTGTTTCCTTGTCAATAAAGATAAAAGAACTGCATCATAATGTCACGAGATGATAAAAAGCGGGCCACTTTGGCCCGCTTCCCAATTAATCCTATCTCAGGATAACATTCTGTTTAATATAGATTGCCTCGATCCTTCATTTATCTCACATAATAAAAATTTTTTCAAAACTCGGACCACGGGCGGCGTAAACCGCGAGAATATAAATCACTCGATGACCCGTTTCTTTGTTCTTAATACCATATCGATTCGTTTTATAACCCGTAACCTCACAAAATTCAAAGTTTGATTTAAGAAAGTCACCGAGAATGTCAACTATAAAGTGTTTGTGGTAGTGGATTTCCATAACCCCGCTCCAATGTTTAAATTTTTGGTCAAATTCCCGGTTTATTGTAAGATTAATAGAGTGATGGCCCAATTCCGGTGGTATAAGACAGCAAGCCAAACAGGAAATCAAAATATTTCATTTACCGGTTCCAATCCTTTCTTAAGCAACTTGCGGGAACCCTGGGTTGATTTGCCTTAAAAATGTTTGGAAAGTCATCGGCTGTAGAGGAAAAACTGTAAAAATATTTTTTGCTTTCTGATGATTACCTTTGGGTACCTTCTATTTTATTGAAATTTCGTTGATTTTTTTATGCCATGACCGTAAGGCAAAGAAAAAAACCTATACCAGATAGGGGGTTTTTAGCTATTCTTATTTATATTGCTTTTCTGTTCATTAACCGGGTTCAGGAGAATTTAATCCGGATTGCAGCAAGATTGTAGCAAACTTATTCAAAACCATCTCGATTGGTTATATCTAAACCTTGCTTCTTTATTTCCGCATCCAAATGCCTATTATACATTTCCACGAAACGAAGCATGATATCATAATGTTCCACGGGTACCTGCTCAAATACGGCTTTATCCCGCTCCCAAAACTCTTGGTGTAGTTTCTCATGGACCTTGAAAATGACTTTACCTTGCGAGGTTAAGCGAAAATAGATTTCTTTCTTGTTATCCGGCTTCTGGTAGCTTTCAATAAGGCCTTTTTTAATGAGCTTCTTCGTTAGTTTACTGATGGCGCCCAAGGTCATATATAAAGACTCCGCAAGTTTGGTCACGTTGGAATCCACATTGCTTCCAACGTATTCGATGCAATGGATTTCCGAAGACTTATAAGACTTATAAGGCTTAAAATCCTCAATTCGTTCTTTTATTTTAACACTATTCAACGAATTCATCTTGTTATATAAATCCCTGAAACCTATCATGACCTGTTCTTCTTTGTTCATAGCCTGTCCCCCCACCGATGGTGCATTAACAATAATTATAATAAACTTTTGTTTCTCTTTCAACAATGTTAAAAGAATTGTTTTTTTAAGGGAAATAGGCCAAGACTGCAATTTTGTTCCGTTTGGTCGTAGGGAAGGACTCGTATGTCTATTTTTTGTGATTGGACGCAGGAATTGTTTTCAATTTTAAGCAGAATTTGGGTAGTAATCAGTCAATGCCAATCCGTTTTAAAAGAACCAAATTGCTTAGTCAGGTAAGCCACAATGAATCCGAATAAAAACAAGTTAAACGGAATCATAAATTGGTCTCCCGGTCTATGGGACGTCTCTGCCAAATGAAGCATCCGTGAAATTAGGCCAGTTGTCGTCAACCAAGCAATCGCTCCAACGCCCAGTCCTTTTAACCACCAAAAATCTTTTCCGGTAAATTTTAAAATATAAGCAATGAAAACTCCCCAGAGAGAACAGTTGCAAGTTTGGCCTAGAAGTCCCACCATAACACCCAAAAGAGTATGAGCGTAATTACGTGAAATCAGTTCAGCAAAGGGTTTCCACCCGGGGGTTATTGTAAAACCAAGGGCTAAGAAAATAAAGTTGACTATCGAAATCTGGATAGAACCCATGATGCCGGCCAGTACGCCAACTGTTATAGTATCCTTGATCTTTAAATGGAAATTCATTTTGTTCCTCCCTAAGAGTTTAGTGAATACCCTAAAAAGTATTTCCATAGTTTATTATTTCATGATTTTTCTTTTTTTACTTTTTCCTTTACGGTTTCATTCCCAATATCCCCCTATTGAACTTGCCTTTAAATATTTGTAATATTATTTTGTTACGATGTCATATTCTCTCTCGGATGGGGGTGATACGTTGAATAAAACAGGTTTCGCGAACCAAGAGCGGATTGATAATATCTCACAGCCGCAGCTGTCAACATTGCCGCCGGCTTGGGCTTCCCAAGCCGTATTCTATCAGATATTTCCGGAACGTTTTTATAACGGTGACCCTACCAATGATCCGGCCCACAAACAATCCTGGGGCGATGCCCCATCCTGTTTCAACTTTTTTGGAGGCGATTTACAAGGGATTATCGCCAAGATTCCCTATTTGCAACAATTGGGTGTCACTTCATTGTATTTGAATCCGGTTTTCGATTCACCATCCAACCATAAATATGATACAAGGGATTATTTGAGCATTTCTCCTGAATTCGGCGATGTTTGGACCTTTAAAAGTTTGGTCGAACAATTGCACCGGGCGGGAATCCGGGTTATCATTGACGGTGTATTTAATCATACCGGCGATAGTTTTTGGGCTTTCCGGGATATTATGAAACATGGCGCCTGCTCACGATTTAAAGATTGGTATCATTGCAAAGAGTTTCCGATTCGCCAAAATCCGCCCAATTACGAATGTTGGTGGAATTTCGGGTCTTTACCGAAACTAAATCACCAAAATCCGGAAGTCGTCCATTATCTGTTAAAAGTAGTGGCATTTTGGACCAGTCTCGGGATTGACGGCTGGCGGCTTGATGTTCCCAATGAAGTCCACATGGATTTTTGGCGGATTTTCAGAAAACTGGTCAAATCAATCAATCCCGAAGCTTTTATTGTAGGGGAGATTTGGGATCAACCTTTTGATTGGCTGAGAGGAGATACTTGTGACGCAGTGATGAATTACCGGTGGCGTGATGCGGTGATTCGTTATTTTGCACAAGGACAATTATCTGCAGAACAGTTTCGGATGGAATTATCTTATAACCGATCGAATTTACCATGGGAATATATTATCAGCACCTATAATTTATTAAGCAGTCACGATACACCCCGATTTTTAACTTTATGTGGCGAAGACAAGAAGAAATACCTGGCCGCAATGGCATTCCAGTTTTCTTACCCCGGAATTCCAGCGTTATATTATGGGGATGAAATTGGAATGACGGGCGGTAAAGATCCGGACTGCCGGAAAACAATGAAATGGTCTGAAAATGAACAGGATCAATCGTTACTCAAAGGGACGGAAGAGTTGGTTCAAATGCGTAAACAGTATCAATCGCTACAAAGCGGATCTTATCATGATTTGTATTTGGGAGAAGGCGTTTTTGGGTTTGTTCGCAGCGGAAAAAAAGAACAAATTCTGGCTTGTTTCAACATGAGTCATGAACAATGCCGTTGCATCGAAGTACCCCGGGAATGGAGCAGTGATTGGGAGCCGGTTTACTCCCTTGGCTGCAGTTTATCGCGGCTCAGTTATCCGGAAATTCCCCCTTTAGGGGTGAGGATATTTAAAAGAGGGTAGGCTAAAACGGTTATCGGTAATTTAATTTGGAGTCAATAAGGGGCTGTCCCAAAAGAAAAATTTATTTTTTTTTGGAGCAGCCCTTTTTATTGGGTGACACGATATTGACATCATCACCAGTCAGGGATATAATTACAATAGTTATTATAAGTATTAAAATAACAGTAAAATTTTAGAAACCGGAGGTGGCGGATTTTCAAATAACTGTTGAATTAAAGTTACTAAAATTAAAGGGGGTTGAATGGTAATGGTAGCATCGATTTTTATTTTAGTACTTTTTTTGGTTGTTGCTTTATTGATGGTGACGCGCAAATTGCCGACTATCTTAGCTTTACCGTTATTGGCAATCGGAGTAGCCGCTATCGCCGGAGTGTCGTTGATTTCCGTCGGCAAGGACGGAACCGATATGGGAATTTTAAGTTATGTTGTTCAAGGCGGGGCTACTAAATTAGGCGTAGCTTATTGTGCAGTTATTTTAGGAGCCTGGCTCGGTCAATTCATGAACCAAACCGGTATTTCGAAAACAATCATTAAGGCCGCCGCTGAATTAGGCGGAGACCGCCCGTTTTTAGTAACCATTCTGGTTACAATCGCTGTATCTTTGCTCTTCACCACGATAGACGGTATTGGTGCCGTGATCATGATTGCAACAATTGCAATGCCGATTATGATATCGGTTGGAGTCCCGGCCATTACCGCGGCCTGTATGTTCATATTTGCCATGGCCACCGGTGGAATCATCAATATGTCCAACTGGGCTTTTTATACGACAGCCACTGGAGTCCAACAATCTCAAGTACAAGCATTCGCTGTCACCATGGCGGTATTGACGGGAGTCACCGCTCTTATCTTTGCTATTGTTGAATTTAAGAGGTCCGGCATTAAATTTTCATGGGCTGTCCACGCAAGTCCTGAGACAAGCCAAACAGAGTTCATCAAGGCACCCTTGCTTTCATTATTCACACCCTTGATCACGATTGTAATGGTGATTCTATTAAAATGGCCCATTTTATCAGCATTTTTGGCTGGCCTTCTTTGGTGTTTTTTGACGGTTTATCTGTTTTCGCCGAAAAAAGATTTGCAAAAGCTGCTTTCGGTTTTAACAAAATCGGCTTTTGAAGGCATGACCGACAGTGCACCGGCAGTTCTTTTAATGATTGGAATCGGAATGGTCCTCAATTCATTTATGCATCCCCAAGTTGCCCAAAGCATTAGTCCATTCTTAAAAGTAATCATCCCGAGCAATCCCATTATATATGTGCTCTTTTTTGCCATCTTAGCACCGTTGGCTCTATATCGCGGGCCTTTAAATATGTGGGGACTCGGTAGTGGTGTTGCCGCTGTCATTATTGGTTTGAATGTTTTACCGGCGCCGGCGGTATTTAGTGCATTCTTGTCAACCGAAAGGGTTCAATCTATTGGTGATCCCACCAATACCCATAACGTTTGGTTTGCAAATTATGTAGGTACCGATGTTAATAAAATTCTGCTCAAAGTCTTACCGTATATCTGGTCTTTGGCATTAGTCGGATTGATTATTGCCGCTTTTATGTGGTTTTAATCTTATAGTTGTCACCTATTCGCTTGTTTAAAAAAACAGAGTTTTAAAATGTATAGAGATAGGATATTTAGTGATGGATGGTTAAATATCCTATCCTGCCAAGAATTAGGATTGGGGTATAACAAATGAAATATAGAATCGGAATCGATGTCGGTGGAACATTTACCGATGCAGTCCTTATTGATGATCAAACTTATGAACTGGTTGGTACGTTAAAACTTCCGACTACTCATTTTGCACAGCAAGGTGTGGCGGCCGGAATCGTAGGCGTTATTCGTGGTGTCATCAAAAAGTACAATATCAATCCCGAGGATATTGTATTTATTGCCCATGGTACAACACAAGCCACCAACGCATTATTGGAAGGCGATGTAGTACCGGTCGGGGTTATTGGAATGGGCCGCGGGAAAATGGAAGAATTAAAAGCTAAAAATGATACGCAGGTGGGAGATATTGAGTTGGCTCCCGGCAAATTTTTAAAAACTCATCATCGTTATCTGGATACCACGAAGGATAGTGACTGTGAACAAGTTATTCGCGAATTAGCAAATTTGGGTTGTCAAGTGATTGTTGCCAGCGCCGCTTTCTCAGTAGATGATCCGTCTGCAGAGTTGACGGTAATGGAAAAAACAACGCTATTGGGGATTCCCAGCGCAGGCAGCCATGAAATATCAAAACTCTATGGTTTAAAGATCCGGACTCGAACAGCTGCCATTAATGCCAGCATTTTGCCAAATATGATGGAGACAGCCGATATGACGGAGTCTAGCGTTCAAAAAAGCGGAATTAAGGCGCCACTAATGATCATGCGTTGTGACGGCGGAGTCATGGATATCAATGAGGTTCGGAAACGGCCGATTTTCACCGTGCTTTCCGGTCCGGCTGCTGGGGTAGCAGGCGCTTTGATGTATGAAAAGATTTCCAATGGAATCTTTTTGGAAGTTGGTGGGACAAGCACTGACATTTCGGTGATTAAAAACGGCAAAGTTATGGTGGAGTATGCTGAAGTGGGCGGACACAAAACCTACCTGAATTCTTTAGATGTCCGGACAGTTGGAATAGCCGGGGGAAGTATGGTTCGAATTGGCGCAGGCGGAGTGGTAGATGTAGGACCCCGTAGTGCTCATATCGCAGGATTAGGATATACCGTCTATGCTGATTCCGCAGAAATAACGGACCCGGAAATCTCTTTGTTTCAACCCCGTCCCGGCGACCCGGAAGATTATGCCATTATAAAATGCAGTAACGGGAAAAAATATGCGATCACGGTTTCTTGTGCCGCCAATATCTTGGGTTTCGTCAAACCTACTCATTATGCATATGGCTCTAAAGAAGCGGCTGTGAAGGCTTTTGCTCCCTTTGCAGAACGTTTCGGGATCACTGTGGAAGACTTTGCCAGACAAATTATGGATAAGGCTTCTCAAAAAAATGAAACCGTCCTTAAGCAACTATTAATCGATTATCAATTACAGCCGGAAGAGGTAACCCTGGTTGGCGGAGGTGGAGGCGCCGCAGCCATCGTCCCTTATTTGGCTCACTATATGGGACTAGAACACCGGATCGCCAAAAATGCCGAGGTTATTTCGCCGATTGGAGTCGCCTTGGCTATGGTCCGTGATGTTGTGGAACGAACAATTGCCAATCCAACCGACGCTGATATTTTAAAAGTAAGGAAAGAAGCTGAACAGGCGGCTATTCAGTCTGGGGCAGCCCCTGGTGCGGTAGAAATTCATGTGGAAGTCGATACGCAAAGAAGTATTGTAAGAGCTATTGCAACCGGCACAACCGAATTGCGTTCTAAAAATTTAATGCAACAAAAGCTTTCGGAAGATGAAATTAAGACGATTGCAGCCAAATCTATGGGTATCGCCCCGGAATGTGTCCAAACCAGTGGCAGTACGGGGGATATTTATATTATCCATGGACATTCCGAAGTTAAAAAATGTTGGGGTTTATTTACGAAAGTCAGCGAACCCCTTCGGGTCATTGATAATGAAGGAGTCATCCGTCTCCAAAAAAATCAAGGCGAAGTATTCAAATTAGCCATTGCTGATTTTAAAAATCAATTGACTCAAGTTGTTAACGACTGTGTATCTTATAGTGACGGAGGAAAAGAAGTGCCCGATGTCTTCGTTTTCTATGGCAAGAAAATCATTGATTTGTCGGGACTCATTGATGTAAACCAAATTGCAGCTGTTGCCAATGTTGAAATTCAGGGAATTCCTGATCATCAGGTAATCTATGCGTTGGTTTGCAAGAAAAATGCTCGTTAACAATCCAGAAAAGAGATGTTATAGTAAAGGAATGGAAAAATTTTTTGGTAGCCGCTATGAATTAGGTTTGTATGAGCTTAGGAATGATCTGCTATTTTCAAAAATCCCGGCGGATCGTTATCCGCAGCTCATTAATATGGCATGGGAAATAGGAAGTGATACGGCTCGGAAGTATTTTGCTCAATACGGCACCAATAATCCAGAACAACTGGTTTGCGAATTAGGATTGATCCTGACCGAAAAAGAGCAGGGATTCGTGGATCCACAATATCGAATTTGCAGCGAATATTATAGTAATCCGCGCCAAATTATTCTTTACACCGACACGATTGGCGCGGAACTGGAAAAACTATGGGCTAAGGGCTTTGATAAGTATCATGATTATGCCGCAATCCGGTCGCTTTTTATCGCCCATGAAATTTTCCATCATATCGAATGCCATGATATTGGCCTTACATCTAAAAAAGAGAAACTAGCGGTTTTTAAATGGGGCCCTTTTCACATTACTTCTGGAATTCGGGCATTATCGGAGATCGGGGCTCACGCATTCACCAAAGCTTTGTTAAATTTGGAGGAGGAGGAAACGGATAATGAACCATCATTATGATGTCATTATTGTGGGTGGGGGCGTTTCAGGGGCTATTGCCGGCATCGCCAGCGCCAGGCTTGGAGCCAAGACACTGGTCATTGAAAAAATGGGATTTTTAGGCGGTATGCTAACTGCGGGCGGCGTTGGCCCGATGATGACGTTTCATGCAGGTTCTGTTCAGGTGGTACGGGGTATTGCCGCCGAAGTGGTCGAAAAGTTACAGCAAATGGGCGGTTCTACCGGGCATATCGTGGATAGCACGGGTTATACATATACAGTGACTCCCTTTGATTGCGAACTCTTGAAACACGTTTTGGAAAAGATGTATTTGGATGCGGGTGGACAGGTTATTTATCATAGCTTTTTCTGTGATGTTAAGGTATCCGCCGGCAAAATTAACAATATAATGGTGGCAACCAAATCCGGATTTTTGGAACTTACAGCCTCTGTCTTTATTGATGCCAGTGGTGACGGAGATCTGGCTGCATGGGCCGGTGTTCCTTTTTTGCTGGGGCGTCCGGAAGATCATCTATGTCAGCCGGTGACTATGAATTTTAAATTGACCCAGGTTGATATCGGAAAAATCAAAAACTATATTCGCAGCCACCCGGCTGAATTTCCGGAAGCCAAAATCGAACTGATCGACCAAGCATCGCGGCTTTCCGTAGGGGGCTTTACGGAAATCATGGCCACCGGAAGAAAAAATAAAGAAATTACCTTCAGCCGTGAATGTGTTCAATTTTTTGAGACCAATAACCCGGGGGAAGTTATTGTGAATACCACCCGGATTCAGAAAGTCAATCCAACCGATGTATGGGAGCTATCCCGGGCTGAAGTCGAGGGACGCCGGCAAGTGCTGGAACTTTTTGAATTCATGAAGCGCAGGGTACCGGGGTTTGAGAACGCCATTTTAATTGGCAGCGGACCCAATATCGGAGTCCGCGAGTCCCGGAAAATCGAAGGCCGATATATTGTAACCGCCAACGATTTGCTGGAACAAAAAACTTTCGAGGATGAAATCGCTTGCGGCGGATATCCGGTGGATGTTCATAGCCCTGACGGAGAAGGAACGAATTCGCGTCATTTAAAATGGGGTGCGGTTTATGGCATTCCATACCGCTGTCTGGTGAATGAACAGATATCCAATTTGATTAATGTGGGCCGCTGTATATCGGTGACTCATGAAGCATGTGCCGCCATCAGGGTTTCGCCTATTGCTATGGCCATAGGTCAGGCCGGTGGAACCGCCGCCGCCTTATCCACTCAAAAACAGTGCGAGGCGGTCAATCTGCCCTATGCGTCTTTACGGGAGCAATTATTACGCGATAAGGTATTTTTACGTTCCCATTCGTAATAGTTGCTATGGGCCGGGTGAATATTAACCTCGATCCGGCAAGTAAGTCACAATTTTTCTGCAGTGTCGTAGAAAAATTGGCCGGATCGGGTTCATTGGCTGAATCCGGCAAGTTTATATGCGACTATGGTTTTGGTGGTTACTTGCCGAATTCAAGATTAAAAAAGGGATTGGAAAATGGGGAAATTATTTCAAAATACAGCTGACATACGCAGCTTTAATACCAAAAAAATTATTGAGTATTTACGCTTCAATGACCCTATCACCCGTAAAGATTTGGCAGAAAAATTGGGCCTTAGTTTTGCGACTGTATCGAATATTTGTAATCAATTAATCCAGGATGGTTATTTACAAGAGATGGAGTCCGAAACTTTTAATGGCGGAAGGATTCCAAAGGTCGTCACGATTCACCCTTCATCGAAATACATCTTATGTTTGCAATTGATCCAAAAAGACATCATTAAAGCGGTATTAGTCAATCTAAAAAATGAAGTGGCCTGGTCTAAGCAAACCAATATTCCGGAATATGCTGACTTAAACCAAGTATTATCCATTATTAATTTGCTTAGCAGTACTTTGCTTGAGTTTTCAGGTGTGAGTAGTGATGCACTCCTTGGAATCGGCGTTTCGGCCCCTGGAATATTCAATACGGAGAATAATCTGATCGTAAATTCAACCAACCCGCTCTATGAAAATCAGCCATTGAAGGAGCGTTTGGAACAATGTTTTGGTCTTCCGGTTTTTGTGGAAAATGAGTCCAATTTGTTGGTAATGGCAACTGCTATGATGAACGGCAACAAAAACCGGGACTTAATTTATATTTATCTTGGTGAAGGATTGGGAACAGGTATTATCAGTAATGGCAAGGTTGTTACAGGAAGCAAGGGACTCGGCGGAGAGATTAGCCATATACCAATTGGCAATGCTGAGTTTGAATGCTATTGCGGCCATCATGGATGTGTCGAAACCGAACTGACGGTGAAAGGGTTTTTGCGTAAATATCAGCAAATTCGCGGCATTGAAAAAAGAATAACAACCGACGCTTGGAATGATTTTGTAAAGTCAGTCGTTGCAAAACAAGTTCCAGCTCTCGACGTAATTCGCGAAAATGGGATTTTGATTGGTAAATTGTTATCCATTATGATGAACATTTTCGATCCGGATGCGATTTACATCGGAGGGATCATTGAACCGTTGTTTGAGGATCTTTACCCTTATATCATGGAGGAGACCCGTAACCGAATCATCGTTAGCTCTTTGCGTAATGTTGCTATCTATTGCAGTCCTAATCACGAACAACTTATTTACCAAGGCTGTGGTGAAATGGTATTTTCACATTGGAAACCAACTTTTACCAAATTCAGAATACAATAAGGAATGATATGATGATAAAGCTGATTGACCGCCTTATCGATGACTTAACAAAGCATCAAAATATAAGCGGTGTATTGAATGCTTGTGTCGGTTTTGACGGTTATGTCGATGAGATCCTGAGAGTCGTCAAGTCAAAAAGGGGACTTCATGACTATGAATTATTCGAGACCATGACTGACTTTTCCAAGTATATTCATAATTCGGCCGGCAGAAGTTCAGATACGGAAATATTATCCCGGGAAATTCGTTTTGGCGGTAATGCTCCACTCATGGCCGATGCTTTGGCGAGTCTTGGGTTATCGGTCTGTTTAATCGGGACTTTAGGAAAATCGGAATTGGATCCGGCTTTTGAAAAGATGAATCACGCTTGTGAATGTAGGAGTATCGGTGATCCCGGTTATAGTTATTCTTTTGAATTTAATGACGGCAAGCTTATGTTCGGCAAAATTGCAACATTAGACGATTTAACCTGGGAGCAAATTAAAGATCACATCGGGCTGGAAACCATGAAAGAAATTCTTACCACGGGCCAATTGTTGAGTTTTGTTAATTGGAGCTCGATTTATCATATGAATGAGATTTTGAGCGGTATTGCTGGCGAAATCTTTTCCCAGATGGATTCGAGTGTACTAAAACAGAAAGTACTTTTTTTTGATATTGCCGATCCTTCCAGGAGGACCCGGGCTGATTTATTAACTTTTTTAGAGCTGCTAGGCATTTTTTCGAAATATTGCCCGGTAATGCTGGGACTGAACGAAAGAGAGGCCCGCAATGTCGCTCAAAGTTTAGGCCGTGATATGGCGAATGCCGATTCGCCCCAGTTGGGCAGCTATATTTTTGATCAGCTTACCTTGGATACTTTAGTGATCCATGGCTTGGATTCGGCCGTTAGTATCCATGAAAATGAAATTCATCAAGTAAATGGGTTTTATGTAAGGCACCCTAAGATTTCCACAGGCGGCGGTGATAATTTTAATGCCGGTTTTTGTCTGGGTAGGCTTTTTCATTTGAATTCCGAAGAAATGTTGTTGTTAGGAAACAGTACTGCCTCATACTATATCCAAAATGGGACGAGCCCCAGTCTTGACCAAATCATGGGCTTTTTAAATCAACAGAGAAAACAGTTATAAAAATTGAGATAGTAGGAAGGATGATATACCATGAATAATTTTTTACGGGATATTTTGGATCAACCCATCAGTTTAAGCAAGGCTTTTCAAAGTTACATCACTGGGGAGAATATTAAAAAAATGGAAGCTCTTGCTGCCTCCGATTTTGATAACATTATTTTTGCAGGAATGGGGAGTTCACATGACGCCTGCTATGGAGCCAGTATTTATTTAAACCAACTGGGCTATAAAACTGCGGTCGTTTCAGCCGGTCAATTGTTGCATTATCAATTGGGACTCATTCATAAGCGTACATTGTTAGTGTTGATATCTCAATCGGGTGAAAGCGGGGAAATTGTCCATTTAATCTCTCAAATTCCATCAGAATGTAAAGTGGTCGCCATTACCAATAATCTTGAAAGCACCTTAGGCAAGCGGGGTAATTATACATTGTTATTAAATGTCGCCCCTGAAGAATCGGTTTCAACCCGGACCTACAGTAGCTCACTGATTTTACTGAATTTAATTGCCAAAGCCATTGCCAAGAAATTCGACAAATCAACGATTCATGAAATTGAGTCCGTCTTGTCGGATATGGGGAAAATGCTTCAGAATTATCAGGCTCTTCAAAAACAATTGCAAGATTTCCTTCAATCACCGACTTATTTGGTACTAGTGGGACGGGGTTATTCTTACAGTTCCATTTTTGCCGGCGGACTGTTTATTAAAGAAGTGGCAAAATATCCTTCAATTAGTTTGGACAGTGCTGAATTTCGTCATGGCCCTCTGGAAATGGTTGATTCTTCTTTTCATTGCATTATCTTTGCACCGGACGGTCCGACTTACGATTTAAATTATAAATTGGCCATGGATATTGTGAATAAAAAAGGAAAGGTCGTTTTTATTACAAATAACCGGTCGGTTTCGGCATCCGACTTGTTTTTGCCAATCCAATTGGAGTCTCATGCGGAAATGATCATGCCGATCATTGATATTATTCCAATTCAGTTGGTTGCCAATCACTTGGCGGAGACAAAAGGATTTGAGCCCGGCAAATTTCGTTGGTCTTCTAAGATTACCGCTGTGGAATGAAAACTAAGGGAGATAAATAAAATTATTTCAGATGAATTTCGACAGTATGGTTGACAATATGATTGTTCTATGATAATATATCTTCTGCACCATGGTAGGCGTAGCTCAGTTGGTTAGAGTGCCAGGTTGTGGCCCTGGAGGTCATGGGTTCGACCCCCATCGCTTACCCCAAAATTAACAATGAAAGGGACATAGGTCCCTTTTTTTTGTGTCTTTTTTTAGAATGATTATAAAACTAAGTCACTGATCCTCGGGTCTTCGTGGTTCAATTTATGACTCTCCGTATGCACGAGGCCCCATCATTGGTAATAAAATTTGGCTTTTTTGGGTAAAATAATTTAGGAGGGATTGCTGTTTTGAGAAATATACTAAATTGGCAGGTTTTTTTATTAGCCTTTTCCACTCTTTTTATTGCTGAAATGGGAGATAAGACTCAGTTGGCTGTGTTCTCGCTAGTCGCTGATTCGAAAGCTCCCATTGCCGTATTTTTGGGGGCCAGTGCTGCTTTGGCTGTTGTAACCTTAATCGGAGTTTTATTTGGCGGACTGGTTACCAAGATTATTCCGGCCCATTTTTTGAAGATTGGCTCCGGGTTGCTTTTTATGGGGATTGGTTTTTATACACTTTGGGAAGCTTTTACAACGATTGCAACAAGGTAGCTTCTTTATAATCGGACCCCATTTTGATGGAATGTTCCAAAATCACTTCCATTTGCATATGATTATTTGGACCTTATTTCCTAAAGTATTGACGAAGCAACAAATTTTAGCGTGCTTACGGCAGGTCCTCTGTGAAGGGAGCGATTTTGTTTTGTTAACGAAAACCTCGGAGTTGAGGGAGAGAGAAGTCGTTAATATCCTTGACGGCAGGAGGTTAGGTCTAGCGAGCGACTTGGAGATTGAGGCGGAAACCGGGAAAATAAAAGCCATTGTAATACCCGGACCTGGAAAATTCTTGTGGCTTTTTGGAAAAAGCGAAGACTTTGTGATACCTTGGGATAAAATTATTAAGATCGGACTCGATGTAATCCTGGTCGAAGCCCCAAATTATGTTTCAGACGAACCTGCCAGCGATTCATAGTTTATGATGAGGATTATTAAAGGGCTGTATATCTTGAGGGTAGTTTATTTTTCAGGGTAGCCCCATTTTCACTAAAAAAAGCTTTTCATTAGGAAACAAATATTATAATATAACATTATATATTTTTGTTTTCTTTCCAGTCCGGTAAGAGATTTCATACCAAGTACGGATTGGGATTTTGTTTTGAGGGGGCTGAATCGGATGGCATACGACTTTCATACTCATTCGTTCTTGAGTGATGGGGAATTATCACCGGTTGAATTGATACGCCGGGCGGCTGTTAAGGGTTATCAAGCCATCGCAGTTACTGATCATGTGGGGCCCGGCAATATGCAGCGGGTGATTGAGGAATTAATTAAAGAATGCCGGATGGTAAACGATTATTGGAAGATTAAGGCCATTCCCGGAGTGGAATTAACTCATGTCCCGGCCGGAAGTATTGATGATTTGGCAAAGCAGGCACGGGAATTTGGAGCCGAAATCGTCGTTGTCCATGGGGAAACTTTAGTCGAACCGGTGGAACCGGGGACCAATCTGGCTGCCGTGTCCAGCTTATGGGTGGATGTATTAGCTCATCCTGGACTTTTGGGAACCAAAGAAGTTGAACTTGCGGTGAAGAACGGTGTTTTCTTGGAAATCACGGCCCGCGGCGGTCATAATGTGGCCAATGGTTATGTTATGAAGACCGGTAAATTTTTAAATGCTGATTTCTTGGTCAATTCAGATACTCATGTGCCCGAAAATTTATTGTCCGACGATTGGGCGCGTACTGTGGCCTTAGGCGCAGGATTCGAACCGGATGAACTTGAGAAGATTTTAGTTAATAATCCGTTGAAATTGTTGCGGAAGATTGAATCTAGAAATAGCAACCCCAAATGCTAGAGGATCCCGCTTTCGAAAGTTTAAGGACTTTAGAGGATATTGACAGACAATTTGATTGAATGCTAAAATAAACTCATATGGATTGTAGTTTATATTATGAAAAACGATGATTAAGGAAAGTATGATGGCATGATTCCTTGCAGAGAAAGAGGCCTAGGCTGCGAGCCCCTTAGGAAGAGGTTATCAGAAGTTCACTTATGAGTTGACGGTTGAAGATTTAGCGCCTTGCGGCGCAAAAATAGGCCGGTCCGGATGTCCACCGTTAAAGGGAATATGGTATCGAGTACGTCTTTTAAAAGAAAGGCTCAAACTCCGTACCGGAAAAGCGAGCTTTTGTTACAAAGGCTAAATCGGGTGGTACCGCGGAATAGGCCCACATTTCGTCCCAGAATAGGGAGAAATGTGGGCTATATTATTTTGAGGAGGAAAAATAATGATTATCGTAACGAGTTGTGGTATCACCGATGAGCAATGGACTAACCTTTGTAACAAGTTGAATGAATGGGAATTTCAAATCCACGTTATTCAGGGCGTCGAAAAAAAAGTTATCGGAGCCGTCGGCGACAAGAGGCGGGTTGATTTTCGTTTTTTAGAGAATATCCCCGGAGTTGAAAAAGTAATTCCGATTTTAAGCCCGTATAAGTTGGCGGCTAAGGAAATTAAGCCGGAAGGGACTACGGTTCAAGTCGGTAATCTTAGAATCGGCGGCGCTTATTTCGGCATCATGGCCGGACCTTGCGCTGTTGAGAGTGAGGCTCAGCTGGTAGAGGTGGCGGAAGGTTTGAAAAAATCCGGGGCTGGTGGTCTCCGGGGCGGAGCCTTTAAACCTCGTACATCTCCATATAGTTTTCAGGGACTTGAAGAAGAAGGATTGGAACTATTGGCCTTGGCTCGGGAAAAATCGGGTTTGCCGGTGATAACGGAACTGATGAACCTGCCGGAACTGGATTTGGTTGCAAAGTATGCGGATATCATTCAGATCGGGGCTAGAAATATGCAAAATTTCGGTTTGCTCCGGGCTGTGGGACGGCAGTCAAAGCCAGTTTTGCTCAAACGCGGACTGAGCGCAACGATCGAGGAATGGCTCATGGCTGCCGAATATATTATGGCAGAAGGAAATACTCAGGTCATATTGTGTGAGAGAGGCATCCGGACCTTTGAAACCGCGACCCGGAATACTTTGGATTTAAGCGCAGTGCCGCTTATTAAGAGTTTGTCCCATTTACCCATTGTGGTTGATCCAAGCCACGGAACGGGGAAAAGGAAATTAGTGCTGCCTATGGCAAAAGCAGCGGTGGTAGCGGGGGCCGACGGCCTTCTTATTGAAGTCCATTCCGATCCGGCCAATGCGTGGAGTGATGGAGAACAATCCTTAAATCTTCCTGAATTTCAGGAATTGATCGCTCAGGTTGAAAAGTTGGTTTCATTGGAAGGGAAAAAATTTTAAAATAATGTTTTCAACACGGATCATTGGCTTCGTTCTCTTGGGTTTCGATTAAAAAAGCTTGTCATTTCCACAAGCCGATGATATAATATTTTTGTAACAAAAGCTTTACAAATAGGAAAATTGTAATTATTTTGATATACCTAAACGAAATGTTCTTATCGTTTTAGATATATGAAACCGCTTTAAGTGAGGGGATAGTAATGGAATTTCAAGACAAAACAATGGTATGTAGTGAGTGCGGCGGGGAGTTTATTTTCACTGCCGGAGAGCAAGAGTTTTATGCCAGCCGTGGGTTTACCAATGAACCGCGCCGTTGTAAAACATGCCGGGATGCACGTAAACAACAGAATAATGCAAACCGTCCACGGGAACTGCATGAAGTGGTATGCGCCAATTGTGGAGCAACCACGCAAGTGCCTTTTAAACCCCGCGAAGACCGACCAGTATACTGTAGAGATTGTTTTCAAGCCAGTAAAAAATAATATGTGATGAATACCTTCCGTAAGGAAGGTTTTTTATTTTTAAAAAATCTGATGATGAGGACGGTGGAAAATCTTTTACTCAGCGCTATTTCTGTTTATTTTGAGGCGAGGAAGTTTTTTTAATTGAAAGTCAATTACTGAAAGGATTTTTAAAAACAGAGACGAAAATAACCAACATTATATCGCAGGATAAGCATCAAAGTCTTACCATCAATGAGAGGGGTGGTTACAATCTGGAAGGACATCTCCTTAAATAGTCATAATCGGAATGAATTCATTGATATTTCACCTCAAATCGCTGCAGTAGTGGAAAAAAGCCCTATTGAAAATGGGTTTTGCACCATATTTGTACCCCATACGACCGCAGGTGTCACCATTAATGAAAACACAGATCCCAACGTGATTCGAGACATGCTTTTAACTTTCAACCGTTTAGTTCCAAAGTTGGCGGAATTCAAACATACGGAAGGAAATTCCGATGCTCATATAAAAGCGTCGTTGGTAGGTTTCTCTTGCACGATTCCGGTGATCAGCGGCCATTTGCACATGGGGACCTGGCAAGGCATTTATTTTTGTGAGTTTGACGGACCCCGCAATCGTAAGGTTAAAGTCAATATTTACGGGGAATAGTATAGCTGATATTGACATTTTTTTGGTGAATTGCCAGATAAAATTGTAAAGTCTTGCGATATGAAAAAGGATTTTGTATAAAAGATGTGGAATCAAAGCATGGAGATGAGATACCTGAAGACGAATCTCGTTCTCGCTTCCCGGTCACCCCGGCGGTCTGATATTCTAAAACAATTGGGATTGCAGTTTGAATCCCGGCCCAGTGAAGTTGATGAGGCTGAATTTGATATTTCAATCGCTCCAATGGATTTTGTGATGAATTTGGCATTTCGGAAAGCCCTAAAGGTTTCACAGTCCATAACTGAAGGAATCGTTATCGGAGCGGATACTGTTGTTGTAATCAACGGAGAAATTTTGGGCAAGCCTCAATCCGAAAAAGAAGCCATCGAAATGCTCGCCCGTTTAAGTGGAAAAGAGCATTCCGTATTTACCGGACTGGCTCTACTGGAAGTCCCAAGCGGACGAAAGTCAATTTCGTTTGCGGAAACTAAAGTTCTGTTCCGTTCGTTAGAAAGAACAGAAATCGAAAAGTATGCCGCCACAGGTGAACCGCTGGACAAAGCGGGGGCATATGGGATTCAGGGTAAAGGGGCGATTTTGGTGGAAAAAATCAACGGCTGTTATTATAACGTTGTTGGTTTGCCTGTCGCTAAATTAATCAATATGCTCAAAGAGTTTGGGGTTTCGATCGGGTGAGGTGAAATTCTTGGAGCACCGACGACCTACAATTAAGGATTTGCCAATTGAGGAACGCCCCCGTGAACGTTTAATACAGAATGGAGCTGAGCATCTATCGGCAGCCGAATTGTTGGCGATTATTTTGAGAACTGGCTCTGCGCAATTCACCGCAATCGATATTGCTGAGCAATTACTGATACGGTACAAAGATTTACGAGGGTTATCCAAAGCATCATTGGCGGAAATAGCCGAATTTCAGGGAATTAGTCAAGCGAAAGCGGTTCAAATTCATGCCGCTTTTGAACTTGGTAGAAGAGTCTTAACGAGTAATCCTTATCAATTACCGGTGATTCGTAAACCCGAAGATGTTTATGATTTATTAAACGCTAGTTTTCAAGATTTAG
This sequence comes from Bacillota bacterium, assembly GCA_023401925.1. GTDB lineage: Bacteria > Bacillota > UBA4882 > UBA8346 > UBA8346 > UBA8346. The sequence continues at coordinate 159,528 of JAEXDA010000004.1, forward strand.
ATCGTGAACATTTCAAAGTTATCCATTTGAACACGAAGAATCAAGTGCTTAAGGTGGAGACAAGTTCCATCGGAATTCTCTCATCTTCACCGGTTCATCCCCGGGAAGTATTTAAAGAAGCAATCCGGATGAGCAGCGCTGGCCTTATTTTAGCCCATAACCATCCCAGTGGAGATCCTAGTCCCAGCCAGGATGATTTATTATTGACGAATCGGTTGTGCCAAGCCGGTGAACTACTTGGGATCCAGGTGATTGACCATTTGATATTCGGTGATCACCGGTTTGTGAGTTTGAAAGAACGCGGACAGCTTAGTTAAGGAATTCACAATTGGGATTGCGAATTGGCAATAAATTGCTTGGCAAGGAATTGATTTAGCTACTAAATTACTAAATCAATTTAATTGCTAAGGCAATTGAGTGACTAAAACTATTAAATTGCTGAAGCAATTGGCGATTGATTAAAATAACAAGGTTTGGGTTTTGGAATTTAAATTGTGCGGTGCGTATTTTTGCGTACGAAGGATGGAAGTTCTTTCAAAGCAACATAAAGAAGCAATACTCACTTCATTTGTTCTGATTACTCTTATTGATTCCAGATTAGCTTGTTATAAATTCTTTAATGAAAAGCGGCTCCGCTACATAAATTACTAACATAATTGAATACAGCTTGGAAGGAGTCTAAAATGTTTAAATCAATTTTCGGCCGCTTTGCAAAAGATATGGGGATCGATTTAGGTACTGCCAACACTTTGGTATATGTACAAGGTCGCGGGGTAGTGTTACAGGAGCCTACGGTTGTAGCAATTGAAAAGGACACCAACAACATTTTCGCCGTTGGTAATGAAGCAAAACAAATGGTAGGGCGGACCCCTGGTAATATTATTGCAGTTCGTCCTATGAAAGATGGCGTGATAGCCGACTTTGATGTCACTGAAAAAATGTTGCGCTATTTTATTAATAAAGCCGGTAAAAATGTTGGAATATTAGCGCCGCGAATCATTATCGGCGTTCCCTCCGGTGTTACCGAAGTGGAAAAACGAGCAGTGGTGGATGCCGGGTTGCAGGCCGGAGCCAGAGAAGTTTATTTGATTGAAGAACCTATGGCGGCCGCAATTGGAGCCGGTATGAGTATTGAGGAGCCGACGGGGAATCTGATAGTTGATATCGGAGGCGGAACAACTGAAGTTGCAGTGATTTCCCTTGGCGGGATTGTATCAAGCCGGTCGCTGCGAATCGCCGGAGATGAAATGAATGAAGCTATTGTACATTTCATCAAACGCAGTTATAATTTAATGATCGGTGAACGTACGGCCGAAGATATTAAAAAAGAGATTGGTTCCGCTTATCCGGATGGAAAAGAGATCCGTCAGGAAGTCAGAGGTCGTGACCTCTTAACCGGGCTTCCGAAAACGATCAATATTACCAGTCATGAAATACAGGAAGCTCTTGCTGAGCCGATTTCCGGGATTATCGAAGCTGTTAAAATGACTTTGGAACGGACTCCACCGGAATTAGCCGCCGATATTCTCGACAAAGGGTTGGTAATGGCGGGGGGCGGTTCTTTATTGCGGGGGATCGATCGACTGCTGGCCGAAGAAACTGGTATGGCGGTACAGGTTGCAGAGGATCCCTTGACATGTGTGGCTAGAGGAACCGGGCTGGCTCTTGAGCGTAATTATCATGATTTAAAGAAGGTAGTTCTTTCAAATAAAAAGATGGCTTAAAAGGGTGACCTACTTTTGTTTCAATTATTTGTAAATAAGCGATTTCTCTTTATTGCATTACTATTCTTAGTGGTCACATGGGTGATGTACGTTACATCACACCCACGGGTCAGCGAAGGAAAAGTTGAATACTTTTTCAATACAGCCATGGTACCTATTGAAAGTACTTTTAACTATTTCGGTAGTATTGTTAACAATAGCTGGAAAACTATAACCCAGTTATCTCAATTAAAATCCGAGAATGATCGACTTCATCGGGAAATCGACCATTTGAAAATTCGCCAGCTTGGTTTGAATTCACTCAAAGCGGAAAATGATCGTTTACGGCGGGCTTTACATTTTCAATCCAATCAGCCCAATGAACTGATCAGCGCTGAAATTATCGCGGTAAACCCCAGTAACTGGAATCAAACGATTACCATCAATAGAGGTGAAGATTGCCAATTAAAAAAGAATATGGCAGTTATTACTCCTCAAGGGGTGGTTGGAAGAATTGGTGAAGTACGCTACCGGACTGCCGAGGTTATCTTAATTACCGATCCGCGCGAGGGAAATTTTGTGGGAGGCATGGTAGCCCGTACTCGGAATTTAGTCATTATCCAAGGCGGAGGTCAATACCGGGGAGAGTGTACGGTTCAACCAGCGATCGATAGTTATTTTATGGATTTAAAACAGAACGATCTAATTGTAACAGCAGAAACCAGCGAAATTTTTCCACGGGGATTACCGATTGGCAGAGTCGTGTATGTGAACAAAGTATCGAATAAAATGGTCAGCAAGGCTTCATTAAAACCTGTGGTGCATCTGGGTAATCTTGAGATGGTTTATGTGATGAAAAGCAAACGGGATTTTCCAGATAATCCAGATAATTCCGGAGGCTCAAAAAATGCGCCCGTTAATCCTTAGTATCGCCGTAATATTGGCGGTTGTTATTCAAGGGACTTGGCTTCCTGCGATGCATTTACCGGGGCAAGTCACCCCCGATTTGATTTTGATTATGGTAGTATCGGTAGGATTATTGCGGGGGCCCGATAAAGGACTCTTTTTTGGAATTGTTTCCGGACTTTTCTTGGACTTGCTATCCGGGCATATTATTGGTGTTCAAGCTCTTTCAAAAATGGCGCTTGGATTTTGTGCCGGTTTGATGGAAAAAAACATCTTCAAAGATAATATTTTAGTTCCGGCAATGGCTGTTTTTGGAGCAACCTTGGTTTTTGAATCGTTTAATATTTTTTTTTATATGGCTTTTCATGTCAACTATAATTTTTTGAGCACTTTTTTATCCACCATATTGCCGCTGGCTTTTTACAATGCCTTGTTTGCCCCGTTTATTTATTATTTGGTTTTAAAGATGGAACGTTGGATGGATGAAAGAGCATAAGCTTTGTGTAGCAAAGCTTGGTTAACGGAGGCTTGGCTGTGAAAGACGCAGTGTTGAGAAATTTAGAAACTAAGTTTAAGTATTTAGGTGGAGTTATCGTTGTTATCTTTGCTTTCCTTCTAATTCGGTTGTGGGTTCTTCAGATCATGGAAGGCGCCACAATCATGGTTAAATCGAAACAAAATCAGACCCGGGTCATTCGGATCGACGCCCCCCGGGGAATTTTTTATGACCGGAAAAACAATATTTTGGTTAACAGCCGTATTTCCCATAATTTATCCGTTGTACCGGAAGACATTAAAGATAAGCCGGAAGTTATCACTTTTCTCAGTCGAATTTTGAAAATATCCGAGGCGGACCTCCGCGCTAAATTAAAACCCAATCCTAGAATACAGCGAACTCCTTATCAGTATATTACCATTAGCAAAGATGTCGCTCCGGCGACGGTTATTAAATTACTGGAAGAAAAATTTAATTTACCCGGTGTTGAAGTGGAAGAGGTCCCGGTGAGGTCTTATCCATTTAAGGATTTAGCGTGTCATCTTTTTGGTTATATCCGGGAGATTAATGATCGGGAGTTAACGGACGAAAAAGGCAAAGGTTATCGTTTGGGGGATAATATCGGAAAAACCGGTCTTGAGCGTACATATGAAGAGTATCTTCGTGGCGTGAGCGGCGGGAAAAATTTCGAAGTGGATATTCACGGGCGTCCTTTGCGTTTACTGGAAAACAGAGAGCCAATGCCCGGCAATAATATGCATCTAACGATTGATTTAAAAGTTCAGGCCGCAGCTGAAAAAGCAATGGATGATCACATGGCTTGGCTTCAGAAATTCTCTAAGTGGAAAAATGCCAAATCCGGGGCAGTTCTGGCCCTTGATCCCCGTAATGGGAATATCCTGGCGATGGTTAGCAAACCGGGATTTGATCCTAACGCTTTTGTGGGAGTGATGCCCCAGGAAGTCGCCGATAAAATATACCGTAATCCTTTACACCCTTTGACCAACCGGACAATTCAAGGAGAATTTGCGCCTGGTTCCACATTTAAACCCATTACCGTGATGGCAGCCTTAATGGAAAATAAGGTTACCACGAAAGATCGTTTTATTTGTACCGGTTATGATCCGGTTTGGGGCAAAAAATTTAAGTGTTGGATTGTGGATAATATTTCCGGGCCTCGTTCCCATGGTAATGAAAGCGTTATTGACGGTTTGAAAAATTCTTGCAATATTGTAATGGCTGAGTTAAGTCGGCGCATCGGCGCAGACACATTGGCAAAATATGCGCGTTTTTTCGGTCTTGGGAAACCCACCGGGCTCAACCTTTATCCGGGAGAAGCGTCCGGCCTTGTACCGGATCCGGAGTGGAAACGTAAAAATACGAAAGAGAAAACTTGGTATCCTTTGGAAACCATGATGTTTGGAATCGGACAGACCTATCTTACCGTAACGCCGCTTCAGTTAGCTGAAGTCTATGCGGCAATTGCTAACGACGGGAAAATATATCGGCCACACCTGGTTTCAAAGATTACCGCGCCCTCAGGCGAATTAGTTACCAAGTTTAATCCCCAATTGATGGTTGATTTGCAATTGTCTCCTACCATACGTTCCGTTGTTCAACAGGGCTTAACCGAGGTTATCGGTGATGGGGGTACGGCCTCCTCGGCGTTTCAAGGCTTTCCGCTTGATAAATATCCAATCGCCGGTAAAACGGGTACAGCCCAAAAACCGCCTTACGATAATTCCGGCGTTTTTGCTTGTTATGCGCCTGCCAATAAACCCGAAATCGTGGTGGTTGTCTTTGTCGAGCAGGGGGGTTCAGGTAGCCTAACGGCTCCGATAGCCAGAAAGGTTTTAGAGGCTTATTTTAACCTGGATAAACCTGTTGTAACTGAACCCACTGCGCCAAATCCTGAGAACCCAACACCGTCAGTTCCTGATAACGGGATTCCATCCCCTACCCCGATCACAGTGGCTCCGGTTGTTAATGGTACTCCCGCTTCAGGGAGTCCAATTGAGAATGGCTCCGGTACTAAAACTTCTCCTCGGGCTTCGGATTGATTTGGGAAATTATATTTTTACTTGCGAAACTTCCTCCTATGCAAGGAGGATTTTTTTTTTAGGTAGCGAAGATAAACTTGGAAAAGATTAAGGCCCAACATTGGATTCATATTGAAAATACGGAGCGATTTATAATGGCTGAAATGCCGAATCCGGAAGTATCCGGTAAAATGGAAGGTTTATCTGAAAGTATTGTTTTTAAGGGGTATAAAACTGGTTTAACATTAGTAATTCCTGAGGCTGGGTCCTTGGAAGGATATATGCAGGATATCCGGACCCGTCTTGAGCAGTCTCATGACTTTTTTAAAGGAGCCCACATCATTATTGAACTGGGTAAACGCTTGATTGCCGAAAAAGAGCGTCTTGCTTTAAAGGAAACGGTTCAAGAATTTGGTTTAAATCCGCGTTTTGCAGAAGAAGTAAAGAATAATGAAAAAGCTGAAGAGCCTGACCAGTTTGAATCCACAATTACCGTCAGAAAAACGGTCCGTTCTGGTCAGCGGATCTCGTTTGGGGGCAATTTGGTCATTATGGGCGATGTAAATCCCGGAGCCGAAGTGATTGCCAGCGGAGACATTATTGTTTTGGGAAGACTTCGTGGAACGGCACATGCAGGGGCTGAAGGGGATGAAACAGCCAAGATTGTCGCTTTTCAATTGCGTCCGGTTCAAATCCGGATCGCCGGAGTCATTACCCGGGATTCGGAATCCAGTTCTAAAACCAAATATCTTGGGCCGGAAATCGCCAGAATCAAGGACGGGATGATTTTGGTTGAACGTGTCAGTTATTGAATAATTTCTGATTTTTTAGTTTCCGTTTTGATGATTGTAGAAAAATGTCAGTTCCTGGTTGACAGTTATGATGGAAATGGGCTAGTTTTTTTGAATAACTGTTTAACCGTTAAAAATTCGAGGGGGTTTGTGAATGTCGGGAATGGTTATTGTGATAACATCTGGCAAAGGGGGGGTTGGTAAAACCACCACTTGTGCTAATATTGGTGCTGGTTTAGCCAACCGTGGCTATAAAACAGTATTGATTGATGCAGATATCGGTTTACGCAATCTTGACGTGGTCATGGGCTTGGAAAACCGGATCGTCTTTGATTTGGTGAATGTAGCGGAAAAAACTTGTAAAATCAGGCAGGCTTTAATTAAGGACAAACGTTTTGAAAATTTATATCTTTTGCCGGCTGCTCAAACCAAAGAAAAAGATGCTGTTAAACCTGAACAAATGATAGAGATTTGTGAAGAACTCCGTAAAGAATACGATTATGTTTTAATTGATTGCCCGGCTGGTATTGAACAGGGCTTTAAAAATGCAGTTGCAGGAGCTGATCAGGCCATTGTTGTAACCACTCCCGATGTATCGGCGGTACGGGATGCCGATCGAATTATCGGACTTTTACAGGCCAGAGATATTGCGGATCCTCGTTTAATTATCAATCGGTTACGTCCTGATATGGTACGAAAAGGGGATATGATGGATATCGGCGATGTCAATGATATTCTTGCAATTTGTTTACTGGGGATTGTCCCGGACGATGAAACAATCATTACATCCACCAACCGGGGTGAGCCGGCAATACTGGACGGAATCTCCAAAGCCGGTCAGGCCTTTCGCAATATTGTAGGGAGAATTGTCGGGGAAGAAGTACCTTTTATGTCGCTTGACTTTGATCTCAACTGGATGGATAAACTCAAGCAACGTTTTGGCAAGAAATAAACTCGCTTGAATATTTCGGTTTGAAAGAAGGGTTAAGCATGGATCTGATGGGGAGACTCTTTAAAGATGATACCTCAAGTAAAGATATGGCAGTAGAACGTTTACGTTTGGTCTTGGTTTCTGACCGGGCTGGTGTGTCACCGGGTTTAATGGAAGCTCTCAAAGAAGATCTGATTCAAGTCATCTCCAAATATATGGATATTGACGAAGAGGCGATGGAGGTTAATTTAAGTTCCAGTGAGCTTTCGGCTGCCCTTACTGCCAGTATCCCTGTGAAACGGATACGAAGATAGGTAAAAGTAATATACCTAATATCATAAAGTCGCATAACCCGCCCAAAAGGTGTTGGTTTGATAGTTTTATCCTGGCGGATATTGGTGACAATTTATTTTTAGTGGGAGCCGGTTAACTTTGGCGTTGGTTGATGGAAGTCGAATAAGGCCGGAGCGCGTGCCCAAGGGGTTATTTCCCGCTAGACTCCAATAAATATCTGTATTATACTTGAGGCAACAAAATACAGGGTCCCTTTAAGCTTCGATGTTTTATAAAGGTTTTTTATTGTTGACAATGATGGTATTTTTCTCATTGCTAGAGGAGGTTCTACATTGGATCGCCGGCATTTTAAAAATTTGGATTTTGCATTGATCGCAGTGGTCGGAATATTAGTCATTCTCGGTTTGATTATGATTTACAGCGCCACTCATGCCAAAATAGCCTTAAATCACGGTGATCCGTTTTCGTTTGTCAAAAAACAGGCTATCGCCGTCGTCATCGGGATACTGGCTATGGTGCTTTTATTGTTTTTTGATTACCGGGTTTCCGATCGTTTGTCACAATTTTTATACGGTTTAAATCTTGTCATGCTGGCCCTAGTGTTAACGCCACTGGGTAGAAGTGGTAATGGTGCACAAAGTTGGTTGTTCGGGGTTCAACCCTCTGAATTTGCCAAAGTAATATTAATCATAACTTTAGGTAAATATTTATCGGAAAAAGAAAGCCTGAGTTCGTTTTACAATTTTATTTTTCCTTTTTTACATGTAGGGCTTCCTTTGTTGTTAATTTTGTTGCAGCCGGATTTAGGGACCGCACTGGTTTTTATTTTTATAACTTTTTTGATGATGTATACGGCAGGGGCACCCGGATGGAAGCTGACGGTGTTAGTGCTCATTGGGGTTGTGGGGCTCACTGCCATGTTTTTGGGACATCATTTTTTTAATATGCCGTTACCTATCAAACAATATCAGGTCAATCGACTTACAAGTTTCATTAATCCGGAACGGGACCCGCGGGGGAGCGGTTGGAATGTTCGCCAAGCAGTGATCGCAGTGGGCTCCGGCCAGTTTTTTGGCAAAGGACTTTTTCGGGGAACCCAAGGAAGGTTAGGATATTTACCCGAAAATCATACGGATTTTATTTTTGCGGTGTTGTGTGAGGAATTAGGATTTGTAGGTGGTTTCGGGGTTTTATGCTTGTTTTTTACATTGGTTTGGCGGGGTATTCGTATTTCATATCAGGCGCGGGATAAGACCGGGAGCATTATTGGAGTTGGAATTGTCGCTATGTTTCTGTTTCATATTTTGGAGAATATCGGCATGAACATGGGAATTATGCCAATTACCGGGATTCCTCTACCCTTTATAACTTCCGGCGGTAGCTCGATGATTGCCAACTTGATCGCGGTAGGCTTATTGCTTAATATATGGGCAAGACGGCAGAAGATAATGTTTTGATGATTGAAACGGTCCCGGAAAGGATGAAAGATTTGATAGAAAAGCGTGCCGGTGGAATTGTTTTCCGTCCAAACAACGCTCAATATGAATACCTAATGGTTACGAGCAATTCGAAACAAAACCGCTGGATTTTTCCAGCCGGGCATGTGGAAGCGGGCGAGACGCCAGAAATGACTGCTTCTCGTGAAGTTATGGAAGAAGCCGGTGTTATTGCCGAAACTGTACTTGATTTAGGTGTTTTTCATTATTATTGGTACCGGGGAAAGCAAAAGCATAGGATTGAGACAAATCTATATTTGATGCGCTACCTAAAAACCGTAACGATCCGACCAGAAGGAAGACAGGTACAGTTTTTTAACTTAAACCAGATTTTGAAGTTGAATATTTGGGAGGAATCCCGGGAGTTTCTAAAAAAGACTCAATCCCAAATTGAGACTTTTTTATTGAGCTAAACTGTTACCATTATGAAGCAGGTAAACTTTTATTCTGATTCTTAAAGTACATTAAAGAAAACAGACAAATTAATTACCTGATTTATTAGAGTAAGTCCCTGGATAACCAAGCGGTTTATGCAGGGCTGTTTTATATAATGCGGAGGCATTCAGTTTGCTAAAATAATATACATCAAATTTACGGATTTGTCTGCCAAAACGAGTGACAGAGACTTGCTTTATCCTTTTGATTTTTCCAAAATAAAGGCCAGCGCTCCTCGGTAAGGGGTTTGATAAGACTAGAAGTCCTGCCTGATGCTGATAATTTTCAATTTCCTCCATTAACCAATAATCAAATTGGCTATGACGTGCCTCGCGAGTCGTAAACACTTTTACCGGAGTTTTTAAGTAAAATTCTAATTCCGAAGCAGTTTGATAAGAACCATCGCAAAACACAGGTATCGGATTTTTCCGGAAGGGAAATTTTTGAATCGAGAGGGCATCGATTTTTTGAGCAATCTTGTCCCAACCGAAAAAGTTATTATTTGCTGCTATCATTGATTCAGGTAAATGGATTTGAAGATTGTTGATCAACAAACCGGGATATCGGGCTATTGTCAAAGCCAATAGGCTAATCAAAAAAGAGCAGCCTAGAAAAAAAGCCATGAGTTTACGCTGCTTAAACTGAAATTTTTGCCAGGTTTTATTGAGTTGTCCTGCTAAAAATACAATAGCTGGCAAATAGGCTACTGCCGGCCAGTTCGCTAAGGCAGTATACGTTAAACTTGTCAGGGAAAAGAATCCAAAAATAGGAAGAAAACAGCCGATCAAAAAAGTATCTTGGGTGGCGAGATCTTTCCAGTGTAGCAAATTTTTTGTTGTATAGTAGAAAAGTGCTATAAAAAGGAAAGAGAACACCAATAATTGACCCCCTAAAAACTCCAATAACTTCTGAAACATAAATGTCCGGTGAATTCCATGTTGAATAGAGAACTTAAACATTGCCCATTGATGTAGGGAATTCCAGTATAAAACCGGAGTAAAAATTGTTATCCCGATTAAAACCGCCCAATAAGGCTCTTTCCGCGTAAACCAAAATCTTTTTGAAGGCCGAATCAGGAGCATTAAACATACTGCAATGAGTATGAGAGCCGACTGTAATTTTGCAAGCAAAGATAGGCCCAGCAGTATACCTACGATATACCAGGCATAATGTTTTTCTTCTTCCACGGCTATATATGAGAAGTACCAGGTGAGAGAGGTCCAAATAACCATGGGAATATCGGTGGTCATCATGTGACTTCCAGTGGCGATCAGTGGAACAAAGACGGTAATCAAAACTCCTAAGTATGCTGTTTTTTTATTTTGGTAAATTTTTTGAGTCCAAAAATAGACGACTCCGAGGAAAAAAAGCCAACCTAAAAAAGACGGGAAGCGGATCCAAAACTCAGTTTGACCAAAAGTGGTAAACACACGAATAATATACGCCACCATGGGAGAGTTATCAAAATAACCGGGACTTAAATAACGGGACCAAACCCAAAAATAAGCTTCATCGGGATGTAGGTTGGATGTGTTTGAAAAAACCAGATTACACCCGGCTGCCAAGAAAACAATGAAAAGCACCAAATATCGAAAAAGGCGGTTATTGTTGGGAAACATTTTATTTCCTTTAGAATTAAATTTTCGTTATAGTATATCCTAAGAGCGACTTAACAAAAGGGTTTCGATAAAAAGGTTATATCCGGCCAATCGGCAAAAATATCCTACTTGAATTTAGATATGAGTCGATTATGACTTTTTCAAGGGATTATTAAAAAAAGATAACGATGGAAAAGTGTACTGTATACACAGGGGACATGAATTGACATGCAGGGATTTATGTAATAGAATGGAAAATAATATTCGTCGCAATGATTCTCAAGCGCTTTGACTATACAACGAATCAGAATAAGGAGGAATTTGATGAATAAGGCATTGCAAAAATGGGTCCAAGAAATGGCCGATCTATGTCAGCCGGACCAAATCTATTGGTGTGATGGGTCCCAGGAAGAAAATGATCGATTATTACAAGAGATGGTGAAATCGGGGACTGCGCTCCCTTTAGCAAAGGATAAACGCCCTGGTAGTTATTTATTTCGTAGTCATCCTTCTGACGTAGCGAGGGTGGAGGATCGTACCTATATTGCTTCACAAAAGCAAGAAGATGCTGGACCTACCAATAATTGGATCGATCCGGTTGAACTTAAAAAAACAATGACGGATCTTTATCGTGGCTGTATGAAAGGACGTACTATGTATGTAATTCCTTTCTCGATGGGTCCGATTGGTTCGCCGATTTCCAAAATTGGTGTTGAACTTACCGATAGTTCCTATGTAGTTATCAATATGAGGATTATGACCCGGATAGGCCAAAAAGTACTTGATACATTAGGTGATGGGGAATTTGTGCCCTGTATGCATTCGATCGGAGCTCCGCTTGCAGAAGGACAGCAAGATGTAGCTTGGCCTTGCGCCCCGATTGAACAGAAATATATCAGTCATTTTCCGGAAGAACGGATGATTTGGTCCTATGGTTCCGGATACGGCGGGAATGCATTGCTCGGGAAAAAATGTTTTGCACTCCGGATTGCCTCGGTGTTGGCCCATGATGAGGGATGGCTTGCTGAGCATATGTTGATTTTAGGGATCACCAATCCAAAGGGTGAGAAAAAATATGTAGCAGCCGCCTTCCCAAGCGCTTGTGGAAAAACAAATTTGGCTATGCTGGTACCCACCGTTCCCGGCTGGAAAGTTGAAACCATAGGGGATGACATTTGCTGGATGAAATTTGGCCCGGATGGCCGGTTATATGCAATCAATCCTGAAGCCGGATTTTTCGGTGTGGCTCCTGGAACTTCGGAAGATTCAAATTTCAACGCCATGAAAACCATTCAAAAGGATACCATTTTCACCAATGTTGCCTTGACGGATGATGGAGATGTTTGGTGGGAAGGCATTGGTAAAGAGGCACCCGGACATTTGGTTGATTGGAAAGGTAATGACTGGGATCCGGGCAGTAAAGATCCGGCGGCTCATCCTAATGCCAGATTTACCGCTCCGGCTCATCAATGCCCGGCAATTGCTCCGGAGTGGGAAGATCCAAAAGGAGTGCCGATTTCAGCGATTCTTTTCGGCGGTCGCCGTCCAAGTACGATTCCACTCGTTCATCAAAGTTTTAGTTGGGCCCATGGCGTTTTTTTAGGCTCCATCGTAGGCTCCGAGATTACGGCAGCGGCAATATCGGCCAATATTGGGCAGGTAAGGCGTGACCCGTTTGCAATGTTACCATTCTGCGGGTATAATATGGGTGATTACTTTAAGCATTGGCTCAAAATTGGGACTCAAGCGGATGCAGCGAAACTGCCGGAGATTTTCTATGTCAACTGGTTCCGTAAAACGGTTGATGGAAAATGGTTATGGCCAGGTTATGGTGAGAATAGCCGGGTTTTAAAATGGATCTTCGAGAGGGTTTCCGGTGAAGGTAAAGCGATTGAGACATCGATTGGTTATATGCCGACCGAGGATGCAATTGACCGAGGCGGTTTGGATGTTAGCGAAGCAGATATGAAAGAATTGTTGAAAGTCAATAAGGAAGAATGGATTAAGGAAATCGCTTCAATTCGTGAACACTATAAAAAATTTGGTGATAAACTGCCCAAAGAGCTAACGGATGAGCTTAACGCTTTAGAGAAACGTTTACAAGCTTAAAAAGGTTAAAAGCAACAGGATTAATTATTGGTCCTGTTGCTTTTATTTTGGGAAGTCATTCTTTTCTTTGTTTTTTGCGGTTTAATGAAATAGTATATTGTGTTGCAAATTTCATATATCCGCTTGAAGTTCGATGAATATTTTTTACGAAGAAACTCTTTAAAAAAAGGATTTTGTCGAATTTAGTCAAATTCTAAATGGGAAAAATATTTTATTTTGGATTAGCCACCCACCACGACTGGAAAACTTTTGCCGGGAGGGTATTAGCTTAGGATTTTAAGTAGCTAGGCTTGTAGATAAGCTGAAAATTTGGTTGATAAAATTTTTAAGTAGTTATTTACTCCGGTCCATCAGGGTATATCAAAGAATGTAAATGAGTCGGGCCGGCCGTTTTGGATTATGGCTTGCCAGTAGGTTAGTCTTGCAAGCGCGACTAAGAATCTGGGTCAAAAGTATTCTCTAAGTATACAAGTTTACGGAGGTATCTTGATTATGAAAGATAAGGGAATTAAGTTCGGGTTTATCGGTTGTGGGCAAGGTGGCGGTAAAATAGCAGATTTGTTTGCTCAAAAAGGTTATAAAGTATTGGCCGTCAATACTTCTCCGGTGGATTTATCCGCTTTGACGATGATTCCGAATGAATATCGTATCTGCATCGGTTCCCGTTTGGGGGCCGGAAAAGACCCGAGAGTCGGTCAAGAAGCAATTCGTGGAGATGCGGAAAAGGTAAAAAAAGCCATCCAGGATTATTTTTATCATGATGTCGATTTTATTTTTGTCGTTGCTTGCTTAGGGGGAGGAACCGGCACCGGGGTTGTAGCTGATGTTATTGAGCTTGCTCGTCAGGTTGGGATAACGACAGGTTGTTTGACCACAATTCCTCTTGGCAGTGAATCTTTGGAAGAACATAAAAATGCTCTTAAGGGTTTGGACATTCTGACCGATGTCAGCCCAACGCCTCTTTATCTAATTGATAATGAGCTTTTAAGAGTTAAATTTGGTAACCGTCAGGTGCTTGGATTTTGGCCGATGGCTAATGAAACCATTGTCAATACGCTGGATGAAGTAAATCAAATTCCAAATCGGCCATCCAGTATGTTTGTTTTTGACCGTGAAGATTTCTTCCGGTTAATGAATACACCGGGGTGTTTTCTTCCTTTACGTATAGAACTAGAAATTCCGGAAAGTAATGATCCAACCAAGCTTGCTACTTTATGCCGTCAGGAAATCGTTCGTATTTTATCCGAAAATAGTTTTCAGGGAGAAAGCACTCGTGTGGCAGCGCTTTTGGTTGTCCCGGAAAACCACCGGGTGAATGCCGAATCTGTTGAATTATTGTATCAGGAATGTCAGACACTAACGAATACTCCGACCTTATTTAGAGGTTTATACATTGATAAAAATTTGCAACGAAAGATGGTATTGCATTTATTGCTTGCAGGGTTGGAAGTTCCAATGGGACGTTTACAGGAAATGCGCAACAAGATTCAGGAGATGAGTCCGGAAATCGTGAATAGGGTAAATCGGCGCGTTTCTACAAATTTTGGGGACGATTTGGTTGAATGGGATCGTTCCAATCCTTTACCTGCGTCCAGACGTAGTTTCGGTGAGCAGCGCCCGGCGCCAGCTACAAATGTTGCTCCTGTACATAGACAGCCAAGTAGTTTCCCAGAAGTCAAGCACGGTCTTGAACCGAAAAAAGTGGTTGAAAATCCTGTACTACAGGAAGCTACCAAGGATGAGGCCTATAAGATTTTAACTGTGGGTCAGATTTCTGAACTCATGGAGCAAGCTCAAACAGCTCCGAGAGATGAAAAAAGTAATAGCGGGAAAGGTTTTTGGAATCAATTGAAATCAAGTGTGAAAAAGAAATAATCTAGCTGCAGGATCAAAAATGTATGGTTAAGCTAAACTGTCGAAAAGCTATTTTAAACTGATAAAATATCTGTTTTGGTTAGATATGTATCCGTTAAAATGGCTTTTCAGGCAGTTTTTTAGTTTTTTGGCGTAGGGGGAAATATAAACCTCAATGCCAATTTCACCATGGAAGTTTTATACTTAGTAGAAAATCGATATGCTTATTTGGAAGAGGAGGGGTTGTTGTGTTAAGGAAGAAAGATGAAATGCTTATAGAATTGCGTGAGAAGATGCGAGGCGGGATTGGTGAGATCCAGATCAGAAACCTTTTTCAACAGGGTGAATTGAAAGGCAAGACCAGACTGTTTGCCGAAATCACAATTCCAGTTGGTGGCTCAATTGGGTATCACCAGCATGAGCAGGAGGAAGAAATTTTTTATTTTATTTCTGGACAGGGCCGGGTCAAAGATGGGGACGAATGGAAAGAAATTACTATTGGTGATGCGTTGGTAACGGGCGGAGGGGTAGGACACGCTGTAGAGAATACCGGTAAGCATCCTTTGGTTATAATGGCAGTAATTTTAGTATATTGAAAGGTTTGGGTACATCCAGACTCGACATAACAAGACTTTGATAAATTTATTTCTCAGATATGCAGGATTTTCCATGCTTTTAGAGAAATAAAATTGATTTGAAAAGGTTGACTTCCTATTTCATTTTTTTGACTATGACACCTGCATCTTTTAATGCGGAGGGTAAGCATGATATTGGATGAGTTTAAGCTTAACGGAAAAGTAGCTCTTGTCACCGGAGCCGGTACCGGGTTGGGGCAAGGAATATGTGCTGGTCTTGCAGAAGCAGGTGCCGATATTGTTGGAGTTGATAGTCAAGAGATGCCGCAAACCAGAACACGGGTTGAGAAAATAGGCCGTCATTTTGTGTCGGTGGTTGCTAATCTAATGAGTATTGAACCCATCCAGGGGATATTGCATCAAGTATTACGTAATTTAGGGAGAATTGATATTTTGGTTAATAGTGCTGGAATTCTCCATAAGACGGATGCATTGGAGGTTACCGAGAAAGATTGGGACGATGTAATGAATTTGAATGTAAAAACCGTCTTTTTTTTATCCCAAGCCGTAGCAAGACAATTTATTAAACAAGGTACAGGTGGTAAAATCATCAACATTACATCGATTCATGCATTTCATGGAGGTTTCCAAATTTCGCCGTTTACGACCGGGAAAAGCGGTGTAACGGGAATCACCCGTATCTTGGCTAATGAATGGGGTAAACATAACATTAATATCAATGCCATAGCTCCTGGTTATATTGCAACCGAAAACACCTCCTGGCTGCGAAGTGACGAACGCCGTAATGCAGAGATACTGACAAGGATACCCAATGGACGGTGGGGAACAACAGATGATATTCGGGGTGCAACGGTTTTCCTTGCCTCCAACGCTTCGAATTATATTAATGGTTACACCATTGCCGTAGATGGCGGATGGTTAGCCAGATAGTGTGTATGGCATATATGTCTTAAGTCTCAAGGGAAACCGAGATGTGGGACTTGTACATCGATAACTTATCCGTTAAAATGTCAGATTCACCAGGAAGATATAAAGTTGGTTAGGAAGACCGAGTATATACAGACACGAATAGGTGGGAATCATGCTAATCAGAGTAGAGGATGTTTTTAAACTCGGCAACACAATTAATATTCAGTTTTCAGATCAAATCGGACAAATTAAAGAATGCCAAGTTCTAATCAAAAATATTATAAAAGGCATGAAAGAAGATAAGTTATATCTTGAGTTTTCCGAAAAGGATTTTGTCGTACTGATAAATAAAGGCTCCGAACTTACGGTTTGGTACCTTACCGAAGAAGGAGAAAAACGGCAATTTGCCACTTATATTATTGAGCAGAAACTACGGGATGATCAATCTCTCGTACTGGCTAAACCAATGGCAATTGATTATACTTCATTTCGTAGATATCATCGGGTTGATGTGGATTTGCCTTTTCGTTATTTTGTTGGAGATAAAGTATATAGTGGCAAAGTGGTGAATCTGTCAGCCTGTGGCTTATTTGCTATTATTGAGCCCCAAATTATTATTAAAGAAGGTTCGATATTACAATTTGAATTTGATTTACCAAAGAATAGCCGACCAACCCATCTGAGCGGCCGAATCATAAGGGATGAACTAATCGGAAACCCAATTAAGCAAGGTATAGCAATTGATTTTGAACATATCGATAAATACGATCAAGCAGAGTTAATGGTTTTTGTAACCAAGACCGAATTAGGTACCTCTTAAGGGATGGAATCCTTGGAGTACTCTCTTTTTTAGAGATTTTCTTTGCTCCAATTGCTTCTTTACCTTCTGTAAGAATATAAAATCCTTCAAAATAGACCCTTTTATCTCCTTATTTCTGTCCATTCATTTTGTTTCAAATTATAAACAATAAATCGAGCCGCAGTTTATAATTTTAACACTTGGAGGCTTATATATAAGTTAAATAAGATTATTTAATTATGCCTTAATCCTAATGCCCAAACCTCGGACCCGGGAATATGTTACTTAGTAGGAAAATACCTGGTTTACGAGGAGGTACATTAATGTCCGATCAAATAATGGAAAATAACGCCGGTTTCCAACCGGGACCGATGAACCCGGTTTGTCAAAACGATCAACTCTATACAGTTAAACCCGGCGATACTATGTTCTTTATTGCCAAGCGTAATAATATTTCCTTGCAGGAACTCATCAATGCCAATCCCCAAATAGCCGATCCTAACACGATTTACCCAGGCCAAGTGCTTTGTATTCCTATTGGCGGACCGCTGCCATCATGCGGAGGAAACCATACTTACCGTGTTGTCAGTGGTGATACAATGTTTGAAATAGCACGTCGTTTTGGGATTACCTTGGATGCACTAATTGCTGCCAATCCGCAGATTTCTGATCCGAATTTGATTTTTCCGGGACAGGAAATCTGTGTGCCAGTGCCAGCCGCGATTCCTTCTGTGCCGGCGCCATCTCCAATGCCAATGCCTATGCCAACACCAATGCCTATGCCTATGCCGACGCCTGTTTTACCAATAATACCAGCCCCCGGCCCTTGTTTTAATGGTACCTTGTATACTGTCAAGCCCGGAGATACATTATTTGAAATCGCTCGTGCCAATAATATTTCACTTACGGCGTTGATCGCTGCCAACCCCCAAATTCCCGACCCCAATTTGATTTACCCGGGACAAGTGATATGTTTACCGGGACCGGTATTGGAAGTTCCAACCGCCCCACGACCTTGCCCGATGCCGTTTCCGATCCAACGGCCTTCTCCAATGCCGGCACCGGTCATGCCGATACGACCGATTCAACCGCCTTGCCCTATGCCGGCTCCAAGACCTATTGCACCCATTGAACAACCGATGATGCCGATGCCGTTTCCGCCGTTTCCGGCGCCAATGCCGTGTCCTGTTCAGCAGGGAATGGCTCCGATGCCTTTTTATGTTGTTATACCATGGGATCAATGTCCCCATCGCATGGTTCGAAAAAGAAAACACGGACGACGAAAAAAACATTGTTAGTAATCATTAAAGGCCTTTGGGCCTTTTTTCTTTTAATAAATTCATTAAGTTGAGTAATAATAAAAACCGAATCAGCCTAATGATTTATGGGAAATATTTAAAAAGTAAACTTGATAGTTTTAGCTCATTAAAACATAAGAGTCACTATAAAATCTCATATATTTAAAAAGGGGTTTACCTGTTTCTGGCGAATATTAACTAAATGTTTTTAATTCAAAAACGGAGTTTATGGGGATTAAAAATGGATTTAAAGTTAGCATATTTCTATCCAACGCTCATGAATTTATACGGAGATCGGGGGAATGTTCAAACATTAGTAGAA
Source organism: Bacillota bacterium (assembly GCA_023401925.1). GTDB lineage: Bacteria > Bacillota > UBA4882 > UBA8346 > UBA8346 > UBA8346. Next base: position 178,104 of record JAEXDA010000004.1, read on the forward strand.
CGATGTCGTTGGCGTGGAATTAACTTACGGATAACAGAAATAGGAATTGGTGATATTACTAGTTTTAGTGGTTATGATTTGGCTTTTTTTGGCGGTGGACAGGATAAAGAGCAATTCAAGATTGGTGAAGATCTGTTAACCACCAAAGCAGAAAACTTAAAAGCTGCTATTGAAGATGGTTTGGTGATGCTTAATGTGTGCGGAGGATATCAATTGTTAGGGGAGTATTACCGTCCGCTTCAAGGACCCATTTTAAAGGGCCTTTCAATCCTTGATATGAGGACTGAAGGAGGTAATATGAGAGCCATTGGGAATATGATTGCAGAAGCAATACTGGAAGCGGGGCCCAAAATGTTATTGGTGGGTTTTGAAAACCATTCGGGGCGAACCTTTTTAGGAAGTCGCTGTACTTCTCTGGCTAAAGTTGTTAAAGGTTTTGGAAATAATGGAGAAGATAAATCCGAAGGCGCCCGGTATTTGAATTGTTTCGGCTGTTATTTGCATGGACCGTTATTGCCTAAAAACCCTGGTTTCGCTGATTATTTAATTTCCCTGGCACTAAAACGCAAGTACGGTAAAGCGGATTTAACGCCTTTAGAAGATATATTGGAAAATCAAACACGCGACTATGTAATAAAACGTGTGGGGAAACGTTCTTTTTTAAAAGGTAAAAGATTATGAAATTAAAAAAGAAATTATTTATTTTGATATCTGCTACCTTCATTGTGCGTCTGGTATATAATCTTTCAAGATACTTTAACTTTGGCCAAGGGAGCAATATTCCCGGGAAAATAGCAATGCGAGTTTTCCCGGGTATCCTTGCCGCTCAAGTTCCTCGCTTTAAAAAGGGATGGATTATGATTACAGGCACCAATGGCAAGACCACTACAACGAAAGTTTTGGTTGAACTGATGCAAGAATTAGGTTATCGGGTTTGTACCAATTCCTGCGGAGCTAATCTGATATCAGGTATTGTAACTAGCTTATTGCTTACTGATACAAAACCCAATGAAGAATATATGGCGGATTATGCCATTTTTGAAATTGATGAAGCAGTGTTAATTAAATCCTTTGAATTATTTAAACCGAAGATTCTAGTAGTGACCAATTTTTCTCGCGATCAATTAGACAGGTATGGTGAAGTTGATTCCAATGTAAATCGAATTATGGAAATCGTCCGTAATATAGGAAATGATTGTAAAGTCATCCTCAACGGGAACGACCCTAATGTTGCCCGAATTGGTTGGGTGGTTCAGCCTGATAAACGTTTTTATTTTGGGGTCCGTCAAACCGACAATTCAATGGATGATGGTTTGTTGGTAGAGCAAGATACCGCGACGGGATTGGAAACTCTGGACGCTCCCGATCTCAATTTTTGGGCTGAAGATATTCAAACTGATTTTTTAAGTGGCAGCCATTTTAAAATGGTGTTTGAAAATCGTAGGATAAATGTTAATCTTCAATTGCCCGGGGTTTTTAACATTCAGAATGTTTTGGCCGCTATATCAGTCTGTTTATCAATTGGCATTGATTTGGAGGAGATTACGCCGCTTTTAAGCAAAATAAAATCAAGTTATGGGCGGAGCGAGCATTTTTGTTTTCGAGGTCATTCCATTTATTTGTTTTTGGTAAAAAATCCAGTTGGCTTTAATCATATTATTCAATTATTAAATCAAGCCCACGGGCCAAAACGAATTTTATTTTTGCTCAATGATTTGATTGCAGACGGCACGGATGTATCATGGATATGGGACGTAGCATTAGAAAATCTATGGAAGGTAAGAGAAATTAAAGAGATTGCTGCCAGTGGTACTAGGGCTGGTGATATGGCTTTGCGGGTAAAATATGCTAATCCTCCGGATTTTCCTTTAAGTGTTGATTATAGTCCCAGACGCGTCTTTAAAAAATTGACTGAACGGATGGTGGATGAGGAAGAGTTACTGATATTGGCAAATTATACTGCAATGATTGGATTCCGTCCATATCTTTTAAAAGTAAGTTCTCGAGAAAAGAATCGATGATCAGGGAGCAGAGCTTTACCAATATATTTTTACATTTTGATTTATCGAGCGCTCCCCTTGGGAGCGCTTTTTGAATAAAAATATGTTATCATAGGGTATCAACCGTAAAATGATAACTGTAAGTTTATTCTTTGGGGTTGCATTTTTAAATTGCCATCGATCGATAACTTCTGTTGGTTTGGTCAATGAAATATTTCAAAGGATGAATAAGGTAAGAAAAGAATAGGAGAAAATTTCGTGGGAGCGGAAGTAAAACTCAAACGGAGCAAAGATAAAACATTCAGTATTGCTTTGGCCGAAATTAGAAATCAGTTGGCTTTTATTAATGCTTGTCTAATATTGGGCGCTCTTGGATTCCGTGGCAATCAAGGGGATTATATCATTGCAGGTATTTATTTAGTCTTCAACCTGTTTTGTTTGGTAGTGCCTCCTTTGAAACGTCTTACCACACAGTCTTTTCGCTATATAATTTTATTGATGGATTTGGTTGTTACAAGTTATATGATTATGAGAACCGGGGGAGTTATCAGCAATCTTTATCCATTTCTGTTTATTCCGGTGATATTATCAATTATGTGTTACCATTATATTGGAATTCTACTCTGTTGTACAATAATGTCAGCTATTATGATTACCACGGCCTTTTTTTCCGGCACTTTAGTTTGGGACATGGCCGAGCCCTTGGGCATAAGGATTTCTTATCTCTATTTGACAGGCCTCATCGGCGGTTATTTATTCAAGCAAACATATTCTGTAAAAGAAGAACTATCAAAAACTTTAACCCGATGGAATATTGATTTACAACGTTTAAATATTTTTTCTCAAGAAGTGACAGCCAGTTCCGACTTGGATGAAATTTTCAATCAGATTACGAAGACAATCCGTCAAACCAGTATTGCTCGAATGATTGCCTTGCTGTTGTTTGACGGAGAAGTTTTAAAAATATATGATACGGAAGGTTGGGACGAAACCTGGATTGATCAATATAGCCAAAATCCTTTTAATAAGCAAAGTCTTACGTTAGCCCCGATTATCATCTTTAAAGAACCTTTATTGTGCACCAATATTCGAAAACATCCTGAGTTAGTGCGGATTTTTAGCGGAATTCCTATCGAATCCTTATTTGCTTTTCCACTCATAATCAGTGGAGAAGTACTTGGAATGCTTATAGTCAGCAGCGAGAACAGCCGGGTATTGGGTGAACAGGAAACACAAATATTGACGAGTATCACCAACCAAGCGAGCATGGCGATTCAAAACATCTTGACCATTACGACAGAAAAGCGCAAAGCGGATACAGACGGGTTGACCGGACTTTATAACCGCCGTTATTTTAATGAACAAATTGAGTGGCTTGTCGATCGGGCATTGGAACAGGAACAGCCTTTGTCATTGATATTAATGGATATCGATAATTTCAAAAAATACAATGATACGTATGGTCATCCGGCAGGAGACCAGTTATTGAAAGTTTTGACCGCAGCCATCTCAGAAGTTGTTCGTGACCATGATATTTTTGCTCGTTACGGAGGAGAGGAATTTGCAATCATTTTAAGGGATACCCATAATAAATTAGCTCTTCAGATTGGTGAAAGAATTCGGCAGGTTGTTTTAACGATACCATCCGGAATTTTAAAATGTCCGGTTACCATCTCCATTGGTGTGGGAACACTTCCTGATCAAGCCTGTGACCGTTTTACATTGCTGGACTTTGTTGATAAATCACTTTATTATGCCAAAAACAATGGAAAAAATCGAGTTTGTTGCGGTTACCAATAAATTTTAAAAGTAATATAGAATGGATAGATTACAAATTACTCCTGCTTGAAAACTGCCATCGGAATGCTCTGACGCTCCAATACCAATTTCAAAGGCCGGACGTACCAGGTATTTTTGATATTCTACCCCAAAAAAGCCTTGATATCCAAAACGGCTGTTATTGGAACTTGAGTCAGCCCCGTCTTTGAAATTTTTGGAATAACCCAGAGAGGCACCGATATAGGGCAAGAAATTTTGCCGCTTTTCCAAATTAAAAATACCCCGAAGTCCGATTGCATAATTTCCAGTTGTTGAAGTGTCTTTTTGAGACATAGCGACTGAAAAGACCGGTTGGATATAATAGTCCTTTTGATAAGGAATTTTTAAACTGAAGCCGCTTGCGATATTGGAGAATTGCCAGCCGACCGCGGAATCGCGCCGGATTATATCATCGGTTGCGAAACAAGGAGTGGTAATGCTTAGGGATAATATGATTCCAATCACTGCATTCAGGAATCTTTTCTGCATCGGAACCACCTCTCTAATTTGACTTATCCCTAATTTCGTAACATTTATCCGGTTTCCTGCAGTTACCGTACTTTTCCGAGTACAGGAAGAAACAGGCAAAAAAATCAAGGAATCATTTTAGGTCATCATCATGCATCATCCATCACCTACTCTATTTTACATTTTTGACAAAATTTCTTCATTATGATGCGTTTTAAGGAGATTATTGTTTATTTCTGATCGTTAGCATGATTTAATAATGACGAGAGAGTGTTATAATGAATAAGTATCAAGGTGAATTCTTTTGCGATTCAACTCGTACCTCTTTCTATAAATCATTCAATATCAAGTATGATTATGGGGCCCCATGATGTTAAACAGTGTCCAAACATTTGAAGATAAAATTTCCATATATATAGCTGGGGATTCTACCGCATGCAACTATGAAGCAGCCCGGACTCCGCGGACCGGATGGGGACAAGTGCTGGGTCGATTCTTTACGGATCAGGTCATTATAAAAAATGAAGCTATCTCCGGTCGAAGTTCTATGAGTTTCATTAACGAAGGTGCTTTAGAAAAAATTGAGAGTCAAATTACACCGGGAGATTATTTATTCATTCAATTCGGTCATAATGATGAAAAGAAAGAAGATCCTGCCCGGTATACCGAAGCCTGTACCACTTTTAAGGTGTATTTGACTCAATATATCCAGAGTGCACGGAACAAACAAGCTGTTCCAGTTTTGTTAACTCCCATTCATCGTTGCCAATTTGGTCAAAATGGCAAAATAATGTCGACCCATGGCGATTACCCCAAGGCAATGCTGGAACTTGCTGTCTTGGAACAAGTTCCGGTCATTGATCTCACCGAACAGACCCGTATTTTGATAGAGCGGGTTGGACCCGAAAAGTCCAACCTGTTCTTTATGAATCTTAAACCTGGAGAGTTCTCCAATTATCCGAACGGCTCCCGGGATAATACCCACCTTCGGCAGGAAGGAGCCTTGGAAATAGCCCGCTTAGTGACGGTGGGCATCCGTCAAGTTAAATTGCCGTTGGAAAAATATATTCGACCCGAACTCAACCACCACCGGCTGAAGCCGGTGAGTTCTTTGGCCGACTGCAAGTCGGCTAGGATTCAAACCCGAAGGTAATTTGTTCAGCTCAAGCTTTCGGCTAAAGCCGAGGGTTTGAATCCCTGTAGTTGAGACAATCAGCTTTCCAAAACCGGAAATTGGTCCGGAACCGAAAGTACTTGTTGATGAAGGACGATGGGGTCGGAAATAAGACTATACTTTGCATCCTCCGGATAGCAGACTGCGATTTGAGGTTGGGGTCCGGCGAATCTGTAGATAGCCTCAAAGTTCTCCCAGTATGAAATCATGAAAAAATGTTCCCATTCATCTTGGGTTTGACTATGGATGTAAGCTCCCAGATTGCCGGGAATGGCTCTGGTTTCGGCAACTCCCGTTTGAAGTAAATATTCCCGAAATTCATAAGCTTTTTCACGTGGTACGATTCCGTGCCAGGAACGGGCGATCATCGATACGCCTTCCTCCCATGATAAGAATTTTATTGCCCGATTGTTCGGTAGATTAACTAACCCATGACCATGCCGCCATCGACATTGATAACTTGTCCCGTCACATATTTTGCCAAATCAGAAACGAGGAATAATACTACACCGGCTACATCTTCGGGTTTACCGGAGCGATTCATAGGGACTTGGGCCAGAAGTTTTTGGGTTGCTTCTTCTGACAATCCATGAGTCATATCCGATTGAATGAATCCGGGTGCTACAGCATTGACAGTGATCCCACGTTCAGCAAGTTCCCGGGCGGTTGTTTTGGTAAGACCAATCAAACCTGCTTTGGATGCCGAGTAATTGGCTTGTCCGATATTCCCCATAAGGCCGGATACACTGGCAATGTTGACTATACTGCCGGAATTTTGTTTCAACATTTGTTTGGATACTAATTTCGTACAAACAAAGGCTCCGGTTAAATTGACTTTTAATACCAGCTCCCAATCGTCTTGTTTCATCATCATCAGACGGGCATCCCGGGTAATTCCGGCATTATTGACCAAAATGTCGATACGGGAGAAACGATTGGTAATCGCTTTTACAACCCCTTTGGTTGATTCGTCGGAAGCTACGTCATGTTTCAATGCCAATGTTTCAACGTGATATTTTTGGGCAATTTCCTCAGCTGTAGAAAGAGCCATTGTTTCATTGATATCTGTAATTACAACATTGGCTTTTTCTACAGCCAGCCTTTCGGCGATGGCACGGCCAAGTCCTCTGGCGCTGCCGGTAATTAAGGCTACTTTATTTTTTAATCCCAATTCCATCGTTTTTCTCCTTTGAACTAAAATAAAAAAAGTATCGAACATATTTATTCTCTTTGGAGAAGTTTTTCCCTTTCATGATACGGTAAACAATAAAGTTACGATGGTAAGTGATATGGGGATTAAATTTAGATGATTGTGGCAAAAAATTATTAATGAAACGGGATTTGAGGAAAGCATCGAGAATGATAAAATCCTTAGAATTGCAATTTGAAGCAAAATTTGGTACAATAAAAACCTAAGAGAATAAAGTTTAATGCGAAAAAAACATTGTTTTTCGGCTTTGGACGGGATGCGATGGACAAAACATAATATTTTGGCATTTGCAAAGGATTAACCTAAATTAGCTATAGTGGACCCGCGAGGTTTATTTTTTGGATGCTAGCGAGAAAGAATATTGAAGAAACTGCTGGTGGTAGGCTTTGAAGCTCACCAGCTTCTTTTATGGGAGCGTATCTTTGTGCAAGCCGCAAATGCTAGATTGGTTGCAAGAAGATTATTTGGAAGCAAATATTTTTTGATATGCAGAAGGAAAATCCTTTTCCACGGAAGAAACTAGTATGTTATTTGGATTGACAACCACTTGGATGTTGATGATATTGTTACCATGGGGCGCCGTGAAAAGTTTGATATTATCAATGTCATAAATGAAGGTGAAGATTTGACTTTATCATGCTCTATTGCAGATTTGATACCGCAAAAAGGGAAAATGGGTTTTGCGCAAACATTGATTCAAGCCCAAAAAAATGGTAGTGAGTCTAGAGCGGCTATTACGGAAGATAATATTTTTCTTAACGACCGCCAGCAATTATCCAATGCCGTACTTGTCGAATATATTAATCAATTGATTGCAGCTGTTTTGGGATATCAGGCAAGGCAAGAAGAAGGGCAGCTAGTTCGGAAAGGTTTGTTTGTTGGCCTGCAGGACGCCGAATTTTTTGATCCGGTTTACCTCGGTGATATGCTGACTTTGCGTGGCTTTGTGACTGAAGAGGTTTCTCAAGTAAGCTTTGTCCAAGGCATTATCGAACGGGACGGAAGAAAAATCGCCGAACTCGTCACAAAATTGTATCAAACAGAGAATGTAGCCGAATTAAGCGGTTCCATTAATCCTGTGCAGGTTTCTTCCGGAATAAGCGAAAAGAGTTTTGATAATCGGAATTTGCCTTTATACCTGGTTTCCAATATGCAAAGGAAGCTTTATTCCTATATTCAGAAAGTTCGTATTGAAGACGGACAAATATCTTTTTCCATAGCCTGTCCTAAAGATTTTGAACCTTTTGACGGCCATTTTCCGGAAAATCTAATTTTGCCCGGCGTTGTTTTGTTGGAAATCGCTGCTGTCGGTTTGGGAATACTCCTTGGGAAAACTATTTTCTTAAAATCAATTAAGAAAATGAAAATCAGCGGTATGGTTCTTCCGGATCAAACCATTACTTGTGAAATAAAAATAACCCCAAATAATGACGGGAGATATACATTTACAACTGTTGTAAAGGAAAGAGCTGAAAAAGAAATTTCACGGTTTAACGGTAGTTGTATACCTTGCAGTTCGCATGAATAAAGAAAGAGAAGAAAACTATGAGCATGCATCGAAGATATGATAGTTATTTTCCGCCGGATGAGAAAACACCGTTGATAGCGGAGTGTTTTCGCAGAGTGCAATTCGATGAAGTTGATCCTTTACGGATTGTGTGGCATGGACGGTATGTTAGTTATTTTGAGCAGGGACGCAACGAGTGGGGCCGTAAATTCGGGTTTAGTTATTATGATATGGCTGAGCATGGCTTTGCAATGCCTATTGTCCAGCAGCATGTTGATCATTTATACCCGCTTCGCTATGATGAACTTATTCGGATTCAAGCTGTTTGTCATTGGACGGAAGCAGCTAAAATGAATTTCAGTTACCAAATTTTTGCCGAAAATGGCACCTTATCGGCTAGAGGTTATACAGTTCAGGTTTATACTGACTTAACCGGTAATCCCATGATTTTAAAACCGGAATTTGCGGAAGCGTTTTATCAAAAATGGGATGAATGGAGCCTAAAGTGAATGCTGAGAGAAGTTTATTTAAATCATTCATCAGTAATTACCGGATTGGGTACGCTGGAACAAACCTGGCAATCGCTTCTTAACCATCAGTCCAGTATTATAAAAAAAGCATATTTTGAAAACTCCTTGTTACCGGAAACAGGGTTGTCCCTCTACCAAAGAGATTTAGTGAATACTCAAGCTAATTTTACTCAATATTTGATGGAGCAAAGTCTGGCAGATTTCCCCAAATTGCCGGAGGACACTTTCGTAATTTGGACTGGAATTAAAAATAATGCCGAGTGGGTAGAAAGTCGCTATAATGAAATCCCAAAACCATCTTACTTGTCTGCCTATGATTTACGTGCTTGGGTGACTGAGATTTTGGGCTTAAAAAATGGGGGAATGGAAATTAATGCTGCCTGTGCTTCATCAACAATCGGTTGTGCCCTTGCAGCACAGTATATTGCAGAGGGGAAATATGATAATATTTTAGTAGTCGGCGCTGATATAGTCAGCAGGTTTGTGTATTATGGTTTTGCTGCGTTAAAAGCTATGACGGCTGAGGTATGTATGCCGTTTGATACGCAAAGGAACGGGTTATCTTTAGGAGACGGCGCGGTAGCTCTTTTTTTATCGGCAAAGCGGAATTCGGATATCCGGATATCCGGCTTTGGGATAACCAATGATGCAACCCATATCACCGGCCCCTCTAAAGATGGAGCCGGTCTTGCAAAAGCAATTTCTCAAGCTATAGAAATGGCAGGACAATCTCCTTTAAGTGTGGAAGCTTTTTGCGCTCACGCGACTGGAACTCGGTATAATGATACCATGGAATTATTGGCTGCTCGTTCCGTTTTTGGAGAAAAAGAACCGTCGATTTTTGGTGTCAAAGGATCCATTGGTCATACTTTAGGGGCTGCAGGTGGAATCGAGATTGCAATATGTCAAAAATGTTTGCTGGAGGGCATGTTACCCCCCACAGTGGGATGTGGTCTTCCGGAATCTCCGAATGTTGTATTAGAAAAAACAATATTTCCGGGTCGGACAATTCTGACGAGCAATTCAGGATTTGGTGGAATTAACGCCGCAATTCTAATGGAGCATTTATCATGATAGGCCAAGAGAAATTCTATCTTTTAGGGTCGGGATGGATTTCCGCCTTTGGGAATGGTTTTTGTGGTTCCAGGCCACAGTTTTCCAATTCGGATGTGAGGTTCCAATACCCCGAGTTGGAGAAATACATTCCCGAATTGCCGGGACGATTTGGCCGGTTTGATGTTTATACAAAAGTCTGTTTTGCTGCGGCAGTACTTGCTTTAAAAGACGCCGATATGCTTGAGGGGATCCGGGATAAAGAAAAAAAGAGTATTGGAATCATCCTTGGAAGCTCCAGTGGTGTGTATGATGATGATTTGGCTTTTTTTGAATCCGCCCGGGAATCCAAGGGGGAATTCTCCAGCCCAAATCTCTTTTCCTATACTCTTCCCAATGTTGCCTTAGGCGAAATTACGGTATTTTTTAAATTCTCCGGTCCAACTTTTTGTGTAGGAAATGACCATGAGAGGCCTGGTATCACTGGGATACCGGCCGCACTTTCATTACTAGTTTCCAAACAATGTGAGCGTGTCTTGGTAGGGTGGGTTGAGGCGTCCCAAAATATAAGCCATCATGAAAAGTTTCCTAAAGGCGCGGCTTTTGCAGTATTATCGATGGAGATGACTGGTAAATCCAAAGGAGTTTTTTCTTTTAATCAAGAATTCAATTTTTCTGAATTGTTTGAGGGGTGACGATGGCCAAATTATTAATGGTTGCTACGAATCTAATGGATGATCCCTATCCGGTGTATCCCCTTGGAGCCAATATCGTTGCCGCTGCTGCCCAAAGCTCAGGAATTGAGGTGAAATTCATCGATTTAATGGTGGATGGAACCGATGTCCTAGATTTGGCACTCATTGAATTTAAGCCCGATTATATTGCTCTCTCCATGCGGAATGTCGATAATGTGAATTTCAACGAACCCCAGTCTTTTTTATTTCAATACAAATCACTAGCTGAAAGGATAAAACAAAGATCCAGCGCCCCTCTTATTTTGGGAGGATCTGCCTATACAATCTTTCCTGTCCGATTTTTGCAGTTTTTAGGCGCCGACTATGGAATCACCGGACCGGGAGAGGTCAGTTTGCCAAAATTGATTCATCAGTTGGAGCGGAAAATGCCGCCTCAAAGTTCAATCCTAGATGGAGAGGTTGATTACTCGGGGGAAAACCGTCATTTTTTGACCCGTGAAAACCGGTTATCCGATTTTTATTTAAACAAAGGCGGTATGCTGAATATCACTACCAAGAGAGGTTGCCCCCATCAATGTCTGTATTGTTCCTATCCTAACTTAGAAGGCAATCGGTATATTTTTAGAGAGCCGAAAGCTGTCGTCGATGAGATTGTTTATCTTCAAGAAAAACATGGGGCCGATTTTGTTTTTTTTACGGATTCGGTATTTAATGATATCAACAACGAGTATCTGCGAATTATGGAGGAAATGGCCAGTCGGGAAATTTCGGTTCCTTGGACATGTTATCTAAGACCGGCCGAATTTCACCGGGATGAAATCGAGTTGATGAAACGGACCGGCCTGCATTCGGTTGAATGGGGTACGGATTGTTCCAGTGACGCTACTTTGAGTGGAATGGGCAAAAATTTTTATTGGGATGATGTCCGGAAGGCCAACAATTTATTTGCCGAGTATGATATTCCGGGATCTCATTTCATTATTTTCGGTGGCCCGGGAGAAAGCGGAAAGACAGTCCGTGAAGGAATAAAAAATCTTTCAGAACTTGATTTTTGCGTGGTATTCGGTGGAATGGGAGTGCGTGTATTTCCCGATACCGGAATTTGTGAACTTGCTAAACAGACAGGATTGATTCAGGATGAGAGTGGGCTATTTAATCAAGAAGTATATTATCATTCACCGGATATAGATGTTCAGTGGTTAAATCAGTATCTTACGGAAACCTTTAAAGAAAAGCGAAATTGGATTTTCCCTTGGGCCGGTGTGGCAGAAAGAAATCGTTTTATGCATAACTCAGGAATCAGAGGCTCGCTTTGGGATTTACTATTGAAAAGGAAGCAGTCATGAAACAAGGCACAAATGACACCCCAAACAATATGAATGGAAATAAAGGTACCAATAATAAAAGCTATGGAAACAAGTTAGGATATTCCATCTTTCTTTTTATTTTACGGCATATTGGTTTAGGTGGAGCCTACGGAATATTGGTATTATTGATACCCTATTATGTTATTTTCAGACCTAGTGTTTATCAATCTGCCAAACCGTATTTACAAAGAAGATTTCCTGAAGATATTTTGATGAAAAGGTATTTTCGTCTTTTTAAGTATATCTTTGTTTTTGGACAAGCACTGGTTGATCAGTTATATTTCGGCTTTGTGGGAGAATCCAAAATTAAATTAAGGTTTGACCGGGAACCTGAAATCTTAGATCTCCTGAGAAAAAAACCGGTGATATTTTTACTATCCCATGTGGGTTTTTGGGAAGTTTCAATGGCCGGATCGATAAGGTTTCAGAGAAAGATGAATGTTTTAGTGGATAAGAATTTTGATAAGAACAAAAGAAAAAGTTTTTATGATGTCAGGAAAAGTGGTGAAGGGGCTCAATTTAACCTGATTAACGTGAGTGATAGTTATGGAGGAATGATTGAAGCGACCAACGCTTTATTACGGGGAGAGGTTGTAGGAGTTACCGGAGATCGAGCCGAGGAGTGGCGTACCAAGAGCGTTTCCTTCTTAGGTTCTCCCGCTAAATTTCCAATGATTGCGGAACAACTTGCCGTGGCGACAGGTGCATCCATAATTGCCTTATTTACTGCCAAAGAGGATAGGCATACCATCCGCTATAGTTGGAAGGATATTTCAACAGAAGTTTTAGCGGATGAAAGTTTGAGTAAGGATCAAAAGATCCAAAAGATGCTGGAATTATATTCTACTGCATTGGAAAATCATGTCAAGGAACATCCTTACCTATGGTTTAATTTTTTTGATTTTTGGAAGATTTGAGAATTAAAGAGTCTTAGTGGTTTCAAAGGAGGGATTTAGATGGGGGAAAGCGCCCGGAATTTTCGAATGAAATATACCATAGCGACCAATTTTGACCCGGAGCTTATTGGCGAAATTGCTAAATTCAACCAAGATAATGCGTTTTCATCGGTTTTCGGTAAATTAAAAAAAGACATCATCGGCGGCGGTCGATCTTCAATTAATTTACCCAAGGTTTCAAAAAATGAGCTTAAAGATTATATCCAATTATGTCATAAAAACCATTTAAAGTTTAATTATTTATTCAATCCAATATGTCTTGGCAACAGGGAATTTGTTCGCAAAGAACATCATGAAATTCTGAAATTTCTCGGCGAACTTTCAAATGCAGAAGTTGATATCTTAACCATTAATTCGCCCTATCTCTGTGAAATGATTAAGCAGCAATTTCCTCATTTAAAAATTACCATCGGCCACTTTGCATACGTCTCTACAATCCAACAAATTAAATATTGGGAAGAACTCGGCGCTGATGAGATAACCTTGCAGCATCAGACCAATCGTAATTTTACATTGCTGGAAGAAATGTTACGGTATACGAAAAAGTCAGGGATCGGGCTTAGAATTATCGGCAACAATTTTTGTCTGCATGATTGTCCATTCTCAATTTATCATGCAACCGGGTTGGCCCATTCCAGTGATAAAAAACAAAGATTTAACCAGTTGTATATCGATTATAACGTCATTCGCTGTAATACCGAAAAAATCAAAGATCCCGGGAAATTACTCTCTTCAAGCTGGGTTCGGCCCGAAGATGTAAAATATTATGAAGCATTATCAGAGAAAACCGGAAATGATAATTTTTCAATCAAACTGGTAGACCGGACCAAAACCACTGAGTTTTTAAAACGGGTGGTCAAAGCCTATGCGTTGCACTCTTATCGGGGTAATTTAATGGATATTCTCAATCTGGGAATAACGTCAAATATTAAGCATTACGACTTAAAGGCTTTAATTTTTGGAATTATTACCGGTTCCTATAATGCAAAAATCATGAGAAAATATGCTGATGGCTTTAATCTTCCTGTACCTTTTGTTGATAATCAAAAATTAGATGGTTTTGTTGAAAAGTTTATTCACGACTATAACTGTGACCATATGGTTTGTAATGATTTTTATGCTGCTAAGTCCGGAGAAAACAACCCCAACTTATGTAATTATTGTAAACAATGGGCTCAATCCGCAGTTACCCAGGATGAAACAGCAGCCAAAGCATGGCTTGAAAAATCGGAAAGTTTTTTAGATGACTTAAAGAATAGTCGTATGTTTTAAAAGAGGCTGTCTAAAAAGCAATTCAAAATCAATAAGAAATACAATATATATCGCGTGCGCGCGACTTCATTGAATATGTCGACTCCAATATATTGTATTTCTTGAGCGTTAAAATTTACTTTTGGGACAGCTCCAATTTTTCAAAGATATGCGGTTTAGTTTCAATTTCAACTCCGTACAGAGAGGACTTTTTGGATTTGGAATCTAATTTATAACATTACTTTGTTATTAAACCAATCATTATTCACATTCAATAATGAGCGTATCATAAAAATTTATTGCAAGGAGAGAAACTATGGATACTGCTACAAAGCTTAAGGAGCTTTTATGTAAGGAATTGAACTTGAAACTGAAACCGGAAGAAATCACCGATGACATGCCCCTGTTTGGTGAAGGCTTAGGATTGGATTCACTTGATGCAGTTGAAATCGTTGTGATTTTGAAAAAACATATGGGAATTACCATAGCCGATAGTGAACAGGCGAAAAAGGTTTTTGTGTCGATGAAAACCTTGATTGATTTTGTTGAAAACGAATTAAGGAAAAAGTAACGTGTGCAGTCAAACTTATATTACAGGACTGGGATGTATGAGCGGAGCCGGGCGGAATCTACCGGAGACGATGCAACAGATATACAGCGGCAAGCGAAATCCCAAGCCTCCACGAAGGATTGGCTATAATTTAGAAAAACAATATCCTATTTTCGAGATATATGGTTTTGAACAGCAAGTGAACGATTTAAGTTTTCATTTTGCCAAAGTTGCCATTATCGAGGCGCTGGCACAAGCGGGTCTAGACCAAAATTCTCTGTGTCAGTACAGGGTAGGTGTATTTCTGGGTTCCACGGCGGGTTGCTTTTTTAATAAAGAAGACTATTACCGGAAGTGCCGCGCTGAAAGATCAGGCGATCCTTCCTATATTTCGGAAGTTTTGCTTCACGGCAGCATCGCTCATCAAATCCTCAAAGAATTTAATCTTTCCGGTCCGGCAATGACCTTATCCAACGCCTGCGCATCCGGAACGGATGCCATTGGCCTCGCTTCCAAAATGATTGAAAAAGGCGAATGTGATATTGCCCTGGCCGGGGGGTGTGACGAAATCGTCAGAATGGTATATCTTGGTTTTATCTCCTTAATGAACACCTCCGAAGAACCTTGCAAACCATTTTCAAGAAGCAGAAAAGGTTTGAATTTAGGTGAAGGGGCTGGAGTCTGCGTTTTAGAGAGCCGAGTTTCTGCTGAAAAACGGGGTGTTCAACCCCTGGGGTCTATTGAAGGATATTCCACGGTTGCCGATTCATATCACATAACAGCCCCGGAACCATCGGGGCGAGGACTAAGAAAAGCTTTTTTAAACGCCATGGGCGAGGCGAAGGTCCAGCCGGAGGATATTGCTTTTATCAACACGCATGGTACGGGAACAACTGAAAATGACAAGGTCGAAGGCAAAACGATTGCCGAAATTTTCGGCAAGGAGGTACCTATAACTGCAACCAAAGCATACACCGGGCATGCCTTGGGAGCGGCGGGCGGTTTAGAAGCAGTATTTTCAATGCAATTTTTAATGGATCAGAAAATACCGGGAGTGCCGGATTATCAAGATTTTGATGAAGAGTGCGGTATTGTACCGCATCATGGAATCAAAGAAGTCTTAGGACAATATGCCTGTTCATCTTCATTGGCTTTCGGCGGAGTGAATTCGGTGATTGTGATAAGGAGACCCTCATGAATCTATCAGTAAACGGGTTGGGAATGGTCTCCAGACTTGGAGATCAAGATAATCTAAAAGAATTATTCGAAAACAGCAACCCAATCGATCCAAGATGTTTGCCCAATGGCCACAGTCTTCCGATTGATATTCCGGCGGATTTTAATATTACCCAGCAATTACTCAGGCGGATGAGTCATTTTTCCAAGATATCCCTTTTGTCCGCTGGCAAAGCCGTCAAAGATTCCGGTTTCAATTTAACGGGAAAAGCGGTCGGGATTATTCAAGGGTCGGTTTATGGTCCCATCATTTCAGGACTCCAAGCCTTTGATGATTTAATCGATTTTGGCGATAACCAGCTTTCTCCGACTAGTTTTTCCGGTTCCGTTTTTAATACTTCCGCTACCTATCTTTCTTTGGCTTACGGAATTCAGGGGCCTACCTTATCGCACACCTGCGGGATGGATACTTTATATCATTCATTATTAGTGGCTTCGTTATGGCTGGAAAGCGGAGCGGTGGATTATGTATTGGTTGGTATTGGAGATGAATACACTACTTATTTTGATGATGGTTTTATGAATGTAGATTCTCATTTCCGTTCAACTTCGGGATTACTGCCGGATTGTGAAGGTTGGACTACTTTTCTGGTCAGTAGAGATAAAACAACGAAATATGGCCGGGTTGAGTGCGGGTACCTCCAATCATTGCCCCCAACCCGGGACCAAAAAATTATTTATTCAGTCTGGCATGAACGTCAAACTCCTGCTTTATTTTTAAATCATGCCTTGGAAAACCAGGCCTGTTTTCCAGGGTTCTTGCGCGGCTTCTATCCCAGTGCCGCCGCATTTGATTTAGCTTTAGCGTTAATCTGTGCGAACAGCCATAGATTTCCGATAGTTGACAGTTCGAAAGGTCTTTATAGGATTCAAGAAATAGCTAATGATGAAAAAATTAGATGTTATAGTGTATCGGAGAATAAAGAGCTGTTTTATTATGAAACCTTACCTTTATAAATCCTGGTCAAAAACGCGGACATATTTTACAAGCTTCAGGGGGATTTTGGCTTATCATTTCCGTACGATATTTTTGTAAAACCTCTCCATTCCAAATTTCCGAAAAAGTATTTTTCAAGAGATTTCCCACGATGAAATTCGGTTGACAATCACATAAAGTAATATTTCCTTCCACACCGACAGGAATGGTCTGCCACGGAGAAAAACACCATCGATGACTGGGGGAACGGTGATAGAGTTGAGCGGGGGGGATCATCAAGAAATCCTGGTACCGTTTTTCAAGGCCGAACTCTTCAAGACCATGCACAGACAATACCGGTAGATTTTTGGAAAAGGCATAAGAAACCCCTTTACGGACCATTTCTTCAACTTCCGGACTAACGTTTTGCCAAAGGGTATGTTTCAGATTTGCCTTAAAATTAATATCGGACAACATCAATACGTCTGCCCCCAGATCCGATATACAGTCAATCAAATCATTGAAATGAGCGACCGTATCAATGGAAACAGCTGAAAAAACAGCTTTGGAAACCGGATACGATGGAGTTCTTGGGGTTGAATCAGCTATTTTAACAAATTCCTTGATGTTTTGAATGACTTTTTTAAAATCGGTTCCTTTACGAACCTGTGATGAAACGATATCATTGTATCCGTCAATGCTAAAGGCGATGGAATCCAGTCCAGCCTCCAGTAGTCGTAATGAGACATCCGGAGTAAGCAACATCGCGTTGGTGACGATGCCTACCTTTCGGCCTTGGGATTTTGCATATATTATAAATTCGGTAATTTCCGGGTGTAGCAGAGGCTCCCCTAAACCGACCAGTACGATTTTATACGTATTGGGCAGCAAAGCCAGAATATTGCGGAACGATTGGAACGACATATGTCTGTTCTTTTTGTTCAGCTCAGAACGGGCGCAAAATTGGCAGTTGAGATTGCAACAGGTTGTAATCTCAATATTAGCGATGACTGGATCGGTTTTTGCAATAGGTATTGGTTCCGGCTGGTTTTCGAGCACTCGTTGACCGCTTGGGCATAGGGTGATATGGGTTCGGCAGAGCGGGGCAACTTCAAAGAAATGTTTTAGGCCGGTTTCAACCTTAACAATAGAATAAAGAGCTTTGGAATCGCGATCACCTGAGATGGCAATATCCGTTACGGATCTTCGGATCAGATCAGCCACTAAATGGCCGTTGGTACTATGAAAAATATCATGTTCAACTTTAGGGAAAGTGACGGTTCGGGGGATTCTTGGGAAATTTTCCGACCAGGATTGAGTTTCCTCCCATAAAACCAGTTGATCGTTTTCACCATGGATGATTAAGGTTGGAAATTGATTACGAAACCGAATCTGCCCGACTTTGTTAATGAGTTTCACCATTAAGGCTACGTCAACCATTGAAACAGTTTTTTTGCCGGTTTGGTGTAATTCCCACCTCTTGAAATAGCTCTTGTTAATTTGGCGGGGGACTGCAAGTAAAATCAACAAATCCGGAATCAGAGCGAACTTTTGAAGAGC
This sequence comes from Bacillota bacterium, assembly GCA_023401925.1. Classification (GTDB taxonomy): domain Bacteria; phylum Bacillota; class UBA4882; order UBA8346; family UBA8346; genus UBA8346. The sequence continues at coordinate 196,395 of JAEXDA010000004.1, forward strand.
AGCCAGAACTAAGCTTCCGCCGGTAGAATGCCCGATGACGATTACTTTGCGACCTTCATTTTGATAAATATAGAAAGAATCCGATATGGATTTGATAAAAATATCTTCATCAAATTCGGGGACCTTTTCTTCTTGGAAGCTTCTTTCGTGGCCGGGAAGGCAAAGGTTGTCGACCGAATCGGGTCCGAAATATTGTTTCAACATGTCCGCCAGAGGTTGCAAATTTTGAATGGAACCGCTATAGCCATGAACAAGTATGATGCCCAGTTTCATCGAAAGTTTTCTCCTCTAAGAAAATCGGCCAAAGCTTTTGCTCCTTGATAGTGTTCAAGGGCTTTTTTTATTTTAGCTAAGTTATCTTTGATGTTCCTGTTTGTTATAAGTCCGTGAATTTTGGCTTTGATTTGTTCGTCCGTCGTTTGGTTGAAAGCCTGAATATAATCTTCAGGAACACCTGTAAAATGAGTAGAAGGTATCAAACGGGCACCGCAACCAATTCTTTCGAGGCATACGCCATTATGGGCTTGCTCCGGCTGGAGAGGCATTACCAGTACAGGGGTTTCATTTTGAAGCGCTTCAAAAACAGTCATTTGACCACCATGGGTTATTAATAGGGATGTGTATGGAAAGATTTGATACAGGGGAGCAAAATTCAAAACGTTTATCCGCGGGTCCAAATTTCCCAAATCTGTCATTTCGCTTTGTCCACCGGCCGCCACAATGACTTCGTATTCTAATTCAAGAAGGATTCTTGCTATTCTGGAAACAGTGGCATTATCCGTTACACAAGTCCCGAATGAGATGACAGCCAGTGGTTTTTGGGACTCTAAAATTGGTTCTAGTGGAACCGGGTCGTAAGGCCAGCGCTCGAAGGATATCGGACCAACATGAATAAGATCCGGTGTTTTTTGGAGGGGCAAAAATTCCGGGAAATCCCATAGAAATGTACGTTCTCCCTTTAGAGCCATCCGCACGTCTTCAATAGGGGGTAAGCCGAATTCGTGCAATGCCAGACTGAATTTCTTCCCGGCAAACCTAAAAAAGTTATCCATCAATTGCCTTTGAAATTCAGAGCCGTTTTCATTTTCAGAAAATCCCAACGTTTCATGACAATCAGGAATCATACAGCCACAGATCAATGAATCATAAGGAACTTTCGCGATTTGTGATGAGGCATGAAGTGTAAACCGGAAAACACCGAGAACTCTATCGGGTTTAATTTGTTTCATTAAATCGATTTCTTCTTGAATACAGCGAACGATGGTTTTTATATTTGAAAACCATTTAAACGAAGGAAAACCTCCGCCATCCGTTTCCTGGATATCCGATAAGATATGGACGCGCGCGTGCGCACTCATACCTAAATTATTTACGAAATCAAAATGTTTCCGGCTGATGGCGATATGGACTTCATGTCCGGTTGATTTCAAATCATCCGCAAGAGCCAGACACTTTGCAATATGAGATAAGGAATTGTTTTCGGGGATTAATAAAAATTTCATTTAGAAAGTTCCTTTTTGAGAGGTTGTTGATTTGTGTTTTCCGGTTGAATTTTAGTTGTAGCTGTAAAATGAGAATCATTTAAAAAACGATTATATTATATAATATAATCGTTTTTTAAAACTAGTCAATTGGTTCCAATATTGATTTAATCCTGAATCTGGATGACCTTTCCATTTTCGAAATGCACAATAAAGGTATTAAAACGATTGCTCCAATATTGCCACTGATCGATTTCTAAATTTGGGGTTTTATGTTTAGGAGGATAACCCAAGGCCACAATTACCGCAGTCTTTCTCATTCCCTCTGTTACTTCACCGAGTAAAATAGATTCCCTTTCATCTTTAGTGAAAACCGATAGATCGACGGGATTTGTTGCAAACGTGCGGCTGAAGATTTTATCAATGGGTTCCCCGGAGTATGATTCAATGTTTCTGATTTGGAGCTCTTGACCATTTGGAAGTGTTACAAAGATGCTCCTATAGGATATTTTAATGAATTTTACTGCTGTGTTGATTGGAACCAAAACACCTTTTCGGTAATTGGTGGTTTGATGGCAATTTTTTTCGTAATATAAGCTAAATTGGGTATAGAAAGTGTCCCCTTTAGCTGCCACAATCGTATTTGCACCGTAAATCGGTGAGATTGTGAATAATGTTGTCAGCCCTAGTATACAAAAGACAATCAAGAGAGTTGAATTCTTTTTCAATGAAATATTCATTGGCAAATTCCTCCATTATTTATTTAATATAGATAAAAAACATCTTCGTGGCCACAAAAGACTTAAATTCGGTAAATTATAAACATTATTGCAAATATTCATTCGATAGTAACATTCGGTATTTATCCCCAAAATCCTGCCTTTAACAAAGTAGATGCGAAGTGCTGAATTCCTTAATTAACAAGGTTTATTGTCTAAGCAATTATATAAAAATATTCTGTCCGAAATATTGGATGCAAGAAAACTAAAGGCTGAAAATGCGAACATTTAATGTTACAATATAAACCTACAACGAATATCCATTTTATTTTTAGGGAATAGTTTTTGGATGTTTTTTCCAAAAGGTTGGATAAGGAGAAATTGGCGATGGAAAAGGAAAGAGTCGTTCATACTATGAAATATTGTGTATTGATTCCCACCTATAACAATGATCAATCACTCGAAAAAGTAATTTTGTCAGTACTTGAGTATACCCCTGATATCATTGTGGTAAATGACGGAAGTAACGATAATACTGCAAATATTTTAGAACGTTTCCAAAACAAAGTCCATATTATTTCTTATTCTAAAAATCAGGGCAAAGGGATTGCCTTGCGGAAGGGATTGAAAAAAGCTGAAGAATTGGGATACGATTACGCGATAACCTGCGATTCGGATGGACAGCATCTGGCCTCTGAAATACCTAAACTTTTAGAAAAGGTAAAGTCAGGGGGAAATATCTTGATTATTGGGAATCGGGATATGACCGATCAACATATACCCAAAAAGAGTCTGTTCGGCCGAAAATTTTCCAATTTTTGGGTCAGAATGGAAACTGGACGGGATCTTGTGGATACCCAATCAGGATTCAGGCTTTATACAGTTGCTGCCATGAATCGGATGCATTTTTTTACCCGAAAATATGATTTTGAACTAGAATCACTTGTTCGTTGGGTATGGCGCGATTATCCGGTGGAAATTACGACAATTCAGGTATATTACCCTGCTCCGGAAGAACGAGTGAGTCATTTTAAAGGATTTCAAGACAATTTTAGAATTAGTATTCTCAATACTGTCCTTGTTTTTATAACGATTGTCTATATCTTTCCCAAACGCCTTTTATATTCCATTTTGAAAAATAAACCCCATCGCTAATCACTGTAAAATAGAGTAGTATTTCATTAAATAGATAACGGTCGTTGAATTTAGTGAGGATTAATGATATATTAATAATTGGAATTTTTTGTGATCATTATGAAATAATATGATGAAAATTGATTGAGAAAAGCTCATACCCATAGCTGGAAAGCAGGCGACTAGCAATGAAACGGCGAATTGTTTTGGTTCACCCCCGAGGTTCTAATTGGCTTAAGGGCAGTAGAGATATTGTTGCTTCGGCAAACCGGATGGTTCCCCATGGAATTCTTTCCATAGCGGCCTGGCTTTTGAAGGAAGGCCACGAAGTTTTCATTCATGATTGTTTGGGGCCTTATGCTTCACTGGATTTTCAAACCAATATTCATGAAATTTTAGACTATCATGCAGATTTTATTGGTTTTTCAGCCACCACTTCCTCATTTCCCGATGCCGCCAGAATGGCAGCCGCCCTGAAAGAGATTAACCCCAAGGTGGTTACGATATGCGGCGGGGTCCATTGTTCTTCGATGGGAGGGGTCTTACTTAGAGATTATCCCGCTTTAGATTTTTTGATTCAAGGAGAAGGAGAAATAACCCTCGCAGAACTGGTTCTTGAAAAAAGCCCAGCCGAAATTAAAGGGCTTGTTTGGCGGAATCAAAATGAAATCGTGGAAAATTCCCCAAGGGAAATGATTCCTGATTTGGATATCTTGCCCTTTCCAGCTTACGAAAAGTTAAAGGGTTTTCCGAAAGGGTATAACCTCCCTTTATTCAGTTACGCCGAATTTCCGGGCACTTCCATGGTTACCAGTAGGGGTTGCCTATTTCAATGTTCATATTGTGATCGCTCGGTTTTCAAAAAAGGTTTTCGTTATAATTCTGCGCAATATATCTACAATCATCTCAAATATCTTCATCAAAAATTTGGTATTCGACATGTGAATATCTACGATGATCTTTTCACAACGGATGAAAAGCGCATTGTTGAACTTTGTGATATGCTCACCAAAAATCCAATGGACATCCGATTTAATTGCGCTCTACGGGTTGGATTTGCACCGGATAAACTGCTGAAAATGTTGAAAGACGCCGGGTGTCTCATGGTGTCTCTCGGCATCGAATCAGCCGACCCTGAACTTTTAAAGAAACATAAGGCTGGGGTAACGGTTGAGGCAGTTCGGGATACGGTTGCCCGGATTCAGGCTGCGGGTCTTCGGGCCAAAGGCCTTTTTATGATGGGGCTGCCGGGTGAAACCCAAGAATCCATTCGCTGGACCAGCGATTTTGTGATTTCATTGGGGCTTGATGATATGAATATGGCTAAATTTACTCCATTTCCAGGAGCTCCCTTATGGAGAACCATCCGGAAAGAAGGCGCTTTGGAGGAAGATTGGGAGCAAATGAATTGTCTCAATTTTGTTTTTATCCCAAAAACCATTGGTTCCAAGGCGGTACTCGATCAACTTTACAATGAACATGTCAAACGCTTTTATACGAATAAAGCATGGCTGCGCAAATTCAATAAACGTATATGGCAGCATCGGCATTCGCTTTGGCATATCGTCAAGAATTTGCCTGATTTCTTGGCTGCTAAAAAACAGTTTGAACCGCGTAAACTATAAATGGATGTGAGATCTTATGAGTAATAAAATATTGCGTTCGATCATTGTTGCCATGACCATGATATTTCTTACAGTGATTACATATGCAACGGGCGAGTTAATGGTTGAATCGGAGAAAACACTAATACCTGAGCCTGATCAAGCTTTGATTGTTTTTATGCGTCTCCCTGCATCTTTCGGCAAGGCATTTCTCTATGACGATTATGGTCAGTCTGTTTCGCTCTATGAAGTATCCAGCGATGAAAATAAGTTTATCGGGCTCTCGAAAGGCGGAACGAAAGTTAGTTATGATTCAACCCCGGGGGAACATACTTTCATGGTTGTTGGTGAAGCTGCAGATTTTATGAAAGCCACGGTTGCGGCAGGAAAAACTTATTACATACTTGTAACACCAAGAATGGGTTTTTTGCAAGCCCGTTATTCATTACGGCCACTTCGCCAACATGATTTGGCAAGCACGAGCTTTCCGCGATGGGATTCAAATACTGCTTTAGTGGAAAATACTCCTGAATCTGAGGAGTGGGCGCAAAAAAACGCTTCTACGATCGAAATTAGAAGAGCCCGGTACTGGAGTGTATGGTCTGCAAAGAATCAAGAACAGCGTGATTTACAGGCCCTTAATCCGGAAGATGGACGCTAAATAAAAGTAATATCTCTTGATAGATTATAAGGTTGGTATCAATGGAAGAAACTACGAAATGGCGTAAGCATTGTTGAACGCACTAATTTATGTTTGAAAAGTCATTTTAGTAAAGGAACATTATTATTTGTCCATGCTGCCAAAAAACTTTAAACATTGGGTCAATGAAGAAGTAGCTAAACAGCTTGATCGGGATGGTTTTTTGAGTCTTCCCCTTAAAATGCGAATTGGTATTCTTATGTTAATGGGTTCTTTTACCATCGGCTATGGATATCCCATTTTGGCATTGATTATTGCCGGATTGAAGCATCAATTATCTTTCGGATTGGTAAATGGATCGATTGTCTATGCAATCAGCTGGGTTGTTGGTGCAGTTGGTTTGATGCTGGCTGGAAAAGGCTGTATAAAGTACCCGATTTATTTTTTTGCAAAATTTATGAAAAAGGCATTTCCAAATTATTTCCAAAAGTAAAATAGTTGATTGGATAAAACAACGATATGACATTCACTTTTTATCAGCTAACAAAAATTTCGGTTTTCGTCAGTGTTTTAATTGCCGCTTTAACGTTTTTCATCACCCGTTCGTTTCTTTTATTCATCTGGTGTCTGGTTATCATTTTTTTCTTCCGGGAGATTCTCTATATATACGGTATGTTTTCGGTTCGCTCCAACTTTTTTTTTAAAACAGTGAAGGGCAAGGAATTTTTCCTTCACCATGAAGGGCCGAATACGTCTGGAATCTTATTCCGGTTTGATGACGGACCTCACCCGGTTTATACCCCTCAAATTTTGGATATTTTAAAATCGGAAGGAATTCAGGCTCTCTTTGCCGTAACAGGAAAGAGCGCTGAAATGTATCCGGAAATCGTTCAAAGAATGCATAGGGAAAATCACATGATTGCCAATCATACCTATTCTCATCCCTTGAACATTCTTTTTTTAGGTTACCACCGAATTCGGAAAGAAGTAACACGGACCAGTGTTATTATTGAGAATATAACCGGGGTGAAGCCCAGATATTTTTGCCCGCCGATAGGCCATAAAAATCAAATCATCGGCAAAGTCATCAAAGATTTGGGTTTAATTCCCGTCATGTGGGATATCCGGACCTGGGATACTCGTTTATGCTATGAAAAAATAATGGCACAAATCAAGAAAAAAATAAAATCTCCGGCGATTATTGTGTTTCATGATTCCATTATTCATAGCAAGACCGATCGGGAATCCACCGTGCTTGCAGTGAAGGAAACGATCCGGTTTCTTAAAGAACAACATTATTTTTGATTTTATTCACTCGGAGAATGCCGCAATGGCCATAAAAATAAAACAGCTTCTGTTCAATTTTTATTATGGGTCGATGTTTACGATGGTTACGATCTTATTTTTTATTTTTTTGCCACTATATTTGTTGGCTTCAGTCGCTTTTTTTAAACGAAAAATCGATGCTGCTCTGCGCAGGGGAATTGTTGTATACGGATGGATTCTCGTTACAATCATTCCTTTTTTTGCACCGGTTGAGGTTGAGTCCCGTACAGAAAACCCTCAATTTCCTGCCATTGTGGTAGCCAATCATAGCTCGGCGATCGATCCTTTTCTGTTTGGCGCCTTGCTTATTGACGCTTGTTTCATTGCAACCTGGCCTTTCAAAATACCGGTATATGGAATTCTGATGCGCCTGGCAAGGTATGTCAGCGCCAACGACGGTTGGGAGATAATTTGCCGGAAGTGCGCCGCGGTTCTTGATTCGGGTACTTCGATTATTATTTGGCCGGAGGGGCACCGCTCCAAAGATGGCAGTTTGGGCCGTTTCCGAAATGGCGCATTTTCTCTGGCAGTGAAGACCGGATTTCCCATACTGCCGGTTTGTATCATCGGATCGGGGAAATTCCTGCCCCCGGGTAAAAAAGTGATGTGCCCGGCCACAATTAAATTAATATTACTCGACCCGATTTTTCCGGATGTTCATAATAATCCCGAGGAAGAAACGATCCGGATGCGAAAAGCCGCCAAATTCGTTATTCAAAAGACCCTTGATGAACACAACCAATAGAAACCGTTTCCGAATTGGAAGAGTTTTGAAAGAGGAGAAAAATGTTAATTCACGTTAAAAATGTTTCAAAGATTTATACAATGGGTAAGGTTGAGATGAAAGCCCTCCAAAATGTTAACCTGGCTATCGAAAAGGGCGATTTTATATCCCTGATGGGGCCATCGGGAGCCGGAAAGTCAACCTTACTTCATATCATTGGTTGCCTGGACAACCCAACGGAAGGCACTGTTGAAATATACGGACAGAAAATTCAAAATATGAAGGACAGTCAATTGTCAGTCTTTCGCAATCGTCATATCGGCTTCATCTTTCAAAGTTTTAACTTGATGTCGGTTTTAAATGTTTATGAAAATGTTGAGTATCCGCTGATGATTCGGGGCGAAAAAGTGGATAGAGACAGAGTGCTGAAAATCATCGAATCCGTCGGCTTGATTGATTATTTGAAACACCGTCCCGACGAGCTTTCCGGCGGACAGAGACAAAGGGTGGCGATTGCCAGGGCCCTGGTAACCAACCCCGACATTATATTGGCGGATGAGCCCACAGCAAACCTTGATTCAAAAACCGGGGAGAAAATCATTTCCCTTTTATTGGAACTGAATACAAACCATAAGGTAACTTTTTTATTTTCTACCCATAATGAGATGGTTTCCAAATACGCCAAACGGGTTATTAACATTCTTGATGGTGAGCTTAGAGAATAAGGAACGAGGGAAACATGCTTATTTTCATAAAGATAGCATTTCGCAATTTACTTAAAAATCCTCGTCGTTCAATAAAAACGATGCTTTCGATCGCTATTGGGCTAAGCGCCTGTTTGTTGGTTCAGGGTTTTATGTCCCATACGCTTTTAGGTTTGCGGGAATCCATCATCCATGGTGGAATCGGACATATTCAGATTTATCACCAAGGTTACCTTGGAGCCTCCAATGAAGACAGCTATCAATATTTGGTAACGAATTCGCAAAGGGTGTTTCAGGAGTTTAAAAAAGTCCCCGGAATTAAACTCTTTGCGCCCCGTCTTGGCTTCCAAGGGATGATTTCATCCGGAGATAAAAGTGGGATTTTTATGGGAAGCGCCTGGATTCCCCAGGAGGAGCAAAAATTAAATTCTTTAACGGTGTTACAAAGCGGGTCCTTTTTACGAGAGGATAAACCATTTGGGGTGGTTATCGGCAGCGGTCTGGCCCGCAAGCTCCATGTAGGTGTTGGGGACACGGTAACTTTAATGTCGACCATCAAGGGCGGAGGAGTAAACGCTCTCGATGTGGAAATCATCGGGATTGTGGAAGCTCAGATTAAAGCCTATAACGATGTGTTATTGATGGCCAATCTACGGACGATTCAAACCTTTATGGATTTGCCGAACTCGGTAAGCTGTGTAATTTTATTGTTGGACAAGACCGGTAGTCTGGAAAAGACGATGCCATATATTGAAAAAATTTGCGTGAAACTAGGACTGGAGCATCGCGACTGGAGCCAATTGGCTGGAATACAGTACTCCCAACCCAAGCTCTTTTATGATTTAGTATATTTGCTGATCATGGTGATTATTGTATTGGTGGTTATTATGTCGATTATCAACACCTTAAATCTTTCAATGCAAGAGAGGATTAAAGAAATTGGGACAATCCGCTCTCTGGGTACTACAAGGATCCAAGTCGGGAAGATATTTATTTCCGAAAGTTTTTTCATCGGCTTCATCGGCGGTTTGCTTGGCATTGTCATCGGTTACAGTTTAGCGGGTATTTTTAATGCCCTCGGCGGTATTCCCATTCCACCTCCTCCGGGACATGCCAGGGGATATATAGCTTTTTTCAGGCCCGATTTTATTCAGGCGCTTTGGTTATGGATGCTGTTTTTGATGACAGCGACAGGGGCTGGATTTTATCCGGCATTCCGGGCTGCCCGGTTACGAATCATTGATGCCCTTCACCGGATTTAAAGGAGATGGATATGTTTTATTTGAAGATCGGTTATCGAAATATTATTAAAAATTACCGGCGCTCTTTGATTACCATGACTTCCATCATCATTGGCATGGTTGCCTGCCTGTTGACCCATGGTTTTTTTAATTGGAATATTAATGAACTGAAAGAGTCAATGATTCATAATGGAATCGGCCATTATCAGCTATATGCGGCTGGTTACTCCAAATACGGCAATGATGATTCATACCAGTATTTGATACCGGATACAGCACCCATTATGAGAGAATTAGGAAGAATTCCTCAAGTTGAGCTGGTCACGGCCCGGATGACATTCAGCGGTATTTTGGCATCCGCTACTCAATCTACCGTGGTTACCGGTGAAGCCGGGAATCCCGAAAATGAAAAGAAACTGAATTCCAACTCTTATCTGGTAAAGGGAAGCTATTTAAACAATAAAGAACCTGATGGGATCATGATTGGCAACGGGGTGGCCAAAAAGCTTTCAGTCAAAATCGGAGATACCTTAACCTTGATGGGAAACATGAGGGACGGTGGGATTAATGCCGTCGACTTAAAACTAGTCGGCATTACCCGCAGTGGTTATTCAGAATTGGACAATTTGTCAGTCGTCACATCGTTGAGTGTGATCCAAAATCTGTTAGGGATTGACAACAGTGTGCAAAAGATGGTCATCCTCTTAAAAGATACCGGAGATACATCAGGAATGGTTCCCTCACTGACCCGGATTTCTAAAAAATATCATCTTGAATACCGGAATTGGGAAAGTTTAGCTGAGTTTTACCACAGTCTCAAGTTAATGTATAATGTGGTTTTTGATATTATTATTTTTATCGTATTGGCAATTGTCGTTTTTACCATATCCAATACAGTAAACATGAATCTTTCCGAGAGATTTCGTGAAATAGGGACCATTCGGGCACTCGGCGCCAAAAGGGGCCAGGTTGCTTGGATATTTATCGTGGAAAGCTTATTGTTAGGATTGATCGGCGGATTGATAGGACTGTTGATTAGTTATTTATTGATCGGTCTTACTGAATTGATTGGCGGTTTACCGGTAGTAATCCATGGAACTCAAAAGCCGGTGTTGATGCACGTATTTTTTCATCCGACTCTAGCGGGAATTATCGTTTGTATGGTGTTGTTTTCCCTGGTGGCGATGGCCGCCTCCATCTTTCCTTCCCGGAGAGCATCGAGAATTTCCATTACCGAGGCTTTACGATGGATTTAAATAAATTTTGTATGAGTTGTCAAAAGGAGGACAAATGAAATTATTGAAGTACTTGACGGTTATGGGTCTGACTTTATTGCTGTGCGCGCCGGTAAACGGGAGCGGGCTTACAGCCGAAGAAATTATCCAAAAGGTTGATGCCCATAATTTCATTGCCAATAATTTTGAAATGACCATCCGTGTCGAAACTTACAATAAAAACAGGACCCAAGCTCCCACGGTTATGAAGGGTTATGTGAATGACGGGGAGATGACTTCGCTCGTCTTTTTGGAACCAGCCAATATGAAAGACCGTAAAATCGTAATCAAAGGCAACGATATGTGGATTATCATCCCGAAGGTCAAGAATCCCATCCATGTTACACCCTCTCAAAAACTGATGGGTGGTATATCTTACGGCGATGTTGTGAAAGTTAGATATGCCAATGACTTTCAGGCTAAAATCAATGGTGAAGAAGAAATTACCGGCCTAAATTCCGACGGGACGAACTCTTCCACTCAAAATTGCTATATTCTTGAATTAACTGCCAAAGAAGCGAAGCAAAGTTATCATAAAATTATGATTTGGGTTGAACAGCAAGATTTTCTTCCTGTCAAAGCGGATTTTTATGCCCTTAGCGGTAAAAAAATGATGACTGTTTTTTATACCGGAACCAAACAATTGAACGGCAAAACGATTGTCACAAAGCTGTTTCTATTGGATCAAATGAATGTTGCCAAACATGTTTCGGTTGAGTATTCAGATATTAAAATCAATAGCGGATCTCAAAATTAAGAGGGATTTTTACTATTTGGGAAGGATTCCCGATATCCGGTTTGGTTTCTTTAAGTCTTAAAGCCTTGAAGATATCAAGGAATTGGGCTATTTCCTTTTGCAAAAACAAGCATCATGAAGTATAATAAATAATAAGTTAGAATTTTTTTAATGTTTTTCTCTTTGTTATTGGGTTTTAGACTCATTTTTTAAAATGGTAAAAATTGTTATAATTAACCGGATTTCAATTTTTGATCCAAAAGTTAAAGATGAAGGGAAATAAATATGACAAAAAAAGTTGCCTTCATTACCGGGGCAAGCCGGGGAATCGGCGCCTCAATCGCTTTAAGATTGGCTGCTGACGGATATCACATCTGGGCCAATTATCGAAGCAATCATGAGGCTGCAACACAGTTGCAACAAAAGATCGAAGCGATCGGGCAGGAATGCCTGTTGCTTCCTTTTGACGTCGGTTCGATGGAAGAGACGGAAAAGGTATTGCAGCCCATGTTGGAAGGGGAGATTCCGGAAGTATTGGTCAATAATGCCGGTATTACAAGAGATTCACTATTGGTTTGGATGACGGATAAGGATTGGCATGATGTAATCGATACTACCTTAAACGGCTATTTTAACGTAACCAAAAAAGTGGTTTTTTATATGATGCAGAAACGAAAAGGATCGATTATCAATATTTCTTCAACGGCGGGGCAAAGCGGTTTGCCCGGACAAAGCAATTACTCTGCAGCGAAGGCGGGGATTATCGGCGCCAGCAAATCGCTTGCCCTTGAAGTTGCGGGCCGGGGAATTAGGGTGAATGTGGTTGCTCCGGGTTTTATCGAAACCGAAATGACCTCCAATTTGCCTTTGAAGGAAATTGTCGAAAGGATTCCCATGAAAAGAATGGGTAATCCTGACGAAGTGGCCTCGGTTGTTTCATTTTTATGCTCTCCCGGGGCTTCCTATATAACGGGGCAAACTATTGCGGTGAATGGTGGAATTTATGTATAAAGTCGCTATTGTCGGCATGGGAATTGTATCATCCCTGGGATCGGATTATCAAACCGTTACCGATTCACTGCGTCGTGGAGCTTCGGGTGTGGTTATTGATCCCCAAAGGGTGGAACTGGGTTTCCGAAGCCCATTAACGGGTAAAATCAAGGGATTTGTCAAACCCGAATTAAAAAACAAACAACTCCGGACCATGACGGAAGAAACGGTACAAGCTTATTCAGCTGCTATTAATGCTTATACGCAGGCCGGATGGAATGAGGAAGAACTCGCTAGCCCCCAAACCGGCCTTATACTTGGTAACGATAGTACTACGATTCCGGTTTCGGATTCGATAGAAATCGTTAAAAATGAAAAAAGAACTTTGCCGATTGGAGCCACCCGGGTTTTTATGTCTTTGAATTCCCACATCACGATGAATTTAAATACAATGCTGCAAACCCAGGGTGCAAGTTGGACAATCAGCGGCGCTTGTGCTAGTGGCGGACATGCCATTGGTCAGTCGGCCGATTTAATTGCCAGCGGAAGACAGGAGCGGATTCTTTGCGGCGGAGTGCAGGAAATTAATTGGCAAGCTGTCTGTAGTTTTGATGCTACGGAAGCTTTTTCGCTCAGAGTCGATGATCCGGCAAAGGCTTCACGGCCCTTCGATAAGCAACGGGATGGATTGGTTCCAAGCGGCGGAGCGGCAATTGTAGCCCTGGAACGGATGGATCTGGCAAAACAAAGAAATGCCGATATTTTAGGTGAAGTTCTGGGATATTCGTTTTCTTCCGATGGCTTTAAACTGTCCCTACCTTCCGGCGCCGGATTGCAACGTTGCATGAGTGATGTAATAAGCCGTGCCGGAGTCCGGGCCCAGGATATTGATTATATTTCCGCTCATGCTACTTCAACCCCGATTGGAGATCTTCGGGAAGCTGAAGCTATCTATGATATATTTGGAGAGAATATGCCATGGATTTCTTCGATAAAATCCATGACGGGCCACGAGATGTGGATGGCGGGAGCGGCTCTTGTAGTATATGGACTATTGATGTCCAGGGCAGGTTTTATAGCCCCCAATATTAATTTTACCGGTCAAGAAGAAGGGGCTCCCCCTTTAAAGATTGCTACGGAGACCATTGATAAGCAACCGCAAATGATGTTACTAAATTCGGCCGGATTTGGGGGAACTAATTCTTGCTTAATCATCAAAGCATATTAAACCGACGTGCGTATGATGCAATTATTGTCGGTTCGGGCATTAGTGGTTTAACAATGGCCTTGATTTTGGCAAAACAAGGGAAAAAGGTTGCGGTTTTTGAGAGGGACAGGGAGATTGCCCCTTTAATTAGACCCTATTCTCGCAAAGGTTGTGAATGCAGTCCGGGACTCCATATTAGCGGTTGGATGGATAAAGGGGAAGTGATTGCCTCTTTTTTTAGTTATTTAAATATCGCCGATGGAGTCGAAAAAGGATTAATCGAAAAGGGATTTGGCAATGTGATTGTGGGAAGCCATTGTTATCATATTCCCAGAGGGCTTGAAAATGTTGAAAAGAGCCTTTTATCTTATTTTCCGGAAAATGCGATTGCAATCCATAATTATATCCGGCAAATTAAAAAAGTGAATGAAGATTCGTTTTATTTAAATCATCAAGCCAATCCCAACCTTCGAAATGCCAAAGAGCTTATGAGTCCTGACAATTATACGCTTCGTGAAACTTTACAGAGGGATCACGCTTCGGAAGAACTCATCGAGGTATTGGGAATTTTAAATAACATTCTTATCGGTAGCAAGGCTGACGAAGTGTCGTTTAAGGTTCATGCTTTGGTGCTGGGAGGTTTTTATCGTTCCTTGGGTTTTTTCACAATTGACGGGATTAAGCGATTATTGTCGAATTTCAAGCGGGAACTTGCAAGAGTTGGGGTCGAGTTGTTTTTAAATTCCGAAGTGGATGAAATTTTGATGGATAGCGATAAAAACGCCATCGGGGTCAAAACCTGCCAAGGAGAACGTTGGTTGGCTCCTCTGGTCATTGCATCATTGAATCCCAAATTATTAAATAACGAAGTAAAATGTGAATCCTTACGTCCAATTTATCGGCGCCGCTTGGAGGAAGCGGAAAATACCTTAGGATTTTATGTGGTATTTTACAAGCTTGAAGACTTGAATGGTTTGGAATTTGAAAATTTCGTTTATTTTCATCGCGACGCAGGGATAACTTTAGGAGTCACTTTTAATCACTCGGGTCCCCATAAAATACTTTGTGCCTTAATGGAAGACAAAGATCAGGATATAGCTTTGGATGTAGAAGAACGAACCTATCGTTCCCAGCAAAAGTTGAGATTTTTGGAAAATGCAATTTGTGATAAATTGCCTGATTTAAATGGGAAAATGGTTTTATTGGATTTTCTCAAGCCATGGTCATTTGAACGATATACCCGTACCGTGAATGGTTCGGCTTATGGAATCAAGCAAACCTTAAATTCCATGGGATTTCAGCATCGAACTCCGATCCGGGGATTGTATTTGGTGGGTCAGGCAATTTATCCGGGTTTTTTGGGTTCGATGATTTCCAGTTTTAGTTTGGCTTGCGAATTATTTGAACCCAATGAATTTTGGCAGAGGGTAATCGATCCATGAAACTTCACAAAGTCGTTATAACAGGTATTGGCGCTATATCTCCCTTTGGTAACGGAGTGGATGCTTTACTTGAGGGAGTTTACTCAAACCGCTCCGGTATTCAAAATGTCGGCTCCATATGGAAAGAAGCAATTACCGATATTTTATGTGAAGTGGGTGGCGCAGTTTCCTCTGAGTTAAATGAAAAAAGAATTCCCCGCGAAATGCGCAGGAATATGGGAAGAATTTCAATCTTGGCCTGTTTGTCCGCAGAAGAAGCCGTTAAGATGGCAGGGTTCACCGAAGAACATTTTACTTCGGGTGACTATGGAGTGTCCTTTGCATCCACCACAGGCAGCAGCCAATCGCTTTACGACTTCATGGGCCGTTTCATACAAGAAAAGTGTCTTTCATCCATCAAATCGGGCCAATTTTTTCAAGTCATGTCCCATACAACAGCTGCGAATATCGCGTGTTTTTTGAATGTTAAAGGAAGAGTCATTTCTCCCAACAGCGCTTGCTCATCGGCAGCGCAATCCATCGGGCTCGCTTATGAAACGATTAAGTATGGCTTACAAAAGGGAATGATTTGCGGCGGAGCGGAAGAATTGCATGCCACAACCGCAGCTACTTTCGACTTGCTTCAAGCCGCTTCATTTCATTATAATGATAATCCTTCCGCAACTCCCAGGCCCTTTGATGTGGATAGAGACGGTACAGTCTGTGGGGAAGGCAGCGGAGTTTTGATTTTGGAAAGTGAGGAGAATGCCAGGAGCAGAGGTGCTCGGATCCTGGGTGAGATTGTCGGCTTTACGACTTTTTCCAGCGGCGATCATATGTCGAGGGTAACTGAGAAAGAATTAGTCGCTGGAATCGAAAGATTTTTTGTGGAAACCGGCTTTTCTCCGGCTGATGTCGATTATATTAATGCTCATGGTACAGGAACGATTTTAGGGGATGCCGAAGAATCCATTGCCTTGGAAAAAGTTTTTAATGGCCGGGGTTGTCATCCAGATGTCAGTAGTTTAAAAGGGCATTTGGGGCACACATTGGGGGCCAGCGCTGCTCTGGAAATGATTGTTTGTCTGGAAATGATGAAAAGAGGGTCCCTTGTCCCCACCAAAAATTTGGATCATCTCGATCCCAAATGTGGCGATATCAATTATTTACGGGAATATAAAACGATGAAACCCCGTTTGATCATGAAGGATAGTTTTGCTTTTGGTGGAATCAATTCCATACTATTATTAAGGAGTTATGATCATGGAAATTAATCAAATTTTTGAAAAAGTTAAAAAAGTATTTGTGGACGAATTTGAAATCGAAGCGGATCAGATTACCAAAGAGTCATTGATTTTTGAAGAATTAGGACTGGATAGTTTAGATAGTGTGGATTTAATTGTGGCCCTTGAGAAAGCATTTAATTTTAAAATTGATCGGGCAAACGACGGTACGGTAATTTCTCAAATCCGAAGCATCCAGGACATTATCCATTTCGTGGAATCAAAACAGGCTTCCCTGTGAGGCCCGATGTTTGCGCCCTCTGAAATTTTTTTGATATGACGTTCCTGGTATCATGGTTGTTTGGAACATGATGCCGGGAATGTTTTTTTATGAAAATAACAAACACGTTACACTCAAAAATGTACCTCTTGCAATGATATTAACACAGAATAGAAGAGAGAGCGATACAATTGGTTTCCATTATTTTATAATTTCATTAAAAAGAGCCAATGACTGTTGAGGTGTGTGGATGCGCGGTTTTTTGTTGGGACTTTCCAGCGGTACGGTGTGTCTGGCCTATTGTGCCCCGGTTGTTATTCCCTATTTGTTGGGAGAGGGACGTACCATAAAAGGAAATTACCGGATATTGGGACTGTTTTTGATAGGGAGGCTATCGGGTTATTTAATTTTTGCATTATTGGCGTGGACTTTAGGACTTTTTTTAGCTGAATATCAACTTTACCGGGAGATATTTTTTGGCGCGTCCGATATTGTTCTGGGCGTCTTTTTAATCGGTTACTGTTTTCGAAAGCCCGACAGTTTTTGCGCGGCGGAATATTATAAAGGATTCTTAAAGAATTTCTGTTCTGAAAATCGCGTTTTACCGGTTCTTTTGGGTTTCTTAACCGGTATCAATTTATGCCCCCCTTTTTTATTGGCATTTACCAGCGCTGCTTCTACAGTGGATCTTCTGGGATCATTGGCTTTTTTCGGCAGTTTTTTTTTTTAGGAACCTTGGTTTTTTTTGTGCCCATTCCGTTGTTGGGCATTTTAAAACATAACCAGGTTTCAAAGTGGATTGGTAAAATGGCGGCAGGCATTATAGGATGTTATTATTTTTTCATGGGAATTTTGATTTTGATTGGAGGAATCAAGCAATGAGTCGAGCGGAAATTTCGACCAAAGACGGTTCGCCCCAACTCCGTTCTTCGCAAAATCTCCGGCGATCCTTATTCATCGCCTTACCGGTGTTCTTATTTTCGCTCTTGCTGGTAAGCCATAATCTCCAGGGTATAGACAGAGTTACCCGCGAGGGTACCTTGCAATTGATTTCGATGGTAGTCGCTTTTGGATGGATGAATTTGGTTTTTTTGATGATGGTTCACTCCGGTCGGGTTGATAAATACCGGGCGATCTTATTTGTTACCTATGCGGTTTGTTTTATTATTTCGTTTATCCCCGGTTTGATCGAAGCGCGCGGCGGCAATACTTTCACTTCAGCCGATATGCTTTCGGGTAAAATTCCTTTTTGCCATATTGTAATACCAATGACACTGATTCCCGCCGTTTTAAAGCGGACGATTATTTTTCCAGGATCGTTGCTAGAAGGTTTTGCGTCCATTGCCAGTATGTTGATAATATGGATTGGAGTTACCTTGGCTTTGGGGAGGGGCTTTTGTAGTTGGGGATGTTTTTATGGAGGGCTGGAAGATGGGTTTTCCCGGATCCTAAAAAAGCCGCTTATCAAAAAAATCAATTCTAAATGGCGTTATCTACCATTTGCAGTGTTACTGGGAGTGGTTTTAACTTCAATCGCTACCTTATCACCCACTTATTGCACATGGCTGTGTCCCTTTAAGGCTGTTACGGAGTTCGAAAAGATAACCTCGGTCTTGGTGTTGATTCAAACCTTCATTTTTGTCTTGTTGTTTATCGGTTTAGTGGTAGTACTGCCGATAGTAACCAAAAAGCGGACCCAGTGTAGCTTTCTCTGTCCTTTTGGAGCCATGCAGTCACTCACGAACAAAATCAATGCTTTTGAGATCCGGATTCATAAAGATAAGTGTATCCGGTGTAAGAAATGTATTGGCGCTTGTCCGACTTTTTCTTTGGATGAGGACGATTTGAATGAGGGGAAAGCCAACCTGACTTGCACCAAATGCGGCAAATGCATCAGCCAGTGTCCAACTCAAGCTATTTCACTGGCGATTAGGGGAACAGTAACTTCTGGTGATAAAGGAAGACGGATATCCCTGACTTTTCTATATCCGGCATTTTTGGTGCTGTTGTTTATGGGGAGCGGAATGATCCAAAATGCAATCTATCGAATATTATTGCTATTGACGACCGGAAAAATGATTCATTAGTGGAATCATTAAGTTTGGGAGGTAAAGCATGGTTTATTTTCGCCAAAAGTTAGCTGCGGGTACGGGCTATCTGTGGGCTCTGCTTGCTTTACCGATTATTCTGGCCACCTTTATGGGAGGCAGTTTTTTAGCCCATCAACTCGTGTTGTTTACCGGTATCAAGGTATCTCCATGGTTCACCGGCGGCGATATTCTCCAAACCATTGAACACAATACCTATCGGACTTTAATTCATCGGGCTGTTTTTGACGGTTTGATTGGGGAGCGAAGCCGGGGTTTTATCCAGATTGATTTCCAGCCGGAGGGGGGACTTCTGCCGGAAAAACTATGGGAGGAAATCGATTACAATCAGGATGGAACCATTGACTTTAAAATCCAATTGGATTCGATAAAGAATCAAGCCCGGTTAAGGAACAAACAGCCTTACGTTGTAGGGATCCAATCGGTCGATAAAGTAAACGATGAAAGCGTTGTAAGAGTCTTGCTGATCAATCGGTAAACCCACAATCCCTCAAGGCGTTTATCACTGAGAAAAGGATGAGAACGAAGACTTTTCGAAAATTTGATGATTTATTTCCCCAGGATGAAAAAGCATCATTGATGGCTGAATGTTTTCATAGAGTCCGATTGGATGAAGTCGATGCTTTCGGCGGTGTTTGCTTTAGTCGTTATGCCGGTTATTTTGAACAAGGGCTAGAGCAATGGGCAAAGAAATTCGGATTCGATTATCAAGACAGGATTGCCAATGGTTTTGGAATGCCCATGGTTCAGTTTTTTGCAGATTATTATCATCCCCTTCGCTCAGATGAGCAAATATCGATTCAGACACGATGTCATTGGAGGGAAGCGGCCAAAATGAATTTCAGTTACTAGATTTACACCGAGAATAAACAATTGGCGGTCCGAGGGTACGCTATCCACGCCTTTACCGATTTAGCCGGTGGACTTATGGTGGTGAGGCCGGAGTTTGCCGAAAAATTTTTTCAACATTGGGATCATCATCTAAATAATTGAAATGGAGGCATTAACATTCGAATCAATAAGAAGTTGTCTATCGGCATATTGATGTTTATATTATCTTCAGGTATGGTTTTTGCGGCGGATGATTCAACCGCCATTCAGAATGATTCACAGATACATTGGGGTGTTTCTCCCGTCATTTTCAGCGGACCTGAAACCGGAGTGGCCCTTGGCGGGTATGTGATGGGATATCGCAATTCAGATTCGTCTCTTCCCCAACCGAAACAGGATACTTTGAATGCAATGATCGTTTATACCCAAAAGGAACAAATGTTTGGTACTTTCAATGTCAAAAAGTATCTAAGGGGCGACCAAGCCATGCTTATGACTAGTTTGGGTTATGTGGATTTCCCCAGCGAGTTTTTTGGGATTGGTTCCGATACGGATCCGGACACGAAAGAAGATTATACCTATATTCAAAAAGGCTTTACCGGAAGTTTTCTCTGGAAAATCTCCCCCAATGTTTACTTGGGGCCTTGTATTGTCTATGGCCGGTATGACATCGAAGATCAAAAAGCGGGCGGAATGTTGGAGACGGGAAATATTTTGGGTTCTGACGGGACGATCGTAGCCGGCGGCGGTTTACAGTTATTGTTGGATACCCGGGATGACGAATTTGCGCCCCGATACGGCTCGGTCTTGAATTTACAAGGAATCAGCTACCGGCGGGAATGGGGGAGCGATCAGGACTTTCTACAGTATGGAATAACTTACAAACATTTTTGGCCGGTGCGGGAGAAAGGAACGTTTGCTTTGATGTCTCTTCTCGATATAAGCAGGGGCGACGTACCTTTTGAGATGATGCCCAGCTTGGGAGGAGACTCCATTATGCGGGGATGTTACTCCGGCGTTTACCGGGATAAGAACTATGCGGCTCTGCAGGGTGAGTACAGATATTCCATGGGCAGCCGGGTCAGCGGCGTTTTTTTCGCCGGCTTAGGTGAAGTGGCTCCGGACGGGAATCAATTTAAGGCTGATCACATCAAGGTTGCGGCGGGGTTTGGTTTCCGGTTTCAGCTCTATCCGAAACAAAAACTGAAACTCCGGTTGGATCAAGGCTTCAGTGAGGACGGGGCTTATACATATGTCAATTTTATGGAGGCTTTTTAGGTTTTTTAAATTCTAAGATTTACTCCATTCGTAGGGTTTTATATAATTTATATGAAATATTTATGATTGCGAGCAAAACATGAAACTGAGTTTACATTGTACCTTGGGCATTCAGAAGGTCCTGCAGGAATTGCTGATGGCCCGCAATATCGAGATCGATGAAGAATCAGGCATCAGCCTGGTTGAATCGGGTTTCGAAATTCCCAAGGGTAAGATGGCTATTGTTTTTGAATTACCCAATCTGGGCCAGTTGGTTGAGTTCCTGGACAAGCTGGGAAGGGTTAGTGACGATAATCCGAATACGATCATCGGCAAGTCTCGTGACAATTCATTTCAAATCATTGCTTATCCCCAAGTCTATTACTTTGAAGCCAGGGGCAACAATGTCTTTTGTATCGCCACCGGCCAAGCTGATCACGCCACTTGTGAATACAGGATTAAGGAAAAATTATACGAACTGGAAGGCCGGCTTCCCCAAAATCGGTTTCTAAGGGTTGGTAAATCGTACATCGTGAATATTGAAAACATCAATGAAATCATTCCCTGGTTCGGCAGGCGCTTAATATTGCGGTTTGTTGACGGAAAAAGCGAGATTGAAGTTTCCCGCAATTATGTGAAAAATTTAAAAGAATTTTTGGGGATGTAGAGGCAAACATGTTTAAACTTAAATTTTATTTGTTGAACGCATTGGCATCGAGTCTAATAGGCCTGACTGTTTGGGCGGTTTATCTATTTGCCTGGGGTTGTTTTCATTCTTTTCAGCAGTTGATTTTTGAAGTAGCCCAACAAATAGGCCATGTTGTTTTCAACGCGTTTTTCAGTATGGGAGTTGGGGCAATCATTGGGACCCTATCGATGCTCTTTTGTTTCCAGGTTTTTTTAAGACTTAGCCATATGCCTTGGATGGGTTTTCTCACCAATTTTTTGGCTGTTGCCATTTTGAACATCGTTGGGTCTATTTTAACGGGTATACGAAGTTTTCAGCTTTTTATCGATTCGACATGGTTAACCGCTCTGATAGTGTCGGAAATATTGAGTGTCTTTGTGACTTTTTTCTGGTACCGGAGCATCAAGGCCTATAAAAATAAATTGGAAGAGAAAAAGGCCTCGCTGAAATCGTAACGATGGATTGGTGATAAGAATTTGTTATAGCTCAAACTAAGCAGATAACAGTTTCCGCAAGCCCTCAACATCATTGACAATGTGCGTTGGTTTTTCAATTTGCAGTTCATCCAGAGATCCATAACCGTAAGTTACGGCGATGGAATCAATATGATTCATTTTAGCTCCGATAATATCGTGTTTTCGATCCCCAATCATGACAATCTTTTTCTTGTCCGCTTCACCAATGGTTGCTAAGGCATATTCGATGACTTCTTCTTTGGTGGTCCGGGTCTCATCCAGATTACTGCCGGCCACGCTATCAAAATATTGACGGATATCAAAGTGATGGAGAATTTTCTCCGCAAATACGGTTGGTTTTGAGGTTGCTACCATTAAAATTTTTCCGTCTGTTTTCAGGTCCTGGAGCAATTTGGGAATTTCCGGGTAGATTTCATTTTCAAAAATCCCATATGGAGAATAATACTCGCGGTAATATTCGATGGCCTTTTGGACCCGGGTTTCATCCAGCAAGTAGTATTCGCGGAAGGAATTCCGCAGCGGCGGGCCGATAAATCTGGTCAGACTCTCCAGGCTTTCTTCGTAAATTCCCAGTTTCTTCAGGGCATATTGAACCGATTTGGTAATGCCGACTTTCGGATCGGTCAGCGTGCCGTCGAGATCAAAAAGAATGGTGTTATACAATAGGGAAAGCCCCCTTCATTGAGATTAAGGCAACGAATTTTTATTCGGCAAGGTTTGGGATATTTCCTTCCAGAGGGCGCTTTTTCCAACCCGGAAAGAGCTTTTTTTATATCATGATACTCCTAAAATCCGGGGAAGCTGGGTCCAATCCCCGGTCTGCAAACCCCATTTGCCGGTTCGGTATGTATACGCGAGAGTTCGGTATCCATACTGGGTCGTCCGGTATGCGTGCGCGACAACTCAGCAGGCCTACGCTCTTTTAGTGGAAATCCGTTAAATTCGGCTGCCATTGAAAATGGCGATCAATCCGTGAAATCTTGGTCCGAATTAGCCACAGAGGCACGGAGGACACAGAGAAAAAACTTATTGTGAAAACTTAAACAACGGGTGAATAACTAAACGAATGGTCGCGCATATATACGGAACCGTTGCGTATATCTACCCGAGGGTTGCGTATATATACCGAACTGTTGCGCATATCTACCCGAGGGTCGCGCATATATACCGAACCGTTGCGTATATCTACCCGAGGGTCGCGCATATATACGGAACCGTTGCGTATATCTACCCGAGGGTCGCGCATATATACGGAACCGTTGCGTATATCTACCCGAGAGTCGCGTATATATACCGAACCGTTGCGTATATCAACCCGAGAGTTGCGCGTATATACCGAACCTTTTTTTAGCAAGGAAAGGTCCTGTCAAGGTGAAAAAAGGATGTTTGATTTCATCTCCGCCCCAACGTGAACGATGGGGCTAGGTATATAAAAAACGTTCTAAAGGCCTTTCAGGCCTCGGTGCCTTGTTTTTAT
>JAEXDA010000015.1 GCA_023401925.1 Bacillota bacterium
TGGAGACAGCATTGAAATGTCAATTGAGTTAATTACCTCGGTTGCAATGGAAGAAGGACTGCGGTTTGCAATTCGTGAAGGTGGCCGTACCGTTGGTTCCGGCGTTATCACCAAGATTATTGAGTAATATTGAATTTGGGATATAAAAATCCGGTCTACAGAAAAAATTAGAAGTCGGAATTGTTCGATAGGTTGTGATAAATTGTTTTGATTCTGACTTCTCGATTCTTTCATTGACCAAGAGGAGGGAAAGTTTATGGCCACTCAAAAAATCAGGATTCGCCTTAAGGCATTTGATCATAAATTACTCGATCAGTCGGCGGAAAAGATTGTCGAGACGGCGAAAAGGACTGGTGCTTATGTTTCCGGGCCTATTCCACTTCCAACAGAAAAAAATATCTATACTGTCTTACGATCAGTCCATGTTGATAAAGATTCACGGGAACAATTTGAAATGAGGACTCATAAAAGACTCATTGATATCTTGGACCCGAGCTCCAAAACCGTGGACGCATTAATGCGTTTAGACCTTCCGGCTGGTGTAGATATTGAAATCAAATTATAAAATCGATTATTTTCATTATCAATTGTCAATGTGAAATTGTCAATTGTGTTGAGGAGGTGCAAGAAATGGCCAAAGGAATTCTAGGTAAAAAAATAGGAATGACACAAGTTTTCGTATCAAATGGTCAGGCTGTGCCGGTAACTGTTCTAGAAGCTGGACCCTGTGTGGTTACTCAAAAGAAAACTGTGGCAACAGATGGATACGATGCCATTCAACTTGGTTTTTCAGAACAAAAAGAACGATTAAGCAATAAACCAATGAAAGGTCATTTCAGCAAAGCCGGGGTGAAACCATTTAAGTTCCTTAAAGAATTACATGTGGATACCGATGAAAATTTTGAACTCGGTCAAGTGTTAAAAGCCGATGTATTCGCAGAAGGCGAGTATGTTGATGTAACTGGAACTTCAAAAGGCAAAGGTTTTGCTGGTGTTATCAAACGTTGGAACTTCAATCGCGCGCCAATGGCTCATGGTTCGATGTATCATCGGCGAACCGGTTCCCTCGGCGCCACTGATCCGGCCCGTGTTTTTAAAGGACGTCGTTTACCGGGTCGTCTCGGTGGAGTTCAAACGACAGTTCAAGGTTTAAAAGTTGTTCGGGTTGATGCCGAACGAAATTTGATACTAATTAAGGGTGCTATCCCTGGCCCTAACGGTGCATTTGTGGTTGTGAAAAGGACCGTAAAAGCGGCTAAACAATAAGGGATGGACTTTCAAAAGAGGAGGGAATCCGATGCCGACCGTACCTGTTTATAATACAAAAGGCTCACAGGTAGGCGAAATCGCCCTAAACGATAACATTTTTGCCGTCAAAGTAAACAAAGCGTTATTGCACGAGGCAGTTGTCATGCAACTTGCATCGAGAAGACAGGGTACTTCGTCAGTTAAAAATCGTTCCGCTGTCAGAGGCGGCGGACGTAAGCCTTGGAAGCAAAAAGGAACGGGTCAAGCCCGGGCTGGTAGCAGACGTTCTCCGTTATGGACCGGTGGAGGAATAATCTTTGGGCCTTCGCCGCGCGCTTATGGTTATAATCTTCCTAAAAAAGCGCGGCGTCAGGCATTAAAATCGGCTTTATCCGCTAAAGTTGAGGCAGGCGAGATTATCGTTGTTGATAGTTTTGATTTTAGTGAACCTAAAACAAAAGTTATGACTGGAATTTTAGGTGATCTTAAAGTGATTAAAGCCTTGATAGTGACAGCTGATGTGGATGGTAACTTGTATAAATCAGCCCGCAATATTCCGGGCGTCACAACAATGGTTACTGAAGGTTTAAATGTTTACGATATTTTAGCTCATGATCATTTGGTAATCACCAAAGATGCAGTGGGCAAGGTGGAGGGGGCGCTGGCTTAATGGAAGCAAGAGAATTGATTAAACGACCGGTGATTACCGAAAAAACCACCAAAATGATGGAAGAAAATAAATATTGTTTTATGGTTGACCAAAAGGCCAATAAAACTGAAATTAAACAAGCTGTTGAAACTATTTTCAATGTAAAAGTGAAATCGGTAAATACTACCAATATCATGGGAAAAATCAAGCGGATGGGTCGTCATGAAGGACGTCGTCCCAGTTGGAAAAGGGCTACTGTAACTTTGAAAAAGGGTAGCCGAATTGAATTTTTTGAAGGCATTTGATTATTTTAACTAATAACAAATAAGTAGGGAGGTCAGGAAAATGCCGGTAAAAAAATACCAGCCAACCTCACCTGGCAGAAGATTTATGTCGGTATCGGACTTTGCGGAAATTACCAAAACAAGTCCTGAGAAATCATTGCTTGAGCCGCTGACCAAAAGTGGCGGCCGGAATGCGTTTGGAAGATTAACAGTTCGTCATCGCGGTGGCGGACATAAACGGATGTACCGCGTGATTGACTTTAAACGTGAAAAAGTTGATGTTCCCGCTAAAGTTGCTGCAATTGAATATGATCCGAACCGTTCGGCCCGTATAGCATTATTGCATTATGCGGACGGCGAAAAGAGATATATTCTTGCTCCAATCGGCTTAAATGTTGGTGATACCGTTGTGTCGGGTGCTAATTCCGATATTAAACCGGGAAATTCTTTACCATTAACCAATATTCCTGTTGGTACCATTATCCATAATATTGAAGTTAAGAAGGACTGTGGTGCAAAACTTGTTCGTACAGCCGGTGCGGGCGCTCAGTTAATGGCTAAAGAAGGCGAATTTGCCAATGTCCGTTTACCCTCTGGCGAGATGAGACTGATTCATGTGAATTGTATGGCTACCATCGGTCAAGTCGGTAATGTTGAACATGAAAATGTTTCGATTGGAAAAGCCGGTCGTTCAAGATGGTTAGGGAAAAAGCCTGCAAACCGCGGTGTTGTTATGAATCCAATCGACCATCCTCACGGCGGTGGTGAAGGCCGTTCGCCGATTGGAAGAGCACCAGTTACTCCTTGGGGTAAACCTGCTCTAGGTCATCGAACCCGTAAACATAAAGCTTCCGATCGCTTAATTGTTAAACGGCGGGCTTAAAGTGTGCCGCGCAATATGTGCGGAAGAGTTAAGGAGGGAACTACAGTGTCTCGTTCTATCAAAAAAGGACCATACGTTGAATTAAGTTTAATAAAAAAGATTCAAGACATGAATTCTAAAGGTGACAAGAAAGTAATTAAGACCTGGTCACGCAGCTCGACGATATTTCCGGAGATGGTTGGTCATACTTTAGCGGTTCATGATGGTCGGAAACATGTTCCGATTTATATTACCGAAGATATGGTAGGCCATAAATTAGGGGAATTTGCTCCTACCCGTTCTTTCCGGGGGCATGGTTCTCATACCGAAAAAACTACTGCAGCAAAATGATTTTGCGATGAATTTAGATCCTTGGACTTCGGATAGAAGTCTAGAAATTGGTAGGAATAAGGTCCGGTATTAAGCTTTCAGCATAATCGATAGACCTTAAGCCTCACTAGGGGAGGAATAAGTTTGGAAAGTAAAGCTATTGCTCGTTTTGTTCGCATAGCTCCCCGTAAAGCCCGGCAGGTTATCGACCTGATTCGTGGTAAAGGGGTCAATGATGCACAGACCATTTTAAAATTTACACCGAGATTTTCAGCGGAAGTGATTGGTAAAGTTTTAAAATCCGCGATTGCCAACGCTGAGAACAATCAAAAATTAAATCGCGATCGGCTGATTGTACGCGAAGCATACGTCGATCAAGGTCCGACAATGAAAAGACAGATGCCCCGGGCACAAGGCCGTGCATCCTTAATTCATAAACGGACCAGTCATATTACAATTGTAGTTGCGGAGAAGGAGGGCTAATTATGGGCCAGAAAATCCATCCGATAGGGTTAAGAGTCGGCATTATTAAAGATTGGGAAGGCCGCTGGTTTGCTCAGAAAAAAGATTATTCCGGATTAATTCTAGAGGATCTTAAAATTCGGAAGTTTATTAAAAAGCGCCTTTATACCTCCGGAATAGCTAAAATTGAAATTGAAAGGGCAGCTAACCGTATAAAGGTTACCATCCATACTGCCAGACCAGGTATGGTCATTGGACGCCAGGGCACTGAAGTTGAAGTGATTCGGAAAGAAATTGAAAATTTCTCCGCTAAACAAGTTCAACTGAATATTGCCGAAGTCAAAACCCCGGAACTTAATGCCCAATTGGTAGCGGAGAATATTGCTTTTCAATTGGAACGCCGTACTTCTTTCCGTCGGGCCATGAAGCAATCTATCGGAAGAACGATGAAATTCGGAGCTCAAGGTGTTAAGGTAAAATGCAGCGGTCGTTTAATGGGAGCAGAAATCGCTCGTACCGAAGGTTATAGCGAGGGTAAAGTTCCTTTGCATACCCTGAGGGCTGATATTGATTATGGCTTTGCGGAAGCCAATACAACCTACGGTAAAATTGGTGTCAAGGTATGGATTTATAAGGGTGAAATCCTCCCGCCAGCTAAAAAGCGGAACAATGTAAAAGTTGCTGCTGAAGGAGGCGTTTAAGGATGTTAGTACCAAAACGCGTTAAGCATCGTAAGGTGTCCCGCGGTCGGATGAGGGGCAAGGCCATAAAAGGTTCTCAATTGATTTTGGGTGATTATGGCTTACAGGCTCTCGAACCCGGCTGGATAACGAATGTTCAAATCGAAGCCGCCCGTATTGCTTTAACACGTTATATCAAACGTGGCGGTAAAGTTTGGATTAAGATCTTCCCTGACAAACCAGTTACTGCAAAACCAGCTGAAACCCGTATGGGTAGTGGTAAAGGTTCTCCGGAACATTGGGTAGCAGTAGTTAAGCCGGGTAGAATTCTTTTTGAAGTAACCGGTGTTGAGGAAGAAATGGCCCGTGAAGCAATTCGTTTGGCAGCTCATAAACTTCCTATCAAATGCAAACTGATAAAACGAGAGGAAGCGGGTGGTGAAGTCAATGAAAGCTAAAGAAGTTAGAGATATGACTCCTGATGAATTAAAAACCAATTTGAATAGTTTGAAAGAGGAATTATTTAACCTCCGTTTTCAGCTTGCCACCGGACAATTAGATAATTCAATGCGGGTAAAAGATGTACGGAAAAGTATTGCTCGTGTTTTGACGGTCATGCGCGAACGTGAACTTGGAATCCACAAAGCATGAGTTTGACGTTTGAGTTTAAAGAGAAAACGCCAAATGCAAGGAAAAACGTCACTTTTCTAATAATGATTTAAAAGGGCGTTTCACTGATTAGAAAAGTGGCAGAGGAGGAAATGAAATGGCAGATCGCTTGCTTCGAAAAACAAGAGTAGGTCAAGTAGTTAGTGATAAGATGGATAAGACCGTAGTCGTGGCGGTTGAACGGTTGGTAAAGCACCCGTTATACGGCCGGATTGTTAAACAAACCAGCAAACTGAAAGCTCATGATGAGCAAAACGAATGCCGGGTTGGTGACAAGGTTAAAGTCATGGAATCACGTCCATTAAGCAAAGATAAAAGATGGCGTGTTGTTACTATTGTTGAAAAAGCAAAATAATAACAGGTATTTTATTCCGATTGGAAGGAGGAACCAACCGTGATTCAACCACAGACTTATTTAACTGTTGCTGATAATTCAGGGGCTAAACAATTAATGTGTATCCGAGTTTTAGGCGGTTCTAAAAAAAGATATGCCCGGGTTGGAGATATAATTGTCGCTAGTGTCAAAGATGCTCTACCACCTTCAGCTGCCCGTAAAGGAGCAACCGGCGGCGGTAGTGTAAAAAAAGGCGACGTTGTAAAAGCAGTTGTTGTTCGTACGACGAAAGAAACAAAACGGCCGGATGGCTCGTACATTCGTTTTGATGATAATGCTGCAGTCATCTTAAGCGACCAAAATAATCCTAAGGGAACTCGTATCTTTGGGCCCGTAGCCAGGGAACTCCGCGATAAAAACTTTATGAAGATTGTTTCTTTGGCCCCGGAAGTTTTGTAACAAGAGTACAAAAGGCTACGAGAGGAGGATTTAAAGATGGCCGGGAATGTTAAGCTAAAAAAAGGCGACGAAATTGTTGTGATTTCTGGTAAGGATCAGGGGCGTCGTGGTAAAATACAAAAAGTGCTTCCAGAAGCAAGCACTGTTATTGTAGAAGGACTTAATCTTGCAAAAAAACATGCCAAACCTACCAAGTCAAATCCACAAGGCGGCGTGATCGATAAAGCATTACCGATTAAGACCTCCAAAGTAATGATGGTCTGTTCCGGTTGTAATCAACCTACCCGTTTTAAAAATGAACGTGGAGCTGATGGAAGCGGAGTAAGAATTTGTCGGCACTGTGGAAAGACTTTAGATTGATAGTGGAGGGAGGTGCGACAGTTGTCGCGGTTTAAGGAAAAATATTTACGGGATGCTGTTCCCGCTTTAAAAAACAAATTTGGTTATAAGAATGTCATGCAAATTCCTGAAATCAAGAAAGTCGTCATTAATATGGGCGTCGGCGATGCAACAAGTGATGCTAAAGCAATTGATGCTGCTCTAGGAGATATGACGGCAATCGTAGGACAAAAACCGGTTGTAACTAAAGCAAAGAAATCGATTGCTGCTTTTAAAGTACGTGCTGGTGCACCGATTGGTTGTATGGTTACTTTGCGCGGTTCGAGAATGGATGATTTTTTAGATAAACTTTTTAATATTTCTTTACCAAGAATTCGTGATTTTAAAGGGGTTTCACCGAAATCCTTTGATGGACGTGGTAATTATACCCTTGGTGTTCATGACCAGCTGATTTTCCCTGAGATTAATTACGATAAGGTAGATAAAGTTCGGGGAATGGATATTGTAATTGTGACTTCAGCGAAGAATGATGAAGAAGCTTTTGAATTATTGAAGTTAATGGGAATGCCCTTTAGAGCCTAGCCAAAAGGAGGAATAAACAAATGGCCAAGACGTCGATGATTATTAAGGCAAATCGTACTCCGAAATATGCGGTTCGTCAACATAACCGCTGTAAGATTTGCGGTCGGCCTCATGCGTATATGCGCAAATTTGGGATGTGCCGTATTTGTTTTCGAAAGTTAGCCCATAATGGCGAACTCCCAGGTGTTACCAAAGCAAGTTGGTAAATGCACATGATAAACATGTTTGCTATGTTTCTCATGTTAATCATGTAGTTTTTCCGCCAAACGGAAGGAGGTTGATTTTAGATGGTTATGACAGATCCTATTGCAGATATGCTTACCCGAATCAGAAATGCGACGATAGCTCGGGATAAAGTTGTAGAAATTCCATCATCAAAAGTGAAAATTGAATTGGCCAAAATTCTCAAAGAAGAGGGTTATGTCCAAGATTATGAATCTATTGATAATGGCCCTCAAGGTACTTTACGTGTTTATTTGAAATATAACGGTAAAGAAAACGTGATCTCTGGATTGAAACGGATTAGCAAACCGGGTCTCCGTGTTTATGCACACAAAGAAGAAATTCCTAAGGTTTTAGGTGGTCTCGGTATTGCCGTTTTATCCACTTCTAAAGGAATTATGACGGACCGCAAAGCTCGCACGGAGGGTATTGGCGGCGAAGTTATCTGCTATGTGTGGTAAGATTAAGCTATAAGTAATTAGTTACTAGTCATTAGTTATTAAGTTTATTAGTTGATTTGTTGTGTGTAAATCTTATTTACTACTAATAACCGATAACGAAATAACTATGAACTATAATGATCGGGGGTGTAAAAGTTGTCTCGAATTGGACGTAAACCCATTGAAATACCTCAAGGAGTACAAATTGAAATTAATGGCAATACTGTAAAGGTTAGTGGACCTAAGGGCAAATTAACCCAAGAGGTACATCCTGATATGAAATTATCAGTTGACGGTGACTTGGTTAAAGTTGATCGGCCTTCAGATGAGAAGAAGCATCGAGCATTACACGGTTTAACCAGGTCTTTAGTTAACAATATGGTCCAAGGAGTAACTGCTGGCTTTTCCAAAGCTTTAGATATTAATGGTGTTGGTTATAGGGCAGCGAAACAAGGGAAGAATTTGGTATTAACGATCGGTTATTCTCATCCTGTGGAACTCGTTCCTCTTGAGGGGATCGAATTTGAAGTTCCTGTTCCGACTAAAATTATTGTTAAAGGTGTAGATAAACAAGTCGTCGGACAGATGGCGGCGCAAGTCCGAGCTGTTCGTGAGCCTGAACCTTATAAAGGAAAGGGTATTAAGTACGAGAATGAAGTCGTTCGTCGTAAAGCCGGTAAAGCAGGTAAAGCCGGGAAGAAGTAATACTAAGTTACTTTTAATCTTGAAGATTAAAAAGAGCAACTTAGTATTTAAATCCCCTGCGAAAGGAGTGGCCTGATATGTTTAGTAAAACCAAACGTCGTGAAGCGCGTATGCGAAGGCATATCCGTTTGCGCAAAAAAATATCCGGAACTGCGGAACGCCCGCGCTTAAGTGTATTCCGTAGTTTACATCATATTTACGCTCAAGTGATTGATGATGTTAAGGGAACTACTTTGTTGACTGTTTCTACCTTAGATCCGGAATTACGGAAAAATTTGAGTGGCAAAAGCGGAAATATAGAAGCTGCCAAAATAGTAGGAACAATAATTGCTAAAAAAGCAATTGAAAAAGGTATTAAACAGGTTGTTTTTGATAGAGGCGGTCAGATTTATCATGGCCGGGTAGCAGCATTAGCAACTGCCGCTAGAGAGGGCGGCCTAGAATTTTAGGCTGAGAGGAGGATTGGAATGAAACGAATTATTGACGCCAGTAATCTTGAGCTGACTGAAAAAGTTGTCCGTATTAACCGGGTAGCTAAAGTTGTCAAAGGTGGACGGCGATTTAGCTTTAGTGCATTAGTAGTAGTCGGCGACGGAAAAGGTCATGTTGGAATGGGCCTTGGTAAAGCCGCAGAAGTCCCTGAAGCAATTCGTAAAGGGGTAGAAGATGCCAAAAAGAATTTGATTGAGGTTCCTTTAAAAGGAACTACCATCCCTCATGAAATTGAAGGACAATTCGGAGCAGGAAAAGTTATGTTAAAGCCTGCTGCACCTGGAACTGGAGTTATTGCCGGCGGTCCTGTCAGAGCAGTTTTGGAAAGCGCTGGTATTCGCGATATATTAACCAAATCTCTTGGATCGTCCAACGCGCTAAATGTGGTTAATGCTACCATGACAGGTTTAAGGGAACTTAAACAACCGCAAATCGTAGCCGAACGCCGTGGTAAAACCGTTGAAGAGATCCTTGGCTAGGAGGGAAAGATATGCCTAGAAAGAAAACTGAAAAGAATAAAATGATCGTTGTTACTTGGAAGCATAGCACGATTGGCAGAAAGCCGGTGCAACGAGCGACAATTGCAGCTCTTGGTTTTAAATATTTAAACCAAAGCTTGACAAAGGCTGATATTCCAGCTATCCGTGGAATGATAAAAAAAGTAGAACATTTAGTTGAAGTTAAAGAAGAAGCCTAGGGGGTGTCCTCTGATGAAGTTATATGAACTGGCGCCGGCACCCGGTGCGAAAACCGCTCCTAAGCGAGTTGGACGGGGTATTGGTTCTGGATTAGGTAAAACCTCTGCGAAAGGGCATAAAGGCCAAAAAGCCCGCTCTGGTGGAGGAAAAGGCCCGGCTTTCGAAGGCGGGCAAACTCCTTTACAACGCAGACTGCCAAAACGCGGATTTAACAATAAATTCCGCCATGAATGGGTCGAAGTTGCTTTAGAAAAATTAAATCTTTTTGATAATGGTACGGAAGTTACGCCAACTCTTTTATTGGAAAAGGGTTTAATTAAAAAAGTTGGTAATGGAGTGAAAATTTTAGGAAACGGTGAATTGGAAAAGAAGTTAACCGTTAAGAGTAACAGTTTTAGTAAATCGGCGATTGAAAAAATCGAAAAAGTCGGTGGCAAAGTAGAGGTGATTTAATTGCTAGAAGCTCTAAAGACTGCCTTTAAACTTCCGGATTTACGTAAAAAACTTATTTGGACTTTAGTGTTGTTAGGCATTTTTAGGTTGGGGGCTCATATTCCGGCGCCAGGCCCATGGGATCAAAAGGCCTTGGAAAACCTTTTTGGCGGCGGAGGAGATCTATTTGGCTTACTGGATATGTTAGCCGGTGGAGCGCTTCGCAAAATGTCGGTGTTTGCGATGAGTGTAAATCCATATATTACCTCGTCAATTATTGTTCAACTTCTAACAATGGTGATTCCACAGTTAGAGCAGTTGGCGAAAGAAGGTAATGAAGGTCGCAGGGTGATCAACCAATATGTTCGGTATGGTACCGTAATCCTTGCAATTGTTCAAGGTAGTGCTATGGCTTTTGGGTTTAAGGGCGCTATGATAAATCCAACGGCTTGGGATTTTATTCTGATTATTTCAACTTTAACTGCTGGTTCGGTGTTTTTAATGTGGTTGGGTGAAGTTATTTCAGAGCGTGGTATCGGTAATGGGATATCAATGTTAATCTTTGCCGGTATTGTGGCCCGTATTATTCCAGGTACTTTCACCATGTTTTCTACAGTGAGCAGCAAAGGAATAGGAACTTCATTTTTTAGCATCATTTTATTTGCGATTTTAGCTGTTTTTATTGTCGCTGCAGTTGTATTTGTTACACAGGGTGAACGGAAGATTCCTGTGCAATATGCAAAAAGAATGGTTGGCCGTAAAATGTACGGCGGCGGTTCAACTTATCTTCCCATGAAAGTGAACCAATCAGGAGTTATCCCAATCATCTTTGCTTCGTCAATATTAGCTTTTCCGCCGACTTTGGGCCAGTTTATTGTTGATAAAACCAACTGGTTTGCCAAATTTTTGCTTGCGTTTTACCCGGGCCGGAGTTTATATTTAGTGTTGTACGCACTTTTCATTTTTATCTTTACCTATTTTTATACGGCAGTGACTTTCAATCCGCTGGAAGTTTCCAATAATATGAAAAAATATGGTGGATTTATTCCAGGGATTCGACCTGGAAAACCGACTGCCGAATATTTGGATCGTGTATTAACTCGGATAACGTTGGCTGGAGCTTTGTTTCTGACACTTATTGCCTTATTGCCTTATTTGATAAACTTTTTACCAGGTTTTAAGAGTTTACAATTATACTTTGGTGGTACTGCGTTATTGATCGCGGTAGGTGTGGCAATCGATACTATGAAACAAATCGAAGCTCAACTATTAATGCGGCAATACGAAGGATTCTTAAAATAATAATCAATCCCGGCTATCAGAGAAGGTGCGAGAGCGCAAAACCTGCGCCGGGGTTGGTTGAGTTTTATGATGAGCTAAGTCCGTAATGTGGGCCGCCAATAATTCTAGTGGGAGGAAAAATCAATGAATTTAATTTTGTTAGGACCTCCTGGTGCTGGTAAAGGAACCCAGGCTGAGTTATTACTTAAAAGGTTCAGTATTCCTCATATTTCTACCGGTGATATTTTTCGGGCTGCTATTAAGGAAGGCACACCACTAGGCACCGAAGCCAAAAGATATATGGATAGCGGACAATTGGTTCCGGATGAAGTCGTTATTGGAATTGTCAAAGAGCGCCTCCTGAAAGATGATTGTAAAAACGGGTTCCTTCTTGATGGATTTCCAAGAACGGTCCCTCAAGCCGATTCGTTGGATGGTTTTCTTAAAGAAAACGGCAAAAAAATTGATGCGGTAATTAATATCGAAGTAGATTCTTCCATTCTTTTGAAGCGATTAACCGGTCGCAGGGTTTGCCGCAATTGCGCCGCAGTTTATCATATCGAAACCAAAAAATCGAAAGTTGACGGGATTTGTGATCATTGTGGCGGTGAAGTTTATCAAAGAGCGGATGATACTCCTGAAACTGTAAGCAAACGCTTGGAAGTGTATAATAGTCAAACTGAACCATTGATTGCATATTACCGTAATAGAGGCGTTTTGCATAGTTTTAACGGTCAAGAAGGAATTCAGGTTCTTTATGAAAAAATATGTAATGAGTTGGGGGTTAAGCCCGAATGATCATTCTCAAATCTCCTTCGGAGATTGCCGTAATGAGGATTGCAGGAAGTATCCTGGCGGCAGTTCTTGAGGAATTGAGAGCAGCAATTCGGCCAGGTATAAGTTTAGTTGAACTTGATAGAAGGGCTGAACAAAGAACCAGGCAATTAAATGCAATCCCTGCTTTCAAGAACTACAACGGTTTTCCTGCATCTTTATGTGCTTCGGTAAACGAAGAAGTAGTGCATGGCATTCCCGGTAGCCGTATTCTTAAAAATGGCGATATTATCGGTCTTGATTTTGGAGTTATATATCAAAACTTTTACGCGGATTCAGCGATTACTGTGCCGGTAGGGACAATATCTGACGAAGCCGAAAAGTTAATTCAGGTTACGGAAAACGCTTTATATAAAGGAATTCACCAAGCCAAATCGGGGAATCGCTTATATGATATTTCAGGGGCAATTCAGCAGTATGTTGAAAGTAATGGATTTTCAGTGGTAAGAGATTTTGTGGGACATGGAATTGGTCGTAAAATGCATGAAGCCCCCCAAATACCTAATTTTGTGGGCAATGATTTTAATCCCGCGTTAAAGTTGGGGATGGTTCTCGCAATTGAACCTATGGTCAATATCGGTACCTATGAAGTCGATGTAGATACAAAGGATAATTGGACGGTTCGAACAGCGGATGGCAAATTCTCAGCTCATTTTGAACATACTGTGGCAGTAACTGACATTGGGCCGGAAATATTAACTTTGTTGCGACCCGAGTTATTGCCTAAAATTTAAAATGATTACTACAGTTGATGGTTTACGCTTTGGGCAATTGATAATATCAACTTCAGGACGGGATACGAGTCAAATTTGTTTGATTGTTGGAATGATTGATGATCACTATATTGAGATCGCTGATGGAAGTAAACATCCGGTTGCCAGGGCTAAAAAGAAGAATTTAAAACATGTAAAAGTTAAGATGCTCATTGCCAAGGAAATTGAGGAAAGTTTGTTAAAAGGTGAGTCAATAGGAGATATTCAAGTGAAAGAAGCTATTAAAAGATTGAAAAACGAACTTGAGGAAGGGGAGCGGTTCGATGGGTAAACAAGACGTTATTGAAGTCGAAGGAACCGTAGTTGAACCATTACCTAACGCGATGTTTCGAGTCGAGTTGGAAAATGGCCATAAGGTTTTAGCTCATATTTCCGGGAAAATGCGCATGAATTTTATTAAAATTTTGCCGGGCGATAAGGTTACTGTTGAGCTATCGGCATATGATCTAACCCGAGGACGGATTATTTATCGTTTTAAGTAATTTTCCCTACCTTTTAAAGTTTAGACATAAATTAAAAATTAAGTTTTAAAGGAGGATGTTACATGAAGATTAGACCTTCTGTAAAACCAGTTTGTGAACACTGCAAGATTATTAAGCGTAAGGGTAGAGTGATGGTAATCTGTGATAATCCCAAGCACAAACAAAAACAAGGTTAAAAATTTAAGTTAACAAACATTAGTTGTTTGTTAGGGTTATTGTTTAAGGCTGGGATTTTACAGTCGGCTGCTGGCGGCTCTGAACGATAACAATCGTCACAAAGACTAATGAACCCATCCAAATAGGAGGTAATATAATGGCACGTATTGCAGGCGTGGATTTGCCACGTGATAAACGAGTAGAGATAGCTCTCACATATCTTTATGGATTAGGACTGACCACTTCAAAAGAAGTATTGGCAAAAGCCGGTGTTAATCCTGATACCCGCGTCCGGGATCTAACCGAAGAAGAAGTAACTAGACTTCGGGAAGTAATCGACCGCGACTATAAAGTTGAAGGCGATCTTAGACGTGAAGAGTCACTTAACATTAAACGCTTAATAGAAATCGGAAGTTATCGTGGGCTTCGTCATCGCCGGGGTTTACCCGTTCGGGGACAACGGACTAAGACCAATGCCCGGACTAGAAAGGGACCGAAGAAGACTGTCGGTGCAAAAAGAAAGGCTTAATACCAAGTTACTTCAGCAAGATATTTATAAATTTAATATGTGACTTGAGTATAACGAATAGGAGGTAATTTAAATGGCAAAACCTGTTGTTGCCAAAAAAGGCGTACGGGCACGTAAAAAAGAACGTAAACATGTCGATACTGGGGTGGCGCACATTCATTCCACCTTTAATAATACCATTGTTACCATCTCTGATCCGACTGGAAATGTATTATCATGGGCAAGTGCTGGACATATGGGATTTAAGGGTTCCCGTAAAAGTACTCCTTTTGCTGCCGGTATGGCAGCCGAAGAAGCTGCCAAAACTGCCATCGATCATGGGATGAAGAGTGTGGAAGTCTTTGTAAAGGGACCGGGCGCCGGTCGTGAAGCGGCTATTCGTTCGTTACAAGCCGCAGGTTTGTTTGTAAACCTGATTAAAGATGTCACACCAATTCCTCATAACGGTTGTCGTCCGCCAAAACGTCGTAGAGTATAATGGAGGTGTAATAAGTTTAATGGCTAGATATACAGAAGCAGTATGCAGATTATGTCGTCGCGAAGGTGAGAAGCTTTATTTAAAAGGCGATCGTTGTTATAGTAATAAGTGCAGTGTGGGGAAACGGGCGTTTGCTCCTGGTCAACATGGTCAGGATCGCAAAAAAGTTTCCGAGTATGGTATTCAGCTTCGGGAAAAGCAAAAACTTCGTCGTATCTATGGAATTTTGGAGCGTCAGTTTTCAGGTTATTTTACTTTAGCTGAAAGAAAAAAGGGAATTACCGGTCAAAACTTGCTTCAAATTCTGGAGACCCGATTAGATAATGTTGTTTACCGTTTGGGATATGCTGCATCACGTAAAGAAGCACGCCAATTAGTTCTTCATGGACATTTCCTTGTTAATGACAAGAAAGTTAATATACCGTCCATATTATTAAAAGCAGGCGATGTGATTACGATTCGGGAAGGTAGCTTAAATTCCCCGAAAGTGAAGGAAAACATCGAAGATGCTGCGGGACGAACCATACCTGAGTGGCTGGAAAGCAATCCGGCAGGTCATAGCGGTAAAGTAAAATCCTTACCGACCAGGGAACAAATTGATATTCCAGTTCAAGAACATTTAATCGTTGAATTGTATTCACGTTAATCAATTTGAATATATTCAAAAAAAAAATATTAAGAGTGATATTCGCTGAATGCGAGAAGGAGGGTTAATTATTGATCGAGATCGAAAAGCCCAAAATTACCATAGAAGAAAGTAATGACAGAGAACGTTATGGTGTCTTCGTCATTGAACCTTTGGAAAGAGGCTATGGGACAACACTGGGCAACTCGCTCCGTCGGATCCTCCTCTCATCCCTGCCGGGTTATGCGGTAACATCCGTTAAAATTGATGGAGTCCTTCATGAATTTTCAACAATTCCGGGGGTTGTTGAGGATACCACTGATATCGTTTTGAATTTAAAACAATTATTGGTAAAGATCCATGGTGAGTGTCCCAAAAAGGTCCGTCTGCAAATTAAGAATGAAAAAAGAGTCACAGCAGCGGATATTCAAGTA
This sequence comes from Bacillota bacterium, assembly GCA_023401925.1. Taxonomy (GTDB): domain Bacteria; phylum Bacillota; class UBA4882; order UBA8346; family UBA8346; genus UBA8346. Next base: position 15,480 of record JAEXDA010000015.1, read on the forward strand.
CCAAGTGATGTCGAAATTCTAAACCCTGATTTATATCTAGCTACAGTTTCAAGTGGCGGTTCATTGAATATGGAACTCACGCTTGATCGCGGCCGAGGATATAGTCCAGCTGAAAGAAATAAAGGCGCAGAAAATATTATTGGGGTTATCGGAGTCGATGCCCGATTTTCGCCGGTACTCAAGGTAAATTATGTTGTTGAACATACCAGGGTTGGACAGATTACCGATTACGATCGGTTAGTGTTGGAAGTTTGGACTGACGGTAGTATCAGTCCGGTAGAGGCTGTTTCATTATCTGCCAAGATTATGACTGAGCATTTGATGCTGTTTGTTAATTTGAGTCAAACTGCAGGTAAAGCTGAAATTATGGTTGAAAAAGAAGAGGAATCCAAGAATAAAATCCTCGAAATGACTATTGAAGAATTGGATTTGTCGGTTCGTTCTTATAACTGTCTGAAGAGAGCCGGTATCAATACGGTCGAAGAATTGACTCGGAAGACTGAAGAAGATATGATGAAAGTCAGGAATTTGGGCCGTAAATCTTTGGAAGAAGTTCAACAAAAAATGGAAAGTTTAGGATTGATGCTACGAAAGTCTGAAGATTGATGAGGAGGTGTCGTTATGCTGGAACGAAAATTAGGACGTGAGTCTGCACATAGGAAAGCTCTTTTCCGTGCTTTAGTTACAGCCCTTTTTATGCATGGCCGAATAGAGACAACCGAAATTAAGGCGAAAGAAGCGCGTTCGGTTGCTGAAAAGATGATTACTTTGGCTAAAAAAGGCGATTTAAATTCCAGACGGGTTGCAGCTGGGGTAATTACGGAACCGGAAGTATTACAAAAATTATTCGAGGAGATTGCCGGCCGCTATAAAGAACGGAATGGCGGGTATACTCGGATTTTGAAAATTGGTCCGCGCCGTGGGGATGCCGCACCAATGGTGATTTTGGAATTAGTTTAATGGTTTTTGAATAAGAATTTTAAGGGTCGGCTTTGGAGATAAACCAGGGCAGGCCTTAATTTTTTATAAGGACTTTGGGTATTTCATGGATAGTTTATTAAAAAAGTTTAAGATGATTATCGCCTATGAAGGAACGGCATATGCTGGTTTTCAACTGCAGAAAAACGGGCCGACAATTCAGGGGGAGCTTGAGAAAGCAATCGCGCGTATTACTGGAGAAAAAATTCATATTTATGGAGCAGGGCGGACAGATGCAGGAGTTCATGCAAAAGGGCAAGTTATTCATTTTCAAGCATATTCGAAGCTTGCAGATGAAAAATTTCAAAAGGCCATGAATTCTCTTATACCGGCTGATATCCTAGTAAGAGATATTTATGAGGTTCCCATGGATTTTCATGCCCGGTATTCGACTAAAAGTAAGACATATTGCTATCGTATTTATAATTCCGAAGAAAGACCGCTTTTTGAGAGAAATATCGTTTATCATTATCGATGGAATCTAAATATTCCAAGAATGCAGGAAACGCTTGGTTTTTTAATTGGGGAAAAAGATTTCAAGTCCTTCCAGGCAAGTGGTTCAACAGTTTTGGATACGATTCGGATGGTTAACTTTTGCTATATGGAATCGAACGGCCCTTTGATTACTTTTACAATCAACGCCAATGGTTTTCTTTATCATATGGTAAGAAATATTGTTGGAACTCTTATTTTAGTCGGTAGAGATAAACTTGAACCTTCGTCAATGGAAAGAGTCATTTTCGCCAGAGATCGGGCGAAAGCGGGTCCAACTGCGCCGGCAATTGGACTTTGCTTAGAAGAAGTGTTTTATTGAAAAGTCATTCGATAAAATTCATCTCCGTAACTCCGTGCTTTTGTAACCAAATCGTCAGGGTTCAAAAGCACGGGGACCATCGATATTAACAATTTATTTACATAACTAGATCAATCGCTTTTTATATTCGATAACTATTTATGCCAAGATTGCTTCCGGGATTCTGTCAAAGCTTTGGGAGTTTTGGTATATTTTATAATCTATATTGGGGAATATATCATCCCGTTCTTCAAGTCGATGCAAATAGTCACTATCAATCCGATTATATTTTATTTGGTCGTAGAGGGTATTAAAGCGGTTGATATGATTCTTAGTTCTTTTAATGGCATACTCGACCATCGTACCCGTCTTCATAATAAAGGCCCAATCACTACTTTGCAATAGGAGTAATTCTCTAGCCGCTTGATTGAGTGCTCTTTTTAAATCACCATCGGCACTTGGATAACTTTGAGCCAGTTCAACCATTCTATCAGCAATTTTATGTAAGTGCCTATAGATCCAGTCATTGCTGCCTTCAAGCCAGACTTCATTGAATCCCTTGTAGCCCCAGCTTGACATGGAAGGAGTGGCAATCTGGTTTTTTGGATAAATTTCCAAATAATCACTGGGAGTTACTAATCGTATGCTTTGTTGATCATAAGTTATTTTCCGGATTAAGAAATCAAGCCACATGGGTCCTTCAAACCACCAATGTCCAAACAATTCGGCATCATAGGGCGACACGATAATTGGTTTGCGATCAATGATTTGATTTAAATATTCAATCTGTTTTTCACGATTGAACATAAAATTACCGGCATGGATTGCGGCTTTTTCATGGGCTCTCCAAATATTATAGGGTTGTTTATCAAGAGTGGGCCCGGTAATCCGGTGATATTTGATTCCTAAGGGTACACGGACACCGCTGCTGGGAAGATACGGCTTTATATATTCATACTCCAAATCAAAGCCGATGTCGCGATAAAATTCCCGATAATCGTAGTCACCTGGATAACCTTCATTGGCGCTCCAAACTTGTTTTGAAGATTCTAGATCTCTACCAAATACAGCTACACCACTAGGACAATAAATGGGTGCAAAGTTTCCATATTTGGGTCTGGGTGATGCATGCAAAATACCGTGTGCATCTGTAAAGAAAAAACGTAACCCTTGCGCTTGGACAAATTGATCAACTCCAGGCTGATATCCGCACTCGGGTAACCAAATTCCCCGGGGTTTCTTTCCGAAAGCCTGATGGTGATAATCAACTGCTAATTTTATTTGGGCTTTGATGGCAGTTTCATTAAGCATTAGCGGTAAAAAGCCATGAGTAGCTCCGCAAGTAATCAATTCGAGATTACCGGTTTCCTCCAATTCTTTGAAGGAATTGGATAAATCACAGCGGTTTTTTTCAACAAAGAACCAACGGCAATACCGAAAATGTTCCAGATACATTAAGGCTACCTCATGAAATTGGGGTAGCCACTTCGTCCTTTCAACATCCTTTTCAGCCAATTCGATTAAGTGTTCGATTTTTTGAATATAACGTCGTTGCAGTAAATCGTTTTTAAACATGGATACTAGAGGAGGTGATAAACTGATTGTGATTCTGAAATTTATGCCATCATTGGTTAAATTATGAAATACCCGCAGTAAAGGAATATAAGTTTCAGTTATGGCTTCATACAACCAATCCTCCTCTAAAAAATCCGGAAATTCCGGGTGATGGACATAGGGTAAATGTGCATGCAATACAAGGGCTAAATAACCTTTTTCCATAATATAAATTATCAACTCCTCAATAGGTTTGTTTGGTTACCACAGGTGTGATAGTAATGGTATCAATCCCGTCAACTGAATTTGCTACAACTGGAATATATTGAACACTATCCGGAAGTGCATAATGCAAAGTAAAAGTGCCATCGGGCCTGAGCTTTATCGGTTCACCCTGAACCCTGACGGTTGCATTCGGTTCTGTAGCGCCATAAACGATTAATTCGGTATTCAAAACCAGCCAGAACTTTCGTTCTTCTGGCATTGAACGGGTTGGGCTTGACAAGCTGCTGATAGCTCCGGAACCCATTTCCCGTTCTAACCGTTTCATTAAGGACTCGATCAATTGGGATGAGCTGTTTCCTTCCCCTGCGCCGGCCAATCGGTAGAGTTTACGAAAATCTTCCTCAATACTCATCCATTCTTCATCAATGATTTCCGATATATTATCGCGAGGGGTGGTCACAATATTCGATCGAGCAATGGTATAAAAGGCGCCGTTTGGTTGAATGAAACCCAAGTCCACACAAAAACTTCGGTTAGGACCACCGACGTGGATATACCAGTTATTGATATCATGGCTAATATGAATGTCGAAAAAATAGTTGCTGCTGGAGCCGTCAAAATTTTGAATTTCGGTGATATCATAAACTCTCAGAATGAGAGGAATTTGGTTCCACTGTTGAAAGTTCCTTGAAACATCGTCGATTATAGACTGATTAACGCTCCAATAAGTGTGGAGCCAATAGGGATCACGAACCATCAAAACGATTTTAGTATCGTTGTAGGTTGATGGGATTTCGGTCTCATTTTGCTCCATGACAGCAACCCCGGTTAAATGTTCCGGTAAAGGCGGTTCGACATACAAATGCTCGTTACCGGTAATCGAGTTGTGGATATGCTGAGATATCTCCTTTTCCTTTTCGGGATTGGCAGAGAATGGAGGGTCGAGAAGTAATATATGTTCGATTAAATCTTCCCGAGTTAATTTTGATATGCCTCTAATTCCCAGCGACTTGGCGATTTCGGATAGTTTTTGCTTGTTTTTTGCCGCCAATTCCTCTCGGGTCATTGCTATCCCCCTTTCTTTTTTTTAGGCAATTACTTTAATAATATTACCGCGATAAAATCAATATATACGAAAGGAACAAAGCAAATTTTGTCCCGTTATTACGAAAATATATAAAGTGAAGGCAATAGGCCAGTATCCCTGAATGAAGGGAAAACAGACCGTTTCTGGAATAAAAAACTGGATTTAGCAAACTTCATTTCCGTTTGGAGCAGGAAAAATGAGTTGTACCTAGAAAATAATAACAAAATAGGAGGTAGATGAAGCCATGAAAATAATATCTAACCGATGGATATTCTTACTTGTTTTAGCTATTATTATTCAGATTTCTGCAATTCTACCCGACTATCAGTTAGCCTTTGAAGATGAACATTTTTTAACGGATGGTATTTTACAAGTCTTAAGAACTGATTTGGATCGAGACACCCAGGATGACTTTGTTTTGGTAGGAAAGAACGATATTGCTCATGAATTTTTTCTATATTGGTTAAAAATGAATTCGGACCAAAAGCCGGTTGTGCAATGGCAAAGCGATAATTTATATGAAGACCATAGTACGATTTGGGCCGTGTCCGGAAAATTCGAAAGCGCGGAAGAAGAACTTTTAGCCATCAGTAATAGTCAATATTATCTTTACCGAATTGAAAATAATCATGTAAATTTGATTCGACGTGGGGATCTCACTTTAAAACCTTTGGCTGTTACCAGTGGCGATCTTGATGGTGATGGTAAAAATGAGTTAATCATCGCCAAAATAGGCAAAATTACTTCAACGATATATAATTGTACGGTTCAGATCTGGAAATTTCAAGGGGAGCGATTCGTAGAATTAACGGAATCCGATTTGATTGGAAATATCCGAGGTATGACAGTGGGGACTTTAGAAAAAGCCGGTCCAGTCCAACTCTTCATTGAAGAAGGGCCGAGATTTGCTCCAGGGAATATCCATGTGCTAAGGTACTCTGATCAAAAATTGGATGAAGTTTATAATTTGAAAAAAGCAACCAAAGGACCGGCCTATGGAATGCAGGTTCAAAATTTTTCTGGTGAAATGCGATTGGTGATTGCTACGGCCCCGGGGTTTATTAATTTCTATGGATGGGCAAATCATGGGTTAGTACCTCTTGCAGGTGAAATTAACCTTAAGAAAGACCTGATGTCTCTGGCGGCTGCCGATGTAAATCAAGATAACAACCCGGTGTTGATTGTAGCAGCCTATCCTCAAGACCTTATGATTTTATCGAAGTCGGCATCTTTACCAATGACGCCGGCAGGGAAGTAAATAATCCTTAGCCAAAAGCTAATTTCTCCAATTGGGGATTATGAATTGACTTTATCGCTTGGGAATTTTAAATCACTGAGTAAGATTTCGGTGGGAAATGATGAAAAAAAATATAATTTTTGTTAGTTTCTTTATACTGATATTTCCAATAGCGGTTTTTGGAGAGACTTACTCAACAAATCCTTTAAGCCAATTTGGGGAAAAAGAAGTTGCTCCGGAGGATTCCGTATTCGCTGCCAACAATGAAAGACAAAGCGGTGTTATTTCGCTAAAGGTAATGACCTTCAATATCCATAGCGCCATTAATTGGTATGGCAAATTCGACGTTGAAGCGTTAGTTCATTTTATTGAGGATGTTAAACCTGATATCGTCGGTCTTCAAGAAGTGGATGCAGGGTGGTCAAGCCTTACGAGTTTCGAGGATATCCAGGCCAAGCTTGGCGAACGTCTACATATGGATTATGCCTTTTCTGCTTCAAGGGAGCGAAACAACGGTTTTTTCGGGAATCTAATTCTTAGCAAATATCCGATAGTTCAACAATGGACCGTGGTTATGCCGGGAAATCTTGAACCCAGAAGTTTTGCTTTGGTACAATTTGAAATTAAAGAGCAGCGAATTAATTTTTTAACAACTCACCTGGGCCTGTCGGTTTCAGATCGGCTTGGGCAAGTAGCAACAATTCTCGGTTTTGTCGATCGAATTGCCGGCCCGTTGATTATTACCGGTGACTTTAATGGTAATGATAATGACCCAGCCGTGGCCGAGCTCAAAAAGTATCTCTCTGATCTTCAGAGTATGAGTGATTTTAAAGATAGCGGAACTTTCCGTTCTAAAGACGGCAAGGTTTATCCCGGTTCCAAAATGGACTATATTCTAACCTCCCCCGAATTCGGCCTGTCGACTTTGGAAGTTGGGGTCGATAATTTTGTCTCCGATCATGTTCCTTTGATTGCTGTGCTAACTCTGAACCTTCATTGAGATAATCTTAAATTAAAGTCTTGGTAATTCCAAATTCATATTCAACAGCGGTAAAAAGGGTCGCCCACTTTGCCATCCTTTAAATCCATAAACATGGACGAATGACAATCCAGAAGTTAGCACTAGTAAATACAGCCGGCGCCATCGGATCAAGGTCTGCCATTTTTTTAACCTCCAATTTGACAATCTTCCTTTTTAAATCTTGTAGCTCTGAAAAGATAGCAGTCCTATCTTTTAGATTTCTGCTTTTCAAGAGGTATAGGAATTTAAAAAGGCTAAACAACGACAACCTTCCCATTAATCTCATAGTACTCCGAGGAATCATAGAGATCGGACAAAGTAACCAACATCGGTTCGAAATTTTCCGGCAGCATGTTAACCTCGTAAAGAATTGAAAACACCCCTGCAAATTTATCTAACAATTATTATGAGGAAGAATCGAGGAGATATTTTGCATAAATTAGCCAAAATCGCTTAATATAATTCCTGGAAGCGAATATAGGATCTTGCCAATGGAGGTTAGGTTTAATAAAATCATTATAGGTTAGCACTCACCATCAACGAGTGCTAACAGATGAAAATTTGAAAAGGAGGGGAAATTATGAGTTTTAAACCATTAGCTGATAGGGTACTGATTAAAGTACTTGAAGGAGAAGAAAAAACCAAAAGCGGAATTGTCATTCCTGATACTGCAAAAGAAAAACCCGAGAAAGGGAAAGTTCTAGCCGTAGGTTCCGGTAAAATGGAGAACGGTACCCGGATTGCCCTTGAGGTAAAGCCTGGGGATATCGTCTATTTTGCCAAATATGCCGGGACTACCATTAAAGTCGATGGCGAAGAATGCACGGTTCTTAAAGAAAGCGATATTTTGGGGATCGAATAATTTCAGGACGGACGAGATTAAAACGATAACTGATTATGTTGAAGAAATCTTTATTTTTAATAAATGAATAAGGAAGGTGAAATCAAATGGCTGCCAAACAGATTTTATTTGGAGAAGATGCGCGCCATGCTTTAGAGCGCGGGGTAAATACCTTAGCGGATGCCGTTAAAGTCACTCTCGGGCCTAAAGGGCGTAACGTAGTATTAGAGAAAAAATACGGTTCCCCCACAATTACTAATGATGGTGTAACCATTGCTAAAGAAATCGAATTATCGGATCCTTTTGAAAATATGGGTGCCCAACTTGCTAAGGAAGTAGCGACCAAAACCAATGATATCGCTGGGGATGGAACCACTACAGCCACCCTTTTAGCCCAAGCCATGGTGCGGGAAGGTTTGAAAAACGTTGCCGCCGGCGCCAATCCGATGGTATTGAAGAAGGGGATTGAAAAAGCGGTCAATGTTGTGGTTGAAGAATTGAAAAAGGTCAGTAAATCCGTTGAAAGCAAGGAAGACATTACTCATGTTGCCGCTATTTCAGCCGCCGATGATGAAATCGGTAAACTCATCGCCGAAGCCATGGAGAAAGTTGGAAAAGACGGTGTCATTACCGTTGAAGAATCGCAAACCATGGGCACTAACCTTGAAGTGGTAGAAGGTATGCAATTTGACCGCGGATATGTTTCTCCTTATATGATCACCGACTCTGAACGGATGGAAGCCGTTTTAGATGATCCCTATATCTTGATTACCGATAAAAAGATTTCAATGATTAAGGATTTATTGCCGATTTTGGAAAAAATCATTCAAAGAGGCAAACCATTAGTAATTATTGCTGAGGATGTCGAGGGCGAGGCTCTTGCCACATTAGTAGTCAATAAATTGCGTGGTGTTTTAAATGTTGTTGCAATTAAGGCTCCCGGCTTTGGCGATCGCCGAAAAGCTATGCTTGGCGATATCGCCGTTGTAACCGGTGGTCAGGTTATTTCCGAGGAAGTCGGCATGACTTTAGAAAATGCTACACCGGAAATGCTCGGTTCGGCCCGCCAGGTGAAAATCACCAAAGAAGAAACCACGATTGTCGATGGTAAGGGCGATGCTAAAGAAATTAAGAAACAAATCAATCAAATTAAAGTACAAATCGAGGATACTACCTCTGATTATGACCGGGAAAAACTCCAGGAAAGGCTGGCTAAACTTTCAGGCGGTGTGGCTGTTATCCAAGTTGGTGCAGCTACCGAAACCGAAATGAAAGAAAAGAAACACCGTATTGAAGACGCTCTTTCGGCTACCCGGGCTGCGGTTGAGGAAGGTGTGGTTTCCGGTGGAGGAGTCGCCTTATTACAGATTGCTCCTAAACTGGATCAACTGAAAGAAACCGGAGATGTGGCAACGGGTATCGCCTTAGTCAAGAAGGCTTTAACAGAGCCGTTACGACAAATTTCCAACAATGCCGGCGTTGAGGGCTCGGTCATTGTTGAGAAAGTCAGCGCGTTGGAAGCCGGTAAAGGCTTTAATGCGGCTACCGGTGAATATGTGAACATGATCACGGCCGGTATTGTTGACCCTGCCAAAGTCACCCGAAGCGCGCTACAAAACGCTGCCAGTATTGCGGCGATGTTGTTAACCACCGAATGCTTGGTAGTGGAAATTCCCGAAAAGGAAAAAGCTCCAATGATGCCCCCCGGTGGAATGCCCGGCGGAATGGGAATGGATTGAGTTCCCGATAGTTATCAGGAAACCCGGCCAAATCGGCCGGGTTTTGAAAAATTCGATAGGATTAAAATGGGCGATATTCCAAAATTAACTTGACATCTATAAATAATGGATATAATATTTAAGTAAGTACTTACATAAGGACTTGGGTGATGGTCAATGACTGAATTAAATACTTCTGATCAGATTTTGGCAGCCGCAATGGAACTTTTCTCAGAGAAAGGTTATGCTGCGGTTACGACAAAGGAGATTGCCTCAAAAGCCCAAGTAAGCGAGGTTACTCTTTTCCGTTATTTTGAAACCAAAAAAGCACTTTATAAGAGGGTTTTTGAAAAATATGTAATTAATCCCGGCTTGGAAGAAGCATTTAACCGTGAGCCAAGTTGGGACTTAAGAACTGATTTAACAAATATTGCAGTGTCATTACAGAATATGATTAAAGCAAATTTAAGGCTGATAAGAATTAATATGAAAGATAATAAGGATTTATTTGATTTAGACGATCAGGAGAATTTCAGAAAAAAGCCCGCTATGGCCATAGAAAGACTTACGTCCTATTTTACCGATATGAAGGAAAAAGGAAAGATTATTGGAGAACCGAAAATTTTAGCGGTAGATTTTTTTCTTATCAATACGAGCTTAATTTTAACCTTAATTTTTGGACAGGAAGATTCAAATGTCGAGACTGGGGAATATATGGAAAGTATGATCGATATATTTATTAGAGGAACTTCGGCATAAATTTTTTTAGCGTTTCTGTAAGTAAGTACTAACTTAAAATTTAATATAATTTTAATAAGTAAAAAGTAACCATCGAGGCATAGTTAAACTTTTTTACAACATGGATGTAAGTAAGTACTGACTAATATAGGCGAATGTGCTTACAAAAAGGATGAATGGTTTTAATCTTCAGTTAAGTAAGTACTTGCTAAAGAATGGAGTTGATCATGATTAAACGAAGAAAGATTGCTTTTATCTTTGTTTGATAAGGAAAGGTGGATATATATGAAAAAGACATTGTTTGTGGTGGTAATGGTATTAATTGTTTTTATTGTTGGATTTGTACTGTTTAACAATAAAGCGGCAATGGAAAAGAAGGCAAAAGTTGAGGTGTTAACGAGTTTTCCCGTATCTGTAATATCAGTAACCAAACAACAGCTAACGGAAGAGTTATCTCAAATCGGTACGATTGTTTCTAAAAATGATGTGACGGTTGTTTCGGAGATTTCCGGGAAAGTCACCGCAGTCATGGTCAACCAAGGCACATCCGTACAAAAAGGCTCCCCGCTCTTAAAAATTGAAGACGCCATCCCAGAGGCTAACTTTGTAGCTGCCCAAGCCAGTTATGAAAAGGCACAGAAAGACTACGATTCATATAAGACGCTATATGGCAAAGGACTCATTTCTGAATCCGATTTAGATTCCGCCCGCTTGGCTTTCAAATCAGCCGAGGCCCAATATATTGGCGCGCAGCGCCAGTATCACAATTCTGTTATTACCTCTCCAATAACGGGCATTGTTACCAGCAGGCCGGTAAATATCGGCGCCATGGTGAATCCGGGCACCGTTGTAGCCAACGTCATCGACAATTCATCTTTTAAAGTGGAGTTGAATATCGGGGAAAAAGATGTATTTCGGTTAAAGGCAGGAGATAGTGTGATTGTCACTACGGATGCTTATCCTGGTGCAAAAATAACCGGTCATGTGAAGAGTATCAGTGATAAAGCCGACGGTGCCCACACCTATCCGGTAGAAATTACTATCCCGGATAGCCAACAGTATCCGTTGAAGTCGGGAATGTTTGGAACCGTCCGATTCAACCTGGGAAATCAAAGCGTTTTGACGATTCCGCGGAATGCAATTATGGGCAGCATTAAAGCTCCTCAAGTATTTGTAATTCGGGACGGGGTAGCTCTATCGCAGAATATTGTGACCGGAACACAGAATGAAAACGCGGTAGCTGTAATCGAAGGTCTCCATGAGGGCGACCAGGTGGTTATGAGCGGCCAAAATAATTTACGGGATAAGATGAAAGTTACGGTTATGAAAGAAGGGAATCAGTTTGATAATAAACTGACGGCAAGGTGAGAAACAATGACAATTACTGAACTTGCAATCAAAAGGCCAGTCCTGATTATCGTTTTATTTACGGCATTAACTTTGTTAGGCGGACTTGGTTACAGTCAACTCAAATATGAGTCTTTTCCCAAAATGAATATTCCGGTGGTTACGGTCCAAACCATTTACCCCGGAGCTTCTGCCAGTGAGATCGAAACATCGATAACCAAGAAAATTGAAGATGCAGTTTCGGGTCTCGATAAAATCGATACGGTCGTTTCTACCTCGGCTGAGGGAGTCTCGATGGTTGTTATTAATTTTTTACAAGACGCCAACATTGATACGGCTTTACAGGATACCCAGCGTAAAGTGAACCAAATCGTATCCGATTTACCATCGGGGGCTAAGACTCCGGCGCTTTCCAAAGTATCCCTTGATGATATGCCGATTTTAATTGTCGGAGTCAGTGGTAACTTACCGGATACGCAGTTTTTCCAGTATGTGAAGAATTCCATCGTGCCGCGGCTGTCCAAACAGGTTGGAGTGGGGCAGGTAACGGTCATCGGGGGACTGGAACGTGAAATAAAAGTTAACCTTGATACCCAAAAGCTTAAGGCCTATGGTTTATCGAGTTTACAAGTCTTGCAAGGGATACAAAGTTCAAATCTGGAGTTTCCGACCGGATCCGTTAAGGACCAGGATAAACAGTTTGTGGTAAGATTGGCGGGTAAGTTTTCCTCCATCGGGGAGATTCGGCAACTGATAATCGCCAAATCGCCCGGCGGCGGGAATATCATGCTTTCCGATGTTGCTGAAATTTTAGACAGTGAAAAAGACCCAGTCATAATCGGTTATGTAAACGGAAAGAACACCTTGGCATTGATGATCCAAAAACAATCGGACGCCAATGCGGTTGATGTCAGCAAACGGGTATCCAGTCAGCTAGGGGAGCTGGAATCCGAAAATAAAGAAATCGGTTTAAAAATGCCTGTGGTCATGGATAATTCAATTTTTACTCTGGCGGCGGCCAATGCGGTAAAAGAAGATTTGGCCATCGCCATCCTTTTAGTATCAGGGGTTATGTTGGTGTTTTTGCATAGTATCCGGAATTCGATCATTGTCATGGTGGCGATTCCAACCTCGCTGGTTTGCGCCTTCATCGGGATGTGGATGTTCGGATATTCTTTAAATGTTATTACTTTGTTGGCTCTTTCGCTGGTTATAGGGATTTTGGTTGATGATGCCATTGTGGTCTTGGAGAATATTTACCGTCATTTGGAGATGGGAAAGGATAAACGTTTGGCGGCCTTGGAGGGACGGAATGAGATCGGTTTTACCGCCCTATCCATTACTATGGTGGACGTGGTGATTTATGTGCCATTGGCATTGGTAAGCGGAATTATTGGCGGAATGTTGCGGGAATTTTCAGTGGTAATTGTGACCACGACCCTGATGAGTTTGTTCGTTTCCTTTACAGTAACCCCCTTGCTGGCTTCCCGTTTCGCAAAACTGGAGCAGTTGACAAAGGGGACTTTGCTAGGGAAGTTTGGAAGTTGGTTCGAAGCGAAATTTAAAAAATTAACCCAACAGTATTCGAGTATATTAAAGTGGAGCCTTGACCATTCGGGAAGAATTCTGTTTCTGACCGGAGTGTTGTTTGTTTGGGCAGTATCCTTAATTCCCTCCGGATTTATCGGATCGGAATTCATACCCACCACCGACCAGGATCAAATTCAAATCGCACTGGAGTATATCCCGGGGACTAAATTGGAAGATACCGATTACAGGAGCAGGGAAATCGGTAATTGGCTCGCTAATATTCCCGGGCTGGATACGATTTTTATCGGCGCGGGTATCAGTGAAACGCAACGCGCGGAGACGAATAAGGCGATTATATATATCAAACTGGTTCCCAAAAGGGAACGGAACCGGAGTACCGATGATATCCGGCTGATGATTAAGAAACAATTGGAAAAAATACCGGGAGTAACGGCCCACGTGACCTTGCCAGGTATAGTCAGTATGGGAGTATCGGCGCCGGTCCAATTCAGTATCAGCGGATCAAGCTGGGATGCGGTGGCGGAAACTGCAATGCGGGTTAAAGAAATCGCCTCAACAATTCCCGGAGCGTATGACGTACGGCTTTCCTCCCAATTAGGCCAGCCGGAAATGAAGGTTCAAATTGAACGGGCCAAGTTGGCCGATTTTGGACTGAGCATGGCTGATGTTGGTACGACTTTACAAATCGGACTGGCCGGAAATACCGATTCCAAATATAAAGATCCGGCTGACGGCAATGAATATGATATCAATATCATGCTGGATAAATTCGATAGGTCCAAGACTTCGGATTTGGGCGGGTTAACCGTAACCAACCGTCTCGGGCAGTTGATTGAATTAAATCAGTTTGCCAATATAACACAGGATACAGGCCCTACCCAGTTAGAACGGAGAGACCGTAATTATGCCATCAATCTTTATGCGGAAGCCACCGGTCGTACCAGTGGTGATATCGGAGCGGATATCAGCAGGGCTGTTGCTAAGGAAAAGTTACCGTCCGGGGTCACGGTAACCCCCATCGGGACTTTAAAAACCCAAGCCGATTCTTTTGCCAGTTTGGGAATGGCGCTCCTCATCGGAGTGGTATTTGTTTACTTGATTATGGCAGCTCTATATAATTCCTTTATCTATCCTTTGACCGTTTTATTTGCAGTACCGCTGGCGTTGATCGGAGCTCTGCTGGCTTTGGCCCTGACTAGAAATTCCCTTAATATCATGACGATTTTGGGTATTATTATGTTGATCGGACTGGTTAGCAAGAATGCGATATTATTGGTGGACTTTACCAACCGGGCTCGGGAAGAAGGTTACGGGATCAAAGAGGCCTTGATAGAGGCCGGTCGGGAAAGATTGAGACCGATTTTAATGACCACTTTGACGATGATTTTGGGAATGTTGCCAATTGCTACGGCTTCCTCTTCCGGAGCGGAGTTTAAAAACGGTTTGGGATGGGCGTTGATCGGTGGCTTGACTTCCTCAATGTTAATGACCCTAGTCGTAGTTCCGGTTGTTTATACCAAGATTGAGAAATTGAGAGAATTTTTCGGCCCCAAAAATAAGCCGCATATTTCATCACCCATGAAATAGAAATCGCGGCAAGGCCACCATTTTTTCTATCGTGATGACCAATAATTCCATTCAGGTTTATATAGCAGTTGAGGAGGTTTAACAATGAACCGTATTTTTAAAATGATCGTTTTTTCTATTCTCATTGTCGGATTGGCTTCCACCGGATTTGCTTTGGATAAAAGTAACGATCAAATTGAATCCGCCTTATCATTGGATGATTGTTTGGGAATCGCTTTCCAAAATAGTTCCCAAGTCAAAGCTGCGGCTCAAAATGTGAAGATAGCGGAAGAACAGCTGAGACAGGCTCAAGGTGGGTTATGGCCCACTTTGAGTTATGAGATTATCGGGGCAGATTCGGATCAAAATCAGGTTGGATGGTTGTCTGCCCTTAAGGGAACGGATACCCGGAAGTTATCTTCAGCCAGTATCAGCTTGATTCAGCCCCTTTATACCGGGGGTCAATTAACAAGTGGTATTAAGCTCGCAAAGTTAAATCTGGAAACTGCCAGGGAAGATGAATGCAAGACGAGACAAACTTTGATTTTTAATGTTAAGGCAGCCTATTACCAGGTTTGGCTGGCCCAGCAAATGGTAATCGTGGCGGAAGACTCTTATGAAAATATGGGGCGTCATGTGGAGCGAGTCCAAAGTTTCTATGAGGTCGGCAAAGCTTCAAAATTTGATCTGCTGCGGGCCGAGGTTCAACACGAGAATTTAAAGCCTGCGGTGATTAAGGCTCAAAATGGAGCTGTTTTGGCAAAAATGAATCTGACGAACTTGATTGGAATCGGGAAGAATCGTAAATACAGTACAAATATCGACTTATCAGCCTTGCAGCTCCCGGAACAAGTGGGATTGGATTCCGGAGTTCTTATGAAAGAGGCCTATCAAAACCGGCCGGAGTTGAAGAAATTTGAAAAGCTGCGGGAGATGGCTAAAGCGCAAATTGCAATGGCCTATGCCGGATATAAACCGACCGCGGCCTTGGTTGGAACCTATCAAGGATCGTCCGTGGGAGAATATGACCCAAACAATTGGAATGACAACAAACAATGGACATTGGCATTGAATATTAAGGGTAACTTTTTTGATGGGCTTGTGACTCCCGCCAAAGTGGGAGAGGCTAAAGCCAATCAGAAATTAGTTGAGATTCATGAGAAAAGCCTGAGGGATGGAATTGATTTGGATGTGGAGCAATCCATCCAAGGATTGAAAGAAAGCCTGGAAACTAGCCATGCTAATGAAGCAAGCATCCAATTGGCCAGGGAATCCTTGGAGATGACGGAAGCCAAATTTGAAGCCCGGATGGCCACAACTATCGATATCCGCGATTCCCAATTGGCTTTGGACCAGGCCCTCAATGGATATTATCAGGGGGTGGCCTCCTACCTTACTGCGGTAGCCAAATTGGATTTGGCGGTGGGAAAAGAATAGGAGATTCCATCCATAGGTACTTTCGCCAAGATAGGTATGCTAATGACATGGTAAGCTGGAAACTGCTTGAAGAGTATGTCATGGATACAGTTCTTCCTTTTCACGCAATGATTCGTATTTGATGATATATTGATAAAACTGGCAATAATTGAATGGGTTTAAACGTTGATTGATTAAGAATCCGAGAATATTACTTATGAGAAAAAACCGGTTATGATTGCAATCCATTGGAATAGTCCTTCCAAACTGGGGGAACAAGGACAACCTTTTTGACAAAGCGTTCTATGGTATAAAAATTAACGACGAAGGAGTTTTTCACGTTGAAGGATAGTTCAATTTTCAAAAAGCGAATTGGGGAATTCATTGGGTTTTTAATAGTCTTCATAATAATCTTACAAGCACCCTTTATTGACATTTTAATTTTAAAAAACTTTATCGGTGAAATTTCATTAACAGAAATTATCCAGGAATTTCTATTGGGAATAATTATAAGCTTATTTTTATACAATTCCTTTCGTTATCCCAAAATAAAATATGGAATGATCTTGATAGCGGGCTTTTTTTCCTGTTTATTAATTCGTGAACTGGATTTTATCATGGATAAAATGCCTTTTTCATGGTTTTATATTGCAATGGCCATCGCTTTGTTTTGCATCGTTTTAGCTTTTAAACATAAAGAGAATACTTTGTATGGATTAAATCATTTCTGCAAGAGCGAAAGCTACTATATTATGGTTGGTGGGCTTTTGCTGGTGTTAGCTTTTTCCAGATTGATTGGAATGCAAATTTTATGGCAAGATTTATTAGGTAAGTCATATATCCGGGTGGTAAAAAATGCAGTGGAAGAAATAAGTGAATTAATGTCCTATACGCTTTGTTTGATTGCTTCTTTCAAATATACTGGTTCTTTACGAAAGATGAACGTTGAATACTTTGCGTCACCGGGATGCTGAATATTGTGGAAATTTCTCCTTTACAAGGAGTGAGCTAAGAATGTTAACAGGTATTATGGTGGTATTTGTGGTTTTGATTTACATGATCGGCTTTGGAATGATAAGAACTTCAGATAATTAATAAATATCACTTATTGATTGATGAAGGCCGATTTATAGTTGGGGGAGCAGTTGGATGAAAAAGGCGATTATAAAGCTATTTTTAATCGGACTATTTATTTTTTCAGTTCGTTCAGACGTTTTTGCAACTTACAACAGTTTTTACCTTAATGGCAATATCCATCATTTTTGGTATATTTCAGAACTTTCTCAAGATGATTTCAAGTGGTATTCGGTGGGTTTTGAACACATAAGCGAAATAAATCGCAACAAATTAAATATTGAATGGTTTGATCCCATCCAAGATATTTCAGCCAAAGGGATCATGGTTAAAAATGGGATTGTTTTGGGAGAAGAAGATTTATTAACGTTGTACGGTAACTTTTCAGTTATGGGTTTGAGTATGGACTCGTCGGGAATTGATAATGACTTTGGTACGACATTACTGGGAATCGAAACTCGGTACATAATGGATGAAAGATCTTACCTCGATTGTAGTATTGATTTTTCTATCACTGGCCTTGGTAGCAAAATTTCTGATTCCGGATACAGGGCGGCTAAAATAAGATTGAATACCCTCTGTACCCCTAATATGGGTTTCTCGTTTGGGTATAATTGGGCAAGAATGAAAATCAAGGATAATGACATCAGTTTGAAGGCCAGTGGTAACGGATTAAATTTGGGAGTGGTTTATTTATTTTAAAGATTGGTGTTATTGGAATAAATTAAAAATACATTTATGGATGCCTGTGATGGGGATATCGTGATTGTTGATATAAAATATGCAATACTCATTGCATAGGATACACCAAAAGCCAGAGGTCTTAATATTGATTTGATTATGTAGGGATTGTTACTTTAAAAACTTCACAAGGGCGGGGTAATCATGAGAAAATTTAGTCTTCTTCTATTCATCGCAACAATTTTACTAATCATGGGTGCGACAAATGCATTTGGCTATCTGGAAAAACAAGATACCCAATCCGAGATGGAAATGGAATATTTCGGACCTTTTCATAAAGAACAAGGCTCTCCTGATATGAATGCCATATCGCTTAATTTACAAAAAGTAAATTATTCCGACTACTTTATATCGGTTCATAGCGGATGGACTCTCACCCGGGCATGGGGAACCATGGAAAACCGTGGTGTAGAAAGTGAATGCAATGCCTGGGGCATTGGTCCGACGGGTATGATTCGGCTTCGGTTATTAGGCCTGAATTTTTTGGGGTATAGCGGAGGGGATGTCATTGAACTTTCTTTGGATATGAGTGGAGCGGTGCTCATTTGGAACAAGGATTTTCCAACCCATGGCGATTTCTATGATTTTATGTGGCGGGTTGGGCCCAAAATAAGCTGCTTAATAGGGGAAAAGACTGTATTGAATGTTGGGTACAAATGGATGCATGTTTCAAATGGGCAATGGGAATGGGATGGTTTAAAAACAAATTTCCGGGGCACCAGAAATAACCCGTCTTGGAACGGGAAGGGAATTACCGTTACGATTGTGACTTTTTTGTGAATGGAGAGCGGAATTCATAAAAAAAATTTAACTCAACCGGACGAAAGAAAGAAAAAACGATTGGATGAATGGGAAAACGGATCGAAATACGAATATTTGTTCATTCGGGAGGATATTTTGAGGTTTTGGGGAAAATTAGGAGTCAGGTGAATCCATTGGACAAAAGTGCTTTAATTCAGATGATGAATGAACTCGGCCTGCTCCTTGAATTAAAAGGTGAAAATCCCTTTAAAAGCAGGGCTTATTACAATGCGGCCCGAGTTTTGGAAAATTTGAACGAGGATTTGGAGGTCTTGATTCACGAGCAAAGGCTGTGCCAAATTCCCGGCTTTGGGGATGCCCTGGTTAAAAAGATCAATGAATGGGCCCAAACCGGTACAATAGATGATTATGAAAATCTTAAAGCCTCTATCCCCGAAGGCTTTTTGGAATTGCTGAGAATACCGGGACTGGGTCCCAAAAAGATCAATCTGATTTATCAAGAACTCGGCATCGCAAGCATTGCCCAGCTCAAAGAGGCCTGTTACAATAATCAGTTAGCGGCTTTGCAGGGTTTCGGGGTAAAGACCCAGGAGAAGATTTGCGCCGGAATTCAGTTTATCGAAGAACACCGTAACGATTTTTTATCGATCGATGCCTTGCCGTTGGCCTTTGATATCAGGGATCATTTAGCCGGGCGCAGGCCCGTTCAAAAGATTGAACTGGCCGGAAGTATCCGGCGTTTTAAGGAAATGGTCCATGATTTGGATTTTGTTGTGGCCAGCACGGATCCGGCTGAGGTAGCCAATTATTTTACGGCATTGCCGGTGATTGATAAGGTCACTTCCAGCGGTAGTACGAAAATATCGGCCATCTTAAAATCAGGGATTGCTGCTGATCTCCGCATTGTAAAACCCGAAGAATTCCCCCATGCGCTCCAACACTTCACGGGAAGTAAGGAACACAATACCAAATTACGCCATATCGCCAAAGAATTGGGATATAAAGTAAATGAATATGGCCTTTTTAAGAATGGGGGAACGCAGGCTACGTATTGTTTGGATGAGAACGGTATTTATCAAACGGTAGGGCTGAAATATATACCTCCTGAGCTTAGAGAAGATCTCGGTGAGCTGGAAGCGGCAAGTGCAGGAACCCTGCCGGTTTTAGTAAAACCCGAAGATATACGCGGCGTTTTTCATGTTCATACGACCTATAGCGACGGCCGGAGTACGCTGCGGGAAGTGGTTACGGAAGCCGTTAAAGAGGGATTTGAATATATTGGGATTACAGATCATAGTCAGAGCGCCGTTTATGCCCATGGCCTCTCTTGGGAAACTATAAAGAAACAATGGGCGGAAATTGATAGTTTGGAGCAAGAGTTCCCCCAATGTAGAATATTCAAAGGCATCGAAGCAGATATATTGTCTTCGGGAGAATTGGACTATGGCCCGGAAATTTTAACCCAATTTGACTTTGTCATCGGCTCGATTCATTCAAATTTCCGGATGAGTAAAACAGAAATGACCAACCGGCTCATGAAAGCAATGGATAATCCATATTTGACTATGCTTGGGCATCCCACCGGACGGATTCTTGGAGAACGGCCAGGTTATGAAGTGGATTTGGAAGCTTTGATCCAGAAGGCAGCTCGAGGGAGTATCGTTTTAGAATTCAATGCCAATCCCTATCGGTTGGATTTGGACTGGCGCTGGTGCAGGAAGGCCAGAGAGCTTGGGGTATTGATAGCGGTCAATCCCGATGCCCATAACAGTCAGGAATTGAAATTGGCATATAGTGGAATTATGGTGGCGCGCAAGGGTTGGTTAACTGCAGCGGATGTTTTAAACACCAAAAGCAGAAGAGAAATCGAAACCTTTATTTTAAAGCGGAAAACCAAATGAATGGTTCTATTTGCTAAAGACGAAAAGGAACTGTAATGTTAGAAGATTTGACGAGTTTGCAATCAAAGGAGTATAGTTATGCCTATCATTGAACCTGCGATTCGGCCGCCGGCAGAGGCTAATAGTTTTTTGTTACAAGTTACCAGCGGTTGTTCGTCCAATTTATGCACTTTTTGTGGGGCCTATAAAGGGAAACCTTTTCGAATAAAAAATGAGCGGGAAATATATCAGGATATTGAAATGGGCGCGGCTTTGGAACCTTTAAAACGGCGGGCCTTTCTAATGGATGGCGACGCTTTGGTGATCTCCAACGCAAGGCTGGTGCCGGTATTGCAAAAAATCAATACGGTGTTTCCAAAAATGACGCGAATCGCCAGTTATGCCAATGGTGATAATATTATAAAACGTACCAGAACAGAATTGGCTGAATTAGCTGAGAACCGCCTGCGATTAATTTATATCGGTTTAGAAAGCGGGAGTCAATCCATTTTAAATGACTGTAAAAAACGATCCAGCGTCAATGAAATGATTGAAGCGGTTCATAAAGGGGCGGCGTCCGGTATAAAATCTTCAGTTATAGTCCTCCTTGGACTAGGAGGATGTAGAAAATCAAAGGCTCATGTGGAAGAGACAATCCATGCCTTAAACTTAATGCAGCCCCATTATCTTTCATTTCTCTCCTTGATGCTCATTCCCGGTACGGAAGCTTACCACGAAGCACAGAAGGGTAATTTTGAAGAATTAAGCCCGCAAGAATTATTACAGGAAACATATAATATGATTGCCGGGTTAGACTTAAAAGCAACCGTTTTTCGGGCAGATCATGCATCTAATTTTTTGTCTTTGGAAGGAAGGTTGCCTGCCGATAAAGGACGCTTATTATCAACAATTGAAATGGCGATGAAAGGAAAGACGATATTGAGGCCCGAATATTTAAGAGGCTTATGAATAGTAGCTATAAAATATAAAGAATGGTATGGACCATAACCAAGATGCCAATAATGTATTGAAGGGGATGGCATTTTGGTGAAAAAGTCATTTTTCGTGGGCGTGATAATCTTATGGACAGCCTTAAACTCTTTTTTTCTTGCGTTTGGGGAGACATCCTCGCATTCACTGGAAATTCCCGAGATCACCGGGGAAATTGAATCGATTACTTCCGATACCGTTCGAATTATCCATGATGGAATGGTAAATGGATATCCATTATCATCCGGGACCAAAATCATTTGCAATGGAGTGACGGCTACCTGGAAAAGCTTGATTCCCATTACTTCAGAGGCTTTTTTTGAAGCAACCTTATCTCTGGATGATAGGGGCCGCGTCTTGACGATTGACGGATCTTACCAAGGAGAGGAATGTGTTATCCAGGGATGGTTTTATCATGCAGGGCAATTAAATTTACAAATTCATCCCATTGAGAAAAAACAACTATCTTGTAAAGCTGTCAGAAGAGGTGCAAGGCTTCCCCGGGAAGGGTGGCTCCATGATGGGCAATTGGCTTTTGTAGTTTATGACAGGATTGGTCAAATCCGGGCAGTTTATCTACCGGATTGAAGCAGTTCTCAATCGCTGTAGAGGATCCTGACAATTTTGAAGCTTACGAAAGTTTGATCGACGGGAAAGCCGTTTCGAAGAGAGTGAAAATTAAGTCCGAGATGACCCATAGATAACAGGCTTGTAAACATGTTTTAACTAGAGATTAAAATAGCAGGAAACAAGTCTTTCTTGTTGAACTTACCTTAAGCTTATATTATTGGTTGATCAAGAAAGGGTGGCAAAAATTGCCAATTCGAGTTCTGGTGGTAGATGATTCAGCTTTGATACGTCAGGTGTTATCCGATATCTTGAATAAAGAAGCGGATATATCGGTTGTGGGTACTGCCAATGATGGGGAAGATGCACTTTCGAAAATTAAAATTTTGAAACCCGATGTGATTACACTCGACATCGAAATGCCAAAGATGAATGGTTTGGATTGCTTGGCCAAAATCATGGAGCAATTGCCTACCCCGGTCATCATGGTAAGTTATTTAACAACTGAAGGGGCGGAATATACTCTTAAAGCCCTTGAAATGGGCGCTATTGACTTTGTTACAAAGCCGAATGCTCCGGAGCCCGATGCTGCATCTTTAGATAATGTGGCGGTGGATCTGATCCAAAAAATCAGAACAGCTTCGGAAGTTCATTTAGCCAAGATAGTATCTCAATCCCCCCTGATAGAATCTCTTGCACAACAATCGATTGAAGTTAATAAGGGGCTAAAGTATGATCTTTTGGCGATTGGAGCTTCAACCGGGGGACCTAAAGCTCTTTATTATTTGTTAACCCAATTTTCCGAAGATTTTCCCCTGGGTGTTATTATTGCGCAACACATGCCCAAGGGTTTTACGGGATTCTTTGCCAAAAGGCTGGATACATATTGTAAATTAGAGGTTGTTGAGGCAAAGACCGGGGATGAGATGAAACCAGGGCGGGTTTTAATTGCCCCTGCCGGCTACCAGACTAAATTGCGCAGGGAAGGCGAACGATTGGTCGTGGAAGTTTCAGAAGAACCAAAGCTAATCTTGAAGCCCTCAGTGAATTATCTTTTTGAGTCCATAGCTGAAGTTTGCGGTAGTAAGGCTTTGGCTGTGCTCTTGACTGGTATGGGAGTCGATGGGGGCACGGGTATGCAACATTTGCATCAATTAGGATCCCGGACGATTGCTCAAGACGAAGCCAGCTGTGTTGTCTATGGAATGCCCAGAGCTGCCGTGGAATTGGGTGGCGCCGATTATATCGAAAGTTTGACAGAGATTTATGGCCGGATTGTCAATCTTCTGAATGAATAGGTTTCCATTGGCGGAACATGGGGATTTTTTCCTTGGTATAAGTGCCAAAAAAAGGAGGAGTTTATTTAAACTACGCCGAAACTTTATATGAATCGGAATGGAGGCGGTCGGTATGATAGTATCTACCCAACGAAGTCTGGCTTTACGATGTCCGCTCTGTGGAAGATTAGAAAATCATACGATTTCCTTTTTCAATATAACAAAAAATGAACCATTGAAAGTTATTTGTAAATGTGGGTTTAATAAGTTAACTATCAATACCAAGAACTTCAAAGATTATTATTTGCAAATCTCTTGTTTGCTCTGTGAAGAGATACATATTATCAAGTTTACCCGCCAAGAAATATGGGAACAGCAGGTAGTCGTAATTCGATGTACTGAGACAGGGCAGGAATTAGGATATATAGGTGATGAGGCTTCACTTGCGATGATTGTAAAACAAAAGCAGGATGATATTGGAAGCATCATGAATAATCTCGGATTTGACGATTATTTCAGCAATCCTCAGGTCATGTTCGAAGTACTGAAACATCTTCATCACATTGCTGAACAGAATCAAATGTTTTGTCAATGCGGAAATCACCAAATTGAAATTGATGTATTTCCGGAAAAGCTGGAGCTGCATTGTCCAATTTGTCATAGTCTCCATATCATTTATGCGGAAACAGTTGAAGATTTAAGAATTGTGAAAGAAGTAAATTTAATCGCATTAGCGGAAAAGGGTTTTACCAGTTTTGATGCCAGTAAGGTCCATCCTAATTTAAAACCCTAAAGCAAATCCACTTTACTTTCTGTGCCGACGCATGCACCATCTGTACCATCCCTTGAGAATCCATGTGTTAGAAAAAATAAAAACGAATAAAATATATTCGTGGGATTTCTTTTTTGTCCATAGGAGAGAATTAATTTTGATATAATACCTTAATTCCCCAACAATCAAACTGAATACTACCGTTCGATCCACTGTTATAACAATACGAATATCCTGATCATTATAGATACCAAGGAGGCAAAAATCGATGCAATTGGCGGAACTTGAATCAAAGACTCTGCAGGAACTTCAAGAAATGGCCCGAGAAATGTCCATCGAAAATTATTCAAAATTTCGGAAAAGGGAACTAATCTTTGAGTTACTCAAAGTACTGGCAGTTAAAGAAGGATTGATATTTTCCCAAGGCATTTTAGAAATTCTTCCCGATGGATTTGGCTTTTTAAGAGTAGAAGGTTACAGCCCGGGCCCCGAAGATA
Source organism: Bacillota bacterium (assembly GCA_023401925.1). Taxonomy (GTDB): domain Bacteria; phylum Bacillota; class UBA4882; order UBA8346; family UBA8346; genus UBA8346. The sequence goes on from JAEXDA010000015.1 coordinate 40,112, forward strand.
TATATGTTTCAGCCTCGCAAAACCGACGTTTTAACCTGCGTACAGGTGATTTGGTTTCAGGACAGGTACGTCCCCCTAAAGACAATGAGCGCTATTTCGCACTACTGAAAGTTCAGGCTGTCAATTTTGTCGATCCGGATTCCCTTCGCACCCGGAATCATTTTGAAGAATTTACGCCGGTTTATCCTTTTGAAAGAGTCCGATTGGAAACTCAGCCCAAAGAAACCGCTATGAGGCTTGTTGATGTAATGGCTCCTATTGGTAAAGGCCAGCGCGGCATGATCGTAGCTCCTCCGAAAGCCGGGAAAACCACCTTACTGAAAAAGATCGCCAACAGTATTACCGAAAACCATCCGGAAATTATTCTCCTCGTTTTATTAATTGATGAGCGACCAGAAGAAGTAACGGATATGTCGCGTTCGGTCAAAGGAGAAGTCGTGAGCTCAACTTTTGACCTTCCCGCTGAGAACCATGTTCGTGTTGCTGAGCTTGTTTTGGAAAGGGCCAAGCGTATGGTTGAAGTTGGCCGGGATGTCGTAATTTTATTGGATTCCATTACCCGTCTGGCCAGGGCTTACAATTTGGTGGAGCCTCCCAGTGGCCGGACTCTTTCCGGCGGTGTTGATCCCAACGCGCTTCATAAGCCCAAACGCTTTTTTGGAGCTGCCAGAAAGATGGAAGAGGGTGGCAGTCTGACCATAATGGCCACTGCGTTGGTAGAAACCGGTTCTAGAATGGATGAAGTGATCTTTGAAGAATTTAAGGGAACCGGAAATATGGAGCTGCATTTAGATCGTAAGTTGGCAGACCGGCGAATCTTCCCGGCCATCGATATTATTAAATCCGGAACACGTAAGGAAGAATTGTTGCTCAAACCGGAGGAACTGGAATGCACCTGGGTCTTACGGAAAGTGCTGGGATCCTTGGGACCGGCCGAAACAATGGAACTGCTGCTTGACCGCTTAAGTAACTCAAAGTCTAATGTGGAATTTCGGGAAATGATCATGAATTCAACATTTGCGGAAAATGTTTTAAAAAAGCGAAATAGCGAGTACTAGTAAAGCGTATGGTAAATAAATAGCAATCGGAAATGAGGAAGATACGTTCTACTTAAGTAAAACGTTCACAATTATCAGGTAGTTATGGAGGGAACGTTTTACTAGTTTGTGTAAAGCGATTGGTAAATGGACATCCCGAACTTAGGAATCATATCCTTCAAGTATGGAAATAATACTTGAAGGATTTTTTTTCGAAAGGAGCAGCTATTATTGAAGCCGGTAAACAAGAAGTTATCCATAATTTTTTTACTGGGTCTTATTTTTCTTGGTGTATTGATTTTTTCCGGTTTTTCCTTAGTCTATGCTGGACCCAATGATGAATTTCATCATCACTATCGGGTAGGAACTCAAAATTTTCTTGTTATTGGAGAGGACTTTGTAAGAAAGGCTTTACTGGATTTGAAATTACCCAAATATGTGGTTAAAAAAGGCGAGGTCCTTTCCGGGATTAGTCGTTACAGCTTCACATCAATTAATTCAATTCAACAGGTTAACAAAATCTTGAATCCCCATAAATTGATCGCAGGTCAAATTCTTTACTTACCACCTCCTGATAAGAGTCAACCAATTTTTCAGAGATATCGGCTGAGAAAGGAGGATTCTATGGAAACACTTCTTCAAGACTATCATTTAACAGATTGGCAGTTTTGGAGACTCAATCCTGAATTAGAGTCATTGAAAGCAGGTGAGATGATATATTTACCGAAAATACCCACCAAAGAAAAAGGCAGTCAAAAAATGCCAATTTGTCTTATGAGGCCATTGAGGGGCTTTGTGACTTCTAGGTTTGGAAACCGATGGGGCCGGATGCATTATGGGGTCGATTTCGCAGCACCTTTTGGAACACCGGTCAAAGCGGCAGAGAATGGAAAAATCGTATATGCCGGTTGGATGGGTAGTTATGGATTATTGGTTATAATTAATCATGGGACATTTAAAACTTATTATGGGCATTTATCGAAAATATTTGTCCGGGAACATAGTCCGGTGTTGCAAGGAGAGGTAATTGGCAAAGTCGGCGCAACAGGTCGCGCCTATGGCAGTCATTTACATTTTGAGGTTGAAAGAAATGGGATTAAAGTAAACCCTTATCGATATATTGAGGAATCTTATTAATTCGAAAGAAAAATTGTAATTCAAAGAGATATGAAGCTAAAAAGGGTAAAAAATGGCTGATTTTAGGGAAGGATGATTTAAAGCCTTCCCTTGTTTTTTAAAAAAATTTTCGTTACAATAAGGTCAAAGAAGGTCAGAGGTAATTGAAATGGGAAGCCTAGCTGATTTTATTGAACAGTATTTAAGGGGAATTTTAATTCAAAACAAAGTGATTGAGTTGCAACGGAGGGAATTGGCAAAAATGTTCCGTTGTGCTCCTTCACAGATCAATTATGTTTTAGAGACCCGCTTTAATCTCGAACACGGTTATATTGTAGAGAGCAAAAGAGGTGGCGGCGGTTATATCCGAATTATTCCGGTGACATGGCGGAGTGCAAGTTATCTGGATTTGATCAATGAAATTATCCCTGAAGTGTTGAGTGAGAGTGATTCGGAGCAATTAGTGGAAAGATTGGTTGAAAATGATATGATTGAGGCAGATTCGGCTCATTTGATTTTACGGTTGATGATTGATGAGTTTTCTGAAGTTGAAGCTTCTCAAGGTGATTTTTTAAGAGCCAAATTTTTAAAGGCGCTTTTAAAGGTATTGGGTAGTAGACCTGAAGCATAAAATATTTCGTCATTCTTTCAAATAAAAACCAAAAGAGCCAAGAATGAGGTGATTGTATGTTGTGCCAAAACTGCGGGGAAAGACCGGCTACGGTTCATTTAACTAAAATCATGAACCACGAAAAAACTGAACTTCACTTATGCGAGGTTTGTGCCAAAAATGTAGGGAATGAATTAGGAATTATCTTCGAGCCCAGCTTTAATTTTCAAAATTTTATTGCCGGGTTGCTTGAAGGTGATTTGAATCTTTATCAACAACCCAACACCAATCAGGAAATATTTTGTAAGAACTGTGGTTTGACTTTTTCTGATTTTATGGGCAGCGGATTATTGGGGTGCGGCGAATGTTATCAATATTTTCAGACGGGGCTGGAGCCATTGCTGAAGAAGTTACATGGCAGCGTTCAACATACTGGAAAGGTTCCCAAACGTAGCGGGGGTAAAGTAAGAGTGCGGAAGGAAATTAGTGATCTTCGCACCGAACTGCAACAATCGATTAGCCGGGAAGATTATGAGAAAGCAGCGTTTTTAAGAGACGAAATCCGTCGTTTGGAAGCTGAGCTATAGGGGGTAAAATGATGAATATTCAAGATAATGGAGGGGATTTTTTCCCATCCTGGACAAAGTCAGAAGGAGAAGCCTGCGATGTGGCCATCAGCAGTCGGATAAGATTGGCCCGTAATATAAAGGGGATTCCGTTCCCTGGTTATGCCAATGAAACGCAACTAAGTTCCATTAATGATGAAGTCAGTGGAGTGATTAAGGAAAAACCTTCAATTGAACCATTGGCTGTCATTAAGGTAGAGACGCTAACTTCGAATGACCGGGCGATTTTGGTTGAAAAACATTTATGCAGTCCTCAGTTTATTGAAAAACCGCATTTAAGGATGTTACTTGTCAACCAGAATCAATCCATCAGTGTGATGGTTAATGAAGAAGATCATTTGCGAATTCAAGCCATTACACCGGGGTTTTCTTTGGATGGGGCTTTCAATATCGCCAACCAGATGGACGATTATTTAGAGGAGAATTTGGATTTATGCTTTGACGAAAACTATGGATATCTTACTGCATGCCCGACGAATGCCGGAACAGGTCTGCGGGCATCCCTGATGCTTCATTTGCCAGCTTTGGCAATTGTTGATCAAGTCAAAAAAGTTTTATCAGCATTAACTCACATTGGGATTAGCATCCGGGGTTTATATGGGGAAGGGACGGAATCGATCGGAGACATCTATCAAGTTTCCAATTCGGTTACCTTGGGCCGGAGCGAATCAGATTTAAATAGCAACTTAAAAAGTGTATGCCGTCAAGTCATTGAACGGGAAAGAGCGATCCGGGAAACCCTTTTAAAAGATTCCAAAGTTCAGTTGGAAGACCGGGTCTGCCGCTCTTACGGAATTTTGACTCAAGCGAGGATGATCTCCTCTCAGGAAGCTTTAAAATTGTTGTCTGATGTCAAACTCGGTGTCGAACTGGGTATAATACCTAATGTCGACAAAGTAATTGTAAGAGAATTATTATTTACGATTCGCGCTTCCATACTGCAGAGAATTGTCGGCAAAGAACTATCTTCGGCAGAAAGGGATTTTCATCGAGCGAGGATTGTACGGGAAAAATTGAAAGCAAGCGAAGGGGAAGGCAAAGACAAAGGGGTGTGAGCGAAAATGTTTGAACGATTTACGGAAAGAGCGAGGAAAGTAGTATATCTGGCGCAGCAAGAGGCAGCCCGGCTAGGCCATAATGTGGTTGGTACCGAGCATTTATTACTGGGATTATTATCTGAAGGTGAAGGGGTAGCTGCAAAAGCCTTGGAATCTCTGGATATTCGATTGGATAAGATTCGCGATGAAGTAGAGAAAATCATTGGAAGTGGAGAGACGAATCCTTTTGGGGAAATTCCCTTTACACCCAGAGCGAAAAGAGTATTGGAATTGGCGGTGGATGAAGGACGGCAGTTAGGACATAATTATGTCGGCACGGAGCATATTTTGCTGGGTTTGATTCGGGAAGGAGAGGGAGTAGCAGCTCAGGTATTAAAGAACCTGGGTGCTGACTTGGATCGGGTTCGTAAAGAAGTCATCGGTTTACTGGGCGGTAATACGGGTGCCTATTCGGAACAACCTGGGGCCCCTCGGGGTTCCAACAAAACACCAACTTTAAATCAATTCGGCAGGGATTTAACGGATCTGGCTAAAATCGGTAAACTTGATCCGGTCATTGGACGTGAAAATGAAATTGAACGGGTAATTCAAGTTTTATCAAGACGCACCAAGAACAATCCGGTCTTAATCGGTGAACCCGGAGTTGGAAAGACCGCAATCGCTGAAGGATTGGCTCAAAAGATCGTTAGCGGCATTGTACCGGAAGTACTCCAAAATAAAAGGGTGATTACACTCGATATGGGTTCCATGGTCGCTGGTTCCAAATACCGAGGCGAGTTTGAAGAGAGAATGAAAAAGGTGATGGAGGAAATCCGTAATGCCGGTGATGTTGTCCTATTTATCGATGAGATGCATACGCTGATTGGAGCAGGAGCGGCCGAAGGTGCTATCGATGCGGCCAATATTCTGAAGCCGGCGCTAGCCCGCGGCGAGTTACAATGCATCGGTGCTACAACTCTTGATGAGTACCGGAAACACGTTGAAAAGGATGCGGCTTTAGAACGGAGGTTCCAGCCGATTAAAGTCGGTGAGCCGTCGAAAGAGGAAGCCGTGCAAATTCTTAATGGATTGCGTGATCGTTATGAAGCGCATCACCGGGTTAAAATTTCTGATGTTGCAATTACGGCGGCGGTAAATTTATCGGATCGTTATATAACCGATCGGTTTCTCCCGGATAAAGCCATTGATCTTATTGATGAGGCTGCTTCCAAAGTCCGGCTCAAAACAACGATTACGCCTCCGGATCTGAAAAAGTTGGAAGACCAAGTAGGAGTCCTTCAACAAGAAAAAGAGGCGGCCATCAAAAACGAGGAGTTCGAAAAAGCCGCCGATTTGCGGGATAAAGAACAAAAACTCCGCCAACAGTTGGATAATTTACGCAATGAGTGGAAGAACAAACGCGGCATGAATGAACCGGTTGTATCTGAGGAGGATATTGCGGGAGTTGTGGCTAGTTGGACTGGAATCCCAGTATCGAAACTAGAGCAAGCTGAGACTGAACGTTTGCTGAAAATGGAAGAGATTTTGCATGAGCGGGTTATTGGACAAAACGAAGCCATTGAGGTGATCGCAAAAGCGATTCGCCGGGCCAGGGCCGGATTGAAAGATCCGAAACGCCCGATCGGTTCTTTTATCTTCTTAGGCCCGACTGGAGTCGGTAAAACCGAACTGGCAAGAGCAGTAGCGGAAGCGATGTTTGGAGATGAAAATTCGGTCATTCGGATCGATATGTCAGAGTATATGGAACGGCATACAGTCTCCAGGCTGGTCGGCTCTCCTCCGGGATATGTCGGTTTTGAAGATGGAGGCCAACTAACGGAGCGGGTTCGTCGTAAACCTTATTCCGTCATTTTATTGGATGAAATCGAAAAAGCTCATCCGGAAGTATTCAATATTTTGCTTCAAGTATTAGAGGACGGGCGGTTAACGGATTCCCACGGTCGGACGGTGGATTTTCGCAATACGGTCGTAGTCATGACATCCAATGTCGGAGCGAATCTGATTGATCATCAAGGAACAATCGGTTTTCAAGTATCCCAGGATGAGGAAGAAGATAACTACCGGAAGATGAAAGAGAAAGTGCTTGAGGAATTGAAAAAGACCTTCCGGCCGGAGTTTTTAAACCGTGTAGATGAAGTAATCGTTTTTCATGCTTTGACCCGGGATCAAATCAAACAAATTGTTGATTTGATGATTATGCCGGTGACTAAACAATTAAATGAAAAAGGGCTTAGCTTAGAAGTTACCAATGACGCCAAGGATATTTTGGTACAGGAAGGTTATGATCCGTTATTTGGAGCCCGCCCTTTGCGTCGGGCCGTTCAAAGACTGATTGAAAATCCTTTATCGGAAGAAATATTGAAAGGAAATTTGGAGCCGGGAAAAACAATTCGGACCAAAGTTGAACAAGAGCATATTTCTTTCCAAACCGTGTAAAATTTTATGGTTATCCCCTCAACAAATTTGCATAAATAGAAAAATTATTACGGATCATTTTCGTTATCGTTTAACTTATGATTATTATATAAATAAATCCTTTTTCGAGGATTTATTTTTTTTAGGTCTTTCGTTTCGATTAGCAGGAAAACATTACAAGTATGCCGAAATTAATAAAATGTTTACTATTAGGATTCATTATTCTTTTTAGGCCAGGAGGTGCCAAATGAAAGTTGAATTTATTAATCCGTTTGTGTCGGCCGCTTTTATGGTGCTGGAAAAGGTTGGTAAGACTAAGGTCGGTAAAGGAAAGTTAAGTTTGACAGCTTCTCCTATTGAAGGCAAAGATGTCAATACAGTGATTGGAGTCACCGGTGATATTTTGGGGCAAGTTATTTATTGTATGACGACGGAAACTGCTCAGAAACTTGCTTCCACAATGTTGATGGGAATGCCGGTTGACGATTTTGATGAAATAGGTAAAAGCGCGATTAGTGAGTTGGGTAATATTATTACCGGAAATGCTGCGACTGAACTGGGCAATAATGGTTTTTGTTGTAACATTACTCCCCCGTCTTTATTTATGGGTCGAGAAGTCAAGGTATCCATAAAAGATTTGCAAATTTTAGTAATTCCTGTACAGACGGATCTCGGTGAAATTACAATTTATGTTGCCTTGCGAGAAGCAGATCAGTAATTGGGGAGCTATTTACCATGAAACCAGTTAAAGTTTCCACTTTAGTACCGGGTATTGTTGTTGCAAAAGATGTTTTTCAGGACAACGGGATTTTGGTACTAAATCAAGGGGCTATTTTAACCACAGAACTCATTACCAAGCTAAAATATTGGGGTTTTACCGAAGTCATGGTGGAAGATCCTCAGCCCAGTCTCAAAGAGCAACAAGAGGCGTTAATTGCTCCCAAGATCGCTGCAGTTCATGATCGGATGGTAGGGATTACCCAAAATCTTATGTGTGCAGATAATGTGAAAGAAGCGGACCCGTTTGTATTGCGTGGAATGGTAGGGGATATTGAAAGCCAGATTGATTTAAACAGCAACTTATTGTTAAATTTAAGTCATTTGAAGACTTATGATTTTTATTTATTTTCTCATGTTGTCAACGTTTGTGTCCTATCGGTCATAATTGGCAGAGAGTTGAAGATGTCTTCGGATGAGTTGAAGGAATTGGGAATGACTGCATTACTTCATGATTTTGGGATGATCAAACTCGACCCGTCTATTTACAATCAGGAAAGTAAATTGACGCCTGAACAATGGCAGGAGGTTCGGAAACACCCGGGTTATGGAGCCGAATTGCTTTCAGGGAACGATTTTTCTCCTGAAGTTTTGCAAGGGATCCGGCAACACCACGAACGAATCAATGGAAGTGGATACCCTGACGGTCTTAAAGGTGCAGAAATAGGCCAATATGGTAAAATTATTGCTGTGGCTGACGTTTATGATGCTTGCATCTCTCCCCGGAAACACCGCAAACGCTTCACTCCTTATGAAGCTCTCAAAATTTTACTCGGCGATTCTCATTTGTTTGAGATTAAAATATTAAAAGCCTTTATTGCCAGCATGGCAATTTATCCAATCGGCAGTTTTATCCGCCTTAATACTGGAGAAATCGCCAAGGTTATTGGAATTAATCATGGAGCGCCTTTCCGGCCTGAAATTCGGATTTATATTGATTCTTCAGGACAAAAGCTAGATGAGTCGGTTCGCATTAATTTAATTGAGGAAGAATACACTCAGACCTTTATTCAGGAGACTTTAGAAGGTAACGAGGCAGAGAAGGTATACCAGGTAGTAGAACAATCATAACAGGAAAAAGTCCAATGGTTTCTTATCCTTAGCTTTAAAAAATAGAGCTGCTTGAAGGCTCTTTTTTTTATGCAAAAAATTTACGTCCCGGATGTTCGACTGTTTAGGTGTTGATAGGATCATAGGCTGGCGATGACAGCTTTTTTATTCAATTCATCAAGGCCTAACGGAAAATCGAGTCCACCCCAAGTTAATTGTAAGGAGATCCATTAATCGCCTCTATTATGATCTTATGCTTTATGATAAAATTTTTATGTCAACTAGCACTTCGAGAAGGATAACTTTCTGTCCTATTCGGCATGGATTTCCAACAGATTTTGCTGTTTCCGTGAGGGAGGATAAATGCCGGATTCATGGTTTCGCTTTAGCACCTGGTTTAAAATAATTGACAGAGAAAAAATCATAATAGAGCTGGAACTTTAAGTATTTAAAGATAGGAGGAATATAGTTTTGAAACAAATTAAAAATTTGCAAATGGGTCTGATCGTACTGGCTTTTTTAGTTACGCTCGGGTTGCTTTTTGGTGGGCAAGTCTTAACAGCCAAATTGAAAGTGGAGAATCCATTGCAAAGAGATATGCATCAAATGAAAGCAATCCGCGATTATAAGGTCAAAGAGGATAAAGATGGGCTTATTGTGACGGTAAAGCTACAGAAAGTCGATGATTTGCAAAAGGTATTGGATTATGTAAAACAAAAGGTCGCTAGTTATTACAACCAGCCGATAAAAAACTTTAAAATTATTGATCGGCGAAACCATGAGTTAGAAAGCCTTCGTTACCAACTTTCGTTCTATCTTGAAGAGGCTGTTGTATCGGGCCATTACATTCAATTAAAAACAGCTTTGGAATCTTGCCCGGGGGTAAAGGCAAAAGCGTATTTCAGTCAGAGCAGTATGTATTTACAGCTTGAAAAAGGGCAGAACTATTTGTACGAAGTGCTGCCCAATCATTTGCAACAAGATAAAGGTGATAGAGGGGGTGATCCAACATGAGGAAGTATTTAGAATGTCTTATTGGGATTGGTGTTGGTATCTTGGTATTCTTATTGTGGCGAGGGATTGATTTAACGCCATTATTATTGATTGGAGCTGCTTTAGCCGCTCTATACTTCTTTACTCAGGGAAGGATGGCCGGTAAAAGCCCGGAGATGGTTGGCGGTAATGTAAGTCATAAATCATTTCCAGTTAGTTTTGATGATATTGGCGGTCAGCAAGTTGCTAAAAGAGAGCTGCTTGAGGCCTTGGATTTTGTCCGCGGCGATCAGGAAGAACTCAATAAATTAGGGATTCGTCCTTTAAAAGGCATTTTACTCACAGGTCCTCCCGGAACGGGAAAAACTCTGATGGCAAAGGCGGCGGCCAGTTACACCGACTCGGCGTTTGTTGCCTTGGATGGATCCAGTTTTGTTGAAATGTATGCCGGTGTGGGAGCTCAACGGGTCAGACAACTTTTTAATAAAGCAAGACAACTCGCGCAAAAAACCGGCAAAAAAAGTGCAATTATTTTTATTGACGAGATTGAGGTCATTGCCGGTAAAAGAGGAAATCACAGTTCCCATTTGGAATACGATCAAACTTTAAACCAGTTGTTGGTGGAAATGGATGGGTTAAAACCCAATGAGTCAGTGAGAATTGTTTTAATTGCAGCCACCAACAGGGCTGATTTATTAGATACGGCTATTTTGCGTCCGGGAAGGTTTGATCGACAGGTAAAGGTAGATTTACCCGACAAAGAGGGACGAATTCACATTTTAAATATTCATGCCAAGGGGAAGCCTTTAGATCCCGAAGTTAATTTGGAAGAAATTTCTAAAGATACTTTTGGATTTTCCGGAGCCCATTTGGAATCGTTAATGAATGAAGCGGCTATCTTGGCTTACCGTCGAAATCATCACCAGATTGTTATGGAAGATATTCGAGAGGCAATTGACAAGGTAATGATGGGTGAAAAACTTGAACGTCAGCCGGACGCCGGAGAATTAAAACGCGTAGCCGTTCATGAAGTGGGCCATGCTTTAATTAGTGAGCTTCTTCGTCCTGAATCCGTGGCAACACTGACGGTGGTTCCACGGGGTAAAGCATTGGGATTTATGCGGCAAGCCCAGCTTCATGAACAATATTTATATACGAAAGAATATCTGGAAGATCAGATCTGTATTTGTTTAGGTGGCGCCTTATCTGAGGAATTGATGTATGGAAATTGGAGCACCGGAGCTTCCAATGACTTTGAGCAGGCGACCCATATTGCAAGGCAGATTATTCTTACCGGATTATCACGACTGGGTATCGTTCAGGAAGATTACTTGGGGAAAGAACGAATTTTTGAAGTGATGACCGAAATTCTCAATGAACAGAAGGAACGGGTCCGTGAGCTCCTTAAAAAACGCGGACAGATCATTGATAGGATCGTTATCGATTTGCTACAGAAGGAAAAAGTATCGGGTAATTGGTTAAGAGAGCAGCTGAAAGCGGCGTAAGAAAATGAATTTCGTTTGAACCGGGCTGTCCCCTGAAATTTCTAGAGGGCAGCCTTTTTTGTGGCGATTTGAGCAATGGCACCTGCCCTTATGGGAAAGTAATTTTTGGTGAATATATTTCTGAATAAATATTTTAAAGGCTTCAACCAAAGGGTTGGATATTTTTATTTAAAATTTAGCAAGTTATAAAAGGGAAATAATGGATGACCAAGAAATAATGGAATAAGAAGAGTTAAAAATAGGAGGCCCTCAAAGATATGGAAGTGGAAGATTTGCTGGAAGAAGCCGATCAATTATTTGAACAGGCCGAAGCAATGATTGTCAAAGAACCCGGTGAGGGATTAAAGAAATTTAAGATTGGAGTCAGTAATCTTTTGAAAGTATTTTTAATTATTCATGAAAAGGCTCCTGCCGGCGAATTAAAACAGCTCTTTATGGAATGTTGTGAGATTGAACCTGAATTTGAAACCATTCGCGATGAATTGGACTATTTTTATATTCCTCAACTTGCAGAGAGCGACTCTGAGTTAATTTGTGATGCTGCCAATGAGGTATGGGACTTGGTTATTAGTTTATTGCCGGAGTCATGAACTCCATCCTTGCATTCATTGTATGATAGTATGGCGGAAGAGAAATATTGGCATATTTCATTTTTTATTGTATATAATGTAATATCGATGAGTTGGTTGGTCTAAGAAATCGAGGCGCAAAAATCTTTGGGCCTCGATTTCTTTTATCTTTTTTTCGAGTGTCTGTTTTCGATATACCTTTTTTGAAAAAGTCTCTCAATCCATGCTTTCAACAAAGTTTGATAACACTGCTATCAATACGAAAGCTTTTTAATCTCGATCTTCGCTTTTGTCAGAAATCCATCCGTTTTCGCCGTCTTGTAAGTCCTCGATAAAAAATAAGATGTAAAGCCTTCCCCTGATAACAATGTCGAAAATATTTTATATAGTTGTAATTAAAATTGTTTTCTATAATTAAAGGATATTTAAAATAATTATCCAAATAATTGTATAAAATACAAAATATTTGGAGAACGCCATGAAAGTTATCATTTCAGCGGTAACCGGGCTTATTTTAGTATTTTTCTTTACTTTGACATCGTCAGTGACATGGGCAGTATCTGAACTGGGTGTTAATCGGGTTAGCATCTCTCAAGAGTATTCGGAAGGAGAGCTAACCCGGGGCATACTTCGTTTCAATGGCGGTGCAGGTTGGGATTGGCTAAAGATAGGATTAACGAGTAAACTCCTATTGGATCCGGTTGAGGATACTTATTCCTCATGGGATCTAAAGTTGATTTTTCCGGAGCTATCTAAAACTTTTGTAGTGAAAACCGGGTTTGATTGGAATGATAGGTATAAAATCCATAATGAAAAAGTAAATTACAAGTTTTTTCCCTTAAAGACGGTTCAGATGGAAATAGGCTACCAAAATGAGGAACGGGAAGCCCAATTGGCTACGGGATGTCCTTATCGTTTGAATAAACAATCCTTCGCCTTGAGCTGGCAGCCAAACCCCTGGAAATATACATTGAATCTAACACGGAATGACAAAGACTATTATGAAGATGCTCAATATACATCATTGAAGTATCAATTGACAGAGACATTCACTTGGTATCCGCTTAGGAATATCGAACTGAAGGTTGGATATGAAGAAAATACGGGTGATTATATCACTTCCGGTTATAAGGATTTTTGGAAGAAAGAGTGGAGCTTTGATGGTAAATATAAAAGTAAATCGAAATGGCATTGGGAATTGGATTATCGAAAATTGTTTTGGGAGCGGGGCTATGAACCGTATCGTTCCAGTCATAAATTACAGATTAAAATGGGAAAGAGCCTTAATCAAACTGCAAAAATCACCCTCAATACTACCTACAGGGATTTAAACTATTATTCCACTTCTCAGGATTATAGTGAACCTGGGGTTTATTACAAAGTCGAAAAAGATTTAAAGAGCAGAGTCGAAACTAAAACCGGCATGGAGTTACAGCTGAACACCTCAAAGTTTACTTGGAAGATTGGGCCTTTTTGGGGACATACGGACTATGACTCCGCTTGGGCAAAAGACGTCAACCGGATGGGTGTTTATGCGACGATTGTTTGGAGTTATCGTAATTTTGAGGTTACACTTAAGATGGCCCCCAGAGGGGATCTTTTAACCCAGGATGCATATTATCTCATGGAGATGGCCTATAAACCAAGGGTAAAAGAGGCGGCTAAAGTTGAAAGAGCACGTAGAGTGGAAAAATAATTAAAACAAAATATAAGCTAACTATCAATTTCATGAGATTTCACCCGAGGAATTGTGGTAAGATCAAATAGAAACTTTCGGGAAAAATTTCAATTGTGGAGTAAAAGGAGTGACTTAATGATTAATTTAGGAGTTTTGATGCCGCATCCTCCGATTATCATACCGGGTATCGGAAACCCCTCCGATCTTGAGCAGGTATCCGATACAATCCGGTCAATGAATGAAATCAATGATTTACTCTCTCAAGATCCTCCCGAGACACTGGTGGTTTTTACTCCCCATGGGACTGTTTTTTCGGATGCCATCGTGGTTTATGGGGATGAACAATTAAAGGGTGATTTAACCCGCTTCGGAATTTCTAGAACTTGGGAATGGCGCAATGATTTGGAACTGGTCCGGAGAATAGTTGATATCAGTCAGACAGCCAACTTACCTGTTTTGGAATTGGATCAAAATATGGCCAGACGGTACCGGCCTCAAGGCGCCCTTGATCATGGCGTGCTGGTACCCTTATCCTACTTCTCAGAACAGTGGGCGGGCAAAGTGAGACTGGTAATCATCCCTTTGAGTTATCTTCCGCTGGAAGAATTATATCTTTTTGGTTCGAAGATTACTGAAGCTGCGGCCGAGCTTGGAAGGAAGGTAACAATCATCGCCAGCGGAGATCTCTCCCATTGTCTAAAGCCGGGGGCGCCGGCAGGTTATGATCCTAGAGGAGCAGAGTTCGACCAAAAGTTGATGGATATACTCAAAAATAGTGAATTCATGGAGCTGTTTCGTCTCGATCCGGTCCTGCTGGAAAAAGCCGCTGAATGCGGATTCCGAAGCGTAATGATGTTAATGGGTACGCTGGATCAGTTTGGTGTTGAGGTGAAAATTCATAGCTATCAAGGAACTTTTGGGGTGGGTTATGGGGTTGCCTCCTTTAGACCAACGGGCCGCAGCCGCCGGAGCATGATTGAAGAAATTTTTAACAACCGGGATCAATCAATTGCCGACAGACGTAAAGAGGAAACTCTGCTTGTCAAGTATGCCCGGCAAGTGGTAGAAGGCAGTATTCAAGGGAACCCGTTTCATGAACCGGAGGGTTTGGAAGCCTTTAAAAATCAAAGGGCCGGGGTGTTTGTTTCTATTAAAAAACACGGACAGTTGCGGGGCTGTATCGGTACAACCGAATCCACCCAAAAAAACATTGTGGCGGAGGTTGAACAGAATGCGCTTTCGGCATCGACCAAAGATCCGCGTTTCGAGCCGGTGGCCCGGGAGGAATTAAAGGATTTGGTGTACAGCGTGGATGTTTTAAAACCCGCCGAACCCATCGAAGATTTGGAGAAATTGGATCCCAAACGTTATGGAGTGATTGTCACCCAAGGACACCGCCGGGGGCTTCTATTACCCAATCTGGAAGGGGTGGAAACGGCGGAAGAGCAAGTGGCTATCGCCAAGAGGAAAGCCGGTATCCCGGAGGATGAAAAAGTGGACCTGGAGCGGTTTGAAGTGGTGCGGTACTATTGACCCGGCTAGGATTGACCGGATTTGAGGATGGTGCGGCAACTTAGGCCATGGAGTTTGCTAAAAATTTGAGGGAGCCGATAGCGAGTTGAAGGGGAAAATGCATACGGCAAGTTATTATCAAATAGAACCGGACTTAAAGATTCATTGTCTTTTATGTCCGCAAAGCTGTAATCTCGCTCCCGGCAGCACCGGATTTTGCAAAGTCAGACGGCATGAAGCGGGTGAACTAGTCAGCGCCAATTATGGCAAAGTTTCAAGTATCTCTCTGGATCCCATTGAAAAAAAGCCATTATATCATTTTTGTCCGGGGAAACCCATCCTTTCCGTGGGAACGGTGGGCTGCAGCCTGGCTTGCCAGTTTTGTCAGAACTGGCAAATTTCCAGGGAAGAAGCTCCCTGCAGGATTGTTCAACCACGGGAATTAGCTGATTTGGTTTTAGAAACTCATCAAACCGAGGATAATATCGGGTTGGCATACACTTATTCCGAGCCTGGAGTATGGTTTGAATTTTTAATGGAAACCATGCCGATGGTTCACGAATATGGTCTCAAAAACGTATTGGTTACCAATGCTTTTTTAAATCCCCGGCCCTGGTCCGATTTATTAAAATGGACAGATGCCGCAAACATTGATTTAAAGGGGTTTGACGAAGGGTATTACCGGAAACTCTGCCATGGGAAATTGCAGCCCGTGTTGGATAATATCAAAGCCGCCGCTGGACAGATACGTCTAGAGCTTACCACGCTAATCATTCCCGGAGAAAATGATGACCCCAAGCAAATCGGCGCCATGGCGGAATGGATTGCCGGGATTGATTCCGAGATCCCGCTGCATCTTTCGCGGTATTTTCCCAATTATCGGCTTTCGATACCCGCCACGTCGGAAGAGACGATGCAAGAGGCGGCAGAGAGGGCCCGCCAATATTTGAAATTTGTATATCTGGGCAATGTCAATGGCCCCAGTAATACAGTTTGCCCGGATTGTGGGACTCTTTTAATCGCCAGGGAAGGATACCGGACCCGGATTCTTGCCAAGGGGGCCTGCCCAAAATGCGGACTGAACTTGGAAGGAATCATTGAAGGAGCCTAATCCGGCCAGGGCACGTGAATCGATAGGAGGTTTTAACGAAAAAATTAACATAACCATGGAGGAAACGCTTCAATTGGGTGGTATAATTAAGAAAAGTTTGTAAAGCAAACCAGGAGGATGTTTCCATGAAGGTGACGTTGGCCCAATTGAATCCGGTAGTTGGCGATATCGACGGTAATATCGAAAAAGTAAAGGAAGCTCTGGAAAGAAGTACGATCGATCAAACCGACTTGATAGTTTTTCCGGAACTTTTTATAGTCGGTTACCCACCGAAGGATTTATTGGAAAAAGGTTGGTTTATCCAAAAAGTGGACCAGGCCATTAACAAGCTGACCCAAATATCGTTGGAATATCCGGAAACCGGTTTGATTGTTGGGGCTCCGTTACCGACGGGCCAAGATAGAGGAAAAGGACTAGCCAATGCTGCGGTCCTGATTTACCGGGGAGAAGTCCTACTGGTGCAACAAAAGTCATTATTACCCACTTATGATGTGTTTGACGAAGCGCGGCATTTTGATCCGGCCTCAGAAATAGAGATTATATCTTTCAAGGGTGAACAGCTTGGAATTTCCATCTGTGAAGATGCCTGGAATGACCCGGATTTCTGGCCCGACCGGCTGCTATATGATGAAGATCCTATCCGGAAACTGGCCGAACAAGGCGCTACTTTGTTGATTAATATTTCCGCTTCCCCGTTTCATCTGGGTAAAGATGAACTTCGTTACAACCTGATTCGCAATCATGCTCAAAAACACCATATTCCCTTTGTCTTTGTAAACCAAATCGGAGGGAACGACGATTTGATCTTTGACGGGGGTAGTATGTGCTTTGATAAGGAAGGCAATCCGATAGTCGTTGCGCCTTTATTTCAAGAATATCTTTGGACAGTTGATATGAACAAGCCCGGAGAAGCCGATCCTTTTAAACCCTGTGAAAAAATTGACTCCGTCTATCAGGCGTTGGTGTTGGGTTTGGGGGATTATTTAAAAAAATGCGGATTTAAAGGAGCTGTGGTTGGTTTGTCGGGTGGAATCGACTCGGCCCTTACTGCGACCTTGGCAGTATCCGCTCTGGGTAAAGAGAACGTATTGGGCATAACGATGCCTTCTCAATTCTCATCAGGCGGCAGCGTGGAGGACTCGCGAAAATTGGCTGAAAATCTGGGGATTCGGTTTGAAATCATTCCGATTGCACCGATTCATGAGGAGTATTTGCAGTCGCTGAAGCAGTATTTTGCAGGCAAAGAGAGTGACGCCACGGAGGAAAATATTCAGGCCCGGATACGCGGCAATATCTTAATGGCCTTCTCCAATAAATTCGGATATTTGTTATTATCCACCGGCAATAAGAGTGAACTGGCAGTTGGATATTGCACCCTTTACGGCGATATGAGCGGGGGATTAAGTGTAATTTCCGATGTGCCCAAAACCATGGTTTATGAACTGGCGGAGTATGTGAACCGGCAAAAAGAAATCATCCCCCAAAATACCATTGAAAAAGCGCCATCAGCTGAACTCCGGCCGGATCAAACCGATCAGGACACCTTGCCTCCTTACCCGGTTTTGGATAAAATATTGCATGAATATATTGAAGAAGGATATTCTGTGGATGAAATTGTCGAACAGGGTATGGACCGGGAAACGGTCCTTTGGGTGGTGAGGACGGTCGATCGCAATGAATATAAGCGTAAACAGGCAGCTCCAGGATTAAAAGTGACTTCCAAAGCATTTGGCGTCGGCCGTCGCATGCCGGTGGCCAAAAAGTTGGCCTATTAAATTTTTAGGGAAATTTGGAGGTTGATTGTAATTTACCAAAGAGCTTCTGGCTTCTGAGTCAGAAGCTCTTTTCAATGTTTGGAGCAGAACCGTAAAGTTCACTTTGTTTTTGTTCTTCCTTTGTACCCCGGTAGGTATTTTGTACCCATATCGAGAATTCACCATGAGGAATGTATGGGGTTTAAGCGGGTTCATATATTATCTTTTGGCTCCTAAAAAAACCCATGAGGCCGGGAATTCTTTTGGTTTATGGCCGGTAGATTCGGGGATGAATCAATGGGTTTGTGAATGTTTATTTATCATGGTATAATTTTCAAGGACAAGGAGAGAGGCCATGTTTTCAGTTCAAAGGCTGGAGGAAATTACCCGGATACTTGAAAAAGAAGGGGCCGTCGATGTAAATTCCCTTTGCGAGCGGTTTAATGTCACAGGGAAAACGATTCGCCAGGATCTGACGAAATTGGAAGAGTTGGGTTTGGTGGAAAGGTTTCATGGCGGCGCCTCATTAAAACAGAACGGCAATAATATCTTTCCGATTTTGCAACGCAAGGGGCAAAATGTACCCGAAAAGAAAAGAATCGCTGCGGCAGCCCAAAAGTACATCGAAGAACGGGATATCATCATTATCGATGGCGGGAGCACCAATCTTGAAATTGCCAAAGGGTTGGGAGATAAAGAATTGACCGTCATTACCAATGATTTGACGATTGCCGGGGAACTCATTTCCAGGGAAAACATCACACTTTACGTAGCCGGCGGCAAGCTCAGGCGGGAAGGAGTTCTTACTTTACTGGGGAATGATGCTGAAAAAATGATTCAAAGGTATAACGCAAATAAACTTTTTTTAGGCACCAGCGCCTTGGATTTTAAACAGGGGTTGACCGTGTTCTCCGCAGAAGAAGTAGAGGTAAAACGGGCCATGATTCACTCCGCAAGACAGGTTATCTGTTTGGCGGATTATAGCAAGTTTCATCAATTGGCTTTTGTTTCATTTGCTTCCCTGGAAGATGTCGACATCTTGATCACCGATAACCGGCTCACCGGCGAAGATCGGACATTTTTAAGCCGGAAAAATATAAAGTTAGAGGTTGTTTAATCCAATAATCCATGGGGAATGGATTCATTTTTTGAAACGAAAGGAAGATCATCGAATGATTATTGAAAATTCAAAAGTAATGCCAACCACAGTAGGACAGGGGGTTGAAAGGAAGATACTGGCAGCGGAGGGAAGCTTGATGACGGTGGAAGTAAAATTTAAAAAGGGAGCCGTTGGAGCTGTTCACACTCATCCTCACGAACAGGTAAGCTATATTGTTCAAGGTAGTTTTGAATTTGAACTGGATGGGAAAAAAACCGTGATCAAAGCCGGGGACAGCTATTATGTAAATCCCGAAGTACCCCATGGCGTGACGGCTTTGGAAGATTCGATTATCATCGATATATTTACCCCGCAACGGGAAGACTTTTTCCCTGTAAATTAGCCTAAAGTCCTCATTTTCTTTCCGACGTTGACGGGAGGATGTTATTGTATTATAATAAACACTAAATTATGATGATATTGAAAAAAGCTGTGATGGGGAAGAGTACCACTGTAAGCTGGCAGTAGAGAGCCGGGCCAGGTGAAAGCCGGTGCAGAGCGAAGATGGGAAAATCACCCCGGAGTTGCGTTTCAGAAAGTTTATTCCTTAAAAATCCCTAAGGATGGATGGCAAGGGGACCGTAAGAAACGCCGGCGTTCACCGTTATCGATGTTGAGGCGAAAAAGCAATCGTTAAAAAACGTGCCCTTGAGCGAGGGCGGACTGCTTTTTAAAGCTGGGTGGTATCGCGGGTAAATTCACTCGTCCCATTTTTAGGGGCGGGTTTTTTTATTATCAAGAGGTCGGAAAGATGCTTTATGGATATTTATTAGGAAGGGGAAAGATGGATGCATCAGTTTAAAGAGGTCGATACCAAGATACCGATCAAACAAAGGGAAGAAACGGTTTTAAATCATTGGCTTAGTGAAAAGGTCCCCGATCGCAGCGTTACGGCTCGTGAAGGGTCACCCCGTTATATTTTTTATGATGGACCGCCCACCGCCAATGGCAAGCCTGGCATTCACCATGTACTGGCCCGTACTTTAAAGGATACCGTCTGCCGCTATAAGACCATGCGAGGGTATCAAGTTCACCGTAAGGCCGGATGGGATACGCACGGATTGCCGGTTGAGATCGAAGTGGAAAAACAATTAGGCATCTCTTCCAAGCCCGAAATCGAGGCCTATGGAATCGAACCCTTTAATAAAAAATGCCGGGAATCGGTTTTTACCTATGTACAAGAATGGCGGCGGCTGACGGAACGGATCGGCTACTGGATCGATATGGACCATCCCTATATCACCCTGGATAATAACTATATCGAGACCGCCTGGTGGATTTTGAAACAATATTTTGATCAGGGCCTGATCTATGAAGGCCACAAAATTATGCCCTATTGCGCCCGCTGCGGGACTCCCCTTGCTTCCCATGAAGTTTCGCTGGGATATAAGGATGAGACCATTGACTCCATTTATGTGCGGATGAAAGTATGCGGTAAAGAGGGCGAATATTTTCTGGTCTGGACCACCACCCCCTGGACCCTTCCTTCCAACGTGGCGTTGGCGGTAAACCCCGAGTTCACTTATGTAAAAGCCCGCAAGGCCGGAGACGAAGCCGTCTATATTTTGGTTAAGGACCGGGTTCATGCGGCCCTGGGAAAAGACAGCGAGATTTTGGAAGAGCTCAAAGGTTCCGATTTGGTGGGAATCCGTTATGAACAGCTATTACCTTTTTTGAAGGCCGGAGAGAATGCCTTTCAGGTTTATCCCGCCGATTTCGTATCCACCGAAGACGGTTCCGGTATTGTTCATATTGCGCCCGCCTTTGGCGAAGACGACTATCAGCTGGGCAAAAAATTCAATCTTCCGATTTTACAGCCCGTCGACAAACAGGGTAAATTTACGCCGGAAGTCCCGCTCTGGGCGGGCCGGTTTGTGCGGGAGACGGATCTTGATATCACCCGCTATTTGAAATCCGAAGGGAAGCTCTTTTCCAAAGAGCGCTTGACCCACTCCTATCCTTATTGCTGGCGTTGCGATACTCCTTTGCTTTATTATGCACGGCAATCATGGTATATTGCCACCACCAAATACAAAGACCGCATGATTGAATGCAATAAACAGATTCATTGGTACCCGGAACACGTAGGAAAAGGACGTTTCGGGAACTGGCTGGAGAATATGATTGACTGGTCCCTTTCCCGGGATCGTTATTGGGGGACGCCGCTTAACATTTGGAAATGCGAGTCCTGTTCCAAGCTGGCCTCGGTCGGTTCCAGGCAGGAGCTGGCGGAGCGGGCGATAGAAAAGGTTGACCCGGATACGATCGAACTGCACCGGCCCTATATTGACGGGATCCATTTAAAGTGCGAATGCGGCGGCAGGATGACCCGGACCAAAGAGGTGATTGACTGCTGGTTTGATTCCGGAGCCATGCCTTATGCCCAGCAGCACTATCCTTTTGAAAACAAGGACCATTTCGATAAACTTTTCCCGGCCGATTTTATTTGTGAAGGAATCGATCAAACCCGGGGCTGGTTTTATTCATTGCTGGCGATTTCATCGTTTATTTCCGGCCAACCGGCTTATAAAAATGTAATGGTCAATGACTTGGTGCTGGATAAAAACGGCCAAAAAATGTCCAAGTCAAGGGGAAATGCCGTGGAACCCTGGGGATTGATGGAGAAATACGGCGCCGATGCCACCCGCTGGTATCTGCTGGCGGTGTCTCCTCCGTGGACCCCGACCCGGTTTGATGAAGACGGGGTAAAGGATGTTTATGCCAAATTTTTCGGCACCTTGCAAAACGTGTTTTCCTTTTTTACCCTGTATGCCAATATCGACGGCGCCGATCCGGCTGTTTACGACATAGCGGTGAAGGACCGGCCGGAAATCGACCGTTGGGTGATTTCCCGCTTGAATTCGCTGATCAAAGGCGTCCGCAGCGATATGGAAGTTTTTGATTTAACCCGGGTGGTCCGGGCCATTCAGGCTTTTGTGGTGGATGATGTTTCCAATTGGTATGTACGCCGTACCCGGGACCGTTTCTGGGCTTCGGAAATGAATCAGGACAAAAAAGCCGTTTACCGGACCCTGTGGGAAGTATTGCTGGCTGTTGCCAAGTTGATAGCTCCTTTTGCGCCTTTCATGGCCGAAGAGATTTACCAGAACCTGGAGGCTGACGGTAAAAAGCTCTTTACGGTCCATGTGGAAATGTATCCGGAGGGGGACGAAACCTTCATTAATCCCGACTTGGAGGAACATATGGGATTGGTGATCGACCTGGTCTCATTAGGCCGGGCGGCCCGGAATAAGGTTCAAATCAAGGTCAGACAACCGCTGTCTCAGATCATGG
Organism: Bacillota bacterium; assembly: GCA_023401925.1. Taxonomy (GTDB): domain Bacteria; phylum Bacillota; class UBA4882; order UBA8346; family UBA8346; genus UBA8346. The sequence continues at coordinate 62,376 of JAEXDA010000015.1, forward strand.
TGGATCTGAAAAAGCAAACGATCCTGGCGCCCATGGAGGGACTGGTCAGGGAAGAATTGAACGTTAAAACCATTCAATATGTGGAGAACCCCGACCAGTACGTATCCTATACCATCAAACCGAATTTCCCGGTTTTAGGGCCCAAATACGGTAAATTCTTAAAGGGTATCGAAGGGGAACTCTCCAAAGGGAATGCCGGAGAGTTTGTGAAGACCCTGCGGAACAGCGGTGAGTTGAATTTTACCATTGGCGGCAATCCGGTTACTTTGAAGGAAGAGGATGTGGAGATCCGCACCAGCGAAGAGCAGGGTTATGTGGTGGAAATGAGTAAGGAAAATTATGTGATCCTGAATACCGCTTTAACGAAGGAACTGGTCCAGGAAGGCCTGGCCCGGGAGGTGGTTTCCAAGGTTCAGAACATGCGCAAGAACGCCGGTTTTGAGCTGACGGATCGCATCGAACTGAAATTCGTCAGTGATGATGAAGTGGCCGCAGCGGTGGAAGCCTTTGGGAAGTATGTGGCCGACGAGACGCTGGCGGTTTCGGTGGTCAGAGAAAAATCTGCCGAGAGCGGTTTTGAAAAGTGGGATCTTAACGGGCATGAAGCTGCCATTCAGGTGGTCAAGGCTTGAGTGTTGAGCATGTACTATAGAAGCTGAAATAAATAATTTGAATGCCTAACTTCAACTCACCCCCGGAGATTAAATTTGCTTATAGTTACTTTTGACCATCCCCCTCTCTTTTTTGGGAAGAGAGGGGGACTGAGGGGATGAGTTGCTTTTAGATTTCTTGGATTTACGGGATAGAAATTCATTATCGATATATAGTTGCTTGACAAAATATTAATGAATGGCAGGTGATTTGGAATGAAGGTTTATGAAGCGGCAACCCGGAGAAGGACGATTCGCAAGTTCAAACAAGATCCGATGGAAAGGGCTTTGCTGGAAAAGTATGTGGATGCGGCCAGGCTGGCGCCGACCGCTTCCAATATGCAACCCTTAAAGTTCATGATTGTCGATAAACCCCATAAGGTGGCGGCGGTTTTTGAACATGTGAAGTGGGCCGCAACCATTGCTCCGGCAGGGGACCCCAAGGAGGGCGAAAGGCCGGTGGCCTTCATTATCATCCTGGCGGATACCGAAATTAAAAAGGCCGGCTATGAACTGGATGCGGGAGCCGCCGCCCAAAGCATATTTTTGACTGCCTGGGAGGACGGAGTGGGGACCTGCTGGATGGGAGCCATCGACCGGGAGAAGATCAGGGAAGTGTTAAGTATTCCGGAACAGTATGTTATTAATACCGTGGTGGCCCTGGGGTATATGGCGGAACATCCGGTGGCTGAAGATATTCAGGGCTCGGTGAAGTATTATCAAGACGGCCAGGGAGTGCTGCATGTGCCGAAACGGACCCTGAAGGAAGTTTTGGTGGATTTCATGTAACGTAACCAAGACCCCCCCTTGGCAAAGGGATAGCTTTATGATATAGTAAAAATAACAGAACAGGCGATGGAGTTCGCCGAAATTGCCCTCAGGGATGATGACTCCTATGTTTTGGCTATATGCCGAGACATAGGAGTTTTGTTTTTTCGGTTCTTTGAATTTTATTTTTGACAAAATACTTTGAAAAGATAGGAGCATCAACCATGTTCATAAATATGATATGGGTAATGGTCGGCGGTGGATTGGGTTCGGTTTGCAGATACCTGCTTTCATTACTGGGGGCAAAGATATTTGGCAATAGTTTTCCCATAGGAACCCTAAGCGTTAATTTATTGGGGTGTTTTCTGATTGGGCTGGGCTTTTCGCTGGCGGAAAGAAATGTTCTTTCCCCGACGCTGCAGTTACTGTTTATGACGGGGTTCCTTGGCGGATTAACGACTTTCTCAACGTATGCGCTGGAAAGTGCCCATTATATCGGTAATGGTCAGTTATATAGCGCATTACTCAATATTGCCGCCAATAACGTACCCGGTTTAGTCCTTGTTTTTCTCGGACTTTGGCTCGGTAAGGGTGATTGAAGAAATGGTAGTGGTTGACAGGGAGCAGTACCCCAAAGGAACGATTACTTCCGGTGATATGATGCAAAAAACGGGCAGGGCCATGAGTGCGCAGGGCAGGGGGTCGCGTATATATACCGAACCGTTGCGTATATCAACCCGAGAGTTGCGCGTATATACCGAACCTTTTTTTCGCAAGGAAAGGTCCTGTCAAGGTGAAAAAAGGATGTTTGATTTCATCTCCGCCCCAACGTGAACGATGGGGCTAGGTATATAAAAAACGTTCTAAAGGCCTTTCAGGCCTCGGTGCCTTGTTTTTAT
>JAEXDA010000024.1 GCA_023401925.1 Bacillota bacterium
GCCTGTCGCCTTGGGCGCATAATACGCGCCAAAGATGCAGGCCGGTGAATTTTGGACATAAAAAAAACGTCTGCCGGAGAGGTGACGTTTGGGAACGGAAACCATTAATATAAACTTCTACCAATACTATTATACCACGGAATTTTGAGAAAAGTGTATCGATTTTGTCTCAATGACTCTAGATGTTGATATGACGGGCAAAAAAAGAATTTTGACGGCATTTTTCCTAATAAATGCCCGGTTGATAACTTCGGACGATGAAATCCTTTATTGGAGATAATTTGGGAAGTTGGCCTTTGAGTTATCCACAGGAGGATTGAGGGGAAGGAGGTCTAGGAGGGGCTAGAAGGAAAAAAATAAGGCTATGTTTTCAATAATGGTTGATCATAGACAGGCACCCAAGTAACTGGGAAAGGTGAGTCGAAACCGCAAAACCGACTCACCCCATCAGCGAGCTGGGCGGTATGAGTTCATTGGTTGCTATACGCGTCTTTTAGACGCGACCTCCCTTTGACTGTCGGTACTGTATGAATGTGAAAGGGAGGGGCAGGTCGGAGGATGCAGCATAAAGCGTAGGCGGATTCAAGGGCTTTTAGTGGTAAAACCCTTGGTAAAACTATCTTCCCCTCCCTTTCACGAAAATTTAGCAGCTTCGGCATCATAAGATGCCGGCAGTCAAAGGGAGGGGAGCGGCAATCAGACAGCTACAGGCACTCAAGTACCTGGAGGGGCGAGTCGAAGCAGGAAAATCGGCTCATAGAAACCCCTCCAGTAATTTGGCCGAGGTCTACATCATAGAAAATCGGTGCTACATCACTCGACGATGAGTCTACATCAGAGAATGTCGGTGCTGGATCATATCATCATGGCGCGGCATTTTCAATTTTTACATAGGATTGGTCTGAATTTAATTTTGAATTAAAACATGGTTAACCTGATAATCAACTTTCTCCGGTACGATGGTTATAAAATATTTTGGAGGTGTTGATGATTGGGTAATCTTTCATTACGGAGCTTTGTATTCCGGATCATTCGGAAGGGACTGATGGTGGCGCTCGTTTTGGCGCTGGCGTTGACCGGAAGCGCGGTTTTTGCTGCTTCTGCCACCCCGAATTTCCCTTATCATGCCATTACCATCCTGCCGATTGATGCCGCCAAGTTTTTAGCGGGTCAAAGATTTGATTTTGCGGTTGAGGTCAAGGATGTTGGAACGGTGAAGTCCATGGATGTTTTGGTGAACGACCAATCCGCTGCAAAATTTTTTGGCAAAACCGCCAATATTAAATTGGATCCCGGTATGAGCACGTTCCGGATCGACCAAGTCAGTTTTTCAAAACCGGGCGCCGTCAAAGTTGCGGTCAATGTATTAACCGAGAAAGGCAAGGTTTCCCGGGAAGTCGCATACCAAGTGGTACTGGAGAAAGCCCCTCAGCAAGCAAAGAATGTGATCCTCTTTATCGGTGACGGCATGAGTTTGCAGGCGCGCCAGATGGCCCGGATCCTTTCCAAAGGAATCACCGAAGGCCGTTACAATGATCTGCTGGAGATGGAGAAAATGTCGAATCTGGCCTTGATTACCACATCCGGGTATGATTCGTTGGTTACCGATTCGGCTAACAGCGCTTCGGCGTATGCCACCGGAAACAAGAGCGTAGTCAATGCCATGGGTGTCTACGCCGATTCGACCAAAGATCCCTTTGATGATCCCAAGGTTGAAAACATTATTGAATTGACCAAACGGACCCGGAGTATGGCTACCGGCATCGTATCCACCGCCTTTATCACCGATGCCACACCGGCGGCGATGTTAGCCCATACGCGCCGGCGCAGCGAATCCAATTTAATCGCCGCCAGCATGCTGGATCCCCTTCATCGTCCCGATGTGATCCTGGGTGGCGGTTCCGAACACTTCTTGCCCAAAAGTATTCCCGGCTCCAAACGGACCGATGACCGTAATTTGATTCAAGAGTTTCAAGATCAAGGGTATACTTTCGTCAGCAATAAAACCGAATTGAATCAAGTGAATAATGCCAATAAACTATTGGGATTCTTCCATCTGGATAATATGAACGTTTACCTGGACCGTGAAGTGACCAAAAATCCCGCGGTACTCGGCGATTTCACCGATCAACCGACTTTAATCGATATGACCCGGCAGGCGATTGGTGTTTTAAGTAAAAACCCCAACGGTTTCTTCCTGATGGTCGAAGGAGCCTCCATCGATAAGCAATTGCACACCATGGACTGGGAACGGGCGACCTACGACACGATCGAGATGGACAAAGCGATTGGCGTTGCCAAAGAATTTGCCAAAAAGAACGGAAACACCTTAATCATTGTCGTGGCCGACCACGCTCATAGCGCCAGCATCACCGGAACCTATCATGAGTTGGACGGCAAGACGGGACGTTCCGGAGTACGGACATACGCCGAAGCGGGCTTCCCGACCTTTGAAGATCAGAATAAGGACGGTTTCCCCGACAATCCCGCTCCCGATGTTACACTGGCCATCCAATACGCCAATCATCCCGAGTACAATGAGGATTATAAATTTAACCCCGAACCCATCGCTCCGGCGATAGCGGCGGACGGCAAAACCATCGCCAATCCCAAAAAGGATTCCAAGGGCGATCTTTATAACGGCAATCTTCCCAACAATGAAACCCAGGAAGTTCATACTGCCGACGATATCCCGCTTACCGCCGATGGTCCCGGCGCCGATTATTTCCACGGGATCATGGATAACACCGAAGTGTTTTTCGGAATCGCGAGAGCTTTGGGGCTTAATCCCACCAAAAAATGAGCGGGAGGGAAAAAATGATGACACAGCGGGCCATGCTTGCAATGGGAATCGCCTTGGGAATGTTGATGATTCCTGGATTGAAGCCATGGAACGAAACACCGGAAAGGACGGCTTCAGATTGGAAGCCGTCCCTTCTTGATTGCCGGGTTGAAGCGGCCTCTTTGTTTGAGTGGATCAATGAAGAAGCAACGGTTTTGGGGTTTAATGAATTGTACAGCGGGGTTTCGCCCCTGGGTATTCAGTTTTCTTCCAAGCTCAAAATGTTGAACGGCCACCGGGTGAAAATGACGGGATTTATGGCGCCGCCGCTCAAACCGACGCTGGCCTTTTTTGTATTGACGAAAGTGCCGATGGCGATCTGCCCGTTCTGCTCTACCGATGCCAATTGGCCCAACGATATTGTCGTCGTAAGATTGAGTAAGCCGGCGACGGCGCTGCCTTATGATCAACCGATTCAAGTCATTGGAAAGCTGGAGGTTGGCAGCCAAATCGACCAGGAAACCGGGTTTGTCAGCTTGGTTCGATTGAACGCCGAACGTTTGGAACGGAGTAAGGAATGATGGGAGGCATCAAAAGATGCTGGTCATGAAGAATCTCACAAAACAATACCGGAGTCCGGAAGGGCAAACCATTACCGCCCTTTATCTTCAGGAACTTCAGCTGGAAAGCGGGGAACAGGTGGCCCTGGCCGGTCCCAGCGGTTCCGGGAAAACCACTTTACTGCATCTTATTTCCGGATTGATTACCCCAACGGCCGGAGAAATTCGCCTCGACGGGGAGCGAATTGATGATCTGAAAGGAAAAAACCGGGATATTTGGCGGGGCAAAAACGTTGGCTATATCTTTCAAAACTATAATTTGTTAAATGGTCTCAACGCTTTGGAGAATATTTTGGCGGCGATGGCTTTTGGCGGGGTGGTTCCCAAATCTCTTCAGCGGAAACGGGCAGAAACCTTGCTCAGAGAAGTTGGCCTAGCCGGCCGGTTTTATCACCGCCCGCATCAATTAAGCGGCGGGGAGCAGCAACGGGTGGCTGTTGCACGGGCCCTGGCCAATGAACCCCGGATCGTTTTGGCCGATGAACCCACAGCCAGTTTAGATAGGGAGAATAGTCAAAAGGTCTTGGAATTATTAACCCGGCTTTGCCGCGAACAGAACAGCCTATTCGTCTTGGCTACTCACGATCAGGAAGTGATTAGCCGGTTTACCCGAATTGTCAAATTACAACGGTTGGAGGGAACCCCGAATGAAACTGCGCATAGTGTGGCGTAATTTGCTGGCCAAACCATTGCAAAATTCCATCATTACGGGCATTGTGGCTTTAGCGATAGCTTTAACCGTGACATTACTGCTAGTGGCCGAAGGACTCCATCAGGGATTCGTCCGGGCCACCGAACCCTTCGATTTAATCGTCGGCGCCAAGGGCAGTCCGATTCAACTGGTTCTCAATACGGTATTTCTTCAGGACAATCCGGTTGGCAACATCCCCGAAGAAATCCTGGAAGAATTAAAAAGGCAGCCGGGAGTTGCCGCGGCGATTCCTCTGGGCTTCGGCGACAATTACCGGGGCTACCGGATTGTCGGTACTACGGGTGATATTTTTGCACAACCCGGAATCGCTAAAGCTCCCCGGTGGTTTCAATTGGAAGTTGGCAAATTTTTTTCGGCCCCTTATGAAGCGGTGATCGGAACCAAAGTTGCTCAAGAACTGGGCTTAAAAGTAGGGGATCGTTTTACTTCCATCCATGGCTTGTCCCTTGGGGAACAGGGTGAGCAACACCGGGAACACCCCTATCAAGTCGTGGGGATTTTGAAAGCGGTTGAGGGTCCGTACGACCAGGCCATTCTGGTTCCTTTGAAAAGCATTTGGGAAATCCACCCATTTTCTAAAGTTTTATCCAAAGAGCAGCACCAGCACGAACATGGCGTCACTGCGATTCTGGTCAGGCCAAAAGGATATGTGGACGCGATGCGTTTATATCAACAGTTTCAAGGTGAACAGCGGGCGCAATTGATCTTTCCGGCCCAGATCATTATCGGGTTTTTTGCCCTGATGGGCCAGGGGGAACAGGTTTTGCAGATGATCACCTCTATCGTGATCGCGATCACCTTATTGACGGTGGCATTAACTTTATATGGATCATCGCTTAACCGAAGCCGGGATCAGGCGATTCTCCGGGCCATTGGAGCCAATGCCGGCGACCTTTTTCAAGTCATCGTCATGGAAGGAGTCCTATTGGTGGGATTGGGAGTCATCATCGGTTTGGCGGCCGGACACGGATTATTCTTAACTTTCGCAGGGATATTGCAGCAAAAAACCGCTATCACTGTGGGCATAGGGTGGTCTTGGCATGAGTTACCCGTTGGACTGGGAACCCTCTTCCTGGGGATACTAGCCTGCGTGGTTCCGGCATTGCTTGCTTACCGCTTCGATGTTTCCAAAAATCTGTGATCCTTTTTTCAAAATACCCGGCCCAAAGGGCTTACCGGTTGTTTTTGGATGACTACCGGTCGGCAGGAGCAGGGAATGTGCAGAAAAAACCAGCCACAGCCGTTAAAGTTTGTGATAAAATAGATGTAACCGCACCAAACGCTTCGCCAATAAACGGGAAAGTAATTGATTACCAAACAGATGATGACGAACTTGCAAAAGAAAATAATTTCAGCAATGATTCAGATTTTCGTCCACTTGATGGTAATTTACTATTACTATCAACAGGAAAATTTCACGCGGATTTTCCCCAACGAGTGGTCGGAACAGTTTGTGATCGCCATTTTATTGCAAATGGCCCTATCCCTTTTGATGGTGTTCATCCCTTGGAAGAATATCCGCAAAGGGCTTTTTTTCATCCGGATGTTTTTTTTATTAGCGATTTCCCTGCCTTTTATCGGAAAGTCCGGTAATTTGGGGCTGTTATACTTGCTTCAAGCCTTTGAAGGATATTTTTATTTTCAAAGCAAGACTGCCTTTGGAATCATTTTGTTCGATATCCTCTTTCTTTTTTGGCTGATGCAACGGAAAATCCTATTATGGAATTTTTATCAACCCGCACTGTCTTCGAAGATCTTTACCTATCTGATTCTCACTTTTCATTGTATCTTGGGAAGCTTCATCGGATACTTCGCCCGTAAGGACCAATGCCAACGCATGAAGGAAAAACAATTATATGATCAATTGTATATCTCCAACCGTTACTTAGCCGAAGCGAACATCGGTTTACAAACGGTTGCGGCGGAAGCGGAGCTATCTTCAATTTTTAAGGAAAGGACCCGGATCGCGCGGGAAATTCATGATTCCCTCGCCTATACCTTTACCAATTTAATTGCCCTGTTGAATGCCTTTTTGGTCCAAAAACAAGCCACCGGGCAAGAAGTCCCGGCCGAAATCGAGAAAGCCAGAAATCTGGCCCTGGATGGTTTGCGGGACTTGCGGCAGGCGCTTCATACCTTGCGGCCCCGGGAGAATGAAGATTATAACGGATTGGGAGCGATTCTCCGGTTAACCAAGGTCTTTAAACAAGCGACCGGGATCGAGGTCAGTTTGAATTTCGGGGATGTGCCGCAGTATATCGGCAAGCCACTGGAAAAGGTGATTTACCGTGCCGTTCAGGAAGGATTGACCAATTCCTTTCGCCATGGCAAAGCAACGGAAGTGTATATTTCCTTTTATCTGGTGGGCGAAGGCGTGGAAGTGAACATAAAAGACAACGGGCGCGGCACCGACTCTCCCACCGGCGGTTATGGATTGCTGGGCATTCAAGAACGGGTGGACGAATTGGCCGGGAAAGTCAACATTTCCTCCAGACCGGGAAACGGTTTTCTATTGTGTATCTGGTTGCCATTTCAAGAAGAGGGCGAGGCTCATGGAAACATTACAAATTATCATTGTAGATGATCAAATTCTTTTTCGCGAAAATCTCAAAATCGTGATTGAATTGTTGATTCCCGAAGCGAAGGTGGTCGCCATCGCCAGCAATGGCATTGAGGCTCTGGAAATTTGCAGGACTCAGCCCCACAATTTAATCCTGCTGGATGTGCGGATGCCCCAAATGGATGGGGTCGAATTTATCCGCCATTATCGCGAAGAAGGATATATCGCCAAAGTGATCATGTTAACCACCTTTGAAGATGACGAATATGTTTTTGAAGCATTGCGTTATGGGGCCGCGGGATATTTACTCAAAGAGATCCAACCGGATGAACTGGCCAAAGCCCTGGTCCATGTCCATCAGGGAGGAATGCTTATTTCACCGCGAATTACCGCCAAATTGGTGAAGGAAGTCAATCGCTACCGGGCGGTGGATACCATTGCTCCCAATGAAATATTGTCCCATTTGACTCCGCGGGAGATTGAAGTGTTACGCCACGTGGCCATGGGCGAAGACAACCAGCAAATTGCCAAAAGCCTGCAACTGGCTGAAGGGACGGTAAAAAATTATATCAGTAGTATTTATGAAAAACTTGAGTTGAAGGATCGTTCCCAAGCCACCCGTTTTGCTATTTTGCGGGGACTGGTATAAACTTGCGCTATGACTTTGATGATCGACAGTATGACTGCCGTCATACTTTATAAAATTATCTTGTGACCAAAATACGACTGGCTGCACTGGCGGGTCGTATTTCTTTTGTGTTACATTATGATTAAATCAAAAGCAACATCCGCTGAACCCATTGGGGTGATTGTTCCGGATTTCCTTAAGAAATGTCAATTGGGTAAGGAGGTGAGGGTCGGATCAAAAAACACCCGGAAGCGAGAGAAACAGTTTTTACAATTCGTAATGAGGGGGAGCTAAATGTTTAAAAAGATATTGTTGGTTGCGCTGTTAAGTATGGTTTTCATCTCGACCGTGAGCGTTTCCGCTAAAACGGTGATCCGTTTTCAAGATTGGCACATGACGGAAGATGTGTGGCTAAAATGCCTCAAAGAAGTCACGGCGGACTATGAAAAAGCCCATCCGGAAGTGGAAATCAAGTTTGAACCGGTTTCCCAAGCCGATAAAGCCAAAAAATTCATCATCGCTTCCGAGGCTTACAATGCTCCGGATGTGGTCCATTGCGAGATCCAGGATATACCGCCTTTTATTGCCAAGGGTTATTTACTGGATTTAAATCCCTTTATTAAAAAAGAGAAAAAAGGTTTTATGGATCAGTGGGCGCCGCTACCCAGAAAAATCGGCAGTTATTACGGCCAGGTCCGCGCCATCCCGGATGCCGCCCAATCCATGGTCATTTACTACAACCCCGAAATCTTCAAAGCGGCCGGGTTAGATCCCAATAAACCACCGGAAACCTGGGAGCAGTTCCGGGAATATGCCAAGAAGATGACCAACGGTAAAGATCAATGGGGTTTTGGAATGGTCGCCAATAAAAGCGCTTCCTTGATCAGCCGTTATTTCCCAATTTTGTGGTCCTTCGGCGGGGATATTTTTAATGATAAGATGACCAAATGCACCCTGGATTCCCCGGCATCCCTGGAAGCCTTTAAATATTTCGTGGAATTATATACCAAGGATCAAGTGACGCCTCCGGCGCCTAACGAAATGTCGGCTCAAGACGTCCGGACTTTCTTTGCCCAAAAGAAAGTGGGCATGGTTATTGGTTCCGGTTTTACCATTCCGATTGTGGATGCTTTGAATCCCAGCCTGAAAGCGAGAGAAACCTTAATGGTCGCTCCGTTGCCGGCGGGCAAAAAGAAAGCCACTTTCGCCCAAATCGATTTCTGGGGCATCAGCCGCTCCACCAAGGCGAAGAACGAAGCTTGGAATTTTGTAAAATATCTGACCAGCAAGGATGTTCAGATTAAATTCTTCAAGGATAACGGCGTCACTTCTTCCCGTACCGATGTCGGCGAGTCGCCGATGATCAAAAACGATAAATTCGGCGGGGTGGTTTCGGCCCAGATCCCCTACGGCAAAGCAATGCCGATGTTTATCGGGATGACCGAAGTCAATGACGCGATCATCGTTGCAACCCAGGAAGCCATGACCGGACAAAAAACTCCGGAACAAGCCATGAAAGATTGTACCGCAAAAGTCAACGCGATTATTCAACGCTATAAAAAATAAGATTACCTGAAACCTCGGGGGATGAAAAATTCATCCCCCAATTGAGGAGGAAAAATGACTAAAGTACGCCAAAATGATTCCGTTCTTGCCTATCTGTTGCTTTTGCCCGCTTCATTGGTACTTTTTTTTGTACTGTTGTTTCCGATATTTTCTACTTTATTACAAAGTTTCGGTATTAGTTTCGACAGTTATAACTTTACCTTTTCCAACTACACACGCTTATTTCTGGACATGGAATTTTGGCAAAGTTTAAAAAATACGATTTTATTTGTGGCTTTATCCATTTCCGGAGACTTACTTGTCGGGTTAGCCGCGGCTTTGCTTCTTAATCAGGCCATTCGCGGAAAAGCCTTTTTCCGTGTTTTGTTCATGTTGCCCTGGATGATTCCCAGCGTAGTAACTGGCGCCACTTGGCGCTGGATGTATAACTCAACTTCGGGGATTATCAATTCGGTCTTGTCTTCGGCCGGTTTGATCGATAAACCCATCTTGTGGTTGAGTTCCCAGTCAACGGCCATGTTAAGCATCATTTTAGCGAATATTTGGAGGGGATTCCCCTATGTGATGTTAATCCTGCTGACCGGATTGCAAACCATCCCTCATGATATTTATGAAGCTGGCTCCATTGATGGAACCAGCGCCTGGCAGCGTTTTTTTTATCTTACCTTGCCCAATTTGAAAAAACAAATCGTGATCGTGCTGGCGTTGACCACCGTATGGGAGTTTCGGCAAATTGATTTGGTAATGACCATGACCGGCGGGGGGCCCGGCAATTTGACGGATGTTTTGGTGACGACCGTGTATAAGCAGTATTTTCAATTTTTCCAATTTGATTATGCTTCAGCCATTGCCATTGTGATGAGTTTATTCATGCTAGTGGTTAGTATTCCCTATATTAAAAGCATTCTTGAAGATTAGGCAGGTGTAACTGGATGTTTAAGACTATCGAAAGCCGTAAAGCCTGGTATATCCGATTTGTTTACGGAATGTCTCTCATACTGTCGTTATTTGTAATCATTCCGATAATCTGGATGATTTTGACTGCCCTCAAAACCGAACAGGAGGCGCTGGCCATACCTCCCACCTGGTTACCCGAGCAATGGACGTTTTTCGGATTTAAGTACATGTGGCAGATGAAACCGTTTTTACTATACTTCCGCAATAGTTTGATTACCGCCGGTCCGACAGCGGTGTTGGCCACTTTCTTCGGCGGCTTGGCGGCCTATAGCATATCCCGGTTCCGTTTTAAGTTGCGGAAAGCGTTTATGGTGATCATCCTCTGTACCCAGATGATCCCGGGCGTTTTATTGGTCGGCCCTTATTTTAAAGTTTTAAATAGCTTTGGACTCTATGATACCCATTTGGGCCTGATTTTCGGTTATATCGCCGTGGCGTTGCCCTTTTGCACCTGGATGCTGAAGGGATATTATGACAGCATCCCCAGAGAGCTGGATGAAGCCGCTTTGGTTGACGGTTGCGGTAAATTATGGACCTATTTCCGGGTGATCTTGCCGCTTTCAGCGCCGGGAATGGTGGCCACCGGGATTTTCGGCTTTCTGTTGGCGTGGGGCGACCTATTATGGGCTCTTTGCTTAACCTCGTCGGAAAATGTCGTTACCGTGACCTTGGGAATCGCCAACAGTGTCGGCGAGTACCGGGTGGTCTGGCCGGCGCTGATGGCGGCCGCCTTAATCGCCTGCGTCCCTTCGGTCGTCTTTTATTCGTTTTTACAAAAATATATTGTGGGCGGAATGACCACCGGAAGCGTCAAAGGATGAGAACGTGAATCAACATACGGAAAAGGAGTTAGCCATGGAGACAAGTATTACCATTTCGGCCAATGGTTCCAAATTTGCGCCCATCCTTCTAAGCGGCGATTTTGTCCAACAGATCCCAATCGCCGCTTCCTTAGGATTTAAAGCGGCGGAATTGCACATTCAAGATCCCAATACCATCAACCGTTCCGAAATTTTCGAGGCGCTGCGCCGGAACAATATGCGGGTGTCAACCATCGGCACGGGCCAGGCCTATGTGGATGAAGGATTAAGTTTTTCAAGCCCTGAGGCCTCCATCCGTGAACGGGCCGTCCAGCGGATTAAAGATCAAATCGTACTGGCCGGAGAATGGCAAGCCAAAGTCATTATCGGCACCATTAAGGGGAGAATGCCTGAAAACGCGGAGGATAAAGCCGCCGCCCTCGACCATGTCCGCGCCTGTTTTAAGGAATGCCTGGCATTTGCGGAAAAATATCAAACGGATCTTACCCTGGAAGCCATCAACCGGTATGAAACCAATTTTTTAAATACCGCCCAGGAAACCGTCGCTTTTATCAAAGAAATGGCTTCACCCCGTCTGGGTCTGCATCTGGATACCTTTCATATGAATATTGAAGAAGCATCCATTGAAGACACCTTACGCGAATATGCCCCTTACCTGGTCCACATCCATGTGGCCGATAGTAACCGCTGGGCCCCGGGCCTGGGCCATCTGGACTTTGAGCGAATTGTCCAAGTTTTGAAGGATATCAATTATCAGGGAGTCTTGGGAATTGAGTGTCTGCCGAAGCCTGACCCGCTTGCTGCGGCAAAACAAGGGTTTGCCTGTTTTCAATCCCTTTTTGAATCGACTCTGAATAAATAGGGTGCTTGGAATGGAGTACCATAAAAACCCGGCGAAGCGCCGGGTTTTTATTATGCTTCAGCTTTTTGGTTTGTTAATTAAAAATCCCCAGCAATTGAGATTAATCCTGTAATCATGTTCATCCTGTCGAATAAGCCGCGAACTTGGGCCTGAATAAAGGAACTGAATAGGATTAATTTCATAGAAGGCACCGATTAACAGGATTTCACTTTTGTCGGGATTGACTTTTTTTTGCTTTAGTGTATTATTTATATATAACACTAATACATTGAGAGGTGAGACATTGAACTTTAATACCACAGCCCCAATCTATTTACAAATCATGGACCTTATCAAACGGGATATCGTCACGGGGATATTAGCTCCCGGGGAAAGAGTGGATTCCGTGAGAACGTTATCGGAAAAATTCGGGGTTAATCTAAATACCATGCAACGGGCATGCTCCGAGTTGGAGCGTGTGGGGATTATTGATACTCAACGAGGCGTGGGCAGCTTTGTAACTCAGGACGAAAAAGTAATTCATGCACTAAAGCAGGAGATGTCGGATGAATTGATTCACCGTTTTATTAGCGGCATGGAGAGCATCGGTTATCAAAAAAGCGAAATCTTGGAGAGCGTCAGAAAGGTGTTGGAATCATGAATCCAATCGTAGAAGTTCGCGGATTGACTAAGAAAATCGGCAGAAAACAAGTACTGAAAGGGATGGATTTTCAGCTGGAAGCAGGTAGAATTATAGGCCTCTTGGGACCTAACGGTGCCGGTAAAACGACTTTACTCAAAACATTGATCAATATTTATCATCCTGACAGTGGAGAAATCCGGATCTGTAGCGAGCCGGCAAGTACTGCCACCAAGGGTTACATATCGTATATGCCGGACGGGAATCTGTTGTTTCCATGGATGAAAGTTAGCGACGCCATTGAGTATTATCACGACATGTATAGTGATTTTAATGTCCAACGCGCCCGAGAGCTTTGTGCATTTTTAGATATTGACATGACAGCCAAAGTGAAAGATTTGTCCAAGGGAAGCAAAGAGCGGGTGCTGATTATGTTGACATTCTCCCGAAATACGCAATTGTATTTGCTGGATGAACCTCTCGACGGCATCGATCCTTTAGCGCGGGATAGGATTATCAAAACGATTTTTTCTAAGGTGGACGGGCAAAGCACGATTCTAATCTCAACCCACTTGGTCAAGGATATTGAAGCACTGCTTGATGAAGTATTATTTCTCAACGAGGGCAGGATCATCTATAGCAAGAGCGCCGATAGTATTCGCGAAGAACGGGGACAGTCCATAGAACAATGTTATTTGGAGGTTTTTGAAAATGCTTAAGCTTTTAAAATGGGATTTTCGTAATTTATTCCATAAGTATGGCTGGTTATACATCAGTTGTATTGCAACCTTATTATTTACAGTGGGTTTTCCAAACCATCTGCGCCCCTATTCCAGCATCGTCGATGGCCTTGCTGCAGTTTACAGCCTTTTTTTCTTTGGTTACACCTTTCTGGTTTCACTTTCGGTTCCCATCAGTTGGTTACGATGTTCCAGCACACTTCTTGAGCTTTCTTTACCGGTCAAACCGTGGAAAATATTGCTGGGCAAGATTTTTTTAGCCCTTGCCGTCAATCTGTCCGGATTCTTTTTAACAAAACTATTATGGATGGCTCTCGGCCGATTTGGAATGTCCCATATTGTACTATTCAAAGGTTTGAGCTCCTGGATACAGTTCATAACCGGCATGGCAACCTTGATGATTATTTGGATGTTCTCCTATATTTCGGCGAAAAGTTTCAGCTTCACCCGGAGTAGGGCCCAGGCCTCCACAACATTGTTTGCCGCCGTTATTTGTGTTTTGTTGGTCTGTTTTATGGCAGAGCTATTTATCCGTACGGGTTATTGGAATGTATTCATAACGGGACCGGGCAATGTAAGTATTGCATCTGATCATCAAATGGAGTGGTTAAAGGCGATAACTACGCTGATAATTCCTCTGGTTGTGATTGTTTCCGGTTTTTTTGGAAGTTGCAAATTGTTGGAACGCCGCTTTGAACGGTATTAATTGATGAAAGAAGTTTCTTCCCTAATCAGCTTGCAGGTTTTTTCCGATAATGAAAGAAATCATCCATAAATTTGGATGCATGACTACCAAAGATCAAACGGATGAAAGTTGAAAAGGAGCTGCCATGGGTTCGTTCAAAGTAAATGACGATTCACCGGGGTTTATTCCAATCAAAGTTTCCGAAACCGATTCCAACACCAATGCCATCGACGGTAATGCCAATATCGACCCCCAGTTTCAAAAGATACTGAGTGACTTGGTGCAAAGTTTGTCCGGTAACACCAAGCAACGTGATTCATCCCTTGACCTTGAATCTCTTACAGCGATGATCGGGAGTTTAAAAGGGAAAAATGTCTCGTCTTTAAATCAGTTGCTTCAGGCTAGTGTCTTGCTGGGCCAAAGAGAAGAAAGCGATCCCTTAACCGATTTTGCCAATGCCCAAATGATAGCCAAGTATAAAATCGCCATGGCCAATTTTGAAAAGGCCATGCAGCTGTCCCCCAAAGGGTTATCTGATTTTAACCTTGATGCCTTAAAGGGGTTACCGAGCGGTACATTAAAGCCTGTGGGGAAAATCTCCGAGACCCGGGAAGCAAGTTTTCCCGGAATCAATCCCACCAGGCAAGAAGTGGCTGAGTTTATTATCAATGAATGCAGAGGAATCGGCCTTCCTGAACAACTGGGTCTTGCCACTGCCGTGACGGAGAGTGATATGACTCAGTTTCATAAAGACGGCACGCCGCTGGGTGAAGGTAACGCCGACTCAACCGATTGGGGTATTATGCAGGTGAACGATAAAGCCTGGGGCGACCGCTATGATTTAAATTTGTTGAAAACGGATTGGAAATATAACATTCGAGCAGGTCTGCAAATACTAAAACATTCTTATGCTGCCGCAATGAAAAACGATGAGGGCCTGAAGGGACCGGGTGATGCCAATCAAAACCTGGTTCGGGCTGCTTACTCCGGCTATAATGCCGGGGCTGCCAATGTTTGGCGTTACCGGACCCCGGTTCATGAGGCCTCCCGGACCGGCCTTTACGATGTGATCGATAATCAAGGGTACGATATGCGCGATATCCGGTTTTGGGACAATTACCGGAAGTTTTCGTGAAAAGAGAAGGCATCGGTTTTGATCCTGTGCCTCGATGGCTTATTGATTAAGTCACCGCGACAACGGTAGAATAGATTATCGCAAGATAGCAGATTTAGAAATGAAATCAGAATGGTTTCTCTGTGTCTCCGTGTCTCTGTGGCCAAAAAGCATTTAGGCCACAGAGACACGGAGATAAAACCTATTTTTATCCTTTCACGGCCCCGGCGGGCCGGGGTGGACGACTCTGTGGCAAAAGGTTTAGGCTACAGAGGCTCAGAGAAAGAATTTTATTATCCTGTTTCAAAAAGCCTCCTTCATTCAGTCCGATTCATTGGATAAAGAGGCTTTTTTAGTTGCAAGAATTATTTTTATTTCCCTTATCGGTTACCGGTGTTTTACGGCGCAACGGTTGCATAAGCCCCGACATGCTGATAATTGGACAAGAAAATATAATTTTCGTCGGATTTAAGCTCGTGGAGGCCCAGTTGATTTGCAATTTTACGCGAGGCGTAATTTTGGAAGTCCGTGCGCCAGCAAGGTATTCGTCCGAATTGTTCATATTGCAAACGGCTTAGAGCCTGGCAACAATGAAGCCCCAAACCCCTCCCCCGGTACTCCGGACGGGTGGCTACCCCTAACTCGCAATAATTTTCCGTGAAAGCGAGTGTCGTTGCAACACAGGCAATTTCACCATCAATAAATGCAGCTACGGCTTGTCCTTGGGTTAATAAACGTTCCGGGGAGAAAAAGAATTCCCATAACCAGGGGTCATTGTAAAAAGCTTCGCCTAACTTTGGGGCATCCGGGGGATTGAGCAGTCGTACTCTGGGGTCGTTTGTAAATGTTGGGCGCCAGTCTTTTTTTGGGGCCGCTAAGAAAAGTACTGGTATTGAAAACCGGATGGGCCAATAATTGCCTATGATGGGCAACATGGAATCGGGTATTACCAAATCGGTGGGTTGGTGATTCAGTTCTCTTAAAATTCGCTGGATGAATGAAATCCGGTCGGCTTTTCCATAAAAGAAATTCATCGATGGAAAAAGAGAAGGATATGTGACAACTAAAAGTTTGGGGTTTAACGGATTGTCGACCGTAATGGTACTGGTACTACGGCGCAATAAAAAATTAGTTGAACAATTTTCAGGCAGATCCTCCACCGGAAAATTGATTGTTTCAAACTTATCTGGGGCTAGCCTACGCATTATGTCATCTCCCATGCGCTTTTGGCGCAAGCGCTCTTTGGCGCAATATCAATGCTAAGCAATCGAGGCCGCCCCTATCCTGTAGGTACTAAAATAAAAATTCCCCCTTAGTACTCTTTTTTAAAAGAATACACCCAAAACCCATTCTCTGTAAATTGCAAATTACTGTAAATATCCTGTTTGAACTGCAAATTTTCGCTTAAAAGCGAAACGCGTCAAAATAGCCTATATTATTATTGGATTCCTGAGGCTTTACTGAGTTTATTGCTATGTAACATTTCTGTAACAATGATGGTCTTTTTTGGACCGGCGAGCAGAGAGAAGATGGGTAAAATCCCTGCGGTATAATCATAAAAATTGAGTTTTTCGATAAAATAATCGTAACCTTGCAGGATTATGAAGCTATGATGCAAAATTATATGTAGCAAATTCTTAAACAAAAACGTTTTTTTGAGGCCTGTTTTGAAAACAACGATTATTTATATTGAAAACCAGCAATACGAGCTGTTAGAGCCTGCCGCCGGTTCGCTGAAAGCGGGAGGACTGGTGGCTTTTCCCACTGAAACCGTGTATGGGTTGGGTACGTTATATACCAATGAGAGTGCGCTGTTAAAAGTGTTTGCAGTTAAAGGCAGACCGGCGGACAATCCATTGATTTTGCATATCTGGCGTCAGGAGCAACTTGAAGAATTGGTAAGTGAGATTTCTCCAAAAGCTGAGCGTTTGATCAAAGCTTTTTGGCCGGGGCCACTTACTTTGATTTTTCCTAAGCAGTCTCATGTATCTCCAATTGTTACGGCGGGTTTGGATACGGTGGCGGTGCGGATGCCTTCCCATCCGGTAGCCAGGGAATTGCTTCGCCGGGTGAATATTGCCGTAGCAGCGCCAAGTGCCAACCTTTCGGGACGTCCCAGCCCCACCCGGGGATCTCATGTGATCGAAGATTTAGACACCAAAATCGATTTCATCATTGACGCCGGGCCTTGCAGCGAAGGAGTTGAATCTACTGTGCTTTCCCTTCAAACTCAAACTCCGATTATTTTACGGCCGGGTTCGGTGACCCTTGAAATGTTGGAAGGGGTTTTACATGAAAAGGTCGATGTAGCAAAACCGGGAGAAGTAAACCGTCCCCAAGCACCGGGAATGAAATACCGTCATTATGCTCCGAAGGCACCGGCAATATTAATCGAAGGAGATAATGACCGGGTTGTTCGGGAGATTAATCGTTTAATGGCTTTAAATCCTCCCCAACTGAAAGTGGCTGTTCTCAGTACCACCGATAATGTTACCCGATATGCTAATGAATGGGTTTTGGATATGGGGCCTATGGATGAACCTGCGATTACAGCAAGACGGATCTATGATTTATTGCGCTTTTGCGATACCTTGGCCGTCGAACAGATATATATTGAGGGAATTCCGCCAGAGGGTATTGGAATGGCAATTTTAAACCGGCTTCGAAAAGCCGCAGGAGGTCATATTGTTCATGTTACGTAAATTATTTCCTTGTTGTTGTTTAGCCCTTATGGTTTGTTTTGGAAGCTTCGGATATGCGGAGAATGCTCCATTTAAGGTTGGTGAAGTATTAGAATATAAATTGTATGCCAAATCAGCTATTTATGGTGCCAACGAAATTATCAAAGTTGTTTCCAAAAACACTTTGAATGGCCGGGAAGTATATCGTGTTCATGCCGAAATGACGACAGTAGGGATTGTGAAGGGACTTTATGAGTATTCGCAAATTGAAGATTTAGTTATGGATGCCGAAGAATTTTATCCTTATTGGATTCGGCTGGAGACAAAAGATCGTTCAAAAAATCAACTGGAAGAAGTCCATTTTGATTACGTTGGTAAAAAGGCCACTCGGGTTTTAACCAAAAATGGTGAAACCAAAACCTCGGAAATAGAACTTCCGGGCTTTGTTCAAGATGGTTTATCATTGCAATTTTTCTTGCGGCATAATCAAATTACGGAAAAACCTCGCAAGGTTTATTTTTACGGTAATGGAAAGATTAATGAAAGTAATTTTGATATCAAACTGATTTCAAAGCCGATCAAGATGGAAAGCGGCATTTATTCAAAATATCTGCAAATTATCGATAATGATAACGATATAACGATTCTAATTGCCGAAGATCAGTGCAGATTGCCGATTTATGTTAAAAAAATCGCCAAATTTGGGTCGATGGAAATGAAACTATCAAAGGTTAATTGAGTTTTGAGCGAAATGCCCCGTTTTTGGATAGTAACGGCACTAAGTTTAGCGTGGCATGATGATTGCACGATATGCAATTCCAAACTATTTGACCCTGAAAAGTAACGGCTTGAAATTGGAACCGATTTTGACAAACCGGGCACTCTAAAAGGTAAGGATCCCCAAATTCATTTTTAAAAGGCCAAACCATTTTTTAGTCCTCTTTCTTGATTAATTTTCTATTATTGTCATCTTTTGAAGTCAATTTATGTGGTTTCCAGAAAAAATTTTTGGGAGAGATTTCGATTTATGATTAAGCAAGTTTTATTTGTTTGTACTGGTAATACTTGCCGAAGCAGTATGGCTGAGGCTTTGCTCCGGAAAATGTTGAGCGAGGATTTGGCTGAAGAGGCTGCCAAAATTAGGGTGGTTTCGGCGGGAACCGGTGCGATATCCGGAGAAACTGCCGCCCAAAACGCGATTGAAGTCATGGCCAGAGAAGGTATTGATTTGCGCTCTCATCGGGCCAGACGGTTATCGGTAGAATTGATTAATGGAGCGGACCTGGTTTTGACAATGACCTTAGAACAGAAAAATACCGTCATTCATATGATGCCATCTTCCAAAAACAAGGTTTTTACATTAAGCGAATTTGCTGAAGGTGTGAAGGAAATCGAATCTTTGATAGCTAGGGCTGAAAAGATTCGCCAAAATTTAGAAGAAAAGCGTAGAAGATATTTGGAAAAGGAAGGTCCAAAACTTGAGCGGCTGCGCCAGCGTAACCTGGAATTGAGCCGTCAGATGCGGGCTCTGGATGAAGAATTACGTCAATTCGAACAAAAAATGGATCAAGAGTTGGCCTTTGAAAAACGTGATTTGGAAGGAATTCAGTCCCGGCTTACCGCTTTGGAAATTTTGGACCCTTTTGGCCAGAACATTGAAATGTATAAAATTTGTGCGAATGAAATTAAAGAAAAGTTAAAGGCCGTTGTTGACCGGATTAAAGAATCCTTGGAAGAATGAAAATCGACGTCTCATCAATGCGGTATGAAAATTTGAAGAGACGTTTTCCTTAAGAAGAGCGCTTAATTGCTCGCACCGAGCCTGTCTTTCTTTTTTGTTTGCGAAATGTTTTAGAAGGATTTGGCGTGCGCTCGGCGCGCGTTTTTATAAAAATTGATGAGGAGATGAACCTTGTGTCAAAAGTTTGTGTTATTGATCACCCTTTAATCCAACATAAGTTGTCGATAATCCGTGATTCAAACACCGGAGCCAAAGAATTCCGGGAGCTCGTTGAAGAAGTCTCAATGTTAATGGCCTATGAGGTGACCCGTAATTTTTCCCTGGAAGATGTTGATGTGGAAACCCCGGTTGCTACAGCCCATTGCCGGACGATCGCCGGAAAAAAAATCGCCGTAATTCCAATTTTACGGGCAGGCCTTGGGATGGTGGGCGGAATTCTCAAGCTAATTCCTACCGCAAAAGTTGGGCATATTGGGGTTTACCGGGATCCGGAGACTTTACAGCCGATTGAGTATTATTGCAAACTGCCTCAGGATATCGTGGAACGGGAATTAATCTTGGTCGATCCGATGCTGGCTACCGGAGGTTCGGCAGTCGCCGGAATTCATTTTTTGAAACAAAGAGGAGCCACCCAAATTCGCTTAATGTGTTTAATTGCTGCTCCGGAAGGAATTCAAAATGTCCAGGAAAAGCACCCGGATGTTGATATTTATGTGGCGGCGGTTGATGAGCGCTTAAATTCCCATGGCTATATCGTACCGGGGTTAGGGGATGCCGGGGACCGGTTATTCGGCACAAAATAAAAAAATTTATAGAATGATAAATGATTAAAAGGTTGTCTCAAAGAAAGTCGTCGAGAATCTGGACAAGCAATATTGCTTTGCATTTTGATAATGTGGCATATTGATCGCCTCCGATTCAAACTTTACTTTGAGGCAATTTTTTATAGATTCCAAAAGATGATATTTAAGTAATATTTTAAATCATCAAGCATATTGGAATAAAACGTTTCTAAATTTGCTAGGACAATTTTATCAGGCAAATTTGGAATAATTGGTTTGGAAATCGTTCTTGCATTAATGATACCATAGCGTTAATCTGTAGATGAATGATAATGGGGGAAAATTTTTATTTTGACTCACTCTTTCAAATCAGGGACGAAAAAAATCATGGCAGTCTTCGGAACCCGGCCGGAAGCAATTAAAATGGCTCCGGTCGTCAATATGCTTAAAAGTACCCCGGATTTTGAAGTCAAGACTGTTGTCACGGCTCAACATAGGGAAATGTTGGATCAAGTTCTAAAGCTTTTTAAAATTAAGCCCGATTATGATCTTAATATTATGTCCCCGGGTCAAAGCTTGACAGAGATAACATGCAGGGTCTTAAAAGGTTTAGAACCGGTTTTGAAGGCGGAAACTCCCGATTTACTGCTTGTCCATGGGGATACAACCACTACTTTCGCCGGCGGCTTGGCTGCATTTTACCAACATATTGCGATAGGACATGTTGAAGCTGGTTTAAGGACTGGGGATAAAAAGCAACCCTATCCTGAAGAAATTAACCGCTTGCTTACCGGGAGAATCGCCGATCTTCATTTTGCGCCGACTTTTGCGGCAAAGGAAAACTTGCTGAAGGAAAATATACCGGCCGGAACTATTTTTACTACAGGCAATACGGTAATTGACGCCTTGCATTATTGTTTGAAGGATATTGAAGTGAATCACCAAAATGGACGGCGGCTGATACTAGTTACCGCCCATCGGCGTGAAAGCTGGGGCCGGCCGCTACAAAATATTATCAAGGCTTTAGAAAATATTGTAAGAACAAATCCGTTGGTTGATCTGATTATACCGGTACACTTAAACCCCCTGGTCCGGCAAGCCTTTTACAACGCTTTTCAATCCGAACCCCGGGTTCATTTGGTTGAGCCGTTGGATTATCAATCCATGATTAAAACGATTGCCGAATCTTATTTAGTCATTACCGATTCCGGAGGTATTCAGGAAGAAGCGCCGTCGCTTGGAAAACCGGTTTTGGTCTTACGGGAAAAAACTGAACGGCCTGAGGCGGTTGTTGCCGAAACAGTAAGGCTGGTTGGTACGGATACTGAAAGGATTACCAGTGCTGTAAACTCACTCTTAAACGAACCGGAAGAATATTTGAAAATGTCAAGGGCAGTCAATCCTTATGGTGATGGGAAAGCCACAAAGAGAATTCTAGACAGTTTGTATTTTCATTTCGGTTATACTTCTCAAAAGCCTGAAGATTTTGCGCCTCAGTCGATAAATGGAAAATAATTGACGATGTTAACGAAACTTAACAAAAAAGTGATTTACCTTTATGGAATCTTTGTGTTATATTTAAAATTGTATTTAATTTTTTGAAAACCTTGGTTAGGGAGGAAGTAGAATTAAAAAGGGTAAAAATAACACACCGGAAATGTGGAGAAGTTTATCCTTATATGGTTTCCTTAGTCTTAATTTGGGATTTATGACCGTTGGAGGTTATTTTTTAGGGAAATTGGCGGGAGATTTCTTTCACGTTCAAAACCTAAAAATTGTCGGGGCAATAATTGGTATCTTTCTTGGATTTTATGAGTTGATCAGAATTGCATTGAAAGCTGGAACCAAAAAATGATTTGGCTAACTCTATTTATTCTAATAGCTTTTGCTTCTTTATCAGTTTTATTTTTCGGTAATCTACATGGATATCCAGGTGCTGTTATTCTGGGATTGAATGGTGTCTTCTTCGACGTAGTTTGGCAATGGTTGCGCTTTAAAATTGTTTCCAAAGGGAAGGTTAGTCTGATCGTTGGAGGAGTTTTAGGCGGATTGGTCATTCGGGTCATCAGCATTTTTATCTTCATCAGAGTCAGCCAGTGGTGGCTAGGCAAATCCTCGCCTTATTTTCTTGCCTTTGCTGTTTGCCTTTTAACGATTCCACTATGGAGTCTGCTTATCGCCTATAAAGCGCGACTGCGCGTGTAAAATGGAGAGAACCTGCAATGGAGATATCGCATAACATCGTAAAGTTGTTCGGGATTGAGTTTAATCTATGGATGGCCATCATGTCTTGGGTGGCAATGGCGGTTTTAATCTTGATCGCTTGGTTTGCTTCCCGTAACCTCAGCTGGATTCCCAAGGGTTGGCAAAATGTCATGGAATACTTTATTGAGTTTATTCAAGACTTGATAAAGGGAAGCTTTGGTGAAGCCGGCGTCAAATATACTTATTTTTTCGGTTCGTTGTTTTTGTTCATTCTCATCTCGAATATGTTGGGATTAATTCCTGGATTTCAGTCGCCAACCCGTGATTTAAACATTACTGCCAGTTTAGCAATTATATGGCTGGTCTGGATGCAATATGTAGGAATTCGCGAGAATGGAATCAAAGGATATTTTAAGCATTACATCGAACCATTCCCACCTTTTGTCCTCATTCACCTTTTGGAAATGTGTACCCGTCCACTTACTCTTGCAATGCGGTTGTTTGGAAATATTTTTGCAGGCGAGATCCTGCTGGAGACCTTAACCAAACAATTCAAGTATATCGTGCCTGATTTTTGGATTTTTATCAGTATTGCGATTGGAGCGATTCAGGCTTTTATTTTTACCGTATTAACTGTATCCTATACGGGTCTATCCGTATCACACGAGGATAAATCAGCACACTAATTAAATTAAACAGGGGTGATTTTCTTGACAGCAAGTATGATTTTTGCAATCGTAGTAGGAGTTATTTGTCTGGGCTCAAGTTTTGCAGCAGCATTTGGTGACGCTAAAGTTATTTCTACCGCTATCGAAGGGATGGCTCGTCAACCTGAAGTACAAGGCCAGTTATTGGTATCCATGTTGATTGGTAGCGGCTTGGTTGAAGCTGTTCCGATTATTTCCATTGTTATGGCTTTTATCTTATTGGGCAGAATTTAAACTGTTTCACAAGAGTTAAAACCAAATTTGACAGCAAAATATTTACCTATTGTAAAACATTAGGTAAGGAGGTCTTTTGATGGAAATCCGAATAATTCCCGGGACATTTATCATCATGATCATTAATTTTATCATATTGATGATTGTCCTGGTACGCCTCCTTTACCGGCCCCTTCAGGGTATGCTGGAGCAGCGTAAACAAAAAATAAGCAATGATTTAAACGAAGCTCAAAAATCCAAGGAAATCTGGGAACAGAAACAACGGGAAGCTAAATTAGTCCTTGAGAAGGCTAGCGCTGAAGCATCTCAAATGGTTGATAATGCCCGGGCTGAGGCAGAACATGTGCGGGAAGGAATTATCAATAAAGCCCGTCAGGAAGCCGAAGATTTGCGTCAACGGAACCAAGCTGAGATTGAACGGGCTAAAAAAGTCGCTCAGGATGAATTGCGGGATGGAGCGGTCAAATTAGCTATTTCAGCTGCCTCAAAGGTAATCGGTGACAAAATGACCGTTGATATTAACGAATCCTTGGTTCGTGGGGTCCTTAACTCAATCGAGAAAGGGGCTTAACAATGCATTCTCAGGCAGCCTTAAATTATGGCCGGGCTATGGTGGAACTCGCTAAAGAGAAAAATATTATTGATCCGCTACTCGCTGTTGCCGAAGATTTGATCGAGAATTTACAATTGGTTGAATTACGGGATTTTCTAAAACATCCTAATGTACCGGTAATGGCGAAAAAGGAAATTTTACAACGTTTGATGGATAAAAATAAGCCTCCTAAAGAGTTTGTTAACTTTTTAAATTTGATTTTCGAGCGACGGCGGGAGAATTTATTATTACCTATTTTAGAATCCGTTGTGGATCAGGCCTTAAAGGTCCAAGGATATCAAGTTGTAGAATTAATTTCGGCTTTACCCTTCTCGGAAGAAAAACGTAATTCTATCGGTCAAGCTTTGGAAAAAGCTTGGCATACCAAGGTTTCTCTACAATATAGGGAAAACCCCAATTTAATTGGTGGGATTATTATTAGACGCGGTGATGAGTTGATTGATGGTTCGTTGTCAGGGCAATTGAATGCCTTGAAGCGTTTGTTGATTACGGAAACTAATATCGCTGCGGAATTATCTTAGTAAAGGACGATAACCATGCGCTTTGCTACTGACGAAATCATTGCAGTTCTAAAGGAACAAATAGACAAGTATCAACTTGATTTTGAGGCCCAGGAAACCGGTACTGTACTTGAAGTTGGAGATGGTATCGCCCGTATTTACGGCTTGGAAAAGGCGATGATGGGCGAGCTTTTGGAATTTCCAAACCAGGTTTATGGAATGGCTTTAAATCTTGAAGAAGATAATGTGGGATGTGTCTTATTCGGATCGGAGACTCTTATCAAAGAGGGTGATCTGGTTAAGAGGACCAATCGTGTTGTGGAAGTCCCGGTCGGCGATGCGATGATTGGACGGGTAGTCAATCCGCTGGGTGAGTCCATCGACGGAAAAGGACTTCTAAAAACTACACAGACACGTCCGGCAGAACGGATAGCTCCCGGTATCTCCAAAAGAGAACCGGTTAAGGTCCCGCTTCAAACCGGACTGAAGGCAATCGATGCCTTAATCCCGATCGGTCGTGGTCAACGTGAGTTAATCATCGGAGACCGTCAAACTGGGAAAACGGCAATTGCTATTGATGCGATCCTAAATCAAAAAGATACCGGCGTCATTTGTATTTACGTATGTATCGGACAGAAAACTTCAACATTAGCTCAGATTGTTCAGACTTTAGAGAGTAAAGGGGCTATGAAATATTCGCTTGTGGTGGCGGCTACAGCCAGTGATACGGCTCCCTTGCAGTATTTGGCTCCTTTTTCAGGATGCGCCATCGGCGAATATTTTATGGAACAGGGTAAAGATGTTTTAGTCATTTACGATGATTTATCAAAGCATGCGATTGCTTACCGTTCCATGTCCTTGTTGTTGCGACGTCCCCCAGGACGTGAAGCTTATCCCGGTGATGTATTCTATTTGCATTCCCGTTTGCTGGAGCGGGCTGTTAAGCTAAATGTAGCCAATGGCGGTGGTTCCCTAACGGCGCTCCCGATTGTCGAGACTCAAGCGGGAGATGTTTCCGCTTATATTCCAACCAACGTTATCTCCATTACCGATGGTCAAATTATTTTAGGAACCGAATTGTTCTTCAGTGGTGTGCGGCCAGCTGTGAATGTGGGTTTGTCCGTTTCTCGCGTTGGCGGTGATGCGCAAATCAAGGCTGTTAAACAAGTGGCAGGCCGTTTGCGCTTGGATTTGGCGCAGTACCGCGCTTTGGAAGCTTTCGCTTCCTTCGGTGCCGATTTGGATAAAGTATCCAAGGCCCAATTGGCACGGGGTGCTCGGATTATTGAAGTATTGAAGCAAGAACAATATAAGCCAATGAACGTTTTCCAGCAAGTTGTGGTTATTTATGCAGTGACCAACGGTTACATGGATGATGTGGAAATTCCTGAAATTAAGCGTTTTGAAAAGGACTTTTTACACTTTATGCAATCGGAAGGAGAATCTTTCTATCAAAAGATATCCGAAAAACGGGCTTTCAATGACGAACTCACGACTGAATTGAAAAGTTTAATTTGCCGGTTTAAAGAACGTTTCAAAGCTACTTCCTAATTGCTACTCATTATGGGGGATAGTATCTTGAAATTATTGTTTACTCAGTAATTGAGTTGCTCTTTTGAGATTGCCATTCTCGAAGCCAAATAGTAAAAAGCTTTTAAAATAATTTTGACTGAAGGTATGTTGATGGCAACGATTCGTGATCTGCGTATTAAGATTAAATCCACTAAAAACATTCAGCAAATAACGAAGGCGATGAAAATGGTTGCAACGGCCCGCCTTAAAAGGGCTCAGCAACAATTAGAATCTACGCGCCCTTATGCGCGTAAAATTGCTGAAGCAACTTTAGATTTGGCTTCTTTGACTCCTTGGTCCTTCAATCCCCTGCTGAGACAGCATCGAAAAGCAAAACGGGTGTTAATTCTCGTTTTTACCGGAGATCGGGGTATGGCTGGCGGTTTTCACCAGAAAATTGCCGATGGGGCCTATCAGTTCAGTCTAAAGTTTCAGGACCAGGCGGAAGTTTCTTTTTATCTTTTGGGTTCAAAAGGGTATCAACGGTTTGTCTCACGGAAGATTGGGGTTTATAAAAGATTTCCTTTAGGGGTAACAGGAATTCCCTATACAGAAGTTCAAAAATTGGCCGGAGAATTATCGGAGTTTTATCTGAATGAAGAATTTGACCAAATTTATCTCTATTATTCGAAATTCTATTCGACTGTTACTCAAAAACCTAGAGCTTTTCAACTTCTGCCGATTGATCCGTCAAAGGCCCGTTTAAAAGAGGAACATGGTTTGTTTATCTTTGAACCGAATCAGGAAAGCATCTTGGATAATATATTGCCGCGTTATATCGAAAGCGAGATTTACCGGGCTTTCCTGGAGACCGAGGTCGGTGAATTAGGGGCCAGAATGACGGCGATGTCTTCAGCCACGGATAATGCCGGCGAGTTGATTGAACGTTATCAACTTCAAATGAACCGGATTCGACAAAGCCAGATTACCACGGAAATTGCTGAAATCGTTGGCGGAGCCGAGGCGCTTAAAGCTTGACATCATTATGCGGTATTGAATTTTGCCGGAGTTTTCGGCTTTCCTCAAAAATATATTCAAGATAATATATTAAATTTCTCAAAATAGGGGGCTTTTTTGATGGCAACTGGCCGCATCGTTCAAATTATCGGACCTGTTCTAGACATTGAGTTTCTGCCGGAAGAGATTCCCGATATTAATACTGCTGTAACTGTAAAATATCAGATGGGCAATGATACAAGAAATGTTGTATCCGAAGTGATGCATCAATTGGGGAACAATCAAGTCCGTTGCGTGGCCTTAAGTTCAACGGACGGTTTAATCCGTGGTATGGAAGCCCTTAGCGATAATAAACCGATTATGGTTCCGGTTGGCCGCGAGGTGCTGGGTAGGATTTTTAACGTAGTCGGTGAAGTTGTGGATGATGGTCCGGAGGTAAAAGCTTCACATAGCTTGCCTATTCATCGAAAAGCTCCAAGCTATGAAGAACAAGCCACGGCACAACAAATGCTGGAAACGGGAATCAAAGTCGTCGACTTGCTCGCTCCTTATCCAAAAGGCGGTAAGGTTGGGTTATTTGGCGGCGCCGGCGTTGGAAAAACTGTTATTATTATGGAATTAATTCATAATATTGCGACTCAACACGGTGGATATTCTGTTTTCACCGGAGTTGGCGAACGGACCCGCGAAGGAAACAGTCTGTGGCTTGAAATGAAGGAATCAGGCGTTATCGACAAGACTGCTTTGGTTTTCGGCCAGATGAATGAGCCGCCTGGAGCCAGACTCCGGGTCGCCTTGACCGGACTCACCATGGCAGAATATT
Organism: Bacillota bacterium; assembly: GCA_023401925.1. Lineage (GTDB taxonomy): Bacteria > Bacillota > UBA4882 > UBA8346 > UBA8346 > UBA8346. The sequence continues at coordinate 27,482 of JAEXDA010000024.1, forward strand.
TCCGTGATAGTGAAAATCAGGATGTTCTGCTCTTTATCGATAATATTTTCCGTTTCACTCAGGCGGGGTCGGAAGTTTCGGCACTTCTTGGCCGGATCCCCTCAGCGGTTGGTTACCAACCGACTCTGGCAACGGAGATGGGCGCTTTACAGGAACGGATTACATCAACCAAAAACGGTTCCATTACCTCGATTCAGGCTATTTATGTTCCGGCTGATGATTACACGGATCCGGCGCCGGCTACGGCTTTTACTCATCTTGATGCCACAACCAACCTTGAGCGGCGTATCGTGGATAAGGGAATTTATCCGGCGGTAGATCCTTTGGCTTCCACATCGCGTCTGCTGACACCGGAAGCTGTTGGTGAAGAACATTATCAAGTAGCCCGTAGAGTTCAGGAAACGATTCAAAGATATAATGAACTTCAGGATGTTATTGCGATTTTGGGCATGGATGAACTCAGTGATGTCGATAAGTTAACAGTTTCCAGGGCCAGAAAGCTGGAACGTTTCTTATCCCAGCCTTTCTATGTTGCGGAACAATTCACTCAAATTCCCGGGAAATATGTACCAATTGCCGAAACTGTCCGTGGATTTAAAGAGATTTTAGATGGCAAACATGATGATCTTCCGGAAGCAGCTTTTTATATGGTGGGAACAATTGAAGAAGCGGTGGAACAAGGCAAGAAAATGATGGCTGATTCTGCTGGAGCCGGGGAGAAAAAATGATGAGCAATCAAATTATGCTCGAAGTTGTTACTCCGCACCGACTTGAACTGCAAAAACAAGTGGATTATGTTGTGGCTCCCACAATCGATGGAATCGTCGGGGTATTGCCCGGTCATATTCGGTTGATTACCCAACTTGCTACCGGTGTACTCCGCTATGAAATTGGCGGCAAAAATAGCTTTATGGCGGTGAGTGAAGGATTTATGGAGGTAACTCCTGAAAAAGTTATCATTCTTGCTGAGGCCGCCGATTTGCCGGAGAATGTCGATGTCGAGCAGGCTTTGGAGGAAAAACGTCGGGCTGAGGAGGCACTTCGTCATTCATTGACCGAAAAAATCAATTATAATCAGACCGTGATTACTTTGGCTAGGGCTATTAATAAAATTGAAGTGGCCAAAAAATACGGTGACAATAAATAGTCTTTTGGGATAGCATTTTAGGTTTGACAAACTACGAGCGGTTGGTTATAATTTTATTGAAATTGATCAATTTAATACTCATCCAGAGAGGTGGAGGGAAACGGCCCGATGAAACCCGGCAACCCGATTGGTATTGCTCATTTACCAAATGTTTTGTAGCAATAGCAGTGTTTGGGTGCCAATTCCCCCAGAGATTTCTGGAAGATGAGAATGATTTTAACCCCTTCATCTTCGGAGGGGTATTTATTTTATATGGAGGTGTTTGATATGGAAAGACGTTTATTTACATCGGAGTCGGTGACGGAGGGGCATCCCGATAAGATCTGCGACCAAATTTCCGATGCCGTGCTTGATGCTATTTTTGCGGAAGATCCTCAGTCGCGGGTCGCCTGTGAATGTGCCGTCACCACCGGTATGGTGTTGGTCATGGGTGAAATTACCACCAATTGTTATGTGGATATACCGAAAGTAGTGCGGCAAACCATCCGAGAGATCGGCTATACCCGGGCGAAATACGGTTTTGATTGCGACACTTGCGCAATTTTAACCTCTATTGATGAACAATCGGCTGATATCGCTTTAGGAGTCGATAAAGCTCTTGAAGCTAAAAATGGTGAGATGAACGATAAGGAAATTGAAGCGATAGGGGCAGGGGATCAGGGCATGGTCTTTGGTTATGCTTGTGATGAGACGCCGGAATATATGCCGATGCCGATCGCTCTGGCCCACCAATTGACCAGAAGACTGTCCGAAGTTAGGAAAAGCGGAGAACTAAGTTATTTGCGTCCCGATGGCAAGAGCCAGGTTACAGTGGAATATGATGATGGAGTGCCGGTTCGCGTCGATACCATTATTATTTCCAGCCAGCATGACTCGGCAGTCACTCATGACCAAATTGAAAAAGATATTATTGAAACGGTAATCAAAAAGATAATACCAGGCAAGATGATCGATGGCAACAGCCGGTTTTTGGTAAATCCCACCGGACGTTTCGTTGTGGGAGGACCCCAAGGGGATTCCGGACTGACCGGCCGAAAAATCATTGTTGATACCTATGGTGGTATGGCCCGCCATGGTGGTGGAGCATTTTCCGGAAAAGATCCGACGAAGGTTGATCGCTCAGCCGCCTATGCCGCCCGTCACGCTGCTAAAAATGTAGTAGCTGCGGGACTTGCTAAAAAATGCGAGATTCAGATTGCCTATGCCATTGGAGTGGCTAAGCCCGTATCAATCCTGGTCGATACTTTCGGTACAGGGAAAAAATCCGATGAAGAGATTGCGGAATTAGTCAAACAAACTTTTGATTTCAGACCGGCTGCAATTATTCGCGATTTAAATTTGCGCCGCCCGATTTACAAACAAACAGCTGCTTATGGACACTTTGGTAGAAACGATCTGGATTTGCCATGGGAACGTTTGGATAAAGTGGATATGCTTAAGAGATAGACCATAGTGGCATAAAAAAACCGGTTCTTCCGGTTTTTTTATTTTGGAGGGCTTGTAAATTTTGGATCAGGAAGGATGGTAAATGTTTTTGAAAAGTATAAAGTTCGGAACTGACATTGCCGAAGTTTAATGAGATAAAAGTTTTTTGAGATGTGAAGGACAATTCGAGGTGCGTTTGGATGGCAGTTTATAGACTGTTTATAGTAGCTGATCTTGTTTCAGGAGGTCAGGGTGTAAAAGAAATTCTCAGTTCTCAAAAGGACTTTATGATTGTGGATGAAGCCCAATTTGGTTTGGAAACATTGGATAGAATAATCGCTTTGAAACCCGATGTGGTCTTAATTGATACTAATTTGATTGCGGATGACGGATTAGAATTAACCGCTGGGTTGAAACAGAAATCAACCTCAGCGAAAGTACTAATTATAACTACGGATACCAATCAGCACCATCTATCAAAAAGTATTAGGGCTGGTGCTCTAGGATATGTTCTTAAGGATTGTGATTTTTCTGTTCTTTGCGAAGCTATACGGACCGTAGCGCGGGGTGATGCTTATATCCAACCCCGTCTGCTGTCGACTTTGCTGGCTGAATTTCGGCAATTTTTGTCAGAAGAAAAACAGGTGGTTTTACCGGAACAGTTAGGTTTAACGAATCGGGAATTTGAAATCGTCAATCATATCGCCTGCGGCTCCAGTAATAAAGAAATTGCCGAACAACTATTTATTAGTGAGAAGACTGTGAAAAATCATGTCAGTAATATTTTGCGTAAAATGGAACTGGAAGATCGGACTCAAGTTGCGGTTTATGCATATCGCAAAGGGTTGATTGCTAAATAATTTATTTTTTAAAGAATGAATGGGAATTAATAAATCGTCAACATAGCTCTGAATTAGAGGCGAATTTTCAATATGGATACTGATTGAAAGGCTTTACCCTTCCGGGTAAAGTCTTACTCGTATATTTGCATAGAATGGATGACGGTGGAACTGGAGAATGAATGGAATATAAAACTGTTACAATTTTCCGGAATGGAAACGAATGGACCCGGGTAGGGCAAGTATTTGCAGTGGAGAGATTTTTGGCTCAATCCTTACGAGGCTTGTTTGTGTTTCGCAAGTTGCCATCCGGTGAAGGAATTAATGGATTGCTATGCTATCCTTGCAAATTTGTTTATATGTTTGGAAAAGGTTTTGCCATTGATATAGTGTATTGCAACCGTGATAAAGAAATCATTTATATTATGGAATGCCTGGTCCCTCATAAAACCGGGCCATACCTAGAGGACTCCTGCTTTATTTTGGTGTTCCCGGCGGAAACGGTATTTCATTCCGGCTTGAGAGTCGGAGAATGTTTGAAGTGGTAAATACTTGTATTTGAGCTTTATTCTTGTTTTCTTTACAATTTATCTACCATAGCTCATTGTTGGCCAGAGTTGGTTGTCTCAACAATGGCTTGGAGCCGGTGGGGATGGAGTTTAAAATTCCGGGGGTGACAAAATGGCTGAAATTTTAAGTTTTGAATTACCAGATGGAACAACCTGTTCCTATTCCTTGGGGACTACTTTCAAGGAAATGGCCCGTGATTTACAATCAGGATATATTTCTCCGGTTGTTGCCATGAGGTTGAATTATGAAATTCGCGATCTTTATCATGCTCCTGTGAAAGGCGGAAAGTTGGAGCCAATTGACTTGAGTCAGGAAGATGGCGTGCGGATTTATTCCCGCAGTCTATCTTTGGTTATGCTGCGGGCTGCCGAAGAGCTGTACCCTGGTTGTAAAATACGTTTTGAACATTCATTAAGCAAGGGCCTTTACGGGGAGCTCTATTTCCAAAATAACAATACTTTCACGGAAAAAGAACTTCACTTGATTGCTACCCGGATGCAAGACATTATTGACGCCGATGAACCGATTACCAAAGAAACGATGCCCTTGAACAAAGCGATCGAGCTTTTTAGGCAGCAAGGGCAAATGGATAAAGTCCGGTTGCTGCAGTTTAAAAAAAATCCGGAGACTCATATCTATCATTGTGGGAGTTATTCAGATTATTTTTACGGTTACATGGTACCCTCGACAGGCTATTTGAAACAGTTTGACTTGAAATTTTATTTGCCCGGTTTTATTTTGCGTTTTCCCACCAAGAGCAGTCCGAAAGGTTTACCCCGTTTTGAAGAGCAGCGGAAACTGGCCAGGATTTTTTATGAGTTTGAAAAATGGGGCCAAATCATGGAGATTGAGGATGTTGGCGCCCTCAATCAACAGATAGCCGCCGACCGGTCCGGAGAATTAATCAGGATTGCCGAAGCCCTGCATGAAAAGAAAATTGGCCAAATTGCCGACCAGATCACAGCGGATCGGGAACGGATTAAACTAATCTTAATTGCTGGGCCTTCATCTTCCGGTAAAACAACATTTGCACAGCGTCTAGCGGTACAACTTAAAGTGAACGGTTTGCGGCCAGTTCCTATTTCCATTGATGATTACTTTGTGGACCGGCATCAGACACCGCTTGGTCCGGATGGCTTACCCGATTTTGAATGCATCGAGGCCTTAAATGTCGATCTTTTCAATGAACATTTGACCGCACTCATCCAGGGTCGGCCGGTGGTTTTGCCCCGTTATGATTTCCAAAAAGGGCGCAGCGAAAGCAGTGGAGTTATCTTACAGATTACAAAAGAGCAACCGATTATTATTGAAGGAATTCATGGCCTCAATGATAAGTTGACTTTGAATATCCCCAAGGATAACAAGTTTAAAATCTATATCAGTGCCTTAACACAATTAAACATTGATGACCATAACCGGATCCCGACAACCGATAACCGGGTTATCCGCAGGATAGTGCGGGATAATCAATTCCGGGGGCATGATGCTTTAAAGACCATTGGAATGTGGCCGATGGTCCGCAGAGGGGAAGAAGCACATATTTTTCCTTTTCAGGAAGAAGCGGATGTGATGTTCAACTCGGCGTTGATTTACGAGTTGGCGGTTTTAAAAAAGTATGCCGAGCCCTTATTGCGACAGATAACCAACGAGCAACCGGAATTTTCGGAAGCAAAACGGCTCCTGAAATTCCTGAGTTACTTTATACCAATGGATGACTGCGAAGTTCCCTTAAATTCAATCATCCGGGAATTTATCGGCAGCAGTTGCTTTCGGGTATGAATGATTTTTAATGTTTAAAGAGTCTTTTCAATACATTGACAACCTTATTTCCGGTATTTTTTACAGGAGAAGAAACAGAATTCCCGATTTCATCCAAATTAAGTTTGTCACGAAGGCTTTTGGCAACAGCCTGAATAATTCGGTATTTTAGATTGACTCTTAAATCGGTTAAGCGGCCGGAAATGTTAAAGTCGAAATTTAATTTGCCTTTGCCGTCTTGGATGCCTTGTATTAGGAGATTGACGGGTGCGCCCATGAGAGTCCCGGTGAAGGTGGAGCCGCTTTTCGGGGCAAGTTCCAGTCTTCTGATTACTACGTGATGATAGCTGTTTAAATAATCGTTATGGCAATTCATATCCGAGTTGATAGTAGCTTGACCGGATTTGACGGTAGCTTTGGAATCGGGAACCAGGTATGCATAGTCGGTTAAAAACAAATCGGTGATCCGGCTTTTTGCGGAGAAGCTGAGCTTATTTCCGCCAAAAAGTCCCGTTCCGTAAAAATTGATTGGAGCGGGATGCTTTGTTCCGATCAAAGCCGAGCCGGAAAATTCGGTCGCAATTTTATCGGGATTGGGCATGACCAGGTTGTTCAAAGTAAGATTTGCCCTATTAAAGACCAGGGTAGGTTGATGGTTATGGCTGATGGCATAGCTTTTAAAAATAATCTTGCTCTTGACCAGGTTAAAACGATCGAGCCTGACCGGTATACTTGATTCGTGCGAAGATACCCAAGAGGTGTTTCCGCTAAACCTAGTCAGATAATAATCAATATTCATATCGCCGTTTCGATACTGAATAATTTCAATTTCAGGCCGGACAATAGTGATATTTTTAATCACCAGCCGTTTTTGGAGAAGGGGAATGAGCGCTACCCGTAAATTGATGTTGTCTGCCTGGAGCAAATTTCCCTTACCAAAACCCGGCGCCTGGGCCAGGGCGATCTGATTAACCTGGACTACGGTTCCGTTAAAAAATGAAACCTGGGCCGAACCAATTTGAAGTTTATCTCCAAATTCTGCAGCTACTTGCTGTTTTACGAGTAGGGTCGCGATTGGATTGAGAAGCCAAGGCAGAATCGCGCCGGCAAACAAAATGCATATCAATAAGGATAAAATAATTGAAAGTATGACAGCTTTTTTCTTAATCATCGGCTTTTTGGGCGCGGGAAATTCCCTCTCCATCGGATTGCCTCCAGTATGAATCGTTTTTTATGATAAATATGGTTTCTCTTAAGTTTAGGAAAAGATATGACCGTACCTTAAAGCATTGCATTCCAATTATACTATAAAATTGTCATTGCCGGGATACGAAATTCATGGAAATGGAAAAATATGCACATATAGGCAGGAACAGTTCAAAAATAATTATTGACAACCCCCCTGTATCTTTGGTATTATATTAAATGTTCACTGAGTCACGTCATGAATGAAGAAAGTAACTCAGCAAACGGGCTTGTAGCTCAGTTGGGAGAGCGCTTGAATGGCATTCAAGAGGTCAAGGGTTCGATTCCCTTCAGGTCCACCATAAGAATGACGCGGGTTTCCGAGATTTCGGGAACCCTTTTTTTATGCCTAAAAATCGAGTTTCCTACTATTTTTCCTACTATTTTCTGTAGACGCTGTATTGACAATGTTTTAATTCGCTTTTTTCTCTGTAAAGCCGGTTAATTTATTTGCGGCTCTTGTTTTTAGTTTATCAGCTACATGAGCATAAGTATCTGATACTATTTTCATGGTAGAATCGCCCAGCATTTCTTGGATAGTTTTCATATCTTCATCTTGTTCCAGGAGCATGGTAACAAATGAATGACGTTGTTTATGAAAGGTGAACCCCTCATATCCATGTTTTTGCAGTAGTTTTTTAAAATGTTTTGTCAAATGATCCGGGGTTACCGGTCGGCCATCCTCAAAGGTAAACACATATCCGGGCTTTTGATATGGTAGCCGGGGATGCTTACGTCTTAATTTTTTACCGGCTTCCATTTCTTCTTCCTCTTTATACCGTTTGCTTTCCCATTCCCAGATATCCTTAATCTGTGTTCCTCTCCATTTTTTTAATGCGTAAACTACATCATCAGGGAGTGGAATTTCCCGAATACCTTTTATGCTTTTTGTTCCTTTAACGACCAATTTGGTTTTTGGGCCTTCATCGGCATAAGTGTTAAGTTTAACCTTTGCTTTTTCAACCTTTATCATCTTATTTTCCAGATCAACCTTATCCCATTTAAGAGCGGCAATTTCGCTCCGCCTTAAACCTGTCCCGAAATCGGTCACATAAACTGGGTACCATGGATCATATTTAATCTTGTCCAAAAAATCTGCTACCTGATCAGTAGTCATATAAACAACTTCATCTTTTTGATATTTAATCCTATCTATACCATCCAAAGGATTATCCGTTATTTTACGCATTTTAATAGCTTTATCAAGAGCCATTATAATGATATCCTGCACTCCTTTAATAGTTCTCATTGATAAACGCTTATTGCTTGGAATGAAATTGCCTTCCGCATCTTTCTTTTGGCTAAGCTTTTTTTTAATCCGAAGCTGATTAAAAAATTTTAAAAGAATTTCCTGATCGAGATCCTTTAAAGGTGTATCCCATAATTCCGAAGTCTGAATATGAACTCTAATTAGGCTTTTGTAATAGTCATAAGTGGACGTAGGTTCGTCGATTGTTTTCGGCTTGATGATTTCATCCAACCAAAAATTAAGCCATTCGCCGAAAGAATCTTTTGATGGCGGAATATACTTGTCTTTTTTAGCTAAATCTGCTCGAATTAGCTTTACTTTTTCTTTAGTGACAGGGTCTTTTTTATTTGTAGTTCCAAGATCAATCCAAGGTCTCTCTCGCTTTCCGTCAATTACTTTTCCCGTATAATAGATAAAATAGCATTTAGCACCAGGCTTCTCTTGATAAACTATTCCATCTTTATCATCCAGTCCGCTCTTTCTGTTAACCTGTGGTTTACGCGGCATGGTTAATCGACCTCCTTTAAAAAGTTAGAGATGGATCTTTTTTTAGGGAGTACAATTTCATTTAGCTAAGAATTCAATAAACTAGGTACTATTACCGGCCATATTAACCCACCTCCTTATTTACCGCATGCTCTTTTTGAGTCTTATCAACTATTTCCAAGTTTTCCATCAAAGTCAGAACGGTTTTTTGAGAAGGGGAGGAAAGTTTGCGGAAATTTTTAATCATGTTCCATTCAGTATAAGTGATTTCTACGTCCTCCTCAGGACTGCTTTCCGGAGCCCCTTTATTTACGATCTGCACTTGGATGCCTTCAGGCAATACCAATTCAAAGATAAACTCTTTCGGAATGTTTAAGTATTCGGCGATTTTGAACCACTTTTCCAGGGTAATACTTTTGCTAATCTCACTGTTTTCGATTTTGCAATAATCGTCGAAGGGTATGTCGACAATTTTTGCAAAGTCTTCTTGAGAAACCCCTTTTTCCTCTCTCATTTGTTTAATGACCAAGCCAAAATTAGACCTGTCACTAAAAAAACTGAATGGAACTCCGCAAGCTTCCGCAATTTTATTTAGTAGAACATAATTCGGATAGGTCCTACCATTTTCGATATCCCCTAAATAACCTTGCGAAATGCCCAATGCGTTGGCCAAATCCCGTTGGGTATATTTCCCTCCGCTAGATTTTGATTTAATAACCCTCGCTTCTTTAATCTTTTCCCCGACATCTTTTTTTGACAAAACCAATATTCACATCCTCCTTTCTAGATTAATTCTACGTCATTTACGTTAATATGTCAATAATTTTAAGTAAATTAACGATATTATATTCTTGGATAGTAATAATTTGAAAATTAAAGATATTTTGGCTTTAACTCATATCTTGCCTACGTTGATAACGTAACGATTCTAATGTAGAATCAAAATTACGTAAATAAACGAAATTGGAGGTGACGTCGATGGTTATTACCGTAACTTCTTGGAACGAAAAAATAAGGTATTTAAGAATATCTAAAAAATGGTCACAGCATCAAGCGGCAGAAGCCTGCGGAACCAACCAAAAAGGATATTGGCTTTGGGAATCCGGTAAGGCTTATCCAAGACTGGATAATCGTAAAGCAATTGCCGCTGCTTTTGGCGTTTCACTGGAAGAGATTTTCGGAAAGGAGTAACTTCTGATATGCCCCGTAAAAAGAAACTTCAGGAAAAAATCTATCCGGAAATTCTGAACATGAATGAATTACGAAGTTTTCTCCGGGTGTCGTATGGAACAGCAATGAAGTTAATAATTACTGGAAAAATTCCGGCAAAACACATTGGTCGAGAATGGAGAGTATGCAAGCAAGATGTAATCAAATGGATCCAAAATCTCGAAGAGACCTAGTTTAAATGCCTCTATAAATATCTATTTTGAACTTATTTCATTTTACTTTTATTAGCTTTAATGATTCTTCTTGAATCTCTTGGGAGGGAGCTCGAACAATGGATGAATTGAATCGAGTAATCCATGGCCATATTCGGAAACCAGAAGACTATAAAATTTTAAACGATACTTCTCATGAAACGAGCATGGCCATTAAGACGGAGCAAGGCGAGGTAATCTTGGTCATCGATGGGAATGTAGCCCTGATGATTGCGATGGATTTTGTGAAGGCCGTAGC
>JAEXDA010000032.1 GCA_023401925.1 Bacillota bacterium
ATCCCCTCTGGGGATCGGCTAATCTTTGCCACTCATTGCTTCGAAGCATCACGGAGCCCGGTAAATCCGGGCTTTAAAACGCTTTTTGCTACTTAGCCGTGGGGTTTACCCCGCGGTGGACGAAATCAGCTACAAACATGTCCAGTTTCGCGATATTCATTAATATAATGTATTTATTTTCCAACGATGTGGGTAATGAATAGCATTTCACCGGCGAGGGATTATGAATGCTTATTTTTCGCTGTTCTGAACCTTCCCACGATCGAGCAATACCATTCGGTTTTACACTTATAGGAAGACGCTCACAAAGGTTGTAAATTAACGGATATCCTGTGGAATTGCCGAAGTTCCGAAAAACGGGACCCGATCTAAGCAAACCCTTAGATCGCTGGTTAATTTTCATTGAAGATTCACCGAAGGAAGTAGTGCGCGTAAACCCGCGGCCAAATGGCTATTAATAATGATCCTGTCATCGCCAAAGCCGAGAAATTACTAGAACGTCTGGGCAGCCTGAATGAAGTAAAAAGATATTATGAGGCACGTGAAATGGCGATTCAGATGAAGTGACGCGAATTACCGGGGCGAGGGCAGAAGGAATCATGGAAGGCAAATTGGAAGCTGCCCGTAAAATGCTTGCCAAACAGATTCCGGAAGAGCTAATTATCGAAGACATTCAATAAATAACCTGCCTATTCAATGAAGTCTCGTAGCTGCTTCATTACGATCCATCTATTTGGAACTCCCATTGCCTTTGATTGTTTATATGAATCTTTTTGGACAGCCCCAAAGGACGCGAAGTTGTTACTTGATTTAATTCCCCTTTGCTGACTTCGCGTCTTCGCGGTTTTAAATCTCGGCATCCGGTTGTCTTTGATTTTTGCCGAATTTTTAACTATTCGCTGTTCCTTTGAAGAATCATTCTGGGTTTTTTGCCATTACGTACGCCGCTCTTTTTACGGAATTCGAGAATTACGCTCTGAAGCAAGATAAAGAAACAAAGCATCAGACCGGTCGTAATACTTTGCCAATACGGCTCTCTAAGTCCCGATGCAATTACAATATTGTTTATCGTCTTTAAAGACATCACTCCGAAAAGCGTACCGATAACGCTGCCGACACCGCCGGTTAATAATGTTCCGCCTATTATTGATGATGCAATCGCCTGCATTTCCGCCTGAGACGCATTCGAAGCGTTTCCCGCTCCCGTATGCAGCAGATAGACATAACCGGCTATTCCGGAAAATAACCCGCATAGTATATAGGAAAAAAAACTTGTGCGTTTAACATTGATACCGAGCATTAACGCACTCTCGCTATTACCGCCCACCGCATAGAGGTTACGCCCGAAACGCGTCCATTTCAAAATCGCCCATACAGCGAATACAATCACTAAAGCTATGATTACACCCGGCTCAATTCTGGCGGGAATAAAATTACCGGATTTTCCGTAAAAACCGATACCCGGAACGATAATACTAAAATTTTTTAGGGCCAGAAATGCTTCATTAGTCGCCGTATGCGGAGTGCTGCTGACGATGGTTGTCATTCCTCTTGTAAAGAACATCCCCGCCAAAGTAACAATGAAGGGCTGTATCTTCAAATATGCTACAAGAAACCCCTGAATGAGCCCAATCGCCAGTCCAATGCTCAAAGCCAAAATCATTGAACCTGCGACACTTCCGCTACGGCTATCCAGAAAAACCACACAGGACATGGTTATTAGAGCGACCGTTCCTCCCACCGAAATATCTATGCCGGCAGCTATCATAACAACGGTGAGCCCGCAGGAAATGACGATTAAATACGCATTGTTATTGAAAATGTCTAGAAATTGCTGAGTATTCAGAAACCCGCCGCCCCAGATCATCATGGCAAGTACGTACATAACGACGAAAGCACTGATCGTTATGGCCAGGAGCAAAGCAGTGCTTGAAATAGGCTCCCTGGGTTTGTCTTCCTGTTTACGAGTCAATATATCTTTCATTCCTTTTAATAATGCCATATCAATTTTTCTCCGTTATTTTTTTTCGGTTTTTTGAAGAGCCTGTCGCGCAGTTTAAGTGCCCATTCTTGTATAACCGGCGAACCAATTACAACGAGAGCTATAATAACTATTGCCTTATAAGCTTTTACGGCCGTTGATGAAACTTGCATAGCATAAAGGGTAATCGTCAACGCCTGAATAATATATGCCCCTATCACCGACCCGGACAATTTGAATTTTCCGCCGCTAAGGGCATTCCCTCCAATGGCAACCGCCAAAATAGCATCCATTTCAATATCCAGGAGAATGGTTTCATGGTTAATAAGCCCTATTCTGCAGACATTGATGGAACCAGCAATAGTAACACAAACACCAAGTATCATGAACACCAATAGTTTCATGAAAACAGGATTGATCCCGTTTAAACGGGCGGCTCTTTCATTTATACCAACCGATTGTATGTACAATCCAAGATTGGTGAACCTCAAGGCGAGTGTGACCAGTATCCCGAAAACTATTACAATAAGAATGGGGGTGGGGATGGGGATACCCGGAATAAAACTACCGATATAGTTTAATAACGGACTTTCGACATTAGGCGTTGCTCCACCGTTTATCCAATATGCTATAGGGCGTCCGGCAGTGAACAATATTAATGATGCAATCATTGGCTGTATATTGAATTTACTAACCAAGGTACCGGTAAACAAGGCAAAAAGAATTGCAACAACGACGGCTGCCAATAATGACATCAGAATAACCGGCATGGTAATTTCATTGGCACGAAGCACTTTCACAAAAACACTGCCAGCTATTGCTGCTAATGCGCCCACGCTTATATCCTGTCCTTTCGTCACCGAGGTTACAAGCGTCATGGCGATTGCTAAAATAACAAGCTCGGATGCTCCGTTTAATATGCTGATTATATTTCCTGAAAGAACGGTGTTTCCGTAATTGTTAGTGATTACTCTTACGGAAAAAAAACTTACATCTCTGAATAAATTAAAAATTACCACTAAAAAAAGAGCAAACAACGGCATAGCCAGTTGAGATTGTGTCAGTTTTTTTAAACGATTAATCATTTTGAGCCGTCCCTCCCGCGATTGTGCGCATGATTTTCACCTGTGTCATTTCATCTCCCTTCAATTCCCCCACTATTTTGCGATCCCGCATCACGATCAGCCGTGAACAGGTGGTAAGCATCTCTTCTATTTCCGACGAAATAAACGTGACACTGACGCCCTCCTCGGCAAGCTTTAGCACGAGTTTTTGGATATCGACTTTTGTGCCGACGTCAATACCGCGCGTCGGTTCGTCCAGGATAAGATACTGTGGATTGGTCAGAAGCCAACGGGCAAGTATTGCCTTTTGCTGATTACCGCCTGAAAGTGATTTAATGGGCGTATCCATCGAAGCGGTCTTAATTCCTAATAATTGGATATACTTTTCTGCGAAAGTTTCCGCTTCACTTTTGGAAAAAGGCCTTAAAAAACCTTTCAATACCTGTAAGGCAAGTATGATATTTTCACGTACAGATAAATCTTCAATGATGCCGTCCCCTTTTCTATCCTCAGGAAGATACCCGATACCATGCTTCATGGAATCCCCGGGTTTGGAAATCTTAACATCTTTTCCATTTATCCTTACCTTACCGCCGGTAATTCGATCAGCACCGAATATAGCACGTACGCTTTCACTGCGACCGGAACCAAGAAGCCCGGTAAACCCGTTTATTTCTCCCTTATGAATTTTGAAGTCAAACGGCTTCATACCTTCTGCGCTTGATAATCCGAATGCCTCATAAACAGGCGGGGCATCCTGAAGGAATTGTGATTTTTTCCGATGCTGTAATTCGGAAATATCATCAAGCTCTTTACCCATCATCGCTGAAATAAGCTTAATGCGTGGCAAATCATTTATTTCGTAAGCACCAACCAGCTCACCGTTGCGCAAAACAGTTATCCTGTCGCTTATCTCGTATACCTGTTCGAGGAAATGCGTTATAAAGATGATGCCAACACCACAAGACTTTAGTTCCCGCATCAGAGTAAAAAGTAATGCAACCTCCTGCTCATCCAGGGAGGAAGTAGGTTCATCCAGAATAAGTACCTTGCATTCCATATCAACTGCACGGGCAACAGCTACCATTTGCTGTATAGCCAGCGAGCAAGTGCCAAGTTGCCGGGTGGCGCTTACCGGGATATTAAGCTTCGTAAGAATTTCCGTTGCCTTCTTTTCTCTTGAACGCCAGTTTATGAAAGGGTAGTTGCCTCGTCCGATAAATATATTTTCAGCAACTGTGAGGTTCGGACAGAGTGTTATCTCCTGATAAACTGTGCTAATACCTAAATTCTGAGCCTCTTGAGGTGATTTTATCGTAATTTCTTTGTCAATTCCTGCTATTTTGATGTGCCCGGAATCTTTCTGATATACGCCTGTTAAGACTTTGACTAAAGTTGACTTACCGGCTCCATTTTCACCCATCAGAGCGTGAATTTCGCCTTTACAAAGGGTAAAATCTACATTATGTAAGGCCCGGACACCTGGAAAAGTTTTGCTAATTCCACGCATTGATAAAACGATGTCATTCTTCATTGATAACAAACCGCCTTTATATTTTGGAATTTTTTATAACGATCCCAATAAATGGGGATTTCCCGACCTCGTCGGGATCATTATATATCTTAAAAGTGGGTTATCGTAACGAGTCCTGATACAATTGTATCAGGACAAAAAAAGCGGTCAAACCCATTGCTTTTACGTATAAAATAACGGTGTGGAGTATGTGAGAAAAACCCGCACACTCCACGCCGCTTATAAATTGAAGAGACTTAATTATTGTCCAAGACCATAAGTATCAATATCTTTTTGAGTAATCGTTTTTGCATCAAAACCTTTTTCTTCAGAAATAACTTTCTTCGTTGCAAGTTTCTCGCCTTTTTCAAGCTTCTTAATCATTCCGTCGATTACAGATGCCTGGAAAGGACTGCACTGTCCATCATAGTTCCAGCGTTTAGCAAGAAGTTCTCTAAGCGCCCACTTGTTGCAGTCGAAACCCATTACAACA
Organism: Bacillota bacterium; assembly: GCA_023401925.1. GTDB lineage: Bacteria > Bacillota > UBA4882 > UBA8346 > UBA8346 > UBA8346. The sequence continues at coordinate 5,052 of JAEXDA010000032.1, forward strand.
ACTTTTTTGCCAACACCGTGTGTAATACCAGCTTCATCAAGGGCTGCGACAGCACCTTTAGCCATACCGTCATTTTCAGCATAAACAACGTTGAATTTCTTTTTGGAGTTGATTACTGATTCGACAATTTTCTTGGCTTCAGCTTCATCCCAGGTTGCAGTCTGCTGAACAACTTTTTTCATTGTACCGGATTTGAATTCTTTATCCAATGCGGCTGTACGACCAATCTGGGCGTCACTACCCATTGCACCCTGAATGTGGATGACATTGTACTCAGGCAATTTCTGTGCTTTTAGCCACGCAACAGCCGTAGTGCCCTGATTTGCCATGTCAGAAACAACGGCAGCTTCATAAAGGCTATCGGATGCCTTTAGCATACGGTCAAACAAAAACACTTTGATACCTGCTTCTTTAGCTCTTGTAAGAACTGAAGCCCAACCATCGGTAGCAGCTGCGGAAACAAGGATATAGTCCACCCCGTCTGTGATAAACTGAGATGCTGCATTAAGCTGTTCATCATTCTTCAAGCTGTAGAAGGTTGAAACCTCATACCCATTTGCTTTGGTGAATACTTTTTCAAAGTCAGCCACATTCGCTGCGCGATATCCGGATTCAGACGGCGGATTGTTGATGATGCCAACCTTAATCAGACCGGATTTTGCATAACCTGTAAACCCAACCAACAAAGACATGACAAGACCCAATACAAGAAACTTAATTTTCATACTTTCCCTCCTAGAAAAATATTTCATTTGCGTTAACGTCTGTTAACGTCAACAAAAAAATTATATCCAATTTAAAAACCAATTGTCCATGAGCGATTTTTGATTTTACTATAAAATTTTTTATCCCTCCCCCATTTCACGGGCGAGGAATTATGATCGCCTATGTTTCGCTATTTTGAGCCTTCCCATGCTCCGGCATACGGTGCGGGGAAAGGGCGGCTTCTTGGAGTATGCCGTGGAGATGGGGAGTCTTATTTGAGCTCTCCCTTATTGTCGAGTACCTCCAGCATGACCAGTGCGCCGAGCTTAAAACCATATGCAAAGGAAGCGTAAGCTTCCATCACACTGGAGTCGCAATCCAAATCCAAAATCCCTTCCAGCGCCTTGTAATCTTCCGCCGGGAGTCTCTTTTGCAACGTTTGCTTGATATCGGATTTTTTTTGGTTTATGGGACGATACCCGGGATCTTGGGGAACGATCCGTTCGAAAGGGAGGATATGGCCGTAAAATAATTCTTCCAAAATCGATTTCATGGGACATGCCTTCTTTCTACCCCCTACCCTTTCCCGACATCAGAAATTCGGGTCTATTTCAGGGGCTTTTAATTATCGCCTAAAACACCGTCTGAACCAGGATTTAACGGATTTAACCGATGAAACGGATTTTAAATCAGTGCCGGTAGATCATTTGGATTTAGAAATGGGGGGAATGAATTCTGGTATGCCAAGGTTTGTCGGTGAGCATGGGATAAATACTCCTTAAAACAATTCGATGAATGCCGATTTTGCTTGTCCACGGCTTCCACCGGCTAGGTCATCTTTTTGTGCGGCCAAAAATGTAACCTCCGCTCGCAATACGAGCGGCAAAAGCCGCCGGAGCCGAGGTTCCGGTTCTCCTCTTATTCATCCAGGGTTTTTGAATGTCGCTGCCTTCCATGGCCTTTCGACTGGCTACTTGGTTAAGCCTTCCGATCTCAACCGCAGTTTTCATCCTGAAAGATGCGGTGGGGTATCGCCTTCCTCCCTGAAGGCTTATATCTTTTGCAGGTAATTACGACCTACCCAATATTCATCTCCCCAACCACTCCTTTAACCCTAATCCATCTTTCAATATCTGCCTGTAAATAATCTGCGGCAGCAACATTTCCAGTGTTCCGATCATAACCGGTAAGCTTTCAGTAACAATTTCCTGGTGGACCGGATCAGGCAATAATCGGAGAAGTTCTTGAAAACAGTCCTTCATCTGTGCTTGAAGATTTTGATATTCGGTATTTTGACTGATGATTTTATAATAGATTTCGTTACAGCGTTCAATAATCAGATAATCGATATACTCTTCCAAATCAACCGGTGAATCCCTTTCGGTAATGGTAAATTCGAAGTCGGCCATGAGATGAACCTCCTTAAAATTTAGTGAGTCCTTTTCCTTTTTAGCGGATATGATTCCTTTTCCCGTAATTTCGTGAGTCTGTCTATGCCCTCAGCCAGTCTGCCCATTCAGAGCGGCCCTCTCCCATCACGCAAAAAACGCTATGGGCGAGGGATTATGATTGCCCTATTTTTTGCCGTCTTGCTTCTTCCCATGCTCCGGCATACGGTAGCGGGGGAAGAGCGGCTTTTTTGAGTAAACCCTGGAGATAGAGGCCTTACTTGAAGTTGTGAAATCTCTGGAGTCACATCAATGAATGCCGATCTTGTTTGTCCACGGATTTCACCGGCTGAGTGACTGGAGCGGCCAGAAATGTCACCTCCGCTCGTGAAACGAGCGGCAAGCCGCCGAAACCCACGGATTTCGGTCTTCCCTTTATTCATCCAGGGTTTTTGAATGTTGCCGCCATCCATGGCACTCTGTCTGGCAATTATATGAGGCTTCCGACGGCGACCGTAAATTTTCATCCAAGAAAATATACGTCGCCCCGCCTTCCTCCTTGAAGACGTAAATCTTTTGTGTGTAAAAAATTATGGCTAACGAATTGCTTATTCAAGTTGCCTATTTGACTATTAAAACCTGAAAGAATAAAAGTATAATCTATCCGCTTTTCCTTCACTTTTTATTTTTGTCCACCATCAACAGCAAACATCCTGATAGTTCGCTGACTGTATGGTTGCAGCCAGGTTTAAAACCGTACCGCTCCTGCCACTAGCCGGACAGGCGGAGCACGGGGACTCTTTTGCCGTTACTTAGGATAGAATAGACGGTGTGGTCGTGGGATTTCATGGTGGGGGGCTCCTCGATTACTATCAAATCAAAAAAATTTTCTTACACGCATAATTGTTGCTTATATTCAGTGTCGTCGACGAGCCTTACCGTTCTGGAAAACCCTGGTCGAAGATAGATTTCTTGATGCCGATGGATTTTACAGTGAGCATGGAAAACCTCTTTTTCAAATACAAGGTCGAGTTGTTTTTGTGAATGATCAACAACTTTGACCTCCTGCAAAAATTCTTTAACCCCATAAAGTTAAAAATAGACGTGGGAAAAGAACTTCTTTTTAAAAAGAATTAAACTTCGTGTATAATATAATATAAATGTAATCCTACTGTCCGATCTAGTTCATCGATCATAATTATGATCTATTTTTTCGATCATGTCAAGAGATTATCGAAAACTTTTTTAAAACAATGTTATGGCTAAAAACGAAAGGAAGGCTACGAAGCTTTGAAAATATTTGCGGAGAGATTAAAACAGCTTCGAGAAAAAACCGGAGATAATTCCCGAACCGTTGCAAAGGTGTTAGGCCTTTCCACCTCCACTTATCTTTATTACGAACAAGAAAAAACGCAACCCAATTTAGATACACTGGTTAAAATCGCAAAGTATTTTAATGTTTCGGTTGATTACCTATTAGGAATAAAGGATGAAAAGTAAACTAGGATATTTTATACCCACCTACTGTATCATAGATATACACAGTTAACCAGCTTGAAAAGAGGTTTTACAATGGTTAGATTTACTCTCGATAGAGTGATATTTGAAAAAGGCCGGATGAAAGTCCCGGAGTTACAGGAAAAAAGCGGGGTAAATAAGAATACCCTGTATGCGATATATAACAATACCTGCGCCCGGGTTGATTTATCAGTTATTAACCGGATATGCAATGCACTTGATTGCCAGCCGGGGGATTTGATGATTCATGAGCCTGATAATAGATGAAAGGTCCACTGATTTTCCGTATTTGCCGCAATCAAATAACCTTCAATACCCATGATTTCCCCGGCTTCTTTTAATTTCTGAGTCAAGAGAATATCATCCTTGATGATGGCGGGAGTTCAATCCACGCCCCGGTGCAAGGAGCGACAGACGATAGGGCGCGGAAAGCCTATGATACCTTGGTTTCAATCCACGCTCCTGTGCAAGGAGCGACCGTATTACCTTTAGATCCACTATCTTTAATGGGTATTTCGTACTTTTCCGCGAACCTCCTTTTTTATTACAAATATTTCCTGTTAAAATTACTCAAAAACACAAAACCACCTGTTACACATAGATCGCGAACCCACCGGGGAAATCATGTTCACTTGGGGTTCGCGCTAAAGACCATCGTCTAATTGCAAGGCTAATTCTCCTCCATCATAAATATAAGATTTTTTCTCCCAATTTACAATAAACCCTTGATAATAAACTACGCCTCCTTCACCCTCCCTCCCAGCTTGAAACATTTCCCCCCGGCACTGCAACTGATGGCAACCAAGTCCTAAAGCCTGTCCGGAGGGGATGAGGGCGATGAGGGCTTAAAAATAAAAAGCCCCATGGGATGATCCCCATGGAGAAACTGCGCATCTTAATGAAATAAACCACAGGGGAAGACTCTGGACCCTCCGTGTCCT
>JAEXDA010000029.1 GCA_023401925.1 Bacillota bacterium
GCAAGGAAAGGTCCTGTCAAGGTGAAAAAAGGATGTTTGATTTCATCTCCGCCCCAACGTGAACGATGGGGCTAGGTATATAAAAAACGTTCTAAAGGCCTTTCAGGCCTCGGTGCCTTGTTTTTATCACAGCTTCAGAGCACAGCCTGGAGTATCTTGATATTCCTAAGAAATACGCTGGCATATTTTAGGCTTGTCCGAGGTTTAGAATAATTTTTATTGATGAGTCATTATTATTTTAGCAGCGGTTTCCTGAGCGACGGAGATAATTGGAGTGACTGGGTTCATGGGTGATGTGGGGCAGAGGGGGTGTTATTTCTTTCTTTGGATTGAATATCAGTATTTTCTGGTTCGGACTTTTCGGGGTGAGTTGGGTACTGATGACTCGAGTGAAGAGAGTGCGGTGGAACTGTTGTCAACCCTCCATCTTGCTGGGCTTGTCTCAAAAGGAAATTTGACGAAAGAAATATCCCCGTCGAGGCGCAGCAAGGACAAGGAAACAAAACAATCAGGGCAATCATTCAAACCGATTGCCCTGGTGTTTTGTAGATGGCTGCTTTTTGCAAGCAGATTCATTGACTGGTTCTCAGAATGTTATTTGGCTGGAGGATTGGGAGAACTTGTGTTTGGCATCGCTGATTCGGTTTCTTCTTTGGAAGCGCCGGTTTCTTCTGCTGCCGTAGAAGATTCGCCCTTGATTTGTTCCCCCAGGTAATTCGGTAGTTGCAATCCGGCAGTCCGGAATAGTTCATCCAGAGGCGGGATTGATTTGAGCATACCTGCCAAAAAATTGGCGGTCGTCGGTGAGCCGTTATTCCCCATCGAATCCCAAACCGTGATTTTGTCAATTTTTAAATTTTTAATAGCTTCTACTTGGGTTTTAACGATCTCAGGGAGTTTGTCCGCAATCATCAACATAGCGGCTTTATTGGCATCGCCACCGGCTGCTTCGACAATTTTCCGGAAACCATCCGCCTGTTTACTGAGGATTTCATTAATGCCTCTGGCCCGGGCTTCCATTTCAAGCAGGATTCCATCAGCTTCACCTTTGGCTAAACGGCGGGTTTTCTCGGCCTCGGCTTCAGCGGCGATTTGTACCTGTTGTTTATCGATTTCAGCGGGGATTACGATATCTGCTGTTCTAGTGGCCCGTTCCCGTTCCGAACGGGCAAGTTCCGCTTCTTGTTCGGCTTGATAGGCTTCCTCAAGAGATTTGGCGGTTTGGACCTTCTCCGCCGCAGTCGCTTTGCGGTTGGCTTCAGCCTCTTTTTCGCGCCGATCGGCTTCGGAATTGGCAATCGTTATTTTGGCAAGATTTTCACCTTCAACTGCTTTCGAGTTGGCCAGGGAGACCTGAATCCGCTGGTCCCGCTGAGCGTTGGCCTGACCGATGGAGCCGTCCCGGTCTTTCTCCGCGACACTCTTTTTAGCGTCATTGATGGCCTTGGCAGCGGCTTCTTTTCCCAATGCTTCGATGTAACCGGATTCGTCTTTGATATCGGTAACATTGACATTGATGAGTTTTAAACCGATCTTTTTCAACTCAGCTTCAACGTTGTTGGAGACATTGGCGAGGAATTTATCCCGGTCGGAATTGATCTCTTCAATATCCATGGTGGCGATAACCAGACGGAGTTGACCGAAGATGATATCTTTCGCCAAATCCTGGATGATTTCCAGTTTAAGCCCGAGCAATCTTTCGGCGGCATTGGTCATTATGCCTTGTTCGGTGGAAATACCTACCGTAAAGCGGGAGGGAACATCGACCCGAATATTTTGTTTACTAAGCGCCTTGGTCAAATTGACCTCGATCGAGAAAGGGGTCAGATCCAAGAACTGATAATCCTGAATGACTGGCCAGACAAATGCGGCGCCGCCATGAATGCAAGTTGCCGAGCGGACGCTGCCATCCTTGGTCTTGCCGGTCCTGCCGTAGACAACGAGAATTTTGTCTGAGGGACATCGTTTGAAACGCTTGAGCATGGATGCAAAGGTTATAAAGATTACCACTACAATCACAATAACTAATATCAGAAAGTATTGATCGCCGAACAATTGCTCAACCTCCTTATATAATAAAGATCATTAACCGGATTACCCTTTTTTAACCACTAAAATCTGGTCGTTAACAACTTCGGTCACTGTAACCGGTGTGCCGGTGGGTAAGCCGTCTTCCTGGGTCATGGCTTCCATTTCCCGAACGGAGCCCTGAATCGTGAGTTGCACTTGTCCCATACCGGACATTTTTCCGGGAATTGGGAGATAGACACGGCCGGGGGCGTTAATGGCGTTGCTCAGACGGATATTGCCGCTTTGGGTAAGCTTGGTCATGAAAAAAAGAATTCCCGTTACCGCAAACATTAAGAACGAGCCGACCATAAAAGCAATGAGAACAGTTACAATGGGGTTAAAACCGGCGTGAACGGCGAAAATCCCGGCCCATCCGAACCCCGTGAAAAAGATGATGAAGTTACGCAAAGTAAAAAGGCGGAATCCGTCCATGGAATCGGCATCGTGATTGACATCAAAACCATCGTGAACATCCAAGTCACTATCATGCCAGTCAATGCCGATCATGGTTAAAATAAGTTGCAACGAAAAAACAATGGTGAAGGGAATAGCAAAATACCAGAATATTTTTTCGAATGCTGGAATACTGTTCCACCACTGCCCCATTTTGAACGCCACCTTTCGTATGATCCGGTACTAATTTTAATTTCACCATTTTTTATATATTTCCTCCTTTATGAGCTATTTCGGAACCAATGGAAGGAAATGGTCTGGAAAAGGTGAATACTAAATCCAAGAAAAATTGGATCTAGGTGATTGTCATGTCGCGCATCATCGGGATTGATGTTGGCGGTACCAACACCAACGCCGCATTACTGGAAGAGGGGCGTCTTGTTAACACCGCCCAATGCCCCACGAATCATCAGAACTTACTCGATAGTACACGAACCGTTTTAGAGGAAATCCTTCAGGCGAATTCCCAATCCAAACCGAAAGATTTAAGCCTTCATCTTAGTACAACCTTAACGACCAATGCCGTCGCGGAAGGGCGGGGTGAACCTGCGGCGGCTATCGTCTCTCCGGGCCCCGGCGTGAGCCTTGCCGATATGGAGTTTCCATTCCCCGTATATCCTGTGAACGGTTCCATCGATCACCGGGGCCGTGAAACGGCGCCCCTGGAATTGGACCAAGTACGGCAAGCAATGGGGACAATCGCGGAAAAAGGATTCCGGACCCTGGCGATCATCGGTAAATTTGCGGTTCGTAATCCCCAACACGAATTGGCGATGGAAAAATTGGCCCGGGCGGAATTTCCCGACATTACCCAGGTGAGCTTGGGACACCGGCTGTCCGGAAGACTTAATTTTCCCCGTCGTGTAACTACGGCGTTGCTGAATGCCGGCATCGCCCATATTCAGTCGGATTTTGCCGGTATGATTAGGAAACTCGCCCATGATTACGGTATTGACGATCAAGTATCTCTTTTAAAAGCCGATGGCGGGACGATGAGCCTGGAAGAATCACAGGTCCGCCCGATTGAAACCGTGCTTTCCGGACCGGCCGCCAGTATTATGGGCGCGCTGGCTTTGGGAGATTTCGGTCATCAAACAACCGTAACCTTGGATATTGGAGGAACCACCACGGAGATTTCCGTTTTGGTGGAAGGAGAACCGCTGGGGGAGCGGGATGGAGCCATCATCGCCGGATACCGGACTTTAGTGCCCTCTTTGCTCACCCGCTCCTTCGGTTTAGGCGGAGACAGCCGGGTTTATTGGTCGGAACGGAAATTGCAAATCGGTCCGGAACGGGAAGGTCCGCCGTTTTGCTTGGGAGGGCCGGTTTTAACTCCAACCGACGCAGTGGTGGCTTTGGGTGAAACCTCCTTTGGGGACAGGAAAAAAGCCCTTGAGGGACTGGAAGGTTTGGGAAAAGAAGCGGGACTCAATCCGCTGGGCTTAGCCGAAAAGATTATCGGGGAGTTTTGTGATAAAGCGCTGCATGGAATCGGGGAAGTATTGGATTATCTGAACCGGATACCGGTCTATACCGTGTCCGAAGTGCTGGCGCCCCGTGACTTGAAGCCCGCTAAAATTATTGGAATGGGAGGCCCCGCCGGTTATTTCATTCCTAAAATCGCAGCCAAAGTGGGCCTTGACTATCAGGTATTACCCTATGCCGAAGCGGCCAACGCCATCGGCGCGGCGGCCAGCCGTCCGACTGCGGCCATTCATTTGCGGGCGGATACGGCCTTGGGAAAAGTCGTTATCCCGGAACTGGATGAAATAATGGAAATTGGAGGGAGTATGCTTTTCGACCGAAAGCAGGCCCGGGCTTTGGCGCTGGAAAAAGCGGCTCTTTATGCCGAAAAGACCGGAGCCTGCCCCGGATGCCCGGATATCGAAATTACCGATGAAGAAGTGTTTAATGTAGTTCGGGGATTTCATACGACGGGGCGGATCTATTCCCTTACAGCACAGGTTAGACCGGGAGTTTTTCCGGTTCAAGTTGGAGCCGGAAGAAAGAAGGGATCATCCAAATGAGAAGCGCCGCTAAACGATTGGGACTGGTTTTTTTCCCCGCTTTCGACTGGGCCATCAGTGCGGATCATCCGGAACGGGAAGAACGGTTGCTTTATACCCGGGATCAGATCCTGGAAGAAGGTTTACTGGACATCCCCGGGCTGGTGGAATATAATCCGGGAGTCGCCGGGGAACAGGATATCCAGCGGGCCCACATCTGTATTCCCGATGTGAAAACGGTTGTCACCAAGTCCCATCGGGTGGCTGCCGGAGGCACTATTACGGCAGCTGAAAAAGTCATGAAACATGAAGTGGAACGCGCTTTTGCATTGCTGCGACCCCCCGGGCACCATTCCCACCGGTTGGTTCATGGTTCCCGCGGTTTTTGCGCCATTAATAACGAAGCCATTATGATTGAACATTTACGGCATGTTTACGACAGTCATTTGAAAATCGCTATTGTCGACACGGATGCCCATCATGCCGACGGTAGCCAGGATATTTATTACAATGACCCGGATGTGTTACATATCTGCATGCATCAGGATGGGCGCACCCTCTATCCCGGAACCGGCGATGTGAGCGAACTGGGAGGGCCGGGGGCCTATGGATTGACGCTCAATGTCCCCTTGCCGCCGGAAAGCGGCGACAGTGAGATTTTGTACGTACTGGAACATTTGGTTTTGCCGGTGCTGGAGGATTTTAGACCGGACATCGTGATCAATGCCGCCGGACAGGATAATCATTATACGGACCCCTTAACCAATATGAACGTAACCGCCCAAGGCTATGCCAGGCTGACGGAATTGCTCCAGCCGGATATCGTGGTTTTGGAAGGCGGTTATTCCATTGAAGGAGCCTTGCCATATGTCAATGCCGGATTAATCCTGGCTTTGGCGGGTCTCGACTATTCGGCGGTCCGGGAACCCCATGCCCAGCCTGGGGAGGCCCCAAAGGAAGTGAAGGAAGCGGTCCGGAGGACGGTGGGCTTTTTGCAGGAGGTGTGGCACAAACGCGGTGAGCTGGATTTGGACAGGATCTTTGGCTCAGGACCGGTTTTCAAACGCCAGCGGCGCATCTATTACGATACCGATGAGATCACGGAAGAGCAGAAGGAAGAAATCCGGCGTTGCCCTGATTGCAGCGGTTACCGGGTCATTATTTCCGCTGCCGACAAATATCACCGTAAGGGAAACCGGATTGGAGCCGTGTTAATCCCGTGGCATGCCTGCGACCAATGCCGCAAGGAAGCCGAAGAGGCTTTTGAACGGCTGAGATCCCAAAAGGAATTGGAATATGTGTATTTACAGGATGTAGAGGGAGATCGTTATTGGGTCAATAGTTGAAATCATCAATGTCGGCTCGATTGGCGAAGAACGACCTCTCCCCGGCCCCAATGTCATCAAGGGATAATTCCATATTTTGTAAGGATTCCAATTGCCTATTTTGACCTCACCCCGCCCTCTCCGGCAATGCAACTCAGAGAAGCAAATTCACGGCGAGGGATGTTAGAGCAGTAAACTTGGGCCTTTTTAAAAGCCAAAAATTTGAAGCCTAAAAGATTGGCACGAATTTCATTCGATACACCTCTCCCCGTCGAATAGCCGTCATTGAAACCGCGCGCGACTTCGCCGGGGAGAGGCCGGGTGAGAGGTCGGCATTTAGATCCGAGAGTTTTGGGAAGTTTCTCCATGATAGCCGGATGACATTGACCCCGGCCCTCTCCTAACGAAATCATTTCAAAAGAAGCGGTTTCAAGGAGAGGGATGACGGAGCAGGAAAATTTGTTTTTTTGTCTGATGTTTCAAAGAAAAAGAGCATAAACCATTTGCCGAGGAAGAGTGTCCAATTTTGCTCTTTGAAGCGGATACCACTTTAAACACGGGAAATGTCAAAGATGCTTTTACCAAAGAGAATTTGGAGTGGATATAGTTCAGGCGGGAGTCTGTATACTACAAGGCTTCATACGTCTCCTTCAGCAACAACGCATCCTTTTCCAGAATCGGACTTTCACAAATGATGCAGCCCTTCACATCAAAATCTTTCAGCGCTTTCAGACAGGCGGAATATTGGAAATCACTTTCTTTAAACTCCAGGTGGTTTCTCTCCCCTTTGGGAGTATACTGAATGCCGGAGAGATGAATGTGCATATCGTTTAAAGCTTCTTGACCCAAACCTTCCTTGATTTTAGAAAGCAGGAGGGCAAAGTCGTCGTAATTTTTGAGGGCTCCATTGCCTCTGGCGTGAATATGGGCAAAATCCACACAAAGGCGGCAATTGGGCACTTCCTTGCATAAAGAGATCAGCTCGTCCAGACTCCCGAATTGAGTGGGTTTCCCGGTAGTCTCCAGCCTATAGTTCACTCCCAGGTCGGGTAGTTTCAGCAAGTTATCTTTAATCGTGGTATAAGTATCCGCCGGAGAATCACTTAAATAAAAACCGGCGTGAAATATCAAGCTTCTGCCGCCGACCGATTCCAAAGCTTTTGCACCCTTGATAATTCTTTCCAGGGACTGTTCCTGCTTTTCAAGTTCATCGGCATTGAGATTGACGAAGTAAGAACCATGGGCGGAGAGATAGAAATCATTGGCCTTTTTTTCTTCGAATATTTCATCCTTGTTTTTGGCAGTCACATTGACGTTGCGGACAAAGGGAAGCTCCATGGCGTCAAGGCCGATGGACTTTAAATAGGTGATCCCGCTTTTATAGTTAAATTTGACACTGCCGTCTCCCAACGGGAGACCGGAGATGCCAAACAATAAACGATCCATCGTTTACTCCTTCAATTTCATTTTCTCCGATCTTATCATGATTGATTTCAAAGATCAAATGATCTTTAAAAGAAAAGCTTAAGACATTAACTTTTATAGCCAATGATTTGATATCTCGGAATAATGGATGATGCCGGAGTATAAATCTTATTTCAGCCGGATAAAGGCCTTAAAATTCATAGAATTGATACGAATATCGTCATTGGCCAAATCCTTTTGCCCATAAATGGAGTCGAAGTTATAAAGAACTTGAACCCGTTTATTTTCGTCCGAAAATGTAATCTGCTTTTCTTGCGGCGGGTTGCCGTTTTTAAAGAACTGACCTGCAATACCGGATACTTTTTTTCGATAAATTTCATGATTTTGAACGGCAATCATGAGTTCCTGAGTATTTAAATTATAGATGATCAGGATTTTACTCCCCGGATCCGTCTTGCTAATAGGGGTCTGGGGAATATCGATGTAATAATCAAAACCGCGAATATTGGTTAATTGGCCATTTTTGGGGTTTTGATATTGGTAACTGAAGAAAGATTTCCCATCGCGGTCGGGGGAGGCATCCGGATCCCATTGAAACCCAAAAACCTTTGCCATTTCACCCAGCTTGAAATTTTCCGGCAGGCATTTTAAATCATGAAGGCTATGGGAATATTTGAAGTAGGTCAGGAGGGAAATGATTTGGGCCTTCTCTTCCGGAGTGATGGGACGGTTCGGTTTCGCCAGCTTTTCACCATCGATCATGTTATATTTCATTAAGATAGCTGTGAACCGTCTGTTTTGATCCCATTTCGATATGGAATAAGCGCTCCAAGGGCCAATGACTGAGAAAACCGCTAAAAAGGCAAGGGAAACCGGTAAGAAAATGTTGCGGACTTTTTTCGCCAACAAATAATAAAGCATCCAGCCGGTGATCCACAAGCCGGCGATGACAACAAAATAGCGGCTCTCAGTGGTGCCGTAGGCACGAATGCGAATGCCCATCGCCAAAAACATCATGGCCAGCAATGGCAGGAGTAACCCGGGGAAAGTTACCAGCAGTTTTTGGAGCCACTTTATCTTGGAATGCAGGAGGTAAATGCAGAAAAATACCCCGCTGCAAATAAGACCATACCAAAGCACCAGATTGGAAACAATTCCTGCCGGCCAGCTCCGGACGATGATAATCTTTACAAAATAAACGTACAAAATTACGGAATAGATGATAATCATCGGAACAACGATATAAAGGAACAGTATTTTCAGGACTTTGGGGTAACTATCAATGTCGAATTCACTTTCCAAAAGCGGAATTTCAGCCAGGAAATAGGCTGGAGCGAAAATACCGGCAACAACAAGCCATACATCAAAATAAATGACTCCTTTTAGGGAGATAGCAAATAACATGTTCACCGTGAAAACGATTGAGCCGATGCCAAGGTAAAGAACAGCAGCATAAAAGTAAGTGATCAAAAAACGGATCAGGATTTCCACACAATAAAGCTCAAAGTGATCTCTCCGGAAAAAATAGGGGATAAAAAGGAAAATGAGATAAAATGCAAGGGTCAAAGCAAGATATCGGGACAGGGGAACCATCGAGAAATTCGGAAGTCCATAGCAAAAATATAAAAGGAGCCCGGTGGCGGTTCCAAGATAGAGGATGATTTTTAATCCCAGATGCAGCTTAGTCAATCTTTCCATCAGAAGCCGGATTCCTAAAGTAAGTGGAATACCCAAAGCCAGCACCGCAGCCAGCCTATTTAAATTATTCCGGATCGTTGTTGTATTGTCCAAGGACCCTGAATGATTGAGGAATATTAGTACCATTACCGTCAGGGTGGCAAGGAGAATGGCTTCCGGAAAACGATGGAGACCTCTTAACAATTTATCCAGAGACGACTCGATTGTCGAGGCAATTTTTTTAAACATGATCCGCGCCCGGCCTCCCCCATATCAAATTATAATCAAGTACGGATGGATATTTGACAGTTGATTTCTATTCGCCAAGGGAAGCACAAATTCCTTTTTTATCCAATCAATACAAAACCTATCCTTTTAATAAAAGTTGGGGTATTCCCACGTTGAACCAGTCCCTTTACCGGTTTGATTTCATTGAATCAACATTTCATGAAAGTCATGAACATAGCCGTCCGCGATGGCCTGGATGGCCGCTTTTTGATGGGCGGAATAACTGTCATAGACTCCATAGGCTTTCATGCCGGCCGCTTTAATGGCAGTAATGGCTTCCAATATATCGTCAAACGCAATGCAATCACCGGGAGCCACTCCTAATTTTTTGGCAGCCAGCCTGTAAATATCCGGGTGTTCCTTACCACGGCTCACCTCGGCAGTTGAGGTGAGGGCGTCGAATAATTCATAGATTCCATTGTTTTTTAGAACCGGTTCATAAAGCAACTTTGGCAAGCTGGTAGCCGTTCCGATTTTAACAGGTTGTTGTTTCAGGAATTCAAGATACTCACGGGCATGGGGCTTTAATGATATGTTATGGCCGTATTCGTAGAGAACCATGTCATTCCACTCCCCAATGATATCGGGTATTTTTTCGTTTAAATGAAATAAATCAACGGTGTATTGCGCCGCTTCTGGAAAACTCATTGGAGCGATGGCTTTTACATATTGTTCCGGCATCGTCAAATTACGTTTGGCCAAAAAGTCGTAGTCGACTTTTTCCCATACCCCCATGGAATCCAGCAGAGTACCGTCTAAATCAAAGATAGCCGCCTTGAAACCAACCATAATCAGTTCCCCTTTGTTTGTAAAAATAGCTTTTTCAAGTTTCCGGCTGCCGAAAGGATATCCTTTTTGGCAATCAGGGCTGATACTACGGCAATTCCATCAATTCCCGTGTGCTCGAACAAGGGAATGCTTGTTTCATTGATGCCGCCGATCACCACACAGGGTAGGTCAACCGATGCTTTGATCCGTTTTAATTCTTCCATGGTTACCAGTTTAGCTTCGGTTTTGGTTCCGGTGGCGAACATTGCGCCGACGCCGAGATAATCTGCGCCCTCCAACCGGGCCTTCATCGCTTCCTTCAGGGAGGAAACCGAGAGGCCCAGGATTTTTCCGGGGCCGATAATTTTCCGGACAATGGAGGCGGGTAAATCTTCCTGACCGATATGAACACCGGCGGCTTCAACGGCTAAGGCGATATCAACCCGGTCATTAATGATCAGGGGAACGCCATGATCATCGGTGATCCGTTTGATTGCCACGGCGGTATTGTAAAAATCCAGGGATGAGGTTTTTTTCTCCCGTAACTGGACTAAGGTGCATCCTCCGGCAATCGCTTCTTCTACAGCCTGTTCCAGGGTGGGGGTGCTCATCAAATCCTGATCCGTGACCAGATAAAGACTATAATCGATTCGAGGCTTTGGTATTATTGGGTCCATAGTTTGATCCCTCCGTTGGTTCAAAGTAAAGTTGTTCCAAGAGCGATTGCTCGATTTCTGCCCGATTATTCATGGGTTTTGGTCTTTTCCATTATCATTTGAGGGTTTAGGATGCTGATGCTGTCGATGATGGCCCCGCGATAACTGCCGGTACCTTTGGAGCCGGCAGTTTCATAGGCAAGCTCTCCGGCAATCCCCATGCAGGTAATGCCGGCCGCTGCCGCCAGAAAATAATCGGAGGTCACTCCGGCAAAAGCGCCTACTAATGAGGTGCTCATGCAACCTGTCCCTGTTACCTGCGATAACATGGGATGGCCATTTTGAATTTGTAAAGTTCGTTTGCCGTCGGAAATCAGATCAGTAGCCCCGGTAATGGCGACCACAGTATTTAATTTCTTGGCCAGGCTTTTCGCGATTTCCATACCGCTTTGGTCACTTTTGGCGATATCGCTCTCGGCAGCGTCAACTCCTTTGGTCGCAGCTTCTAAACCACTCATAAATCGAATTTCCGACATATTCCCCCGCAGGATACTGATGGTGACTTGTTCCAACAACCGGGTCACGGTTTGATTGCGCAGTTCCGATGCTCCGGCTCCCACCGGATCCAGTATTACCGGAATATTTCTTTGATTGGCCTTCTTTCCCGCAGCCAACATCGAAGAAATCGTCCTTTGATTCAGGGTTCCGATATTGAGGACTAAAGAGGAGGAAATGGCGGTGATGGCCTCGACTTCATCGATATCATCGGCCATAATCGGCGATGCGCCGATAGCCAGAACAATATTGGCACAGTCATTGACAGTCACATAATTGGTAATGTGATGGATGATGGGCTTTTTTCCCCGGAGTTCCTCCAGGGTTCGCCCAATTTGGATGGGGATGGTGAGGTCTTCTCTCATATCGATTCCTTTCCTTCTTTGGACAGATTGGATTTCAACTCAACATCTTGGCCGTTTAAAATGCGGTTCATGGTTCTGACTGCGCACATTTTGCCGCACATCGAGCAACTCTGTTTATCTTCCGGCGGAATGCTTTCGAAATAGGTTTTGGCTTTTTCACCGTCGAGTGCCAGTTTAAACATTTTATCCCAGTCCAGGACATGGCGAGCTTCACTCATACGATGATCAATGTTGCGGGCATTTCTGACTCCTTTGGCAATGTCCCCCGCGTGAGCGGCTATTTTGGAAGCGATGATGCCGTCCTTTACATCTTGTAAATCAGGTAATCGCAAATGTTCGGCGGGAGTCACATAGCAGAGAAAATCGGCACCGTTTGCTGCGGCGATAGCACCGCCGATAGCGGAGGTGATGTGATCATACCCGGGTGCGATATCGGTAACCAAAGGTCCTAATACATAGAATGGCGCACCATGGCACAGGCGTTTTTCCAGCGTCATATTGGCGGCGATTTCGTCCATTGCCATATGGCCCGGTCCTTCCACCATCACTTGTACATCCTGTTGCCAGGCCCGTTGTGTTAAGTTTCCAAGCTCTATCAGCTCGGTGATTTGCGAAGGGTCTGTCGAGTCCTGAATGCTGCCGGGGCGAAGCGCATCACCCAGGCTGATGGTGACGTCATATTGACGCAGGATATTTAAAAGATCATCATAGTATTCATAGAAAGGGTTTTCATTGCCGGTCATTTTCATCCAAGCGAACAGCAGAGACCCGCCTCGTGAAACAATATTCATTTGCCGTTTTTCACGTATAAAAATTTCTACGGCCCGGCGGTTGAGGCCCGCATGAATGGTCATGAAATCAACGCCCTCACGGGCATGAAGACGCACAACTTCCAAAAAGTCTTGTGCCGTGATGTTTTTTAAATCTTTGTCCAGGTAGCCGACTGCATCGTAGATCGGGACCGTGCCAATCATGGCAGGAGAGTATTCAATCAGTTTTTTTCTAAATTCATGGGTCTTGCCGTAATTACTTAAGTCCATGATGGCTTCCGCGCCATATTTGATAGCTAGCTTGACTTTATCCATCTCCGCGTGATAATCGGCGCAGTCACCGGAAATACCCAGATTGACATTGATTTTTGTCCGGAGTCCGTGGCCGACGCCGCTCGGATGCAAAGATTGGTGGTGAATGTTAGCGGGAATGGCGACTTGTCCGGTGGCTACCAGGGAAAGTAATTCCTGCTCCGGGAATCCTTCATCTTTGGCGACCTGGGCCAGCTCTTTTGAAACGATGCCTTTTTTGGCGGCTTCCATTTGGGTTTTATAATTCATGGGAACAAACTCCTTTCAATCCGTGTTGATAAAGCTCATAAAAATGGTGGGTTGGGCCGCAACCTTTGCCAATGGATAAGGCATGTTCGATAGCGGTCGTAACATAGTGTTTTGCGTGTTTCACCGCTTCCGGCAAGTTCATTCCCAAGGCTAGATTGGCGGCAATTGCCGAGGAATAGGTACAGCCGGTCCCGTGAGTGTTTTTGGTGGATATGCGTTTGGCATTGTAATGATAAAATTGTCTGCCGTCATATAAAACATCCAAGGCATCTCCCACGGCATGCCCTCCTTTGATTAAAACATTCCTGCTACCCATTTGGTAAATTGCTACCGCGGCCTTTTCCATATCCGCAGTGGAGGATATGGATTGGCCGGTGATTTTTTCAGCCTCCGGAAGATTGGGTGTCAAAACATCGGCCAACGGGATAATAACCTTGATCAGTGTGTTAATGGCATCCGGATTCATGAGGGGACAGCCGTTTTTGGCCATCATCACCGGGTCAATGACGATGTTGCCGGGCTTGTATTGCCGGAGTTTTGCGGCGACCGCTTCCATGCTTGCGGGCCCCGAAAGCATACCGATTTTTACGGCGTCGCTGCCGATATCTTCATAAACGGCGTCGATTTGTTGCTGGATCATTTCCGGGGTAACATCTTGAATTGCCAAGACCCGGCTGGTGTTTTCAGCGACAACGGACACAATGACGCTCATGCCGAATACGCCGTGAGCCGAAAATGTTTTTAAATCGGCCTGGATACCGGCCCCGCCACTACAATCGGATCCGGCGATCGAAAGAACTTTTTTCATGATTTTCTCCTTGGTTGTAGAATAAAAAAGAGCGCTCCCGGTAGAAAGCGCTCCTAAATTTTGCTTCCCTACGACAGTGTTAACCGACAGGTTCAAAGGGTCAGGTTTTAACCTTCTCAACTCGACCGCGTTCGCGTACTTTGCGAACAGAGTTCCCCCGCATGTGAATGATATTAAATTGTGTTTCCTACAATGATCAATAAAAAAGCACTTACCCCGAAATAGGCAAGTGCTTGATCAAATACAATAAAGTAAATGATTTGCTTCCCTACGACAGTGTTAACCGACAGGTTCAAGGGGTCAGGTTTTAACCTTCTCAACTCAAACGCGTTCGCGTACGTTGCGAACGCGAGTTCCCCCGCAAATTTAAATTAATCCTATTATACTCCAAAAGAAGGGAATGTCAAGAAGCATCGTCCGCCGGAAAGACCAAACCAATTTTTTTACGGACTTCATCCAGGATTTCCATGACCGTCAGGGAAAGTTGGTGGGAATTTATTTGGGATTCGATTTGATGATTTTCAATCAAATGGAAGAACTCTTGTACTTCATAAAACATCAATTCTTCCGTCTGCTTTCTCGATATGTCCTCTCGCAGGCCGTTCCGGTAACGGATTTCGATTTTTTGCGGCGTCGAAATTTTATCAATGATGATGTTGCCTCCTTCTCCTTGGATTTCACTAGGAAGCTCTGAGTCGGCAATCTTTGAATGGATAATGACCGCTTCCTTATCGGGATAATGTAAAACCAGGCTTCCTTCACCGTCAATCCCGGAGTCGAGGAAGACGGCGCTTGCCTCTAAACTATCCGGTTTACCAAACAGGGCTACTACGGGATAAATGCAATATACACCGATGTCCATCAATGAGCCGTTCGAAAGCTTCGGGTCAAAGGCATTGGCAGTTTTTCCAGCCTTGTAGTCGTCATAGCGGGAGGAATATTGGCATTTGTTGCTAAAAAATCGGCGTATTCTTCCGATCTTGGATAAATTCACCCGAAGGGCGTGAAAGTTGGGTAAAAGGGTCGTTTTAAGAGCTTCCATCAGGGCTACCTGATTGGCCTTGGAACTTTCAATCATCGCCAGAAGTTCCTTGCCGTTGGAAGCAATCGGTTTTTCACAGAGCACATGCTTTTGGTGATTCATGAATAAAATGGCTTGCCGGGCATGACAACAATTGGGGCTGGCGATATATACCGCATCGATGGTTTCACTTTTGGCCATTTCCTCTAAATCAGTAAAGATATGTTTCACGGCATATCTTTCGGCAAATTCCGATGCCCGCGCCTTTGTCCTCGAATAAACGGCCGCCAATTGAAATCTTTCGTCTAAACTTGCGGCTTTAATAAAAGCTTCCGTAATCCATCCTGTACCTACCACACCAAATCGGATCATGTTAACCCCCGTTATTTTAATTTTGATTTCTTCAAAGGTGCGTGCAACTATTCATTTTAGTATTTTGAGGAAGAAAATTCAATGATTTGTTTTGGCCCCCCTCACTGGATAGTATAATCAACAGGAGAAATGAGTAAGCGGGGTGAAAAAATATTGATTCCATTACCGAATATATAAAGAAAATTTCGGGAGGCTTCCGGTTTAAAAATATATCTTTTTCCCCAAAATAGGATGAGCCTTCGGTCAAAATTTTCGGAAAGGACCTTTTGTAAATATGAAAAGAAGTAATATTTTCTTGATGGGAGTCGTTCTTTTAGCCTTCTTGGTGACCGGTACAGGCTTGGGAGAACGCATTTTCAGCCATCTTTCTTTGTATCAGCACCCCAATGTCCGGAATACATTGACTTACTATTGCCGCGAAGGGATTGTCAAAGTCACTTATCTGGACAGGAAAGTCCAAATCTTACTGCCGGATGGACGTAAGTTTATGTTGCCGCAGGTGGTTGCGGCTTCCGGGACAAGATATAGCAATGGGAAAATTGAGTTTTGGAGCAAAGGCCCCAATGCTTTTGTTTTGGAAAATGGTAAAATCATTTGTAGCGACGGGGTTGCAGGGACTGTTCGTCCAATTGACCGGAAAACAGTACTTTTCACGGATGACGGGAAAAACTTTTCCTTTCAGTATCCAAAGCAATTTCGAGTATCTGGAAAAGGGATCGGCTTTTCGAGGGATTGGCGGGTTGGCGCAACGGACTTGGGAATGGTTTTAGCCATGGTAACCATCCCCAAATCATATCTGCCGCAGACTAATTTCAGCGGAGCCACTTTTACCATCGGTCAAAGCAGTAATCCTGAGGCAGTAAAGAGATGCTTTGAAAACCCTCAAGGATATGGCGCCCGGATGGAGAAGGTTACGATTCATGGGGTTCCTTTTACCAAGTTCACCTTTTCAGATGCCGGAGCGGGGAATGTTTACGAAACAGTCAGTTATCGTACCAAACGCGGCGAAGCGTGTTATGGGGTCGAATACACGATCCATTCCACCAATATCGGGATGTATTCCCCTGATCAGGGCATTAAAGAATTCGATAAGGCCAAAATCCTCAAGATTCTTGAAAAGATGGCCGGAAGTTTTCGTTTCTTAGAAAAGAGGCAATGACTGATACCATTTGTTTTTCATTGAATACTCCGCAAATAATTTTGCAGTAAACAAAACTATTGACTTATAGTAAGCTCGAAGGTATAAAGTAAAAAATGTATATGAGTCGATAACAACTTTATTTAAATGGGGTGATTTTGGTGAAAAAAATCAATATTGGGAATGGCACCGTCGATGCTCCGGAGATTGCGCTAGGTTGTATGCGGATTGCGGATATTTCACAGAAGGAAGCTGCAACGCTTATTCATACGGCTTTGGAAGAGGGGGTCAATTTTTTCGATCATGCCGATATCTATGCCGGTGGAAAAGCCGAGGAAACCTTTGCCCAAGCTGTCGAAATGAATTCGAGCCTTCGCGAAAAATTAATCATTCAAACCAAGTGCGGAATCCGGAAGGGCTACTTCGATTTTTCCAAAGAACATATTCTGGAAGCCGTCGAAGGTAGTCTCAAACGGTTGCAAACCGAGTATATTGATATTTTGTTGCTGCATCGCCCGGATACTTTGGTGGAGCCGGAAGAGGTTGCCGAAGCCTTTACTATCCTGGAGAATAGTGGTAAGGTGCGCTATTTCGGGGTAAGCAACCAAAATCCCATGCAGATTGAGTTGCTTCGAAAATATGTGAAACAAAAATTAATCATTAATCAATTACAATTCAGTATCACCAACACGGGAATGATTGATGCGGGACTCAATGTGAATATGGAGATCGACCGTTCCGTCGACAGGGATGGCAGTATCTTGGATTACTGCCGACTGAAGGACATTACGATTCAGGCTTGGTCGCCATTCCAATTCGGCTTCTTCGAGGGTGTTTTCTTGGATAACCCCAAATTTCCGGAATTGAACCAGAAAATTGACGAGCTGGCAAAAGCGAAAGGGGTAGCCAATACCGCAATCGCGATTGCCTGGATTTTAAGGCATCCTGCTAAAATCCAGCCGATTGTGGGTACAACCAATGTCAAACGCCTCAAGGATATATGCAAGGCGTCGACAATCAGCCTAAGCAGGGAAGAATGGTATCAGATTTACCTGGCTGCCGGCAATAAACTTCCGTGAAAAGGGAATGAACCAATTTTTCTTCCATAAAGGCGTTGCGGAGGCAGCGTCTTTATGGAAGCTCGTAAATTTTATAAGTTGGCGGCGGCTGTGATGATTTTTTCCTTGGCAGCCATGGCTGCCACCGTTACTACAGGCCCTTTACAGTTCTCGTAATGAGCGATTTTATAATCGATTTTTTCCAGATTCTTTTTGAGTTCGTTGATTTGTTTCAATACATCCTGGCGGTGTTCAACCAACATTTTCTTGCGGGACGCCAAGCTTTCGTCACCATCCAGACACCAACCGATATATTGTTTGATCTGTTTAATCGGCATCCCGGTGTTTTTTAAACAGCAAATCAATGATAACCATTCCAGATCACTCTCCGTAAAAGAACGGTTACCGGTATGATCCCGTTCAACAAAGGGCAATAAACCTTCTTTCTCATAATACCGGAGCGTATACACTGTTAGATTCATCTTTTCGGCCGCTTGTTTGATCGTTAATCCCATGATCGTAAATCCCTCATTTCTTTCATTTTTAAATTGGCAAAGTATCGAGTTTTGTTATTTCCGGTAGATGTGACTCCTCAAATCAAGCTTGATGAATTCGGTGGGTTCTCTATACGTAGTCACTTTACTTATATCTTAGAGTATACTCCGGGTCAATGGGAAAACAAACAACAAAATTGATTCATGTTCTTTTTTAATTGATTATGCCAAACGGAATGGTCTTCGAATTTATTTGGCTTCAAGTTAACTCAAAGGTATAGATGAAACGGATGTTCAAACGATTCTGCCAGGAAACCGGGAATGAAAACAAGGGAGGAAACCAATATGAATTTTAATTATTATATGCCGACGAAAATTTTATTTGGCAAAGGACAGCTGAAGTCTTTACACCTCCAGTCGTTGCCGGGTAAAAAGGCTTTGATTGTTACCAGCGCAGGAACTTCTGTAAAAAGATACGGTTATTTGGACAGTTTGGAAGAACAGCTTAGAAAATCTGATGTCGAATATGTTTTATTTGATAAAGTTATGGCCAATCCCATTAAAAATCACGTCATGGATGGCGCAAAGCTCGTCAAGGAGACAGGATGCGACTTTGTCATTGGTCTGGGCGGAGGTAGCAGCATCGATTCAGCGAAAAGCATTGCCGTAATGGCAACTAATCCGGGAGACTATTGGGATTATATCAACGGTGGTACCGGCAAAGGTCAAACCGTTAAAAACCGTCCTCTACCCATTGTTGCCATAACTACCACGGCGGGAACAGGCACGGAAGCCGACCCTTGGACCGTTATTACCAATGAAGTAACCCATGAAAAAATCGGTTTCGGATATGAAGGGACATTTCCGGTACTTTCCATTGTCGATCCGGAATTAATGATGACAGTGCCCCCGCATTTAACAGCCTACCAAGGATTTGACGCTTTATTTCACAGTACGGAAGGATATATCAATAAATATGCCAATTCCATGAGCGACTTATATGCTCTGAAAAGTATCGAATTGATCGGAAAAAATTTGGCGACCGCCGTAAGGGATGGTTCCAATGAAGAAGCCAGAGCCAGCGTAGCCCTGGCCAATACCTTTTCAGGTATCGTCGAGTCAACTTCGGGTTGTACTTCGGAGCATTCAATGGAACACGCGCTTAGCGCCTTTCATCCGGAGCTTCCTCACGGGGCGGGGTTAATCATGATAAGTAAGGCTTATTATACGCACTTTGCAGGTAGAGGCGCCTGCGACGGGCGAATGGTTGACATGGCAAAAGCGCTCGGTTTTACGGAAGCCAAAGAACCAATGGATTTTGTGGATGCATTGGTGAAATTGCAGCAGGGATGCGGAGTCGCCTCCCTTACAATTTCGGATTACGGCATCAAGGTCGAAGAAATAGATAAATATGTCAGGAATGCCAGAGAGACCATGGGCGGACTGTTTGAAGTCGATCCGGCGCCCCTTTCCGATCAGGATGTGAAAAATATTTTAACCCGATCTTTTTAATCAATGGATTTACCAACGGTCGCAAGACCGTTTTTTTTTATTTTAGATTAGGCTGAACAAAGATTGACTGTGAAAAATGGTATGAGATAATTGAAGAAAAGTATATTGGTTTTTCGGAGGAATCCAGTGCGAATCTTACACACATCCGATTGGCATCTCGGCCGTACTTTGGAAGGACGAACGAGGCTCCCGGAGCAGGAACAGTTTATTGATGAATTGGTCGATATCGTCCGGCATGCGGAGGTCCAATTAATATTAATAGCCGGTGACGTCTATGATACATATAATCCCCCGGCAGATGCCGAAAAGCTTTTTTTCGATGCCGTGGAACGGCTTTCGGATGGTGGAAAAAGAGCTATTGTAGCGATAGCCGGAAATCATGACAGCCCGGAAAGGTTGCTCGCCGTCAGTCCTTTGGCGGTTAAACATGGGATTTCCCTTCTGGGGTATCCCGGGGAACAGCTGGCCGTTCATTCGGCATCCGGGGGGGTTCAGAGGATCTCTTCCGGATCAGGATGGTTGGAGCTTGGAATGCCCGGCTGTGAGGAAAAAGCCGTCATTTATGCCTTGCCTTATCCATCCGAAGCCAGGCTGAACGAAGTGTTGGTAGAAACATTGGAAGAACGTTCACAGCAAATAGCCTATTCAGAGCGGGTAAGCCGGCTTTTTAGAGAAGCGGATCAAATATTCCGGCCCGATACGGTAAACCTGGCTATGGCCCATTTGTTCGCTTTCGGCGGGGTGGAAAGTGATTCGGAGAGGCAACTTGGTGGAGCTTTGGCCGTTTCACCGCAATCTATGCCAAAATCCGCACAGTATATTGGGTTAGGACATTTACATCGTCCGCAACAGTTACACACTGCGCCGGTTGCTACCCGCTACTCCGGTTCACCTCTTTCGTTCAGTTTTTCGGAAGCCGATCAACAAAAGGAAGTGGTTTTGGTTGATGTGATTCCGGGCGGTATGGCTCAGGTACAATCGGTAAATTTGAATTGCGGCAAAGTATTGAAACGCTGGCGGGCCGGCAGCGTTGAAGAAGCATTTTCCTGGTGTGGAGAACCTAAAAATCAACTGGGCTGGGTTGATCTTGAAATCATGGTGGACAAGCCGATTGAGATGAACCAATTGGCGGAATTGCGGAAAGCTCATCCGGGACTCATTTTTATCCAGCCTGTTTTCCCTGAAACGGACGGAGAAAAGGCCGAAGCCCAAAATAAACATAAACTGGCGGATATGCCTTTGGTCGATCGGTTTAAGCTTTTTTATGAGCGGGAATATGGTATCGCGCCGCCGGAAGATTTGGTCGGATTTTTTTTAGAAATGGTCAATCAACCGGAATCCGATAGTTCGAAAGTTTCTAGCTCCGGAAATCCTCCTAAACGGAACGGAGGTGAGGTGGCATGAAGCCGATTAAACTTCAATTCTTCGGTCTTAACAGTTACCGGACCCTTCAGATTATTGACTTTGATCAGCTTGGGGCAGATGGTTTGTTTGGAATATTTGGTCCCACCGGTAGCGGCAAGTCATCAATATTGGATGCCATTACTCTGGCTTTATATGGAGTGGTTGAGCGGGCCAGTAACAATACCCGGGGGATTATTCATCAGCTTGATAATGCTTTGGAGGTTTCTTTTGAGTTTGAATTGGGAGATGGGCGTTATCTGGTTGAACGCCGCTACGAAAGAAATCCCAAAGATCCGGAGTCTGTTGTAGCCAAACAAGCCCGTTTCCGAAGGTTGGACGTGAGTGGAACGGAAGTCATAGCCTCGAAACCTCAGGAAGTTAACGGCAAGGTTGAAGAGATTCTGGGCATTGGCAGAGCGGAATTTTCCCGCGCAGTAGTGCTCCCGCAGGGTAAATTTGATCAATTTTTGCATTTAACCGGTGCCGACCGGGCTGCTATGCTGGAACACCTCTTCAATTTGGAACAGTTCGGCGAAGAGTTGGTTCTAAAGGTCAAAAATGAAGCGGCCAATTGGAGTATGCAGCTGGAGAAATATGAAGGTATGGAGCAAGTTTTGGGGGACTGTTCCGAAGAAGCGGTCGAACAGGCTGTTTTAGTTTTTAAGAATAAGAATCATCGGTATACAGGACTTCAGAAGGATTTTGAAGCGGCCGATCAAACCTATAAAGAAACTGAGACAGTCCGTGGATTAGATTTGAAACGGAAAATAGCAGTTGAAAGACTCAATCAACTGGAGCAAGCGAGCGAAAGAATCAATGGAAAGCAAACGCGTTTAAGTGATGCAGAACGGGCCGAATCATTGCGGGAACTTATCTTGCGTCAAAAAGACTTGGATAAAAAGATCAAGGAAGAAGCTGATATCTATCAGCGTAAAAGCCATTCATATTCCGCTGCCGTTATCCAACACCGGGATGCCCATGAAGAAATGGAAGTCGCTGAAAAACAATATAACCAACAATTGCCGGAGTTACAAGCCAGAAAGGTTAATTATCAAGGAGCCCAGGAAAAACAGAAAAAAATGAAAGAAATCCAAAAAAGTCTGGAGGAAAGAAACCGGGAACTGGCTGCAGTAGGGGAATTGATTGCTGTAACGTCTAAAGAAATTGCCGTCGGTAAAAATGATTTGGATGGTACCCGCAGCGCTTTGGAAGCTTTGCGGCAGGAACGGGCCAAATATCTTGTCAGTCCGGATGAGAAGGAATTAATCGAAAAGGCCCTCGATTCTCTGGTCCGCCTTGAAGAAAGCGAGAAACGCCATCAAGAGAGTAAGGACAATTACACCAGGCGGAAAACACAAAATGACTGCCAATGGGAAGCTATCGTTGATAAAGTACACCAAATGCTGCCGGAACAAGTCGTCCCGGTTGGAACCCATGTTGAAAATTATTCGAAACCGCTTTTGGATAAGGCTGAAAAAGATTTAAACGATGCCCGGAAGATGCAGCAAAGGGCTTTGATTATGAATTCAGCGGCAGAATTGGTTAAAGAATTGCATGACGGGGAGCCTTGTCCGGTGTGCGGATCCCGGGAACACCCTATTCCAGCCCAATCCATTGCAAGAATGGACGAAATGGAGATTACGATCGCTCAAGCGGAGAGCAGGCTTAAAGAGGTTCGGAACTGGGAGGGCCAACTTCTCAAGGGGTGGCATGATTGGGTTCTTCAAGATTCGCTGGTCAAGGAATCCAAAGAATCAATGGAGAAAACCCAAAAAGGATGGGAAAATGTTTTGGCGGAATTTGAAAATATCCGTGGCTCCTTTGACCGTCATCAACTCCGAGAACGCAAGCAGGAACTGGGAGATTTCGAAAAACAATTGCACGCCGTCGACCGAAAATGGGAAACCATGCAGAAAACTCAGGAAGAAATCAATCGGGAATTGCAAAAGCTGAATGATTCGTTTCAGAGTAATAAAATACGGGAAGCCTCCGCTGGGGAATCCTTGAAAAATTACCAGTCCCAAATGGCGGAACTTCGGGATGAGCTTCATCAAATTACCGGCGGGAAAGATCTGGATGATTTAATCCGGTATATGGTGGAGACTTATCAGAAATTACAAAAAGCGGCAGAGGATACCAAACGCCGTGAAGGGGAAACCCGGTCATTCATGGAACAAATTGCCCGGGAAGTTGCTGCACTCGAAGGGACATTAACAGCAAATCGCAAAGAACAGGACGAAGTGAATGAGCGTTTAGCCAAGAGACTGGAAACTGCGGGGTTCGTCGATGCGCTCCAAGCGGAATCGGCCTTATTAACTTCTGAGGAACGTTTAGCCATTGGGCGGGAAATTGAGGAATACCGGAACGTTTTGATGATTGGCCGGGATGAACTGGAGAAGCTGGATCAAGAGATTGACGGCAGGGTCTTTGACGAAGCTTATTATGAACAGGTAAAGGCAGAGCGGCAAGGTTTATTGGATGAATTGGAACGATCCAAGGAAGAGGTTACTTTAACCAAGAATAAAGTGGAGGAACTCCAAAAGAAACAGGAACAATGGAGGACCCTTCAACAGCAGAAAAAGGCGGCGCAAAAGCGGAAAAGCCTTTGTGAGGAACTGGGAAACCTGTTACGGGGGCGTAAGTTTATATCGTTTCTCGCTCAGGAGCACTTGCGGGATATGACCTTGGAGGCTTCCTTTCAACTGGGCCGGTTAACCGGACAAAGATATGCTTTGGAGCTTGCCAAGGAAAAAGATTGCGAGTTTGTGATCCGGGATGACTTTAACGGCGGGAACCGTCGGGCCATCAGTTCCCTGTCCGGGGGTGAAATCTTTATGACTTCTCTGGCTTTGGCCTTGGCGCTCTCTTCTAAGATTCAATTACGGGGCAGTTATCCTTTGGGGTTTTTCTTTTTGGATGAAGGTTTTGGAACCCTGGATGAGGAAAAACTGGATAAAGTGATGAACGCCCTGGAAAAGTTGCACGATAAAAACCGGATCGTCGGTGTGATTAGTCATGTGCGGGAATTGAAAGAAAGACTTCCCCGGTATTTGGAAGTTGTGCCTTCTGGAGAGGACGGCAGCGGGAGCCGGATTCAGGGAGAAAAGGGCTGCTCTGGAACGTAAACTATTTTCTAAAAGGTGGATATGGATTTGAGGATTTACACTCCGGGAGAGAAAACCTCTAGAAAAGTCTCCGGTGTCGCGCTATCCCACGGGGAATGGAAGGAGGCTGCTTTTCATGAGCCCGTGATTTTTCACCATCCGGATCGCCTTTTTCTCAATCCCGGGATAGCGGAAAACATCGGTTTTTAATTCGATATTGAGCAATCAATTGATTTCTGCAATAGGTTCCAGCCCCTCTTGTAACTTGGGTATTCTTTCCTTGGCAAATCTCAAATCAAACCAACTGTCGGCGTCGAGTTCCCGCAATTCGGGCCGGGAAAAATCTTTAACAAACCCGTGACCGTTGGTGGTTCGGTCGACCTTTTCATCTTGGCAAACCACCACTTCGCCCTAGCTGTTTATAAAAGGGATTTTCCGGATGAGTGGCGCGCTACTATCCCTCCATGAAAAAATAAGACTGTTAAGAGCGGATTCGTTTCTAAATGCTTGTTTTAAATATGTTAAATATTGAGTTACGGCGATTGTCCTATGAGTTGAAAAGAAAAAGGGTTGCTTTTGGTTAAAAATATAAAAAACTCAAGATTGATGTGATATAATTGCTATCAAGCGATAATTATGCGCCCGAAACCTGGACGCTTTTTATTTTGGGCTTGACTGGGAGACACAATATGGAACGAATGAAGCAATTATTTGTAGATTTGTTGGACGACCGGGATTTTTATCATAACATGTTGAAAATCGCCCTGCCGATCATGATTCAAAATTTCATTTCCTCGTTTTTAAATATGGTGGCCACAATTATGGTCGGTGAACTGGGGGAGACCGCGATTGCCGCCGTGGGTATCGCCAACCAGTATTTTTTCTTTTATAATATGTTTTTATTGGGAATAAGCGCAGGCTGCGGAGTGTTTATATCACAATTCTGGGGCCGGGGCGACCTGAAAAGCATTAAAAAAATCATGGGCGTCGGACTGATTTCGGCGCTACTGTGCGCCGCTATCTTCATAGTGTTTGGTTTTCTTTTTCCGGGTATGATCATTGCGACTTTTAATCATGACCCGAAGGTGATCGCTTTGGGGATAAGTTATCTGCGGATGATATTGATTAGTTATCTGTTTACCGGAATCACCTTTATATTCAATTTTTCGCTGCGTTCTATCGGAAAAGCGATTCAACCGATGATTATAAGTGCCGTTGCGTTGGTTTTTGATATCTTCTTCAACTATGTATTCATTTTTGGGAAATTCGGAGTTCCCGCCATGGGTGTGGCCGGTTCGGCCCTGGGGACCGTCATCGCTAGAATCGTCGAAACCACGGGAGTGTTGCTCTACATTTATGGAACGAAAACGGCGTTGGCCGCTTCAGTCCGCGAATTGACGGATCTATCCCTGGAGTTTGTGAAGAAATCGTACCGGGTGATCGCTCCGGTGATCTTGAATGATATCTGCTGGGGCCTAGCAAGTCTGGTCTATGCGGCGGTTTATGGCAGGATGGGAACCCAGGCGATGGCGGCGATCCAGATTTGCAACACCGTCAATAATTTGTTTTTGGTGGCCATTTTCGGGGTTTCAAGCGCGGCTGCGGTGATGGTTGGTAACAGCATTGGCGCGGGGCAAGAAGACCTCGCCAAGACATATGCCAAGCGTTTTTCCTTGCTTTCGGTGGCGCTGGGAGCCGTTTTAGGAGTTTGTCTGGCTTTGGCAGCGCCATTGGTTCTGAGTGTTTTTAATGTTTCGGATACGGTCCGAAGCAGTTCCCGGATTATCCTGGACATTATATCGGGGATCTTTTTTATCCGGGTTCTGGGAGTCGTCTTGATCGTCGGCATTTTGCGGGGCGGCGGCGATGCCCGGCAGGCTTTCGTAATTGAGGGGTTTACCATGTGGTTTATCGGGGTGCCGTTAACGGTTTTAGGAGCTTTTGTTTTCAAGCTGCCGGTACATTGGGTCTATGGCTTGGCGGTTTTGGAGGAATTATCAAAATGCATTTTAGCCTTGGGGCGTTTGCGGTCCGGGCGCTGGCTCCGGAATGTGACCCGAAATATGGCGTGAGATCCGAATAAGAATTCATGGGATAGGCAAAGTTTCAAAACTTTTTTCCTCTCCGGAAATAGCCGACCGGCCCGGTTTTTGGATCACGGCTTCGTGATTGGGGTCGTACTGCCGTTTCCTGATCCGTCAAGGGTTTGGTTTGTTTTAACGAATAAGGATGCTCCTCCACCACCGGAATTGCCTTGGCGATTAGCTTGTGGATGCTTTTAAGGTAATCTTTTTCTTCGCTGTCACAAAAGGAGATGGCAACCCCGCTTTGACCGGCCCTGCCGGTCCGGCCGATTCGATGTACATAGGTCTCCGGGATATTCGGCAATTCAAAGTTAATCACATGGGATAGTTCCTCAATGTCGATGCCCCGGGCCGCAATGTCGGTGGCCACCAAAACCCGGATTTGCCTTGATTTAAAATCATGTAAAGCCCGTTGCCTGGCATTTTGCGATTTGTCACCATGAATCGACTCCGCTTTGATCCCTGCTTTATTCAGCACCCGGGCTACTTTATCAGCCCCGTATTTGGTTCGGGTAAATACTAGAGCCGTAGAGATGGCTGAATCCGTTAATAAATGAATCAGCAGGGCGCGTTTGTCTTCCCGCGCTACATAATAGACAAACTGTTCGGTAGCATCGACTGTGGAAGACACAGGAGCAACCGCCACTTTTTTCGGATTGACCAGAATCGTGTCCGCCAGTTTGGCGATTTCCGGAGGCATGGTGGCGGAAAACAGCAAAGTTTGTCGCTTCTGCACCGGAAGAAGGGCAATAATCTTTTTAACATCGTGGATAAAGCCCATATCCAACATCCGATCCGCTTCGTCGAGGACGAAGAGTTCGATGTGATGGAGATTGATGAATTTTTGGTTGACCAGGTCCAAGAGACGTCCGGGGGTGGCCACTAAAATATCGACGCCTCTTTTTAAAGAATCGGTTTGCGTCTTTTGAGGGACTCCACCGAAAATCACGCTATGACGCAATCCGGTGTGCCGGCCATAGGCCCCGATACTTTCATCGATTTGGAGGGCCAGTTCCCGGGTAGGCGTAAGAATGAGCGCCCGAATATGGGAAGGTCCTTTCCGGGTCGGGGATCGATGATGTAAAATCTGTAAGATTGGAATGGCAAAAGCCGCTGTTTTTCCGGTGCCCGTTTGGGCGCATCCCAGCAAATCACTTTCCGCAAGGATGATGGGAATGGCTTTTTCCTGGATGGGGGTTGGATTCTGGTATCCCTCTGTTTGTAAAGCTTTTAAAATCGGTGATATCAAGCCTAAATCTTCGAAGGTCATAAGGTCTCCTTATTCAGCTTTGACTACCTGTCAAGCTGCAAAAAATCTATGGACGATACTCAATGGTTCTGCCAAAGGGTTTATTGTAACCAATTTATTTATTATAGCATAACTTTCGAAGGGATCAACCATAAATGCCTTTATAAACTATCCTTTGAATAAAATTTAATTCGGTTTTATGGACTGAATCGACCAAATTCTCCCCAGGGTGGCGTGGATACTATAGATCCAAAGCCCCCGGCAGAATTGCGGCTCATTCCCAAAAGAGCCTGCCATTTATAAGTTAAATCGCCAAATTGCGAAAGACGAGAGATTTGGAGCGGTTCTGCGGTATGTTTGCATAGATTGATATAGCAAAATATGTATAATTTGTTGGCTAATTGAACAGATAAAAACCATTTTTCAACTAATCTTGCTTGACATTTGAATGGGATCGCCGTAAACTGTAAGCGAGGTGGAATAATGCAAGATATCACCTATGGTTTTGACCACATCAAGCAACCTTTATTCATTTGGAAAGAACGCTTTCAAGTTCCTCGGAACATGATGAGCAATCATTATCATGACGCTTATGAAATCTATTATTTGCTCGAAGGCGAAAGGGATTACTTCATCAAAGGCCGTACTTATCATATTCAAAAAGGCGATTTGATACTGATCGATGTCAATGAATTGCATAAAACCATG
Organism: Bacillota bacterium; assembly: GCA_023401925.1. GTDB lineage: Bacteria > Bacillota > UBA4882 > UBA8346 > UBA8346 > UBA8346. The sequence goes on from JAEXDA010000029.1 coordinate 27,872, forward strand.
GATGTATCGGTTCATGAGCGTATTTTGCTGAATTTCAGGCGGGACTTTTTGCCTGATGCGTTTCAGAATACCTTGCCAAACGATCTTTTTGCCTGTTTTCATCAAGATAGCAACCTATTGCGGCTCAATGCTTCAGAACAGGATTTCGTAAGCCGTTTACTATTCAAAATGTTGGCCGAGAATGAAGCGCCGCGGCCCGATTCGAAGCTTTATCTGCAAGTACTCCTGGCTGAATTGTTGATTTTTTTAAATCGCCAACTGGCTCAGAAATCAACCGGGACTTTTTCTTTTCCCAATCCGATTCATCAAAAAATATCGGAAATTGTAGAATACATTACTGTCAATTTTCAGCAAGATATAACCTTGGGAGGAATCTCGGAACGTTTTGGAATCAGTAAATATTACTTGTCACGAATGTTTAAAGAGGTCACCGGATTTACACTCATTGAATATCTCAACGGCATCCGGACCAAACAGGCTCAAAAAATGCTGCGGACAACCGCTTTAAATGTCACTGCTATCTCTGAAAACGTTGGTTTTGATAGTATCACTCATTTTGGGAGAGTGTTTAAAACAATAACTGGATCTTCACCGCTCCAGTATCGGAAAACGGTTCGGAAAAGCTAAGACTTGGAATCGCTCGACCAAACTTGTCTATGACCAAATTTGTGAATTTGGTTGTAATAGAAACAGCGTAAAAAAAGGAGGAATGTTGGATTGAAATCGTTTATGGATCAAGATTTCCTGCTCCAAAATAAGACTGCCGCCGAGCTTTATCATCAGTATGCAAAGCCAATGCCGATCTTCGATTTTCATTGTCATTTAAGCCCCAAAGAAATTGCGGAGAATAAACAATACCGTAATATCACCGAGCTTTGGCTAGGCGGCGACCATTACAAATGGCGCGCCATGCGCAGCAATGGTGTGGCTGAACGTTTTATCACCGGAGAGGCAAGTGATGAAGAGAAATTTCAAAAATGGGCTGAAACGATGGTTTGCTGTATCGGCAACCCTCTTTACCATTGGACTCATTTGGAATTGCGAAGATATTTTGGAATTGATGAGCTTTTATCGCCGAAAACGGCGCAGGGGATTTGGGAGAAATGCAATCAATTATTGAAAGAAGAAGGCTTTACCGCTCAAGGATTGATCGTCCGTTCCAATGTGAAAGCGATTTGCACCACCGATGATCCGGTTGATTCGTTGGAATACCACCAAGTCTTGGCCAATAACAAAAATTTTCCGGTGAAGGTGGCGCCGGCGCTCAGACCTGATAAAGGCATTCATATTGAAAGAGCGGATTTTTTACCCTGGCTCGCTAAACTTGGTGAAACCGTCCATTCCACGATTACCAATTTGGATGATTTAAAAAACGCCCTTCGCAAGCGGCTGCAATTTTTCCATCAAGCCGGGTGCCGGCTTTCCGACCACGCTTTGGACCCTATCCGTTTTCAAGAGGCATCCGATGGAGAAATTGATTTGATCCTCAAGAAAATGCTCCATCATGAAAATTTAACCCAAACGGAAGTCGAAAAATATCAAACCGGGATGTTGCTCTTTTTAGGAAGGGAATATTCGCGGCTTGGGTGGACTATGCAACTGCATATGGGGGTTATTCGTAACAACAACCGGAAGATGATGAGCCTACTGGGTCCCGATACCGGGTTTGACACCATTGGCGATGAATCCTATGCCAAAGATTTGGCGCAATTCCTAAATGCCCTGGATCAAACGGATGAATTACCTAAAACGATTCTTTATTGCATTAATCCACGTGATAATGAAGTGATTGGGACGATGCTTGGGTGTTTTCAAGGCAGCGAAGCTCCGGGAAAGGTGCAATTTGGTTCCGGATGGTGGTTTAATGATCAGAAAGACGGCATGAACCGTCAAATGATCGCTTTAGCCAATTTAGGACTTCTATCCCGGTTTGTGGGGATGGTCACGGATTCCCGCAGTTTCCTTTCCTATACCAGACATGAGTATTTCCGGAGAATTCTTTGCAATCTCCTGGGAGAATGGGTGGAAAACGGTGAAGCGCCAAATGATCTTCCATTGCTCGGAAAAATGGTGCAAGATATTTGTTATCATAATGCCAAAAACTATTTCACAGGGATTATTGACTAGCATTTATACATAATTTTTTAGGCAAAATAGGAGCTAACTTCATGAAAAATATTAAGGATGTCAGAAAGAAAACTCACGGAGGATTACCGGAAAAAGTTTTACAAATTGGAGAAGGCAACTTTTTACGCGGGTTTGCGGATTGGATGATTGAACGTACAAATAGCGCCGGTTATTTTAACGGTAGCGTGGTACTTTGTCAGCCTATTCAGGCGGGGATGGCGGAACAAATCAATGCTCAGAACGGTATTTATACGGTGATGATGCGTGGAGTGGAAAATAATGAAATCGTGGAACGAATCCAGGAGATTACTTCCATTTCACGCTGCATTAACCCTTTTTCCGACTATGAGGCATTGGTTGAAATCGCTCAAAGTCCGGAGTTAAAAGTGATTATCAGCAATACAACCGAAGCCGGGATTGCCTATCGGGTCGGTGACAAGCTAACCGATAAACCTCCCGTAAGCTATCCCGCCAAGTTGACCGTATTGCTTTATGAGAGATTTAAAAAAATGATGGGACAGGAAGATAAAGGATTATTGATTTTACCTGTTGAATTAATCGAAAGAAACGGTGACAACCTTAAACGGTACGTGCTACAATATGCAGAAGAGTGGGGACTTGGAGGAGCATTTACCGAGTGGCTGGAAAACGCCAATTGTTTCGCCAATACGCTGGTGGATCGGATCGTTACCGGTTACCCGCGGGATGAGATCAAAGAAATTCGGGAATCTTTGGGATATGAAGACAATATCCTGGTCACCTGTGAACCTTTTAATCTCTGGGTGATTGAGGCTCCGGAAAAGTGGGCCAAAGTAATTCCTTTTCAAGGTGATAACGTTCACGTTATTTGGACTTCGGATATGACTCCTTATCGTACCCGTAAAGTGCGTATTTTAAATGGAGCCCATACCGTGAGCGTGCTGGCGGCATATTTAGCCGGCCATGATATTGTGCTTTCCATGATGAAGGACAAGGTGTTTGAACAGTATTTGAGAAAATGTATCTGGAATGAAATCATTCCGAACATTCCTCTCCCCCAAAAAGAGATGAATGAATTTGCCAATGCTGTGTTTGAACGGTTTGCCAATCCTTTTATCAAACACCGGCTTCTTGATATCAGCTTGAATTCGGTATCAAAATATAAGGCGCGCTGTTTGCCGTCTTTATTGGATTATATCCATAAATATCATAAATTACCTCAGATATTGCCGTTCGGATTTGCCGCATTGATAGCCTTTTACAGAGGCAAAATGCAGGATGGTAAGTATATCGGAAATCGTGGCGAAGAAACCTATGAGATCCATGATAACCCTGAAGTCTTGGAGTTTTTCGCCAAAGCGTGGCAGAGTCCGGATAATATCGTCCGAAAGGTTCTCGCAAATACGGATTTTTGGGGAGAGGACTTGACGAAAATCAAAGGCCTCCAGGAACTTGTCGAAGAATATCTTGGCTCGATTATTCATGACGGAGCGGCGCTTGCCGTTAAAAATTTCGTGGAGAGTCTTTGAAATGGATAAATTCATTAAAATTTCTCCCGGGGATAATGTAGTCGTTGCCGTCCAGGCTACTGAAGCCATACCGTTCGGGCATAAAAAAGCCCTTTGGGATATCAAACAAGGCGAAAACATCATTAAATACGGTTATCCGATTGGACATGCCACCAGCGACATCCAGGCCGGTAGTCATGTCCATACTCATAACTTGAAAACCAATCTCTCAGGAGTCATCGAATACTCCTACAAAGGAAACTTTCCGGCGGATTCCCAAAAACCGGCTGCAACTTTTCAGGGTTATCCGCGCAAAAACGGAAAAATCGGGATCCGCAATGAAGTATGGATTATTCCAACCGTAGGTTGTGTTAATAATACGGCTGAATTGATTCAAAAGAAAGCTCAAGAAAAATACGGACATTTAGGTGATGGAATTTTCTGTTTTACTCATCCCTACGGCTGTTCGCAAATGGGTGAAGATCAACTCTATACTCAGAAGCTCCTCGCTGGGCTGGTGAATCATCCCAATGCCGCTGGAGTGCTGGTATTGGGACTTGGCTGTGAAAATAACCATGTTGACGTATTCCGGCCTTTTCTGGGAGATTACGATCAGGACCGGGTCAAGTTTCTGGTCACTCAGAATGTTGAAGATGAAATTGCAGAAGGAATGAGTTTGATTGGTGATCTGGCTGAGCGGGCCTCCATGGAAAAAAGGCAACCGGTGAGCGCCGAACATTTGATTATCGGGCTTAAATGCGGTGGTTCGGATGCTTTTTCCGGTATCACGGCCAATCCTCTTTGCGGTAAAATCACCAATGAAATATCCGCCCAAGGTGGGAGGGTTATTTTAACTGAAGTGCCTGAAATGTTCGGCGCTGAAACTATCTTGATGGAACGGGCAGCCGATGTTGAGGTTTTTGATGAAACTGTGGCGATGATTAACGGTTTCAAGGACTATTATACTGCTCACCATCAGGTGATTTATGAAAATCCTTCCCCTGGAAATAAAGCGGGAGGAATCACAACTCTTGAGGAAAAGTCTCTGGGCTGTATTCAAAAGGGCGGTCAGGCTAAGGTAACCGCGGTTTTGAAATATGGTGAGCCATGTCTGAAAAAGGGCTTGAATCTGCTTACCGGACCGGGAAACGATATCGTTTCCTGCACCAATATGACGGCAGCCGGAGCGCATCTGATTTTATTTACCACCGGGAGGGGGACCCCGTTGGGCGCCCCGGTTCCGACAATAAAAATTGCATCCAATTCCGGCTTAGCCGCGCGTAAACCCGGCTGGATCGACTACGATGCAGGAAAAATCCTTGATAATTTTAGTATGGAAGATAGCGCCGGTGAATTATGGCAATTGATTTTAAATGTAGCCTCAGGGAAGAAAACCCAAAATGAGGAGCATGGATATAGAGAGATTGCCATTTTTAAAGATGGCGTTACTTTATAAAATTGAAACAGGAGGGTATGTCACTTGAGTTTGGATCTGAAATTACGCGAGAAAAGTTCGTATGATGCAATTTCGTTAGGAGAAATTATGCTGCGCCTCGATCCCGGTGATGGCCGGATTCGGACAGCCAGGCAATTCAAAGCCTGGGAAGGCGGGGGCGAGTATAATGTAGTCCGGGGTTTACGCAAGTGTTTTGGACTTAAAACTGCGGCTGTTACCGCGTTGGCTGATAATGAAATCGGGCGTTTGGTTGAAGACTTCATGATGCAGGGCGGGGTCGATACATCACTGATTAAATGGTTTCCCTATGATGGAATCGGCAGAACCGTTCGTAACGGCTTGAATTTTACCGAGCGCGGATTCGGTATCCGTGGCGCCGTTGGTGTTTCGGACCGGGGAAATACGGCTGTATCCCAATTAAAACCGGGAGATATCGACTGGGAATATGTTTTTGGGACCCTGGGAGTCCGCTGGCTCCACACCGGGGGTATCTTCGCCGCGTTATCGGAGACAACGGCCCAGGTTGTTATTGAGGCCGTGATGGCTGCTAAAAAGCATGGCACGGTTGTATCCTATGATTTAAATTATCGTCCATCCATGTGGAAAAATATTGGCGGTAAGGAAAAAGCCCAGGAAGTCAACAAAACGATTGCCAAATATATTGACGTTATGATTGGAAACGAAGAAGATTTTACCGCTTGTCTTGGTTTTGAAGTGGAAGGGAATGATGAGAACCTCAAGGAGTTAAACATGGAGGGGTATAAAAAAATGCTTGGTAATGCAACCAAAGCCTATCCCAACTTTAAAGTCATTGCTACCACTTTGCGGACTGTGAAAACAGCCACGGTAAATGATTGGAAAGCCATGGTTTATGCAGACGGAAATATTTATTTTTCCAATGAGTATCCAAACCTGGAAATCTACGATCGGGTCGGTGGCGGTGACAGTTTTGCCTCCGGTCTGATTTACGGGTTAATGACAACCGGAGACGCCCAAAAGGCGGTTAATTACGGAGCTGCCCACGGCGCACTGGCAATGACCACACCGGGTGATACTTCCATGGCAACCAAAAATGAAGTTGAGGCGCTCATCAAAGGGGCCGGTGCAAGGGTGCAAAGATAAGGAAAACTTTCGAAGTAAGGTTGATCAATATGAATGAGGTGTGAAAAGAAATGAAAAAAGAACAGGTATTATCCAAAATCAAAGAGGCCGGTATTGTGGCTGTGGTACGGGCTGAGTCCAGCGATCAAGCCAAACGTATTGCCGATGCTTGTATAGAAGGCGGAGTTGCGGCAATCGAATTGACATTTACTGTTCCCGGGGCTCATCGGGTCATCGAGGAATTGGCCGCTACCTATACGAAGGGTGAAATCATTTTAGGCGCCGGGACGGTGCTCGATCCGGAAACGGCCAGAATTGCAATACTTTCCGGTGCGGAATATATTGTGAGCCCTTGTTTGAATCCGGATATGGTCCGTTTGTGCAACCGTTATCGAATCGCCTGCATGCCGGGGATTATGACCCTTCGGGATGCGGTGGAAGCTTTGGAACTGGGTGTTGATATTCTTAAACTTTTCCCGGGTGAAGCTTTCGGACCCAAAATGATTAAAGCCATTGCCGGTCCGTTGCCACAGGCGAGCATTATGCCAACGGGCGGAGTCGATGTGGATAACGTCGGAGAATGGATTAAAGCGGGAGCTGTGGCCGTGGGCGCAGGCGGCGCTTTGACTGCGGGAGCCAAAAAAGGCGACTATGAATCCATAACCAAACTGGGCCGTGAATTTGTAAACAATATCAAGGCGGCACGCCAAAAATAAAACGGCTTTGCCATCAATATTTATTTAGATAAAGGTAAATATTGCACAAAAGCTGTTGCGAAATGAATTCATCGATAGAGAGATACAATATAAACTTCTGCTCATGATCAGTGGATATATTGTATCTTTCATTGATGTTACCATTCATTCGCGACAGCTTTTTTGATTGGAGTCGATAAAAAAACAAATTGTTAATGAACAGTAAACTTGTAAAAGCAGGGAGAATGGGAAAAAATTTTTTATCGGGCACGGGGGAATTATGAGTTATAAAGAAGAATTAAAGGGGATATCGTAAGTTTTAAAAAGGGGTTAAGAGGTTAATCATGATGAAACGAATCATTCATTTGTCAACTTTGATACTTTTATCAGTACTTCTATTTTCCTCTGGTACGGGATACACAATAATCCGGGCAATTCCAGTAGAGTATCTTGCCGGATCATCCAAGATCGGCTGGATTGAGAAATTAGCTGATAAGAGTTTTTCGGGTTTGAGTACCACCACCCACCCAACGATTGCTGTCAATTTGTTCAGGGATGAACGTGAAAATACCGATAGTACAGGTGCTATTTACAGCCGGTCCGGAAAAAAGCTTGAGACCCTGGTGACTGACAAAAAACCAACGGAAATAATTGAAAAGAATCTGGCCGAACAGCTCCAAAAAGCCGGGTATAACGTTATTCTCACTTCGGGTTGGAATTTGAATGCTGAAAAAGTACCTAGTTATTTGGGAACTGATTTGATTTTAGGCGGACAAGTGAAAGAGTTCTGGGTGGAGTCCAAGGCGGGGGTGATCACTTCGACCATACGCTCTAAAGTTGTTTATGACCTGGTAATTGCCAATATTCATCAAAAAAGGCTAATCTATAAAGGGCAAGCGGAAGGTAACGATTCCCGAAAATCCCTGGCCCATGCTAGCGATTATTTTTGGACGGATATGGGAACTTCTCTCAGCCAATCTTTAACCAAAGCAATCAATGAACCGGTGAGTCAGAAATAGTAACGATAAAAAAATGAAGATGATCGTTTATGGGTAATTATTAACCGCCTAAGCTCTTTCTACAGGCGGTTAATAATTTAAACGAAATGTTAAATCAATAAAGTTCTTCGCAAAATCCCAACCGATACCGAATTTAATACAATCGACTTCCCGCGCAATGCCGGCAACTTGGCTCACCCATTCGTCATTTCGCAGATTATAGGTACCGGTGGTATAAACAAAATAATGAGGGTTAAAGGGAAGTTTCATACCGTAAATGAGATTGCCGCCCAGCCGGTAACCATCGACCACTAAAAACTTTTTCTCCAAATGTCCCCAATCCTGGTCTGAGCCACTAAGGTTTTGGATATAAAGATAACTCAAATTGAAATCAGGCGTCAGTTGGTAATCCAAACGGTAGCCCCCATCGATCCCCTGATAGGTTGTATCAGACTTTTCATCATAAAGAAGTCTTCCAAATACTCCCACTTGCCAGTTTCCGTAATCAGTTCTCCAGGCCTTTTTAGTGAAAGTCGCTCCAAGTTCGCGCTTGGGGTCGGCATTCAAGTCCGTTTTTCCATCAATGGTGAGATTATACAGATCCCAGTCGATCTGATAAATATCATTGACGCTAAAGATTCCTTCCGAATCGAAGTTCACGTCGATTTCATTGGACAAGTCGTTCCATTCATAAATTCGTCCGATGGTAACCCGGGAAGGTTTGTCATTGGTATTGATTTCCCCACTAAACCGCGGACTGACCCGGGCTTTTTTCCTTTTTGGAGCGGATAGATCTGCTGAACCTCCCGATTGGACATTGTTATCGGATGGCTGAGTGGCAGCACTGGTTGACTCCGTGGAATTAATTTGCGGGTCCGAATTTCCCACCTTTTCGTCAGCAGCTTGTGCTTTATTGATTACATCATTCAAGTCGGGTTGTGTGCCTTGGTTAGCACTTAAATTGATATGGGGCAATGATTCCCCCCGAAGGGCCATATGAGGCAAATAAAGCAAGGGAATCCCCATGATCTTGAAGACTACTTTCTCCATATAAACATGTTTACCTTGGCTGATCATCCTTTTACCAGAAAATACATAGTCGGCAAAATCTTTACGGGGACAACGGGTTATCGTTGCCGGGGAAATGATTACCGTGTCTCCCTTGAATTCGGCGTTTTTTCCAGTCACATAAAAATCCTTGTCTTTGCCCTTAATAACGCCCTGGATGGACGGACCGCCTTCGCCGGTATTTTGACTCAGGTTAAAACGAATCTTTTCCATTGAAAAACTTTGCTCCGGATTTTCCAGTTGAATGGAACCGGATGCCTCCAGCCAACCGGTTTTAAGATTGAGGGTAAGATGATTGGCCCGGATGGATATGGTATCTTTCATAAGCATTACGTTGCCATCAAGGACTACCAAGTTTTGATTTCCATAAAAAATCAAAGAATCCGTCTCGATCGTGATATTATCAAGAGTCACTCGGGCGTGGCTCATATTGGTAAAGGTGTTTTGTTTCGGGTCATATTGCTGCTTTCCCATGGTATCGATGGTGATATTCTTAAAATGAATCGTTTTGACCGGGCTGTCGGCCAAAGCGGGCATGGCAAACAAGACGATTGACACGATAGTTATCAGCCATATTAAGCACGCGTTCGTGCGGAGTTTTTGTAAATACAAACGCATTCAAGCTCCTGATAAGACATTTATTTAATTATATTCCATTTCACTTTCAATAACGCAATTTATCATAATTAGTTGTATTAAATTCTCGTAAAAAAATGAGAATCCCTGCTTTTTATCACCAGGCCATTTACAAGTAACACGTTCTCTCAATAACCGCTCAATGATTATGAACGTTTACTTGAGCAGAGCGTATCTTCCCCATTTCTGATTGCCGGTTACTCTACTAGTTTCCCCAACCATCGTTGAAAGATTAATCCCTATTAAATATATTATTTTAATTTGACTTATAGGTCTAGATACCCTATGATGAGTTTAAGGAAAAAGATGAAATATTAGGATGCTGGAGGCTCGAAGATTTGGATAAAATTCAAGCGTTGAAAGAATTGTTGCAGAAAATGCCAGGAGCGGTAATTGCTTATTCCGGCGGAGTTGACAGTACTTTTTTGGCAGTGATGGCGCATGAGGTATTAGGAGATAAGACTTTAGCCATTACTGCAGTTTCTCCCACTTACCCCGAACAACAATTAACGGAAGCCGAAGCCTTGGCTAAAAAATTCGGTCTAGCCCATAAAATAATTCAAACCAATGAATTTGATGATACCAACTATGTTGCCAATCCGGCCAACCGCTGTTATTATTGTAAGTTGTCCTTGTTCAAGGAATTATGCCGTATCGCGAGTGAAAAAGGTTGGGTTGTCTTAGACGGCGCCAACATAGACGACTTATCAGATCATAGGCCCGGCCATCAGGCCGCTAAAGAAATGGGAGTTCGTAGCCCTTTGCAGGAAGCGGGTTTATCAAAACAGGATATCAGGGATTTCTCAAGGAAAAAGTCTTTGCCAACCTGGAATAAGCCTGCGTATGCTTGTCTCGCCTCACGGATTCCTTATGGAAGCAAAATCACTCCCGAAAATTTGAAACGGATTGATAGGGCGGAGAATTTTTTAAACGATTTGGGCTTCACGCAGTTCAGAGTGAGGGATCATTTTCCCATTGCCAGAGTTGAAGTTTCTGCCGAGCAGTTGGATACAGCGTGGCAAAACCGGGAGAAAATCAGTACTGGACTGCATGAGTTGGGATTCACTTACGTTACCCTTGATTTGGATGGTTTCCGTTCCGGGAGCATGAATGAAACCCTCAAGATGAAGCTTTAAGATATTGAGAATCATTTTCAGTTCCAGAACTATGCCTTTAGCTGCAAAAGATGCTAAAGAAAGGTTATATCGTACAGTATCTCCGTGTTTCTGTGGTCAGATCATTTGGCCGCCAAGACACGGAGATTTTAGTTTTATCAATGGGTTCCAGTAAAAGCGAGCTGTGCCAACTCGAACGGGCTTTCTAAAGAGAACATGGTGAACTTTCCTTTCTCCTCTCCCTGCCCGGGTTCTCTTGGTTTGATTTACTGTTTTAGTGAATAGATTGAGAACGAAATGTTCAACCTAAGGCTAATAATTTATTTCAAGTCGAAGCTGGTCACTAATGCGAATCGGAATCCCCAATACATTATCCACAGCCTATCACTTAACTTATTGGCAAGAATTTTTCAGTCAGCTGGGTGTTGATGTCGTTATTTCCAAGGGTAGCGGCAAAGAATCCATCGACATCGGTTCTAAGCTGATTCCTCACGAGTTTTGCATTCCTGTTAAAGCCTTTCTTGGTCATATCGTGGATTTGGTAACCCAAAAGGTTGATCGGATTTTGGTCCCCAGATTACTGGATTGGAAGAATCATGAATTTTTTTGCCCGAAACTTACTGGACTTCCCGAAATCGTAAAATATGCGCTGGAACTCGATGATGAGTTGTTTTTTGTACCCACGGTTACCTGTAATGGATTGGACCCCGAAATTATCCAGTACCCGCAGCCTAAGATTCAGTCGGCTACTCAATTAAAGCGGGCCCAAAATAGCGCCTTGCATCACTGGCGACAGACTCTGACTGATTGCCGTAAAAGACAGGTGATTTTATCGCAGACCGGGATCAAGGAACAAAATCCAGGCGGCGCAGGTGAAGTTCGCCTGGGATTACTGGGCTATGCCTATATCCTTTATGATCCTTTTATTAGTAAAGGACTGATTCAGAAATTGGCCGCGATGGGATGTCAGATAACCACCTGGGAAATGCTTGAGAGCGAGAAAATAACCGGAAGTTTAAAAGAACTGAAAAGGCCCATGTTTTGGAATTTCGGAAGGATTTTGCTGGGCGCGGGCCTTAATTTTTTGGCCGATAGCGAAATCGATGGAGTTATTTATGTTACTCCTTTCGGATGCGGCCCGGATTCAATCACTGTCAAGTTACTTGGCTTGCAAGCCTCAATGATCCAGAAACCTTTTTTACAAATCACACTGGATGAACACAGTGAAGACGGGCATTTGAAAACCCGTTTGGAAGCGTTTGTCGATATGTTCGCTTACGGAAAGAAGGGACAGCCCGTTGAAAATAACCTTCCCATACTTGGGTCCGGTACTTGCTTATGAGAAGATGTTTGAACTCTTCGGTCACCAAGTGGTAGCGCCATCACCGCCAACTCCCAGGACTATTGAGCTTGGTGTCAAATATAGTCCGGAGTTTATCTGTTTTCCATTCAAAATTATTCTGGGAAGTTATTTGGATGCGATCCATCGCGGCGCCGAACTGATTGTGACCAGCGGAGGCGTCGGAGCTTGCAGGGCCGGCTATTTCGGGGCCCTAAGCGAGAAAATTTTGAACCAGTTGGGGTATAAGGTAAAAGTTTTGGTTTTCGATAGTGTCGTTAATGAATTTGCCACCTTTTACCGGCAGGGCCAGGAAATCCGTAATCATAAATCAATCGTTCAAACCATCGCGATACTATATTTAACCATCCAGCTTATTTTTGTCTTGGATAAATATGAAAAAAAAATCAGCCAGCTTCGCCCCTATGAAAAAGTCCCCGGAACATGCAAGCGGAAATGGCGGGCGATTCAGACTTTGCTGGGTGGAAGCGGCAGCTTAAAAGAATTACGGGCCAATATATCTCAGGCGGATCGATTGGTTGATGCGATCGAAGTTGAACCCAAGGAAGATAGCATTAAAATCGGCCTGCTGGGTGAAATTTATATGGTGATGGACGGCCCCATGAATGAGGAATTCGAAGAAAAATTAGCTTCCTTAGGGGTTCAGGTGGTACGGTACCGTTATATCTCTCAATGGTTGAAAAATGCGGTTCGGCCCGATTATGGGCTGTTAAAAAAGGCGGACCGTTATTTACAGTATGACCTTGGTGGTCATGAACGGGAGAACATCGGCCATATGATTCGCTTTAAAGAATTGGGTTACGATGGGGTCATCCATTTGCTGCCTTTTGGGTGCATGCCGGAACTTGTGACCCAGACGGTTATTCCTAAATTGATGAAAGATTTGGACTTGCCGATTTTATCGCTATCTCTCGATGAACAAACCGGATGGCTCAATAATCAGGTGAGACTGGAAGCTTTTGTCGATTTGCTGAAAAATCGCAAAGAATTGTTGAAGGAAGGATAAAGAGGAATGGCAACGGCCGGTTAAGGGCTGGCGGTAATGGCTAATTAAAGGAAAAGGAATCGATAAAAAGTGGAAAAAGTATACTTGGGAGTCGATGTCGGCTCGGTGAGTACCAATATCGTCGGTATTGATGAACAGGAGTCGGTAATTTTTTCTAAATATTTAAGGAATGACGGGCAACCCCTTGAGGTCATTCAAGATGGCTTGAAAAAGATTGATCATGAATTCGTGAATTTAAAAGTGATGGGAGTCGGCACTACTGGGAGCGGTAGGTTACTCGCCGGAACAATGCTTGGAGCCGATATCATCAAGAATGAAATCACCGCCCATGCTTATGCAGCAGTTCATTTCCATCCTGAGGTGCAAGCCATTATTGAAATTGGCGGTCAGGACTCCAAATTAATTATCATAACCCATGGTGTAGTCAGCGATTTTTCTATGAATACCGTCTGTGCGGCCGGTACCGGTTCGTTTCTTGATCATCAAGCGGAAAGACTCAAAGTCCCGATTGAGGACTTTGGCGATCTCGCTTTATCAGCCCGGAAACGGGTACGTATCGCCGGAAGGTGTACGGTATTCGCTGAATCCGACATGATTGCCAAGCAGCAATTCGGTTTTTCCAAGGCCGAGATTATCAATGGCTTATGTGATGCATTGGTTCGTAATTATCTTAACAATTTAGGCCGGGATAAATCAATCCTTGCTCCGGTTTTGTTTCAGGGTGGTGTTGCCGCCAACAAGGGGATCAAGGCTGCTTTTGAGAGGGAATTGCACATTCCGGTGATTGTACCAAGATATTTCAACGTAATGGGTGCAATTGGCGCTGCGCTGCTGGCTCGGAAACAATTGCGGAAAACTGGTTGCGATACCGGGTTTAGGGGATTTGAACAGTTGTTGCTTGACTTCGCTCCCACTTCATTTGAATGTGAGGGTTGCAGCAATTGCTGCGAAGTCATTCAGGTTGAACAGGAGCAGCGGATTATCGCCATCTGGGGCGATAAATGCGGCAAATACAGCAACCGGATTTCAGCTTAATCGATTCTAGCCGTCCTCAAATTTCTTTTTGGGACGGTTTATTTATGCGCTAAAACAGATTCAAAAATTTTGGAGGAAAGTGCCGCTGAATTAGCTTTGATGCACCGGCTTTTGTACCTTTCCCTGGGTTCCCGCCTATAGGTTCCATCGATAAAAATGAATATTGTCCAGAAGGGTTGATTGTGATATAGTATATACAAAAGGGTAAATATGGTAAATAAGGTAAAACAAAGAAAAGTTAATTCGTCATCAAACCCCAATGGACCACCAGGACAGTCCGGTTGACGCCAGCCATCTAGTAAGTGCGAAAAATAAAACGTTGATTCAGGACGAGCTTTTAAAACCTAGTTTGAAATCGAAAATACTTAAACTTGTCACCGGTGTCATCGCGAAAAGTAAGGATTGCCGACATAAAAAATAAATGGGTTTTAAACTCCGGCACCGTTCTTGCTTTCTGCCGTTTTTTCCATCGTTGACGGTGAGCCCGGTGCGGCATGGATAACCCAAACGATGCCTCGGAAGGGGGGAGACGTTGCATAAGATTCATAGTGGTTGAGGAAGGGAAAGAGTTTTTTTAAGCGGGAAACCAAAAAAGAAAGGATGGTTTTGGTCATGGTAAAAAAATCTTACGGGTTACGGTATGTCATCCCCGTCATCATGATCTGTCTTCTGGCTGCCACCTTTACTTGGACATCCCAGATTTCCAAAGCGGCCAACTATAATGTCAATATCGATACGAGCACAACCTACCAAACCTTGGAAGGGTTTGGCGCCGCCACGGCTTGGTACACCAGCTGGCTCACCCAGCATCCGAATAAAGCCGAGATCTACGACTTGCTTTTTAACGGCTTGGGACTCGATATCATTCGTTTTCGAAATACTTACGGAAGTCGCAATGGGGCGTCCTTTGCTCCCGATGAACCGGAAATTGTACAGCAAGCGAGCCTATCGTTGGGACATCCCATTAAAGTACTCGTCAGCTCCTGGACACCGCCTTCGGATTTGAAAGCGGGCGGCACTTTAAACGGCGGAACCCTGGCCAAGGTAAGCGGCGCTTTTAATTATAGTGGCTTTGCCGATTACTGGTACAACTCCATTAATGGGTATACCGGCAAAGGGATTATCCCCGATTATATCAGCATTCAAAATGAGCCTGATTATGAAAACACAGGGTGGGAAACTTGTATTTTTAAACCGACCGAAGATTCAAATTATCCCGGCTATGGTAAAGCCTTGGACGCCGTTTACAGCCGTATCCAGTCTATGGCAAACAAGCCGAAAATCCTGGGACCGGAGACCGCCGGCATCGGCAGCAACCTGGTGCAAAACTATTGCGCCAACATGAATCTTTCGGAAGTTTACGGCATTGATCATCATTTATATAATGGCGGGGATGCCAATAGCCCGGACAGTTTCAATTCCGCTCTTCAAAGTTTAGCCAGTTCCTACTATCCGGGCAAACCGCTTTTCCAAACCGAATATGATCAAGGCACGGTTTTTACCACCGGCCAGTTGATGATTAACTCCCTGGTTTACGAAAACGCCAGCGCCTATTTCTACTGGGATCTGATTTGGACCATGGACCAGCGACCGCTGGTGAATTTGGAAGACCCCAATAACCGCAGCGGTTGGACGACAGCCCGGGGTTATAAAGTCTCCGACTTCTATTATGTGTTCAAGCACTTTAGTAAATATACCGACCCCGGATATAAGCGAGTGGCCGCTACAGCCGACAACAGCAATGTCCGGACTGTGGCCTTCATTTCGCCGGACCAAAAACAATTGACGGTTATCTTGCTGAATAATAGCAGTTCACAAAATTCAGTGGCCTTAAATCTGAACGGTTACCCGGTGGGAAGTTCGGCCATTTACCGCACCACTCCCGGAGGCAGTGAAAGGTTTGCCAGTGTGGGCGCTTTAGGAAGTGACAATACCGTCACCTTACCGGCCCAGTCCATTGCTACAGTAGTGATTATGAGTTCAGGTCCGACTCCGACGGTAACACCGACTGTGACGCCTACAATAACACCGACGATAACGCCAACAGTAACTCCTACGCCGCCAGTCAACGGTGTTACGGTAACCTATGCCATCCAAAACGATTGGGGTAACGGATCGACCATCAATGTAACGATCAAAAACAACGGTACTTCGGCAATCAATGATTGGCAGTTGGCCTGGACCTTCCCGGGCAACCAGAAGATCACCAATCTGTGGAACGGCAGTTACACCCAAAACGGGGCGAACGTAACTGTGACCAATCTCAGTTATAATAGTGGCATCCCTGCGGGGGGCGGTACGGTGAATTTCGGGTTCAACATCAGCTATAGCGGTTCCAACGCCAAACCGGCCGGTTTTACCCTTAACGGGACCCCAACCCAAGTTCAATAAAATATAACCAGGGGAGCCGGATAACCGGTTTCCCTGGTTTAGAACCGATATTTCAATGGGTTTTTCTCTAGGTGAGTGGGTAAGGATGGAAAAAAAGAGTTTTTTGAGATTTCACAAGAACACTTTGATGGTTCCGGATTACAATTGCAATTCCGCAAAAAAAATTATTTTTCTTCGGAAAACATAAACTGAGGGAGAAATGATTTTGTAGACCGGTCTAGCAACATTGAGGATGGGAGAAATAATTTTATCGATGATCTTCAATAACCGGATGGTTATTCCAGAATGAAGCTGGAGTTGTTGAAACCGGGAGCCGGATGGATGGACGTTCGATTGGCTTGGTAAAGATGGGGGGATTGGTACGGATGATACCGCCCCCCGTATTTTGCTTTATGCTTGAATTCCGGTATTTCATGTTGCGATGTGGGGTTTTTGCATAGGGAATTCTATGGAGCGGTTTTTTAAACCCGATTCCTCCATTATTTTTCAGCAACCGGTTCCTCTTTCAATAGATCCTGGATAACTTCCCCCGCGATGATCAATCCCGCAATCGGAGGAAGATAGGACATACTCCCGGGGATCTTTCGCCGTTTGGTGCAGTTCCAGCCCGGGTCCTCATCATCACGGTGGGGGCAGATGCATCCGCCGTGACAAGTGACTACCCCTTCTTTGGACTCCACCGGAACTTCCGTAGAATAGACCACTTTGACTCCGCTTTCAATCCCTTTTTCCCGCAAGGCTTTGCGAACCGATTTGGCCAGCGGACAGGTATGGGTTTTACTGATATCGTCAACCCGGAAGGACAAAGGATCGAACTTATTGCCTGTCCCCATGGAGGAAATCACCGGGATAGCGTTTTCTTTACAGTAACGGATTAAATCCACCTTGGACCAGACGGTGTCGATGGCGTCAACCACATAAGAAATTCTGCCGTGCAAGATGACATCAATATTTCGGGCATCTAAAAATTCTTTCCAGGATACCACGACAGCCTCCGGATTGATGGCCTTAACCCTTTCAGCCATGACTTCGACTTTGGGACGGCCGTAGGTTCCTTCAATGGCATGAATTTGCCGGTTGGTATTGGTCAAACAGATTTCATCGAAATCCACTAAAATGAGCCAGCCAACCCCAGCCCTGGCTAAAGCTTCAACCGTATAAGCTCCAACACCTCCCAGACCAATTACAGCGACCCGGGCGCTGTTTAACTTGGCCAAACCTTCGCTGCCAATTAATAATTCGGTTCTACTAAACCGGTGTTGGGCCAGTTCACTCATGTTATGCCTCCTGCGTCTATATTTTTTGAATGGAGTCCATTTCGCTATTGGTTTTGGAAATCCTTTATGTTCGAATCAGGTAAAATGGTCATTTGCAAAAAAAGCTTTGATACTATTATACCCCGGGAAGGATTGGAATTGTGTAAGCAAAATATGAACAAAAAAGAAGCTGTTGCAAAATAAGATTTATCGAGGGAGAAATCACTTCTGCAACAGCTTCTTTAAAGGTTTGGAATTTTATTTCTGCGAAATCGCTAATGCTTCATCAAGGGCTTCGATGATATCATCCGGATGCTCGAGCCCGATGGATAACCGGATGAGGTCGGGTGTGAGTCCGCCTTCACGCTGCTGTTCCTCGCTCAATTGGGAATGGGATGTGGAGGACGGATGCAAAATTAAGCTCTTGGCATCGCCTACGTTGGCCAGATTCGAGAACAACGTGATATTGTCAATCAGTTTTACCGCCGCTTCATAGCCGCCTTTCACTCCAAAGACCACCATGCCGCCGAAACCATTTTGCAAGTATTTCTTAGCGACCGGATAGGTTGGGTCGTCGGGAAGACCGGGGTAACGTACCCAAGCCACTCGCGGGTCCTTTTTCAAAAATTCGGCAACTTTCAAGGCGTTATCGGAATGTTTTTCCATACGTACCGGCAATGTTTCAATACCTTGCGTAAAGATCCAGGCATTATCGGGGGAAAGTGTGGCCCCAAGGTTACGAAGAGGTACGGTACGGAAACGCAATGCGTAAGAAATCGGAGAGAGCGCTTCCGGAAGATCATAGGCCCACTTTAAACCGTGATAATTGGGATCAGGCTGGGTCATTAAAGGGAACTTATCGTTCTTCCAGTTAAATTTGCCGGAATCGGTGATAATTCCTCCAATAGCGGAACCATGGCCTCCAAGCCATTTGGTGAGAGAATTGATGACGATATCGGCGCCATAATCGATAGCTCTCAGCAGGTAGGGAGTCGTAAATGTACCGTCAACGATTAAGGGAATATTATGAGCATGGGCAATCTTGGCAACTTCGCCGACATCGGTAAAATCAAGCGCGGGATTGCCGATGGTTTCAATATATAGCAGTTTGGTTTTCGGAGTGATGGCTTTTTCAAAGTTTTGGGGATCTTTGGCATCGACAAACTTGGTGATAATGCCGAATTGGGGTAAGATAGCGTCAAACATCGTATAGGTCCCGCCATAGAGATTGTTGGCGGAAACGATTTCGTCCCCTTGTCCCGCAATCGTAATGATGGCATAGTGGATTGCGCTGGTACCCGATGCAACGGATACTGAAGCGGCCCCACCCTCGAGTGCGGAGACACGGTCTTCAAGAACTGCATTGGTGGGATTACCGAGCCGGCTGTATATAAAGCCAAGTTCTTTCAAACCAAAGAGATTGGCGCCGTGTTCGGTATTTTTGAATACAAAGGAACTGGTGCGATGAACGGAAATGCCCCGCGATAAAGTGGTAGGATCGGGAACCTGCCCCGCGTGAATGGAAAGTGTTTCAAACCGGTAATTGTTTTTGGCCATTGCAATTCTCCTTTATAAATATTTTTTTGAAAAACCAAAATGTATCCGTCAGTTCTTACTCCGGTTTTGAGCCCCTTTTGAATGGTCTTTGGGTCATCCGGAATCACCAA
Source organism: Bacillota bacterium (assembly GCA_023401925.1). Classification (GTDB taxonomy): domain Bacteria; phylum Bacillota; class UBA4882; order UBA8346; family UBA8346; genus UBA8346. The sequence continues at coordinate 47,270 of JAEXDA010000029.1, forward strand.
CAAAAAAATAAAATAAAACCTATATGTTTAGTAGGGAAATTAAATTATAAAAATTATATCTTACTGATCCAATGATTGTCAACAAGAAAATTTCCCAATCGAAAACTACTTGGATTCCGGTATTCAATGAGGCTGTTAAATCCCTCACTAAGTAGTGAAATCGGGATAAAGGCCTTTCATTAAAATTATTGGATAAAGTATCACGCACTTCGAACCCGGCATACATTAAAAAAGATGTAGGAAATTCATACCGATCGGAACCGGTAGGAGTTTCCTAAAACTTAATCAAACCCCGGCCCAAAAAATGAAGCGTCGATCCGGATAGAGCCGAGGCTATTTTCTAAGTCTAGTTTGATAATGAAAGGGGTAGCAATAGATGATCACCGAATTAAATATTCTGCCGGGTTTCAATAAATCCGGGATCCAGGAAGATTTTGAGGAGCTTACACTGAAGGCGGGGGAGACCATATCGATAGTGGGCCCGACCGGAAGCGGCAAAACTGCTTTTATTACCGATATAGAATTACTGGCGCAAGGGGATACATCCACCAAACGACATATTTTGCTCAACCGGGAAGTGCCCGAGGACAGTATCCGTTATAATCCGGCTTTGAAACCGATTGCCATGATCACTCAAAATACCAAATGCTTTGCGGATTTAGCGACTGAGGAGTTTCTGCAAATCCATGCCCGGGCCCGTTGTATTCAAAGTAAAACCATCATTGAGGAAACCATTGAATTGGCTAATATTTTCACCGGTGAAAAAATTCAAAAGAATAATAAAGTCACGACCCTTTCCGGCGGTCAAACCCGTTCCCTGTTAATCGCCGATGCTATTTTGATAGGGGCGGCGCCTATTGTATTATTGGATGAGATTGAGAACGCCGGCATTTTTAAACAGGAAGTATTGGAGATCATCCACGGGGCCGGGAAAATTATTATTTTTGTGACCCATGATCCGGTGATCGCCTTACATACTGAGAAAAGGGTGATTATGGAAAATGGCGGCGTCAAAAAGGTCCTTCAGCAAAATGAGTTAGAAATATATGCCGCCCGGAATCTGGTTGAACTTGATAAAAGAGTGGGAGCCATTCGAGAGGAGTTACGAGCGGGCCATATTATTACGAGGGAACTGGCCAATTTAAATTTTGCCTAAAAGGTACGAAGGAGTTGTAAAAATTGAAGTTAGCGATTATAGCCGGACCACCGTCTGCCGGAAAAACTGCCCTTATTAAACAAATTGTGGGCAATCTTCGAGATTCGATGCGGATTGTTTTTCTAAAAATTGATGTGGTAAAAGCTTATGAAGATATTGAACTTGAAATGGAATTCGGGATTCTGACCAAAAAGATTTATTCGGGGGATTTGTGTCCGGATCATGCCGGAGTGATGGTTCTTGGGGATGCGATTGAGTGGGCCTTCGCCAACAAGGCCGATTTGTTTATCGTTGAAAGCGCCGGTTTATGCTTGCGTTGTTCGCCGTACTTGAACCAGGGACTGGGGATTGTGGTCTTAAGTTCCATTTCGGGAATTCATACCCCGGAAAAGATGGGGGCGATGGTGAGCTTGGCCGATGTGGCGGTCGTAACCAAAATTGATTTGGTAAGTCAGGCCGAACGGGAGGTGTTGATTCAAAAAATCAAGGAGATTCACCCCGCTGTGATCTTACTGGAAACAAACGCTCTTCAGGGCACGTCCTTGCAGCGGCTCTATGAGCTCATTCGTAATTCGGGTGACATTTCCGAAGATAATTTATACTTGAAAGGGAATCCGCCGCTCGGTACTTGTACTATCTGTGTTGGCAAGAAAGATATCGGGTGGCGCAAACACTTTGGAGTTGTCAAGAAATTGGAAGGCAATATCGCCGACTATTTATATCGGGGTGAATGAAATGACCATTGCAAAACTGTGGCATCCACCGGGCAAAAATTGCGGTTTATGCGGGGATGAGTCATGCCGGGATTTTTTACGGGCGGTTATTAATGAACAAAAAAGTTATAGCGACTGCCCTTATTATCAAGAACAGTCCCTGGCGGCGGAAGGACAGATGCGGGAAGCGATTTATACCGACTTGGATGTCCTAGGCCATCCTTATGATTTTGTTTTGAGCCCAATACCGGGGGAGATCTCGGCCCGGAAAATTGTATTGCCTTTCCGGGGCGACCTGGTAGAAAAGATGGAAATTGTAAAGGGTGATTATGTCATGGGCCGCCCCATGGGAGCCGGATGCCCGATTCCCCATGTTTTGGAAGTGATTGAAGCTGATCCCCTTACCGGCCTGCTTACAACATGGGTGGTAGGACCTAGAGTGTCCCGGGAAAAACCGGTCAAAGATGTCAAGGCCTATCATATGATAGGTTTTGACGGCCTGGCTGAACATGTCCGAAGAAAACCAGCGGTGGGATATAGGATGTCCTTTCTGCCAGGCTGCTGTATGATGAATTTGAACCATACCGGCCTGGTTAACATGGTGCTTGAAAAAAGTTACGGCACCCAAATCCGGGTGGAAGACATCAGGATACTGGCCGGACCTGAGGGGTAATGGGTCTGTTTATATTTCACCTTTGAAATTTTAATGAAAGAGGCTCTCGCAAAAGGAAATACGCCCCGGGCACGCCCGAAAAAGCGCGTACACGCGACGTATTTCTCAGTGAACAGCCTTTAAAATTTTCATTAAAATTGATATCCTAGTTTGACGGAACCCTCGTACATCAGATCCGGAAGTTTTAGATTGCCGGAACCAACCGTGACGTTTTCGTCGCTCAGGTTGTAATGAAAGGCAGCCCAAGGATTGATATACCAGTGATCGCTAAGTTTATATACATACCCGCAACCGAGGGTGAGGATTTTCTGAGAAAACTTGCCGCCAACACCGGTATTTTTGTTTTGAATCCGGCTGTCCCAAAATTCGACGCCTCCTGCCAGCCACAAACCCTCCCGGTTTTCGTCCGGGAAATAATCCACAATCACCGCATTGACATCCAAATCCCAATCCTTGTAGCCCTTTGGAGTTACAAAACCAGGGATGGTGGTTTTGGTCCGAATCAGCCGGAGATTATAGTGGTCAAATCCTATCACTCCGCTGATGTAATGTCCTCCGGAAAGATAAGGCAGCGCATCAACTTCTATTCCAAAGGTAAGTCCGGGATCGCTTTGAGAAGCGGCAAGGGTTGTCATAGATAACCCCAGTGTCAGCAAGATTCCCAGGATGCAAATTCCCCAAACTTTCTGTGTTTGATTTTTAAACATCGATGATTCCTCCTAAATTTGAGTAGGGATGATTATTGAATAACCGGAACCGGCCTTCGCAAACTGGCGGGATGGCCGTAGTTCTTAACATAACCAACCCGAAGTATCATTTGCGCCTCTTGAGAAATTCCCAACTTCTTTGAAAATGTTTCTTTCCAGGGACTTTCCTCTAAAGGAGCGCTCATGGGATGCACAGCCAGCTTTTTCCCGGTTGCCGCGATTAAAAATCTCTCTAATGAACGGCCGCTATCGATTAACGACGAAATGGCATCGTCATCGGATGAAAGAACCACAAAACCGCTGCAATTTTCGGCTTGTTTTTTTGCCGAAGCGACGGTTTGATTCCTGAACGATTTTGACATCACGGTATTCTGCGTAAAGAAGTTCGAAACAAACCAGCGGGTGATACCTGAAAGTCCCAGGCTTTCAGGGGTTAAACCGTCTCTCTCCTTTAAGGCTTCTTTTTTGGAAAAACGAAACAATCCTGCCAGTTCCTTTTGTTTTTGATCATGGGTTACTTGCTGTTTGGTAGCCTGAATGATGGCCTCTTGGATATATCGTCCCTCTGGGCTTTCAAGGGAAAAATAATGAAACTGCGGCCCGAGTGACTTTATCCATTTGGCATCCTGATCTGTTAATGACTTGCGTAAGTAAGGAATACGAATGGTATGCCGGTTTTTGATGTCGTCCAATCTATCCGGTAAGGAAATGCTGTTTTTCGGATAAAAGGTTAATTCAGCAATTTCCTGATCGTGGGGATTGAGATTTTGGGCTAAAACCGTTACTTCCGGTTGTAAACCAAAACTCATGGCAGCTTCAACCATATTCTCGATAAATGCTCCCAGTGAGATTAATGTTTCACGGTTTTCAGGATCGACTTGCGGTAAAAGATGTTGACGATCAACAAGGACTCTGATTTTATTTTCGGCAATCATTTTGATCTTCCACATTTGCGCATTGTGGCTGCTGGGAGCTAAGGAACCATAATGAATCAGTTGATCGATTTTATTCTTCAAATTCAGGTTTTCCAATTTTTCTTCTCCCTGAATCCTGCAGTCAAAACTGATGATGAAAAGACAGCCCAATAATAGAAAAAGTTGAATTTTTTGATGCATTTTAATCTTGCTCACCTCTTATTTTTTAAGATTGAAAAAGGCTGTTGCAAAAGGGATTGAAATCAATGAGAAATACAATATATACCTTAAATAATGGGTAAAGTTTTACATATATTGTATTTCTCTATCGATAAAGCTTATTTTGCAACAGACCCCTATAGCTATGGTTTTAAGCTTTTGGTAATCAGCCGGGTCATCTCTGCAATCAAGGAGGGGATATCTTTATGGTAAGTATGGGCAATATATTTTTCTTTTTTTAGGATCATGTTGATAAAACCAATCATATTGCCATAGAGTATAAACGCTGTGTTTACAGGGTCAAGCTCTTTGGATATACTGCCGTCTTCAATACCTTGGCGAATGCTGTGAATCAGCAAATCGGCACTTTTATTTCCTTCAATGTAGTTGGCCCTTTTGTATTCATCCTGAGAAGCTAAATCTTCATCACGGTTTTCATAGTCGGCCATCGCTTTAAAATAATGGGGATAGGTATTGGTAAACTCCAAGTAGGTTCGTCCGATGAATAAAACTTTTTCAAGCCCGTTTGCCGGCTGCTGCTTTTGAAGGGCGTCGAAGGTCAGCCTGTTTAGTATTTCGTAAGCCCGGCTGATAATGGCGTCATAAATTTGTTCCTTACTGGAAAAGTAAGCATAGACCGTCCTTTTACTGTATTCCGCAGTCTTCGCAACCTCATCCATGGTGGCGTTATGAATTCCGTTGGCGAAAAACACTTTTTCAGCCGCGTTGATAATGTCTTCCTGACGTAGTTTCCGGAGTTGATTTTTCCGTTCTGTGGCGCCCATAATTACCTCATCTTGATTATACTAAAAAAGTAAACTGACAGTTTACTTTTTTAGTATAGCATAAATTTATAAACTATACTAGTAAAAAATAACACTGACAGTTTACTTTTATTTGAATTCTTTTGGAGAGTTTCAAACCAAGTTATGAAATGGCTCTTTCCAACCCCTTGACAAGAATCATCAGTTTGGCTATAATGACTTTAAACTCATTGAGTTTGGAGTCATTATAATGAAAATATCAAAACGAAAATTGCAAAAAGACCAGACCAGGGAGGGGATCCTTCAGGGGGCTCTGCATGAATTTGCTTCCAGAGGCTTTATTACCACCCGGACCAGTGATATTGCCGATGTAGCAGGCGTTTCCCACGGAACGGTTTTTGCGCATTTTGCCACCCGTGAGGATTTGTTAGTTGCTGTTATCGAAGAGTTCGGACGCAAGGTCGCCGGGCGAATTCACGAATTGGCAAGCCGGGGCGGGAGTGTGCGAGAGGTTCTCCAAGCTCACTTGGAAGGTCTTATTGAAGAGGAAGCTCTTTATTCCAGAATGGTCTTGGAAAGGTCCCTGTTGCCTGCTAATGCCCAAAGTGCTTTAGTGGCAATTCAATCAGCAATTTCCATCCATTTAAATCAAGCGGCAAGCCGCGAGATAACTTCAGGAGCGATTCGCCCCATTCCCATGCACTTTTTTTTTAATACCTGGATGGGATTGATTCATTATTATTTGAGCAATGCCGATTTATTTGCGCCGGGAGAGTCGGTTTTAAAGCGTTACGGGTCGGAATTGCTTGAATATTTCATAAGCTTGATGGCTCCGTAAAGTTTAAAACGGAGCGTTAAATTTGAAAGGGGTGCTACGATGGATCAAAGACCGAAGACGCCAACAATTGAAAATCTGTTACTCAATTCCGGCCTCCCGGGTCCCAGAGGAAATTTGGAACTACTTTATTCATTCGCCCATCGTGCCACCGCTGGTGAAATTGAAGAATGTTTGGCCTATTATCATGATCATCTTAAAAACTCTCCGGAAGAGTTCGTGGTCATGTGCGGAATTGTCGGATATTGTATTTTGAATCAGAATAACATCGAAGATACGATAGGGGAAATCAAGAGTTATGCTTCTCATGAGAGCTGGCGAATAAGAGAAGCGGTTGCCATCGGAATTCAAGAGATTGCTGAAAAAAATATGGCGGAGATAATGGATAGTCTGGAGAAATGGATGGATGGCAATGGTTTGGAAAAACGGGCCATAGTTGCCTCATTATGTGAACCCAAATTATTGAAAGTGAAATCCATCAAGCGCAGAATTTTAGATATCCTTACCCAAATAACGTTAGGGTTCACCATGAATAATACGAAGCTTTCCGATCATCAGAGTGTGTTACGAAAAACTCTGGGTTATGGCTGGAGTGTAGTGATTGTTTCACTTCCGGAAGAGGGAAAAGCTGTGTTTGAAGATGTGGCCCAAAACCAAAATAAGCATATTCAATGGATAGTCAAAGAGAATTTAAAAAAGAATCGTTTACGGGTAATGGATGAGGAATGGGTTGAAAAGATGCTGATTAAGGAGACAAAGAAATGAAAGATTATGATAATTTCTTTTTACCTGCTAATGACCTGCATAAAGGCAAAGAATTCTATCAAGGAGTTTTGGGTCTGGATGTTAAGTTTGATTTTAGTAACCGGGGTATGATTGCATTTAAGGTTGGGGAGCAAGAACCGGCAATTATTCTTAAAACCCAGCCAAATGCCAAGCCTACGATTTGGTTTACAGTTGATGATGTTAAACAAGAATTCGACCGGTTAAAGACCAAGGGCGTCCGATTCTGTTCAGAACCGTTTCCCATTCGCACCGGATTGGCAGTCGAGTTTGAAGACCCATTTGGTAATCGCTTGGGAATTACGGATTATTCAGCTGTTCCGATAAAGACCAATGAAACTACTGTTGCGGGGAGAGATTGAAAATGAAAACTTGTATTGCTTGTGGAATGCCTATGGAGAAAACGGAAGATTTCGCGATGGGAGATGTTACGAAGGATTATTGTGTTTATTGCGCGCGTCCTGACGGTGCCATGCAATCTTATGAAGAAAAATTGAAAGGTATGGCTGAGTTTATCGTGAAAACGCAGGGATTTGATGAAAAGGCAGCCCAAAGTGCCGCTCGGGAAATGATGGCAAAGCTTCCGGCTTGGCAGGGAAAATAAGTGATAAAGGATCAGGATGTCCTAAAATAAAATTTAGTGGAGTCAATATGAAGTAATTAGTTTTTTTATAGTTGATTTTTCCATCAAAAAGTATTATCATATCAACTAAAATATAAAAGCGCTCTTATCCGGAGAGGGGAAGGGACTGGCCCGATGAACCCTCGGCAACTGAAAGCGGTTTGACAATTTGAAAGTCCGCCTCACAGTGCCAATTCCTGCAGGGGAAACCCGAGAGATGAGAGGAAAATGGAAAATTATAGCCGAGCTATCGCTTGGTTATAGAAACCTCTTCCTCGTGGAAGAGGTTTTTTTATTTTAATTTCAACCTGAACCATGAAGCAAAATTAGGAGGAGATAACATGCCGATTCGAATACCAAACAATCTACCAGCCACAGAGATTTTGGGCCGGGAAAATATCTTTGTAATGACAGAAGACCGGGCTCGCCATCAGGACATCCGCCCGTTAAAGATAGCGATTCTTAATTTGATGCCGACCAAAATCACCACAGAAACCCAGTTGTTACGATTGCTTGGGAATACTCCGCTCCAAGTGGAGGCGATTTTGCTTCAGCCCAAAAACCACCAGGCCAAGAACACGCCGGAAGAACATTTGAAGACTTTTTATAAAACCGTTGATGAGGTCGCTCATGAAAACTTTGATGGCTTGGTAATCACAGGAGCGCCGGTGGAGCAATTGGATTTCGAGGAAGTTGATTATTGGAAGGAACTGACTGAAATTTTGGATTGGGCCGATCACCATGTTTACTCAACCTTTTATATCTGTTGGGCGGCTCAAGCCGGACTTTTCTATCATTATAAGATTCCCAAGTATCCCTTATCCCAAAAAAAGTTTGGTGTCTTTGAACATACCGTCAATCAAAAATATACCAAATTATTGCGGGGGTTTGATGATGTTTTCCTGGCGCCTCATTCCCGTCATACCGAGGTGCGGCAGGCCGATATCGAAAAAGTCCCTGGACTTGAGATTTTATCGACTTCTAAGGAAGCCGGGGTTTATATCGTAGTTTCCAACGATGAACGGAGGGTGTTTGTGACCGGACATTCGGAATACGATCCGTTAACTCTAAAAGCCGAGTACGACCGGGATATTGCCAGAGGCATGCAGATTGATGTCCCGCGAAATTATTATCCCAACGATGACCCCGGTAAGGAACCGATTGTAAAATGGCGGAGCCACGCTCATTTGCTTTATTTTAACTGGTTAAATTACTATGTATATCAAGGTACTCCTTATGACTTAAATGACATCCGTTAAGAATTGGGTTTGTATTGGATCTTTTATAAAAATCATTTCGAAATGTATGTAACTTTTTAAATCCTTTTCGTTATGCAAAGTGATTTTAAACAGAGGCTGCTTCCCATTTTCGGGAAGCAGTTTGCATTGAGAGGGAACTTTGCCAATATTGACAAAGCTTTCTTTTGGATATAATATCAAAATAAAATAAGATGGACCAAGCTACGATCGATGGATGGAATTCTTTTTGCGGAGGTTTATGTTGAATGTCCAAAATTGCCCAAAGTTTAACGGATTTAATCGGTAACACTCCTTTACTGGAGCTTAGTAATTTTAACAAATTTCATGGACTCAGCGCCAGAGTAATTGCGAAACTGGAATATTTCAATCCCCTCGGTAGTGTAAAAGACCGGGTCGGTTTTGCAATGATTCAAGACGCCGAAGCAAAGGGCCTGATCAACAAGGATACGGTCATCATCGAGCCGACCAGCGGTAATACCGGCGTCGCTTTGGCTTTTGTCGCCGCATCCCGGGGCTACCGGTTGATTTTAACGATGCCGGATAGCTTCAGTATTGAACGGCGCAACCTGTTAAAAGCTCTGGGGGCTGAATTGGTCCTTACTCCAGGAGTTGAGGGAATGTCGGGCGCAGTGCGCAGAGCGAATGAATTGGCCGCTCAAAATCCCAATTCGTTTATTCCCGGGCAGTTTAAAAATCCGGCAAACCCGGAGATGCACCGGAGAACGACTGCCGAGGAAATCTGGCGCGATACCGACGGAAAAGTGGATATTTTTATTGCCGGCGTCGGTACCGGGGGTACCGTCAGCGGTGTTGGGGAAGGTCTGAAAAAGAAAAATCCCAAGATACAAATCATCGCTTTTGAACCTTTTGATTCTTCTGTTTTATCCGGAGGGCGGCCAGGGCCCCATAAACTTCAAGGCATTGGCGCGGGATTTGTACCCGAGGTTTTCAATCGCTCTATCGTTGATGAAATTGTTACTGTGAAGAGTGAAGATGCCTTTGCAACTGCCAGGCGGCTTGCAAAACAGGAAGGCTTATTGGTGGGCATAACATCAGGCGCAGCTGTATTCGTAGGAACTGAGGTTGCCAAACGTCCGGAAAATAAGGGAAAGACGATTGTGGTATTGTTGCCGGATACCGGGGAACGTTATTTATCGACTCCTTTATTCCAGGAAAGTTAATTCGAGAAAGTGAATAATAATTTGTTTAAAAACAAAACGATAACGCATCTCTTCGTTATCGTTTTGTTATAGGATTGGGATTTTAATTGGGAGAATCCGGTGCCATGGCGGACTTTCAGATTCGTTTGAAAAGATGCTTTGCACTTAAATGAAAAACGGGCTATCCTATTGCTTTTCACACACTGGGAGTGTGAATTCTCAAATTCATTTTGGAAATTTCATTTTCAACCGATTGATTCATCTACGGACTCCTTGGCAGAAGGGCTGTCAAAGATGTAATGTAGAAATAGTTTCTGAGAAAGTTCAATGACGGAATACCCTGTGATTTGAATAAATTAACGCCATTTTTCAAGATTTTCGAAGCAGTAACTTTGGAGGTTTGACTTATGAGTTTCAGCGGTATCGTTTTCGATTTTAACGGCACTTTGTTTTGGGACACTCCCTTGCATAATCAGGCCTGGGATATTTTCATGCAGGAGCACAACCTGGAGCAGCTTACCGACGCCGAAAAGAATCAGAAAATGCATGGCAAGGCCAATCATGAGATCCTGCCGGTGCTGTTTCATAAAGAATTATCTCCTGCAGAGCTTGAAGGTTTCATTCATAAAAAAGAAACCATCTACCAAGAACTTTGTTTGCAGCAGAAAATGGAATTAGCGCCGGGGGTCTTGCCGCTGCTCGATTTTTTAAAAGAGCGCCGAAAAGCTTTTACGATCGCCACCTCGTCCGGCATCGGTAACTTACGGTTTTATTTTGAACATTTTCATTTAAGCCGGTGGTTTGATTTTGAGCAGATTGTGTATGATGATGGTTCACTCAAGAGTAAACCGGATCCGCAGATTTTTGAGGCGGCTATGGCTAAAATAGGAAAAGGCCCCAAAGATGTGGTTATATTTGAGGATTCATTCGCCGGAATTTTAGCTGCTCAGAGAGCCCATCCAGGGAAGATAATTATCGTTGATTCGGTTCATGAAGATTATAGCAAGTGGAATTATCAGGTTATCAGGAGTTTTGTCGAGGTTGATAAGGAAATGTTTTGAAAAACCGTGTATTGAGAATAAATGTAGGAGATGGAACATTTGCTGGTGGAAGCCGTCAATTTGGACCTGGATTTCTGCTGGGTCGCCTGGTTCCGACAAGATGATATCCGCCCCATTTTCAACATTCCTCGGGATAAATCGGGGTAGGAATCATTACCGGTTGGTTATGCAGATGAAAATCCAAACCCGCGGCCCAGAAAAAGCTTGAGGATATTCTTCATTATGAACATTGGTGAGGACGTCCACAACTGATATGGAGTGGGAAAAAAGTATTGATTATTTCTTTGTGACAGTCTATGATTATTTTAAATTCAGAGACGTATCTAATCATTGAAAGGGAGAAAAGAGGAAAATTCGATGTCGATGTCTGCATGGAGAATAGAAACCAAATGCCTCCAGGAGGGATACAAGCCTGGAAATGGTGAGCCGCGGGTACTTCCGATTTATCAAAGCACTACTTACAAATATAACTCAACGGAACAGGTTGCCAAGTTATTTGACTTGACCGAACCGGGCCATATGTATAGCCGTATCAGCAATCCTACCGTGGCATGTCTTGAAAACAAGATTGCCGCCCTGGAGGGTGGCGTAGGTGCCCTTTGTACATCATCCGGACAGTCGGCTACCTTAAATGCCCTGCTGAACATTGGCGAATGCGGGGACCATTTCGTATCCTCCAGCACCATTTATGGCGGGACCTATAACCTGCTGGCCATTACCATCAAAAGGATGGGGATCGAGGTTACCTTTGTCAATCCGGATAGTTCCGAGGAGGAGATTCAGAAGGCATTCCGTCCGAACACCAAGGCTCTCTTTGGAGAAACCATCGCCAATCCGAAAATCAACGTCCTTGATATCGAGAAATTCGCGCGCATAGCCGGAAAAAATCAGGTTCCGCTGATTGTGGACAACACGTTCGCCACTCCGGTTCTTTGCCGGCCTTTTGAATGGGGCGCGGATATCGTGATTCATTCTACCACCAAATATATGGATGGACATGCCACCTGTATCGGCGGCGCGATCGTAGATTCCGGAAAATTCGATTGGACAAACGGCAAATATCCCTTGCTGACTACGGCCGATGCATCGTATCATGGGGTTGTTTATACCAAAGATTTCGGAGCTGCGGCCTATATCACCAAAGCCCGGGTCCAATATATGCGGGATATTGGTAACTGTATGAGCCCCAATAATGCCTTTCTGACTAATTTAGGTTTGGAAACGTTACATATTCGAATTGAACGCCATTCGGAGAATGCTTTAAAAGTAGCCCGGTATTTAGAAGATAGTAATAAAATCATATCCGTCAGTTATCCCGGATTGGCTGAGGACCCCTACCATCGTCTGGCTGAAAAATATTTGCCGAAAGGATGCAGCGGGGTGATTTCATTCCGGATCAAGGGCGGTAGGGAAGGTGCGGTGAAATTTATGGATAGGTTGAAGATGGCCGCCATCGTGGTTCATGTGGCGGATGCCAGGACCAGTGTGCTCCACCCGGCCAGTTCCACCCACCGTCAAATGAACGACGAACAACTTTTACAAGCCGGAATTGAGCCGGATTTGATCCGTTTTTCGGTGGGCCTCGAACATGTTGACGACATCCTCGAAGATATTGAACAGGCTTTGGAGTAATCGTTTTTGGCGATTTGCATTGACAGGATGATTTTGGATTGTGAAAACCCAAGTATTAGTTTGCCGAGGGAGGGGATTGAATGCTTTCCGAATTATTGAAAAGCGGTTATGGAAATGATCGGGATTTTAACTGTGCTGAAAAAATTTTATACGGGGCCAATGAAGCTTACCAACTAGGATTGAACAAGGAAGCTCTTAAATTATCCTCCGGTTTTGGAGGTGGAATGGCCATCGAAGGCACCTGCGGAGCTCTAACGGCTTCCATTATGGTGCTGGGACGGCTTTTTGTCAAGGACAACGCTCATGAGAGCACCCGGATCAAGGAACTAACGAAGGAACTGTTTGAGGAATACCGGAAGGCAATGGGGGATATTGACTGCGCCCCTTTAAAAGCAAAATACCGGACGGAAGCGATTGGATGCCGCGATGTCATTTTCAAGGCGGCGGAGATTTTAGACGGAATGATAGCAAGAGAACGGAAAAAGGATCAACCATAAACAATAATCCATGGATCGTTTATTCTCATGGGTTGAGATTCATTCCCAAGATGAAAATTACCTTTTTACTTTTGGGGTTTGGATATGAGAAAGGAGATTTGGCGCAGGATATCTCCTTTCCCTAATGCTTGGAAAGCCGTCAATCATGGGCTTTTTAATTTATAACGGCAAGTTAATCTACATGAAAACGGTGGATTTTATGAAGCAATTGAGTGGCTATTTTTGCCAAATCTTCCGCGGAAGAAGCGATTTGCTGCATATAGGCGGTCTGTTCTTCGGAAGAAGCCGAGACCTCTTCCGAACCGGCGGCAGTTTCTTCGGCGATGGTGGCAATTTCGTCAATGGACGTTCCTGCGTGATTGGCGTTGCTTGTTAATTCATCCGCCGCTTTGGAAACAGTTTTGATTCGGGCTGTGATGACTTCAACGGATTCCGATGCGTTCCGGAACATTGAAATTAAATCACGCAACGATTTTTCTCCTTCATCGGCAACGGATTCCATTTGGTTCATTTCTTCTACAATTTCTCCGATATGGGCTTGGAGAGTATGAACGATGGAACTGATGTTTTCCACAGAGTTTCCGGACTGTTCCGACAAAGATTTGACTTGTTGAGCGACGACCGCAAAACCCCTTCCCTGTTCTTTGGCGCGGGCCGCCTCTATTGCTGCGTTAATAGCCAGTAAGTTTGTTTGTTCAGCGACGGCTCGAATAACGGAGAGGATTTCTTCGATTTCGGAAGACATTTGGGTCAAATTATAAATGGAAGTGTTAACTTTGGCTGTTAACTTTTTATTTTCCTCCATCTTGCTTTCCTGAAGCTGGACAACTTTATGCCCCTGATTCATGTTTTCCCAGGTTTTTGTCGCCAGTTCCTCGGAATTTTCCATTTCGGCCGCAATTTGACGTAACCCTTCAACGATATCTTTGATCTTGGTATTTCCCTTTTCGGTTAAAACTGCCTGTTCGGAGGCTTCTCTTGCCAGGTCGGTGATGGCGCCCACGACATGTTCTCCTGCTTTGGTAACTTCTTGGGATGAAGCCATCATTTCTTCCGCCGATGCGGCCACTGTTTCTCCCAGAACCTGAATCTCGTGGACCAATTCCTTGACATTTCCCACCATAATTTTTAATGAGGACAGGAGTTGTCCGATTTCATCCCGGGAGATCTCTGATTCGGGGATTTCAACGTTGAGGTTCCCGTCGGCAACTTGTTTTAGCACGCTGACTGCTGTCTTTAACGGTTTAATGATATTCCCGTCTAAAAAGAACTTGACCATAAAATAAGCCAGCATTATCAATAGGAGTGTGATAACGGTTACACTTAGTAATACAATATTGCTTGTACTATAGACTTCCTTCAAAGATTCACCGGCAAATAATACGCCGATAGGCCGGTTGTCCGGACCCAATAACGGCATATAGGCCGTGATGTAAGGGATGCCGAGAATTTTAGTTGTACCAAGATATTGACGGTTATCGGTTAATACCACCTTGGCGATCCGGGGATCGAGACGGGTTCCGACTGCCCGGTGACCATCTTTTTGGATGGTGGTTGCAAGCCTAACATCATTGAGGAAGATGGTGGCGTCCGTTCGAAAAGTTTTCTTAATATGATCGACGATTTCCGGCTTTTCCAATCGGTATCCGGCAGAGATGACTCCAATAATATTTCCGGCTTCATTTTTAACAGGAACCCCGGCCCGGGCCGATATTTTAACGGCCGTCCCTTTTTCAATGGTTGCAAAAGCTTCCCCTTTAAGAGCCATCTCCACGTTCAACTGATTTGTTATACTGTCTCCGTAGTTCGAAGCTTCGTGAGTCCTCGCAAGTACAATACCGTGGGCATCCGTAACCGTTACAAAATCAATATGAGCTTTTTTAGTCAGGGGCGTTAAATGGTTCAACAGGGATGATGTATTATGCTCAGCGACTGCTTTTGCTATACTGGGATGACTGGCAAAAATGGATGCATAGTTTAAGGCTTTATTCTTGTATTCATCGAGGGAAAGATTCAGGCCGTTCATTCCGTTGATGGCATTTTTTTCAGCGACGGTATTATTGTGTTGTAAAAAGAATAAAAGAGTGGTTCCGACAGTTAGGAAGACAGTAATAACGATGCTGAACATAATAAACAGCGGGAGTTTTTTATTAATACTAATATTCCTGAGTTGTGCCAATATGGGTTGGGGCAAAGTATTATTGGGAGTTGGCGCCTGAAGTTTTCTGAAGGGTAGTTTCATGTTGCAGCTCCTTTACACCAATATCAAGTTGTCTTATAAGTATTTATCGGGATATTTGACCACAAGTTGAGACATTTTTTTGCCACTCCAATAGCGTATTTCAATGGAAAAGACCGCCGGGCAACTTTGGTTGCAACATTCCCAAAGTATTACCGGCGGCCATCAAGGGCGCTAGGCTTTATGAATCCATCGCATGAATACTTAAATGAATAAATTTACATTTCCTTGTTCGGCGGCAGCCAGATAGGAAGCGACCCCGCCGACTTCCACGCCTTCGATCAATTCCTCTTTCTTGATGCCCATAACATCCATGGACATTTGGCAGGCTACCATTTTGATACCCATCATTCGGGCTTCCCCGATCATGCTTTCCAGCGCGGCAATATTCTTTTTTCGCATCACCATCCGAATCATCTTCGGTCCGATGCCACCCATATTCATTCTGGATAATCCTAACTTGAATGAACCCCGTGGCATCATCATGCCAAACATTTTATCGAGTAGGCCTTTTTGAACTTTCACTTTTTTGGGTTTGCGTAAAATATTTAACCCCCAGAAGGTAAAGAACATGGTCACTTGCCGGCCCATCGATGCCGCTCCGGTCGCAATGATGAAGCTCGCTATTGCTTTATCCAAATCACCGCTGAAAACTACAATCGTTTTGTCCTGCGGTAAAGCTGTATTCGCCGTTGGAGCTTTGGCAGTTGCTCCTTTACGAATCCGGGCTGTTATCTGACCGGCCCCCCGGTCTAGGTGAATTAAGGTGTTGCCGGTTCTGGAGCACCAGGCCTCCACATCATTGGCAAATCCGGGATCGGAAGCGGTTATTTCCAGAATATCGCCCTCATGTAATGGTTGCATCCGGTTATATAATTGCAGAATTGGACCGGGGCACTGTAAGCCGCAGGCATTTACTTTAACAATTTCCATATTGGTATTTTCCTCCTTGGGATGGGCATAAAGGGCAACACCAGCGATTTTGGACTTTGCGGACCCATCCAAAAAATTTTGTTCCTGCCTTGCAATATGATAAGTTTTATAACCGCCGCTCAGATTCTTCACTTTGGTAAAGCCGTTTTGAAGCAGGATTCGGGATGCGATGTAGGCCCGTAAACCAACCTGACAGGTTACAATGATTTCCTTGTCCTTGGGCAATTCTCCAAGACGTCCTCTGAGTTCATGGAGGGGAATATTAACAGCTCCAGGTAGAGTACCCAGTTCTACTTCAATCGGTTCCCGGACATCCAGGTAAAAGCTGTGCGGGTGGCTTTCCAATTGATCCCAACTCATTGCGTCCACATCTTGATTTATGATGTTTGCAGCGGTATAACCGGCAATGTTTACCGGATCCTTAGCCGATGAAAATGGTGGGGCATAGGCTAGCTCCAAATCCATCAAATTGAAAACCGTTTTTCGGAACCGGATGGCAGTCGCCAAGACATCAAGCCGTTTGTCGACACCTTCATAACCGACGACTTGGGCGCCATAGAGTTGCCCGCTTTCCGGAGCAAAGAGCAATTTTATCGTGAGGGGTGAAGCTCCCGGGTAATAAGCGGCATGGGAATTGGGATGGGTTATTGAGGTTAAGTAGGGAATACTCCATTTTTTTAAAGCCTTTTCGTTTAGTCCGGTGGAACCGGTTGCCAAGTTAAAAACTTTCACAATTGACGTGCCCTGGGCCCCATGATAATTTTCATCCCGCCCGGCTAAAATATCAGCCAGCAAACGTCCCTGACGATTAGCCGGTCCGGCCAGCGGAAGCCATCCCGGTTTTCCGGAGATGATTTCCTGGATTTCCACCGCATCCCCCACGGCATAGATATTGGGGTCGGAGGTTTGCATCTTTGGATTGACTTGAATAGCTCCGGTAGCGCCTATCGTTAATCCGGCCTCTGCGGCGAGCTTGGTTTCCGGTTTCACTCCCACAGCCATGATGACCATATCGACAAGAATTTTTTGTCCGCCGCTCAGAACGACTTCAAGGGCTTCATCATTCTGATTAATTGCAGCCAGGCCGTTTCCAAGGATAAGGTCGACTTTTTTGCCTCGCAGTTCCTGATGAACCATAGCCGCCATTTCATAATCAAGATTGTTCAATACTTGAGGCGCCATTTCGATGAGGGATACTTTAATGTTTAAGTCCGACAAATTTTCAGCCATTTCAAGGCCAATAAAGCCCCCGCCGACCACGACCGCGGAGGTAACATTGTTATCCGTCAGATATTGTTTGATGCGGTCGGTATCGGGAATATTTCGTAACGTAAAGACTTTCGGTAAATCAACACCAGGCGCCTTGGGAACAATTGGCTTCGAGCCGGGGGAAAGGACGAGCTGGTCATAGGATTCCACATAGGTATTCCCTTGTTGCAGATCTTTAATGAATAATTCGTGTTTTGCCGGATCGATTCTTAAAACCTCATGATTAACCCGGACGTCAATATTAAAACGTTTCTTCATGCCTTCAGGGGTTTGCACGAAAAGGTCATCCCGGTCGGTGATAATCCCGCCGATGTAATAAGGCAACCCACAGTTGGCATAGGATATGGCATCACCTTTTTCCAGGAGAACGATTTCCACTTGTTCATCCAAACGCCGTAACCTGGCCGCAGTACTGGCTCCACCTGCAACCCCGCCGACAATGACTACTTTTTTCACCATGACAATCACTCCTCTTGTTCATTTCAACAAAAATAAATTTTAATATTATTATATTTTGATAATATGATTTAAGGTGTAAAATAAATTCCCATCTTCACCATTTGATCCGTGAAAAAAATTACAAACGATGGTATCAAAGAGTTTATTCTTAAGAGAATAAAGCCTTGACTACATTTTGGATATCTTCGTTTACGACTTGATAATATATTTCCACACCCTGCCGGTTGCCCTTAATAATTCCCAGATCCCTTAATTTACCGAGATGTTGGGAGATGGTGGACTGAGGAATTTTAAGACAATCCTGCATT
The DNA here is from genome assembly GCA_023401925.1 of Bacillota bacterium. Classification (GTDB taxonomy): domain Bacteria; phylum Bacillota; class UBA4882; order UBA8346; family UBA8346; genus UBA8346. The sequence goes on from JAEXDA010000029.1 coordinate 65,473, forward strand.
TTGTTGACATTGCATTCGCCTTGTTCCATGAGGCGCCGAACAATACAGAGCCTGACCGGATGAGCAATTGCTTTTAAAAGTTCTGCTTTGGAAGCTAAAGTTTCAAAGTCATTGGTATGCTCCATGAGGATCTCCTTTTTAATAGAATTATTATATTACAATAATACGATATATACAAGAAAGGGTTGTCTAAAGTTATTGACTCAATTTACCCCATTGCAGGTTTCGTTAATGATGGTTTTAAATTTGACTGCCGTCTGGGTTGCGGGAATCAAATCCCCAGGAACTCATATAATAGTCATTTTTGCATCTGCGCCGGAGAGAATACTCATATAGAACTTTGATACTCGCTTTTTTGGATACAGCATTCGGATCGATAAAAAAGGTGGCTTTGAAACCATATTTTCTAAACAAAGGAAAAGCATGGCGATAGTGGCTGTTGTGACTGTCATCCCGGGAGAAATTAACTTGCGGCTGGTACTTGACAAAAGATAAAAAAGCAGTAAACTAATTATGTGCATATGCACATAAAGATGAGGTGATGGAATGCCCCGGTGTAAAAAAAAACGTTGTTGTAGGCACCTCGACGGGGAGATCCTTTATAAGCCGGTATCATTTCCCTGTAAAAAATTAAACGGGACTTCTATTTTACTGGACGAGTTTGAAGCCATGCGGCTTTGTGATTTGGAAGGACTTGACCAAACAGCCGCTGGAGATAAAATGGGAGTTTCCCGAGGTACAGTGCAACGTTTACTTGTTAGCGGTCGGCGGAAATTGATTACTGGCCTTATGAACAACGAGGTTATTCATATTCAAAACTCATCGAATCAAATTTCGAAGGAAGAATCATGAGGATTTGTATTCCAACGGTCGGGCAAAGGGGATTGGAAGAGAAAGTCAGTGAACATTTTGGGGGAGCCCCTACTTTATAATTACCGATACGGCAACCGATCAAACGGAAAGTATCCCCAACCAAAACCAGCACCATAGTCATGGCCAATGCCATCCCCTGGGTCAACTTGCCGGAAAAGGAATTAAAGCCGTGGCGTGTACCGGGATGGGGCGCAGGGCGATTGAAATTTTGGATGAAGAAGGTGTTTCAAGGTATGTATCGGAACCGGGGATACTGTGAAAACTGTGGTTGACCAGTTTAAAAAGGGTGACTTGAAGGAATTGACTGCTGATCAAGGCTGTACAGGACATGGTTGCCATTAAATTTTGGAATGCTCGGCGGGTGATCATGCCACTCTATAAATACCGCCAAGATGTCCATGGTGGGAGTTTGACGTTTTAGGGTAAAAATCCCCAGAGAACCATAATTTAAAATTTTGAATTTAATACCGTGCACCTTTGCACGATTAGAATGAGGGGTATAGAGGATGTCGGATGAAACTACAGTTAAGCATGGGATATTTGAGAGAAGCGTAAACCCTTTCGGGGAGTTCAAGCATGTTATTGGAGTCATGAGTGGCAAAGGCGGAGTGGGAAAGTCTTCAATCACCGCGCTAATGGCTTCAGCACTCCACAGCCGGGGGTTCTCGGTAGGCATTTTGGATGCCGACATTACTGGGCCAAGTATCCCCAAACTCTTCGGTGTCAAGGGCCAGGTGGTTAATAAAGGGCAGGGCTTGGAACCACTTCAGTCAACTTTGGGCATCAAGATGATGTCGATTAATTTTTTGTTGGATAAGGAGGATCAACCGGTTATTTGGAGGGGGCCGATGATTTCGGGCGTGGTCAAACAATTTTTTTCCGAGGTGGTTTGGGGTGACTTGGACTATCTATTGATTGACTTGCCGCCCGGAACCGGTGATGTGCCGTTGACTGTGATGCAATCACTACCCTTGAACGGGATGATTGTAGTGACTTCACCTCAAGAACTGGTAGAAATGATCGTCAAAAAGGCTATTCATATGGCTGAGCAAATGAGTATTCCGCTTGTGGGCTTTATTGAAAATTACAGCTATATTGAATGTCCCGACTGCAAGAAAAAGATTGAGGTCTTTGGACCGAGCAGGGCGGAGCAGATAGCAGCCAATACCGGCTTGGCACTTTTGGGCCAATTGCCGATTGTACCGGAAGTGGCCAAAATGGCTGATGATGGGAAAATAGAGGCGGTAGAAGCGGTTGTTCCGGAATTCTTTGATTCAGTGGCCTCCCGTGTTTTGGAAATGATTAAAGATTGAATCTTTTCAGAACACCCCAAAAACGTTTTGGGTATAGTCCCTAAGGTATAATCAACCCGCAAGCAGGAAATTCCCCAAAAAGAGCGAAGTGTTTATGAAAAGGGCTGTCTTAAAAGTAAATTCGTGGGTTAACGCACGCCCGATTAAGAAATGCAATATATGGATATCCGATGATACCCGATATTGCATTTCTTATTGATGCAAATTGAGTTTTAGACAGCCTCCATTTTTATGAGGGTTCATTATGGAAAAGACTAAATTTTTTGATATTCTACATCGTGAGCTAGTAATGGCTCTGGGATGCACCGAACCGGTGGCCATTGCTTATGCTGCTGCATTGGCAGGCAAACAGCTAACCTCCAAATCGGCTTCTCGGATCAGGGTTCTTGCAAGCAGTAATGTAATAAAAAATGCAATGGCGGTGAGTATTCCGGGAACTGGCGGTTGCGGCATCAATTTAGCGGCAGCTTTGGGAGTATTGGCTCACAATACGGATCGCAGTCTCGAATTATTGACAGGCTTGACCAAAGAGGATATTGAAAATGCAAAGGCAATGATTCAAGAGGGCATTGTAACCGTAGAGATAGCCAATTCACCTAAAAAATTATATATCGAAGTAATTGTTGAAACCCCAGAGTCTTATGCCAGGATCGTCATGGAAGATACCCATACCAATGTGGTATTGATAGAAGTGGATCGGCGGATTCTCAAAGACAATCAGGTTTGCAGCACTGCTTTACTGGACGAAACAGAAGACATGAAATTCTTAACCCTCGATTCCATATGGGAATTTGTATGTTTCATCGATGTTGAGGAGTTGGATATCATCGATAAAAGTATTGAAATGAATCGGAAGATTGGTATGGAAGGATTGAAAAATCCCTATGGATTGCAAGTGGGACGGATTATGAAATTGAATATGGATGCAGGGCTTTTGTCCGATGATACCCCCACGTATGCGGTTGCCTTAACGGCGGCCGGATCCGATGCCAGAATGGCGGGGTGCGTCATGCCCGTTATGAGTAATTCGGGCAGCGGCAACCAGGGTATATCGGCGACCCTTCCAGTGGTTGCTTTTGCCGAGAGACTTCATCTAGGGAAAGAAAAAATGCTCCGGGCGGTTGCGCTCAGTCATTTAATTACGATCAATATTAAATTGAAATTCGGCCGGTTGTCAGCTCTTTGTGGGGCGACGATTTCCGCCATCGGAGCCAGTTGCGGTATCACTTACCTGTTGGGAGGGGGCATTGAGGAAATTAAATCGTCAATTCAAAATATGCTCGGTAATGTAACCGGGATGCTTTGCGACGGGGCTAAACCCGGATGTTCATTAAAGATCGCCACTTGTACCAGTGCGGCTGTTCAATCAGCCCTCATTGCCATGCGCGGAGTGGCAATCCAATCCACTGACGGGATTATCGAAACTGATCCGGAACAGACCATTGAGAATCTTTGCCGCCTCGGAAACCAGGGAACAGTGGAAGCCGATAAGATCATCCTGGACATCATGTTGAAAAAAGCTAACTGCTAGCAGTGTGATTTTACGTGCATCTGGAAATCAATCATTGAAAGATTTCGGCAGAAAAACCCGGAAGGTAGTACCTTTGCCTCCGACAGATTTCACTTTTAAATCGCCATTCATTTGTAAGGCCAGCTTCTTGGCAATTGCCAGTCCCAGGCCGTAGCTTCCTTGTTGTTGACGACAATTGGCTTGAAATGGTTTAAAAAGATTTTGAATGACTTCGACCGGAAGTCCGGGACCGGAGTCGGAAATTGTAATTTCAATTTGCTCGCCGAGAACCCTGCAATCAATATGTACAGTACTATCTGCCGGGGTATATTTAAGACTGTTATCGAAAATGTTTTGCAAAATTTGTTGAAAACGCACAGGATCAGCCCATACACAGATTTCCGGGGAAAAAGAAGCGATCCTGAACTTATCCGCTCGTTCTTGATAACCAGACAGTACATCCTCACAAAGATATTTTATACTTACCGTCTCAGGACTGAAACGAATCTCTCCCAAATCAAGCCGTGAAAATTCCAGTAAATCCCCGATCATTCTGTTAACCTGTTCTAACTTGGCTAGACCAAGGTTCCTTTCTTTTTCACCGGTAGTTTCGGTATTTTGGGAATGAAAAAACGCAGTGATGGAAGTTAATGGGTTCCGCAAGTCATGGGCAATCATTGAAATATACTGAGCCCTCTGCTTTTCGTGATCCTGGAGACTAACTGCCATTTCGTAAAATGCCGATGATAAGCGGGCGATCTCGTCGCTGCCGTCAACAGGTGAGTATTCAAGCTTTTGTCCTTCACCAAATCGTTGACTGGCTCTGGTTAATTCTTTAATGGGTATGACAACCCGCCCGGCAGCCGCATAAGTAATAAGACCCGTAACAACAAAAACAACAATCATCATCAAACTGAAAATCAAAATCACTTTGTCGCGGATGACATAAATTGTCTGCCCGGGTGGAACCTGAACGATAAGTCCCCAATTATAGGGGTTTAATGGCTGATAGGCTGCCAGAACATAACGACCTTGCTCATCGTGATATTGGGTGGTACCGATCTCGCCATGAAGTATTTTTTGTACGACTCGATGCCTGCTCCAATTAATCCCCAGTTTGGATCGATCCAAATGAACCAGAATATTGCCTTGATGATCGATTAAGATGGGTGTTCCGCCGTATTTAGCACCCTGTGAGGTGAGAATGGCATCTTCAATTCGGCGCAGATCAATGGTTACGAGCAGAACCCCACTTACTTCACCGGGGAATTTTTCGATCGGAATCGCCATATACCAAAAGGGCCGGTTTTCTTCTATAAAATTATCCCAACCGGAGAGTCCAATCTGATCATTCCTGGCCGTTACGAAAATAGGGTTGTTGCTAAAGTCGGGCTTTGATTCGGAAAAAATCCGGAGCCGCGAAACACTAACCAGGGTATGGCCATTTTTATCAATAATGTAACCTTCCAAAAAATTTTTATTATGACTCAAGAGCCGTTCAAGAGCGACCTTCAGCCGGTCTGGCTGTTCCAGATTCCGCATCGTATCCGATAGGAGAAAAGCCGAGATGGTTTCTTTGTCATGGTCGATGATGTTGGTGATATCTTTGGCGGTTTGTTGAGAATAGGCAATAATCTGAGTCATTAGGTAGTTGTCTAGATATTGTTTAATTAAAGTAACCGTGATACCAAAGGTGATAAATAAGCCAATGGTAAACCAAAACAATGGATAAAAGGTTAATCTTTGTTGTAATGACTGTTTATCGAATAACTTCATTTGCATAACTCAAAACATCCTCATTGATTGAAAAATTTAGTTTTTTAAGCAACACCTGATTGATAGTGAGCTTATAATAACTGGATAATTCGATCGGTAAATATTTAACCTTGGCGCCATGGAAAATTTTTACCGCCATTTGGCCGGCTATTTCTCCCATTGTCTCTGGTTCGGCATAGTAAGTTAAAACGCAACCGGATTGATATTCGAGATTGTTACTAATTGCCGGAAGGCTGGCTTTACTTAAGGCATCCTTAAGTAAACCTGCTCGGAAAATTAATTGTATGTCATAAGGCAAAAATACGGCATCGGTTTTGCCTCTTAAATTCAAAATGGTTTTTTCCAAGTCTGTTAAAGGAGTTGCGATTTGGTTGAGCTGGATGTCTATTTTTTGGGCGGCTTCACTAAGCCTTTTATAATCCGGCCAGGCCGAATGGAGCGGAAGAATTAAAGTAAGTCTTTTAAAATGGGGGATGATTCTTTGAGCCAGTTCTAAGGTGCGGTCATAGGGAGTGAAGTAAGAAACTCCAGTGATATTTTTCTCATCAATAATGGTTTGCATGGTCTTTTTTGTAATAGGGCGGGAGACTAAAGTATAAATAATGGGTTTATCCCTAAAAGTATGGGCCGTCGTTATGGTCAATTCTTTTCCGGTGGTAATCAATACCTTAACCCGTTTATCGGCAATTTTGCGTAGAGTTGCCATAGTAACTTTCGGGGTTGAGTTTTGAAAGTTTTCAACCACCAAATCCAAATTTTCTCCTTGATAATAACCTTGTTTGGCAAGACTGGTTTTCAGTCCGGCTAAGAATCGAAGGGTGGTTGGATTGCTTTGATAAAAAAGCACTCCAACTCTTTTGGGCTTTGCTTGAATGGGATTAAAAACATAAAGAAATCCAATATTCACAATCAGAAAAAGCACCAGCGTTACCCATATCAAGCTTTTTTTGGAAATGCCCATTGATTTCACACCTTTATGAAACTTAACATTTGCTGCACTTCATCTTTGGTAAACGGTTTGTTGAGGACAAACTGAACTCCCTCAGCGACCATTTTTGACAACAACTCTCCGTCGGTAGAACCTGTAATAACTACCACAGGGATGTTTTTGCCCGAAACAACAATTTTTTTATATACAGTCAACCCGTCCATATCCGGTAATTTAAGATCCAAATAAATCAAATTAAATTTTTGATTTTCAAGGGCCTTAAGAGCATCAAAAGCAGTCTCCGCTATGATCACAGTATGTTTTTTCGATAAGGCGTTTTTAATTGTACTTCCAATGAGAGGGTCATCATCAACGACCAAAATTTTCGACGGCTGAAACTCCTGGGCCTTGATCCAGGACTCGATTTCTTGCCGCTTAAACCGCCAGCAACCAAGGATTTTACTAGCAGGGATCTTCCCCTGCTGGGCTAAACGGTAAATTGTCATGGGGTTCATTCTCAGATAATCAGCCACTTCATTGACAGTCCATATTTCATTACTCTCATTTATCATCCGGTTCACCTCATAATTACTCAATATATTCCCGCTTGTTTGTTAATTCCCTTTTGCCTTTTTTGCAATATGTCATATTATTATAGCACGATACAATTTGACATCAAAATATAAAATAGTATAATATAGTATAAACGAAGTTAAAAAAATCCAATTCGTTACCAGAGATAGAGACAATCTGGATGAAAGTGGATTGATCAGGGCAATGTAGTCTAATCAGTAATAGGATTGGATTCATTAACTTCCTGGTTTCATTTATTGGATTATCTTATCGAAAGGCGGGATCGGTAATGAAGTGGTTATACAAATTGACAGTGGTTTTAATGGTTGTGGCCTTTCTTTTTTTAGCTGGCTGTTCCAACAATGAAAAAGCAATGGTCGATGCAGTCAAAAATAACGATCTGCCAAAAGTTGTAAATCTATTGGACAAGGGAGTCAGCCCCGATTTAAAAACGGATGATGGAAAAACCATTTTAATGTTAGCCTCTTACTTAGGACATAACGAAATCGGCAAAACATTAATTGAAAAAGGGGCTGATGTTAACGGCAAAGATCAGGATGGTAAAACCGCTTTGATGTTTGCGGCGGAAAAAGGGAACGTTGATACGGCCCAATTACTTTTGGAAAATGGGGCTGATATTAATGCCACGGAGAGTGGCGGCAAAACCGCTCTGCAAATTGCCATTGATAATAATCAAACAGCAATGATTGAATTGCTTAGAAATTGGGGAAAGAAGTCTCAGGCCCCTACACCGGCTTCGGTTGAAGATTCAAAGCCGGCATTGGAAATTACCACGATTATTCCGAACAAAGCAGCCAATAACGGTTCTGTTTTCGTGGAAATCCAAGGTACTCATTTTGTGAGCGGCCTTGAAATTAAACTGATCGGAAAACAAGGCGAAATCACTAGTTCCAACATGAAAGTCGAAAATGAGACGAACGCATCATGCTTCTTTGATTTAAGTGGTAAGCAGGCCGGGGACTACCGGGTGGTATTAACAACTCCCGATGGACAGACTTTCTCGCTTGAAAATGGTTTTCAAGTGGAGAACTTTACCTCCGCTCAAATCAGTCAGGTTTTAAAACCGATCTTCTTTAATTTCGATAGCGCAGCGATTCGAGAGGATCAAATGGCAACTTTGAATCAAAACTCGACTCTTTTAAAAGAGAATACCGGTTTATATGTCATTTTAGGCGGTCATGCCGATGAGCGGGGTTCCCGGAAATATAACCTGGAACTAACTGCTAAACGAGCTAAAGCGGTTCAGAATTACCTGGTGAAAGAAGGCATCGCCAAAGAACGGATTATTATTTATGCATACGGCAAGGATTACCCGGTGCAAAAAGGCCATGATGAAACAGCTTGGCAATATAACCGCCGGGTCGATGGTTTGGAATGGGAAACCGTACTTACCAAAGAACAAGTTCTTGAAAAGACAATCAAGTAAATAAAGAATGGATTGAGCCTTTTCCGAACCTCCTATAGATCCCAACAAGCCGGACCTTCATCCGGTTTGTTGGGATCATTGAAATGATTCCTTTTTAGCATTTACGGAGTGATAATCATATAACTTTAGGTAGAAGACGATGATGAAAATCAGGCAACGGCGAATTATATTACAGAAACCCCGGCGGTTATTTTTATTGATACTCGTGTTTATCAGTGTAATTATAGCCGGAACGGCAAAATTGGTTGAATTTCCCAACGAAGGCCGGGATTATGAGAAATTAGATTCGTACATTACGGAAAAAATGGATAAACACCTTGTTCCGGGCCTTTCAATAGTGATATTCGATGACCAAAAAACCATTTATCGGAAAGGGTTTGGAGTTAAAAATGCCCGGACCGGAGAGCCGACAGATGTACATACGGTCTTTCAGGCTGCTTCATTTAGCAAAACATTAACGGCTTACGCTGCAATGCTTCTGGTAGAACAGGAAAAGCTCGCCTTGGATACCCCGTTGAATCACTACCTGAAACGGCCTTATATACCGAAGCCCGAAGATGCCAATCGTATAACCCTCCGAATGATTCTCAATCATACCTCGGGGCTTTCCAATGATTCCGATGGTGGTGATCGTAAAGTCTATTTTACACCCGGGAGTCAATTTTCATATTCCGGGGCCGGTTTCCGCTATCTCCAAGAAGTGATTGTGAATGTAACCGGAGTGCCTTTTGAAAGATTCATGAAGCAAGTGATTTTTGAACCCCTTGATATGAATTCAAGTTCTTTTGCATTTAGTAAGAAATTTCAACCGTTGATTGCCACCGGTCATGAAGCGGGCGTGGCTTTTCCTATTGATAAAAAGGAGGTTAATGCCGCGTATAGTTTACTTTCAACTCCCGGGGACATGGCCAAATTTATCAAGGAAGTGATTCGCCCGACATTATTAAAACCGGAAACCGTAGCCCAAATGTTACAGCCGACGGTCAAATGGCAAACAAATATCTATTGGGGGTTGGGATTTGGAATCTTACAATCACCGAATGGGGACTTCTTTTGGCATTGGGGTAATAACTATTACTATTGCAGTTTCTTGATTGTCAGCAAGAAATCCAATCAGGGGGTAGTGATTATGACCAATGGCAACACCGGTATGAAATTGGCGGAACGGCTGGCGATGAAAATTGTTAATACGTATTTTTGTAAACCCGGTGCAGGTCTTAACCGGGGGACCTTTGATTTTATTCAGTGAATGATTGCAATTTTAACTTATAATAAAGCGGAGTCACTGAGATGATTATAAATAGAGATTTTATTGTTAACTTTGTAATCTTCATCGAACTTTTTATCATTCTGTTCGGTGAGTTTAAAACTGCAGGCGATAAGCGAAAAAAAGTGAAGGATCATTTGAACCATAAAATCATTGCCGTCTTGATTAGGCACGGCGGGAAGATGAAGTGTTTGGCGATTAGCCGGTATCTTAATTTATCCATGGAAACCCTTACAGCCAGAATTGAGGAGATGGAAAAAAAGAAATTGATTTCCCGAAACGGCGACGAGTGCATTGTTATTAAAAAATAATTCGAGTATAGGGGGCTGGCACGATGGGTGTAGCGTATCATAAAAAACTTAACCATGAGTGGGATAAATTATTATCTCCTGAACAAAAAGAATTGCTTGTCAAGCCGGGGTTCGGATTGTCAAGGCATTTCCCTTATATGAATGCGATGGATGTTAAAGACTGTATGGATGAAATTGAAAGCATCATGAAGATTATGGATCCATGAAGAAAAACGGCGGTGAATCAACCTTGTCCCTTCACAAAAGCGAAATCAATCTGATGTTCTAAATTAAGTCGGCAATAATCCGGGTGTTTTCAATGACCATCGAGACTTCAATTTCCGGATTGCTTCTGAAATCCTCCATAAGATCCTCAAAACATATATCCCAGTCGTTGTGCCGGCCCCGATATGTCTCTTCTGAACACCCTTTGAATTCTCGAAAAAAAATCACTTTCCAAGATCTCGCAAAAAAGAAATTTATCATGCGGGAACAAGGTAGCGGACCCAGGGAAGTAGTGGAAATGCGCTGAATTTTAATGGTATTGCTTATCATTTTGGGGATGGGGCTTGGTAATACCGAAGCTATCAAAAAAGCTGTTGAGGCGGGTCTTGGGATATCTTGTATTTCAAGGCGCTGTATAGAAAAGGAAATTAAATATATTCAAATATTTGAATATTACGATTGACAAAATTGCAAAATCATTTTATGATCATATACAATACCCCTGCGGTTAAATCATAACGGAGGTTGTTTAAATTGAAACACTTTTCAAGGTTCCTTCATCAGTGGGCTTGGGTTATACTCGTTATTTTTTGTATTTTGGGTTTAATCTACCCGGCTATTGGCATTGGAGCCGTTATTTGCATGCTGGCTCCGATTGTGGTTGCCTTTTTCAACGGACGCAAGTGGTGTGGAACTTATTGTCCCCGCGGTAGTTTTAACGATGTCGTTCTTTCAAAGGTGAGTTTCAGACATAAAATTCCCGCACTATTAGGGGATAACCGGTTCCGGATTTCTTTTCTGGTTTTGATTTTAGCGGGATTTTGTATTCAATTGGTTTTTTCGTGGGGAGATATATCCAGTGTTGGCCGTGTTTTCGTAAGAATGATTATTATTACCACTTTGGCGGCGGTCATCCTTGGGAGTGTATTCAACCATCGGGCTTGGTGCTTGATATGTCCGATGGGGACGATGGCCGGGTTTACGGCTAAGAAAACATCATTGAAAAGGGAGCATGGAGGGATTCGGTTTAATCAAGTTAGCTGTATCGATTGCAAATTGTGTACGAGAAGTTGTCCGATGAATATTGATGTCCATCGTTATAAAACCCAAGGAAAAGTGCTCCATTCCGACTGTATTCAATGTGGAACGTGCATGGAGAAATGTCCCAGGAAGTCCCTGCATCTTGATTAATTAGTTTTTTTAAATAAAATACATGGGTTCCTCGGGAAGAACCGTTTTGGCCCGCTCTGCCAGATCCTGAAGGGTAACACTATCTAAAAATTCATTAATTTTATCACGGAGTTCCTCCCAGAAGGAGCGGGTGACGCAGATTTTTTCCCGTTCACAATAAGAAGCGTTGCTATTGCCATCTCCCACACAATGCACAGGAATAATCGGTCCTTCTAAAGCTCGCAGAATTTGTCCCACGGTAATTTCAGCGGCTCCATGCCCCAGTTCGTAACCGCCCTGGGCACCCCTGGAAGCTCTGACTAAGCCGGCTTTGCGTAAACTGGTAAAGACTTGCTCCAGATAAGATTCGGAAATTCCTTGGCGTTCAGCTATGACACGGAGGGCTAAAGGGCCTTCTGTTGTATGAAGAGCCATATCGACCATCGCGCGAAGTCCATAACGTCCGCGTGTAGAAATCTGCAAGGTGAATACTCCTTTCATATAAAGAACAGTAAATTGATAGGTTTTGAAATTATTCTACCATAAATGGTGCAGACAGGCAAGTAAACATGATATCTTCATCAGAACTTCAAATTTTTTTGATAAAATAAGGCAAAGGTAGAGTTATAATAGGGATAGGAAAAAGATACAAGGAGGTTATCGCGGTTGTGAAGATTAAACAGCTTTGGCAGTCTAGTTTAATATGGATTTTGCTTTTGTGGTGTATTTTATCAGTAATTTACCATTGTCCTTTATGGTTGGTGGTTTCCGGGGTGGCGGCTTGGGTTTTGGGGGTATTCTTATGGGCGCCTGGGGTCTTTTGGAATGGTTGGAGCCATTTCACATTCAACCAGCAGAAAAAGGAAAGATGGCTAACCAAGGCAGTCAGCTACAAGCCATTAATTTTTCAACCTTATTTGTCGCTGGCGACGATATATATTCGCCAAAAGCGTTGGACGGAAGCGACTTCGGTTTTAGAATCCGCTGTCGAATTGGATCATCCTCGTTCCGGTCAGAATGCCAGGATTCTCCTGGCGATCGCCTACCGGGAATCTGCCAACTATGATAAAGCAGTAGAAGTGTTAACCAACTTGGTTCGCCGGGGAACAGAAAGTTATGTGGTCTATCTCAATTTGGCGACAACCTTATTTAAGGTCGGTAGACTCGAAGAAGCCTTAAAAGCGGCGGAAAAGGCCCGCTCTTTGGATTTAAAAGCCACCCAGCCGGTCTTGTTAATGGGACGTATTCATTTTGAGCAGGGAGAGTTTGATAAAGCCAGAGATGATTATCAATGGTCAATTCAGCATTTATCATGGCCGGTAGAGTCATACTACTGGTTGGGCCGGGCTGAATATGAACTTGGGGATTTAGAATCAGCCCGTGAGCACTTAAAGACTGCTGTGGCAAAAATCAAGGATGATCCGGACATGTCCGATGTTTCATTGTCAGAAGCAGAAGAGTGGGAAAAGAATGTTGGCTGAAAGAGCCATTTTTGACCGTTGAGAGAATTTAAAGCAAATAATAGTTACAATATACAAATTAAATCGGGAGAGCTTTGATTTGGCGGAAACAAAAAGAATCCTCGTTGTCGACGATGAACCTAAAATTATTGAAGTGGTAACCTCTTACTTAATCAATAGCGGATATAAGGCTTTTCAGGCCCAAACCGGCCAGCAGGCGCTGGAAGTTTTTCAGAAAGTTAATCCTCATTTAGTCGTGTTGGATTTGATGCTGCCGGATATGATGGGGGAAGAAGTATGCCAAAGGCTACGCCGGATCTCCCGAGTCCCAATCATTATGCTGACTGCAAAAGTGGCGGAGGAGGATCTTCTAAACGGATTGTATCTGGGGGCTGATGATTATCTTACCAAGCCTTTTAGTCCCAAAGAATTGATGGCCCGAATCGAAGTGATTTTCCGGAGGACTTTTCATGAAGCGGTGCCCCTTGCTGCGCATCTTTCGTTTAATCATGACGACTTGATAATTGATGCCTTAAAACACGAGGTTCGAAAGCAGGGTAATATCGTCAATCTTACCCCCAATGAATATAAGATTTTGATGTCCCTTGTAAGGTATCCTCAGAAGGCCTTTACACGGGATGAATTGTTAACCTTGGCATTGGGAGAGGATTATCAGGGCTTTGATCGTACCATTGACACCCATATCAAAAATTTGCGGCAAAAAATCGAAACCGATCCCAAAAATCCGCTCTATATTTTGACCCTCCATGGTGTGGGTTATCGTTTTGGTGGTGAATAGATGATACTAAGCCTACGGCATCGTTTGTCCTTATCCTATATTCTCGTGGCCCTGATAGGGGTGGTGATTATCGGAGTGCTGGCTAACTTTTTGCTAGAACAGCAGTTTCGTAAATATGTCCGTCAAAATCAGGAACGTCTTAACATGCAAATGATTACGGCCATCAGCCGGGAATATAATCCCGGCGGTTGGTGGAATACCGAAGCCATTAATGAACTTGGAATGAACGCTCTGGAACAAGGACTGATTTTGCGGATTTGGGATACCGGCGGGCGGATGATTTGGGATGCCATGACCCATAATCGTGGCATGTGCCAGCAAATGATCGTCCATATGGCCCGCAATATGCAAAGTCGTTATCCCAATTGGAAAGGCGGCTATACTGAACGAAATTATGAGTTGCTGAATCATTTCAAAAAAGTAGGGAGTGTTAAGATTGGTTACTATGGACCCTTCTTCTACACGGATCGAGATCTGCTTTTTATTAATACTCTGAACCGTCTGCTTTTCGGGGTGGCTATATTAGCATTGACGATTGCTTTGGTGGCGGGTTCATGGACTGCCAAAAGGATTAGCAAACCGATTTCAGGGGTTATTCAAACTGCCCAGTCAATTTCCGGCGGTAATTACCAGGTTCAGCATTATCCGCAACACAATATCCGGGAAATAAACCAGCTTGATTTGGCTATGACTGAGATGGCGGCAGCTTTAAGGAAACAAGAGACTTTGCGTAAACAATTAACCGCCGATATGGCCCATGAACTTCGAACACCGTTGGCTACTTTGCAGAGCCATTTAGAAGCGATGCTCGACGGTATCTGGGATCCGGATCACCAGAGGCTGAAAACTTGTTATGATGAAGTCAAACGGATTTCCCGAATGGTTAAAGATTTGGAGCGGTTGAGCAAATTTGAAAGCGGCCAGTTGATGCTGGAAGAAAAAGAATTTGATATCCAAGAACTCATTAACCAATTATTGCTGAATTTCGAACCCGAGGCCGACCAGAAAGGCGTTGAATTGGTTTCAAAAGGTGATCGGGCGTTAATACGGGCCGATAGAGATAAGATGAGTCAATTGTTGATTAATTTGATCGCCAATAGTTTAAAGTATACCCCGTCCGGAGGAATTATCGAAGTAAATTGCCAAGAATCCTTTTTGGGGGTTATAGTCACTGTCCGTGACAGTGGATGCGGGATCCCTGCCGAAGACTTACCTTTCATTTTTGAGCGCTTTTACCGGGCTGACAAGTCTAGAAATAGGCTTACTGGAGGTTCGGGGATCGGTCTTACCATTGTCAAATCTATCGTTGAAGCTCACGGTGGTGTCATTAGCGTAAAAAGTGAGGTGGATACGGGAACAGAGTTTACCATTGTTTTTCCAAAAAACAACCAAGAAAAACATCAGGGAGTCTGAATGTCCATGAAACACAATGAAATAGATAGAATTTACGGCAGTTCTCCCCGATTCCCAATCCGATATCATGGTAACACCAATGAGAAATCAAATTTTATGAAACCACGGTTTGTTTAGGTTTGCGTTCCTCAATTGCAGCAGGTAAATCAGTGGCAGGGTCAGGATGATGACGAAAGTAGCAATCAGAATGCCGTATAACCGTGAATCGGTGTCTACGTAAGAATTCAACATGAATTTGAATAGAAAAAGCAAGGGTTTATGGGTTACTAAAATGATCAGCGAGTGGCGGCCCAGAAAATTTAAACCATGAATGGAACCGATTTTATAACCGATAACCAGCAACCCCATAATCGCTATGATGGCTGTCAGGTAAAAGAGAAAATAATTTCCCAGATTGTTACTGAACATGCTGACTTTCGGAATTCCACTCAGGTTGATGTTTAAACGCGCCAGGTAAAAATGAAGTGCCTGACAAAAAATTAAAAAAAGGACTACCGTGCTCCAATTCCATTTCTTTATCAGTTCCGACCCATTCCGCGTTCGGAAATAATGGCCTAGAAAAAAGAAAACCAATGCTGTGAAGGCCACATCCGCTTTAAAAGGCAAAAAAATTCGTTCTATCCCCAAATAATAACCTACACCCGATCCAATCAGAACGGCCGTTAAAATCAAGCCTGTTTTTTTTAGCAGATTATCCAGGCACCAAAACAGCAAATTGACTACCATTAAGCAGGTGAGAAACCAAAGGGAATCATTGCCGCCGTTTTTTCCGCTTCCATTGAAAAGGGAGAGGATTTTGGGGAGATGAGGGCCGATTAGATCCTGCCGCTCCTGGAATCCAAGCATAACCAAATAAAATGTCCAGGATACTATCGTAAATAGGATATAAGGCACATAGAGCCGGATGATTTTCGAGGACAAGAATTTTTTCAGGGGTTTATTCTTGTAAAGAAACCCGGAAATAAAAAAGAACAATGGCATATGAAAAGAGTAAATCAAGACAGAACGAGGAAACATGGTATGTCCCCAGACAACCAGGAAAATACCGATGCCCTTCAATAGGTCGATAAAGTCGTATTTTTCAGAGTAATTCATCTTCCCTTTATGCCATCCTGGATGAAGAATCAAAGTTGAATAAAGTTAATGTATTTTTCAGCATGGAAGGGTTACTTCCTATGTCAAAAGTGTTAAAATTAATCTCAAGCCTCAAATCAGCAAATGAGTTTCATTACTTGGGAATAGGATTCGTTCATGCATTATACGATGATTAAACAAGGGGTTTTTTTGGAACGTCCCAACCGGTTTATCGCTAATGTTTTGGTTGATGGCGTCATTGAAACGGTTCATGTCAAAAATACCGGACGTTGTAGAGAATTGCTTATTCATGGAGTCCCGGTGATTCTGGAGCAAGCGGTATCCTTGCCAAACTCCGGCCGGAAAACCAAATACTCACTTGTTGCGGTTTACAAAGAGGACCGGCTTATCAATATCGATTCCCAGGCCCCGAACCTGGTCATTTATGAGGCCTTGCATCGAGGTAAACTGTGGGAATTTGGGACGCCAACCCGGATTGCTAGAGAATTTCGCTTTGGTAGTTCCCGCTTCGATATATATTATGAAAGCGGCATGGTTAAGGGATTTATCGAAGTGAAAGGAGTTACCCTGGAAAGGGACGGAGTCTTGTTCTTTCCGGATGCACCTACGGAACGCGGGTCGAAACATGTACGTGAACTTGTTGAAGCCGTTAAATCCGGGTATGAAGCGTGTATCTTTTTCCTGATTCAGATGGAAGGAGCTGCCTGGTTTGAACCCAATGGGGCAACTGATCCTCAATTTGCCGAAGCTTTACGCAGTGCTTCCACTCAGGGAGTCAAAGTATTGGCGTATGATTCACGCGTAACGGAAGATGAAATCGGCATAGGCAGTCCGGTTGCTGTAAAACTATAATGGTTGCCTAAAAAATTTTATTATCGCTTGTCTGACATAAATGGAGAATAACATTATATTTTATGATCTTGGATGCAGCAAGAAAACATCAAATTATTCAATATTAAAGAACTTTCGTTGAGCTTTTTTTATTGAAAGTACCGGAATAAAAAAATCAGAAAGACAGGTTATGAAATGAAAACAAAAGCTGCTTTATTAAACGGCCCTTATGATATCAACTTAATCGAAAGGGAACTTCAATGTGGTGAAGATGAAGTTATTGTAAAAAATCATCTAATTGGTATCTGTGGATCGGATAAAAGTTTCTATCGGGGGCAGATGCCCCCAAAAACTTCGGAGTTTAGACAAGAACCGAAATTTCCATTTTATCTAGGACACGAAAGCGGCGGAGTGATTGTTGGAATCGGCTCCAAAGTGTCTGAATTTGCAGTTGGGGATAAAGTGATAGCATTTGGATGGAATAATAACTTCGCGGAGTATTTTGTTTCAAAAACATGGCAGTTGCAACCAGTACCGGAGGGATTGGATATGGACGTTGCAAGCTTGGGCGAACCTGTAGCATGTGCCATGTATTCCGGTATGAATTCGGAAGTCCAGTTGGGCGATTTTTCAGTCGTGATGGGCGGCGGATTTGCCGGTCTTATTATTGCTCAGTGCTTGAAGAAAAAAGGCGCCGATAAAGTAGCCGTTATTGACATGCTTGATGGCAAACTGGAGTTTGCCAAAAAGCTGGGAGCTGATATTACTATAAATTCATTAAGAGAAAATCCTGTAGATATCATTATGGAAGCCACTCATGGAAAAGGAGCCGATCTGGTAATAGAAGCAGCGGGCAGCGAAAGTTCATTTAATACAGCGACGGAAATAATAAAACATAACGGTAAATTGGTTTTTTATAGTTGGGTTACTGGGCCTGTTCAATTAAACATCAGTCGCTGGCATGATGATGGACTCAAGTTTATCAATACATGTTTGGTGCATCACACCTGGAGAGAAAGGTATGTATGGACGCCGGAGGTTCTTCGTCCAGTAATTCAAGGACATATTGATATCCATTCACTCATAACACACCAGTTTAAGCTGGAAAATATAAAAAAAGGCTTTGAACTTGCCGATAAGGACGATACAGCCATTAAAATAGTTTTCAGGCCTTAAAGTTCAAGAAAATGAAAAGGCCATAGTCATAACTTTAAAAGAGTTCCACGAAGAAACAATATAAAATACACCAAATTGTAGAATATTCATATATATTTCCTCCGTTTACGTAATGTATTATTAAAATTGCAATGTAATAGGAGGGGTTTTTATGAAAAACGTTTGGTGGAAAGAAGCTGTTGTTTACCAAGTTTATCCCCGGAGCTTTAAAGATAGTAATGGCGATGGGATTGGCGATTTAAGAGGTATAATTGAAAAATTAGATTATATTCATGATCTAGGTATTGATATCATTTGGTTAAGTCCAATTTACAAGTCTCCCAACGCAGACAACGGTTACGATATTAGCGACTATTATGATATTATGGATGAGTTCGGGACTATGGCTGATTTTGATGAATTGTTAGCTAAGGCCCATCAAAAAAAGCTTAAAATTGTTATGGATCTGGTGGTTAACCATACCTCCGATGAGCATCCTTGGTTTATTGAATCGCGAAAGTCAAAGGATAACCCGTATCGTGGCTATTATATTTGGAGAGACGGCAAAGATGGACATGAGCCCAATAATTGGGTTTCTGCGTTTGGCGGTTCAGCATGGCAGCTTGATGCCGCCACTGGGCAATATTATCTCCATATTTATGCAGATAAGCAACCCGATTTAAACTGGGAAAATGAAGAAATGAGAAAAGACATCCATAAAATGATCAACTGGTGGTTAAAAAAAGGGATTGACGGATTTCGGATGGACGTGATTAACTGCATTTCAAAAAACCAAGATTTCCCCGATGATCTTCTTCCTTTAAATGGGCAACGGCGTATCGGTTCACGGTATTATTTAAACGGGCCAAGAATTCATGAATTTCTTCAGGAAATGAACCGGGAAACGGTAAGCAAGTATGATGTAATGACTGTTGGTGAAGGGCCAAGAATAACATCAGATATCGCAGGTCTATATGTGAATGAAGATCGTAAAGAGTTGAATATGATTTTTCATTTTGAACACATGGATATGCATCGTACTCCTGGAAATAAGCTTTTAGCGCGCCCTTGGAAATTGACAATGCTTAAAAAGATATTTTGGGACTGGCATAATGCTTTGAAAAAAAACGGTTGGAATTCTATTTATATGAATAATCATGATCAGCCACGGATGGTCTCGCGATTTGGAAACGATCAAGCATACCGGATAGAATCGGCCAAAATGTTAGCCACGTTACTTTTAACATGGCCGGGCACGCCCTATATTTATCAAGGCGAAGAGATTGGTATAACCAATGTTAATTTTGAATCAATTAAAGATTACCGGGATATAGAAACGTTGAACTACTATGAAGAAAAGCTATCCCAAGGAGAAAACCCATGGGAGATTATGAGTCGGATTCACACTTCCAGCCGGGATAATGCCAGGACGCCGATGCAATGGGATGAGTCTGAAAATGCCGGTTTTACCGATGGTACCCCATGGATGAATCTAAATCCTAATTTTACAGAGATTAACGTCAAAAAAGCATTGGAAGATCAGAATTCCATATATTATTACTATAAAGAACTCATTGCACTTAGAAAGAAATATGAAGTTTTTGTTTATGGAGACTGTGAATTGTTATATCCCGATGATGAAAATATTTTTGCCTATGTCAGAACTTTAGAACGACAAAAGTTTTTAATTCTCCTTAATTTTTTTCAAAATGATGTTGAATTTAAGATGCCGGCTGATATTCCATGGGCCGGAGCGAAAATTTTAATTGGCAATTATAACGTAAAAAATAGCCTCCAACCGTCTATGCATCTTAAAACGTATGAAGCTTGCATTTATCAATTGAATTACTGAGAATGCACAATCTGCCTTTGGTTCCCCTCTACTTCAATTAATCTGAAGAGGAGATGATTGTTCCTTTCCATGAAGTATCTGAGTAACAGCCAATGGAGAAGTTTTATGTTTTTTATATGATGAATGCTTTAGTGTTTTCCCGATTCGAAATATTACCCATACTGGATGTTCAACAAAAAATCCCGACAGATTGTCAGGATTTTTTTTATTCTTGTGAAATCAATAAAATCACATCATTGCATTTAACAAGCTACCGGTAATTGAAGGGGGTGGATTTTTAACCTTTTACAGCTCCAGCAGTTAACCCAGACAAAATTTGTTTTTGGAATATAAGCACCATAATGATTAAAGGGATGGTAACCACTACCGATGCTGCCGCGATATCGCCCCATGGAAGTTCATATTCACCGGGAAATGTAGCGATACCAACAGGTACGGTCTTCATTGCATCTTGAGTATTAAATACTAGTGCATACAGGAATTCATTCCAAGCCGTTATAAACGTCAATATTGCCGAAGTAAACATCCCAGGCGTTGCTAGTGGGAAAATTATTCTAAAAAATGTCTGCAGTGGCGTCGCTCCGTCAATCTTTGCCGATTCTTCCATTTCAAAAGGAATCTGTTTGAAGAATGCGTTCAGGCTCCACAAAGAAAGCGGAATAGTAAAAGTGGTATAGGTTAATATTAGTCCCCAGTATGTGTTTAAAAGACTCAATTTTTTTAAAAATAAAAATAACGGACTTACGATAGCGATTCCCGGAAACATGGATATCGAAAGGACCAGAGATAATATCAGGACTTTTCCCTTAAACTTTAACCTCGCTAAGGAATATGCCGCAAAGGAAGAGATAAAGACGCTAATCACCGTAGTAGAACAAGCGATGATAAAGCTATTTTGTAAATAAGTCAAAAAATGTCTTTTTGTAAATATTCCTATGAAATTGCCTAAATAAAATTGGCTTGGTATCCATTGAGGCGGTATTTTCCATAAATCTTGAGGAGGCTTCAAGGAAGTTCCAATCTGCCACAAAAAGGGGAATAATATATACGTCAAAAATAAGGTTACAAATATATAAAACGACATTCGTTTCAACTTCGATATTGAGTTTCCCATTTTATTGCTCCTCTACCTTAATGTATCTTTATCTAATATCTTGATATAGGCCATTGCCAATAGGAATACAAAGAAAAAGAGCATAACCGCCATTGCAGATCCTAGGCCAAAGTCAAGGTTACGGAACAATGTTTTGTAAGTATAGATTGCCAGGGTCTCGGTAGTATTTCCGGGTCCTCCACCGGTCATTATAAAGACTAGATCAAAGATTCTAAATGCTTCCATGGTCCTAAAGATCAGGGCGACTAAAAGAGCGGGTTTTAGTAGTGGTAATGTAATTTGGAAAAATTGGCGAATAGCCCCGGCACCATCTACTTTACTCGATTCATAGATTTCATCGGGTATGCCTTTTAATCCGGCTAACAGTAATAACCCCATAAAAGGAGCAGTCTTCCAAACATCTGTGAAAATAATTGCGCCCAAAGCGGACCCGGTTGTGCCTAACCAGGCTATATTGCTGTGTATCAATTTGAGCCTTGTTAGGATATCATTTAATACTCCGAACTGATCATTATAGATAAAGGACCACATCATTCCGGATACTGCGGTCGGAATAGCCCATGGCACCAGAACTGCTGCCCTTACGATTCCGGTACCTTTAAAAGCTCTATTCATCAATAGTGCCATGATCATTCCAATACAGAGTTCTAATGCCACAGATGTTCCGGTAAAAATTGCAGTAATCCCCAGAGCATCTGCAAATCGCATATCACTAAGTATGTTTAGATAGTTACCCAACCCGATAAACTTGGTATCGGCTGGAAATTGAAGTTGCATATCAAACAAACTTAAGCGAAATGTCTGGAATAATGGATAGATTGCCACAGTAAGGATACAAATCATTGCCGGCGCAATCATCAGATATCCAAGTCGCGACTCGTTATAATTGGAGAAACTCTTTTTTTTACTTAAAAGAACGCTCAATATTATACCTCCTAATTCGGGATTTTCATGATAAAGGCAGTGGTGCCATGAATCTGGACACCACTGCCTTGTAAAAAATAATTAATTTACAATCTGGCGAAGATCCTTTTCCACATTTAAAACGGCCTCTTTGATAGGAATGAGTCCATTGACTGCTTTATGAAAATTAATCTGCATTGTATCGGAAATTTTTGGATATACCGGACTTACCGGACGGGGCTTGGCTGTTGAAAAAGCATTATAAAAGTCCTTCCAGAAAGGATTTTTCGCTACGATATCTTTGTCTTCATATAATGCCTTCCTGGTAGGAAGTCTTCCCCCCGTCAGTGCGGCAATTTTTTGGCCTTCTTCACCGGTTACAAATTGAATGAATTTCCAGGCCTCGTCCGGATGCTTGGAATAGCGGTTAATTCCCATATTCCAGCCCCCAAGAGTCGGACTGCTTTCTTTGCCGTTTTTGCCAATGGGTAGCGGCGCCACTCCGACGTTCCCTTTTACCAGCGATTCTTCCTTATTCAAGAGGGCCCAAGCATTAGTCCAGCTTCGCATGAATAAAGTACCGCCCTGCTGGAATACTACGACTGTTTCATTCTCTTTATAAGTAGTGATACCCGGAGGCGTCAGGTTTTGGCCAATAATATCTTTCATATACTGAAGCGCTTGGATTACTTGGGGTGAATTGACGGTTACTTTTTTACCGGTAATGATTGAACCGCCATTACCATAGATAAATTCCAGAATGTTACAAACAAAGCCTTCATATTGATTGCCTTGGAAAACGAACCCATTTTTGATTCCGTTCTTGCCGATGTTTTCCTTACACATTTGAATAAGCTCGTCCCATGTTTTGGGCGGAGTTTTCACGATGTCCTTTCGGTAATACAGAAGTCCGCTATCGGTCCAGCGGGGAACCGCATAAATTTTGCCGTTAAATGTTACAGCTTGAATAGGTCCCGGTAAAAACTTTTTTTGTTCCGTTTTGGGCAACCGGCTATTTAAGGGTAGAAGCCATCCAGCCGCTGCGAATTCCGCTGGCCAAACAATATCTATCTGTAAAACATCCACACTTGAATCACCAGCTGTCAGTGCTGTTACATAAGTATTGTGCGTTTGATCCGAACCGGAGGGTAATTCCTGAAAATTCACCTTGATGTTGGGATACTTTTTTTCGAAAGCTGCGATAATTTCTCTTGTAGCTGGAGTGATATCTTTTTGGGGCGCAAAAGTAATGGTAACTAATTTTTCCGCTTTTGCATCACACATAGATACAGCTCCGGATACTATGGATACGAGTAGTACCAGGAAAACAAAACTGGCAATCCATTTTTTGGTAAACATCAACATTCCTCCCTGTTATTTGACTTTATTAACTTTATTTTAAAATATTATCCTCTGGAATTTAACGCTACATTTCTACGATTTAGTGTTATTTTCCACACTATTGCTTTAACAATATATTTACATTTCTACCGTGATGTATAATAATGAAAATACATACTCTTTGAATAAGACCCCTGATACGGGCAGAAAAATGAAATCTTTCTTGGCTCACCGGGGCATATGAAGTCGCGCATTGCTTGCAGAAAATTGGGAATGGTTGGCTGTTGATTGGAATTTGGGTTATTAGCATTTTTAGACAGTGTCTCGCGAATGGTAGAATGTGAGAAAGTAGAGAATAAAATGCTGTTTAAGAAATTATTATTATCTTATTTATTGATAACCGTTATCCCTTTATCAATTCTATCTATCATGATAACGAATATCACCACGTATACCATAAATGAGGAGATTAATCACTCTACTCAAAATACATTGGATCAAGCCTCGCAAAATGTTTCAACTATATTTGAAAACCTAAAAGGCGCCGCTTTACTGATCTCGAAGAACGACATGATCCAGAAAAATTTATCTAGAACTCCCCGTGATAACATGGACCTAAATGAACAACTCAATGTCATGAGGAATGTGATATTAAATAACGGAATCTACAATCAGAAATATTCTTCTATTCAAATTTACGCCTTAAATGAATACAATTATTCTCCATTTAATAATACCAATGACATCATGTCATATAAATTGGTTCAAAATCAGGATTGGTTTGAGAAAACTCTCCGTCAAAAAGGGAAATTATACTGGTATGTAACAGACCAATTTGGATTTACTCAAATTTCGGTATCAAGAGCCATTAACGATTTGAAGGATCCACAACGGATCTTGGGTGTGGTCTCCGTGGGGGTCAATCTATCTCAAATTGAATTAATCCTATATCAGATAAGGATCGGAAAAACCGGTATGGTTTATCTGATTAATGAAAAAGCTCATCCGATTTACCCTGAGCGGATTAACCTAAATTTGCCGAAAACTCTGTCATTCAATAAAAACTTTGAAACAAAACATCTCAAGATTAATGGCAAAGGCATTATACTGATTAGCCATTCGTTGTCGGAAACCAATTGGAGAGTTGTTTCACTGATCTCGATAGACGACCTCTTTGAAAAAACGAATTCTTTAAAAAGAACGATTTATTTTATGGTAGTTTTCATTATCATCCTTGCCTTTATCATGTCATTATCGCTTTCATTAAATATCTCAAAACCAATCATCAAGCTTGCCCAAACCATGAAGGAAGTAAAAAGCGGGGAATTAAACATGCATATGGAAACATCGCTTAAAGGAGAAGTGGGAATACTCTACAATAGTTTTAATTATATGGTCAAAAAGATTCAATCCTTAATTCAAGATGTTTATGTAACCAAGATTAAACAAAAAGATGCTGAACTCAAAGCATTGGAAGCTCAGATAAACCCGCATTTTTTATATAATACTCTAGACGCAATCAACTGGATGGCCATAAAATATCATGCTCAGGATATTAGTAAAATGGTGACATCCTTGGCTTCCCTCCTCAGATACAGTATCAATGAAGGTGAAAATATCATTGAATTAAATAAAGAGCTAAAACAGGTTGAAAGCTATTTGACGATCCAAAAGATCCGCTATTCCAATAAGTTTGAAGTATATTTTAATATTGACCCCCAAATATTGAATTGCAAAGTGACAAAACTGATTATCCAACCTTTGGTGGAAAATGCCATTATTCACGGTATCGAAGCGGCCTCGAATCCGTGTTATATTATCATCAAAGGTTACCGCCAAGATTCGGAGATTATCTTGGAAGTTATCAATAACGGAATACCAGTAGATTTGGATAACATTAATGACATTCTTACGAAAAGCGAAAAACATAAAGGTCATGGCATTCGAAATGTCAACCAAAAGTTAAAGCTTACTTATGGAGATGTATTTGGAGTTCATTACCGTGTTGAGGGATGTGAATCTATTGTTTCCATACACCATCCATATGTTGAGTAAAAATGGGCTTCTAAATTTAAACATCCAAAAGCTATTACCGTAAAATCTTCTTGAAAGGGGTGTTTTAATGCTTAAGTTGTTAATCGTTGATGATGAAAATATAACCCGGGAAGGTCTTACTCATTTTATCAATTGGAATGAACTGAACCTAGAATTAATTGGAGAAGCTGAAGATGGGCGAATAGCATTGAATATTTTTGAAAAAAATCAGGCTGATATAGTGATCACCGATATTAGAATGCCGAATATGGACGGCTTGGAACTCATCAAAAATATTAAATCCATTGACATTTCCACAGTCATTATCTTATTGAGTGCTTATGATGATTTTAAATATGCCCAACAGGCTATCAAACTTGGCGCCTTTGAGTATATCCTAAAACCGATCGATCCGGATATATTGAAGAATGTCGCTAAAAATGCTGTGGAATTTCGATTGAGTCAACTAGAAAAAGCCTCCAAAGTCATTCCAGAAATCAACTCTGATGAGATGGATTTTTTTGCTGAAGAAAATCATCATTACTCTTTAAAATTCCAAGAAGAACTTTTAAGAACATTAAAATCTGGAGACAGCCAAAAAATGCAAGATGTATTGCATAATCTTTGGAATACGTTGTTGGGAAAGAATTATACTCTGGAACTGTTTAAAAGATTCAGTTTTGAAATGTCTCATTTTTTAATCCAATGCATGGTGGAAATTCATGAGAAACCGCATCGTTTGTTTGCCTCTCAGGACCCCTGGGTAATAATATCCCAGATGAAATCGAAAGATGCTCTATACCAATGGTTAAATAATACAATTATAGATGTGTGTGAAATCGTTCAAAGAAAAAAGAAGTATAAGCATCATAACAAAATAGTCAATGAAGTATTGAAACTGATCGCTGAGAAATATACTGATACTAACCTTACCCTTAGCATCTTGGCGGATTTGCTTTACGTCACGCCCAACTACCTTAGCGCGGTGTTCAAAGATGAAACTGGTATTGGATTTATGGATTACCTTACTGACTACCGCATCGAGAAATCCAAAGAACTTTTAACGGATTTAAAATATAAGATTTATGAGATCGCTTACGCCGTTGGGTATTCTGATTCACATTATTTTAGTAAAATTTTCAAAAAATATACAGGAATGACCCCGAAAGAGTTCCGCGAAAGAACAATATAAACTACACCAAATTATAGAATATGCATATATATTTCTGCTATTTCCTCAAAGTATAATTAACAGTAGATTATCTTTTCAAATCTTTTCAAATACAAATTCACCCTGGCCTGGTCGATGCAATCGAAAATTCATCGGTTAAAATGGAGCCACGTTTATGTAGCTTTCTTATATCTGTACTGTTATATGTTTTCAAAAGCTAGGTCCGAAATGAAAATAAAAGCAACCGAATTGAATGTGAAATAACTATTAACCTTAGTACGAAAGAAACTGATAATTAGAGAATGTGAATATTAGACTTGGAAGAAGGGATGAGGTATTATGAAACCGATTATAGGAATTTTGTTGGGTGAAGCGGCAGGTATTGGGCCGGAAATTGTAGCCAAAATGTGTGAACGGAATAGATTTGAATCATACTGTAGACCATTATTAATAGGTGATGTTCGTGTATTAAAACAGGGAATGAAAATTGCAGGGGCCAAATTTCCAATAAACATTGTAGAAAACGAATCCAGAATTGATTGGAGCGATAATATATCCATCATTGACATGAAGAATCTTGACCCAGAAACGATTGAACTTGCTAAAGTTGATGCTGAATCAGGACATGCAACAGGAGAGGCGATTTTGACTGCTCTGAACTTATGTAAGATTGGAATTATTGAAGGGTTTGTATATGCTCCTTTTAATAAGGCCTCTCTAAAATGTGGCGGCTTTGATTTTGAGTCTGAGATAAATCTAATGGCTCATTTTCTTGAATGGAAAGGTGTATATGGGGAAATGAATGTGGTGAATGATTTGTGGACTTCCAGGGCCACTAGCCATATTCCCTTCAAAAACGTTTCAAGCCATTTGACGATAGAAGTTTTAATAGAGGCAATTCGACTTGCATATAGCACATTAAGAAGAGCGGGATACGATAATCCACGAATTGCCGTAGCAGCACTAAATCCTCATGCAGGTGAAAACGGATTATGTGGAAATGAAGAAATTGATGTAATCATTCCCGCAATCAATAGGGCGAAAGCTGAAGGTATTAATGCCATGGGGCCGCATCCGGCAGATACAATATTTATTAATGCCTTTAAAGGTATTTATGATGCAGTTACAACATTATATCATGATCAGGGCCAAATTGCCCTTAAATTGATGAATTTCCGGATGGGAGTGACGGTTTCGGCTGGGTTCCCTTATGTTATCACTACACCCGCGCATGGTACTGCATTTGATATTGCTGGTAAAGGAATAGCAAGTATTGAACCTATGGAAAAAGCAGTCATGCTTGCCTCAAAAATGGCAAGATGGAAATCAAAAGTTGGGTTATGAGATTATGCTTTGGCCGGTATATAGAATTGTATATCTGTTTTTCAGGAAGTGAGGTTTTTATCAATGACTCCAAAACTTATTAGAATAAAACAGAATTTTCCAAATGAATATATCGCAAATATCGAAGATGAGGTAATTCGTGAAATCCAGAAATCAAAAGTAAAATTTGCAAAGGGCTCTAACATTGCAATTGCCGTTGGAAGTCGAGGAATAAATAATATTCATCGGATAGTAAAGGCCACCACGATGTATCTGAAAGCAATGGGTACAAATCCTTTTATCGTGCCTGCCATGGGAAGTCACGGAGGAGCTATTGCCGAAGGGCAAAGGGAAGTGCTTAAAAGCTATGGTATCACCGAAGAATATATCGGCGTACCCATAAGGTCTTCAATGGAGGTTATAGAGTTACCGCAGGAAAATCTATGTCATAAGGTTTTTATTGACCGCTATGCTTATGAGGCCGACAATATCATTGTAATTAACCGGGTAAAAGTCCATACGGATTTTCATGGAAATACAGAGAGCGGACTTTTGAAAATGTGTGTAATCGGATTGGGAAAACACAGGCAAGCATTAGAAATGCACAGATATGGCGTACAGGGACTGAGGGAAATGGTACCGATCGCTGCCAAACATATATTGAGGCATGCCAAAATAGTTTTAGGAATCGGAATTGTTGAAAATGCTTATGACCAGACAACGGTTATTAAAGCAGTACGGCCTGAAGTAATGGAAGAAGAAGAGGTCAAGCTTTTGGATATCTGCAGAAAAAATATGCCTAGGCTTCCTGTAGAAAAACTGGACCTTCTCATTGTAGATGAAATGGGCAAGGACATCACAGGCACGGGCCTTGACCCTAATATAATCGGGAGAATAAAGATTCAAAATGAAAAAGAACCGGAAATTCCTGAGATAACCAATATTGTTGTAATGGACTTGACCGAAAATTCACATGGGAATGCACTTGGTATGGGGCTTGCAGATTTTATTACCAAAAGGCTTTATGATAAGATCAATTTTAACGCAACCTATGAGAATGTATTGACAAGTACATTTCTTGAAAGAGGTAAAATGCCAATTGTTGCTGATACAGACAAAAAGGCTGTACAATATGCTCTTAGGACCTGTGGACCAATAAACCCCGAAAATGCCAGAATAATACGAATAAAAAACACTCTTCGCCTGGGAGAACTCTTTGTCTCACAGCATGTTTATCAGGAAATTAAAGGTAACAACTATATTGAAGTTATGGGAGAGTTTGAAGAAATATTTAATGAGCAGGGTTTGTTAAAAGATTTTAAGCTGGAGATGCATTAAATGAAATTGTTAGTAATTGCGGACGATTTTACCGGGGCAATGGATACGGGAGTGCAGTTTTCAAAAAATGCAATTAATACTCTTGTAAGTACTCGTATTGATTTGGATTTTGATACGATACAACAGGATATAGAGGTATTGGTGGTTGATACAGAAAGTAGGCATATATCTCCTGACAAAGCTTATGAGAAAGTGTACGATATTACAAGAAGAGCCAGGGAATATGGAATACAATATGTGTACAAAAAAACGGATTCAACACTTAGAGGAAATATTGGGGCGGAACTAAAAGCGATAATTGATGCATGGGAAGGTATGCCTGTGATGTATGTCCCGGCATTTCCGAAGATGGGGAGAACTACTGTAAATGGTAGGCAACTTGTTGACGGTGTACCGCTCCATGAAACTTTTTATGCAAATGATCTGCTGAATCCTATAAAAACAAGTTATATTCCGGAAATTATCTCGAAACAGGCGGATGTCAAGACCGTAGTTATTGTTAATGGAGGAGAATTAACGGTCGATCTGAAAGAACAAAATATGGTTTATATATTTGATGCACGGGTAGAGGAAGAGCTGGCTAATATAGGCAGCATCCTGAAATCTGCAAATAAACTATCAATTACTGCCGGCTGCGCAGGATTTGCGGAACAGCTGTCGGATTTAATTGATTTTGAGAAAAATAGCGGCCTGGAATTAATCAAGTCCCAAAATATACTGGTTATTTGCGGAACTATCAATGAAAAATCCATTCAGCAGGTTAAATTTGGCGAAAAATATAATTTTGAAAGCATATTGCTTGTTTCGGAACAAAAAAGAAGCAAAGAGTATTGGGAGACCTCGGAAGGCAAAAAGTTAATTAAAGAAATCCTTAGGAAAATAACTGCCAGTGGTAAGATTATCATCAAAACAATCAATCAGAAGAATGAGGTGGATTTGGCGGTCAACTCCCTCCAAATAGCTGAAAACTTAGGGAACTTAACCCAAAAGATTCTTTCATCGGGCATTCCATGTACCCTCGTTGTGTTTGGAGGAGATACGGCAATCCGCGTAATGGAGGCTATAGAATGTGTTGCGCTAAAACCACTGGAAGAAATTGTTCCTGGTGTGGCTGTGTCAAAAATGGCAGGTAAATATGGAGAGATGACATTGATCACTAAGGCTGGAGGATTTGGTGAAAAGGATATACTGCTAAAAATACAGAAGTATCTGGAAAGGAAGATATAAACATGCCGATAGGGATCACAATGGGAGATGCAAGCGGTGTAGGGCCGGAGTTAGCTATAAAAGCATTTAAAAATGGTGAAATAGATGATAATTTTGTTCTTGTAGGCGATTACGAAATAATTGAATATTGTAATAGTCTTCTAGGATATAATGTCCCGTTAAAAAGAATCACTAACCTATCTGAAGTATCGGAAGGATCTTTTAATGTGCTGGATTTGAAGTTGTTAACAAAAGATCAGCTAAAAATGGGGCATATTTCAAAAGAATCCGGTTATGCAGCCCGCTGCTATGTAGAACAGGCAGTAAAACTTGCGCTTGAAGGTAAAATTGATGCTTTGCTTACACTTCCAATGAATAAGGAAGCCACACGGCTGAGCGATCCAAATTTTTCCGGGCATACTGAGCTGATTGCAAATATTTGTGGACAGGATAATTATGCTATGATGCTTGTTGGCGAGAAACTTACGGTAACCCACGTAAATACTCATGTATCAATGGAAGAGGCCATTAAGCAAGTAAAAAAACAGCGAGTTTATAATGTTATCAAGCTGACATATGAAGCTCTAAAAAGTTATCAAGATGATCCTAAGATTGCTGTTGCAGGTCTTAATCCACATGCGGGTGAAAACGGGTCTTTTGGCCGTGAGGATATTATGGAAATCAAACCGGCTGTTGAGAAAGCAAGAAATGAGAAAATGAATGTAGAGGGACCCATAGCACCCGATACCGTATTCTTAAAAGCTTATAAAAAACAGTTTGATGTTGTAGTTTGTATGTATCATGACCAGGGGCATATTCCCATGAAACTACTGGATTTTGAAGGAGGAGTGAATGTAACTCTTGGGCTTAAAGTAATCCGTACATCTGTTGATCATGGAACTGCTTTTGATATAGCCTATAAAGGTATTGCTTCTACCCGAAGCGTTGTTGAGGCCTTCAAATTGGCACAAAAAATGAGTGCGAGTAGAAAGGGCTAGTATCAAAAATGAGTCGCGTTTATTTTGTTCGAAGGCTCTTAAATAAAACAATAGCAAACTGCGGCCGCATGAGCCTTAAGAAGATACTGAACACCGATAAGCTAGTAAGAAACCAAATCGAATCACTCCCGCCATTCCATCTTGTTCCAGAGATGAGAAAAATCGTCTAAGCCAAGGCCCAGCATCAAGCCCGCTGGGCTTGTGATTTTGTCTTACTCAAAATAAATACCAGGCTAATACAGCAAAAAACAGCTAGCGCAGATATAGTCAGCTAATTTTACCTTCATGCCGTTCTTTCCATGGCTTATTTTATGATATCGCTCCTCTGCTGCGTAGAAATAGTTGTTGTAAAATAATCGTTAAAATTCAATCGGAGCGAGGTTGCATCATTTAAATTTAGTAAAGATGACTTAAGTGCTCACTAGGACAGTGCTGCAGAATTGATCTATTGTCAAAAATACTGTACACTACAAAGTATATTTACGCCTAAAGTTCCAGTGATTTTAGAAAAAGTTTTATCTTCAAAAATTTGATTCAAATGTAAGGGACTGTATGGTTTGAACCCAATTTGGTTAACGATTCCCAATTTACGGAAGCTATGCATCTGGCGTACGCGAGTGGAGTCAAAGTCATGGCTATGATTCGCTCGTTACCAAAGAAGAAATCCTTACAGGCAGTCCGGTTCCTGTAAAGTTATAACGGTTTGTCGGTGGAATTATTTGCATATATCATCATTTTTCCCAGGAGAGTAACCAATTATGAAAGTTTTATTGATCGGAACAGGATCAGTGGGCCTGGCTATGGCAGCCGCCCTTTATGACGCGGATTGTCAAGTGGATCTGATCGCCCGGGGTAATACGGGTGAAAGTATTCTAAAAAATGGAATTATCCGCAAAGGCATTTTTAAAGACATTACCATACCTGCGCAAAAGGTTAGAGTTTTTAAGGATCCGGGGGAAACGGGGACTGTTGGGTATGATTATATTTTGGTATGCGCCAAAACGACAGGCAATAAAGAGATCGTAGCAAACATTGGCAAATGTGGCCAGGGATTGGTCAAAGAATCCGGAAGCCTCATTTTATGCCAGAATGGTTTCAAAAATGAACAGTATTATTTTGAAGTATTGGAAAAAAACCGGATTTTCACAGCCAGTTTTGCGATCGGGTTTCAAAGACCCGAACCCTATATCAGTCAGGTTACCGTTTTTTCGTCCCCGGTTGCGATGGGGAGCTTATTTGGCGGCGACTTAACGAGTTTGAATCCACTGGTGAAAGCTTTGGAAAACGGAGGTCTGCCTGCCGGAGTGTCGGAAAATATTGAACGGACTTTATGGGCTAAAATGCTCTATAACTGCGCTTTAAATCCCTTAAGCGCCATTTTGAAGGTCAATTATGGCGCCCTGGCTAGCAGTCCGGATGCGGTTTTCATCATGGACCAGTTGATTGAAGAAATTTTTGCCGTTATGGAAGCTGCCGATTTCAGCACTTTTTGGCACGATCCGGCCGAATACAAGAGGGAATTTTACGGAAAAATCTTGCCGCCCACCTATCAACACCGTTCTTCAACACTTCAGGACATGGAGCGCCGGATCAAAACGGAAATTGACAGCTTAAGCGGGGTGATTGTCTCGCTTGGCCGGGAATATCAGATTGATGTACCCTATCATACGATGATTTATCGGATGATCAAAACCATAGAGTCTTTGTATTGAAGAAATCAGGGGATCATTATATTACCCCAACACTCGATTTTCCAAAAGCCTCCAACCATGAATCATCTCAAATCAGGATTAGACCCCTTCAACTGTGGCACTCTAATAGTAAGTTTGACACATTCTTAATTTACCAGCCCAACGTAATCCAAATTTTGGTGATGATGATTATTAACCGCAGGCAAGCCAATGCGCTTTTTAAAAAAATGACGGAAGTTGAAAGAAAATTGGAGCGAGCCAATTTGGTTGAGTTTATGCAGTTACTGCAAAAACCGACGCGGTTGATATTTTTAAATTTTTTAGGGGGACTAGCCCGCGGATTTGGGATCGCCGTTGGGCTAACCATCATCGCCAGCTTGTTTATTCTTTTTTTAACAAGGTTGGCATCTTTGAATCTTCCTGTGATTGGTGCCTATATTGCCAAATTGGTGAAAATCGTTAATTACCATCTTCGAATGTATTCTTAAGGGAATAGGCGTTTATTCGATTGGGTAGATTAGGTAATTCATACTGAATAACTTCTAAAGGAGAAAAGGGATGGACAGCGGGAAACAGAATCATCTCAGAAAACGTTTATTAGAAGAAAAAGAGCGACTCGGATCCAAACTGGGGAATGCTTCGGATTTTCAACTGAATCAAACTTTATCGGAGTCGACGGGTGAGTTATCGGTATATGATAATCACCCTGCCGATATTGCCAGCGAGACCTTTGAGAGAGAAAAAGATTTGGCGCTATTGAACAGTAACCATGAAATTCTGCAAAAAATCGATGAGGCGCTTGAAAATATCGCCAAGGGTACTTACGGATTTTGTGAAAGTTGCGGCCGGGAAATTGATGAGGGGCGTTTAGAGGCCATTCCCTACACTACTTTTTGCATTGAATGCGAGCGTAAAGAGGAAGAAGCCTATATCAACCGGGAGCGTCCCGTGGAAGAGGACGTCCTGGAACCGCCTTTTGGAAGGACTTTTTTAGATGGCGCCGATGTTGTGGGTACTGACGGAGAAGATGTTTGGCAAAAGGTAGCCCGGTATGGGACGTCGGAAACCCCTTCCGACTTAGGCGGGGCGGACAATTATAGCGATACTTTTTATGACGCGGAGGAAGACCAAGGTATCGTGGAAAAAGTGGAAGGCGTAATCAATCATAGTCCGGATGAGATCCCTCCGGCTCCCGCAAATCCTGATCAGAA
Organism: Bacillota bacterium; assembly: GCA_023401925.1. Taxonomy (GTDB): domain Bacteria; phylum Bacillota; class UBA4882; order UBA8346; family UBA8346; genus UBA8346. The sequence continues at coordinate 99,780 of JAEXDA010000029.1, forward strand.
AGTTTAGCCCGCCGGAAGTTAAAACCAGTTCATTCTTTGATCTTCATTACCAGGGCATCTCCCGCCAGGCGGGTTTGGCATAAGAGAAAAGGTTTTTAAAAAATTACGGCGAAATTATTTATTCTTTCATTTCGATATTTCGATGGAGTGGAATGTGGATTAAATATAGAAGGGAATCAAAGATGCCTTATTTTTATCTTACGTTATTGTTGATTTTCCTGGATCAAGCCTCCAAGTGGGTGGTGCAATCGAAAATGTTTCCTATGCAATCCATTGTCCTTATGAAAGGGTTGTTCTCAATAACCTATGCCACCAATTATGGGGCCGCCTTTGGAATATTACAATCCCAAACGCTATTGCTCATTGCAATTTCCTTGGGCGTAATCATTGTGGTTTGGATAAACCGCCGCAAAATAAATTCCTATCCCCAAGTTATACAAGCGGGTTTGGCGGTTGCGTTGGGTGGAGCCTTCGGCAACTTAATTGACCGCATTCGCCTGGGTTTTGTGGTTGATTTTTTAAACTTTTCAATGTGGCCGATTTTTAATGTTGCCGATACGGCAATTGTAATGGGAGTCGGTCTTATTTTATGGGGTATTTTTTTTAATAAGGCTCAAAATACCCCAAAACAGCAGAACACCGATATTATTCAAAATCCCATTTCCGGAGAGGAGAAATAATGAGACCTGTATTATTCAGTATTTTTGGATTGCCAATTTATTCTTACGGATTTTTGCTGGCTGTTGCTTTTTTAGCGGCCATTATCGGGCTTGGCAAATCAGGTAAAAGATATGCCATCACCTATGAGAATATTATTGATTTCGCTACCTGGGTTTTGATCGGCGCAATCATCGGAGCAAGGCTGGCTTATGTTATAACAGAATATCGATATTTCCTGAATTCACCCTGGTGGGAAGTTCTTAGGGTCAGTTCGGGGGGGTTGGCTTTCCATGGCGGTTTAATCGGAGGCTTTATGGCGGGATACGGCTATACCCGGTACAAAAAGATATCAACCTGGAAGTTGGCTGATCTTGTTGCTCCTTATATCGCACTGGGATATTCTATCGTGAGAATCGGTTGTTTTTTAAACGGCTGTTGTTACGGCAAAGTCACCAATGTAGCATGGGCGTTGCGGTGCGAGGCCAATGATACGGCATTACGGCACCCAACCCAGTTATACTCGGTGCTGGGGAGCTTCGCCTTGTTTTTGATTTTGAGGCGGCTTCGCAATCACAAACAATTTGACGGATTTCTCTTTTTGTTGTATATCGGCTTATATTCCGTGATGCGGTTTATTGTGGAAATCTTCCGGGAAAGCCCGATGGTTGAGCCTTGGTTGAGTCTTGCTCAATTGGTATGCATTATTTTAGGAGTTTTAGCGTTTGGCCTCATGGGGTTCCTGGAATGGCGCGCTAATACAAAATTGCGTTCAAAAAGCACCAATAGCATTTAAGGGTGTGACCTGTATGAAGGAGGCTGACAAGGATGCAGCTTCAGAGGTTCGTGGTTGATGATCAACATCAGGGAAAGCGCTTGGATCTTTTCTTAAGCCAGACCGGGGTCTGGCCTTCTCGTTCTTTTGTCCGGAAAATCATTGATGCCGGCGGAGTCCGTAAGCAGGATAAAGTTTTAAGAGCCAGCTACCGTTTGGAATCTTCCGACCGGATCGAAGTAACCTGGAATGAACCGGAACCATTAGAGGTAATGCCGGAGGAGCTACCCCTTGAAATATTATACGAAGACTTTGATTTAATCGTAATTAATAAAAGCCGGGGAATGGTGGTTCATCCGGCTGCAGGCAATTATCACGGTACTTTGGTCAATGCTTTACTGGAACATTGCAAGGATTTATCCGGCATCGGAGGCGTTATTCGGCCGGGAATCGTGCACCGATTGGATAAGGATACTTCCGGAGTGTTGGTAATCGCTAAGAATGATTTGGCCCATGTGGATCTGGCGGCTCAAATCAAAGCCCGGAAAATGAAACGGATATATAAGACGATTGTTCATGGCCATCCTCCCGAAGATGAGCGAATTGAGGCTCCCATAGGACGCCATCCGGTAGAGCGAAAAAAGATGGCGGTTGTTGCAAACGGACGGAACGCCGCCACCAATTACCGGGTCATCAAGTACTTTGGAAACGGCTCGACCCGTTATGCTTTTTTGGAAGTACGCCTGGAATCCGGCCGTACCCATCAGATTCGGGTTCATCTGAGTTATCAGGGATATCCGGTGGTGGGAGACCCTGTTTATGGATGGAAGAAGGAACCCGCACCCATTGAAGGACAGGCTTTGCATGCGGCCCTGCTTGGTTTTATTCACCCGCGGACCCGGGAATACCTGGAGTTTACCACGGATATTCCTGAAGTGATGCAAAATGTTTTAAAGTGGTGCGAAAAAATTTAGAGGTCGATAAATTCAGATGGTCATCCAAGATTACGAATATCGAATCACCGCAGTTCCGTGGGTTTGCGACGCTGAGGTTTTATTATCAAACTTTATTCAATGGTAAAAAGGAGACCGCTTTTTTGGCGGTCTCCCGGGAGGAACTAAATTTAATGCCATTAAGGCATTAATGCACACTGGGGCGCGTCATATCAAGCAAACCCAATACGACGTGGGCAAGGCCGAAACCTAGGATACCGGCTCCCCATTTACTTTTCAAAAAAAACGCCCCGATACCTGAAACAGCCGCACCGGTTCCGGTAACAGCCAAACTGGTAGTAGTTGCCTTCAAGTTAACACCTCCCGGGAATATTTTCTCCGATCTTTTGCTGATTATGAAGGAATAACCCAAATGACAAATTTAGATATCCCATCGTGATTCGCAGCGAATTTTAAAATTGAAAGAGCGCAAGTGAGGTGCGATATGGCTGCCGATTCAGGGACCAACTTGAGAGTCAGATTGAGGTCCTCCGGATGAGGATGCAAAATCTCTGGAGAGAACGTGGATATATTGATGAAGCTGTTTTAAGAATCAGCATGGAATTGGATCAATTACTCAACGAGTACCAATGGTTATGGAAACAAGACGCAAGTTGTCAAAAATGAAAATGAGTGGATTTTTGGTGACCACAGGGACTCATGGCGCTGTAGAATAGTGGATATCGATAGGTAGGAGAGGATGCCTCGGGCTGTCCTCTCTTTTTTTTGAAGAACTGTGGGGTTAAAAGAAAAAATTCTGACGACGGAAAGAATCATTTCTGTGACAGAAAGAATTCCTTGGATGACAGAAAGAATGGTGTCTTTGAATATGTGGGCATTTTTCAATGAAAGGAAAAATGTATTTTTTTTTAAACCAATGGAGCGACTTTCATTCATTTTAATTAATAACAACGATTGATTGGTTTACCAATGACATTGCAAGGGGCCTGTAAATGACCGCTATTGTAAATATTTAGTTTATTCTAATAGATATTTACAATTGGTATAAGTGGTGTTAATATTATAATATCACTGTATAGTTGCGAAATTGTTAGACTATCTTGATTGTTTTAATAAAATCAAATGAAGATTAAATAAAATTAATTGAACCCTCGGGGATAGATGGGACGATTAAAAAAAGCTGAGGGGAATGATGGAACTTCTTCTTTTCATATTGAAAATAATCGAGGCAAATTGGATGGGCGCCAGTAATGGCTCTTAACGGGGAAATTGATACATTTTATCGGTGATTCATGGTATCTAACCTTGCAAATTCTTACTGTCCGTTGACGGGGTTTTTAGTTGAACATGGAATGAATCAACGAGTTGCAAACCGCTTCAAGGAACCAAACGAACGGACATTTGTAACCGTCAAGGCCTTAAAAAAAGTGCCTGGAAAAAAATGTTAGGAGGAAAAGAAGATGTCTAGGTCTTTAAAATGGAAACGGGTTTTATTTTTACTTTCTATGGTCACAAGCGTCGTGGCCGTAATGATGGGTGCTAGTGTAACCACAGCAATGGCTGAGACGATAAACTTTAGTTCCGGAATGGAAACTCAACAAATCCAGCCCACATTCTCCGACACCACTGCCTATTCATTTAATGTCAATGGTTATCTGTCGGGAATCAATCCCGAATGCAGCATCAGACAGGAAATTGCTCATAGTGGTTCCAAAGCCATCGTGTATTCCGGGACGGATACCAATGCCGCTACTTCTTTTTGTTATTTCAAAGTGTTTAAAGTCGCCATCCCCGTCACCGGTGATACCAATTTGAGCTACTGGATTTATCCGCAAAATGACAATGGAAGGTATGTAGCGGTTGATTTTGAGTGCAGTGACGGCACTACTTTGAGAGATTGCGGCGCTACGGATTCCAACGGTATCAGCATGCATCCCAAGGCCGGCCGGGGAACCGTCAATACTTGGACCAATATTACCAGTAATGTCGGCGCTTGGCTTCATGGTAAAACCATCCGCTATATTATCATCGGTTATGACCGGCCGGAAGCAACGGGGGGTTTTCGAGGATACATCGATGATATCAAAATATCCAAGACTTCAACTTTGGCAGCCCCGGCTGCCACCTGGCAGGAACACTGGTTTGAACATAACCAGCTGGTTAAACTGCAATATTATGATGATCAGGTGGCGGTTTACTTTGACGCTGATATGGCCGGTACCACCTCAAGCTGGATCTTTCCCCTGGTGAGCACGCTATGGATGTATACCAAGAGTATTTACGGGACTTTCGGCAGTGATCCCCGGTTATATGTGGTGGTTCACCGCAGCAGATACTCGGGGGGGCACCCCTCAACCTGGTTCGATAGCAGTCATGACTACCGCAACACCATCGACGTTGGCGGTAGTGATTTTGGCAGCGCTTCCGGTTGGAACATTAAGATACTCCTGCATGAGGTTTCCCATATTGTTGAGTTAGCTTCTTATGGTTGCCACGGTTCACCCTCGGCCAAACTGTGGGGTGATAGTAAATTTGCCGAAATATACCAATATGATGCCCTGATCGGTATGGGCATGAGCAGCGAAGCCCAAGCGGAGTATGATGAATATCTCAGTTCAACGGATGGAAACGGCTATTATTGGTTTTGGGATTGGTTCTATCCCATTTGGTCGCAACATGGGAAAGCCATGGCGCTAACCGGATTTTTTAAATTGCTTGGCCAGTATTTCCCGAAGGCATCGAATGGCTATGATTATTCCTCCAGTCTGAACTGGGGTCAGTTTTATCACTTCTGGAGCGGGGCGGCTGGGTCCAATTTGAAATCCCAAGCGACTGCGGCCTTTGGATGGGATTCTCTCAAGGAGTCCCAATGGAATACGGCGCGCAGTACTTTCTCTGCCATAACTCCTTTATATGAATGATTTTCTTATTAGCCCGGTTTTGGAGCTGTCCCAAAAGGGAATTTTACGATAAAGAAATACAATATATTGAAACCGACACATTCGATGAAGTCGCGTGTGTACGCGATATATATTGTATTTCTTATTGATTTCGAATTACTTTTTAGACAGCCTCATTTTAAATTCAATGAAAAGGAGGAAAAATGATGAACATGAAGAACGGCACCATTATTATTGTCCTGCTGCTCGGGTTATTCATGATTATGACGGCAGTGCATTCGGCGACCAGCGCCACTACAACCTGGTATTTATATAACACCGCAGTATCCGGAGTGGCGCCCGCCGGGGAAGTCCTGCAATCGGCTCAAAGTGATACGGAAGGGTGGCAACCTACCCGTTCCATCACCACGGCCCCGCTATACTGGTATTCGGAGCCGCAAACCTGTACCTATGCCGCAGGAAATTGGCAGTTCATTTTGTGGACCGCCAGTCCCGGCAAAGCAACCATGGTGCAAGCTGATGTTTATCGCACCAACCTCGATGGCAGCGGAGGGGCGCTGGTCTGCAGCCAGCAACTGGATGTCAATACCACCGGTGGAGGCAATCATTCTTCAATCTATACTTACAACGCCGTCCCGGCGGTCACCCTGTCCAATCAACGATTGATGGCAAAGATCTTTAAAGTATCCGGCAGTGATGTCACCATGGCTTATAACACCAATGATTTTCCAACCCGTATACTGACAACGCCGATAAGTGCAGAACCCACTCCCACTCCAACACCGACGGCGGCTCCGGGCAAAGCCATTCCGGGGTTGGTTGACGCTGCAAGTTACGATGCCATGTTCGGTATCGATACGGAAATTTGCTCCGAGGGCGGGCTAGATGTAGGTTGGACCGATGCGGGCGACTGGATGGATTATCATGTCACCGTGGCGGTAAGCGGTAATTATCTGGTGGAATTTAGGGCATCCAGCCCCTATGCCAACACGCAATTTCAGTTGAAGAACGGTACCCAGGTTTTGGCGACCGTGACTATTCCCAATACCGGCGGCTGGCAAGCCTGGACCAATGTGGCGGCCAACGTCAACTTGACAGCCGGCACTCAAACTCTGCGTATCGTAGCCGTAACCAACGGCTGGAACCTGCGCTCCATCAACTTTAGTTCTATCGGGAGCGCGGTAACGGTTCCGGTCCAAGGATCATACATTCAATATATCCAGCTCGGCTATTCGCCGGCTGATTTAGATGGAGTTTCCACTTTGATCTCTCAAAATACCAATATCAGCCAGAAAGTCCGTTATAATGTCGGCGCCGTGGTTACTGTGAGTGTCCGTTATTTGACCGACCCGAAGTCGATTCGGTTTTCCACCACTGACGCCGCCGGCAATCTCATCAGCGGCAATCCCTTAACTTTTACAGTGTTGCCGACTTCGGTGGTGAATGTGGAGATACTGGAGGCGACTCCGACTCTAACTCCCACCCCGACTCCTACCGGTCCCAGCATTACCCCTACCCCCACACCGACTCCGGTTGAAGGGGCCTTCAATGTTTTAGGGCCTGATAAGGGCCAGATGGTCACCACGACCCGGACCCCGGTGTTGAGTTGGGAAAGGTATGCTGGAACGGTAAAATATGAAGTATGGCTCAATATTTCCCGCACCGACTATGACTGGCGTGCCGTCGGAAACTTGCTGGACCGCTATACCAAAGTAGGAGAAACCGGTGGGACCAGTTTCTCGGCGCCCGAATTGTCGGACCGCTGGACTTACAAATGGTATGTGGTAGCCATTGATGGTGCAGGATCAAGAGCCCAATCAGATATCGGCCAATTCAGCGTCTATCTGCCCGTTTTGGAAGGGGTGAATGACGGAGTCAATATCGTCAACGGTTGTCGCGATCTGAATAAAAACGGGACCATCGAACCGTTTGAAGATTGGCATCTGCCCATTGCCACCCGGCTTGTTGATCTGATGTCCCGCTTGACCAATGAGGAAAAATTCCGCCAGTGCTTCTATGGTGCTGAAAGTGATAATCCCATGAATGGTTTCTCGTTTTCCTACGGTGTCGAAGACGGGATGACCACAACCCAGCAAAGTTGCGCCAAGACCCGGATGGGTATTCCGACCGCCTTTGCCGGGGATAAGATTCACGGCTGGAAAACCATTTATCCCACCGAGTTGGGACTGGCCGCCACAGGTGATCCCAATCTGGCCTACCAATGCGGTAATCTCCAGCGGGTTGAACAAAAATCCGCCGGTTTCACGGGGATGTTGATGCCCCTGGCTGAAGTCGACACCAAAGTGCTGTATCCGCGGTTTCAGGAAGGTTGCGGCGAAAATGCCGATGAAGCCGCCGCCCTGATTAGAGCCTTGATCTGTGGTTTACAGGGAGGACCGGAAATAAATCCCCATTCCTTGATGACTACGGTGAAACATTGGGCCGGCCAAGGCGCGGGCGGAGAGGGGGCACTCCAGTACGACGCGGTGACCTTCAAATATCATATGAAACCATGGTACGCTGCAGTCGATGCCAACGCGGCCTCGGTGATGCCGGGATATAATAATAGTCCTTATTTGGACCCCAGCGGTACCGGAGCCAACAACTCCAAACCGGGCATTGACTATCTGCACAATGTGATTGGGTTTAAAGGTTTTGTGGTCACCGACTGGCTCGGCGCCAATACCAGCCAGACCGTCGCCAGCATGGGCGCCGGGATTGACGTCCTGGGTGGTGCGCCGGCCTCCAGTTCCGACATGAATGCGGTTATTGCCGCTATCGGACAGGCCAGACTGGATGAGGCGGCTCGCCGGATTCTGGAGACCAAGCTGAGATTGGGGATGTTTGAAAATCCTTACGGTGATCCCACGGCCACCTGGAATGCCTTGGATAACCATAAGATAGCCCTGGGCGCGGCCAAAAAGTCCATTACCTTGTTAAAGAATAACGGCGTATTGCCACTACGGCTGAATTCCGGAGACAATCTGGTAGTGGGCGGCCCCAGAGCAACCTGGGTTAACCGGGATAACGATCCCAATGTCATTTGGCAGTCAATTTATTATAGCGATCCCTATGCAGTGAATTATGTAACGGCTTTCAAAAACCGCTCGGCCTCGCTTGGAGTCAATGTTTATCAGGATACAGCCCCTTCTGCCAAGGTGGCGGTGGTAGTCATTGGGGAAAACTCCTATACTCACGGTACGGAATGGACGGATAAGAACCCCAATATTCCAGCGGACCAGCTAGCAGTGATTCAAGGGTTCAAGTCGCAGGGCATCAAGGTCGTGACCATTGTGATCACCCCCAGGCCTTATGTGCTGACGAATGTTGCTACGCTTTCCGATGCCTTGATCCTGGTGTACCGGGGTGGAACGGCCATTGAAGAAGCGTTGGCCGGGCTATGTTACGGCGATTACCTGCCCTCCGGGAAACTGCCGTTTCAATTGCCGCGTTCGGTGGATCAAATCGGCACCGACTCCACCGGCAATCAAATTGAAAAGTGGGATTTACCCTATGATCTCGGCGCAACCGATGCCGAACGGGCCGAGATCCGGAGCTTTATCGCCAGTGATCTGCCAGTTCCCACTGATTACGGTAATCCACTTTATCCCTACGGAGCAGGGAAGCAAGATTTTACCCCGACGCCTTAAGGGTCTTAAGGGAAAGAGGAGAGTGATTGAGGGATATAAAAAAGGGGGCTGCCGTAAAGGAAGCCCCTTTTTTATGGTTAAACCCGACGGCATCGCCGGTTAAAATTCAAGACCATATTAAGCATGGCGCTAAAGTATCAACGGCATATCCGGCTATAGTAACGGTTTCAATATTTACTCATGTCATTGGTTTTATCTTGGATTAGGTGATCAAAACACCATGTATTCATATAAAAAGCTTTACCGGATGCTTCGTCATAGCCGGAAACCACAATCAGATTGAAACCAATCTCCGGCTTTGGGATTTTGTAAGTGAACTCGCCGCTGGCGTCGGGAGATAAGTCCGCGCTGTTTTTCCCGACTTGGATCCGAACCTTCGCTAACTTGGGGCCGTTCAAGCGGAATTTGATCTGGGGAGATTCCGCAACAATGGAGGCATCTACCGGCGAAATAATTTCCAGGGGCAAAGGTTTGGTACGGAAAAAACTCTCCAAACCGGCTGTTGAAATATTCCGATTCATGATCATCCGTTTTAACCGCAACGGATTTTCATTCACGAAGTTGGTGCCGGTATTCACAGTGAATATTCCCTCGTATCCGGCAGCAACCGCTCTGGTTTCAATCAGCTGGTTATAGAGTCCGAAGGGATAGGCCAGTAATTTCACTTGAATATTCAAATGTTTTTCCAAGATTGCTTTGGAGCTTTGTAATTGATGGTCCAGCCATTGCAGATATTTAGGATCGCTGATATTGGTATGCGTTCTCACCAGAAACGGATGATATAAAGTATGGGACTCAATATCCATCCCTGCTGTTACCATTTCTTGAAGTTCGGTCCAAGTGATATATTTTGGGTTTTCCTTCCCAACGACTGCGCTGGGGTAGACAAAAAAGGTCGCTTTTAAACCCAGCCTTTTCAAGATCGGTAAAACGTTTTGATAATGGCTTTTTGATCCATCATCAAAAGTAATAACCACCGGTTTGTCGGGAAGAAGCCCCGGGGATTTCTGCATTTTAATAAATTGCAGGGCGGTTATCGGGTGATAGCCTTGATTGATCATGTATTGCAATTGTTTTTCAAGAGCTTCGGGAGTAACATCATAAACAGTATTGCCGTTTGGAATAATCCGGTGGTAGCATAGAATCGGGATAATGTCGTTTTTAGTTGCCGGGGCGTTTTTTTTAACTGGCGCAGCTGCGTATAAACTGGACATTAAAAAAATTACCACGAGCGCTAATAAATATTGCGGCTTACAATTAAATTTTTTCATCGTTGTCCCTCTGTTTTAGTGAGTTAGTTTACGATATTAAAGAATAGTTCATCTTGGGGGAATTTGCAACCGGGATTCATTGGATTTAATGAAAAAGTCAATATTAGGATAAGGGAAAAACGATGAAGAGCGTAATCTTGCCGCATACCATCATTGTGAGGGAGAATGTAAAAGAAGGGGTAATTTATTCAGTTTGATTTTTTAATATCCGGTGTAATTTTTATGATAGGCTAAAAGTCGGCCCATCGGGTATTATTACTTGATAAATTTAGGCTTGGGCCGACTTTTATTATGTCTGGCTATCCATAATGGTACTGAATGATGGAGCGAATCCTTCCTTTGGATAACCCGTTATTTTTGACAAGTTTGAATTTTGACTGGATAACCGCTGGTACTGGTTGAGCAATTCATCCAGTTCAATACTGGCGTTTAACACCACCTCATCAGTATAGCCACGCTGGTTCCATAGGTCATGCATTTTCTTCCGGCTTATTTCAATTTGTTTTTCCAGTTTTTTCATCAAAGTATCACCCATTTAAACATCACTCCTGTTTCTGAAATACCGTTTACTTAATATTGTCATAATTGATAAAAGTTTCAAGGACATTTGTCCCAGGATAGGAAAATGACTTGTTTTTGGTTAAGGGGATGAATGATCCAGTATCGGGAGAATCTTTGCTTTATATGGGTGAGGACTCGTTTTTATAATTTATCTATAACAAAATTTGCCATTTTTGAAGGAATATGTAGAATAATGGAGAATGGTTCCATAATTTAAAGTATATTCTAAAAAACAGGAATTAAATTTATATGGGGTAAAGGTCCCCAAAAAGCCTGCGGAGATAAAGATGGAGCTTAATCAATTACAAAAAATTATTGATAATAACCTTGAATTGTACCCGATATTCCGGGGATGTCCCTATGAGATTTTAAGTCGTTGGAATATCTGCCAATATCAGGCGGGTGCGGTTATTTGCCATCAAGGGGATACGCTTGATTCTTTATTTATCATCATGGAGGGATTTGCGGATATTTATTTTATGGCTGAAAACGGTAATAAATATTCGCAAGTAGTTATTAAAGAGGGGCAATTCATCGGTGAGTTTGAAATTTTCGATCAAAGACCCGTTATTTGTTCCGTGGAGGCTTTAACCGGTCTTAAATTGTTACAATTAAAGCGAGAATTTTTCATGAAGTGGCTGGAAATGGACAAGAATATTTGTATTTATCTTATGAAATATGCAAATCATCAATTTTATTTGTTTTCAGAGAAAGCGGGTGAAGATAGCCTTTATCCGTTAAAAGCACGGTTGTGCAGGTATTTATTATCTTGCAGCGGACAGGGATTGACAAAGGGTTGTAGCATCAAGTTGCGACTCAATAAAGGGAAACTGAGTGAACAATTTGCGGTCACCAAAAGAAGTGTTAATCGCATTTTGTTATCTTTAAAAAACAAAAATATTATTGATATTGAAACGGATGCCATTATCATCAAAGATTTGGAAAAGTTGGCCTATGAAGAGAATTTCAGCAGGTGTGAATGATTTATTATTTAAACAGGAGATTAGCTGGTGGAAGAGATGGATAAAACCGGGAGAACAATTGAAAGTTACAATGATTGTGTCGATAGGTTTGTCCAAATCCATAGGGATTTGGGATTGTTCGAGAAATATTTTCGGGAAATTTCCGATTTGCTGAGGGAAAGATCGACGATATTGGATATGGGTTGCGGCCCGGGTAATGTGGCTAGGTTTTTCCTCAATCAAAACAAAGAATACCAAATCGTAGGGGTCGATTTGTCTGTCGCAATGCTTCAACATGCTGAGCAATATGCAGCGGGTGCGAATTTTATTTTGGGGGATATACGAAATATAGCATTCCAAGAAAGATTTGATGCTGTTATTGCTTCCTTTTGTATTATTCATTTACGCGAGAATGAGACGGCCGTTTTTTTGCGAAAAACCTTTAATATGCTTGACCCTGGAGGTTATTTATATCTGAGCTTTATGTTTGGCGGCACACCTGGGTTTGAAAAAGCCAATTTTTCGGAACAGGAAATGTTTTTTTGTTATCATGAGCCGGAGAAGATTACCAGAGACTTAAATAGGACAGGCTATCAGATTATTTCAACCTATCGCCATGATTATCAAAGGACAGCGAATCAAACCATCCAGGATGTTGTGATGATTACCCGGAAACCAACCAGTTGATTGTCTCAACAACAGGGAATTCAAACCCTCGGCTTTAGCTTAATGTTGCCTTCGGGTTTGAATTCCCCGGTTCTTGCGACAGTAAACTGGCGAGCTGACTTCCAGTCAGCCAAGGAACCCACCGCTTTCAGCCGGAGGTGGTTGAGTTCGTTGGTTAAGCAATGATTTCGAAGAAAAGGGGGATAAGAAATGAGCAAAAATATTGGGAAAGTAGGATTACTCCTGGTGATGATGGTGTTCATCCTGTGTGGGGTAAGTGGATCAGGAATTTTTAAAGTGGGGATGATCACTAGCTCCGGGTCTATTAATGACAAGTCTTTTAATCAAGGCACATGGGAAGGGATTCGGCAGGCGGGAAAACAATTGCATGTGGAAACTAAATATTTAAAGCCCGGAGGAACTACGGAAGCCGATTATACCAAGGAAATCGGCAATCTTTGTGATGCCGGATTCCGATTGATTATTTGCCCTGGAATGCCATTTGAAACTGCTGTTTTTAAGGCCCAAGAGAAATATGGCAATGCTAAATTTGTCTTGATTGATGGTACGCCCCATGCCGGAGATTTTAAATCGGTTGTTGGAAAAAACACTGTTTCGATTTTGTTTGCAGAGCACGAATCCGGGTTTTTGGCGGGTGTTGCTACAGCATTACAACTTAAGGAAGGAAGGGCCGGTTTTATCGGAGGCATGGCTATTCCTGCGGTGCAAAGGTTTAATTGGGGTTTTCAGCAAGGTCTTCGATATGCAAACAAAAAATTCGGCACCCAAGTTTTCATCAAGGGGGTAAATGTTGTCTATCAAGGTTCCTTCGATAATGTTGCCGCAGGTCAACAATTGGCGGCTCAAATGTATGACCAAGGTATCGGGGTGATCTTTTGTGCTGCCGGAGATGTTGGTATCGGCTGCATTAACGAGGCCAAGTCACGGATCAAAGAAGGAAGAAAAGTATGGGTTGTCGGTGTTGACCGCGATCAATATTGGGATGGCTTATATGGAGACAACAAATCGGTTATATTGACATCCGCCGTAAAGCGGGTTGATCAGGCCGCGTTTGCTATGGTTAAAGCTCTGAAAGAGGAAAAATATCCGGGAGGCGAGATATTGACCTTCAGCGCCAAATCAAATGGTGTCGGTATTCCCGAGAAAAATCCAAATCTCAGGAAAGAAGTCCAAGACAAAGTGGCCAAGGTTTTAGAACAATTAAAATCCGGTGAAATTGTGGTTTCTGATCAACGAGGAGACTTGATTCAATAAGGCTTTAGCTAAAAAAATGAAGTGCTAGCTCATATCTTCCAATGTTTAAATCATGACAATGAAGTCCCCAAAAATCGCTTTGGAGATAAGATGGAACTAAATCTGTTGCAAAAGATTATCGATGCCAATCCTGAGCTTTACCTACTCTTCAGAGGATGCCCCTATGAGATTTTGGGCCATTGGCAAATTAATGAATATCGGGCTGGTAAGATCATTTGCCGCCAAGGTGAAATCATTGAACGAATGTATATCATTATCAATGGATATGCCGATATTTATTATTTAGCCGAAAATGGCAAGAGGTATTCTTTAATTACTTTAAAAAATGGTGATGTAATTGGAGAAATTGAAATTCTTGAAAAACGGGCATATAGCGCAAATATGGAAGCGTTTTCGGATTTAAAAACTTTAGAGATCACTCGGGATTATTTTCTTCAATGGATGGAAATGGATCGAAATATAAACTTGAACATCACTCGAGTTCTTTCAAGTAGGTTTTACCACCTTGTATTGAAGGCGGGAAACGATACGCTTTACACACTTAAATATCGATTATGCGCTTATTTAATATCACGCGGCAGACAAATTTCAAAAGAGACTACCAATGTAGAGATTCAGCTAAAAAAGGAAAAGTTGAGTGAAGAATTTGCGGTGACGTCTCGAAGTATCAATCGTATTTTACATGGATTGCAAAATAAAGACATTCTTGAATTAAGGGCCGATTCCATTGTAATAAAAGATTTTGAAAGATTAGCGAAAGAGGAAGAATACTATGATATATAAGTGCTCTAATTTCAATTCTATGAATAGCTTTTTATGAAATAAATCGCTAAATTTGAATCTCAATATGAAAAAGGTGGGTGAAAAAAGATGTTTAAACGTGGTCTAGGTAGTGGAGTAATTCTTTTTATTTTGTTGATGGCAATGGTAGTTTGTAGTGTGGATGGGGCTGCGGTTTTCAAAGTAGGAATGGTTACCGACTCCGGTACTATCGACGACAAATCTTTTAACCAAGGAACATGGGAAGGAATTCAGCGGGCCGGAAAAGAATTCAAATTAGAAACAAGATTTTTACAACCCCAAGGGACTACGGAAGCTGATTATGTAAAAGAAATTGGTAATCTTTATGATGGAGGCTATAGACTGATTTTATGTCCGGGATTTAAGTTCGAAACAGCGGTTTTCCAGGCGCAACAAAAATATCCGGATGCAAAATTCGTTCTTATTGACGGTCAACCTCATGCGGGAGATTTTAAGCCGGTCATGGGAAAGAATACGGTATCAATTTTCTTTGCGGAGCAAGAGTCCAGTTTTTTGGCAGGAGTGGCTACAGCCTTAAAAATCAAAGACGGAAAAGCCGGTATCCTTTGTGGTATGCAAATTCCTCCGGTTCAAAGATTTAATTGGGGTTTTCAACAAGGTATCAAGTATGCGAATCAGTATTTTAAAACAAATCTTGAGATTAAACCTGAGGATGTTATATATCAAGGTTCATTCAATAATGTTGCCGCGGGTCAACAATTAGCCGCTGTGATGTTCGATCATGGTGTCAAAGTCATCTTTAATGCTGCCGCAGCTACCGGCATAGGCGCCATTAACGAAGCGAAAAAGCGCACTGAAGCAGGGGGAAAAGCCTGGATAATCGGTGTTGACCGCGACCAGTATTGGGATGGCATTTATAAAGGCAACCAATCGGTTATTTTGACTTCGGCCGTGAAACGGGTTGATCAAGCTGCATTTGCCATGGTCAAGGCATTGAAGGAGGGCAAATTTCCGGGTGGGGAGGTAGTAACCTTTAATGCCCAATCGAATGGTGTCGGTATTCCTGAGAAAAATCCCAATTTAGGGAAGGTAGTCCAAGACAAAGTGACCAAAGTATTAGAAAAAATAAAATCCGGCGAAATTGTGGTTTCCAGTCAACAAGGAGTGTTGATTCCATAAATACCTTGTTTCGATGAATAAAGAAGAAGAGGATCAGCCAGAGCTGTTCTCTTCTTCTTTTATTATCAGGAAGAAATCCATGAGATTACTATTTTTCCATTAATAGGGACTTTTTATTGGTTTATATTGATATGCTATGATGGAAAAGGGGGAGAATAATGAACCGAACTACCAATAAATTACCGATTATACTTGATTGTGATCCCGGCTGCGATGATGCGGTGGCCATGATGCTAGCAGCCAAACACCCTGTATTTGACTTAAGGGCCATAACGGTCACAGCGGGGAATCATATTCTTGAGAAAACCACCCAAAATGCCCTTAAGGTTTGTTCCCATTTAGGAATCGTCAATGTGCCTATTGCAGCTGGTATGTCCGGGCCCATCATCCGGAAGCAGGTGATTGCGGAATATGTCCACGGAGAAAGTGGACTTGGCAATGTGGATTTGGACGCTCCCTTCATCCAGCTCGATCCCAGGAACGCAGTGACTCTGATTATAGAAATATTGTCCAAGTCGGATGGCGATATCACTTTTGTAGCCACGGGACCATTGTCCAACTTGGCGATGGCCATAAGACTAGCGCCTCAAATTATCCCCAAAATAAAGCAAATTGTTTTAATCGGTGGTTCTTATGAATTGGGTAATATTACCCCGGCTGCTGAATTTAATATTTACGCCGATCCTGAGGCGGCTCATGTCGTTTTTACCTGCGGAAAACCGATTGTGATGATCGGCCTGAGCATCACTAAAAAGGTGTTACTCCAAAAAGAAGTGACAAGCAGAATCGCCTCCATTGACAATAAGGCGGCCACGCTTTTCACCGAAATCATGGATTTCTATACGAAGACCAATCAAGAAATATTCGGCCATGAAGTTTCGCCATTGTATGATCCTGCTGCAATCGTGTATCTTATTGATCCGGCCGTTTTTATCACAAAACCGATGTATGTGGAGATTGAACTAAAAAGTGAGCAATCGTATGGCAGGACCAACTGCGACTTCTATGGAACGCTCAAGAAGCCAGTAAATGCCGAAGTCGTTACGGATCTTGATTCCGGACGTTTTTGGGAGATCATTCAAGAAACTATACGGCTTTATAGCCGGACATAATATTGGGAATGTGCAAAAAACAAAGAAAAAGTTACATAATTTTTTATCATTAAAGGAATTTTTTGAGTGTTTAAAGAATAATTAGATCATTTAAATATTGCTTGGTATTTATATTTTTTCCCAGAAGTGAAATGTGGTCTAAAGAATCACTTTGGAGATAGGGATGGAACTTAACCTATTGAAAAAGATTATCGAAGCCGACCCTGAGCTGTATCCAATATTTAAAGGATGCCCCGATGAGATTTTGAGTCATGGGCAAATCAATGAATACCGGTCCGGTACAGTTATTTGCCGTCAAGGTGATATCATTGATTGTTTATACATTGTTATCGATGGATATGCCGATATTTATTTTATGGCTGAAAACGGTAATAAATATTCCCAAGCCATAATTCAAAAAGGGCAATTCATCGGTGAGTTTGAAATCTTTGATCATAGGCCGATTATTTGTTCGGCGACTGCCTTGACTAGTCTAAAATTGTTGCAAATTAAATATGGCAGCTTCATGGACTGGCTAAAAGTGGATAATCATATCTGTATAGCTCTTATTAAATATCTGTGTAACCGTTCCTATTATTTTTCTCAAAAAGCTGGTACAGATACTCTTTATTCATTAAAGGCCAGGCTATGCGGTTACTTATTATCGCGTTGCCCTTTACCAAATCAGGTTGGTGGTATTTTATTGAAGGTTGATAAAGATAAATTGAGTGAGGAGTTTGCGGTTACCATACGGAGTATTAATCGTGTTTTACAATTTTTAAAAACTGAAAATATTATTGATATTGAAAATGATTCCATAATGATTAAAGATCTAAAACAGTTAGCCCAAGAAGAGCAGAATAGCAAGCTTAGATAAATTTAATAGGGGGGATAGGATGATGAAACATATCTGCAGTGTTGGATTAGTCTTGGCGTTTTTTATGTCTATCACATTATCCGGGGTAAGTGGAGCTACGTCCTTTAAGGTAGGATTAGTCACAAACTCCTCGACCGTCGACGACAAATCGTTTAATCAAGGAACCTGGGAAGGAATTCAAAGGGCCAGTAAACAATTTAAACTGGAGACAAAATATTTGCGACCAGGAGGTTCCACTGAAGCCGATTTTCTTAAAGAAATAGGGAACCTTTATGATGCCGGATTCAAATTGATTGTTTGTCCGGGTTTCCCATTCGAAACGGCAATTTTTCAGGCCCAGAAAAAATATTTGGATGCTAAATTTGTCCTTATTGACGGAATGCCGCATTCCGGCGACAATCAATCAATCGTGGGTAAGAATACGGTATCCATTTTGTTTGCCGAACACGAAGCTGGGTTTCTGGCCGGGGTTGCTACAGCACTGCAACTGAAGGAAGGGGCGGCCGGTTTTATCGGAGGAATGGAACTTCCGCAAGTACAGAGTTTTAACTGGGGTTTTCAACAAGGAATCCAATATGCCAACAATAAATATGGTACCCAAATTGCCATAAAATCCGAAAATGTTATTTATCAAGGATCATTTAATAATGTGGCAGCCGGACAGCAAATATCATCTCAAATGTATGAGCATGGTGTTAAGGTTATCTTCTGCGCAGCCGGAGGCGTGGGTATCGGCTGTATTAACGAAGCCAAGTCACGCACCTTAGCAGGGAAGGATGTATGGGTTGTCGGTGTCGACCGTGATCAATATTGGGATGGTATTTATGAAGGCAACAAATCAGTTGTTTTGACTTCCGCCGTAAAACGGGTTGATCAGGCTGCGTATGCGATGGTTAAAGCGTTGAAAGAGAATCAATTTCCCGGCGGAAAAGTTTTGACCTTTAATGCCAAGTCAAATGGTGTCGGTATTCCTGAGAAAAATCCCAATCTAACCAAGGAAGTCCAGGATAAGGTGACCCAAATCTTAGGAAAATTAAAATCCGGTGAAATTAAGGTTTTCAATCAACAAGGAAATTTGATTCCATAATCTACACTGTACTTTCGATAAAACGATAATGAGGAAGAGGATGCAACGGCCATTCTCTTTTTCTTTTATTATGGAAAATAATACACATATTACCTGAATTTACATTATCAAGAATCCGCTTTGATTCTAAATTATTACCGAAAAGGGGAAGAAGATATGGATGGAATTACTCACAAATTGCCGATTATAATTGATACCGATCCCGGTTGTGATGATGCTGTGGCGATTATAGTAGCCACTAAACACCCTTTACTGGATCTAAAGGCAATAACGGTCACCGCAGGCAATCATATTATCGAAAAAACTGCCCAAAATGCCCTTAAAATTTGTTCTATTTTGGGAATTGACAATGTGCCGGTTGCGGCTGGCATGTCTGGGCCCATGGTTCGGGAACAAGTTATTGCGGATAACATTCACGGCGAAACCGGACTTGGTAATGTGGATTTCGGCGAACCATCGATCCGACTTGATAATCGACATGCGGTGGCTCTGATTATAGAAACCCTGGTGGAATCAAACGGCGATATTACTTTTGTGGCAATAGGACCACTAACTAACTTAGCTATGGCAATGAGATTGGAACCTAAGATTATCCCAAAAATAAAACAAATTGTCTTGCTCGGCGGTTCATACAAACTTGGTAATGTAACCCCGGCCGCTGAATTTAATATATATGCCGACCCTGAGGCCGCTCATATCGTTTTTACCTGTGGCAGACCGATTGTGATGATTGGGTTGAGTATTACAAAAAGAGTATTGTTAAAAAAAGAAATGGCAACTCGAATCGCGTCTATTGATAATAAGACGGCAAGATTTTTTGCAAACATAATGGATTTTTATACGAAGACCAACAAACAAATATTCGGATATGACGAATCTCCGGTGTATGATCCGGCTGCGGTTGTATATCTTATTAACCCGGTAATTTTCAAGACAAAGCCCATGTATGTGGAGATCGAATTAAAAAGCGAACAATCCTATGGTAGAACGAACTGTGATTTCCATGGAACGCTGGGCAGACCTGCCAATGCGGAAGTGGTTACGGATCTTGATTCTGAAAAGTTTTGGGAAATCATCGAAGATACGATTAAAATGTATCGTTAAATTCATCAATCATTCGTTTAGTATTTTTCGATATAAGTAGAGGATGTAAGGATTGGAATGGGGCTGTCGTAAAAGGAAGTTTATCGATAAAGATATACAATATATGTAAATAATTGTTCCTTCAATGAAGCGATATATTGTATATCTTCTGGATATTTAAAGGAATCTACGACGGCATTAAGAATGCCCTAAGAACGACCAACTTAACATAGTCCTATTGTTGCAGCCTTACGAATCTTCCCATAAAAAATCACCGGCTCTGCTGATAAATCCGTTAACCCATTGCGAACCGTCAGTTCTTTTCCATCGATGATATTCCGGTAAGAACCGTCTTTGCAGTCTATACTGATGGAGCCAAATTTCCCCTCCACATTAAAGATCCCGTATAAGATCCGTTCTTCCTTGCGGTAAGACGCCAGAATTACACCGAATATCAAACTCTCATGAATTTGGTAATAGCCCTGACCAATAAGGGGTTCTTTTTTAATAGCGGATAAATGTTTTAAAAAAATAGTGTAGTCAGGATTTAAAAGGCTCCAATCAATGGCTTCTTTTTCAAATAAGCTGGGTAGTCTGGGATCATTGGTTTCCTGCCCGCCATGAATCAACGTAGTTCCTATTTGGAAAAAAGAAAAAGCAGTCCATTGCCGGATGATATTTTCAAAGGGAATCATGGCGCGGATGCGGGACTGGTCATGGTTTTCCACAAAGCGTAATTTAAGATAGTTCCCAGGGAGGTTGGTTTCCTGCAGCTTTAATAAAGATAAGTATTCTTCCAGAAGGGTTTGTCCTTCAAGATAAGCCCGGAAAGTATGGTATACATCATAGTCATAAGTAATGTCAAAGGCTTGATACATCTCAGAATCGGAATGGATATTAAAATTCTGCTTACGCAGGCTCTGAATGAAAGAAGGGTCGGAACTTTCGGCAAGCCAAATAAAGTTGGGGTTAATTTGTGCAAGCTCCTCCCGGGCCTTCATCCAAAAATCGATAGGGACAAGCGGCGCCACATCACAACGAAATCCATCCACCCCTTTGGAGACCCAATACGTTAAGGTTTCAATCTGATAACTCCAAAGTTCCGGATGGGAGTAATCCAGGTCGATTACATCCATCCAGTCGGGAACCTTGCCGGAGATTTCACCCCGGGTATTGCGGTAAAACCATTCCGGATGGTGCTTATACAGCCATGAATCTTGGGAAGTGTGGTTGAAAACGATATCGATCATCAGGAGCATTCCCTGCTGATGGACGCTGTTGACTAAAAGCATGAAATTCTCGATCGACCCATATTCCGGATTAATTTCCCGGTAATCCAGAATAGAGTATGGGCAACCAAGGCTGCCTTTTCGCCCGGCCTTTCCGATAGGATGAATGGGCATCAGCCAAATAATATCCACACCAAGACTTTTAATGCGGGCTAAATCCTTTTCCAGTCCCTTGAAATTACCTTCAGGACTGTGATTCCGAACATATATTTCGTAAATAACCGCATGACGCAACGATTGACTGGTTTCCCGGGCCATTTGAGTCCTCCCATCGAAAAATAATCATTAACATGTTCATTGATAGCTATTGGCTAAGAGTTCGTTTTACTTTTAATTGCCCGGTTGGATTGAAGCCGGTTGTGGTTGAATCACCCTTTAACCGCTCCGGCGGCAATGCCTTTCACAATATATTTCTGCATCACTAAATAAAAAATAACAACCGGCGCCGCGGATAGGACCAATGAGGCCATGGCCAGAGAATATTGCCGTTTAAAAAGGCTGAAAAATCCATACTGGGCCAGTTGTAAAGTGGACTGTTTCGGCAGAATAATTAAGGGCAACAAAAAATCATTCCAAATCCAAAGTACGTCAAGAATGGCAATGGTGGCGGAGACCGGTTTCAAGAGTGGAAAGACCAACTGAAAGAAAGTCCGTAGGATTGAAGCTCCGTCGATGGCCGCGGATTCTTCAATCTCCACCGGTACTCCTTTCATAAAACCGTGGTACATAAAGATAGCCAGTGGACAACCAAGACCAATATAAATCGGTATAATACCCCAAATGCTTTGCAAGTTATAGTCCTTGGCGGTTTGAACTAAAGGAACCATGAAAGTCTGGAATGGAACCACCATTGAGAAAGTGAAGACCAGGAAAAAAAGCCAGCTAAACCTGGATCTGGAACGGACCATGACATAAGCCGCCATGGAGCTGACGAGCAGTATCCCTATGGTACTGAAAGCAGTGATAATGAAAGTGTTCGCCAATCCCACCGGGAAATTCGTTGCTTTCCAAGCCTCAATATAGTTGGTGAAATGAATTGTTTTCGGGAAAGTAATCGGATTGAGAATGATTTCCGCATCGGACTTGAATGAATTCAATAAAGTCAATAAAGCCGGGAATAGAAATAAAATCGCAAGGATGACCATGATAACCTCAAATATCAACATTCCGTACTTTCGAGATGAAATCCGGATTTTCGCTTCAGGTTGGATTGTTCGGATATCATTCATAATTGAACTTCCCTCCGTTTCATTAGAAACAGTTGAATACCGGTAATGATGATGATGATTAGGCAGAGTAAAACGGCTTTGGCAGTAGCATAACCGAAAAGATTGTTGTTAAATGCATTGAAATAAATATCAAGCACGATCGGAGTGGTTACATATCCGGGGCCACCGCTGGTCAAGGCTAACAATACGTCAAAGCACTTAAATGAATTGGAAAGACTGTAAAAAAGGCAAATGGTCACAGCTGGCATTAAGAGTGGAATGGTAACCCGAAACAGGCGTTGACGCCAATTGGCACCGTCAATTTCGGCCACTTCATGAATATCGGTGGGGATAGTCTGCAGCCCGGCCAAATAGATAATCATCAGATAACCGCATCCTTGCCATATAGTCACCAACAAAACAGCCCATGGAGCAAGATCGGGACTACCGAGCCAAACAGAAATTCCTGTAATGGCCGGTAAAATTAACCGGAATACGAACGACCATATAAAAGCCACGATAATCAGACTAAGCACATTTGGTAAGAAGAAAATGGACCGCAGAATGTTGCGGGTTTTCATCTTGGTATCCAGGATCAAGGCTAGGACGAAAGCTAAGAAATTGGACAACAAAACGTTGAAAAAGACAAAGAATAAAGTGAATCCGATAACACCGGGTATGATAATACTTTGATACATATTTTCGCTGATCAAGGTTTTTAGTTTTTCGCTTTCAGGATCAGGAATGTTTTTCAAGAGCCGATAAGAAGAATTGGCAGGATGATATCTGTAAAATCTGAGCAAAAAATCACGTTCGTTCTTCAAGGCGATATGGCTGTATAGCTGTTTGTGAAAAACCTTGGCATTGATTGATTTTGGCAATTCATCGAAAGCATTGAAAAGGTATTGCCTTTCAATCCGCGGCACAAATCTTTGGTCTTTTTGAAACATGTCCCGGTAGTTTTTCAAACCGATAGAATGAATCGGAGAAATACCGACTTTTTGGAGGATTCTCTTGAGTTTCCGTTTTTCACCGGTGGTAATCTGGCGATGGGTATTGCCTTCTTTGATCCAGTTGGTTAGATTATAATTTCCGTTGGAAGAATCCAGGACATAAAATCGGCGAACGTACTTCAAATCGTTTTGGTCATGAAGCTTGCCGGTTACTTTGGTTTCAAAATCCGTCTTACTCATATTAAAAGGGATTTCCGGGACAATCCCGTTCCAATCGGTAAAGGAATATTGAATTCCCTGAAAGAGGGGGATAATAAAAAAGAATAAATAGAGTAAAAAGGCAGGCGTTAAAAAAAGACAAAAATAAAAAATCTTATTTTTTCTAGAAGCGATCATGGGGGCTCCTTTCTGTCGAAAAAAGAAACTGTCCCAAAGGAAGTAGAACAGCAAAGATATACAATATAAGTCCCCCTTTAAAAAAGAAGGCTTATATTGTATATCCGATGGGGGTCCATAATCGGACACCTTCTGGATTAGCGTTCACTATGGCTGCATGTTTTGGCTGGGTTATTTTCCCTTGAAGTCAGTCTCCGATCCTTTTTTCAAACCTTATTTTGTAATAGAATTTCTCCAGGTTTCGTCGATATATCGAACGACTTGGTCAGCATTTTTTCTGCCAAAAATATACTCCTGGGCACCATTTTTGGTAGCATCCTCAAATGCTGCTACAGGATACATCGAGAAAGCCCAAGGATTAGTTTTGCCGGAATTGAGATAGGAAACAAGATCTTGAAATGGGGCATCCATCATTTTCACGTTTGCGCCCTTAAAAGTCGGAACCAGTTTGCATTTTTTGACCCAGAGCTTGATTGCTTCCGGAGTAGCCAGCCATTCAAGAAATTGTTTGGCGGCTTTGATTCTTTCCGGACTGGATGTGGCTGAAAGGGCAAAGGTAGAATCGACATCCGCGTATAATTTGGCTTCTTTCGGATTGTTGGTACAGGGGAAAGGAATAAAACCACATTTTAATTTGGGATTAGTGCTGATTGCCGCACCATAAGACCACAAACCCTGAACCATCATTGCCGCTTCGCCTTTGGCGAAGGAGGCCTGTTGTTCATTCCAGTCGAACTCTGCAGCTTTCGGGTCTGAATTGGCTTTGTAGAAATCCAAAATCCTGAACAATTCCTTGACATTCACCGGATCGCCGTAAGAAGCTTTGCCGGCATTCATTGATTCGATCCATGGCAATACTTTGGGACCTGCCAGGGTTGTATGGGCCATGGAAAGAAAATGGCCCAGGGACCAGTTGGCCTTGAACATGGAGGCGAAAGGAGTTACTTTGCCTTTTTTAAGGGTAGCGCAAACGGCCTGTAATTCTTTAAAAGTTGTCGGCGGTTTTAAACCGTATTTTTGGAAGATACCCTTGTTGTAAATAATACCAATACCGGCTACATCCATGGGTAAGGCATAAACTTTGCCTTGATAGGTGACTGAGTTTTTGGTGCCGGATACAACTTTATTCATAACCGGTTCTTTGGAAAGATCCAGTAACCATCCGGCATTTGCGAATTCGAAAACATTGGCATACGATTGCAATTGAATGATATCCGGAGCCTGGCCGCTAGACATCCGGGTTTTTAGTACAGTCATGCTGTCATTGGGGACGATTTCCAAGTCAACGGAGACATTGGGATAAGATTTGGAAAACACTTCGGCCATTTCTTTTAATGGGTTGACAATCTCTTGTTTATAAAAGAAGAGATGCAATTTAACAGGTTCCGCTGCAAAAATGTTGCTTCCGATTAGGGCGAAAATACATACGAAAAGAATTCCCTTCAATACGTTACTTTTCATTACAAAATCCCCCTTTACATAATTTTATACGAAGAATCATAAAAGGTATTCTCAGGTTCCCCCCTTTTTTTTATTTTGTTTTGAAAGAACGGTAAAAAAACGAAGAACGCGCTAACGTTTGCGCAATTTGCTAAAATAATTCGCTTTCCTTTTTTTATCTCCTTCTTACCATAAGGAAAAATTTAGTCGCTGGAAATTTTATCGGGACTTTATTTTTGAGCCGCAGGAATCACGGATTATCAGCTCGGATGAAAGAATTTTTTGAGCAGGAAAAACCTCTTGGTTTTGCAATAAAGCGATGATCATTTTGGAAGCGGCGACACCCATCTCGTAAATGGGAATTCGGACTGTTGTCAAATTGGGTTCAATAACGGATGCCAAGGGATCATCATTGAAACCGACTACTGCAATATCCTCAGGTATCCGCAGTTTTTTTTCTTTGATGGCTTTATAGGCTCCAAGGGCCATTAAATCATCGACTGCAAAAATGGCAGTTGGAGGAGGTTTTAAAGTCAATAATTCCAAAGTTAACCGGTAGCCGTCATCTTGTGAAAAAGCGCCTTTCTTAACGAGCAAGGGATCATGTTCAATCCCAAATTCCCGAAAAGCGAAACGGTAACCTTCATACCTGTCCTGGCAGAGAATATATTCTTCCGGACCATTGAGCAGCGCGATCTTTTGGTGACCCAAGTTGAATAAATGCCGCACTGCTAAATAGGCCGCCTGGATATTATCGTTGTTAACGGAAAAACATTTGTTAATCTCAGGGGATCTTCCCACAACTACAAACGGATAGCTGTTTTGGAGCAATTCCGGTATCAATTCGTCATTGACCCGGGAGGCAAGCAAAAGGATCCCGTCAACGCGCTTTTCAGTCACCATCTGCAGACATTGTCTGGCTTCTTCAGCATAATCTTCGGCGGTGGCCAGCATTAAATTGTAATGATAACTTTGGGTTACAGCGCTGATTCCCCGGATAATTTCTGAAAAGAATGGATTTGAAAAAGCGCTGTCGGTGGAACGGGACAGAATTAAGCCTAAAGTATGACTGGTACGTTTGATAAGGCTGCGGGCGATCATATTGGGATGGTAATCCAGCTCAGTCATTAATTTTTTGACCCGTTCTTTGGTCGCGGGACTGATTCGCCGATTATCGGCTATAACCCGGGAAACTGTGGAAGGGGAGACACCGGCTAATTTGGCGACATCTTTAATGGTGGTCATGAATAAACCTTTCAGATAAACGTTTGCGCTTTTATTGTAAAAAATTCATCGGTAAGTGGATGAGAATGAGATCTTTGTTTCAATTAAGTATATTCTGGATACTTTACCCAATTCCTGCCAAGGATGAAGATTAGGGAATGGACCGACAAAAATAATTGGCTAGCAAAGGGATTTCAGAATATGTGCAAACGTTTGCTTGACATTTGAGAAAATCCCCTTATATAATAATATTATTATATAAATTTGGATAAAACATTTATGCTTCTAAAATTTGTCCAGTTGCTGTCATTTATGATGTCGTAAGGGGTTTATTCCCTAAAACGAGTTTTTATGGAACGGATTACTTTTTTATGGAGGCATTCATGATCAATAAATTCAAAGTCGATGAATGGAAAATCATCGAAGAAGGATTTGATCCCAAGACCCACCGGTTTTCGGAAAGTATTTTTAGTCTGGGAAATGAGCATATGGGACTGCGGGGTTTTTTCGAAGAAGGATATTCCGGAGACAGTCTGAAGGGAACTTATGTGGCAGGTGTTTATTATCCGGATAAGACCCGGGTCGGTTGGTGGAAAATCGGTTATCCGGAGTTTTTCGCCAAAGTTCTTAATTCGACCAATTGGATTGGTGTTGATATTGAAATTGACGGGAAAAGGCTGGATTTGGCGCAGGCCCGGATCAAAGACTTTCAGCGCGAACTGGATATGAGAGAAGGTAAGTTAACCCGTTCTTTTACTTGGATAGAGGATGATGGTAAAGAGACTTCCTTTATCTTTACGCGTTTTCTAAGTATGGCGGAAAATGAACTCGCTTGTGTCAGGATTCAAATCCGCCCCTTAAATTATAACGGAAGCGTTTCTTTGATTCCATATTTGGACGGGAATGTTGTGAATGAGGATGCCAATTACGGGGAGAATTTTTGGGAAGAAACTACCCGGACAGTCGATTTTGACCAAGCGCTTTTGGTGATGAAAACCAAGAAGAGCAACTTTTTAGTTGCAACCGCTACCGCAAACAAAATACTGATTGACGGCACAGAGGTTTCCCCCGGGAAAGAATTGTTTTCTTCAGAAAGAAAGGTAGGTTCCCGTTATGATTTAAATGCCCAATACGGACATGAAATTGAAATTCAAAAGTATGTGGCTGTCTGTTCTTCCAGAGATTATGTTGAGACTAAGCTGGCGGATACCACTCGCGAGAAACTGAACCGAGCTTTATTTAAAGGATATTATGAACTTTTCCACGAGCATTACCGGATGATGGAGCAAAAATGGCAGGAGAGCGATGTTGTCATTGAAGGGGATCCCAAAGCTCAACAAGGCATCCGGTATAACATTTTTCAACTTAACCAGACCTACACCGGGAAAGATCCGAGATTGAATATTGGTCCGAAAGGTTTTACCGGTGAGAAATACGGCGGAAGCACCTATTGGGATACGGAGGCTTTTTGTTTCCCGTTTTATATGTATACCAATGCCGAAGTTGCCAGAAACCTTTTGTATTATCGCTATTTACACTTGGATAGAGCCAAAGAGAATGCAGCTAAACTTGGCTTAAAGGGCGCCCTTTATCCGATGGTGACGATGGATGGTCAGGAATGCCATAATGAGTGGGAAATTACTTTTGAAGAGATTCACCGGAATGCTGCAATCGCTTATGCAATTTATAATTATACCCATTATACCGGGGATTATAGTTATCTGTATCAGTACGGTATCAAGATTTTGGTTGAAATCAGCCGTTTCTGGGCTGATCGGGTAACCTATCAACCTCGAAAAGACCAGTATATAATTTTGGGTGTTACCGGTCCCAATGAATATGAGAACAATGTCAACAATAACTGGTATACCAACACCATGGCATCCTGGACATTGGAATATACATTGCAATCGCTGGAAGGATTAAAACAAACGGATATCAGCCGTTTCGATCCGCTATTTCGAGAGTTGGCTTTATCCCGGAATGAACAGCAAAAATGGCAGGAAATCATCGACAAGATGTATTTTCCTTATGTAGCGGAACTGGATATCTTCGAGCAAAATGATTTATATATGGATAAAGAGCAGTTGTTTGTGAACGATATTTCCCAACATGAATTGCCCCTTAATAAACACTGGTCATGGGACCGGATTCTACGTTCCTGTTTTATTAAACAAGCCGATGTTATTCAAGGAATTTATTTTTTACCGGAACGGTTTGACTGGGAATGCAAAAAACGGAACTTTGATTTTTACGAGCCCCGGACCTTGCATGAATCTTCATTGTCAGCCAGCATTTATTCCATCGTTGCCAGTTGGATAGGGTATCATGATAAGGCTTACCGTGGTAAGGCTTATGAATTATATTTGCGGACCGCCCGTCTGGATTTGGATAATTATAATGATGATACGGATGATGGTATCCACTTGACCAGTATGGCCGGTAGTTGGTCATCCATTGTCCAAGGGTTTGCCGGAGCCGCCATCCAAAATGACCACCTTCATTTGAAGCCCTATCTTCCGGAACAATGGCAGGGATATTCATTCAAATTAACTTTTCGCTCGCGGAAATTGAGAATTTATGTAGCCAAGGATAAAGTGGAAATTCACCAGTTATCCGGGGAGCCCATGTCGATTATAGTCTATGAGCAGGAATGTCTCTCGGAATCAGGAAGTAACATCGTTGTGGAACAAAAATCCCAGCATGAGGATGGGATGGCGCTGAGGTTTTAGGAGCTGTCTTAAAAGAAAATTGTGCCTACGGGCAGGCTTGATAAAGAAATACAATATATGGACTATTAAAAATCATGAAAACATTAAAAAAAACGGTATTACGATTGTCCAACAATTTAATAAGCCTCCTAAACAAAAGATTGTTACAACCAATACGTAACAATCTTTTGTTATATCCAATAAAAATTAGCCAACGATTTATGGTCCCATATCGGCAAACGGCCCCAGAATTTATGGCTTTATCTTTTAGGATAAAAAAACTCCAATAAACTGAAGTTTATTTTATCTGATTGAATACCTCAAATTTCGACATTTTTGTGCTAATGTTACTAAACACGCAGTATAATTTGGTTTTTTACTGTTTGAAAAGATGGTGAATTTTTTAATCGATATCAATCATAATGGGAACTTGCATTTTTTTCGATCTTCGGTTTGAGATAGTTTCATATTGGCTAGTTTGCAGGAATTTTTAAAAAAGATCAAGAGATGAACACAAAACATGAAGAAAAACTCAAAATTACAGGAGACCTCCATCAATTTTCAGACTAAGGCGAAACCTCCAGAGATAATGGAGAAACATAATCCTCCGAAATTGGGACAATATTTGATTGAAATCGGAGTGATAAAACCGCCCCAATTGGATCAGGCATTAGAATTTCAGAAAGCCAACGGGGGTAGGTTAGGCGACATCCTTATTTCTCTCGGGATTGTGAATGAAGTTGATTTTGAAAAAATAGTGATACCGGCGCGGCAAAAAACTCCTTTGGGAAAGATGTTAGTAGACGAAGGGGTCATTACAAAATACCAATTGGAACAGGCGCTGGAATTTCAAGCCAAGAGCGGGGGACTTTTGGGCGATGTTCTTATTACTTTGGGAATGGCGAAGGTGGGCGAGGTCTATCGGGGAATTGCCACCCAACATCAATTGGGCCGGGTTGGGAATACCTTTGATTTTCAGGAGGCTAGAAAACTTCCTTATACGATAGCGAAGAAATATCAGGTATGTATCATAAACCAGAACCCGAATCATTATTTATTGGCAACCGTTCATAGGCCCAGTACAGGGGATGTAAGGGAGATTGAAGCCTTTTTAGACCTCAAAATCGAACTTGTTTTGGCAAACCAGCATGAAATGGATGAATTTTGGCAGGTAGCCTATGGCACGGACTTGATTGACGAGAGTGTTAACCGGTTGAGTAACGAGATGGCCTACAATTCATCCAGGGAAACATTTACTTGCTTGCAGAAAATCGTATTGATTGGTATGGCGATTCTCACTTTGACAGGTCTCATCTTTGATTGGAGGATAACGCTTTTCATTGTCAATACAATCGTTCAGTTATTGTATTTATTGATCTCAACCCATAAGATGTACATCATTATGCGTGGTATCGGCACAGATCATCAAATTACAGTATCGGATCAGGAAATACGGGCGTTGGATGAAAAAGAATTGCCGATTTATACGATTTTGGTTCCGCTTTATCATGAAGCCGGTGTCATTCAAAGTTTACTCGAACATTTGGAAAAACTGGATTATCCCAAAACCAAATTGGATGTAAGGCTCTTGCTGGAGGAAAATGACCATGAAACTCTGAAGGAAATCCAAGGGTATCCATTGCCTTATTACTGCACCGTATTGATAGTCCCGCAGAGTAAACCGCAAACTAAGCCGAAAGCCTGTAATTACGGATTAATTCGCGCCCGGGGCAAATATGCGGTAATCTATGACGCCGAAGATCGTCCCGAACTTGATCAATTGAAAAAAGCTTATCTGGCATTTAAAAGATTACCGGAAAATTATATTTGCGTTCAGTCTAAATTAAATTACTATAATTGGAACGACAATCTTTTAACCAAGTGGTTTACGCATGAGTACAGCATGTGGTTTGAGTTGCTTTTACCGGGGATCTCGCAAATGAATATTCCGGTTCCGCTTGGCGGTACGTCAAACCATTTTAAAATGGATGAACTTAAAAAAGTCGGCGCCTGGGATCCTTTTAATGTAACCGAAGACTGTGATTTGGGGGTGCGGATTTTCAAAGAAGGGTATCTGACCGCGGTTTTGGACTCTAGAACCTGGGAAGAGGCAAATAGTAAAATCGGTAATTGGTTGAGGCAACGTTCCCGCTGGATCAAGGGTTATATGCAGACTTGGCTGGTTCATATGCGGCATCCCGTAAAATTATGCCATGAAATTGGTATCAGCGGATTTTGGGGTATTCAGGCAGTTATTTTGGGTTCAATCCTGTTACCGATTATTAATCCCTGGCTTTGGATTTTATTGTTCGGGTGGTTTGCAACCAAAGCCGGATGGATCGCCGAACTTTTTTGGGGACCCGTTTATTATATATCCTTGTTTTTACTGGTTGTCGGGAATGTTTATTTTGTGTATTCCAACATGTTCGGGATGTACTGGATTATTGAAACTGCCGGAAAAGACAGGAGGAGGAATCCTTTTTTTTCCCATAGTGTGGTAAAATATGCCCTTATTTCGCCAATCTACTGGATATTGATGAGTGTAGCCGGTTATAAAGCTTTATGGCAGTTATTCAGCGATCCGTTCCACTGGGAAAAAACCCATCATGGTCTGAGTGGGCAACAATATTCAGTGAAGTCCCATTCGGAAATGGAGCAAGGATAGGAAAGGGCTGCTTGGCTTGAGAATTAAAAATTGAATCTTGATATCAAAAAGTGTGGAAAGCTTCTTGCGTCGACAATAATATCATACTTGGAGATTTAAATGTTAAGCATAATTATACCGACTTATAATGAAAAGGAGAATGTGTTTGTTATTGCGGAAAGAATCAATTCAATAGGACTTCTTGAGCCCTACGAAATTATTTTCGTTGACGACAGCAATGATGACACACTCAATTGTTTGGAAATTTTATCGCAACGGGATCAACATGTTACATTTCACCACAGAGAAAATGAAAAAGGGTTAGGAACCGCTGTTGTCAAAGGTTTTCAATTGGCCCGCGGCGAGACCTTTGCAGTTTTGGATGGAGATTTGCAACATCCTCCCGAATTGCTTACCAAAATGCTCGAAATGGTCAATCAGGGTGCGGATATTGTAATTCCGACGCGATTTATCGATGGCGGCGGCGATGACGGCTTAAATTTTTTTCGGAAAGTAATATCTTCGGCCGCTAGAATGATGGGAAAAGTTTTATTAGAGCCCTTGCGGAGAATCAGCGACCCTACAAGCGGATTTTTCATGTTCCGGAAGTCAGTGATTGAAAATGCGGAGTTGACTCCGATAGGTTGGAAAATTTTGATTGAGATTTTATGTAAGGGAACATATGGCAGAATCGTTGAAATACCTTACCGGTTTGGGAACAGAATCGCCGGAAGATCCAAGATGTCGTATGGGGAACAATGGAATTATATTAGGCATTTAATCCATGTTTTTCGCTATATGAAAAAAAGACGGCCTGCCGATGGATTTGGTTTGTCTGGGATCCTGGCTTTTTTAACTGCTATCGGAGATAGAATGAAACATAATCCAAAAGAGCTCGGCTGGTTTTTGTTTATCAGCATATTTATGTTGGAAGCCTCTCTGGGTTATTACTTATGTCATATTAAAAGATTTTTTTCAGCAGATGCTTTAAGCCGTGTTGCCAATGCATTTTATGTTCTGTATATCCAGCCACCTCATTTAGCGTCCATCGGTTTGATTTGGAACCCTTTGCC
This sequence comes from Bacillota bacterium, assembly GCA_023401925.1. GTDB lineage: Bacteria > Bacillota > UBA4882 > UBA8346 > UBA8346 > UBA8346. The sequence goes on from JAEXDA010000029.1 coordinate 132,467, forward strand.
AAGTTTATTGGAACTTCCCTTGATGCCGTTATGGAAAATTTATAAGCCGATTGTTTCATCAGGTTTAGCTGGTACGCTTGTTACGTCCTGTTTTACTGCCGGGGCTGTCGTGCTTTTATACCGAAATTGTCTGTATTATAATTGGGCGACACGGAAATCACTTTTAATGGTGTTGTTGTATATGCTGAATCCCTTTATAGTAATTTACGGCTTAAACGGGATGAGTGAAGCTATATTTTTTTTCTGTATTATCTGGGCTGTGATCAAGTTTACCCAATGGTTGGATAATAAGTCACCGGCCAACTTGGTCCATATTGCCGTGGCATTTGCCATGGGATTTTTAACGCGATATGAAGCGGTTCCCTTTGTAATCTCCTTATGTCTTGGGATTGGTTTGATTTGTTATTTCCAATATTCGCAAAAGCCAGGCCTTCGTTTTTCCATGCGGGATAAGTTGAAATATGCCGAAGCGACCAGTTTTGTAGTGTTGACACCATTTATTTATTCGGTTGCTTGTTGGATCTTATGGAATTGGATTATTCAAGGAGATCCGTTTTATTTTTTACATTCCAGTTATTCAAATTCGGCTCAGTCCGTTAATATTGTGTATATGTCGCATTTGACAGTCATCAAAGGGAGCATCGGCGGAATCGGACGCTATATTTTATATAAAAGTTATCCTTTTTTACCGTTATTTGGGGTAGTACTTTTTTTGAGGGTTTTATCAAAACGGGTTTTAAAAATTGACTTTTTAATTTTATGTTGCCTTATCTTGTCCATCAACCTGTTACAATTGTATCTACTCTATGACCAGGTTTCATTTGGTTGGTTGCGGTTTTTTGCTTATCCTTTTCCGATTATGGCTGCCTGGTTACCCTATGAGTTGAAACAGCTACAAATTTCGAAGGTAATCATCAAAAAGCTGGCTTTTACGGCTTGTTTTACGGCTTTGTTTTTTAGTGCTTGGTTGGTTAGGGAGCCGCTATGGGGGGAAAATGGCCGGCAAGAATATGATAATTTTTTTAACCCGCAACAAAAAGAATTCATTGAAAAACAAAGGAAATTAGCTGTTTATCTTAATGCACATTTAGGAAACAGCAAGTTGCTATTGGATTCTTTCTTAACCAGTTCTTTAATTATCAACTTGGATAAGCCACAAAATCTAACAACTACTTGTAGTTATCAATTTCAAAAAGCTGTAAAGAATCCAGTCGAACACCGGATTCAATATGTTTTGGTTCCTAATCCCAATCGGGTAAATATCAACCGACTGGATGCCATTAATAAAGTGTACCCCGGTCTGTATGAGCATGGAGCGAATTGGTGCGTATTAGAAAAAGAATTTGCAAATGACTTCCGATTATACCGAGTTATTGCAAACACTAAACAAGGAAAGCGTTTTAAGATTCAGCATGGGATAAGCTCTCTGTGATAATTTGAAGTTGGGGCAGATTCTTTATTGCATGAGCCAGCCATTTAAAAACCATGGGTTCTCCAAAAACCGGAAAAATGAAATACCAGTAAACTAAAAAGCAATTTTGGCCGATATCAAAAAAGAAAATAAATAGTATTTCTTGGAGGACCCAATGGAAAAACCGTCTCGTGCATACTCGGCCACCCATGGACTGAAGTTCATTACTTCCGATTGGTTAAGTTTTCTTGCTATAATTATTAGTTTAGGAGTTGCCTTCTCTTATTATTTTGCAGTTCGTGACCATTTGTTTCTATTATGGGCAGCTTTTTTAATTTTGGTCCGGATTATGTTGAACAAAATTGATGATGATATTGTGTTCGAAAAAAATGTTCCCTCGATAAAAAGCAGAATCGTCAATATTTTAACGGACCGATACTCGGATATGATTGTGTTGATAGGAATCGGAATCTCGCCTTTATGTCGTCCCGCTTTTAGCTTGATCGGAATAGCCTCGGTGGCTTTAATTAGTTATACCGGCATACTTGGGAAAGCCGTCGGGTTTGATTGGCAAAACCAAGGCCCCTTGAGTAAAATGACGCAATTATTTCTACTTATGATAGCGACATTGCTGCAATATGTGATGCTAGTCCGGGGTATGCATGGAATCAACGCCCTTGAAGTTTGTATGGTATTATTCATCATTTTGGGTCAATTGACAGTGTTTAACAGGTTGGTTGGAATCAATAAAGAAAACACCAGAACCGAATGGCTCAGCGGAGAAAAATATAAATCGGTTACTCAAAAAATACTCATTGCTTATGACTCACAAACAGGGAATACGGAAAGAGTTGCCGAAGAAATTTCAAATTGCTTGAAGGTTGGAATCCGTAAAATCGATGATATTACAAGTTTGGGTTCCTATGATTTAGTTATTTTCGGAAGCCGGGAGTCCGGTAATCGTCCATCCAAGAAAATGATTGAATTTATTAAGAGTCATCAAGATATTAAGGAATATGCGGTATTTATTACTTATAAAAATTATTTCTGGGGTGCTTTTAATACCCGGATGTGTTTTGCTTATTTCAAGAGACTGCTGGGCAAGAATCCAGTTGCGGTATTTGCATGTAAAGCGGCTTATGGTCAAGAGGAATTGTATTTGGAACATCGTCAGGAAGACCCCAATTTGTTGAATGCATTTCTTTTTGGGATAAAATTGGTCCATGGTCTTAAAAAAGAATCGTGAAGCTTAAAAAAGCCGGGAGTTTAATCTACCGGCTCTTTTTTATTGTTTCATTTTGACCGTCAACCGGGATGAAGTAATGGGCCATAAATCGTTTCCACCAATTTTTAAAAGATGCGGAGGGTTGAATTTCCTTTTGCTCATGATGATTTAAATTGGTGAGATGCAATCGAAAGTCAGTGCCTTCGGTCTCGGAGGGAATGGCTTCAACTAAGAGATTTTCAATTGGTAAGGTTTTCTCGGGACTGTCGCTTTCTAACTTGATCTTGGTCCTTACTTCGGCGGCTCCTTGAATGGATATGGAAATTTTTAGAGAAATCATCATTTTCTCCTTTGATAGAGGATTGTTCTAACGTCTACCATTGCCAAAAAAGATTTTTTCCATTTGGAAAATTTCGATGAATGCGTGGTTGTTCTATCATAGTTTAATTTTATTTTGAATCGAAGGTAACAGGCCTGGAGCATTACTTGAGAAAAAACCCAATGAAGGGGTGTTTATCGGTGAATAGAATTTGATGGTTCTTTATCGTTTGAATCCTGATGATTTTATCGTCTAATGAATACGTCTTAGCATGAACCGCGGGGTCGAACAGGAAGTCCCGGCAGCCAAAAAAATTTTTGGGGATGTGAGTGTCGAAATGAGTTTTGACGACGCACGGGAAATTCTTTAGGGAAGCGATACAATTTAGGAGTCAAGGGACTGTCCTGGAAGTTTGGGCTGTCCTTTTCTTTTTCCCATAAATTTGACCTTTTCTGACCAAATGGGTCGAAAGCTTAAGCAATAAGGAAAGACATTGAAAAAAGCTTTGCCGTACTTTTATAATTTCAGACCATAAATGAAATCCAAAACAATTGGGTTATAAAAAGTGAAATTGAAAGTTGGCTTTGAATCAAAAATCGGATATTATCATTTTAAAGAAGGTCAAAAAAGAACAAATTAATAATCGGGAGTGGTTAAAAAAAGTGGTCATTTTATTAAGAATTACGGGACAGAAAGTAATATACCAAGGTATTTCCCGGTAATAATGTAGGGAATAGCCTTGATATAGCTCGAACATATTAAGTGGTAGAAGGAGGAATTGAAAATGGCTAAAGCGGTTGGTATTGATCTTGGAACTACGAATTCAGTGGTGGCGGTGATGGAAGGAGGACAGCCGACTGTTATTATAAATACGGACGGTGGCCGTTTCACTCCATCGGTGGTTGGATTTAGTAAGAACGGAGAACGAATGGTGGGACAGCTTGCCAAACGCCAGGCGGTCCTAAATCCCGAGAACACGATTTATTCCGCTAAGCGGTTTATCGGCCGGCGTTTTTCGGAAGTAGCCTCCGAAATTAAAAATGTTCCCTATAAGGTCGTGAGTGGACAAAATGATGGGGTCCGGTTTGATATCGGGGGTAAATTGTATGCCCCGGAGGAGATATCCGCCCAGGTCCTTCGAAAATTGGTTGAGGATGCGGCGAAGTATATCGGTGAAAAAGTCACAGAAGCCGTCATTACGGTTCCGGCCTATTTTAATGACGCGCAGCGCCAGGCCACCAAAGATGCCGGCCAAATAGCGGGATTAAAGGTTTTGCGGATAATTAACGAGCCCACGGCGGCAGCGCTTGCCTACGGACTGGATAAGAAGAAAAACGAAACCATTATGGTGTTTGACTTGGGAGGCGGAACCTTTGACGTGTCCATTCTGGAAGTCGGCGATGGAGTTTTTGAAGTCAAGTCTACTTCCGGTGACACTCATTTGGGCGGCGATGATTTTGATAAACGGATCGTCGACGCTCTGGCCGAGGAATTTCAGAAGACCAATGGGATCGATCTTAGGCGTGACCGGCAGTCTTTTCAAAGATTGACGGAAGCGGCGGAAAAGGCAAAGATTGAGCTCTCCAGCATTCTTGAAACTACAATATCCTTGCCTTTTATTACAGCTGATGCTTCCGGGCCGAAACATTTGGAGGTCCGGCTCACCCGGGCTAAGTTTGACCAATTGACCGCCGATTTGGTGAACCGTTGCATCAACCCGGTAAAGCAAGCCTTAAGTGATGCCAAATTAAGTGAGAAAGATATTGATGAAGTGATTCTGGTGGGAGGTTCAACCAGGATTCCGGCAGTCCAAGCGTTGGTCCGGAAGTTGACAGGCGGCAAAGATCCCAACCAATCGGTCAATCCGGACGAAGTCGTGGCTGTAGGAGCAGCGATCCAGGCGGGTATTTTGGCGGGAGAAGTTAAAGATGTCGTACTCCTGGATGTCACTCCGCTTTCACTGGGTCTTGAGACGATGGGCGGTGTCATGACAAAACTGGTGGAACGCAATACCACAATTCCGGTACGTCGTACTGAAGTTTTTTCAACCGCCGAAGACAACCAAGCGGCAGTGGATGTCCATATCCTTCAGGGAGAACGGGAGATGGCTTCCGATAACCGGACCCTTGGAAATTTCCGGTTGGAAGGCATCCGGCAGGTGTCCAGGGGTGTACCACAAATCGAAGTAACTTTCGATATTGACGCCAATGGAATCTTAACGGTTACTGCCCGGGATAAGGACACCGCTAAAGAGCAAAGAGTTACCATCAGTGGCTCAACCCAACTTGGGCGCGATGAAATCGATCGGATGGTCAAGGAGGCGCAGTCTAATGCGGAAAATGACCGGAAACTCCGTGAGATTGCTGAGATTCGCAACCAAGCCGATGCGGCCGCGTATCAATTGGAACAACAAATCAAAGAGTATGGTTCGGAGGTTCCGGCCAATGAATCGGCCAGGGCTGAAAATCTGATTCGGGAAGCAAGGCAGTTGGTTAGGGAAAACGCTGAAGACGCCGGTAAGATGCGGCAGCTAATCAGTGATCTTCAGCAGTTGAGCCACGGTATCACGGCTACGGCGCATGCAACAAAAGGCCAAACCGGCGAGGGGCCGGGCAATTTTGGCGGACATCAGCGACCGGGCGGTGATGATGTGATTGATGCCGATTACCGGGAGACCCGGTGAATTGAATGATGGCTGCTTATCCAAAGCTGCCGGCAAAGGCTAAAAGTTTAAAGCCAATCGCTTAAGTGAGGGGAAAAGGGCCAAAAAAATGGCCCTATCCCCTTATAAGGGAATCAGCCCGTATTGAAAGTGTTTAGGTTATGCTCAATCAACCCAGTTTTGCAACAGTCGGAGTTCGGTAAAAGCGAAGCATTTCCTATTTGTTCGATCGAGAAGATGAGGTGATCAAAATGGCGGTTAAGTTTCGGGATTATTATGAGATTTTGGGTGTATCCAAGACTGCCAGCGAAGATGAGATCAAAAAAGCATACCGCCGTTTGGCGCGAAAATACCACCCTGATGTGAATCCCGGTGATAAAGCGGCTGAAGAAAAGTTTAAGGAAATTAATGAAGCCAACGCTGTCCTGTCCGACCCGGAAAAACGCCGCCGTTACGATCAGTTGGGTTCCAATTATCAGGAAGGCAGTGATTTCACGCCGCCGCCCGGTTGGGAGAATGTTCATGTCTCTTATGAGGATTTGGGGGATATTTTTGGCCGGAGCGGCGCCGGGTATGATTTCAGCGATTTTTTCAACATGCTTTTTGGGGGCGGAGCAGCCCGCCGGGCCGGTACGGGTTTTGCTGTAAAAGGACGGGATATAGAGGCGGAACTGCCTTTAACATTGACTCAAGCTCATCATGGCGGTGCTCATTCGTTTTCCATCCGGAATAAGCAGGTGGAAGTTAATATTCCCCTTGGAGTCAGAAACGGCACAGTCATTCGCCTAAGCGGCCTGGGTGGGCCGGGGAATGGCAAGGCACCCGCGGGGGACTTGTATTTAAAAGTAAAATTGCAGCCTGATCCGGTATTTACTATATTGCCGGAAGACGATATCCAAATCGAGTTGCCTTTATCGCCTTGGGAAGCGGTATTGGGAGCAAAGATTACTGTACCGACTCTGGATGGTTCGGTAGAGATGACGGTGCCTCCCGGTTCCCAAAGCGGCCAAAGATTCCGCTTAAAGGGGCAGGGCTTGCGAACCCGTAACGGCGTGAGAGGGAATCAATATGTGAAATTGAAAATAGTAGTTCCCACAAAGCCTACCGCCAAAGAGAAGGAGTTATTCTCCCGTCTGGCATCGGTAACTGAGTTCAACCCCAGACAATCTTTTGGAGGAGGCCGATAAACATGGATCATTATGAAATCATCATCAGCGACCATTGGCATAGGTTGTGGGCTCTGGAAGACTTGGCGCTGGCCGCCGGAATCCATCCCCAACTGGTTGAATATTTTGTCGAATACGGACTTTTGGAGCCGGTGGAACGTATCGGCAATCAACTGTTTTTTGAAGATCAAGCAATCTCCCGCCTGAAAACGATTCAACGCTTGCGGGGTGAGATGGGAATCAATTTACCGGGAATTGCGATTATTCTCGATTTGACCGGGAAGATTCAGGAGTTGCAGCAGGAAATTGAGTGGTTGAGAGTAAAGGCGGGAATTTAGGTGAGTGAATGAAAAGGAGGTTTTAGAGCATGGATGTTAATCGAATGACCGAAAAAGTACAGGAGGCCCTGGGAAGCGCACAGCGAATGGCGGTTCGTCTGGGCCATCAACAAGTAGACGTGGAGCATTTATTGGCTGCTCTTTTAGAACAGGAGAATGGTTTGGCCGGTGGAATCCTCGAGAAAGCCGGGGCAAGCTCCTCCGAATTTGCCAAAAGGATCCGGGCCGAACTGGACCGGTTACCCAGAGTGACAGTCAATGGTTCTTCCGGATACTCGGATCAAGTTTATATTACCGGCCGTTTAAACAGGCTTTTGGCCCAGGCGGAGGATGAAGCCAAAAAGCTTGATGATGAATATATTTCGGTGGAGCATTTATTGCTGGCCATGACGGATGACGGCGGTTCCACGGGCCGGCTGGTGAAAGAACATCACATCGACCGGGATGCTTTATCCAAGATTATCAAGGAAATCCGTGGCGGCCAGCGGGTGACTTCGCCGAATCCCGAAGCCACTTATGAGGCATTGGAACGCTATGGCCGGGATTTGACCAAGTACGCCAGCCAGGGGAAACTGGACCCGGTGATCGGCCGGGACGATGAAATCCGCCGGGTCGTTCAGGTATTGTCCAGACGCACCAAAAACAATCCGGTGCTCATTGGGGAACCTGGCGTCGGTAAAACGGCGATTGTGGAAGGCTTGGCCCAGCGGATTATCCGTGGCGATGTTCCCGATGGCCTGAAGAACAAGCGGGTGGTTTCGTTGGATATGGGGGCCTTGATTGCCGGAGCCAAATACCGGGGCGAGTTTGAAGAGCGGCTGAAGGCCGTTTTAAAGGAAGTTCAGGAATCGGACGGCAACATTGTCCTTTTCATCGATGAGCTTCATACCGTGGTGGGCGCCGGAAAAGTGGAAGGAGCCATGGATGCCGGGAACTTGCTAAAACCGATGCTGGCCCGGGGTGAATTGCATTGTATCGGGGCCACGACGTTGGATGAATATCATAAGCATATTGAGAAAGATGCGGCCCTGGAACGTCGGTTTCAGACGGTTGTCGTGGATCAACCCACCGTTGAAGACACCATCTCCATCTTGCGGGGGTTGAATGAACGTTATGAAAACCACCACGGGGTGAGGATCAAGGATGCCGCATTGGTGGCCGCGGCGGTTCTTTCCAATCGTTATATATCCGACCGGTTTTTGCCAGACAAGGCGATTGACCTGGTGGATGAAGCTGCCGCCAAACTGCGGACTGAAATCGACTCCATGCCCAGCGAGCTGGATGAACAGCTCCGTCGGGTCATGCAGCTGGAGATTGAGCGGGAAGCCCTGAAAAAAGAAACCGACCTCGCTTCCAAAGAGCGCCTGGAAAGGCTGGAAAAAGAACTGGCCGAGCTGAAGTCGGAATCCGATGCCCTCAAGGTGCGTTGGCAGGCTGAGAAACAGGGCGTACAACGGCTGCGGCAACTCAGAAAAGATATTGAAACCACCAAAGTGGAGATCGAACAAGCCGAGTTGCAGTACGACCTGAACCGGGCTGCTGAGTTGAAATACGGCCAGTTAACATCGTTGGAAAAGAAATTGCAAGCCGAAGAGGAGCTGTTATCCAAGAAACAGGGCGGGGACCGCCTGATTAAAGAAGTAGTTGATGAAGAGGATATCGCCGAGGTCGTCAGCAGATGGACCGGGATTCCCATTACCAGACTCCTGGAAGGAGAGGTTCAAAAATTACTCCATTTGGAGGATGAGCTTCATCAAAGGGTGGTGGGCCAGGATGAGGCGGTGACCGCAGTTGCCGAGGCGGTGTTGAGAGCCCGTTCGGGTCTCAAAGATCCCAACCGGCCGATTGGTTCTTTTATCTTTCTGGGGCCGACCGGAGTTGGCAAGACCGAGCTGGCACGGACATTGGCCCAATTCCTGTTTGATGATCCGAACACCATGATCCGGATCGACATGTCGGAATATCAGGAAAAGCATACGGTAGCGCGGTTGATTGGAGCGCCTCCGGGTTATGTCGGCTATGAGGAGGGCGGCCAATTGACGGAAGCCGTCAGACGCCGTCCCTATGCGGTGATTTTGTTCGATGAGATCGAAAAAGCTCATTATGATGTGTTTAACCTGATGTTGCAAATTCTGGATGACGGCCGCCTTACGGACGGCCAGGGCCGGACGGTGGATTTTAAGAACACGATAGTGATTATGACTTCCAATATCGGCAGTGATAAGATATTGGATTATAAAGGATCCTTTGCCGGAGAGTCTTATGAACGGATCAAGAGCACGGTTTTGGAAGAAATGCGCCGTCATTTCCGGCCGGAGTTTCTAAACCGGGTGGATGAAGTCATCGTCTTCCACGCGCTTTCCGAGGAACATCTCAAAGAGATTGTGGAGATTCATCTGGATACCGTAAGACGCCGTCTGGCCGACCGCCACTTGAGTCTGGAACTCACGGACGCCGCCAAATTCCATCTGGTCCATGTCGGTTATGAACCCAGTTATGGGGCTAGACCCCTTAAACGGGCCATCCAAAAAGAATTGGAGACTGCTTTGGGCAAGTTGATTTTACAGGGTGAAATCAGGGACGGCCAGAAAATCAAGGTGGATTATGAAAAGGAGAAAGGATTGACTTTTAAAGCGGAAGGATAAAAGAGTAGGGTATTTAACTTTCGAGGGGCAATCTAAAATTTAAAACCAGTAAAACGTTCTCTAAATAACTACCTAATGATTGTGAACGTTTTACTTAAGTAGAGCGTATCTTCCCCGTTTCTAATTGCCGTTTATTTACGATACGTTCTACTAGATTGCTGATAAAAGATATACGGTATATGGGATCATTATATTGGAGATCCTATATATTGTATATTTTTTTTGATTTTAAACTTCCTGGAATTTGATCGCTTGAATGAGGCTTTAAAATAATCACCAATTAAAATTAGAAATATTGCAACGATATAGATATTAATTTAATGAAAGGTGTCATCTCGTCAAAAAGTCAAATCAATATTTTTGCGCAAACTCCTTCCGATGAATAATCAATCGACACCCAAAAAAATTTAGCGATTCGAACAAGATTAGAAAGGCAGGTTCACTTTCATTTCTTTTCATGTTTAGATATAGTTTGTTTACTAAAGCCTAACTCTTTGGCGATTTGCTAAGGGTTAGGCCTTTTCTTTTTCTGTCGAACAAAATATCTTTTGACAAAGGCATGCTAGCATGCTAGAATTTTAATGAAAGAAATTAGGAGGTTATGCTTTGGATCTGATTGTAGAAGAAAAAAAAATTGTTTCCGTAAGAGATTTTGTGTATCAGACATTAAGAAATAATATCATGTGCTTAAATTTGCAACCCGGTGAAAATATTACCAAAACTGATTTGGCGGAGAAACTTAATGTTAGCCGGACCCCGGTGGGGGAAGCTTTAATCCAATTGTCAAAGGAAGAATTGGTCGAAATATATCCCCAAAAAGGCACAGTGGTTTCTTTAATTAATCTTAGTCATGTATATGAGGGGAAATTCATCCGCCAGAGTTTGGAAGGCGCAGTGATCCGAATTGCTTGCCGGGATTTTTCGGAAAACATGTTGTTTGAACTGCATTCGAATGTAAAAGCAATGGAGTTTATTTTAACGCAAAATCAAATGAATATTCTTACCCTATTCAACCTGGATCAGACTTTTCATCATAATATATTTAAGGGGTGCCAAAAAGAAAAGGCGTGGTTGGTTATTACCCAGACCAGTACTCATTTGAACCGGGCTCGATATCTTAAAATGTTGTCATCTGCAAATGCTTGGGAATCAGTACTTAAAGAACATACTGAAATTATTTCGGCAATTCAATCCCGAAATGTAGAGCACGGAATCAAGTTAATGGAAAAGCATTTGGGCGGTGTTGACACTTGGTTGGAAAATTTAAAACTCCAATTCAGCTCTTATTTTAATTAATGTACAACAGGGTTCGGAGCTAATGAAATGACAAAGGAGGAAAAAATGAATGGCTGAAAGTCATAATAAGGCTGATGGAATGAGTTACGCCCCCCAAGGAAAATCAAGACCGGTTTGCGGTCAAGAGGATTTCGTTTTTGCGGCAATGGCCTTAGATCACGGTCATATCTATGGGATGTGCAATGGTTTGACCGAAGCGGGGGGCACATTAAAGTATGTTTATGATCCTGACCCTGCCAAGGTCGATGCTTTCTGCGAAAAATATCCGAATGTCAAGGCGGTCCACCATGAAGAGGAGATTTTAAACGACTCCCAAATCAAGTTGGTTGCGGCTGCGGCGGTAACCTCGGAGCGGTGCAATCTAGGGCTGAAAGTGATGGACCATGGTAAGGACTACTTTACGGACAAAGCTCCCTTTACTACGCTGGAACAACTGGAAAATGCTAAGGTCAAAGTTAAAAAGACCGGGTTGAAGTATGCCGTCTATTACAGTGAACGTCTCCACGTTGAAAGCGCGGTTTTTGCGGGTCGACTCATCAAAGACGGCGCTATCGGCCGGGTCATTCAGGTCATCGGTCTAGGCCCCCACCGGCTTAGTGCGTCGAGCCGGCCTGCTTGGTTTTTCCAAAAAGAAAAATACGGCGGCATTCTTTGTGATATCGGCAGCCATCAAATTGAACAGTATCTTTATTTCGCCGGTGTGAACAATGCCGAGGTCGTTAGTGCTCAAGTCGCCAACTATCATCACCAACAATATCCCGGGTTTGAAGATTTCGGTCAGGCAACACTGATTGGGGATAACGGAGCCACCAATTACTTCCGAGTGGACTGGTTTACTCCGGATGGCTTAAGCGTGTGGGGGGATGGCCGAACCTTTATCCTGGGAACGAAAGGATATATCGAGCTTCGAAAATATGTGGATGTTGCCCGAGATCCTCAGGGAGATCAGGTGTATCTTGTAAATCAAGACGGTGAGAAACATTTTTCAGTTGCCGGCCAAGTAGGTTTTCCTTTTTTTGGTGAGCTCATTTTGGATTGTCTGAACCGGACCGAGAATTCCATGACCCAAGAGCATACATTTAAAGTGGCGGAATTGTGTTTGGAAGCTCAAAAGCAAGCGGTTATGGTGAAGTAAAATTTTATAAATCCCATGCTAGAAAGCATTTTTATTTCGATTTCGGTTTGATAATATGATGATGTGTCAAACACCTTGACAAGGAGGTAAGTTATAAAATGGGAGGACTGGGTGTTGCAATTATCGGGACTGGGGCCGTTGCCGAAATTCATATTGGCGCGTACCGGCAATTTGCAGATAGATGTGAAATTCGTGTCTTGTGTGACATGTTTAAGGATAAAGCCCAAAAAATAAAAGAATCAAATAACCTGGACCAAGCGGATGTGCTTGAGGATTGGCATCAAATCTTGATCCGGGACGATATTGACGTGGTTTCTTTATGTTTGCCTGCAGGTGAACATGGGAAGGTGTCTGTTCCTTTGCTCCTGGCAGGTAAACATGTTTTGGTCGAGAAACCGATGGCGCCATCGCTTGTCGAATGTGACGCCATGATTGAGGCGTCTCAAAAAAGCGGCTCAATATTAAGTGTGGTTTCGCAAAACCGTTTCAAAATACCGGTCATGAAGGTCAAAAAACTGATTGATACCAAGGCGGCGGGCCGCGTACTTCTAGCCACGGTAAATTCTCTCTGGTGGCGTGGGACAAACTATTATGATTTAGTCTGGCGCGGTCGATGGTCTACGGAAAGCGGCGGCGTATTGATGAGCCATGCGGTGCATCATTTGGATATGCTGCAATGGATGATCGGCATGCCGGAGAAAGTGACGGCGGTGATCGCCAATAACGCCCACGAAAATTCGGAGTGTGAGGATATAGCCATGGCCGTACTGCAATATCCCGATATGACGGCCCAGCTCACGTCGACGCTCGTATCCCATGATGAGGAACAGGAAATGATTTTTCAGGCCGAGAAAGCCCGCCTCTCCATTCCTTGGAAGCCTGCCGCCTCAAAAGCCTTGGAGAATGGGTTCCCTACGGAGGATACAGATGTTTTAAAGGAGCTTCAGGCACAATATGAAGCGCTACCCGAATTAGAACTGGAGGGTCATCCGGCGCAGATCCAAAATTTCCTGGACGCGGTGGAGGGCCAGGATACGTTGTTGGTTGACGGCAAGGAAGGACGAAATACCATTGAACTGATCATGGCCATCTACAAGTCGGCTTATACGGGAAAAGCGGCAGTTCTGCCTATCTCTCCCGAGGATGATTTTTACAGCAAGGAAAAAGTGGCGCAGATAATGCCGCATTTCCATGAAAAAACTCATAATAAGGATACGTTTGAAGGAAATATCGCAATTACACTTGGAAGAAACGTAGGAAAATAATTCTTGGTTGAATGTGGCTGTTGCTTTAAAAAGAGACGGCGGCCGCTTCGATAACAAAAAAATCATGGGGGGACGATGGAATGAAAAGATTGGTAGCTATTATTTTGCTTGGGATGTTGATTCTATCCGCAACGGCTTATGGGGCAAACAAGACTTATGTGCTCCGCACCTCAACCAATCTGGCGCAAAGCAGCACGCAAGGACGGGCGTTGGATTATTTTGTGAAACAGATCAATGCGAAGTCCAAGAAACGGATTAACGCGACTGTAAACTATGGGTCCGAGCTTGGAAGCCAAGCCGAACAGGTTGAAATGGCTAAGACCGGATCGTTGGATATGGTGGTGGCGGCGCCTGGCACGGGTATGGGCGTTTGGGTTCCGCAGCTTGTCATGTTTGAATTTCCTTACCTGTTCGAGAACAACGCTCAATACCGCAAAGTGCTGAAGGGTATGACGAATGAAGTTACCAAACTGATGGCTCCCTATGGATTTACCGCCGCTTCGGGACAATCACAGGGCGCACGCGATATGCTGACAATCAAGCCGGTAAAATCGCTGGAAGATATGAAAGGCTTGAAAATGCGGGGACCGAACTCCGTATATATCAGTATGTTTAATTCCCTTGGCGCATCAGGAACGACAACAGACTGGAATGAAATTTATACTTCTTTGCAGACGAAAATTATTGATGGTATGGAATCTTCACCGAGCTCTATCAATTCGATGAAATTCAATGAAGTGGCTCCTAATTTGACGATCACGAACCATATCATCGCCTGCACCTATTACTTCTTTAATACCAAATGGCTGAACAGCCTGCCCAAAGATCTGCGAAAAATAGTGCTGGACGCAGCGGAGGACGTTGCCGTTTATCAGGCTAAAATTGATGACGAAGATCAGAGTAAAGCTTTGGCGGCGATGAAGGCCGGTGGGCTTAAAGTGTGGGAACTTAACGACGCCGATAAATGGGTCAAGGCCTGCTCCGGTATGTTGGCTGAATATCGCGCCAAAGGCCCCGCGTGGGACGATTTCATCAATAAACTGCTGGCCAACAAGTAATATTTCCCGGTCAAATCTATGACAAGGCGTAATGAACTTTCCGGTCTTGCGCCGGTAAGTTCATTAATGCATGTAGCGAGGGATAAATGATGTTGAAAAAAATATATAGCGTACTGGATGGGATTCGAATGGTCACAATCGTTTCAGTGGTGGCTTTCTTGATCCTGTTGTGTACTGTTCAAATTATACTTAGATATTTCACCGGCCTGGGAATGAAGCCGTTTGCCTGGGGAGACGAGATTATGCGTCTTGCAGCGATGTGGCCGATATTTCTCGCCGCCAGCCTGGGAGCGAAGGAAGGCGCCCATATCAGTGTGACGGTCTTCATTAAAAAATACCTTCCGGAGAAAGTCATGAAGCTGGTTTTAAAAATTGCCAATGTGATTGTTATTTTAACTTTGTGTTATCTCGTCTATTTTGGGACTGAGCGCACTCTGTCTAATTTTCAGACCAGCCTGCAGAATCTGGACATGTCCATGGCATGGTTCTACGCGGCGGTTCCCGTCGGCTGCCTGTACCTTCTTATCGACTACACGCTGATTTTCATTTTTGGGAGACATCCTTTTTCCACAAAATACGTTAACCAAGATGATGAATCACAGAAACAGGCGATGTTGTCCGGCAGCTGAAATCTAAATTGATAAGGAGGTAACCATGTTAACCGTAGGCTTGATATTTCTGCTTTTATTACTTTTTATATTCCTGGGGTTCCCGATTTTCATGGCGGCAATCATTACGGCAATCATCTGTGTCGTGGCGATGGATATCCCGTCATCATTGGTTATCATAAAAATGTTCGGCAGCATCAATTCCTTTGCCTTGATGGCGATCCCGTTCTTCATTATCGCCGGTAACATTATGACCGAATCGAAGATCACCGACAAACTAGTGGATTTCTCCAATGCCATTGTGGGGCGGTTCAAAGGCGGTTTGGGTCATGCGAATATCCTGGCGTCAATGTTTTTTGGCGGGATTCAGGGATCCGGCGCGGCTGACGCTTCGGCAATCGGAGGCATGCTGATTCCGGCAATGAAAAAACAGGGCTATGAAGTGCAATACGCAGTGGCAGTTACCGCGGGATCCTCTATGTTGAGCCCCATAATCCCGCCCAGTATTGCGATGATCCTTTATTCTTACTATACCGAAGTGCCTGTAGGAAAGCTTTTCATGAGTGGTATTCTTCCGGGTGTGGTCATCGGAGTTTTGATGATGGTGGTAAACTCGATATATTATAGGGTTCGCAAGTATAATATACCGGTTGTAAAATTCTCCCTTAAAAACCTTGGCAAACAATTCATCAAATCCATCGGGGCGTTGATTACGCCTATGATTATCCTCTGCGGGATAGTTTTTGGTTTTGTAACTCCGACCGAATCGGGGGTGCTGGCTATTTTGTATGGGCTCTTTTATGGATTTTTCATATCACGGGAGCTTAAGATCAGCGCGATTCCCAGAATATTGCTGAATTCCGCGGTAACCACGGCGGTCGTGATGGTGACCATCGCCGCTACCGGGGTCCTGGGCAATGTGTTGGTGCGTCTGCATTTTCAGGCGGAGATTGTCAACTTTGCGATCAATGTAATTCAAAACCCATATCTGGCAAGCTTTTTTATCATGGCTGTTATGCTGGTCCTGGGTTGTTTCCTTGACCCAACGGTGCTCATTGCCATGTTTGCGGTCTCTATTTTGAACATTGGCAACGCCTTTGGCTTTGATCCTATCCACTATGGCCTGATTATGATTATCGTTATGCAGATCGGTGCTATAACGCCGCCGGTGGGCACATTCCTCTATATTAGCTGTGGCATAGGCGGAATTACGCTTGAACAAAGTGTGAAGCCCCTGTTACCCTTTATACTGGTTATTATGGTCGTGGTTATAGCGATGCTGTTTATACCGGGCATCGCCACTTGGGTCCCCTCGCTGCTGGGGAAACTCTAGACCGAGTAAAACGTTCTCTAAATAAGTACTCAATGATTGTGAACGTTTTACTTAAGTAGAGTGTATCTTCCCCATTTCTGATTGCCATTTATTTACGATACGCTCTACTAGATATGGAATAATCAAAAGCCTTGCGGGATATAATTTCGGCAAGGTTTTTGGTTCTATCTTGGTATCAATTCCGCATTTTGAATAAAGTTCCTGAAAGTAAGTATATAAAGGCAATGAATGGGAAAGGGAGAGGCAGGTCGATTTCCATAGCTTAAAGTCAATTTTCACGAGGCTCAACGATTCCTACAAACTAAATCTAAACCCAAGCTCATAGACTCTGTCACTTTCCAGGTCCGCAGGCAGTTTCCCCGTCGAATAGCTGGCGAACATCCCGTTGGGCAGGGTGATGGCTGCCACAAAATACCCAAACCGATCCAGGGCGTTTTGTTTTATGAGCTCAGACGCATGAGGCTGCCAATAATAGCGGTAGGAGGCCTCGAAAAAAATAAATTCTGTAAGGAAAGAGGAGTCCGAAAGGAATTCTCCGCCCGGAAGCGCGTATAAAAGGAATCATCCGGATGGAGTTTTTTGACGACCCCGCTTTGAGGATCCACCATGTCCAGTCCCAGTAAGACAGTGGGTATGGCAGTGCCGCGGGGAGTGAAAACATTGTCATTACCGGATAAAATCGAATGAGGGCGAAAGGCCAATCGAAAATATTATATTGTGCCAATTTGAACTGGGGATTCCAGGCCTTGAGGTCCAGGCCCAACTTAACTCCGTAATATAACTGTTTTTCTTTGCAGGAGTAGTTTGATTCGTAACCGCTGATGGCGGGAAAATCGATATAATATTGATTGGTCATGTTTTTTTGCAGAGCTTTTGAAAAATCCTTATATTCCGAACTGGCCAGGAGTTGGTTTAGATCCCCCAGGCTGGCCATTTTATCTTCCAATTGATTGAGGGAGGTATATAAAGCTTCATCGGCCTGAATGGCTTCGCCTTGGCTGCGGAAATAATGGATGGAAAAGTCGGAAATCAAAAAATCGTTGGGGTTTGCATTTTGGATGACCGCAATATTCCCGTCCAGATTAAGGGAATAACTGATTCCGGTTTGCAGGGAATTACTTTTGGTGAAAAAAAACCGCTTCAGATCTTTGGCCAAAGTGTAACTTAAGCCCAATGACTGAGTGCCGTCGCTGGTTGTTAAGGTATATAGTTTTAGGTTGAGGTCCTTTAAAAATTCCCAGGCATGATCGGGGATTAGAACGCTGTTTAATTCTTTGTTGATACTCAAGGGTTGCTCCAGCGCATGGATGAGAACAGCGCTCGGGAGCCCGGAGGATGATGCAAACTCACGAATGTTGATGGAAGATCCCGCTTCATCGGCATATGCGGGAATAGCTATCAGGGCCGTTATGATCAGTAAAATAAAGATCGATAGGCAAAATTTAATTCTCACCCGCGTTATCTCCATTCCAAAAGGCGTAGTTGTTATTGTTGAGTTCTGCCAAACACTGACAGTTTGGTCGCCGACGGTCAGAATGTTCATCATCCCGTTGATGGCGATTTCTTTGGTAACGCCTCTCTCGTACTGGGCTCCCCGGATCATGGTAAAAATATTATCCATTTGAGTCGCCAGGGTATTGGCCATTAATTTGCGCATCTCGGAACTGTAAAGTTGAATTTGAATGCCAATTATTGGAATGATGATTGGAGGAGGTAAAGCCGGAAACCGTTTTCCTTTTTTGCCTTTATGATTTTGAAACGGATTCCCGGGCAAAGAAAGGCTAACGAAGACAGGATGAACAGGATTCACAGGATTACAGAGTAAAGCTTGCCGGTGGGGAAAAGAGGTATTCATAGGGACTTAAAAATAAAAATCCTGTAAATCCATAAAATCATGTTAATCTGCTGTCTAAGTCCTTTTAGTTGGGCCTGCAGAGCAAGATTGCAGGAGGGGAGAAATGATTTTGCAGATGAGCAGAGCAAGATTGCTGGAGGGAGAAATGATTTTGCAGATGAGCAGAACAAGATTGCAGAAGGGAGAAATGATTTTGTAGATTCGCAAAATGTTTTCTCCCATGAAAAATTAAGAAACACGGAAATATGTGATTTTCTGGGTAAATGGTTTGCATGTTATATTGCCCCACATACCCCACTACCCAACATTCTCAGAAACAAAGGCTTTTTGGAATCGTCACCAAAATCCGGCAAATCATGGTCGAAAAAATCCTTCCCGACCTTAAGTTGCCCATAAGCAGTAATATCAACATTCAGCCCGTTCACATCCAAAAATGACGGAACCAGGTCGGAATTTTGCTTGGAATATTATTTATTATATTGACATTTCGAGGTTGGTTTTTATTTCCAGTTATTATTATAATTTAATTTTTGATATTTCACAATATCGATAAGAAGTATATGGTTGAGAAAATCCAGGTGGGAATGAAGGTTGGCTGGAGTTGAAATGTTTCAAAACTTTTGGAAAACGACCAAATTGAGGCAAATTTGGGGTTTTGGTTATCCCAACATTGGACACCCTTGATGCTATTGGTTGATGTGGCGAGGTGGGGTATGTGGGGATTTTTTTGTATAGGGATATATATAAGGATATATTTAATTAGAAATGATCAATTTTGGATATGCGGGGTGATTTGTGTTAAAGATCCATGCGGGTATATACCGGTTTTAACCGATAAGGGATGTAACAGCCATGGGTTTTTAACCGTGAAAACGAAGATAAAATGAAGGATGGTTTTGATGGGTTGTGATGAGCAAAGAGAATTATAGTATGTTATGATTGCCGACAGGGGACGTCACCCACTCCCCTTGCAACCCCTAAGGCCAAAGGGTGTGGGCGGCACACCCTTTGGAATCCCGCCGCCGGGAACCCATGTTTCCCGGTCTCTCCTTTATTCATCCCGGTTTTGAGAGGGTCTTCACCATCCGTGGCCTTTTGACTGGCAATTATATGAGGCTTTCGGGGGCGACGGCTGTTTTTCGTCCTGAAAAGAAGCCGCGCTTTTCGGCGTCCTGCCTCAAATGACGGGGTGAGGTGCTGAGGTCTAAAAATATAAGGCATTGGAGAAATGTGAAAGAGGATGTAAAGATAACTGATTTAATAAAAAATATTATTTAACTCTATGGTTGATAATCGAACACCCCGTGGAACTAGCGCTGCTTATCTTCAAAATTAACTTCCTGCTACTTAATGGATGTTTAGAAATAATCAATATTGAATGGATAGCTATCTTGTGTCTTAAAAAGTTAATTTTAAATTTAATAGTCCGATAAATCAAAAAATAACATTGTAGGATATGAAAACAGGGCGTTTAAGAAGGTATACTTTTTCGGACGAATGCAAGAGAGAGTATTGAAGGCTGAAATCAAGGAGATATAACTGAGTGTCTACTTTATTCGTAGGAAAAATCAGGCGAAAGATGCAATGGGATGAAGACTAAAGAATAAGAATGAAAGGCCGAGACACGACACCTAGTATGGGGGGGAATACAAATATGATAGTCATATAATACTGTTTCAGATTTTTGCTCCAAAATAGTCTCTTTTAACCTTCTCCCAAAGATAACCAATTTATGATAACAGGCTAAACTACAAAACGATTTAAAACTTCTTTTCATTGGAAGGGAAACGGGAATCATTATATAATACTTATATTCAAATGAAAATTATCATAAAATTAATACATGACTTTGACTCATTAATAGCGTCTTTTAATACTAATAATACTTTAGCTGGAATAGCTTCTATTTGCAGCATTTTTTCGCTTATCATTTCAGTATATATTGCGATTAATTTAAAACACAAAGTTAAAAAAATGTCTGATGTAGAGACTTATAATGAAAATAGAAATGGATACTCTGAAAAGTTACAGACATACAAATTATTAATTTCAAAAAGGGATACTCAAGTAATAGACTTTATGCTAATAACGAAGATTGAATCCATAATTAATGAATTCGACAGCTATAAAACTATACATAATTATTCTGACAAATTCAAACTTTACTGGATAAAACATCATTTAAAGAAAAAAATCGAAGAACTTCGCAATGATGACAATCGAAGGAAAGTTTGTCGTTATTTGGATTATTTTATATCAAGGTTTAATAAGGAGGAACGTTATATATAATGAAAGAGAAAGAGATAGAAAGCTTTATTGAAAAATTAACCAATTCGACAATTCAGAAAAAAACTATATGGTATAAATTAAAAAAGTATGATTCAAAAGAAAGTCTTCAAAAGTATTTAGATAGACAAATCGAGAACAATTTAAGCGTTCTTGAAGATTCATCCTACTTTACACCATATAAAAGTGGATTTATTCTTTTTTTCGCAAAATCTTTTAACCGTAGTAATTATTTTCTTGTTTTAGCTGTACAAAGTAATTCATATCGTGAAATTAAAGACCAGCATTCTCCTGACGAGTACCAAACATCTCTAAAATCATTAGAATATGTTATTGAAAGACAAATAACTATGGTTGACCCTGATTTTAATTTTATGAACGATTTTTTAAAAGATCCAAACATATGACAGTTTCTACATTAAGGTTTAGTAATAACAAATGAATGTAATGAGGTTAGCTGATTTGGTGAGCTAACCGTCATAAGGGCGAGGTCAAACCTCTAAGGTCGTAAGTTCTTGGAGAAAAGTTTAATAAAAATAATCGTCTACCAGGTATTTAATAGTTATAGGTCCATTTTCGCTCTTTCACGGCGATGATAGTAAAAAAAATAGTAGCCTCCCTCAAAAAGGAGATTGCTTTTTTCATTAACTTTGTTAGAAAACCTCCCAACCAACCGCAGGGGGAATGACTCGTAAATATCATCATCTATCGCCTTACACATTTTAGTGGCATTTTTTGAGCAGGAGATTTATGGAAAGTCAAGAAATTAAACATTGTAAATATTTCATTGGGTGATGTTATGATACTAAGCATTCCTAATAAAGATGAAATAGTTCAATCTATTGGCGATTTATTTGGCTCTGCTTTATTCAATTATCCAGAAAAAATACTCAGTGCGCTTATAGTTATAGATAAAGAACTTATCAAAGGTAATAAAATCATCAATGAGGTTGTGCATCAAGAAACAGATGAATTATGTCGATTTGTAAATAACTTCAGCGATTATATTAATCAAACGCAAGACAAATCACAAAGGGCAAGACTTGAAGTTTTACTATATTGTCACATTATGGAGGCGGATTTACCAATGACTGTCATTTGGAACCTCCTTCATATACTTACAAACGAGCCAATAGAGTGGACTTTTAAAGCTTTGATTCCATGGAAAAAGAAAACAGTTGTTTGTGAACATCCTTCTGAAAAAATCGAGGATATAAAGCGACTTTCTAATTTGTCTCGGCAAAGGATAGGTAATATTCTTGAACGTTTATGGTGCCCAAATCTTCGTAATGCATTTAGCCATTCTCAGTACATTATAGGAGGTAACTATTTTATGCCTTCTGGATGGCTTTCACCGCTTTCTCGTAAGAGAAAGGAAGATATTACTCCATATACTTTTGATGAAATTGATTTACTCTACAGCGGAGTTAGAGAACTCTTGTTCAGCTTCATAAATGCTTACAAAATGACAATTCTACCTTTCAAAGACGAAAGAGCTTATCAAATAGATGATGGTTTTATCATTTGGGATAAAAAGAGATGGATATCCTTCAAAAAGATCAGCTAGAAGCAGTACAGCAATTGTACAGCAAATGTTATCTTGACAGGGGTGTTTCGGGAGGAATATAATGGGAATACAAAATAGCTAAAGAGGCTTGTATCAGGACTTTTAATTAACTTGTGCGCGACCACCTACCTTAGAACCTATTAGAGAACGAACTTCCAATCTGCAGGTCGGTAATAAAGCCAAAACGATAAATAGAAAAAAACAATGTATTGACTGTAAAAGTCTTTATGTTTTATAATTAAGGACGAGGTCAAACCTCCTAGGTTGGAAGTCCTTGGAGAAGAGTTTAAGAAAAATAATCGTCCTACCAGGTGTTTAATTGCTATAGGCCCACTTTCGCCCTCTCACGGCAGAGACATATATTTGAATCATATTTAACTACCAATAAATAAAGGGTCTGTTGCAAAATGAACCTAGAAAGATCATTAGCAATAGGCCTTTTTTTACTGTAAAAAATAGAAATTGCGAGCTCCGAAGAACCCGCAAAAACTGTATAATTGAGTTGTGAACAACAAAT
>JAEXDA010000066.1 GCA_023401925.1 Bacillota bacterium
CATTCCTTCTGTCATCCGATGTTTTCATTCTCTCATGGAAATCATTCCTTCTGTCATCCGATGCATTCATTCCCTCATGGAAATCATTCCTTCTGTCATCCGATGCATTCATTCCCTCATGGAAATCATTCCTTCTGTCATCCGATGTATTCATTCCCTCATGGAAATCATTCTTTCTGTCATCCGATGTATTCATTCCCTCATGGAAATCATTCTTTCTGTCATCCGATGCATTCATTCCCTCATGGAAATCATTCTTTCTGTCATCCGATGTATTCATTCCCTCATGGAAATCATTCTTTCTTCCCAAACGATGGTCTATTCCACGCCGAAAACGGAACGATTAACGAAAAGGTATCCTAACCTCTTATGAAATTTAACCTGATAGGCTGAAATTCCGTTTCACTATTGCAATCTTTCACATAAAATAGTTAAAACAAAGAAAGGAGCGGTTAAAATTGGCAGTTGGTGATGAAAAAATCATTATCACCATGAAAAGCGACGGAAAAGAGACTATTTCCGAATCTCCGGTATCCGAAAAAAAGAAAATTGTGATCATCATCAATAATCAATTTACGGTTGCCCCCAATACGACCCAAATTGCCAGTGGAGCTGGTAGAAATAGCGCCGCAGGTAACAATGCCGCCCTTGATTCATCCAATACGGAACAACAACAAAGTGTCGGAGCTCAAGGGAAAGCCCGTAATTTCGGCATGAAAGGCAATCAATCCGAACCTCACGATATCGATGGAGAATGGAATACTGGAGAAGAACTTACTATTGTCATCAATAACCAGGTCAATGAGACTTCGGGGGAATCATCCGCAACTCAGGTAGCTAGCGGCAGTAACATCGATAGTGCCAGTGGAACCAACGCCGCCATTCAAAGTTCCAATACCAAACAACAACATGCTGTTGCTGGAGATAATTCGGCCCTCGCTTCCAATCTGGGAATGAACAACCCGCAAGAGGAATCTTCTGAAGAAGACCGGGAAGAAAACGAACAGGATGAACTGGAGGAAGCGGAGGATGAGGAAGAACCGGAAGATCTTGATGGACAGAAACTTTTTTCCGGTGATGTGAATTAAAACTTTCAAAAATCCTTTTTTATCAATACGGGATTGCCCAAAAAAAAATTCGTGGCGGGCACACCCATGATTAAGAAATACAATATATTTAAATTCGTTTATTCAACGATACTGTATATTTATATTGTATTTCTTATTGATTTCAACTCCTTTCAACAGCCTCACTTCATTTTTTTGAATTGAATCGATTGCATCGAATTGACAGTGATGACCCTCTCTCGGGAGATCAGATGTGCGTTCAATGTCCTTGTGATTTTGCACTTTACGAAAGATCTGGCAGGATAACTTGAGATGAAATCGGCGAAAATAATAAGGAAAAATCTAATAACCTGAGGAGGGGTCAAGATGGAATGGATCCATGTTGAAGATGGAAAACCGGTACAATTTAAATCCGTCTATTTCTCAATTGATGAAGCTGTTTATAAGGGGATGTATGTCAATCATTCTTTTTATGACCATGATACCGGTAATTATTTGGAAGCCAATTATTGGATGCCTGTAACTAACGAGCGGGCACCATTTCCGGATCCGCCTAACAGCAGAAGTTAATCCGGCAAAAAAAGGCGAACCTCCCTGAGCGATACCTCTGTTGTGACCTCATGTCATCCTTGTTATCTGCCATAACTGGTGATTTTACCATCATCCAGTCCGATGTATGAAGAAGATTCATCCTCAATCTTTGAAATACGGAAAAGCGAAACTTCATTTTTAATGAGTTGAATTTTCAACTTTAGATACCCATTTTCACTTTCCACTCGACTTGTGGTAACCAGTGGCCTGGCAACTTCCTTCAAGATTTCTACCTTTTCTCGAGAGGGAAATCTTGGTCTGCCCATCCTAATCCATGTTCTCCACGGATTGCCATATTCCTCACTAAAGGTATTCCTTTGAACAAATGCCGAAGTAAAACCCACAGGCAGTTCGATCTCAAACTCCTTTTCAAAGCCTGCTCCTTTTTCTGAAACTAAGTTCCAGACTATCAATGCCAACGAGCCATTTTCTTTTCTGGTCACCAGCATCTGCTCATCCCGGTAAAGTATTTCTCCCTCCATGCTTTTAAAGAACTTAAACACATGAAAGGTCGGCTTGGGTATTCCATTGAGGGCAATCATACCGAAGCCCCCGTGGAATTGGGATCTTGGAACATCACATTCCTCAAACACATCACTAAAGGTCCAGTAAGAAAAGGAATCAACATAATCCCCGCCTTCACTCAAAATTCTTGCTAGGTAAGCGGCATTCAAAACTGTGTCGTGAACGGGGTTAAGCGGATGCCATGAAGAATTATATTCCGTGATATGAAAGGGTAGTTTTGGGATGGGTGATTGGTCGATCAATTCCCTTACCTGTTTGAATTCATCCAGCATATATTGATTATGATGCAATTCCTGATAATAGAAATGGGGAGTCACCTCCGGCACTTTTGATGTATAGGCATGCCGTGTCACAAAATCCACCGGCGCCTTTTCCTCCTGGCAAAAGTTTAGAAAATCCATAATCCAGTGGTCTGCGCCGCCACAGATAGCCGGCCCTCCCACTTTCAGGTCCGGGTTAATTTCTTTAATCGCCATTGCTGTAACCTTATATAACTTGAAGTATTCGGACTGGTCGGCATTCTTCCAAAATCCTTCAAGATTAGGCTCGTTCCATACCTCAAAAGGCCATTTTAACACTTCCTCTATGCCATAGCGGGCGATAAAATGGGTCACAGTTGCTCGAATAAGGTTGACCCATTTCTGATCATCCTTTGGCGGGGTGATATTTCCTTTCCAATAAAAAACCGTCTCTCTGCCAGATGACAGCCTATCCGGCATAAATCCCAGTTCAACAAAGGGCCGGATCCCTCTCTCCAGAAAAGCATCAAATATCCTGTCAATATATGTAAAATTGTAAAAGGGTCTGATTTCACCATTAACCTCATCTTCACGGTAGATCCCGATGTCATCATGAAACAATCCATGTCCCCTGATATATTGAAACCCGATTTCCTTCTGAACCAGGGACAGATGCTCCAGGTACTCTTGTTGCAACGCCAGTCCCAACCTTCCCGTACCCACACAAAAATTCCAACTCCCGGAAAACTTCGTTCCTTTTGATTCTCGCGGCACTTTAATTTGTAGCATAAAGCATTTACCTCCATATTGCTCGTTGGCGGCGAAAATAGCGGTGGGTCTGTCCGCAATTTCAAAAGTTCAAGCGTGACCAGATAACCCCCGGTCTTCGTAAAGTCACCCTGTCCAACCCATTTTTTGGGTAATAAAAAAGCGCGGCAGAAACCTTTGAAGCGGGATTTGCTCTCAAAGTCCAGCTGAGATTAAGTGTAGAATCGTCAATCAAAATAAATAATTGCCCGATACACATCTAATAAATCTTAAACTCTCCCGCTAACATCAACAAACAAAAAAAATAAAGGCAATTGTCGTAATAGCGGCGGACTCCCTTTCTGAGGGGAAGCCCCCAGAAATACTTAACCCACTGGAGCCGGTATTTCCCCCTTGCAGCCAGCGAGCCGGCGGCATTGGTTGCAATGATGGCCACAGGATGCATTGTCGGCTCGTCAAAAGGTTCACCCTTGAGTGTGTATGGATAGTACTCTCCCAAATCCGTTCTCTCGCTAAAAAAGCTCTGAAGCTTATCCACGATATCTCCCAGAGATTGATCCTTATCAAACCACGCTGCATCCAAACCAATATTCATGGCCACCCGATAGGCATCGGAATAGAATTGAAAATCACGGAACAGTTTTTTAGGCCTGCCGTCAAATTCCGCATATTCCGGCGCCATCCCCGTATCCTTGTCACAGGAGATATGCAGGTAGCCACGGCTTGCTGCGGCGGCTTTTTGCCAGAATGGCCTGTCCTGTTCATCGGCCATCAGCGCAAAAAGCTCATAAAAGTGCGGCAGATGATAGGATGGATCCGAAAATTGCGCTTCCGGTACAAATTTAATATAGTGATTGTTGCTGTCCCACATCGGCTCTCCGCCCGCCACAAGTTCAGACTGGTGAATACAATGCCGCAGGATATCCCGTGCTTGTGCGTTGTAATCAAATGGCTGCTCCCGGTCACCCCATCGATTGCCGGCAAAAAAGAGGGCCATGGCAAAGTATTCTTCCCCGTCAGGCGCCGGACCTTCGGCGTTCTTTGCCCCGTCGGCCCCGACCGACCAGGCGAAGTAGCCCTGATATTGACCGCTGTATTGATACATATAAGTCTTGACGAATAACCATAGCTTATCAAAAATATCCTGGCGATTCATTTGGACAGCCATCATCATTCCATAGCTCATACCCTCGGTACGGACGTCATTGTTTCCCGTATCCAGTAAATACCCCATATCTTTACCGTCATCGCTTATTTCAAAATAAATTCGCTCTTCCGCATCAAAGAATATCCGCTGGAAAGTATCCCTGATTTTCCGATCGATTTCCGCTTGGGAAATACCGATCTCTGCAAATAAATTGGGATATTTTCCAGTATAAAACGCTCCTGTGGGCATAATCTCTCTCTCCTTTATCCATTATAAACGCTCAGCCCTTCACTGCGCCGATGGTAATACCCTGCACAAAATATTTTTGCAAAAACGGATAAACGAACAAAATAGGAACCGAGGCAACCACCGTTATGGCCGCGCGCATCGAAACCGGCGTCACCGTATCCACGAGCTGATTGCCGCCAAATGCCGACGCCGCGGAACGATCCGTAGCCGAATTCATCGCCGAGGACAATAATTTCATCATTTCATATTGGAGAGTAGTGAGATTGGTATTACTGGAGCAGTAGATAAAGGTATCGAACCAGGAGTCCCATTGCCATACGGCGCACCATAAAGCGATAGTCGCCAGCACCGGCTTGCAGCATGGCAAAATAATTTGAAAAAAGCAACGGAAATGGCCTGCGCCATCGATATTGGCCGCCTCTACCAGGCTGGAGGGAAGAGTTTGGATATAGGATCGCATCACAATAATGTTAAAAACGCTGACCAATGTGGGCAGAATATATACCAAAAAATTATTGGTCAAATGCAAGTCCTTCACCAGAAAATAATTGGGGATCAAACCCGCGGATACATACATCGTCACCAGAAAAAAGCCCGTGGCAAACTTACGCCACAAAAACTCAGGCCGGGAAAGCACATACCCCACCATCGCGGCGACAAAAACACCCAAAGCCGCCCCCAGGAGTGTCCGTAATACCGAATTAACAAAACCAATGATCAATAATTCATTCTTAAAAACGGTTTGATAATTGTACAGCGAAAACACTCTTGGCCAAAAGGTGATGCCGCCTCTCAATGTATCCTGGGCATTGTTGAATGATACGGCAATGATATTCCAGAACGGATATAACATCACGGTGATAACTATCAACATCACCAGTGTGTTGATGGTATGAAATAGAATCGGTTCCAATCGTTGACGCTTAATTTCCGTTTTTTCAGTCGCCATCTTGACTCCCTCCTTACAGTAACGTGCCTTCATCAAATTTCGCGGCTAGATGATTGGTATAGGCAACCAGTCCTATTGAAATCACGGATTTAAATATTCCGGCCGCGGTGGCCAATGAATAGTTTCCAAGCTGAATGCCGTATTTCAATACAAATATATCAATGGTTTGGGAAACGTCAAGCACCAGGCCCTTATTGCCCGCCAGGTATTGAAATTCATAGCCGTTTAATACCCATCCGACATTCATAATCAAGAGCACCAAAATCGTAGTCCGGATTCCCGGGAGAGTAATATGCCACATCTTGGTAAAACGGTTGCCGCCATCGATTTCACAAGATTCGTAAAGTTCCGGATCGATCGAGGACATCGCCGCCAGATAAATGATGGAGTTCCACCCGACTTCTTTCCAGATATTTGCGAAGGTATTGACCCACCAAAAATACTTCGGTTCTCCCAGCCATAATATGGGCTTATGAATCATGCCGGTACTCATGAGTACATTGTTTACTGTTCCATCGGCTCCGGTGGACAATATGCCTTGAATCAAGGCGCAAACGATAACCCAACTCAAAAAATGCGGTAAATATGATATGGTCTGGGTGAAACTTTTAAATCGCCGCCAGCGCATTTCATTGAGTAACAACGCCAATCCGATGGCGCAAACAAATCCGAAAAACAAGCTTAAAAGGGACATGCAAACCGTATTTCGGAAGGTTTGCCAAAAGGTCGGATTCTGCAGCAAAAACTTAAACTGCTCCAAACCCACCCATGAAGAGCCCAGGTATCCCTTATAAGGCAAGTAATTTTCAAAAGCCATGATCCACCCGCTCAAGGGTAGATAGCAAAAAATAAACGCTATGATCATCCAGGGGAGGATCATGATAAAAAGTTCTTTTTGGGCGATATATTTTTTCCACGGATTTTCCCGTTTCGATATTCTTTCCGTCAGGGGTTGCAATGCCGGACTTTGAGCCCTCATTTCCGTCTCTCCCTTGTTGTTTCAACATTATTGGAATGATTACCCGTAAAACCGTTTTCCAATGAAAATAAATGATGGAGAAAGGGATATCCTCAACCTCCATCACTCATTTCATTTTTAAGCCGATAAGCCGGCAAGATTGATAAATTAATTTATTGGTTCATTCTTTTCTTAATCAACCGGTTGACCTCATCCAAATACGGCCCGGGATTACTGGCTTTGAAATCGGCCAAAAACTTATTCCATAAATTATCATATTCACTTGGCTTTGCCATAATCAAACGCGGGTAATACTTTCTGGTAACATCATTCATCGCGGTATTGGCTACCTTCGCGGCGCTTCCGTCCTCAATCGGCATCGCCCAGACCGGATAATAAGCCGGACGTTTGACAGGCCGCGAGAGCAATTGCGCCGGATATTCAATCTTTAAAGCGGCCAGGAATTTTAGGTCATAATCCGACTGGGCCGCCATAAATTCGGCAAGGGAATCATAAGCGGGTCTGCAGGGACTCCCATCTTGATAAAGGCCTTCGCGCTTCGGGGAAAAGTTCCAGAGTGTATAACCGGTCAAATCCCGCGCCTTGGCAAAATCCCGGGTTAACTCCCGGCGGGCATCGGTGAGAATCTTATCATTTTTGCCAACTTTTTGATAATCCTTCCCTTCGATGCCCCACTCCAGATAATCCTGAACATCCTGCCGCAGCAACCAGTTATAAAATTCCAGCAACCGTTCGGGATTCTTGCATTTCTTGGTAATCCCCATGCCGTTGAGGCCACTGAATGTTGAAATTGGATCATCAAGATAACCATCCTTGACACCGGGATTGGTTATCGGAACCGCAATATACGTGCGGTTAAATTTCCGCTCGGTCCTTAATAAGTTTTCAGCATTGGCCCAGAAGTTCCATTGCTGATCGAACATGCCAAGCACCGCGCCAGTCGTTATTCTGGATATGTACTGGTCATAGTTTTCGGTAAAAGTCTCCGGTTCGATGATTCCTTTGTTATATTCCTCGTTCAGCTTTTTATAATAGTTTTTGGCAGTATCGGTGATTTGATAGAAAGATGCCTTATAGGTTTTGGGGTTAACATAGACATCACCGTCATTACCCGCTCCCATCAGATGCTGCGCCGGGTTGCGCAGGCAAAAGTCCCTCCAGCCGTCACAGAGGATTTCAAAACCGATGGTTTTTACGCCATCGATGGTTGGATGCTTGGCTTTATAATTCTCAATCAGCTTGAAATATTCATCGATAGTCCTGGGTACCTTATAGCCATTCTCTTCCAGAACGGCTTTTTGAATGAAGAATCCCGCCGCATGATTCTCAAAGACCGGAGCGTTAGTGGGAACATTATAGATTTCAAGATTATAGATATGTCCATCTTTGGCAGTCATTACCTTTTTAAACGGAGCATAATGAGTATTCAAATTCGGATATTTTTTGATTTTATTTTCCAGGGGAATAAAGGCGCCGGCGTCTATAAATTTTTGCAGCGAGTCTCCGGCGAAAATTGCATCCGGATAGTCCTCACCCGCAATCATGACGCCAATCTTTTGAAGCAAATCACCCACCAGAAATTCAAAATCAATGGTAACTCCGGTCAATTCGGTTATTTTCTTTAAGACCGGATTGTTCTTGGCAGGAACGATGCCCGGGTCACGCACAAAAATCTTGAACGTTACCGGATGACTGCGATCCGCCATCATCGGCAATCCGGTCTCCGCATCCTTCTCGATTTTAGCTGCGGAAACCCTAGAGAGTCCAAAACCGGCCATTGAAAAAACCATTAGCGCAATCATCAATGATGGCAATACTTTTCGAAACTGTTTCATTTTGAAATTAGCCACCTCTCTTTAATTGTTAATGAATCATTAACAGATTGTTACTTTATTCTAACACGGGAAAAAATAACAATCATTCCAAAAAAAATACTTAAAACTCCATTTTCTAAACCTCGTCCGTGAATGAACTCACTCCATCTGATTTCTATATTCCGTAGGGCTTTTGCCCACTTCCCGGCTGAACTTGACAATGAAGTATTTGCTTTCCGTATAGCCCACTTCATTGGCTATTTCATAAATCAACTTATTGGTATGGAGCAAAAGCTTTTTGGCTTCCACGATTCGAAGATGATTAACGTACTGCTTGAAGTTCACTCCGGTGGCCTTCTGAAAGGCTCTACCCAAATAAACGGCATTCATAAAAAACTTATCCGCAAGCTGTTTCAAATTGATGGATTCCATGTAGTGAAGGTGAACATACTCGATAACTTCTCTACTGATTCCCAGATTCACCATTTTGCATCGACGTTCATTAAAGACGAATCCTTCCGATATTAAAACCAGCAACATTTCTTTCCATTTGTTAAATGAAACAAAGTAACGATAATCCAGCCATTCAGGACGGGCTAAAATTTCTTTCCCGTGATTTTGATGATCCGATACGGCTAACTCGTTTACGATGATGTAATATATTCTATAGGTTATCTCTTGAATGTAATCAATTCCCAAATGGGCATTTTCGATTTCAGTCATTAGTTCTTCAACGCTCTTCAGTAGCCCGGCCTTATTCAATGATGAAAAATGCTGCTTGATTTCCTCCAGAATCCTGCATTCAAGAAATAACTCCTCACTCATCTTGAACTGGTCCGGTTGATAGTCCATAAATTCAATGGGCGAAAAAAACAGTTCCGTTAACATTCGGTGCAGATGATCCGTAAAGTCTTTTCGAAAGCTATTTTCCTGATAAATCCCACGCTCGCCCCGGAAAACATACGAGTCTAATAGTATGGCGCAATCGATTTTATTTTTTTTAAACGTCCTTAAAAGACTGCCAACGAATAATTTTTTGTCATTATGAAAGGATTCAAATATTTTAGGAGGGAGTAAAAAGGTATATTGACTGTTTATGGTGCGGAATAAATAGTTTTCAAGCCCGCCGAATACCTTTGAAAGGCACTCCAACATCATAAGCTGAGGGTTGTCATTTTTAAAATCATTGGAAGATGGCAAAAGGACGCAGGTCATCAGGGTATAATCGCAAAATATTTCTCTGTCTAAGGCTGCGCCATTATATAAATTGTTCAACATATTGACGTGCTGTCGAAGCAATTCAAGTCTCATTTTGTTGTGATACTCATCAAGTTTCCGGTGCATTTTTTCAAGCAAAGGAATAATTTCATCCTCATCCACGGGTTTATTGAGATAAGCTTCTACTCCATATTTCATTGCCTCTTTGGCATAAGCAAACTCACTATAACCCGAAAGCATCACCACCAAGGTGCTCCCAAATTCACCTTGCCTGAGTATTTTTAAAAATTGAAGTCCGTCCATCATGGGCATCCGGACATCCAACAAAATCAAATCCGGTTTGGTAATCGACAGTTTATCAAGAGCTTCCTGCCCGTTCATGGCGGTATTATCTATTTTAAAATCATATTTTTCAAAAGGGATCGCCTTGGGTAAACATTCCCGGATGGTTTTTTCATCATCGACCAATAAAATGGAATACACTAAAATTCCTCCTTTAGGAAGCGAACCGGGATCACGATACTAAATTGTGTTCCTTGTCCCGTTTGACTCTGAACGTCCATCGTGAAGTCTTTTCCATAATACAAATACAATCGTTGGTACACATTATACATCCCAACGCTATGGATGAGCTTTTCACCGCCTTGAAGCATTTTTTGCAGTTCGGCGAGGCGTGTTCCGACGATGCCGATACCGTTATCCAAAACCGATATCACCATCCGCATGTCCGAAATTACGATGCGGATCTCGATCCTCCTATGCCGGGAAATCGATTCAATTCCATGAACACAGGCATTTTCCACCACAGGCTGTATAATAAGTTTTGGCAAAAGACAATTCTTGGCGGCCTCATCAACCATGACAGCGTATTCGAATTCGTCTCCAAAACGGTATTTCTGAACATCTAAAAATTCCTCCAGAAATTTGATGTCCTCACTTAGAAGAATAATGTCATCTTCCCAATCAATTAAACGCCGGAACATTTTTGAGATGTACATAATCATTTTGGCTGTTTCGGTTTCGTTCTTAACCACTGCCCGTAAACGGATGCATTCAAGAGTATTAAACATAAAATGGGGATTGACCTGGCTTTGTAAGGCCAGCAATTTTGCCTGGGCCGTTTCCCGTTCCAAATGGGCTTTCATCAGACGGGACTTATATTCTTCATCAATCAGCGTTTGCAGCTGAAGGCTCATCTGATTAATACTTTCAGCCAGAATACCTATTTCGTCTCGGCCGATCTTGTTTGGGCTAATTTGAGTAAAATTTCCTTGAGCGATGCTCTTGGACAGGTTTACAACAAGCTTTGTCCTTTGGGTGATATTGCCCGCCACAAGCAGTATACAAAAAAACGCCAACAACATGCTTCCAACGGCGATGAAAATAGTTTTCCATCTCATTTTGGTAAATTCTTTGGAAACGATATTCGTATCGTAAAAGCCATATAAAGATAAGGGGACATCACTCAAAGCCTGCTTCAGAACAACAACGCCTTTCTTTAGTTTTTTCGCTGAAAAAATATCATAGGAACCAAATTCATGGTAGGTATTGGCCGAAGCGATAATTCTACGATTTGGATCCACCAGGATGATGTTGTCAAACATATCGCTTTCCCTAAGCATGGAGGAAATGTAGGATAAATTAATGTCAATACGGATAGTCTTTTGATAGTTCGAGTATTCCGGATAATATTTTAAAGTCCTGACGATACTTAAACTCCTGTCACTGGAATTCTTCAGTTGTATGGGAATTAACGCTATCCGCAATTTAGGCCCGTTTGGAGAAGTAAAGGCATCCAGTCTGTAATCAAGTAATTTTTCCCCAAGGGTATGGAAATCCCCGGGCGCTATTTTTTTTATCAGTGCTCCACTAAATATTGTCGGGTTATCCGTATAAAGGATCAATTGGCTTACTTGTTGATTGTAAGCCAAAACCGATAATATATTTTTGATTTCACTCTGATAATGGACCAGATAATTAAAATGGTTACTGTATTTTGTATCTAAAAATTTATACAACTCTTCATTGGTATTATAGCGGAAGGAAAGAGCGAGGGTTCCCGAGATACAGCCGTTTACTTTGCTTGTTTTTTCACTTAATGACTGTGTTAATCGTTGCATTACTTCGTTTTGGATGTTATTTTCGGTAACACTGTAATAAAATATATTTTGAATGAATAAAGGCAAAATTACACAACCCACAAAAATGAGCATCATTTTTTGGGAAATTGAAAAGTTGTTTAATAATCGATTGAATAACATTTGTTGCTTATAATCCTTTTTCATTCCCGTTTTCATCTTTAAGTCATTCTCGCTTTTTAAGGGCTGCACTTTTTTTAATACAACCGCTAAAGAGGGATAACCG
Organism: Bacillota bacterium; assembly: GCA_023401925.1. Taxonomy (GTDB): domain Bacteria; phylum Bacillota; class UBA4882; order UBA8346; family UBA8346; genus UBA8346. The sequence goes on from JAEXDA010000066.1 coordinate 11,911, forward strand.
CCTCAAGATATGGTGGGATATTTTAAGAAACGTTTGCTAAATTTTTAAAAATTTTGCTGCCGATGTCCGCTATTCATTCCCGGATCCAAGCAAACGTTTATAGCTTTCTTCCCAAGGCAATTCATATTTGAAATAAACCTTATAAACCTTTCCGGGATTACCTGCCCGTTTTCAATAAAACCGGTGTATTGAAACGAGACGGTGGGTCCCGCGGGAAAACTCCAATGGATTGTTGGGATATTTTTTTAACAAACGTTTGTTATTTGGTGCTCACAAAAAACTGAATTTCTGCGTTACCTTTGGAAAAACCATCCATCATAAGGATAAATACGACGAAGGGAACCTTTTGGAAAACAGTCGCCGTTTGCAAAACCCTTGCGGATTTGTTCCATCAATCGGGGCGACTGGATCGAATATTTGCTATAATTCTTGGTAATGAAGTAAAATCCTGCAAATTTAATAAATTTTAGTCATCGCTAAAAATTCTCTATATGACAAGCACTATCCGGAGCTATCCACATTATGTCCTAGGTTAGTATTTGATAAAACTATCCGTACTTTAATTATCATATACTTATACCCTAGATGCTGAATTGGTAGAGAAAAATAATATTATTACCAGAGGACCAGGTTTTAAGGATTTACCGAATGAATCGGGGCGTCACAAAAGGTAAATCACTGGATCAAGAAATGCAATATATTGGAATCCGTATATCCTATGACTCCATATATTGCATTTCAATAGATTTTCTTTGCGGTCTTTCGTGGGAAATCGTATTTTTTCAACCAGCTACTCTGAACTTCGGATTAATTCTTCAGGCCTTTGCGTCTCTCCTACTCATCCTATAAATCCGGTTAACAGTTTCGTTCCAAAAAAATTCAATCTACCGATCAACATATCCCCCCTAGCCGGTATGCAAGGGCTGAGCCGGTCCAGTGATTGTCAAAAAGCGGTCAGATTGGGAGTTTTAACCCAGTCATTACCATAGGCTCTTTGATATCTCCGATTAACGCTATCCGCGAGAATAACAATAGCTTTCATGATATGTTACCTTCCTATGCTTATTTTAAGGAGCCCCTTTAAAATAAACTGATATTGCAAAAAATCAACCTTTGATTCCAGTGGTTACGATACCCTGTACAAAATATTTCTGAAGCGCCAGAAACATAATTAACAGGGGCAAAACGATCAAGGTGGTGGCAGCCATCATTAAGTTCCATTGGACATTGGTCTCATCCCGGAACAAAGTCAAAGCCAGCTGGATCGTTTTCATCTTATCACTAACCGTGACAATTAAAGGCCAAGTATATTCATTCCAGGTGGAAGTGGTTTTAAGTACAATCAACGTCGCGATGATCGGTTTACTTAACGGCAAATAAATTTTTAAATACGATTTGATACTGGTTAAGCCATCGATTCGAGCCGCATCATCCAGAGCTTTAGGAAACGTAAGATAAAACTGGCGGAACAAAAAGACTCCGAATGAACCCGCCACATAGGGGATGATCAACCCCAGATAGGAATCGACCCAGCCCAAACCGCCCCGGCCAAACAGATCATTCCCACCGGCCAGCGGTACATGTTTTAGGATCAGAAAGAATGGAATCATGGTGACTTGGGGCGGCACCATCAATCCAATCAGGGTGATAAAGAATAAAATATCCCGTCCTTTAAACTCCAGCCTGGAGAAGGCAAAACCGGCGATGGAGTTAATCGCTAAACTCACCATCACCGCTACGGAAGTGATCAAAACCGAATTAAAAAAGTAGCGGCCCCAATCTCCGGTATGCATCGCTTCAATATAATTGGCAAAGGCCGGTTTATGGGGGAGAAATGTAAACACTGGCGCTAAAATTTCGTTCATTGTTTTCAAGGAAGTCACCAACATGATTATAAATGGCACCAAAATCAATAGCGATAGAACCACCATTACAATGGAAATTACATTATTGAATCTTTTATCATTCATCATTGTTCACCCTCATCCCATATCCAGGTCGGCGCCCTGGTTGCCAAATCTGAAATTTATCACAGTCAAAATCAATACCACCAGTAGCAATACCACTGATAGGGCTGCTGCATAACCCATTAGAAAGTCGAAAAAGGCCCGGCTATAAATTTGATGGACAATCGTGGTTGTCGAATTCATAGGGCCGCCGTTCGTCATTACGATGACCTGCTCAAAAACATTAAAATTATTAATGATTCCGGTAACCAGGAGGAAAAATGTGACTGGACTCAGCATCGGCAAAGTTACCTTAAAAAATTTCTGGAATCCGTTGGCCCCGTCAACAGTGGCCGCCTCATATAATTCACCTGGAACCCCCTGTAAACCGGCTAAAAATATCACCATATAGTAACCGGTATATTTCCAGATACTCATCACAATAATACTTCCCAAAGCCGTATTGGCGTCATACAACCATTCACGGCCTTTAATTCCAAAACATCCCAGCATTTGATTGACGATTCCATGGGAGGGTTCATATAGCCACAACCAAATCATCGAAACCGCTACCATTGAAGTAACATATGGCAGATAAAAGCTGGTCCGGAAGAATTTCAAACCCCGTAATTTCTGGTTCAAAAAGACCGCCAAAACAAGTCCCAGAGTCATTGTAAATATCAAGGTGAAAAAGGTATAAATAGCAGTGTTCTTCATTGAAAGCCAAAAGAAGCGATCGGTCGTGAGATTCAGATAGTTTTGAATCCCGACGAAAGACATCTGCGTTATGTCATAATTCGTAAAACTCAAACCAATATTCATGATAATTGGCGTAATCACAAATACCGCAAAAAAAATGTAAAAGGGTAAGATCAAAATATATCCCGATTTGTTATCCGTTAATTTCTTACGCAATTTCATCACCTTTTCCCAAAGTGTCCCCATTCTTCAAACAAGTTAAACCGATCACAATCTATCTCTCATACTCCAGGATAAGTTATGCTTTTACAAACCTGGGTACTCTCTCACCGGCCTCGAGCATCCGCCGTTTCAAGATTTCTACCAAACCGTCCCGGACATTTTGATAATCAGCGTTCCCGATTAAATTATTCTGCTCATGGGGATCATTTTGAAGATCATACAAGTATTGATCGACATAAACATCACTCCAACTTTCAGTCCAGGCATTTTTCTCCGGCGCATAGGCGCAGTATTTCCAATCCTTGCTGCGGATGGCGCGGGCAACCCAGGATTCGCTAATCTGCAGAAAAACTTCTTCCGGCCAATTCACCGCCGTTCCCGATATCAAATCTTGAACCGGTCTGCCATGCATGGACTGGGGTTTACCCATTCCTCCGCAGGCCAGCATGGTCGGTGGGAGATCCATGAGACTTACTAAATCCTCTATCGCCTTGCCTCCTTCAAAACCGGGTCCCTGGATAACCAAGGGTATTCGAATACACCCATCATGACAAGACCTTTTATAATCATCATAATGATGCCCTTCTAATCCCCGATTTCTGGTTCGAAAATGCGACCCGTGATCACTGGTAAAGACGATTACGGTTTTATCTCCAATCCCAAGCTGATGGACCTTTTCTCTGATTCGCCCCAAATTATCATCCAGATCATGAATACAGCCAAGATAGTCAGGATAATTCTCTCGCCAGTCTCCTTCCTGGCCGGCCAGATCACCGGGGGGAGCGAAATTTTTAAACTTCTCCTTGGAACCGTGGGGTCCCTCGAAACAATGATGATCATTTTGATGATGAGGCTCTATGTACGATAAAAATAGAAAAAACGGCTGCTTTTCCTGTCCCCAGCGGTCCAATAAATCAAGGGCCCAATCAGTCTGGGCATCAGCACGGTAACGGCCGGGAGGAAAATCTTTTTGATGATTGTCTTGATCAAACATATGCCCATCATAGGAATGAGATGTAAATTCCAATACGTCCGAGGCGATCCATTCATCTTTCCATCCCCCGCGATGGGTGATTGGAACGGGTTTCGTCCTAAAATCATAAGAAACCACCCCTTCCTGCTTATCGTTTGCGGATTCTGAAAAATTCGATGCCAAATGCCACTTGCCAATATATCCGACCCTGTAGCCTTGCTCCGAGAAATAATGGGCAATGGTTTTCTCCTGTAACGGCAAACCGATATCGTTCCGGAAACACCCAGTCTCCGTGGCGTACTTCCCTGTTTGAAGACAGGCCCGGGCCGGCCCGCAAACCGGTTGACAAGTAAAAGTATTGGTAAAGATAACACCCTCTTGAGCCATTTTATCAAGGTTGGGAGTTACCGGAAGCGGTTGGCCGTAACATCCGCAAGTATCCCAACGTTGCTGGTCGGTAAAGAAAAAAATAACATTCGTTTTACCCATGTACTCCTCCATAAGCATTCCCATATTCATGATTTTAAAAGGCGGCTTTTCCGCCGCCTTTTAAGAATCACTCTGCTTTACTGCAAATTAAACTTTTTCAACTCATCTTCCAGGGATTTTTGAGCGTCATTCAAAGCCTGTTGGGCGGTTTTCTTGTGATTTAAAGCTTCTTCATACGCCTGTTCCGCATATTTTATATACAATGATACCCATGGAACAACGGGTTGCCCTTTACCGAACTCGACATATTCCAATACGATTTTGTTGGCCGGATCCAGATTGACAAAGTCGGGAGTCATTGATTTCCGAACCACAGGCACTTTCAGATCAATCATCCGCTTTTTCATTTGTTCCTTGGACATCAAAAATTTGATCAGCGCCCAGCTCTCATTTTTATATTTACTATTTTTGCCAATCACCAATAACCGATAGCCGGCGAAAGCATTCTTGACTTTCCGTTTCAAGACCGGAGCAATCGCTACCTTATCTTTGAGATCCGGGTGGGCCTGAATTAAGGTGGAAATATTGTTCGGGCTCAAAAATGCCATCGCTGATTGGCCATTAACAAAAGGCACCGTATCCCCTTTTTGGTAGTCAAACGGAATACTCACTTTTTTAGCATAGAGATTACTAAGATACTGAATAGCCTCGGCCGCGGCAGCATCGTTAAGATGCGGTTTCTGTTTTTTCTCATCAATCAGCATGGAGCCATTCTGGCGAATAAACGCTACCGGAAATGTGAAAGCATCGGTGACCGGGAGGTCGAAACCAGCCCGAATTACATTGCCATTCTCGTCTTTTTTGGTGAGTTTGACTGCGTAAGCGGACAATTCCTCCCAAGTGGCCGGCGCTTTGTTGGGATTAAGACCGGCTTCCTGAAAATAATCCTTTCTGTATACCAACATCGCCGGCGCTGGGCAATAACCGATTCCGATCAGATCCCCCTTATATTTGCCGATTTCGTAAACACTATCAAACAAATCGCTTTTATCGGCCCAGCGATTGACATAACCTTCCAAACCGGCAAACTCATTCCGGGAGCCGCGGCTGCCGATAAACATCAGATAGGCGGCTAAAACATCCGGATATGTACCGCTTAATTTGGCGGCATTTAATTTGGTTTCAATGTCCAGACCGCTCGCGGGAATCATCGTCAGTTCCACCTTGATATGGGGATTGGAAGCCTCAAACTCTCTCACTGCATTTTTCCAATATTCCATCCAATTGTTGCCTTCACTGGGGACCCAAAAGCTTAACTTAACCTGTCCCTTAGACTCCGCCGGCACATTCAGTCCGATCACGACTCCTATCAATAGGATCAAACAGGCTAAATTGATAAAAACCTTTCTCATTCTCTCTCCTCCCATTTATATAACGACTTAACAACATTTTTACATAAAAACCTTGAATATGAAAGAAAGGATATTCGGAATTATTCTTGAAATATTCGTTACAAAAAAACAACAATCCGGTGAACGGTATCTTGTTTAACTATCTTGGTCAGGCATTTAAAAATTTATTGCAGCTTCGATAGCCCATTAGAAAAAAGCTTGACCGCTTATCGGTTTTAGAATTCTCAAATTATTCGGCAGTTCTCCCCAAATATTCGGATCTCTGGCCTTGGATCGACACCGCTCCCTTGGAATGATCTATGATAGATGTAAATTCGGAGATTGATAATGAAAATTGTAAACCTTAAACATTTTCTGCTGCATAAAAGCATCTTCAGTAAAATCCTATTCTCCCATTTGCTCCTGATATTTCTCCTGGTGAGCTTAATCGGTTTTTTTTCCTTTAAAACCTCCGAACAGATCGTTAGTAAGCAAATCAGTCTATCCAATTACAATATGATCAATCAAGTCGAAAAAAATATCGATTTTGTATTAGCCCAGGTCATTGCGGTGGTTAATATTTATAATCAAAACCCCGACCTCGAAGAGGATTTAAAAAAGAAACCGGCCGATCCATACTTGAAATTTTCAAACGCCCGGCGGATCCAGGCTAAAATGCAAAACTACTCTTATATCCTCAGCTCGACGCAGTATCAAATGATTTTAATTGGAAAAAATGATGACGTTTATAGCATTCCGGATGGAATTAGCCAAATATCGTCGGAAAATATCACCCAGTATGGTTGGTACCGGCAAATGTTGGCGGATCCGGACAAAATCTTCTGGCTCACGACCCGGCGCAGCTTTTTAAAAAGTGATCGAGATTATTATTTTACTGGAGTTAAAGCCTTACAAAACGGCTACTCGAAAGATTTTTACGGGATATTGCTGATCAGCGTGGCTGAATCAAACCTCTATGACATTTACGAGGACTCCTTGAACAATGGGAATCAAATCATGATCATCGACTCCCGGGGAAAGGTGATCTCCCATGGCGATAGGAGCCAAGTGGGAAAAGTAATCCACCAGCGCAAACTGCTGCAATTAATCCGCAATGAGTCTCAAAATCACCGGATAATCACTCTCAATAAGACCCAATTTATTTGCGATTATAAAAATATCGCCAATACCGACTGGTATATTGTTAATATGATTCCCTTGACGGTGTTCTCCAAAGATATTTCCGCCATGGGACTGAAGATTCTGATGATCTCGATATTCTGTATTTTACCGGCTTTAGCCATCGCCCTATTTTTATCGCGGAAAATCACGCTGCCCTTAGTTAACCTTAGTAAGCGGATCAAAGGGAGCTATCATCCGGATGAAACGGCGGAGGATAAACCAAAATTCCAAAATGAAATCGATCTTTTGGCCAGGGAATATGACCACATTATTGGTGAACTAGAGAAAACCATTCATAATCTGGTAAAGGAACAAGAAGAAAAAAGAAAAGCCGAGCTGCAAGCCTTACAAGCTCAAATCAATCCCCATTTTTTATATAATACGCTGAACTCCATCAAATGTCTGGTCTGGACCGGCCAAGTTAACATGATTGAACCGACGGTCAACGCTTTGATTAATCTATTGGAACAGACGATCAACACCAAAAAAAGCGAATGGATTACCTTGACGGAAGAACTTGACAATATACGGAGCTATATGAGTATTCAAAAGATCCGTTTAAGCCGCGAAGTCCAGCTTTCATTCAATGTACCGGATCATTTATGTCAATGTAAAATTCCCAAATTGTTGCTCCAACCCATCGTTGAAAATGCCATTTTTCATGGAATTGAACCCACCGATAAACCGGGGCGTATTTATATCGAGTGCACTGACAACGGTCAATCGCTTAAGATCGATATCCTTGATGACGGCGCCGGGATTGATCGGGAAACCATCGCCAAGATTTTTACTGGCGAACATAATATCTCCAACCGTTTTAGCGGTATTGGCCTTAAAAATGTAGATGAACGGCTCAAGCTTTATTTTGGAGCGGAATTTGGTTTAACGATCGAAAGTGCGGTTGGGGTCGGGACATCGGTAGTGGTTAAGATTCCCAAAATCACCTAAAAGGAACTTTACCCGCATATTATCTCAGATGCGCAGGGAAGATAAAAATATTTGCAACAGAAATCAACTGCCGCTCCCAAGAAATATATCAACAATCAAAAGAACCCGAGACTTAACATCCTCAAAACCGAATGTAAAAAATAACCCGAGGTTGATCGCGATGTGCAAAATAATTATCGTGGATGATGAAAAATTACTCCGCCAGGGTTTCCTTCATATGACCGACTGGGCGGCCCATGGATTCCAAGTTATTGGCGAGGCCGCCAATGGCAGTGAAGCCCTGCAATTAATCGCCGATACTCATCCCGATATTGTCGTGACCGATATCAGGATGCCCGTGATGAATGGGATTGAACTGACCCGGATTATCAAGGAAAAATTTCCTGCAATTCAAGTGATTATTCTAAGTAGCTACAATGACTTTGATTATGTCCGGGAAACCTTAACACTGGGAGCGCTTGATTATGTCTTAAAACCGAAGATGGAGTATAAAGAATTATTAAACCTGTTACAAAAGGCCAAACAAAAAATTTCGCTTTTCAACACTGAATCCCCCAAGAAACTTGAGCCTTCCAGGGAACAATCCGACAATCTGCGCCAACTTTTTCTAAAAAACCTGGTTTCCAACAAACATCTGGACCAGATTGACACCATTCGCGAGAATTTACAGCTTTATGCGCTTGACTTGAAAGAAACGGGCATGTTCATTTTATACCTCATTTTTGACCGCAATATAGGCACTTTGGAATACCAACAGATCGAAACCGTTCTCCAAACGGCTCTGGGAACTTCAGCCAAACCATGCTCCTTTTTATATAATGATCAAAGTTATGGGGTCATTTTAAATGATATCCCAAACGAACCTTCCGGGCGCGATGGTCTATGCCGTCAATTATTAGAGCATGTACAGCGAAATTATGGTTTGGGTTTGTGGATAATCATCAGCGACCCATTTGACGGCTTTCAAAATATTCAACCCAACTTTCATCGACTTTTCCAATTGAGCCAGTTTTGTTTTTATTTTAACTGCAATCGAATGCTCAGGAATAGTGATATTCCACATTGCCTTTCGATTGTAGACTTTGATACCAAGGCCTTGGATAATGCCATTGAAAAGCTGGATTTTACCGGATTATATGAACAAATGAAAACGGTCCCGGAAGAAAAAATCGCCTCAGGAACCTATATTGATCCCTATGTCCTAAAAAAATTTTTTATCGAAGGTTGCTTTAATTTAATTCGAAAATTAAATGAGCTGCGACTGGGGTCTGAAGCCATCGCCCAAAAAAAGTTTAGCTATTTTAAAAATCTTGAGGTCGCCCGCTCTTATAGTGAATTATTGCAAATCCTTCAAGAAATCCTTGGTGAAATTGAACAGAACCTATTCATAGCGAAAGAATCATCCAGCCCGATCATCCGCCGGATTATCGGATATATCATGCAAAACTATACTTCGGAAATTTCCCTGAATTCCGTGGCTCAAATCTTTCACCTAAATAAGAGTTATCTCTGTGAATTATTTAAACAGCAAACCGGGGAGAATTTCAATGATTTTCTGGTTACGGTCAGGATTGAAAAAGCCAAGCAGTTGCTGCGGGACCCGGAACATAATATCGGCACAGTCTGCAACCTGGTGGGCTATTCAAACCCCAGTTATTTTGGACAAGTTTTTAAAAATATTGTGGGTTTAACTCCTTCGGAATATAGTAAACAATATATGACGCATTAGTTTATTGTGCTCCACCGCAAAATGCTGAGTCCGATGACCGCTTCTATGCAGCGATGGCAACTTCCCTTCACCGTGAAATTTAAAATGGCCTCAAAAAAACGAATGGTTACTTCTCCGCTCCCTTTGATCCAGAAAAGGGTCCCTCTGAGGTACTAAAAGCTCCCTTCGAAGTACAAAAAGGAGCTGGATTATTTTCAGGATTCCATTCGAATCCTATTTTTTATCCTTTTCCTTTTTTCTTTTATAAAAAATCGTCACATATGCCTACATCTCCTACCATAACCAACATAGCGGTTACAATGGGGATAAGTAGGTAAATTATCTCTTGGAGTTAAATATGTCGGCAACTCGCTCCCTATTTTCAAAACGATATTGAAGTGATAAAGGAGGAATTCTCCCGGATAAAATTGTATATAGGATTTAGGGGCATAAAAATCGTCTGTTGCTCACAACGAAACACGTACTGAAGGGAGTATCCATGGAAAAAAAATTAACAGTATTGATCACCGGCGCTACTTCCGGATTTGGCGAAGCGTGCGCCAAACGTTTCGCTCAGGACGGAGCTCATCTCATTATCATCGGCCGTCGCCAACAACGACTTTTTGACTTGGCAAAACAATTGGCTAGCCCTGTTCATGCAATCCCTCTTGATGTGCGTGACCGCTCTGCGGTTGAAAAAGTTGTAAAAGAGCTTCCCTTGGCATTTCGAGACGTCGATATACTCATTAACAACGCAGGCCTCGCACTTGGCATCGAGCCGGCGCATCAGACATCCCTCGACGACTGGGACCAAATGATTGAAACAAACTGCCGGGGACTTGTGACTGTCACCCGAGCATTACTCCCTGGAATGGTGGAACGTAATAGAGGGCACATTTTCAATATTGGTTCGGTCGCAGGTTCTTACCCCTATCCGGGGGGCAATGTCTACGGAGCAACCAAAGCTTTCGTTCATCAATTTTCTCTCAATCTGAAGGCCGACTTGCTCGGAACAGCAATCAGGGTTACTTGCATCGAGCCGGGAATGGCAGAGACCGAATTCTCCCTGGTTCGCCTCAAAAATTCCGAGAAGGCAAAAAAGGTATATGAGGGAATGCAACCACTTACCGCATTCGACATTGCCAATGCAATTCATTGGTGTGCCACCCTCCCCGCCCATGTCAATGTGAATCGGATGGAACTGATGCCTGTAACCCAATCTTTTTCGGCTTTTTCTATTGACCGCTCTTAACATGGTTTAAGACGGAGTCAGTTTTCAGAAACCTCTTGAACCCTTTGGAATAAACGAGCTCACCGGTTCCCGTCACCCACATGGCTTCGACGCCGTTAAGACCTTCAACGAACTTCTTGCCCATTTCAAGAGGCATAATAAATAGGGCCGTGGACAACCCGTCGGCAAGGCCGGAGTCGCGGCAGATGATGGTAACGCCCGTAAAAAATGATGCTGGGCTCAAGGTACTCGGATCGATGATATGGTTGTACCTTTTTCCGTTCACGGTGTAATACCGCTCATAGGAGCCGCTGGACACTACGGAATATCCCGATATCAGTACGCTGCACAGCTCGCTATCCTTGCTCTCCTTATCCGGGTTTTTGATCCCAATATTCCAGGGCTCCATCCCGTTTTTGCCCGGCTTACCGCCTATGGCCCGGACATTGCCGCCCACGCTCAGCAGAAGGGAAGAGATGCCATCATCTTCGAGATACCGGGCAGTGCGCTCGGTGGCATCGCCTTTGGCTACCGCTCCTACGTCAAGGCGCATCCCGGGGTCTGAAAGGTATACGGTCGAGGCTTTGGGGTCGATGATAATGTCCTCGATATCGGTATGCCGGGAGGCCTGCTCAAGCAGTTTCCTCGGAGGTACTTCGGCGCCGAGCGGGTCGGATATGCCTCTTTCCCTGTAATCATGCCATATCTTGAGCACCGATCCCATTGCAATGTTTGTCTTGCCGTTCGTCATGTAATACTTCTCTTTGGCAGAAAGCAGCAGGGAGATAAGCTCCTTGTCAACCTTTACCGGAGTTTTGCCGGCGTTGTCGTTGATGGTTTTGATGTTGTTGAGGCCCTCGTAGCTGTGATAGATATCGTACAGCCGGTGATACTCCATGAGCTTGTCCTTTATCCGTCCGACGAGGGCGGTAAATTCCTCTTTGTTGTCGGAATAGCCCACAATCGTGGTCACGGTATCGAAGACCCCTAAAAACTCCGCCTGATATCTCGTTGTCTTTTTCCCGCATCCGGACGTCAGCAATAAAACAGCAAGCAAAATGATGGTAAGTCGTTTCATATTCCATGTTCCTTTTGGGCGCTGAATTAATAAAATACCGCTAAAAAAAAGCTGCCTCCAATCTGCTTTTGAGACTCGAGGCAGCAAGAATCTATCTGTTTGCCGCTGCTTTAGCGAGGGCGGCTTTAAAGTCCATGATGCCGACGGTTACCGACGCCAGAAGGTCGCTCCCGGTGGCGTGTCCTTCCTTGTTCACGGCAATATTGGCCACCTGGTCGGGTGTCTTGCCCGTTACATATTTGGCGAATGCCAACGCCTGCTCGTTCCATTCTTTTCCGATTTTGGATACTTTTTTCATTCCATAGCCTTCTCCCAGCTCATTCTTGGTCTTTGCACGAACTTTAAGGTCAGTGGTAATCTTGCCGGACGTGTCGAAATTGACTCGACCCTGACTGGCATCAATGAGGCAGCTGGTTATCTTGTTTTTGGAATCTTTGGTAATCGCTATATAGTAGGAATATCCTTCGGCAAGGCCCGGCTTTTCACCAGCGCTGACAGAGTGCGACATATTGGTAGCTACGCCAAGGCCCAGTACGTCGGAAGACGACGCTCCAAGCGCCTGCGCATGAGCGACAGCTTTTTCAATCGCTTCGATATATTCGCCGATGGAAATGGTCACCGAGGCTTTCAGGTCGGATCCCGTAGCATGCTGGCCTTGGTCCACGGCGATACCCTTAATCTCTTTGATTGTCTTTCCTTCCACATATTTGGCAAGCGCTGCTGCCTGTTCCTTCCATTCCTTCCCGATTTTAGAGGCTTTTTTCATTCCGTATTTTTCGCCCAGCTCGCTCTTGGTCGGGAACGTGGTATCCTTCGGAGTGGTAAGCTTACCGGACGCATCGAAGTTTATTTTGCTCTGGACCATATCGATAGCGCACTTAACTATCTTGCCGTTGCCGTCGACCGTCACCGCGACGACCGTTGAATCAATTTCAGCCAGTCCTGGCTTGGCACCGGCATCGGTGGACTTATTCAGCTCCGTTATCACCGCCAGACCGGTCTTCACCTTTCCAGAGTTAGCCGCACCGCAGAGGGCGGAGACCAGTAAAACCACCAGCATCACTGCAATTAACTTTTTCATTGAAATTTTGCCTCCTTTAAATTTAAATTCATCTTATCGGATCAATCCTCATTGGGGCGGAATAGCGCTGCAATGAGGAATAAGCCCTTTCGTACGCTCTCACGCGCCAGATCCCGTTTCCGTCTGTCCCTATATCACTGGCTCTCATTCGATAATCAAGTCCGGAGCTTCGCGATCTTTCTCCTCCGAAACGATCTTTAGCATTACCTTGTTAGGAAGGCATGCGGTAAACTGTCCGGCATTCTTTAACCTGCCCGAACGGATACAAATCTTATCGGGACAGTCAGACTTAATAAAAGCGATGCTTCCGTCGGCGTATTGATGAAAAACTACCTTGGGAACTCCGGGTATGGAAAACGAACCTTCTTTGGCAGTTGAAAGCTTTATCCTGTAAACCAGCACAGAATTATGGTATATCTCGGCATACACTCCTTTTTCCGCCGAAAAATGCCTGTTCAGAAGCAAAAACAACGGAGCTGAAAGGAGCAGGACCACGATTAATACGATATCCGCTTTTTTCATAGACTTCATCGGGGACCCCAGCCTGGCAGAAAGCTTCCCAAAAAAATCAGCAAGATGTGCGGTATCAGCACGATCAGAAAGTTATGGATCGAGACGATGAAAGTCTCTTCCTTGATCTGTTTTACAAAAAAACGATTAATATTTTTCTGTACCGGGATCAGCGTGATTGGCAGTAAAAGACTGAGGGGCGAAAGAAAGCCCGCCGCCACCATCGCGATGACCGACAGATATGCCGTGTAATACAGTGCCGCAAAAAGCCACAGGCCTTTTTTCCCCAGATAATAAGCAAGCGTGTATCTGTTTACCGCCACATCGTGCTTAAGGTCGCATATATTGTTGGCCAGCATGATATTGGCGGTAAGGCAAGCCGGAACAACCGACAACATCAGGAGCCCGGCGATGGGCTTGATATTTAGAACCACGGACAGCTTCCAGTGATCAAGAAAATACGAAAAGAGCCCGCCCTCGGGAACATTGATATATATCAGGATACTCGGGATCAACAGTCCGTGGAAGCAACCGGAAACTATCTCGCCATATGGCCCGTGGGAAATAGGGACGGGGCCATAGGAATAAATTATACCAACAAAGAAGCACAAGACGCCCAGAAGTAAAACCACCGGATCGGACAGATAAACGAGAAACAGCCCCAAAAAGACGCTTACCGCAAACAATGTAAGCAGGATCGCCATGGCCGTGGGCCGGGAAAACTGGAGCGTCTGATGATTTTCTTTCGTATCGTAATAATTGTTTATCGTAGTGGTGGTGAGGTCGAAGCAAAACATACCGAGGAAAAACACCACTGTTTTAAGGGAGTTTATCCCATAACCGGACAAATGAAGATAGGCAAGCGCCATCAGAAACGGAAATATGCTTGCTATTTTGGTTTTAATCTCGACATAACTCAGAGTCCTCTTGATGATATCCATTGGAGAGACTGCGCTTGATATTTTGGTTTCGATACCCATCAGCACCGTTTCCTTTCACAGGCGTTATCTTTTAAAGAGCGGCAGCCTTGTCAAGCAGCAACTCCAGCCTGGCCCTTTTGCTTTGGGAACCCAATGAAGATATGAATTTTTTCGCCTTCAACCGGCGTTCCCTGATCTTGGACTGGGTATATTCAAGTCCCCCCGCTGCTATAACGGTAGCCTTCAGTTCCTGCTCCGGTATACCGTTTTCCATTTTTAAGCGCAGCGTTTTATCGACCCTCAGCGCGTAAATAAGCGGCAGTGTGACGACACCGCGGCGGCTATCGGCAAGCACGGGCTTCTTGGCCTTTTTTTTCGAAGATACAAAATCCAGGCAGTCGTCGACAAGCTGGAAAAGTATCCCTATTTGTTTGCCCGTCTCAATATATAAATCCTTAGCTTCCCGCGGCTCGTCGGATAGAAAGAAGCCCGCGTGGAAGGACGCCTGAAACAGCGCTGCCGTTTTCCCGGATATTATCTTGAAATACTCACGTTCAGTAAGTTCTAGATTCCCAGTGTTGCCCAATTCCCTGATCTCTCCGAGACAGATCTCGGTAAGATATGGAGGCAGAACACTATCAACTTTATCCCGGTCCGATTCCCGGGGTGATATCAATGAAGCAAGGTCAAAGGCAAGGCAGAACAGATAATCCCCACAGAGGATAGCTGTCTTTGCACCGAATTTCACATGGAGGGCGTCTATACCCCGGCGCGTGTCGGCGTCGTCGATGATATCGTCGTGAATAAGCGTGGCCAGATGCAACAACTCAATGGCGGCAGCGACATTGACTGCATCGCGCCTGACAAGGCCGTCACTGCATATGGCGCAAGCAAGTAAAACCCGCGCGCGCAGACCTTTCCCGGCGGCCCGGGCAAGATGCGAAGTCTCCATTTTTATCAGAGGCGGAGCATCTTTTAAAAGTTTTCTAACTTTCAGCTCCGTCAGACGCAGAGCTTCTTCGTATTCAAGCCCGTCCGTAGCAGGAACGGGCTCGCTTAGATATGCCAAGTTCGATTTGTTAGTCATGATAGATATATAACCGCCTCACCCAACTGAGCCGCTTCCAACCTTTTTTCAGGAGCGGGGTAGTGTAATAATCTAGGCCAAATACACTGCCAGCGCCCCAGAGCATAACGATTCCCGCCATTAGCATCCAGAAGCTTGACAGGTATTGGCCCGTAGAGGTAATGAACATGCACAGCAGTGCTACCGATACTGCGCCAACCAATGGGGTAAATAAGCCCCCCATCAGCGCAAGCCCGATGAGTATCTCGGCGGCGACAATAGATATCTGCATGGCCATCTGGAGCCAGTCAAAAGGCAAAATATACGTGTTGATAAACCAGTTCATAACGGGAATGTCCACCTTGAAAGCGTAATCAGCGAGGGTCGACTTTGCTAGCGACTTGCCGCTGACGAATATTATCTTGAAAATGCCGAAGATATCCCAGTTCAAAATGACTGTCCCGGCGGAGGACGCCGCGGATGCTGCTCCGGTCGCGGCGGTTACCGCATCGGATGCTGAGGCGGCGTTCGTCGCTGAAGAAACAGCGTCAGAGGTGCTGCCCAGCAGAGAATTATACCAGGAATTGGCCCCTCCAAAAAAGTCTTTAAGCTTAGGGGATACAAACCAGCCATCTACTATTTTCATAACACCTTCGAACACCCATACGGCGCCCAGCCAAAGGCGAAGCGGAACCAAAAGGAAGCTAGGCGTCCGATTGCTAAGATGTCCTCCGACAAAGCTCCGTTTATTGCTTATGGTGAAAAATTCGTGCCCCAGATAGCTGGATACTTTGTTCCAGCCGAGCACCTGGATAAAGTATATGATATTGATAAAGTGCTTGGTAAACATCGCCAAAAAAGACGGAAGGTTGATCATGAATCTGGGGAAGCCTACTCTGGCAACCCCATATCTCCCGCCGAGGCATACCATGACCCCATGGAATTTGGGCCTATACTCTTCAAGTTTGCCTTTACCCGTTATAGATACATATATATTATGCGCCACGGTATCAGCACTTTGTTCGCAGTTTTCCACCATTTGCGGCACAGGCTCGGACTCGCCCTCAGGAATGCAGTTGAGGTTGTCTCCGGCAACATAAAAGCTTTCGTTACCCGTACACCTGAGGTATTTGTCCGTATTCAACCTGCCCCGGCGGTCGCAAGAAGCATTCTCCCCGACCTTGACGGCCACGCAAGCGCATTCGATTCCGCCCACCCAGATCACGGTACCGGTAGCATGCCGGCTTACATTTTCTTTGCTGCTCAGGTCGATATAATCCGCGCCAATCTCGGCGACCCGGGTTCCCAGCGCCATACACACGCCCATCTTCTCAAGGCGGCGCTGTATTTTTGCAGAAAGCTTTTCAGGAAGGCTGGGTACGGCGCGGGAAAGTAAGTCTACATTGAATAGAGATACCGCTTTCCGGTCGATCTCAAACCTGTCGCACAATATCGGCACGTATTCGGCAAGCTCGCCAGCCATTTCAACTCCTGTCAAACCGGCCCCGACGACATGGAAAGTAAGCAGCCTGCGTTTTTCGAGCTCGTCGGTTTCCGAAGCAGCCTGCCTGAAACGTTCAAGTATGTGCTCCCTGAGCCTGATGGCGTCTTCGTAAGACCATAAGGATAGGGAATGATCCTCCGCTCCAGGGATGCCGAAATAAGTCGGGCGCGAACCTGCCGCCATCACCAGATAGTCGTATTCATAAGAGCCGTTCCTTCCAAGGACGGTTTTTTTGGTGAAATCGACGGACTCGACAAAGTCCTGGACGAATTGTATCTTTCGGCCCGCAAAGACCTTTTTAAAGCTTATCCTGATGCTATCCTCTTCAACTCTTCCCGCGGCGACCTCATGCAGCTCCGTAAGCATCGTATGAAACGGGTTTTTATCGATAATGGTGACTGATGTAGCGGCGTCCTTTTTTAATTTCTTTGCAAGCTTCTTTGCCGTAAGTACGCCTGCGTAGCCCCCACCGATGATAACGATTCGATTCATTTTTCTGATCATTCCTTTCGAAACTTTAGTATCGAAAAACCGCTGTTTTTGCCGCAAAGAGCAGCACATTATTCGTGAAAAACATCACAATATTTATTATAATATGGACAAATATATAAGTCAATGTAATGCAGACTGATATATATAAGGTCCGTGCGTCTTGGATGATATTCCCAAGGGTGTTTTTATTGATTAAATCTATCTACAATGTAAAAAGTAAATTCTGAATGAAATTTTTAAATTTTAATAAATGGATAGCAGTTCATTCGAGCAGGCACCAAAAAAAGTTGGTATTTGGTATAATGAAATCAAATCGGGAGCAATAAAATGAACGAAGGAAAAAAGTTTGACAGAGCATTGGTCAATGCTCCGGTCTCTTTCATTGTTCCAACCATAATACCAGCCCGCCTAGGAGGATTAGGCTGATTATCGCCATAATATCGGATTTAGATATTTTAAACCGAAAAGCATCCAAACCCGCGTAATCCGTTTCATCAATCAACTTTTGAATCCGTTCAATCTCTTGAAATGATTGCAGAATTTGCGAGACAATAAGATTGGCCATCCCTTCGATTTTATGCTTCAAGCTCCGGCGTTTTACCGTTTCGGCCGGGTCGCGCCACCGGGCAACCGTAGCGCGACCGCGCTTAATGGCACTGGGAAGTTCCGTCCGGATGCAGATCAAAATCTTTAAATAGTCTTTCACCGGCGCCCCGAAACTTTTTACCGGTGTAAGCAGCCTGTTCAACATGCCGACGATCCGTCCAAAAGGTGTGGTATACATATATATACTAGCGATATGCCCCAATAGAATCAAACGACCAAATTTTAAGGCAATCTCCGGAAAATAAATACTCCCAAATGAAAAGCGGCCTGAATCAAACAGAGCCCCGCAGATAGAAAAGATTAATCCGAACAAGTAGGGGACAATCAAGGCAATGGATAAATAAAGCAGATTTCGCAGGAGAACCCGGAAAGAAAGTCCTGAAAAAACGGTTACCAGAAGGATATATAGCAAAATGACCGCCAAACTGAGCGGCAATTTACTCCAAAATAGGATGATGCCTAATATAATGACCAGTACCCCTTTGACCCCTGGGTCCATTTCGCCTAAATTCTTATTTTCTTTGGGATTAATGTTTGGCACACCTCTGTTTTATTCGTGTAAAGTTTACAACCCTTCTAAAAATCCCCTCTTTTTTAGCTCACCGATGACCATCTCGCAGATACTGCCGGTGAAAAAACCGGTGATCACCGCTGCAATCGCCAGAACCGGCAGATAGTAAAGGATCAGAGCTTCATGGAGCAGCCAGGAGGCCACTGCCATCTGCCCGGTGTTATGAATAATTGCCCCGGCAATGCTGATTCCCTTGATACTAAAAACATCCGGCAGCTTTTTATAGAGAAACCACATTAAAACAGCGCTTAACAACCCGCCGGTCAGCCCGAATACCAAAGCAAACAAACCTTTGCTCAAGAATGTGACTGCAATGGATCGCAATACTACTATAATGATAGCGCTTTTCAGATCCAGAAAAGCAATGGCGAGCATGGTCAATATATTGGCCAGGCCCAGTTTCACTCCAGGAACTGGAATCGGTAGCGGCACCAAGGCTTCCAAAAAAGAAATGACAATCGCATTGCAAACTAAAATGATCAGGACAGCCTGTCGTTTGGTCTTGTTCATCGGTTTCTCCTCGGGCAACCGGCATCTGAAAGCCGGATCAATCTTTCTTCCAACGGAATCGATAAATCACTCCAACCAGTGGATAATATTCTCTATAAACAAGTAATTGTAATTAATTCAACATAAAACTATCTATTCCTACAAAACTTAAAACAATCCTTACAGTAAAATTGAGTTCTTAGTTACCATAAACATTAGGCACACATACTAAAAGTACCAGCACGGATAGAAGATAAAACCGGAAAACAACTCCGAAGAGAATCACCTGCGCCAGTATGCTGTAGCATAACTGGGGCAAATAGCGCCCATAGTACATATCAAGCACCTCTTATGGCTCCATTGGCCTGTATAAAATTTTTCGATAATCGCTGCCGTATTTAGAATGATGACTATATTGAGCAGCATGGCCGCGAGTTTTGACAACACAACAAATAATAGCCACTTTTTCACCCTGTAAGCCAAGGATAGCAATTTGTTGTTGTGCATCATCTTTTGGGTACCTTCTTGATCAAACTATCGATTAAATGCCGAATGGTGGCTCCGGGACGGCGAATTAACATCCGGGGGCCGGAGTAGCGCATCACACGTTGAATTTTTCTGCGCAGCTCCGGCCGGTAACAACAAACCGGGCACTTGCCGCAAGTAGGTTTTTCAGCGCCAAACCTGCAATGATTCAGGCGTTCCACCGCATACTGTAAAAGCGCGGTGCATTCGGTGCACAAGACGCCATCGACATCATGGTTGCCTTGACAATAGATGGCAATCATCTGTCTGACGATTTCCGCTTCGCGATCCATTCGACTCTTCTTCAACAGACTGAATTGCCTTTCCGGCCGATCGGCAATAGGGATGGTCTTCATCCCGAAAGCGAAGTATAAAGCCTTCACTCCCAGCAAAACTCCGAAAACAACATACATTGCCGGTTTATTGATCAGGATTGCCGCAAGGGCCATACCCGTAAAAGCCACACCCATAATCGACCATTTGGACTTGGCGGTCAGCCCCTTATGAATCGTTAATTCCTCCAAACGTTTGGCGATGAATTTACGCCGCAACAACCAGGAATACAACCGTTCGGAACTCCGGGCGTAACAAAAAGCCGCCCCCAACAGAAACGGAGTCGCCGGGAGCAGCGGCAAAACGATGCCCAAAACAGCCAAGCCCATACATAATGTACCCAGGCCAACCAGGAGAAGCCGGGCCGGAAATGATAAGCGCCGGGAAGCCAAGGCTCCCGGCCTCCGGTCCAAATCCGAGGGTTTACTAGACATACGATAACCTCTTCCTTGTCTTCAGTATCCATCCAGGTGTAGCCGATGCTTCCATTTACCGTCTCGCTCAAACCCGCCCGCAAACTCAGCTTCAACCCTTGGGTCATCGCTTCATCCGTGTTCTCCCAATACATGCTGTATGGAGATCCCAATGTATAGTCTATCCTTGATCTTGAATGAAGAAGGCGTTCATGGTCTGATTCCCATCATAATCCTTGCCGTTGTCATCGATCTCTTCCGGTTGATATTGGGAATCTTTATTCCGGCATAATTCAAACACATGTTAGTCTATACTAACAATTTACAATATAATATATCACCCTTTGGATGTTTGTCAAGAGTTATGAAGCAGGAGTTCCCGCGCGTTTCACCAAAATATTGCTCACCCGGGATTATTACGATGGTTTTTTAAAGGAGCGGTATGGCGCGGACTACGCCAATCGGAAGGAGGCTCTTCATTTTGGACAGCAAGCTCATCCTGGAGGATTGCCTCGGGCTTTTGGTTTCAACCGCTCTGGCCCATAGCGGGATTAACAACGTTTCCGGTAATTCATTACGGATAAAGGCGTAAACGGAAGCCCGTAAACGCCTTTAAACACAATTTTATTGAAGTAACCGGTATCCCCAACCTGGCGGACAATTCTTCCAGGGCAAAGCGAGTCAAATGCATAACCGGATTTTTTTATAAAATATTAATTCGTTTGGTATTGCGTCTTCACCATCGCTGCAAAGATTCCTTGTTTTTCCTTTAATTCCGCAGGCGCCCCTGTTTCTGCCACAGTACCCTCTTTAATTACCACGATTTTATCGGCTCCGGAAACCGTTCTCATCCGGTGGGCAATAATCAAAACGGTTTTGTTTTTGATAAGCTCGCTAAGGGCGCTTTGGATTTTACTCTCGTTTTCCGTATCAAGCGATGCGGTAGCTTCATCGAGCAGGATAATCGGAGCGTCTTTTAATATTGCTCTGGCTATTGAGATACGCTGCCTTTCGCCTCCCGATAATCTTGCCCCATTTTCTCCGATCAAGGTATCGTACCCTTGCGGAAGCTTTTTAACGAACTCATCGCATTGGGCAAGCTGTGCCGCCCGTATTACTTCTTCATCCGGCGCATCTTTCTTTCCCAGACGGATATTATCCATAACACTTGAATTAAACAGGGTAACATCCTGAAAAACGATGGAATAATAATTTAAAAGCGTTTCCGGATCAACCCGGGAGATATCTTCCCCGCCCAAGGTAATGACCCCTTTGTCTATATCCCAGAATCGCGCAGACAGCTTTGCCACTGTGCTCTTTCCGCCCCCTGAAGGTCCTACCAGTGCGGTCACCTCACCTTGCTTTGCTGTAAAGCTTACCTTCTTTAATGTTTGCATCCCGTCTTCATACGAAAAGTCGACATTTTTGAATTCGATATCGTAGTTTTGAGGATCAAACTCAGTTTTTCCTTCCTGTCGCGGCATTTCATCCATCTCTTTCATGCGTTTGAGCCGCACGTTTAGAAAGATAAGCAATGCAAAATGTTCCATTGTATCCATAATTGGATTATATATACGCGCTGTAATTACAAGAAAAACAAGGTAAGTAAAAATATCTACCGAACCTGTTGATAAAAGATAAGCGCCATACAATATAACACTTGGGAGCCCGAACTTTAAGAATACATAAGACAGGTTGACAAATGCGCCCAACAAAAGCTCTCCCTTAATCAAAGACTTTTCATAATGGTCTAGCTTTGAGTTTAATGTATTTGAAAAGGCTTCTTCTCTGTTATAGGCTTTTATTTCACACGCCGAATCTATCCCCTCTTGAATTTTATCCGAAATGTCTCTCTTGACATGATAAAATTTAATCTGCACATTATTTTGAAACTTTCGCGACAGGTAAAAGACGAAGGCCGCCACCGGAATTACCCAAAACAATGCCAGAGACAGCTTCCAGTTGTAAAAAAACATCATCACTCCAATAATTAGAACATTTAATACTGCTGCATAAATTTGCGGAACCGCATGAGAGAAAAGCATCTCAATCTGGGTAGCATCTTCCATTATGGTTGAACTTAAATCGGCAATATCCTTTTTGCCAAAAAAGGCCAAAGGCAGCTTTCTTAGTGTTTCAGCTAGACTAATCCGTCTCCTGGCGCTTTCTTCGTAAATTTTGGTGTAGGCCGAGTTATATTGAACATAAGCAATAACCAACATTACCAGGAAAAATGCTGCAGACATCCCAACGTAGTAGAAAATGCTATTTTGCCGGCTGTTTGCAGGATTTAAAAGGAAACTCAGGTATTCATCTAAAAATTTAAAGCCGAGGACTACCGGAACCATAAAGCTAATGTCCATAACTACAGTCCAAATAATCGAGTAAAGCAGGTCTTTGGCGCCTTTTTCAGACATAACATATTTATTTTGAAAATATTTAAGCATATTGTCCTCCTTGCTTGACAGTCATTTTCGTTGCTATTTTCCAGGCGACCGATTTTTGGTATTCAGCCCACATCGTTTTGTAGATGCCGCCTTTCTTCATCAGCTCCTCGTGGGTCCCTGCTTCCGCGATTTTTCCACTTTCGATAACTAAGATTCTATCGACATTTTGTACGCTGGTAAGACGATGCGCAATCATCAGCGTTGTTTTGCCCCGGCTAAGCTCTTTAAGGGCTTTTTGAATTAAATGCTCATTTTCAGGATCTGCAAAGGCCGTGGCTTCATCTAAAAGCACTATCGGCGCATTCTTTACAATCGCCCTGGCAAGCGCGATTCTTTGCTGTTCTCCTCCTGAAAGATAGGTTCCTTTAGAGCCGATTATCGTATCAAGTCCATCCGGAAAGTTTTCGATAATTTCTCTTGACTGAGAAAAATCAATGGCTTGATTTATTTCTTCTTCTCCGGGGTTTTCTTTTCCAAAGACGATATTCTCTCGTAATGAACCTTTAAATAGCTTTGTATTTTGAAAAACAAAGGAAATACTGTCCATCAGTTCTTTTTTAGGAATATCCTTAACATTGACTCCTCCGATTAATACTTCGCCCTCATCAACATCCCAAAAACGAGCGGCTAGCCTTGCAATAGTGGTTTTCCCGCCTCCGGAAGCTCCGACCAGGGCGATAGTTTCACCTTGGTTTAATTTAAAGCTGATTTTATCGATGGTGCGATGGTCGCTTCCTTCATATGAAAACACGACATCCTTAAACTCCAGGCTGTGATTTTTTATGTTTTTCCTGTTTTCTGTATAGCTCATGCTTGGATAAGCTAAAAGGTTATCTAGTCTGTCAATTGCTTGCTCCGCAATCAAGGTATATTGCTGAAAGTGCATTGATTTCATCAAAAGCGTAGTAAAGATTGGCGATATCAGAAGGTAAAAGATAAAATTCGCGAGCACCAGGGGAATATTTTCTTCTCTTCCGATTAAAAAAATAGCCATTGGAATTAAAAAAAAGGCGGCAGATTGCATAATCACGGTGAAAAAGGACATCGGTTTTCGCCACAGGAGCGTATAAGCGTAAACCATTTCTTTATATTTGATGATGCTGTCATGGAACCGTTTAAAAGAAAAGATGGTTTGACCGAATGTTTTTACCACCGGGATACCCCGGATATATTCCACTGATTCAGAGCTCATTTCTTCCAAAGAATCATAATACATTTTTTGAAACTTTTTGCCTTCTGCACTCATCATGAAACTCATTGTGATAAAGCCTAAAATAATTGGAACAAGAGATGCCAAACCCATTCTCCAGTCTACGGTAAAAATCAGAACTACCAAAATAATAGGGGAGACGACGCTTCCTGCCATATCCGGGAGCTGGTGCGCTAAAAATGTATGCGTTGTTCCTGCTCCGTCGTTGACAATCTTGCGTATTTTCCCGCTAGAATGCTGATCGAAAAAACCAAGGGGCATTGCTAGAATTTTTTCCATCCCTACTTTTTGCAGTCCGACCTCGACGTGAAAGGCTGCAAGATGTGAACTCAAAAGGGCGCCAAAATAGACCGCTATTCCTCCTATTGCGCTTGCAAAGGCAAGCCACGCATAAAAGCTGACATTTGAAACATTAATCCCTTGCGGAGCTGATAATATATCACGGGTTATGTACCATACAAGCACAAAAGGCAAGATGTTAAAAACCGCCGAAATTCCCGATAATACTAATGATAAAGGCAAAAGTACTTTCTTCTTGCCCATATAAGGCGTGAACCTTTTTAAAATAACTTCTTTTTTCTCTTTTGGCATACTATGAATCCTCCTTCAATTGGTCTTAACTAAATCACGCGGCCTTTTGACTAAGCTTTGTCTTGCCCATCCGCCGGTATTCCGCAGCCAGCATCATTAAGCCCAGTAGAAATACAATACCGTCGGCCAAAGGCATGGACGCCCAAACGCCATAAATGTTCATCCATCGCGGCAACAAAATGGCCAATGGAATAAATAGTCCAATCTGCCGCAAAATCACCAATACACTGGCCTTTCCGCCTTGTCCCATCGCTTGAAAAAAAGTAATCGCCATGATCAACGCGCCCGACACCGGAAAAATGCTATACATCAACCTAAAGCAGTTCACTCCCTGCGCCACAATGGAAGCATCCTTGATAAACATTGCCAGCATCGCGGCTGGGGCCAGTTGAATGGGAATCCAAAAACATAACGCCAGAACCGTAGCACCGAGCATAAAGATATTCGTCGATTTTTTTACCCTTTCATAGAATCCGGCACCAAAATTGGTCCCCGCTACCGGCTGCAATCCTTGACTCATTCCCCAAAGAGGGATGAAGGAAAAAGCCTGGATGCGCGTGGACGCCCCAATTAAAATGATTTGTGTAGCGCCGCCGTAACGGGAGGCTACATTGTAAAGCACTGTCTGCTGGATGAAGAACAACACCTGCATCAGCATTGCCGACACGCCTACCGCCAAAATCTCCGGCAATAGTTCGGTGGCAATTCTAATGCCGTGGAAACGGACAACCTCACTCTTTTTCAGGAAGTAGACCAACGTGATCGCAGCCTGGATCGTTTGGGCTAATACGGTGGCAATGGCCGCACCCTCAATTCCGTAATCGCCCAAAGCCATAATCAACAATGGAGCAAGAATGATATTGATAATCGCTCCGATAGCCATAAAGATCATGGCTTTTTTCATCAAACCTTCCGCCCGCATAATCATATTGGCGCTCTGGGCAAAATTCACAAATATCGATCCGATAAAGACAACGCGCAGATACCTGACTGCCAATTCAAGAATTTCGCCCTTCGCGCCGGTGATGGAAAGCAATTCCCTCGCAAAGATTAACATAACTATCGTCGTAAGGATCGATAATATTGAAACGAGCGCCGACAGATTGCCCATAATCTTATCAACAGTCTGCGTGTCTTTTTTACCAATAGCTCTGGACAATACAGACGCGGAACCGATTCCGATCAACGTGGCAATCCCGCTATTAATCAGCGTAAAGGGATAAGCTACGGAAATCGCCCCCATCGCCATCACGCCAATTAGTTGTCCCACATAAACCGCATCCACAAAAGAATATAAACCGATTACCATCATTCCGATAATTGCCGGTATGGACAGCTTAAACATCAATTTTACAGGACTTTTTTCCAGTAATTCAGTTCGTGTTTCACTCATTGGATGTCCCCTATCTCTTTTCAAAATTGATTTCCAAAAACCAGGTCTTTTCCTTGAGCGCCTCCTTATTGTTAGTAGAGACTAACTTTGCGCAAACGGTAAACCCGTAGACTTTCTAAAACTGCATTTACGATCCCCATTTTTTCTATATACGTCTCAAGTTAGACTAACTTTTGAATTCAAAAAAATTTGTAGCGCATTGGGGGGACCAAAATAAAATATAAAGACCAAACGTCCTCATTCTGACAACCTGCTTAAATCCATTTGTTATGGATTTAAAATTCTTTTCCATCCTGCAGTAAGAAATTGTCGCAGACTTTCAATATAGCTGTCTGCCGCATCCTTAACCATATCATGCTTTAACGGCAATCATCGTGTCTCTGCCGTATACGAGGAGCGGATGCTTTTTCTGGTTTTGAATAACCTCGATCACACTGCCTATCGTAAGTCCAATAGAGGTAATGCGATTTAAGAACCGGGAGCCGCCAACAATGGAAGTAATCCTGCCCCTTTCCCCGCTCTTTACTGCGCTCAATCTCATGAACAACTCTCCTTTCCCAATAAATCTCAGAAGGGCACCGGGTTGCGATTTCCCTCTTAAATACAATAGCATTAGTTAGGCGTGCCTAACTAATGCTATTGTATTATCCGGCAAATATATTTTCCGCTCCAAAAAGCCCTGACTGCTCCAAAAGGACAATTACTTTTTACGGTATTCTCCCGGTGTCCGTCCCATGATCTCTTTAAAGGCCACGGAAAACTTACCGGGGTTTTCGTAACCCACCATCCCGGCAATCTCCGCAATGGTGAGAGAGGTGTCTTGCAACATTTTTGCGGCTGCTTGCATTCGATATTCCCGGCGAAATGCATAAACCGTTTTTCCATGGATGGCCTTAAAACAGTTTTTTAAACCAGTAGGACTGATTTCGTGCTCCACGGCCAGCTCCTTAAGGGTGATGTCTTTATCCAGGGAGGTGGTCAGGTGTTCCCGTACGCGCTTTACCTTTTGGACATGCTCGCCCGAGAAGTAAGGCGATATTTCAAAGGTATCAAGCGGTGATAAAACACTGAGAATCAGTAAAAGTTCCAGTATTTTCAGACGCAGATACCCCATTTGGATTTTGGTGTCTACCGTATAAATCTCCTCGAAGATATGCTCAATGTTAACAGGAGCCTTTACAACCAGACAACGGTTATGAGGGCAAAGTTTTTCACGCAGCGCGCCCAGATCGATCATAACGCCGTCCAATCCATGTTCAAGGTTATCTTGGGCTACCCGGATGTCAATGATGACCGACGCGCCTTGATAGACTTCCAACGGAAATCTGGGACAATTCGTCTGATTTTCCAGCATATTTACCGCCAGATCGCCCTCACCCAAATATGCGTATGAACCTCGCTTAAATTCACATTCAAAACGTCCCCTGCGGCAGTGGTTAATTTCCATGATATCCGGCAACGGTTTCACCATTTGAGGGCAGGTTGATGCATAAAAATCATTGTAAATCAGTTCAACTCCGGGGAACAGCTTAAGGACGGTCATTGTCCCTTTGCAGCAATCGGTGCTATAGATGGTTTTATCACCGTTTTGTTTCTGTATCCTTACACCCTGCCCATAGAGTTCTTTTTCTCGCGGTGTCGCTGTCATTTTTATTCTTCCTTCACTCAATATATTTCTCTTTGCTTTTAAAGAAATCAATCAAAACTGGATTGATTCGCTCCGCGGAGCTGTTCTCTTAGTTTTCTGATAAGGTCTTCCTTTTTAAGAGCAGAATAAACGCAGATACTCTAGAGTTAGTTCAAACTAACTTATTTGCCGAAAAAATCCCTTTTATGAATTCTTACTACCAGGTCGATTATGCCGTTAGAATTAGACATCTGGGCGGCCTCAACCCAGCGGAACCTACCTTTCATCACGTCCGGGCTAGGGTTTACCAATAAAATTTCCTCAACCCATAACCATCTATGCTTAACCGTTCACGCCCCTAAATTCCGGTGTTCCGTGACATCGAGCGTCTACAGCTTGCTTTTGCCCAACCGTCAGAAAGCAATGACCGTAAGGGCCAGCAATGCCAACGGGTCACGCAGGCCAGCATTTTACCGCGAAATTCTTCCCCGCCGTCCATGCGCAGCAGAGTCCCATAATCTCCGGATCTTAAAGTGGAAAGCGCTATCTCGCGCGTTTCACAACATCCATGCCGGTTGTATTGGGCTAAACCAGTTTTTTCTGCTTCAGAATTCATCTGCTTTTAATAAATTGTTAGTTTAACCTAACTTATTAATAAAATAAATCCTCTGTTAGTTTAAGCTAACTTCAATTCAAATTCTACCTTCTTCCCAAAAGATTGTCAATCGATTAATAGTTATACTTAAGTTGGATATATTCGCTTATCAGCACAAAGTGAATAGTGATGATTCCTATGTCCTCGGCCCATCAAGCGATGTCCATGTTCACAAGAGAGGTTTTCCTTGGCCATTTTTTTAAGTTCCTGCCACCGAAAACTCACTGATAAAGTACGGTTTCTATTGGAACGGGTACACTGATCCTGGAGCGGGCAAGCAGTACAATCTTTTGAATGGTAAACACGATACTCGATTTCAAATCCGGTTTTAGATTGATCTTGTTGAGTTTCAAGATAGTATAATTTTCTTCCGGCGGGACAGATGAATTGAGCGTCTTCCTTATTATACCATTTGCAAACTGCCTTGTCTGTTTGGAAAACGTTTTTACACAGGCTGATGTGATACTTGCATATCCATTTTGTATGTGCTAAACTTTGGGCCATGGAACTTCACCTTTCATTTGTTTTGTTGATGACTTGAACACCATCATTTTAACAAATACCTGCGGTTCCTTTGCTTAAGCGTTTAATCCCACTTCACATAGCGGGCGGTTTTTTGTTTCAGGTGTTTTCACACCTGAAACCTGCTGAAGCATAAACAAAAAACTCGCCTTTTAAGCGAGTTTCAGTTTGTTTTAGATGGTGGACCTGAAGGGAATCGAACCCTTGACCTCTTGAATGCCATTCAAGCGCTTTCCGATTTTTCCCGTTTATAGGCGTTCATACAAGTTTTAAAACACCTGTAAAATGACTTATTGTTAAAAATTGTAATGAAAAATAGTTCCTCAAAATTTCTCAAGATTCGTAGATAATAGTAGGAAAATAGTAGGGGGCTGTCAAGGACACTTTTTTAATTAACTCCACGGAGAGCTATGTCCATTCCTTTTTTGGGACAGCCCCGAACCTTTTTATTTGCCCTTCGAACCATTATTCGTCATCATTATTATGGTTTCAGCATGCCTTGAGTTTATAAAAAAGATGCCGGATTAACCTGGTGGGGCCTTAGCGGCACGATATATTTCAGAAACAATCGCGGTTTTTCTCAAGGTGAACAATATATTTTAAGTTTAGCCCCAATTGATGACACCGCACTCCATGTTGATTGTAGTAAATATATAGCTTGAACAGCTTCTGGCTCAGGGTTGTCTTTGTTTTGCTGCTGTTCAAATTTACTCTTTGAGAAGCCTTTACCTAGGAAGATTAATACTTCCCTTGAAGCTGTCGGGTCACAAAGAGTCGATCTGATTCTCCCCCATATAGCGCTAGCAGAACCGGTTCCTAGTCTTATTCTATGCCTAACTACTCCGAGATCGCCACCTTTCCAAGCTCCATTCCAAAGTTTAATGTTAGGCGGTAGTTTGTCAGAATATATATTTAGATAGTCCAAGTTTTTTATCGCTTGGGAACAAACTACGTGAAAACTTGATGCGGATAATACCGTTCGGGTAGCATTAACTTTAGCATGCATAAAAATTACTCTTTTATTATTAGTATCAACTCCAATAAAATCTGCGATTTCACTTTGCATATCGTCGCATATTAAGATATCAAGACCTCTTAGTTCGTTTTCAAGATTCGTTCCGACACCTAAAGTATCGATTAGGTTAAAAACGGAATCGTTTGTCCATCCTGAACCGTCCGGTTTACCTGTTCCCTTTTCACTAGCTATATTATCTAATACTTTGAGAGGATGTAAGATTCGAGATAGTTCTAACTTTTTTTGATTTGTTTTCCCACCTAACGGAAGCCTTGGTTTATAAAACCGGGAATGAGCATAAATATAACCTTCTGATTTTGGAATAATTCTGAATGACTGAGAACGATTAAGATATGCAATAAGATTATCAGTTACTTTACCGTTACTGTCTCTCTTAACAAAAGCATTCTCCAACATATAAGAACCCAGTTTATATACTTTTTTTTCTCTATCGAAATTTATTTCCACAATATAAGTTACATCGTTAATTAATACTCGAAATTCTCCGCTATTAATATTATAACAGAGTTCATCCATAACTAACTCGTTTTCTCCATTAGTAGTTGTGTAATTAGTTATTACATCATCTATATCAAAAAGTATACTGATAGGTGTACAATCTTTTGGAGCATCCGAGAACGCTGCATATCGTTCAAACGTAGTTATCTTTTCTTTATCTCCTATATCTAATATGTGAGCAATACTATCTATCCAATTAATGTAATGCTCATAGCCTTGAGTCTGTTCTGATTCATCCGAAATACGGCTGCGGGAAAAACCCACATATCGCCTAATATATTCTTTATCTTGCGTTGCAGTATATCCCAATGCATTACTGCAAAAATGAATGTGGTCTGTTAATCCTGGAGCCGTTTCGTCAATAGAGTATGCTTGCATTACTCGACGCCTTATACTATGCTTTCCCAAATCGCTGTTCATTAATGATATTAGCGTCAATCGTGTTGTTTTATCGCTAAACAACCTTTCAAGTCTATTTGGTTCCACTTTGTTCGAGTTTTCTATTAAATAGCCCGGAGTCATTCCATGCGTATCATAGAAAAAAAGATGATTATTTACTCTCCTATAAATTGAATAGCCAACTCTAAACTCTAATAAACAGTCGGATATCAATAAAGGAGAATTCATATAGCTTATATATCCTATTATGCAGGTGTTTTTATCTGGGTTACTAATCGATCGGATATCTATATCCGACTTTTCCCAGCTGTCTTCAAGCGATTTTTTCAGTTCTTCTAACGAAAATTCATTTGCAATCTCATATACATTGCATTTCTTTTTATATTTAAACATTTGGTATGCTTGATCTGAGTTTGCATCAAAACGCCTGCGATAATTTCCTTCAAAATATAAATATTCGGGTTGAAGATTAACATAACCTTCGAATATTGTCCTTACCTCAAACTTTCTTGGATTACTCTCATAGTCTCTTTCATACCTACAATACCCTCTCCAAAATGCACTTTGCATATATTGGCTGTTCGAAAAAACATAAGCTGACTGACCATCCAATAACCTTGGGTTGCGGACAATACGTCCAATTTGTTGGACTAACATCCGCGCGTTTCGAAAAGGTTGGTAAATCGCTAGTAAGCAAAAAGAAGGATTATCAATCCCTTCAACAAGTTTAAGTTGGTGGACCCAAAATATTATATCAGTTTCATCTGGATTTGGGACATTTTTATAACTTCCAGCTGATTCTGAATTCGAAAATCTTTCATGGATGGCAATTGCACTTTCGCCCTTTGTCTTTATTAGGCTTGCAATTACTTTTACTTCATCCGAGGTTTCACAACGAACAATAACCCGAGGTTGATCAATGTCGGTAGGCTTTAAAGTCTGGAATTCATTGTGATAAAACGCTAACAAAGAATCTACAAACGCCTCTGGGGATTGCTCGATCTTCTCTTCTTTAAAAACGACTTCCCTAATTATTCTGTCGTTAACAGCTTCATGATGAGAATAAACGAAAATATGGTTAGGGTCTACATTAAATACTTTATGATCGTTTCTGTATGGCGTTGCTGTGAAAAGTATAGTTGGTTTTTGAAGGTTGCGAATAGCTTTAGCCCACTCTGGCGAGGGTTCTCTATGCCCCTCATCAACTATAACCGCTGAAATTAGTCTTTGTAACTCGCTGTATTTTTCTGGGTATTTATTAAAAAGTATTTGGAGTGTCTGAATCGTACATACAAAAATCTTGGTTACTTCTCTTTCAAAACTTAGATCTAATGTGATTGGCTTAAACCTAACTAGTTTTTTGTTGAATTGGTTTGGGTCAACTCCAATTCTATCCCAAAAACGTTTCTCGATATCATTTGCAATTTGTTTTCTTAATGCTACCCAAGGAGTTATAACCAACACGCATTTAACTTCTTCAAAGCATTGTGATATGACTGCAATTACTCCACTTTTCCCCGTACCAGTGGGCATTCTAACTAAGGCTGCACCTCTTGAATTTGAAGTAAAATATTTCCTAGCCATATCAAGTGCATTCCTCTGATGCTCCCATAAAGAAAACCGATCCCAACTCCCTGGTTCCATCTCCG
Source organism: Bacillota bacterium (assembly GCA_023401925.1). Taxonomy (GTDB): domain Bacteria; phylum Bacillota; class UBA4882; order UBA8346; family UBA8346; genus UBA8346. The sequence continues at coordinate 44,255 of JAEXDA010000066.1, forward strand.
GGTTCCTCCAATAAAATTCTGTTGATTGATTTTTGTATTGTCGGTTGTCTCTTGGGATTAGTGCAATCTCCATCCAATCATACAATATATCTGAAATAATCCCTCACTATCATTTAACCAATCGATGATAATTCCCTCTTTTTTGAATGATGGAATATCTTACGTATACAACGACACGCTATTTTTCACACCCGCTAGTAGAATCATTTTAGAAAATTAGAACGACCAATCCGAAATTTGACCATCTCGGGTTGCCGTTTACATCAAAAACCAGCCTTTAGCTGGCAATTGGCATGGCGACCCCGAGATAACTCGAACATCCGACACACGGTTTAGAAGTCCGTTGACCACCATTTTTAGGCGTTCTTATAAGTTCTAAAACCCCTGATAAATGGTCATTTGTTAAATTTTGGAGTTCATGAAAATTCCTCAAAATTCATAGAAAATAGTTGCAAAATAGTTGATGACTGTTAAGGGCCCTGTTTTAAAAAAGAAGTACCATCTTACAGGCAGCCTTTACTTTATTCTTGACAAATGCTTTTTTTCTTTTTCAACTTCCTGTTTTAATATGATTAGCTCTCTAAGCCGTTTTGTAGTTTGAAATATGGCGTTGTCAATTTTTTCTATGGTAATATCTTTTTTTATAGGTGAACCAACCATTGTATTCATCCTCCTTCAGCGAACAGAAGATGTAAAAGTAATCAACCATAATTTTCTAGTCCGAATATTATCATAAGATTAAAATTTAAGGGAGGTTGAAATTCATCAACCCCCCTTAAAAAATAAAACGCCTGTTAAAAGCATTTAGATCCCTTTAAAATTCGTCAAAATCCTGTCTTTAGATTATTACTACTCACTTACAGCTTTCCAAAATCCTTCTTAATATAATCCCAAAACTATCAAAAAAACTATGTCAATTGTCATAAACCATAATCGAGGTTAATCTCTGACATGTAGGCATCTCCTTCGAACAATAAAGGTATAAATATAGCATTCTAGATGCATCCAAATTATTCCTGCAGATAAAAACCATTAATCTATTACCGGAAACATTCGCCGATTTGACGCTGCCAATTCTTTACGATACACCTTTTCTCAATTACCAATTAACCATTTATCCAAAAAGCAGGGAATTTTTTTTACAAATAGAATAATGTTTATTGTATTATATATGTCTCTAATTTGTCCTTTCACCTAAACTGCTGGATAAACAACATTCTAATGACCAGCATCTGCCATGTTGGCTTCCGTTAATTATTGTCCCTTACCCTAAGAGGTTTCGGGTTTGCCCTAAATCATTGATGGGCATTAACAAAGGAAGTGTAACTGTGCATATTAACTATTTACCACTACGTTTTACTTCAGATGCATTCCGGGGTGGCATACTATCATTTGAGGATGGCCAAGAAGAGCTTAACGCAAAGAATAGTAAACTTTCTCTAAAACTTCGCGAGCTTCGCCAGCAGTATGCCTCGACTCATTTTTTTTATGCCATGGGTAACAGTATAGCCTGTATCGGGTTGACGTCAGATGCACCATTAATCGGGCAAGAAAAACAGTTTACTATTTTTAACGATTTCCAACTTGCCAATGCCCTCGCCCGTTCTGCCCTATTCAAATTTTTCAAATCAACTAGTAATTATACAGTAGTTGGCTTTAGACCTGTGACACTACTTCTAGAGAAACATAATCTATCTAGCGCCCGAACAGACATTTTTGGCATCTTCCCCGAATACACCCTTGATGTTCGCCCACTAGCACCACATGAAGGCGATATTACAAGCGGAGTTCTGATCGGTTTTGAAATCCGATATCTATTTTTAAAGACCGCCGCTGAGCTTTACGCCGAGGGAATACCGCTTGAAGGCCTTTATGTTGTCAATATTCGAGATGATGGCGATGTTGTTACACCCTTTGAGCGTCGATACTTAGGCCGTATTGAACAGATCAGGAATGGGATAGCACTCCTTTCGGATTCGGATGTAGAAGAGTTTCCACTGGATGGTTGCTATCTTGAAGGAAGTCGTACTAATATTGAAATTGTTGGGAAAGCGCTTCTAGGTGAAAAATACAGTACTTATTCTAGTACACTTTTAGAGCAAACATATAAAGTTTTAGGAGCGGAACACCAAGTTGAGCGTCTTAATAAGCTTGGAACGTGGCTTCAAGAAAAGTCTCCCTTCCCATGTTGTGCGGGACTCAGCATCCGCATCCACAATAAGCCACATGAATGCCCTAAAGGTACCGATGCGGGTTATTCTCATACCTTCACCACACCCAATTGCGTTCTTCGCCCAGGTGGCTCAATTACGGTTCCCTGGCCAGTTGATAAAAGGATCGATCTTCACGGCCCATACGATGCGGAGTCGTTTCCCGATAAACGTGTCAAAATTGCCGTGATCTGCCCAGAGGAATTCGTAGGCGAAGTAGGCCAGTTTTTAAGGCAACTCAAAGAGGGCAACAAATCCGCCGACATCAATGGGAATTTTCAGAATGGCTTTTTACGCAAATACCATCTCATATCATGCGATTTCACATTTCACGAGGTGAAGCGGACAGCTCCATCGTTGGAGGAAGCATATAGGAGTGCGTCATTAGAAGCGCTTGGCGAGAAACCACATCTCGCCTTGGCCGTTATCCGAGAGCAGCACCGTGATTTACCTGATATCGCAAATCCGTACTATACGACAAAGGGTCGACTTATGGCCCAAGGCGTTCCTGTTCAACTGCTTAAGATTGAAACAATTCGTAAGCAAAATATCGAATATATCCTCAATAATGTCAGCCTTGCAATGTATGCCAAGTTAGGTGGGATTCCGTGGACTCTGGCGCCCAATTCAGACATGGCTCACGAGATTATTGTCGGAATTGGTAGCGCCCGCTTGACTGACAGTAGGCGCGGTGCAGGTGAGAGAGTAATCGGCATAACAACTGTCTTTAGTGGAGACGGTCAATATTTGTTAGCAAACAACACTCGGGAAGTATCCGCTGATCAATATCTTGAAGCACTCACCCAATCTCTCAAAGAGACAGTCACTGAACTGCGTAGTCGTTTCGGATGGCAACCAAAGGATCGTGTACGGTTCATTTTTCACCAAAGTTTCAAAAAATATAAGGATATCGAAGCAGAAGCAGTCAAAACATTTGCAGCATCTCTTACGGATTATGATGTTCAATTTGCCTTTGTCCATGTGAGTGACTCTCACAACTGGATGCTTTTCGAGCCAACTGCTCAAGGTGTGAAATTCGGAAAAGGAATTAAGGGAAAAATGGTACCACAACGAGGGCAATGTGTCCCGCTTGGTCCAAATACTGCGCTTCTAACACTTTCCGGTCCCCATCAGATTAAAACCTCATTACATGGTTGCCCTCATCCGATTCTTATTAATATTCATGCAGATTCGACGTTTAAGAGCCTGGACTATCTTGCACGGCAAGTCTTCAATCTCAGCTTCATGTCGTGGCGAGGATTCAACCCATCAACTTTGCCTGTATCCATATCTTATTCCAATATGATCGTAGACTTACTTGGTCATCTTCGCCATTTGAAGAACTGGAACCCCGAGGTACTGGCAACGGCATTGAAGGAAAGAAGATGGTTTCTCTGAATCCTAACCTCTATTTGCTGCCGAATTTGGATCTTCTTCGTAATGCAATACTAGATCAAAACCGTCCAGGTTCAGTAGAAGGGCTTCTGGCATATCACATTCTTAAAAACGATCCTTGCATTACCATTGAATGGCAGGTTGATTGTACTCAGACCTGGCTTGATAAGGAGTTCAAGCCAACAAATATAGAGCATGTCTCGGCTCTAGGTTATACATTGTGGGCAAAACCTAATTCTAGGTTTGAAGCCCTACTTTTAGATGGCCTTAACAGGGTTCGAGAGCGGGATGCTTTTAAAGGTGAGCATCTGAGTCTTGCACGGAATCCCAAATGCCTCCTCGGCATTATCCTTGGCAGTCTGGCGCTCGGCGCTGCTGGGTTGGAAACTCTTCTTTGGTGTAAAGAAGTATTGGAGAAAATGAAGCAAAAGGGTATGGTAGATTTTGATCCGCTAGTGTTATATCTCTTCTACCGTGCCTTCGGCACGAAAATACCAATTATTCCTCAATCAGCAATGAGCCTGTACCAATTAGCTTTCACCGAATGGGTTATCCGCCATCAAATTTATGAGAATGAACCTTCACTGCAACAGCTAGAAAACATTCATCAAAATATCCTATTCCAGACAGCAACAGATCTTCATTTCGATTCAATCCCTCAAGCAGCATTTATATGGTCTTCTGTTAATTCACTTCTTTTTCATACTTTCGGGACGATGTCTTTACAACCAAAATATGTAGCTGCAGTACTTCAAAACTTTGAGCCTGCAATGAAGCGCTGGCGTTGGGATGGTGATAATCTTCAGAATCCTATTCGCTGGCCAATTACCCAAGAGCGAGAGGTACAGGATATCCTTTGGTTAATACTTCGCTCCTATTTTCCGGATGTTGTCGATGAAGATACATTGCCAAAACTCGGCCATTCTACTTATAAGGCGGATTTTGGAATCGGATCACTGAAGCTAATCATTGAAACAAAGTTCACAACTTGCAAAGAAGATTTCAAGAAAATTGAAAAGGAAGTTCAGGAGGATTGTATCCCCTATCTTCGCGATCTGCGCTATGAATCACTAATCGTATTCATCTATGATGATTCAGCGAGCGTCCAGGAGCATGACATCACACGGCGCGCACTACTGGAGATTCCTGGTATCGTCGATGTCGTGATCGTAAGCCGACCATCACAGCTAAATCCAAAGCAATCTGTTCTACAGCAAAAAAAGAAAACCCGCAAAGCATCATCCCAACCAGATATGGTCTAATTATTGAATTTTTGCTGGAGTTATAGAAATTTTAGATTAAATGGTTGGATGAATATCCG
>JAEXDA010000008.1 GCA_023401925.1 Bacillota bacterium
TTCGCCATCCTGGCCTTTCGACTGGCAATTATATGAGGCTTCCGATGGCGACCGTAGTTTTTCATCCAAGAAAAAATACGGCGCCCCGCCTTCCTCCTTGAAGGCGTAGATCTTTTGTGTGTAAAAATATGCCTAACAAGTTGCTTATTTGACTTCTAAAATCTGTAGGAATAAAAGTGTGACCTATCCGCTTTTGTTTCACTTTTTATTTTTGTCCACCATTAACAGCAAACATCCTGACAGTTCGCTGACTGTATAGTTGCAGCCGGATTTAAAACCGCATTGTTCCAGCCACTGGCCGGATAGGCGGATTTGAGGGACTTCTTTGCCGTTACTTAGGATGGAATAGACGGTGTGGTCGTGGGAGTTCATGGCGGGGCTCCTTCCTATTTTTATCCAATATAAAGGAAAGCCTTGGAATTTGTAGAATAAATACTCTTTACAAAGTTTTGGTTAAATAATAATGCGATAAAGGTTCGATTACAATCTCTATTTCATTAGAGAAATTTATGATTCATTAGATATTATTATAACACAATAGAGAATGTTGTCAATGTTTTCTTGTAATTTCGCTAAATCCTTATTTTCAAAGAAAGATGACTTTACCAGGGAGGATTTTAGTTGATAAGTTATAAACCGTTTCAAAAGTTACTTATTGACAAAGGTATAAAAAAACAAGATGTGCTCAAAATGGCGGATATTTCGTGGGGAACAATGGCGAGATTAAATACGAATGAATATGTTTCTCTTGAAGTTATTGATAAATTATGCAATGTATTAAATTGCCAACCAGGGGATTTAATAGAGTTTATAAAAAAATAGTTACACTCCATTTCCCGTCTACATTACCAGAATAAGATGTTTTTCAATATTCAATGTTAAATCTCCCGTTTAAATTGCACTTTGAAAAATTACAGTTGTCTAGTATTTGAATACTATAGGTTTGAATATAAAATATCCGAATTCAAGAAGCAAAAAATTCGAATAATGTAACAATCAATTCGAAAAATAAAAACTAAAGATTTCATCGCCCACTATATTTAAAAACTTTCCAAAGCAAGCTTTACAGATTTTTTTCCCGTAAAAACTGATAGTATCATCGGCATCCTCGTAAAAAATACAGCCGGGACTGTATTTTTTGTAAATACCCATCTCCTCCCCAACAAAAACTTAAAGGGAAGATCTTTTAAATATCTCCAAAAGATTACAAAATTCCATGGGAATATTTATCATACCCAGTATAATTCTTAATTTTAATTAACCCTTTGTTCCATTATTGTTTCAGGTTCAAATATTTCACAAAATACACCTACGCCAAATCTAATAGCTAACGCACATATTGAAGCAGCCATTAAGCTTGTTCCTATTTTCCAATTAGCTAACGTACATACAATTGCACCAGAAATATACTTTTTATCATGCACAATGGATAATCCTTGAGACCAGGCTTTATATATCTCATTATCAGGGTCACACAGTGATTTCCATACTACTCTTTTAATTGCAGAACTTACCTTCATTCCAATTACTTTTTTCTTTTGTTCAGAAATTGGTGGTGGTAAACATATTCTATCTGATGTGGAGATTAATAATAAATTATGTTTCTGAGAGGTAGCTAACAGTTTTATAACACTATCCGGGATGCATGTCCCCAAAATTTCATAAATTTCATCTTCTGTTTTTGTTTGTATTAATTCAATCGATTTACCATGTACTTCATCAACGTCAAGGCTTTCCGCTGTATCTTTAAGACTATTAAGTAAAACTTCATTGTCTACTCTATTTAAAAATGATTTATGGAAGCTCCTTCTTAAATCATCAGAAGTTATGTTATTTATATTTCTAATAGTTTCATCAATAAAGGTCTGGGCTTTTTTTAAATCCCCTTTTCTTATATAACATATTGCTAGTATAGCTGTTGACTCTAAAAACATTCTAGAGCCTGTAGATACTTTATCTCGTACACCTGTTAATCCTGAAATTGCATATTCTAATTTTCCAGCCTCAAGTGCAACTTCGAAAAAGTAATTTTTATTTTTCATTAATCTTGAATTATACCCTTTAGGTTTAAGTAAATTTTGAATAGAAGTCATATATTTACTTGCCATATCGAAATCTGCAACCTTTATACATTTTTTTAATTCTAGTTCTAATTTTAATAATTCTTTCTTGATTTCTTCTGTTAGTTTTGGATCCCGTGCCATTGTTCCTTTCTCCTTTATTTAAAAATTGAAATTGTTCAATTGCTCCTGTTATAGACCTTATCATTACTGTTAATATTAGTCTTTTTAGGAACAAATTTAAACATTTTAGGATCTAATATAATTTCGTTGCCCGTCTTTTTCACCCATTCTTGAATATCGAATAAAATAGAATAAACCGCCTCTAAATATAGTTCAAGCAAGTTATCATTTACCTTAAAATAATCAAGTAATCTCTCTTGATTACCTTTACTAAAATCACCAAAGTCTTTAACCACAAATTTATCATTCCCTATATCAAATAGTAAAAGTAGTCTATCTGGGAAATCTCTATTTTCTATATTCATTTCTCGGCCACTTGCAATCTTATACCCTTTAGCAGGTTGACTTTTACACTTAATAAAAATGTTATTCTTTTGAATAGCCTCCAAATGTCTTATACTTTTTATAATTGATACAATGGAAATAATCTGATCATCATCAATTTTATTCAATATAAAAGCATTATTTAATATTTCATCAAAGTACTTTTCACTTAGTTTCCATTTTTTCAAAACCTGAAAACCTAAAAATTCTTTTGAAGTAATTTGTGTTCGAAGCCTTTCTTCATCAAATTTAATAAATTCACTAAAATTAAGGCCCTCATTTATCGGGAAAACCATTTTCCCTAATTGATTTAATACCGACATTATTTCTCTATCAACTTGTATTTTTGCATAATCAAATATTTCCTTATTCAATTCTTTACTGGCAGAATCTCTTGCAATTTCGTAAAAAAGAAAAACCAGAGGAATGGCAAAAAAGCCAGATGAAATATTAATAAATAACCCCTTTAGATTATCATTAAGTTTAATACCAATAATATAAAAAAGAAAACCAGCTAAAATAGACAAACCATAAGGCATTAATTTAAACAAAAATTTTTTCAGATTTCATCATTCTTTCTTTCATTTTTTGCCCAAAAGAATCTACATGGCCGATAACTAGTGCCTATAAGACATACCTCACAAATGCTCCTAAAATCATGTTCATAGATGAAAATTCCCTAATAATTAATTTACAATAACTATTAAAATTTCTGTAAACAATTCCCTCTTCCTGCTTTTTAATAAGTAATCCGTAATATTTCCTTTAGCGTTTCAGCCTTTACATCCTCATCATCTTCATACGTTTTTACGTCTCTGGACCCAACCAACCCTCCCCGCCATTTGAGACACGACGTCGAAAAGCGCCGCCTCTTTACAAGGATGTAAAACTCGGCTTGTTTTCAAGCCGCGCGGTCCTGCCCCCGGAAGCCTCATGTAATAGCCAGTCAAAATGCCATGGATGGCGGCGCCATTCAAAAGCCCCGGAGGAATTGCAGGAGGTCCGGAACCACGCGGGTCCGGCGGCCTTTTGGGTCCTTTTGGGCCGCTCCAAAAGGACCTCAGCCGGTGAAATCCGTGGACCACAATACTGGTCATTCATTTTAATGTCAAAAGCCCCCTCAACAACTGTTCTCCTTTTCCTGATCCATCAACCCAATTCCCCAAAATCAAGCATAAAAAAACCGGCCCTTTTTAGCCGGTTTCATCAACCATTGTTTCAAAAATGCCCCTTTCAAGTAGGAAGTATCCTTCTTGCTTTTTTCTGTAGACATGAATTGTTATCGTATCACTTTCTTTCCCGGCAGTTGTTCCTTTTGGATGATACATTCAAATCAAGCATAAAAAAACCGGTTCTCTCAACCGGATTCATTCATATGATTCAAGATTCATCCCTGTTCATAAATCATGATCACCTCATCCTTTATGCTTTCGGCCAGCGAAGGATCTAAGGATGAGAACTCAACAATATCGATCTTTTGTCCAATTTTTCCTCTAAAGCAATTTTCAAACCGGATAATGCCAATGCTAACCCCCAGTCCACCCTCCCTTTCCCAAATTTCTCAAAAAGATTTCAACATTTTTCACCCCCTCCAATCCCAATCTCCTCAAGCCTTTTCCCCCGAAAATACCTCTCTGATGATATTGAAAAATATGGAAAAAATCATTATAATGATATTAATAAAGACAATACCGATATTCAATGAAAACAAAACAACCTAAGCTTACATCGGTTTTTTTCAGAAAGATAACGCCGGGGGCTTTTTAAGAAATATCATTTCCTAATCCAAACCCCCAAAGAAATATATATATTTCCGTACAACAGCCCCTCTGCCCCACATCGCCCCCAAACCCAATCCCCGCCGGCCTTCAACCCGTTGGGCCACCCTTGGCCAAGGCGTTAAATTAAAAAAACGCTGGAAGATTCATCCCAAAAGGATGCCTTTCATTTTTATATGATTCGTGGCCCTCCTTCCCCTCCTGGCCCTCCAACCTCACAAACCCTTTATCCGCCAGGCTTTGCTTTCAGCGAACCATGGTCACGAAAGGGGCCTCTCCCCCTTTTTGGGTGTGACCCATTGGCTGAAAATACCGTCATTGCAGTAACGGTGGCTCAGGAGGGGCAAGAGGGCACAAAAAAAATGAACCAAAATCGCCATTCATTTATTTTTGACAATATCTTCTGTCTACCCACCCACATCATTCCCTGTTATAAATCAACCCGCCTTTCCAAAAAAGCTCCCCCCGACCCTTCCAAAAACCATTTCGCCAGTTCCCACGGTTTCTGATTTTCTTCCGCCAATCATCTCCACAATTTTTTTGTTCACTGATTTCTTCCCGCCAATCGTCTCCACGATTTTTTTGGTCGCTGATTTCTTCCCGCCAATCGTCTCCGCATTTTTTTTGTTCACTGATTTCCTCCCGCCAATCGTCTCCGCATTTTTTTGTTCGCCGGTTTCCTCCCGCCAATCGTCTCCGCATTTTTTTTGTTCACTGATTTCCTTCCGCCAATTGTCTCCGCATTTTTTTTGTTCACTGATTTCCTTCCGCCGATTGTCTCCGCATTTTTTTGTTCACTGATTTCCTTCCGCCAATTGTCTCCGTCGCTCAGGAAATCGCAGCTAAATAATAATGACCCCCAAAAAGGGCTGATTGGGTTTGCCGGAACCTTTGCCGATATGCTCCATAGTCTGTGCAACAAGCCCATCGGCCCTTATTTCCGGCCGGTTCCCTTTAATGGATAGGGTAAATAGGCCCAATACCTTTATATTTCAGGAAAACAATCTGCGGGGTTAACCTCCCGCACGGACGAGCCGCAACTCTTTCATCCTATAAATCCTGGTCATCCTGTCTCCGTTATCCTTTATCTGTGCCAACCTTATCCCATCAACATATCCAAGCGTAAAACCATATTCCCTTTCAACCTGCTCTTCTCAAACGTCAAAATTTTCAACTTGATTTTTGGTATCTTTCGCCATAAACTCTATCTATACGGCTTCTCCAAAAAGCTCACCCCAACCTGTTCCTGATCAAGCCGACAGGATGAATACTAAAAACACCGCCCGGAGAAATACTCGCCGTTTGAAAGGTGCTACCATGGATTTGAGCAATCTTTCCCGCTGTCCTTGGTGTCTTGGGGACCCGCTGCTCACCGAATATCACGACAAAGAATGGGGTACTCCCCTCCATGACGAACAGCAGCATTTTGAATTTTTAACTTTGGAAGCGATGCAAGCCGGACTCAGTTGGTTGATTGTGCTGAAGAAAAGGGAGATTTTCAGAGCAGCCATGGATTCCTTCGCAGTTTCAAAAATCGCAAGTTACAACGAGGCCGATATTGAACGGGTACTGGCTTTTCCCGGCATCATCCGCAACCGGAAAAAAATCGAAGCCACGGTCACCAATGCCAGACAATTCATCCAGATTCAACAGGAATTCGGTTCCTTTGACAGTTACATCTGGGATTTTGTAAATAACAAACCGGTAGTCCACGCCTGGAAGACCACCGGTGAAATTCCCGTTACAACAGACCTCTCCGACACCATCAGCAAGGATCTTAAAAAACGGGGTTTTAAATTTCTGGGCTCCACGACCATATACGCCCACTTGCAAGCGATTGGAATTATCAACGATCACTTGGTGAGCTGTTTTCGATATCAGGCCGAATGAGTTTGCCCTTTCCCCTCCAAATAGGCAATCTGCTCCGGGGTAAGCTTAAACCGTAAAACATCCATGCTTTCTTCAAACTGGGCCAGCGAAGAAAATGCGCATAAAGCTGAAGTCCGGAGCGGATTATCACGGACATAGGCAATAGCCAGCGCCGAAACATTGGTCCCCAATTCCGCAGCAAGTTGAATCAATCTTTCAGCCCGGCGGTAATTTTCCGGAAGGAATCCGTAATATTTTTGGGGCCATTCTTTCAAAGGCAATTCTTTGGCAACTTGCGCAAAAAAACCTTTCCCCTGGGCCGCAAAGGCCATTACCGGAAAGTTGTTCTCAAGATACCAGCCATACTCAATATCATTCATGGTAACATGAGTAACATCCGTGGTAAGAGCGGGCGTCGTCTGGGCGAGGCCAAAATGCATTTGGCTCACGGAAAGAGGCGTCAAGCCGTTGGCCACTGCGAACCGGTTCGCCTCATTGATTCTCCCGGAGGTCCAGTTGGAAACTCCGATAGCGCGCGTTTTCCCGGTTGCCACCAGCTTATGAAGGACCGGCATAATGGTTTCAACCGGAACTCTCGGATTATCCCTGTGCAAAAGGTAAAGGTCCGCATAATCGGTTCCAATGGCGCGAAGGCTTGTCTCCAAATCCCCAACAATGTCTTCCGGCGTTAAACGCGATATATGCATGGCATTGGGATCGAGGGGATGGCATCCTTTGGCGCAGAGAACTATATTTTGACGGTTACGGCGTTCTTTGATCCACTGCCCGAGCCACCCATCGGATTGCCCGTCCTCATAAACCCTTGCCGTATCAAAACAGTTTCCGCCCAAGGCAAGATAACGATCCAACAAATCATCTTTGTCCGGGGAAGTTAGAACGCCCGCTCCCAACGTAATGTCGGTGATAGCAACCGACTCGGTAATGGTGATCTTTTTCATCGAAAGTTTCTCCCTTTTCCGGTTGATAAAAAATGCCAGCCTTTATTTTCTGTTATTCTCGCCTCATGCCGGTTCTTCCTGTCGATAAAGAATAAATCTTCCGGAAGCTATCTTTCGGTACCAAAGCTTTACGGCGGCGGACCCATTCCCTTCATCAGAAAGCTTCTACTCCGATCCAATTTCCTTATTTGCCCATCGTCGAAGAATCCGTCGCCAAACCTCCCTAAATATGGTAATATGGATTAAGAATTGATGATTGCATTAAATTAGAAGGGTTGAATCCTATGTTCGGATTGGAAAGAAAAAATCAAATCATTAATATCCTTGAACAAGAAGGAAAAGTCGATGTAAATTCCTTATCGGAAAAATTCAATGCCTGCAAAGAGACCATTCGCCGTGATTTGAGGGAACTTGAAAATGAAGGCGTCATCAAACGCACCCACGGCGGGGCTATCCTTAATGTTCCATCCGATAAGATCCTGCCGGAATTTCCGGTAGGAATCCGCGAGATTCACCACGCCGAAGAAAAAAAGACCATTTGCCAAAAGGCAGCCACGCTGATTCGGAATGGAGATACTATTTTTGTGGATAACAGTTCAACATCCCTTTATCTTCTCCGTTATATTCCGAAAGACCTCCACGTATCCATCCTTACCAATTCTTTGAAATTGCTTCTGGAAGCGGTCCAGGTTCAAAATCCCAATCTGCAGTTCATTTGTTTGGGCGGAGTCTTTAAAGAGAGCAACATGTCCCTTTCCGGGACGATTCCCCAAAGGATTGCCAGAGATTACTACCCCAGTAAGGCCTTTTTATCTTGCGCCAGTATTCATGAACAGCAAATGCTGACCGATTCCAGCCCTGATGAAGTGGATACCAAGCGCCTGATGATTGAACGTTCCCAAAAAGTAGTTATTTTAGCCGATTATACCAAGTTTTCCAAGATGGGACAAATTTATCTGGCCGATTTCGGCGCCATCGATCAAATCATTACCGACAACAAAATCAATCCGGCCTTGGTGGAGTTTTTAAAGAAATATCCATTGGAACTGGTTGTATGTGAATAAAAGGAGGCTGTTCCATTCATTTCTGCAGCGGACAGCCCCAAGCAAGATATGAATCAGGGTCTGTTGCAAAATAAAATTTATCGATAGAGAACTATAATATATGGAAATATTCCCCATTATTTATTGTATATATTGTATTTCTCATGGATTTCAATCCCTTTTGCAACAGCCTCTTTGGGAAATCGAATCAGCGGTATTCATTGCTTCAAATGAATTTCTCCAAATGTCTTTTGGCAATCAAGAGTCCCTCTTTGACTTTTTCCTCCGTGCCCTCATAATCGGGATCTTCATGCTCGATGCTGACCACACCGTCATAACCGTTATCCCGTAAAGTTTTCAGAAAAAGGTTCCAGTCGAGATCTCCCAGACCCGGCATACAGGGTTTCCAATAACCAAACTCATGTCCTGTTCCGCTAAATAACTGCCGGTTGAAAATCCCGTACCGTTTCAATTTCTCGCTGTTCACTTTGGCTTCTTTGGCATGAACATGAAAGATCCGATCCTTAAATTCCGGAATGACACTGATATAATCCATTAACTGAAACACCAAATGGGATGGGTCCAGATTCAAGCCGAAGTTGGGGCTGGGAATCCTGCGGAACATTTCATGCCAGAGGTCCGGCGCAAAAGAGATCGTGCCCGGAAGTCCCGGCACTTGCCATCCCTCCATCGGACAATTTTCAATGATGATTTTAACCCCTTTGCTTTCAGCATACGCTACCATTTCGCTGAATACTCTTTCAAATTCATCAAAGTTTTCCGGAATCGATCGATCGATATTCCTGCCGATAAAGGTCCCCACCATCGAAACACCCAGTATTTCCGCAGCGTCAATACACTTTTTCAAATGATGATGGACACAGGCCCGTTTGGATAAATCCCGGTCTAGATTGTTATCATAGTAGGCCAGCGATGAAATGGTCAAACCCAATTCCTTACAAAGTGAATTGATTGGGTCAGCCTCTTTCGGGGTAAAATGCTCCACATCAATATCCGAGCTTGAATAATCACGATCGTTGTTTTTCGGCCAACAAGCGACCTCCAGTGCTTTAAAGCCATTTTCCTTTGCCCAGCGGGCTTTTTGTTCCAAAGACTGATTGCCCAGACAGACTGTGAGAAGTCCCAGATACATGGCGCTCCACCTTTCTTTGATAACTCAACGGTTAATCCTGTCTCCGTTAACTTTTTTAGGCCAACTTTTTTTACAAAATTTAATTCCAATATATCTAGTCTATTTTTACCGTTTTACCCGTCAGGGATGATTCCAAACAGGCGAAAATGATTTTTAAAGCGGCCAACCCTTCTTCACCGGAGATTTCCGGGGGAGTGTTGTTTACGAGGCTATTTACGAAAAGATCGATGATTCCGGATTGGGTTTGGCTTTCATTGGTTTGAATTTTGCCGATTTGGTAATAAACTCTTTCGCCGTTTCTTTTGTTGATCTCGATGGGAAAGTCGGGATTTTCATAAATCTTGATCACGCCTTCGCTGCAATACAAGATCGTGCTATTGTCTTCCGCTCCGTAATTTGTCCAACTGGCGCAGAGGGTCCCGGTTATTCCGGTTTTGGAGCGCAATAGGCAGATGGCATTATCGTCAACCTCGATCAATCTTCCATCCGGGCCTTTTTTGTCCAAAGTTGAAACAAAAGCGGATACTTCAACGATTTCATCCCCAATGAGCCAGTGGATTAAATCGGCTTTATGAATACCCAGATCGCCCATGGCTCCCAAAATGGCATCCTTTTTGCTAAAGAACCAAGTATTGGCGCTTTTATCAGCGCTCCACCCTTCTGGTCCGCTATGGGCAAAAGAGGTTTTAAAACTGATGATTTTTCCCATTTCGCCGGAATCTAAAATCTGTTTTACCTTCACATGGGCCGCGGCTAATCTCTGATTATGTCCGATCATCAAAAATTTGCCGGCTTTTTGAGCGGCGGTAATCATGTTTATGGCATCCCCAACGGAAGTAGCCATGGGTTTTTCACATAATACATGTTTACCGGCTTCCAAAGCGGCTATGGTTACGGGGGCATGAAAATTATTGGCAGCACAAACACTCACTGCGTCAATTGATTTTTCAGCAAGCATCTCTTCAACCGTTTCGTACACTTTACCACCAAATTGCCCAGCCATTTCTGCGGCTCTTTCTTTCCTGAGATCAAAAAAACCCATGATTTCAGAATTTGGATTCATGGCATACTCCGGTGCATGCCGGTACTTGGTGATGGAACCGCATCCGATTATCCCTACTTTCACCATCATGAACCTCCTGTTTCATTTTTTAATCCCGATCCGCGATCTCGATCAGCGATCAGCGATCAGCCATTACCATAAACGTATGGGACGACATTCTATTTCTAAAACAGTTCAAGTTAATATTTATTTTGATGAATCAATCTGAAATTGAGAAATCGCTTGTTTCAACTTACCGGAGATGTTGGTAAGGTTTTCCGCTAAAGCATTGACTTGTTCAACGGAAGCATTTTGCTCTTCGGCGATTGCCGAGACTTCTTCGGTGCTGGCAACACTTTCTTCACTTAAAGCAGCAATATTCGTTATCGCTGCAATCATCCCTTCGTTTTTATCAGCCATTTTTTTAGCGGATAAAGCTACCGTATCAATCCGCACCAAAGTCCCGCCCAGTTTATCAAAAATTTTTTCAAAAGTGACTGTGGCATCCACTACCATGCTCCGGCCTTTTTCCACTACATTCAAACCGTTATTCACCGAAAATACCGCTTGCTGGGAACGGTTATTCATTTGATCGATCCGGTCGGTGATTAATTGCGCAGCCTGCTTGGATTGTTCGGCCAATTTCCCGGTTTCGGCGGCGACCACCGCAAACCCTTTTCCCTGTTCACCGGCTCTTGCGGCTTCGATTGCGGCATTGAGAGCCAGCAAGGTGGTTTGTTCGGCAATCCCATGAATCATCGAGGTGATCGTGGCGATTTCCAGAGATGTTTTATTAAGCGCATCAATATCCCCGGTTACTTCTTTGGTCATATCGTAAATTTTATGAATGGCATCGGCTACGTCATGGGTGGCTTTTTGGCCGAGTTTGGCGAACTCTGCCACGCTTTGCGATTCGAGTGAGATGTTTTTCAATTCTTCGGATACTTGACGGACCAATTCAGCCAAGGCGTTAATCGTTTCTACCGCTTGAGAGATTTGACCCGCTTGTTCCGAAGAGGCGCCGGCTAATTCTTCCATGGCTTTGGCAACTTCCACAGCCGATTTACCCGTTTCCTGAGAAGCGTTCTTTAATTCCCGACTGGCGGTGTACAACACATTGGACTGTTCGTCAATGCCCTTCATCAATTGGCGGAGACTTAGGATAGCCTTGTTCAGACTTTCCACCACCGATGTCACTTCCAGAGACCCTTTCGTGGAAATCGTGCGGGTCAAGTCTCCGGTGGCTAAAGAATTGGCAGTCATTTTCACCGACTTTAAGGGCCTGGCTATCGATAAGGCGATGACCAGACTTAACAATACAGCCAAACCGGTTCCAACCACCAGAAGAATTACCGTGATGATTTTGGCCTTATTGGAATAACCTTCCCCTTGATCCATCGAAACCATGGACATGATCCGCACTCTGCCCATGGCATTGTCGGAAGAAAACTTAATACTCGCCAAGGATGTTTCCAAATCTCGATAATTTTCTTCACTGACAGGCTTTTCAAGGATTTTTTCAATCGCGGCGATTTCTTTCTCCATATTCTCGATATTTTCAATATTCGCTTTTTTAAATACGCTGATCTCGGAACGTATAGTATTCCTAACCCTTAAAAAACCCGCGGCTGCCGAATTCCCTTTGGTAAGGATATCCCGTAGATAGTTTGTTTGCAACCGCTCAAAATTTCTTTGAAACTCATTGATTTTGAAGAGCACTTGAAATCCATTATCAAAAGTATCACGGGAATAATGATTCAACGTCGCAATGGTAAAAATCCCCATCATACCTTCTAAGCTCAAAAATACAAACATCATTAAGGCAATAGTCAAAATCTGAAAAAAAACATTGAGTCTTTTCAATGGATTGAGCAGTGAATCCACTAATTTTTCCACGATTGAACCTTGGTTTTTGTTTTGTTGTTTTGTAAACATCATCCGCAGGCTTCTCCTTTGGACAG
This sequence comes from Bacillota bacterium, assembly GCA_023401925.1. GTDB lineage: Bacteria > Bacillota > UBA4882 > UBA8346 > UBA8346 > UBA8346. The sequence goes on from JAEXDA010000008.1 coordinate 12,373, forward strand.
ATTATGCCGGGGGAAGTTCATTCAGCATCGATTTTTAGGACAGTTTATCAAGAAAACCACGAATCCTGATGGCAATCAATCGATATATGTTGAATTAAATTTCGTTGTTGTCAGAAATCACTGTTAGAGTGAACGCCTATTTGACCTAACTTGCGCCTTTTTTAAAGGCGAGCTCTTCCCCAACGATGTTGTTCAAAGTAGTTGTTTCAGTGGAAGAGTAACCGCGAACTTAAGTTCGAAGCCGCTGACCTCTA
>JAEXDA010000055.1 GCA_023401925.1 Bacillota bacterium
GAATTCATTCTGTCACGGAAATCATTCTTTCTGTCGTCCAACGGATTCATTCCGTCACGGAAATAATTCTTTCTGTCATTCAATGAATTCATTCTGTCACGGAAATCATTCTTTCTGTCGTCCAACGGATTCATTCCGTCACGGAAATAATTCTTTCTGTCATTCAATGAATTCATTCTGTCACGGAAATCATTCTTTCTGTCGTTCAATGAATCGATTCTGTCATGGAAATAATTCTTTCTCTCATCCAATGGATTCATTCCGTCACGGATCATTCGCTCCGTCTAAATGCGCCCACAGGTTCGGGGAAAATCCACCTAAAAGTTTATTTAAGAAAATATCTTCCGGATCCACGGTATTTTTCGGATCAACCCACTAAACCCGAAACAAACCGGAACGATGATGATGATCATGAGTAGCATCTTGAATAACGGGTAGAGGAAAATCCCCTGCGCCAGTAAAGTGATCCCTATAAGGATTGGTGCGTGGAATACATATACCCCAAAGCCATTACTGGAAAGGAACTTGCTGATCTTTCCCTGATGATTATATCTCTCGCGGAATAACACCAATAAGCCAAGACAAACTCCAACACAGAAGAATGATTCCCAAAGAGCATAAGCAAAGCTTTGCCAATAAGGTCCACCATTAAACTGTGTCATTCCTTTAATAGCGCCTCCGGTAACTATCAATATCATCCAAAAAGGAATTCCCGCCCATAATGCAATTTTAAACCAGGTCATTCCAAACCGGTAGGGAATATTCAAGAATAAATTATGACGGTAAGCAAATATCCCAACAACAAAGAGTATGACGTAGGCCGAAAAGTAGCATAGTTGCATATTAAAGAATGATGTCCCGATGGGTTGCACCCATCGCACCAGGAAAGCACCGGTACTGATGAATAGCATTACCGCAATAACCTGGGTATGGGTTATTAAAAAGGTTTCATTCCTTTGCAAAGTCTCTTTTTTCGGTATTATCGCTCTTGCTAACCCGTATAGGATCGAAAATATCAGTAAAGCAATGGCAAACCATAAGGGGCCGCTGGAACCGACGAACTGAAAACTGATGACGTAATTCCAGTATTGCCTTAGGAAATCGGCAGGCATAGTATGCTCGAAAGACCACCGGATCAAAGTATTCAAGGGCTCGATGAACAACATATAAATTAAGGCGGGGATGCCCAAACGGAATAGTCGGTCGGTAATGAATTGAACAGCCCCTTTTTTATCATAAGAACCCGGTACAAAGTAACCGGCAATTAAAAAAAGGAAACCCATAAAATATGCCTGAGTGAAGGAGCCGTATATGGCGAAAAAAATAGTGGAAAACACATCCAGCGTCCTTTTTTCAATATAGTACCAGCTGCCAAAACTGCTATAAGTTACATTCAGATGCATTATGACGACAAAAATAATCATCAGCCAACGCAGATTGTCGATAAACAACAGCCGTTTCCCCGGCTCCGGATTTACCTGCGATTGGATAGCTGCTAAACCGGGACTTTTTTGAACTGTCATCAAAAGAATAACCTCCTTTAATTCTTAAATTTTTAAAAAACTACTGGATAGTTCTTAGCATCCAATGATCTAAATCAAGGATAGTCCTACTTTTTACTCTGTTCTTCTAAACTTTATTCCTCCGTCTTTTTTAAAATGGGAATCCTATCAAAATACAATGGCCTATCGCATCGATGACAATGGTAGTCTCTACTATCTTTTCATAAAAACAACAAAAAAAGAGGCTGTCTAAAAAGCAATTTGAAATCAATAAGAAATACAATATATGGGATCGTTGAATATACCAACTTCAATATATTGTATTTTTTTATCGCTAAATTTACTTTGGGACAGCCCCTCATCGAAACGCCGCAATTATGATCAATCTTTAGTCTTCAATTTTTAAAACCGCCAAAAACGCCTCCTGGGGAACTTCCACCGATCCCAGCTGTTTCATCCGCTTTTTGCCTTCTTTTTGCTTTTCCAGTAGTTTTCGTTTCCGGCTGATATCGCCGCCGTAACATTTGGCCAACACATCTTTGCGCATGGCTTTGATGGTTTCACGGGCAATAATTTTACTGCCAACGGCCGCCTGGATCGGGACTTCGAATAATTGGCGGGGAATAATCTCTTTTAGTTTCTCCGCCAGCTGTCTGCCCCGCTGATAGGCTCGATCGCGGTGGACGATAGCCGACAAGGCGTCAACCACTTTTTCACTAATCATGATATCCAGTTTGACCAGTTCCGCCGGTTTATGCCCCAAGTATTCATAATCTAAAGAAGCATAACCCCGGGAACGGGATTTTAGTTTATCAAAGAAGTCCATCAATATTTCGGCCAGCGGCAATTCATAGGTGAGCATCACCCGGGTCTCGGTGATATACTCCATGTTTGTGAAAACGCCCCGCTTCTCCTGGCACAATTCCATAATAGTCCCCACAAACTCACTGGGCAAAATGATGGTGGCCTTCACAACCGGTTCTTCCAAATGTTCCAGATAATTGGCTGCCGGCAGCTCCGCCGGGTTGGAAATGTTTTCGACGTCACCGTTGGTCAAATAGACTTTATAAATGACGCTGGGAGCTGTGGCAATCAGGTTTAAATTATATTCCCGCTCCAATCGTTCCTGAATGATTTCCATATGCAAAAGCCCCAAAAATCCGCAACGGAAACCAAAACCCAGCGCTGTGGAACTCTCCGCCTCGAAAACTAACGCCGCATCATTGAGGTTTAATTTTTCGAGAGCATCCCGCAATTCGCCGTAAGCGGCGTTATCAACCGGGTAAAGTCCGCAATAGACCATCGGCTGTATCGGACGGTATCCCGGCAAAGGAAGCAAGGCCGGATTGGCGGCATCGGTAATGGTGTCTCCTACCCGGACATCTTTCACTTCTTTCATGGATGCAACCACAAAACCCACTTCTCCGGCTTCCAATTGGGGAGCCGGAGTCGGAGCCGGCCGGAATGTTCCAAGCTCCGTCACTTCAAATTCTTTTCCCGTGGCCATCATCCGGATTTTCTGACCTATCGACAACCGTCCCTCCATCATCCGAACATAGGCGATGGCACCGCGGTATGAGTCGAACAACGAGTCGAAAATCAAAGCTTTCAGCGATAGCCGCGCATCACCGGCGGGCGGCTTAATTCTGGACACAATTGCTTCCAAAATATCTTCGGTCCCCAGACCGGTCTTGGCGCTGGCCAAAATACATTCTTCGGGATCAATTCCTATGATATCTTTGATTTCGTTTTTGGTCTTCTCCGGGTCGGCGCTGGGCAGGTCAACCTTGTTGATGACCGGGATAATATCCAGATTAAGGTCCACTGCCAAATACAAGTTGGCGATGGTCTGAGCTTCAACTCCCTGAGTGGCGTCAACCACCAGTAGTGCTCCGTCACAAGCCTTGAGGGAGCGCGAAACCTCGTAGGTAAAATCCACATGGCCGGGGGTGTCAATTAAGTTAAGAATATAGGTCTCCCCATTCTTGGCTTTATATTGCAACCGAACAGCTTGGGCTTTAATCGTTATCCCCCGTTCCCGTTCCAGATCCATGGAGTCCAGAACTTGTTCGGTCATTTCGCGTTCACTTAAGGCACCGGTATATTCCAGTAAACGATCAGCTAGGGTTGATTTCCCATGGTCAATGTGGGCGATAATGCAGAAGTTACGAATATTGGTCTGTATCAATGAGTTACCTCCAAGGACTTTCAATCATTCAAAAAAGGTTATTACTAACAACATTTTAATTTATCATATAGGGCTTTGAAAGTCAATGAAAGCTCCTTCATATCCCAAATCAAAAAATTCAGTTTCGATAGCTCTGACCTCATTGTGAGTTACCCCTCTTTTGGGGATACCAACCCCATTTCTATCGCATAGGCCACCGCTTGAGCCGGCTGTTAAGGTGAAGTTTGCTAGCGATTTCTCCCATATGGTATTTAACTTGCGATTCGGTAATCCCAAATCTTGCTGCAGTCATCTTATATGTGAGGCCCTGAGCGACCAACTTTAAAATCTCCACCTCTCTTTGAGTAAGTTTGGATGATACTTCGCTTGGGACAACTTCGGCCATTTCAGTTTCTCGTTCCCGCCGGGCGAATTCCCGCAAGATTTTTCCGGCCAGACCCGGCGAAAGCGGCGATTCACCGGTGGCGAGTCCAGTAAGCAACTCCAGGAAATTATCCCTGTTCAAGCCCTTCAATAAATAACCTGAGGCCCCGGCCTTAATTGCTTCAAAGAGGCACAGATCATCCTCTGATACGGTTAAGAGAACGATTTTAACCTTGGGGTACTTTCCTTTAATAAGACGGGTCGTCTCAATTCCATCTATTCCAGGCATCTGAATATCTATCAAAATTACCTCAGGCTGCAACTTAGCTGCTTTGATTAGAGCTTCCTGACCATTATTGGCGATACCAGCCACTTCAATTTCATTGGCTTCTAATAAGTCATACAGTCCTTCTAAAAACAAATCATTATCGTCCACTAAAAGTACCCGCATACCGATTTTACCTCACTTTTAAATCAATCCGGCAAGGAACTTTTACATTCCCCCCAATTGAAACTTAAGCATTCTGTAAAACGGCGATGACAAAAACACCTACCCGGCCATTTTCTGTTTTATCGCCGATAATTGCCACTCAATTTGGGGTACAAATTGAATATCGATCCCAATTTATCATTTAATGGGACACCGAGTTTTATCATACAACCTTCCTTTAATTTTGAACATATCTCGATATTGGCGCCGATTTCGGCTGCCCTTTCCTGCATGATATGCAATCCATACTCCCGCTTTTTAGTACGGCCCGGTCTGGATCAAAACGGATTCCGTTATCCTCAACAGAAGTTTCTGCCCTATTTTTCCATTAACCTGAATTACGACTCCAACCGGCATTGCTTTCGCATGTTTTCTTACATTGGTCAATAATTTTTGAATCATCCGTTTAATTGTAGGCAAACAACCGTAAAAAACATCACATTCTCGATATTACCGATTGCCGACATTTCCGTGGTTATTTCGTAATTGGCCTGTTCATGATGGTCGCCGGCAATCCAGGAACGGGCTGCTTCAAGCTGCATGTTTAAATAACCCAATGATTGCCTCCGCCCATCATGAAGTTCCCGTCCACTCCCGATATGATAAAAGCAACGGGCAATTTTTGCTCCTGAAAGCTGACTAAAATCATACATTTCCAACACCGAATTATCTTTTTCCTGTTGATTATTTCGAAAATTTTTACCAAAATCCTTTTTCAATTTCTATTGAATATTAATCGCCCAGCGCTCTATGATTATAAAAATTATTCACCCCGGGAAAAATCTTTAGTACCCAAAGAGTTATTACCAAAAATAAAATCGTGCGTTACGGGCGCACGATCAAGGCAATATAATAAATTTAATTCATGACTCATCCAGGCCGAAAGTAAACCTCCCTTGAAAATTAGGTTTCAATCTGGAATCTTTTCATTCATATTCATCTCTTGAAACAGTTTTCCCGCCCTGAAAACCCTTTCTCCATTGAATCTGCAAGGGTTTGGTGTTTACAGTCAAAGCAAAATTACGGTTATAAATCAGCCATTTGCCGGAATGATTTTGGATATGGACTGGCGCTGGGAAATTAATCGTTTCACGCCATTGGGCTGTCTGAATTTGCAGGCCTGAACCTAGCCAGCGACACTGCAGATTTGGCTTGCCTGCGGCCAATAGCTTACCGGTATTGAGGAGCGTTAAGTAAAAACCAGCTCCGCATAAAAAAACTGCCATGATCATGATAAAAAACATTTTCAAAAAATTCTTCACCTTCAGCAACCTCTTAAAAAATTTTCGTGGATGCGCTCAGCCAAAACTTTTTCGATTCAACACATCTTCATGAACTTATTCACTCAAGATTCACTTTTCCCAAAGTTGGGATGATATCTTCATTTATAATCTGCATGAAAGTCGAAAAAACCTCGCTCTCCCGGTTGTTTTGATTCCCTTGTTTTTCGTCCCACATGAACTCATAAAGGGTATTCTTTACGCCGGTTTCTTTTTTTAAAGAAAAGGTTGATAACCGGCCCGCCAACGCCTGAGTGAGTTTTCCCGCCAGAAGAGACGAATTGGTTTCAGGCATGCCGAAAAAAAATCGATTGCGAATCCCACCATTTTTCCCCGATATTTCCGGCATCTTCTTAAAACCGATTAAAATCGAAGAACCGTTCAAGCCCGCTAATTCCCATGAACCGGGATCTAGACTTTCAACCTCTATGAGCATGACTTGGGGAAAATGATTTTTTAATTGGCCTTGCAGTTCTTGGACAAAAGATTTAAATGGCGTCGCATTTTCCAGGTTGTCCGGCTCATAAACCTGCAAAATTATTTTCCCGGAATGGTTTGTAAAAGCTGGCACTGTAGGCCCATTTTCGTTCATTTGAGCAATATCGGACCAAATTCTTACCAGATTTTTCTTTTGCAGAGTATACCATGCCTGGATCCTTGTCTGATCGGAGGCCAGACTGCCAAACAATCCCAATAGGAAAAAGACCACCCCGTAAAAAAGATAGAGCTTAATCCATCCTTTTAAAGGATTCACCATATCCATATCCCTCCGCCACAGGAATATGAAAGCCGGATGAATTTTAGAACACTGCCTGATGTTTTTGCTTCCTGCTATTCATTTTCGTTCTCAATTTAAGTACCGAAACACTTCTTCGGGGCTGACTCCGGGATGGATGGCTATATTTAAGGCCCCTGATACTACCCGTGCCAGATCATCAATCATTACATCGATTTCTTTAGGAGTTACTATTAAACTGTTCATATAAGGGGATAGTACTCTTTTGATTAAATCTTGCTGGTTAAAGGCCTTTGGATTGATTAAAGCCGGAGCCATCCGATTAATTTCAAACATAGCATCATGAACAATGGTCGTTGCTTCTACTACTGTTGGAACTCCGATGGCTATCACCGGCAGTCCTAAAGTCTGGGGGGTAATCCCCACTCTTTTGTTTCCCAGGCCTGATCCCGGATGGATACCGGTGTCCGCCAATTGGATAGTAGCCCCAAGCCGCTGCGTGCTCCTTGAAGCCAAAGCATCGACCGCTATCACAAATTTGGGCTTGGCGCGCTGCACGACTCCCATCACAATCTCTCCGGTTTCAATCCCGGTAGTGCCCAAAACCCCTGGCGCAATAGCAGAGAGTGGCCTGAGTCCTCCCTTTTTTTCCGGTGGTGAAGACTCAACCAAATGTCGTGTCACTAAAATATGTTCAACAACCTTAGGCCCTAAGGCATCGGGGGTGGCATTCCAGTTTCCAAGTCCTACCACCAAACAAGGATCATTCTCCCCCACACCAATTTTCCCAATAAAGCCTTCAATCTCTTTGGCAACCAGAAAAGCAACTTCTTCCAATTGATCACGATCGCGACTCCGTAATGAAGGAGATTCTAAAGTTACATAGTGTCCTGGAAGTTTACCGATGGTTTTTCCCGCTTCTTCATTTTCTACATGAACCCTGGTAATTAATGTATTCCCGTGCTTTTCGGTTTGTGTCCCCACTCCCGGTGGTTCCACGCCCCTGCTTCGTTCGATGGATAACTCCCTGGATTCTAACGCTAGATCCGTGTGGAGCTCGCCCATTTTTTCCAAAGTATCGACTGTCGTTTCCAATTCCTACCCCTTTCAACCTTTATCCTTTTCATAATGGATCCGGCAATATCATTTCCAGCAGAACGACTCCTAAATACAAAATTAGTATTCCCGCCAAAGAAAGATTCACACCGGAAAATAAGGAACGGATCAAAAAAAGTCCTATTAAAATGCTGATACCAACAAAAGCGCAGCGATAACGAATTAGTTTCAAGCTGCATAATACGTATCGAAAAAAATGAGCAACCAACGTGGTGAGCAATGCCTCCAGTAAAATCAAATAACGGCCGCCAAGTTTTAAGTCCGGTAAAAGTAAGTTTCCGGCTATCATCAACAGGGATATGGAAATAAATCTTAATACGAATACCACATCATCGCCCCGCAACAAAGGATTTGTTCCTGGATTCAAAATTGCCAGAGGACGCTACTTCGATTTGATTTTTAAGTGGCCCTCTTCGTGATGAAACCGTTTCTACTTGGAGAGCTTGTAGCAATCCAGAACTTGTGTTATAATGGCTTGGGGTTTAGTAAAATATACCATCTTTTTTAGACTCCAAAAAAGTTAAAGGGATGTAAAAATAGTTCATCCTTTACAAATCACCATAATTCATGGTAAAATATAGACTGTTAAAAAATCAGGAGTCTTCCAGTATGATACACTTTTTAAGTGTGATACACAGGCTTGCAGTTTAAGGAGGTGAAGGTATTGCCGAATATTAAATCAGCTAAAAAAAGAGTCTTGGTTGCAGCCGATCATCGTGAAAGAAATATGGCGCAACGTTCCGCGATGAAGTCTTCTTTAAAGAAAGTTACATCCTCCATTACTGCCGGAGACCTGGAGAACGCTAAGGCTACTTTAAAAGTTGCCATTAAAACTTTAGATGAGACCGCCAGCAAAGGATTAATTCATAAGAATCAAGCTGCTCGCAGGAAATCAAGATTAACCAAAAAATTAAATGCACTTGCGAAATAAAAACACAAAAAGAGGCGACAACGCCTCTTTTCTTCTTCTCTCATTCCCCGCTCTTTATCCGTCTTTTCAGGTTCGGACGGCAATTCCTTGCTCCGCGAGATATCGTTTGGCCTCGCCTACCGAATATTCCCGGTAATGAAATATTGAAGCCGCTAAAACCGCATCTACTTTCCCCTTGTTGATACCGGCGGCCAAATGTTCTAAATTTCCCACGCCCCCGGAGGCAATGACCGGAATTCCCACTGCCGAGGCAACTGCACAATTTAATTCATTATCATAACCATCCTTGGTGCCGTCCCGATCCATGCTGGTCAAAAGGATTTCTCCCGCTCCCAGTTTTTCAGCTTTGACCGCCCACTTGATGGCATCAATTCCGGTTGCAGTTCGCCCACCATGAATGTATACTTCCCAACCTTGATCCGGATCATCCTTCACTCTACGGCGGGCATCGAGTGCCAATACCACACATTGAGCGCCGAAAAGTTCCGCTCCCTCCGAAATTAAATTGGGATTTTGAACAGCGGCAGTATTGATCGCCGTTTTATCGGCACCGGCAAGCAACATTTCCCGCATATCGTCGGTACACGATATACCTCCTCCGACCGTATAGGGAATAAACACTCTCTCAGCGACCTTCGACACCATCTCTGCAACAGTCTTACGGCGTTCATGAGAGGCGGTAATATCCAAAAAGACCAATTCATCGGCGCCCTCTCGGTCATAAAAGGCACCCAATTCGACTGGATCGCCGGCATCCCGAAGATTGAGAAATTCAGTTCCCTTAACAACCCGGCCATCTTTTACGTCGAGGCATGGGATAATTCGTTTGGCTAGCATGATTTTAGCTCCTAGTTATTAATTCGTTTTTCCCATCGATTAATCGCTTTTAGCCAATAGCTAATACTGTTGATTATCGTCCTATTATCCGTTGAATTTACTCTGCCATTGAACAACATCCTGATAGGGTAAATTCCCGCCAAATATGTCCAGTGCACTGCCAATCGTCACATCGAGCTTTTGACTTCCAAGCTGGGCGATTAAATCTAAATCTTCAAAAGAGCTGATTCCTCCGGCATAAGTGGTCGGCATGGTAATCCAAAGTCCTAACTTTTCAACCAATTCCAAATCGATCCCCTGACGCATTCCTTCAACATCCACGGCATGAATTAAAAATTCAGCGCAATAGTTAGCCAATTCTTGTAAATTTTCCTCATTAACTTGGAAATTCGTAAATGTCCGCCAACGGTTCGTTGTAACAAAATACACTCCATTTTTAGCTCTACAACTTAAATCAAGAACTAACTTGTCTTTACCGATTTCCCGGTTAATCCGTTCCAAATTTTTATAACTAACTTCCTCTTCCTCAAAGATATAGGAAGTTACAATTACGTGGGAAGCGCCTTGCTCCAAAAAATAAGCCGCATTTTCTGCGGTTATGCCGCCGCCAATCTGCATACCGCCTGGAAATGATTGAAGGGCTTTCAGAGCTTCCCTTTCATTTCCAGGTCCCAACATAATGACGTGACCCCCGCTTAAAGAGTCATCTTTGAAAAGTCGTGCATAATATGCGGCATCCCTGTCGGAGACATAATTTTCAATTAAAGAATGGGAATCGTCATCTAAAGTTCCCCCCACAATTTGCTTCACAGCTCCCTGATGAATATCGATGCATGGACGAAACTTCATGAGCGGAGTTCCCCAAAGTTCTTAAGGATTCTTAATCCGACCTGACTGCTTTTCTCGGGATGAAATTGAAAAGCCGTCACATTTTCATGGGTGATTCCGGAACAGTACCCAAAACCATAATCAGTTGTGCAGGCGGTGATGCCTGGATCAGCCGGCTTTACATAATAGGAGTGAACAAAATAAACAAAGCTGCCATCAGGCACTCCATGTAAAAGTGGCGGGTCCTGATGTTTTTTGATTTGGTTCCAGCCAATCTGGGGCACTTTAAGATCACTCGCCGGAAAACGAAGAACTTGACCGGGGAAAATTCCCAAACCTCGACTTAAACATTCCTGGGCACCGAAACTTTCGGAACTCTCTTCAAATAACATTTGCAGACCAAGACAAATCCCCAAAAAAGGCCGTCCGGAATGAATAACCGAACGGACAACCGAAGCCATGCCTGCCTGATTCAAGTTTTCCATTGACTTTGCAAAAGCTCCCACACCCGGTAAAACGACTTTATCAGCTTCCAGAATCACCTTGGGATCTGTAGATACTATAGCAGAATATCCCAATGCATCAAAAGCCTTCTGAACACTTTTTAGATTTCCGACCCCATAGTCAATAATGGCAATCATTGAATTATTTAGAGAATCCCTTTCGTCGAAGGGACTCCTTTTATCCTTTCATCAATTTTGACCGCTGCCGCAAGCGCCCTGGCGAATGCTTTGAAAATAGCCTCTATGCAATGATGGGAATTGGTTCCATCCACTAAATGAATATGGAGATTCATTTCCCCCTGAACGGACACGGCACGGAAAAACTCTTCTACCATCTCTAAATCAAAATGATTCAAATGTCCTTTACCAAGTTCCGCCCGATACTGCAGATAAGCGCGGCCGCTCAAATCAATAACTACCAGTGCCAAAGCTTCATCCATCGGGACATAGGAATCACCATAACGGGTAATTCCGCATTTATCCCCCAAAGCTTTCTTGATCGCCTGGCCCAATACAATGCCGACATCTTCAACCGTATGATGAGAGTCGACCTCTAAGTCGCCTGAAGCGACAATTGTCAAGTCAAATTGGCCATGTTTGGCGATTTGAGTCAACATATGGTCGAAAAAACCTATTCCCGTATCAGTTTGCTGAAGACCCGAACCATCCAAATTTAGCTCAAGCTTAATCTGGGTTTCACTGGTATTTCGTTCAATGGTAGCCGTTCTCATTATCGGCGATCACTCCATTCTGATTTTTATCGCCTTAGCATGTGCATCCAAGCCCTCAACCGCAGCGATAGCCATGGCAGCATTTCCATATTTTTGAATACCCGCTTGATTATAAGAAATAATGCTGGTCTTTTTCATGAAATGGTCTACATTCAATCCGGAAGCGAACCGGGCCGTACCATTGGTTGGCAATACATGATTGGTCCCTGCTACATAATCACCAATAGGCTCAGTTGAAAACGGGCCTAAAAAAACAGCGCCGGCATTTTTAACCCGGTTTATAAAGCTCCAAGGATCGCCTACAACTAATTCCATATGTTCAGGCGCACAATAATTGGCTAAATCCAAAGCTTCATTCAGATCAACTGTTATAACGATACCCCCATTTAGCTTAATGGATGCCTCGGCTATCTCCCGTCGGCTCAATCCGGCCAATTGTTTATCGATTTCCCCGGCAACAGCTTGCGCAAATTCACGGGAAGGCGTTAACAGAAAAGCGCCCGCTTCATTCACCGGCCCATGTTCGGCCTGAGAAAGCAGATCCGCTGCCATATATGCCGGATTTGCCGTATCATCGGCGATGATTAAGATTTCACTGGGTCCGGCCAACATATCTAAACCTACGAACCCAAAAACCTGCCGTTTGGCCTCAGTTACAAATTGGTTCCCCGGACCGACGATGACATCGACCGGTTTTATGGTATCTGTCCCGAAGGCCATGGCCGCTATAGCTTGAGCTCCTCCTACTTTATAAACTTCACCAATGTTGCATTCTGTAGCCGCAGCCAATAAATAGGGATTAATTTTTCCTTCTTTATTTGGAGGAGTGCAAATGATTACCCTTTTTACTCCGGCAACCACAGCCGGCAAAGCATTCATTAATACGGAGGATACCAAAGGAGTTTTTCCGGCCACTCCGCCCGGCACATAAAGACCGGCTGATTCAACGGCTTGAATCCTCTGCCCCAGGACGATACCGTCCTCTTTGACATCTATCCAATCTTTGGGCAATTGTTTGGTATGAAATTCCAAAATATTCGTCTTTGCTTGCCGTATCGCTTGCACAAACTCAGGAGAAACCAGCTTTTCTGCTTCAAGGAACTCATCGGGCTTTACTTGCAATGTAGCTTGGGTCAGCTTGACTTGATCAAAACGTTCCGTAAAATCAACGAGCGCCTCATCTCCCGAGCTTTTGACCGCATCCATAATGGTCATGACTTTGGAACGTAAATCGGTTTGGGTTGGTCCCTGAAATTTGGCACGCCGATTTAATAATTGAAGAACCTCTTTTTTTTCAGTAAGAGTATGATATATTCTCATTTTTCGCTCCTGGAATTTAACGCAGATGCGCATATTATTGCTGTAATTACTTTAATTTACCATATCACCTTTTGAAAGTCAATGAAGGTCGAGGCTTCCTTATTCTTATTTCTGTTACAACCATTTAAAAATTAAAAACAGTTATCTTGAAATTTTAATAAATATAGTTTATAATTAATATAGTTAGAAATAGATATGGAGATGATAAGTATGAAAATCCTTTATAAAGCTCAAGCAAATTCTATTGGCGGTCGCAAAGGAAAGGTTACGGTTACGGATAGCCCCCTGGAGTTTCAAATGGCCGCACCTGTGGAGCTGGGCGGAACCGGTGAAAAAGGGGCCAATCCCGAACAATTATTTGCTGCGGGTTATGCGGCTTGTTTTGAAAGTGCCATTTTACATGTAGCTCGCATTCGTAAACTTGATTTAAAAGAAACTTCTGTTCAAGCTGAAGTAGGCATTGGTCCGAATGGACAAGGAGGTTATTTATTGGCTGTTTGGATTACGGCGACATTGAATGGGGTAGATCAGGAAATTGCCGATGAAGTGGTCCAGGAAGCGCATAAAGTATGTCCATACTCCAATGCCACTCGGGGTAATATTGAAGTTACTGTAACAGCTAAAGTGCTTTAATCCAGGGAGCAAAATAAAACCGCGGATTTGGCTTGATACCGATATTCGCGGTTTTTTATTACGAAAATAGGACTTCAAAAAATCAAAGTCAAGTTGGTAAAACATTCATTTATCTGCAAAAAGATCTTCGGTCGCGCTCAGTTGTTCCACAATAACAATGCCGATGTTCTTCACCCCTAGAGGATTTGTCACAAGAAGTTTTTCCATCAAGGTCATGGACATGCCCACTGTACAAATATTTTGCTTTATCGGTACATCCGTGATAGCGATGAATATGCCCATCGTTGCATGAAGTTACTCCCTCATATTCATGTTTATGGCATGGAGTATCCGCACTTGGAGAGGTAACTCCCCGGATAATATGCCGGTGGCAATCATCGACTTTCGTACAAATCGCAAAAGTGTGTACATGAAAATAAGGGGCCTGACATCTATTCTCACAATGCTTTTTTCCCATTTTTGATCTCCTTTAAAGAGAATTCTAATTTAGTTTATGAATTGGGAAAAAAGTTGTTATATTCCAACTGTACAGGTTTATAATTTTTGGCTTAAGGCATAAAGAATTATAAGCCCATCAGCCCCCATGTGCTTTAATAATCGAGCGAATTCTTAAAATCATCCGTTCTAACTCCACCGGGCTATTCCTTACGATGGGCTCATATTCTTGTTGCAAGTTCAACAGTTTATCCGGCAACCCGCCGTACTCGATGGTAATCGTCTCGGGATGAGTTTTTGACAGTAAAAATTCAATCAATTGATAATCATCTTCACTTAAAACAGTGTGGGTATCACGCAACCCTTCTTGCGGTCTTTCCAAAACACCGCCCAAATGAATTTCCCGCAAGCGATCAAGTGGCAATTCCTGAATATAATCCACCAAGTCCCTTTGCATATGCCAAGCGCTGCACCGGGAATGGGCAATATCCAGAAGGAAACCGCAATCGCTCTCATAACAAATCTCTTTAATGAACTGAGGTTCCGAACCCGACTTGAAATGCCGCCACCAAGTGTAATAAGGAAAATTCTCCAAAACCAACGGCAACCGGATCTGATCTTTTACTTCAGAAATCACTTTTAAAAAATGATCCGTAAGGGTTTTTTGGACTTGAGAGTGATTTTGGTGTTGGTATTCTGCCAGTTCCGGGAAAAAATCCACCCTTGCTTCCAAATGTGTCGACAAATAAGGAGGAGCCGTACATTCCAATACTTTCCTCACAGTCTCTATATTCAACCGTTGCGTTGGATCGGGATGGCCCAAAAAAATCACCCCAAGCTGAGCAAGATGAGGCAGACGAGGTAAGAAAATATCCGGATCTTCAAATTGATGCCAGCATCCTGGAAACGGACTCGTTGGACATTTCACATAATTGATGGGTAGCTTGGGATTTTCTTCTAATAAACCAAGTAAAGCTTTTGAGTAATTTACTGCGATCTTCATCACAAAAATAGCCTCTTTTGCTGATTAATCTTGAATCCAATAAACTCTTATTTATCTTACTGCAATCCCCCGTAAAAAGAAAGAAAAACTTCTTTTTCAAAATCCAGCTGGCAACTGGCTATTCTCTATGATATTATATTTACATAAAATAATCTAAGAAAATGATTTGTCTAAAGGTGATGGAAATGAACCTGCTGGAAGAAGGAAAAACACTTCAATTGGATTTTGAAAAAATAACAAAAGTTGCCGCTAAGTGTTCAGGTGTTATTCCGGTGGTAGTCCAAAATATTGATACCCGAGAGGTAATCCTGCTGGCTTATGTAAACCAAAAAGCCCTTGAAATTTCACTCTCAACTCAAACCGCAGTTTTCTGGTCCACTTCCAGGAATGAATTGTGGGAAAAGGGTAAAACTACCGGTGAGTTTTTCAATTTAATTGAGGTTTACGTCAATTGTGAACAAAATTCCCTTCTTTATATGGTCAGACCGGGACGGGGCGGTATTTGCCATACCAAAAACCAAAATGGTGAACCCCGTAATTGCTATTATCGAAAGATTAACTTTCATACCCGGAAGCTTGAGAACATGAATCCTTAAAATAAAAACCACCCTTCAATTGCGGGGTGGATTTTGTTTAGTCTAAGTGAGATCAAAATTCCTCTTGAATTGGCGAATATACCGCTTAACAGTTTGGCATACAATCTAAAAAATTCGTTTAATCCGCCAAATCTCGGCTTATTTCACTTTATCATCGTCACTATGGACCTCACGTTGGCGGAACAACAAACTAATACAATATAACCCGGCTATCCCCACGAGTGAATAAATGATCCGGCTAAAAGGAGCAGACTGGCCCCCAAAAAGGTGGGCAACTAAATCATATCGAAAAAGACCCACCAAAAGCCAATTAAGGGCGCCGATGATTACGAGTACCAAGGCAAATCTGTCCAAAAAAATTTCACTCCAATCTTTGGTTTAATACTGGAAACCCCAGCCCGAGGATTAAATTCTAACCCAGCATTCCTAGTATGCCAAAGATTTTTAAAAACATTACTTGGATTTCTATCTCCTCTTACATTCATAATGGAATAGAAATATCCGACCGGCTGTTGGGGAGGGAATTCAGCTAAAAACTATTTCGGTAGAGCTTTAGCCTCCCGTAATTTCCCAATTAGTCTTCGATCATGAGATTTACGGAAATGCCAATCCAAAAAGCCCATTGAAAAGGAATTCTTCTTTTGAGTAATGGCCTTTTTTCCCCCCAGATAGATATTGCCTCTATTTGTATCGGGTTGAATATATTGTATCAAGGGAATGTTTTTAATAGTATTTAGAATATTTCTTAACAATATCTCCGCTTCCTGCGTGGGGTCCGTTGGATTAAAAAGCTGGTTTGCACCTTGGATAAAGGTGCTTTCGCCGCATACAAAAACCATCTTTTTCCCGTAGGCTCGTAAATCAGTCTCGACCATAACCCGTCTCCGCTCGTCCATTTTAAGACCGCTACCTTCCAAAATCGGATAATCCGTTGCTAAGGTGGTCCATATTAAATAACCGTATTCTAACACAGAACGGTCATTAAATACTAATAAATCGCTGGTAACCCTAGTGGCAGTTCGCCCTAATAAAAGATCAATTCGCCGTTCTTTTAATCGATTATGAACCATTTTTTTGACTTCAATATCAAAGCCCGGTAACAATGTCTGCGCCTCTTCGATCAGTGTAATGTTTAGACTATGATGATGCATTTCTCCCAAGAAACGAAGAGCCAGAGCAATCTCAACTCCTAATTTTCCCGCACCTACAATGGTAATATTGGATTCAATGCTCTTTTTAAGAAAATGTTGTTTTAATTTCTGCAGATTGTCATCGAAATGAATGGGGATTCCGTAATAGGATAGCCCTTTGGCATAACGTCCAAAAGGTTCCAAATTCAACGAAAGGATATCACAGGTAATCCTCCGTCCGTCTTCCAATGCCACCTCTTTATTCTCTGTATCGATTTTAACAGGCTGAGCTATTATTAAGTGAACGCCTTTACGTTCACATAAGGTTGAAATATCGATTTGCACGTCCTTCTCCGAGTAGATTCCCTCTAAATAACCTGCAGCCATTTCCGGGTAATAAAGAGAAAGAAAAGGAGTCACCAAAATGATTTTCAAACGTTCCATTTCCCTACCGGACAATTTACTTAAAAAGCAAAGGTGGGTCAGACTTCCGCCAATTAATAGTAGCCTAGTTTTCGGTAATGGCTTTTTCATAGATTTCCGCCTTGTTCAATGATATTTTCCACACTTCCGGCAAGACTTATAAGGGTTCAAGTCTTACTATATTCTATCGGTAGAATCTAATAAGACCTTTATCCAGGGGTAATTTGAAAAAAAATTTCAGAATCTATGCAAAAAGCGCTCTATGCGCTTTGATGATATCAAAAAGCCATTATTTTTTATATGCTATTAATGTTCACAGATGATTGAATCGTACTACCAAACCCAAACGTATTGAAATTTTTAAAGTGGATCGCAGGTGATATGAATGGATCGTTTTAACCGCCGTTGGATTTCAGTAGAGGAACACCAAAAACTCCAAACGCGCCTGGAGGAATTAGAGGCCGAAAACCAAAAACTGAAAAGCCGTAATGACTTAGTGCGCGAATTGATTAGCCTTTTGGCCTCTGGTAACCGGCCATTAATGAGCAGTAATGCTAACAATAGCACTAACAGAGTGGATAGTGGCTCTCTCCAGCAATTTGTAGAATTGGCAAAAGATTTATCCAATGATATCCGGAACATTGTAAAATCAATCAATAAGAATTAAGCCTTTTAAAGGTAATCTTATTTTTTTCTACGAACGGGTTCATGTACGAATGAACGCGCTGGTTAACTCCAATAAAACCACAGGAGCCAGAACTCTTCTTCATTCTGGCTCCTGATGTATTCTAACAGCTTGATTTATTGGCCGTATCCGTTAGGATGCCCTTTATGCCACCGCCAAGCGGTCTCAATGATCCTCTCCAACTGGGCATATTGAGGTTTCCAACCCAATTCTTCCCGAATCCGTTTGGATGAAGCTACTAACTCTGCCGGATCACCGGGACGTCTTGGACCTTCTTTGACCGGGATCGGTAAACCCGTTATCATTTTTGCCGTTTCAATAACTTGCCGGTTGGAATATCCTTGACCATTCCCAAGGTTATAGATAGTCGATGAAGTTCCTTTCGCCA
This sequence comes from Bacillota bacterium, assembly GCA_023401925.1. Lineage (GTDB taxonomy): Bacteria > Bacillota > UBA4882 > UBA8346 > UBA8346 > UBA8346. The sequence goes on from JAEXDA010000055.1 coordinate 18,119, forward strand.
AAGCCTCCAACGCCAATATATGGGCCTGGGCCAGGTCATTCACATGAATGTAATCCCTTACACAAGTTCCATCGGGTGTCGGATAATCCGTACCGAAAATTTCAATGTGCGACCGCATACCGAGTGCAGCCTGCAAGACAATGGGGATCAGATGAGATTCCGGCTGATGGTCCTCTCCGATGGGAGCTTCCGGGTCGGCCCCCGCAGCATTAAAATAACGTAAAGATATATACTTCATACCATAAGCATGATCATAGGCCTTTAAGATGCCTTCAAATGTTAATTTGGAAAACCCATAAGGATTGGTGGGATTTTTAGGATGATCTTCCGGAATCGGAATCTGCTCAGGTTCCCCGAAAACAGCGGCTGTTGATGAAAACACGAACTTGTCCACGCCGCCTTCCCGAAGAGCGTCTAAAAACATCAAGCCATTTCCAATATTGTTATGAAAATACTTGGCCGGTTCACCCACCGATTCTCCAACTAAACTATAAGCACATAAATGTACAGCCGCTTCAATTTTCTCTTCTTCAATGATCCTCCGGACCAAAACTTTATCACTAACATCCCCTTCAAAAAACTTCCCGGCTTGAACCGCTTCACGATGGCCTTTCACCAGGTTATCCAGGACAACCGGCTGGTGTCCGCGGCGGGAAAGTTCCAATGTCACATGACTACCGATATAACCGGCCCCTCCAGCTACTAAAACCTTCATCATTCATTACCACCTTATGCAATAATTTCAGCGCCGTTTGCGGCAGTACTAATGTAAATTTGCGGCATAATCCCGGTCTTCGCTTGATAGTTTTTAATAATGTGTTCTCTAAACTGAGCTTCCGCTTTGGCTTCGATTAGGGTTACAGTGCAGCCCCCGAAACCTCCCCCGGTAATTCTAGATCCCAAAACTCCCTTGACTTCCCGGGCCAAATCCACCAATACATCAATTTCGGGGCAACTCACCTGGTAATCGTCACGGAGAGAATCGTGAGATGCATTCATATATTGACCAAAGGTTTTCAAATCACCCTTATTGAGAGCGCTCATACTGGCCAACACCCGTTCATCTTCTGTAATCACATGTTTGGAACGGCGATAAACAATCGGGTCCAATTCTGACTTAACTTTTTCCAGCTGCTCCATTGTTGCATCGCGCAATGCCGTGACTGACGGAAAATGTTTGGAAAGAATCGCCACGCCCTGTTCGCATTCTTGACGCCGTTTGTTATACTCCGAGTCAACTAATGTATGTTTGACGCCACTTTGGCAGATAATAATCCGGCATTCCCCTAACTCCAATGGCACAAGTTTATAATCCAAAGATCGGCAATCCAAGAATAAAGCGTGGCCTTGCTCCCCCATCATAGAAATGAACTGATCCATGATGCCGCAATTCATACCGACGAATTTATTTTCGGCCCGCTGACAAAGTCTTACCAAATTGGGTTTTGCAATATTAAATCCCAACAATTTTTGAGCCATCACGGCAGTTGCAACTTCCAGGGCTGCTGATGAACTTAGGCCTGAACCCTGGGGTATATCGCCCTGAAAGGCAATATCCATACCGGAGAGTTTTATTCCCTCTTCCTGCAGCATCACCAATACTCCACGCAAGTAGTTACTCCAACGTTTTTCCTGATCATATTGGATGGGATGCTCAATGGAAAACTCGACTTTCTCGTCAAAATCGGCTGAATAAATTCGTACTGTACCGGTATCGGTTTTTCGGGCAGCTACGACAATTTGAAAATCAAGGGCCATTGGAAAAACAAATCCGTCATTATAGTCGGTATGTTCACCGATCAAATTCACTCGTCCGGGAGCTCGGCTGATGATTAAATTTCCGCCCTCCCCAAACGCCTTGGTAAAAGTATTTTTGATACTTTCGATTGTTTCATTTTTTAACATCATTAACACTCCTTCTATAGGGATTTTGGGGGACAATCCCTGTTTCAAGTCAAGCATATTGATTGGCGTGAACCGATTTGCCATCTGTTTGGGAAAATAATTTCAAACCAGCTTGATCTTAAGGCCCTTTTCTTTTAAGCGGGCCACTTCTTCCGGATCAGCCTGTTCATCCGTTATCAACATATCAATGTCCTGTAAATCAGCAACTTTTGCCAAGGCAACGTTGCCGACCTTACTTGAGTCCGCTACCATGATCCGGCGGCGGGCAGCTTTCAGAAAAAAGGTTTTCATTTCAGCTTCAGCCATATTCACATTGGTAATACCATGTTCGGCATTTATTCCATTCGCTCCAACAAAAGCTATATCCACTTGAACTCGCTCCAATAAAAATTGGCCGAAAGGATTCACCAATGAATGCTGTTTCGCCCGTAAAGTGCCACCCGTGACCAAAACTGTAATTTCAGGCGCTTCTTCCAGCAACATCGCAATGTTCAAGGCGTTGGTCACAACAGTTAACCCTTTGCGCATTTGAAGACTCCGGGCAACCTCGGTAACTGTCGTCCCCACATCGAGAATGATCGTCTCTCCGTTGGAAACTAATTCAGCTGCCGCCTGACCGATTCGGGATTTTTCCTCCTGAAAAGCGGTCTCTTCTACGTTGAAGGAGCGTTCAAAGCCTCGTTTGGCAATTAAAATCGCTCCGCCGTGGGTGCGGTTTAAAAGTCCTTGTTTTTCCAACAAATCCAAATCTTGACGGACAGTAACTTCTGAAACACCCAATTTTCGCGCCAAATCTATTACCTGGCAACGACCGGTCTCATTCAAAATATTTAAAATAAACGTTCGTCTTTCTTCCGGAAACACTCCCATCACCCTTTCTATTTTACGTTTTCCTTTCTTTGCTGTCAATTATTTTGTTTTTATCCCGATAAAAACCAATTTTCGTAAGTAATCAAAATAAAGCTATCCCCTCGGGTTCCAAAACGAAGGGAGAGCAAAATTTTATTTTTTGCACTCCCTTTCGAAATAATTCTTTTGAGACAGCGAATTGGTGGCAATCTACCTTTCTATTCCTATTTAACCACCACTTTAAAGGTTTTCCGCTCGGTATTTCCCAGATTCGGATCTTCGACAAAAATCAACACATTATATGTACCTGGAACCGTATAGGTATGTTTTTGATCGGGCCCGTCGTTGATACTGCCATCGCCAAAATCCCAAACATATTTCATGGAAGTATTTTTATTTCCTTCTTCGCTGGCCTCCGCATGACAGTTTACTGTCAATGGAGCCCCTCCGGATAAAGGAGTCAGAGTGGCAGTGAGACGGATTTTTGGCATTCTGACTTCAATCAATGTACCGGACTTTGCAGAACTTGCCGGATGTAACCAATCTTTGACTTCCAAAGTTACTGTATATTTTCCATCTTGTTTATAGGTATGAACCGGATTTTGTTCAACACTGGTCTCCCCGTCGCCAAAATCCCATAAATATTGAGGATCACAGGGTGAGCCAGCCACAGAAACCTGTCCATTAAATTTAACGGTAAAAGGAGCTAAGCCCTTGTTAGCATTGGATTTTAATGTTACCTTCATCTCGGGCGGAAGAGCTTCAACATTTAATGAAGTTGATATTAGATTCCCGGAATGCAAACGATCACTTACCGTTAACTGAACATTATATATTCCCGGCTTTTTAAAAATATGGGTTGGTTTTTCTAAATTGCTGATTTCTCCATCCCCAAAATCCCAGCGATATAATAATTCAACTGGTGATCCTACCACAGTTACTTTCGAATCGAAGTCTGCCTTAAGGGGAATGATTCCTTTATCAATGGAAACAATCGGCTTCATGTTCAATTGAGGCGCCAAAGCTTTAATTAAAAAGACTTTTTCAGGAATAAGAAGACCAGGATGTAGCTTATCTGCAGTTTTTAAAACAATCTGATAATCGCCGGGTTCCTTAAAACGATAGCTGAAGTCTTTGCCCTCAATCATTTCCTTGCCGATTTCCCAACTAAATTTGAGCTGCGTTGGACCTCCGAAAATCATGGGATTGACGGTACCCGTCACGGCAAGAGGTATTGGACCGCTAAGGGGACTGAGCTCAACATTGGGTATGATGTTTAGTGGGTCTGCTTGTACCTGCCAATTCCGCCCGAAAGTATACTCTCCTACTTTAGCAGTCAACAATACTTGATATTGACCCGGTTCAACGATACTTCCGCTGACCTCTGAACCGGAAGCCTCGGTTCCATTGCCAAAGTTCCAAGTATAAGTGGCTTTTTGCCCATAATTCACAATGGCATTGACCTTTGCAGATAAATTCAGCTCCACTGGGCCTTTTAGCGGTTCAAGTTTTGGATCCATTTGAATCAAGGGTGGTACATCAATGTTGCAATAAAATTTTTGGGAACTCTCACCACTTAATAATTTTCCCTTTCCCTCAATGATAATTGAAGTATTCCCGGATTCACTAAACTGATGGGAAACTTTATTACCGGCAGTCAAATCACTACTGCTCCATTGCCAACTCCAATTACTTAAGCCCTCAGGTCCTGTAACTTCAAAGTTAAGCTGGTAAGGTTTATCTCCCTGAGAATATTGAACTCTCGCTTCGGTATATTTCAAACGTGCTTGAACTGCGGCACCATCTCTGGTTACTAATAAAGAATATTCTCCGGCATTCAAAGTTATCTTCAATTGAGTTCCTTTGGGGATGACCAATTTGCCGGACCCCGAAACCGTCTTATATTCGATTTTTTTAGTCGGCGCATCCATACTCTCAATCTGAAAATAGGCAGTTTCTTTTTCACTAGCCAGGCTATTCTTATCAATTTTTAGATTCCACTCCAAAGTGGTATCAAAACTCAATGGATTAATAGGAATAACCACTGATTGTTTTTGATTGGCCTTGCTCACCTGGGCTTGAAGTATTCGATCAAGCGATACGATTTTGGTATCACTTTCAATACCAATACCATCGACAACTCCAGCCAAAAGGAATAATAGAATACTTAACAAAATGAAGTAATACTTTCGCAATCTGCACCCCTCCTTATCTTTTTATACTATATCATAAAATTTACCTTACCTGTCAAGCAACTTTAATTACAGAAAATTTACCCGATGATTTCCTTGAAGACACCAAATTGAGAGCTTTTATTAATAAAGTGCAAGCAGGATTTTTCGACGACGAATTGAATAAAATTATAAATGAATTAAAATCCAAGAAATTAACAAATTCAATCGATATATGTGGTGATTTTATGGCGACCAAAGAAGAAGCAGTCAATAAACAACTAAAACAACTTGAAAAATTAACACCTGAACAAATTGTAAACGGGCTTCGCTTATGGCTGGGGAATGAAAATGAGGGGCTAACCCCAAACCAAAACAAAAGTTCTTCTGTTCCTGATGATAAAAAGTAAATGTTGTCAATTAAATAGCGATTTATGAACTTCGATGTTCTTTCGAGTTAAATGATCAGTCTATGTTCCAAAATGTGAATTTAACAGATTGTAAATTTTTTTACTTTTTAAACAAATTTTTTACTCCTGGCGTAATCAATCCTTCCGCTTTCCACAAAATTTCTCTCCCGGCAATACAAGTACCCACCCAAGCAGCCGCAATGGACCATCCGGCAACGACATCACTAGGGTAATGGACTCCTAAATAGATGCGACTTAGACCCACTCCAAAAGCGATTAGCATCAATAAAAAGGATAGAATCCCGCTATGATAAATTTTTTTTCGATTGCGAATAACTAAATATGCCAAAAAACTATAAAGCGTCATGGTTATCAACGCGTGCCCACTTGGAAAGCTGTAACCAGTTGCCATTCCAAGCCACGGCATGGGTGGGCGGGTCCTCTCAAAAGTCGCTTTTAAAACCTCCGTTAACCCCCACCCACCGGCGGTACAAATATCAAGTACGATACCATCGATAAGGAACCGACGGTAGAGGAGGCCGAAAACCGTTAAAGAAACAACAATTAAAAGAATGACCGGAGTTGAACCTAGATTGGTAATTCCATTCATAATCAAAGTGAGCCAAGGTGTTCTCCATGACACAATATAGATGCCAATGCTCTGATCAAAAAGACCCAATTCATTCTCAAGTAATTTATAAACCAGTTTTAAAAAAAAGCCAATACTAAAAATGATTAAGGTTGCGCCGGCGATCAGAAACCAACCGAAACGGCTTATAACTTCAGTTCGCTTATTAACCCCAGCAGCCCCTTGTTGCCATAACGATTTTAAATGGCGGATGACAGGAACTAAACACTGTTGAATCCATTGGGTATGCCAAAAAACCAGTAACAACAAAAGGCCGGTCCCAACAATCACGAACATGGTCATACCCATTGCGTGATGCAAATAATCGGCTACTTTGGGACCATAAAACATTAACAGTAAAGCACCGCTAAAAAAATGAATGCTCCTGGCTATTGCCGAAGTCGTGATAAAGGTAAAGATCGGCATCTGAAAAACCCCGGACATGATGGCAAATATTTTATAAGGGATTGGGGTCAATCCGCCTATTGCGATAGCCCACCCCCCATAGCGTAAAAATAAAGACTCCACTTTACCAGAGTATTCCGGATTGAATAAATGAGTTAAAATAGGCCGTCCAACCCGAAATCCGATTGCATATCCAAAAACGCCTCCCAAAATCGAACCCGCCGTGCCAATCAAAGCATATAGCGGTCCAAACTGAGGACTGGCCAAAGTCATCGGAATCAGCAATAAATAAGGAGGCAATGGGAAAAAGGACGCTTCAACGAAAGACAAGATAAACAAACCTATTGCCCCGTAATGAGCCAAAAAAGTTAGGATATGCCCGGCCCAACCCTGCATCTGAATATTCCTCCCTTCATTTCGACTCAACCGCTTTTAATCGATATATTTTACCCGCAACTCCCTATATATTTTCATAAAAGCATCAATGAAGACCCAAAAAAAGCTACCGTTAAGGATTCACAATCGAAAGAACAAATATAGCTTATCTCTAAGAAGCAATACTATATTTTCTTCTCTTCCGGCCTGTGATTCCTTATTGGGCAGCCTCCGGTAATAGCTTGCAGATGGGCTCAAAATTAAAACCTGATCTCGCTTGTAACGATTGCTGTATTATCGTCGTCATTTTTTACGTATGCAACGTTCGTATTGATGACCCATAGTAACCGCAAGCCGAGTCCTGCCGTGTAACTCACGGGCTTATCTTTGTTGGTAAAACAACCAAGCCTAACTGCAACCGTGTTCCATAAAGCAGACTGTTCAAACCCAAAATGAATCCGGGTTTGATCATTATTGGAATTGGTGATAGCCTCAATATCCGCCGATAATATGGTGCTTTGAAAAGGATGGTATGCTATACCAAAAATATAGGACATTGGGATCTCAACGGCAAGTTTTTTTGAAGGAAGATCCTGTTTTACAAGATCAAGTGTCCAATTATCGGGGTTGGGATCTAATGTATTGGCCCCTAAGGTATATTTCGATACCGTCCCTTCATCCGGGTCAATCTGATAAAAGACATTACGGGCCGTAAAGCCGATGTTTGTCTTGGAAGTCAATTTGTAAAGGAATCCAACATCGCAAGCAGCTCCGGTACCTGTGTTGGAAGTAACCGTTGCACCGCCGGCATCATTAAATTTCTTTGCCGCATCAATATAGTCTTGATCCGTTGTAAATTTGGAAGTATCCGGTATATTGGGGCCAGTAACCTCGGCACAACCTGCTCCTACGCCTTTAAAGCTGATACCGAATGCTAAATCTTTCGTAAAGTGAAAAGCCACCGTAGCCAGTGCATAATTAACCGCGGTTGCATGGAAATGAGTTGTAGTGTCATCCATTTCGGTGTCCAATTCAAAGTCCAAGTAATCACTGATACCAAAATGCCTGGTAGTAATTCCAAAGAATCCACCCACCTTGGCACTTTGGTTTAAATCCTCTTTAGAAGGCATTTCTTCGACATCAAGAGCATCACTAACATTTTGCAATTTATCTACATTGCCCTGAATCCCTATTCCTATGGATAAATCAAAATACTTGATTTGCGTAATCCCAGCCGGGTTCCAATATGGAGCATAGCCGTCATCAGCCACTGCCGTGTAGGCTCCCCCCATGCCAACCGCTCGGGCACCCTGGCCGATGGAACTCCCCCAGGAAACCGAAGCAATCGAGGCACTCAATAAAACAGATAAAAGGCCGATCAATAATTTTTTCATGCCTTTAAGCTCCTAAAATATTATTTAAAAACCTGATTATAAAGTTAATTCAGCAGATTATTTGAATGTAGTGATTTATCAGCTATCTATTGATTTAAAACCAAAAGAATATCTCCCGCAGAGGCGCGGAGGCGCAGAGAAATGACGAAGCACTTTGCGACTATGTTTTCTGGTCTAGACGTTTCCTATTCACGGCAACCGATATCACGAATTACCTTGCAAAGCACC
>JAEXDA010000002.1 GCA_023401925.1 Bacillota bacterium
AAATAAAACGAGCCGAAGGATACGCCCTAGACCGGCGAAGTTTTATTTTCATAGTAGCACGCATGACAGCCCATCAAACGGGCTGTCATAAGAATCAATGAAAATAAAACGAGCCGAAGGATACACCCTAAACCGGCGAAGTTTTATTTTCATAGTAGACGTCGTCGCGGTAGAAGGATATAAAATTTACCAGCTAGGTGCAATGGCTCTGGGGATGTCCGCGATTCGCAGGTTTTAAATAAGTAAAGACTTTAAATCAAAGAGGTGTTGAAAATGATCCGGAAATTATGGTTTCCTCTAGCGCTACTGGCGCTGTTTTGCGTGCCGTTCACCGTTTGGGCCGATGATGCCGGCAGGGGTCTGACCAAGGTTTTAACCTTGGCTGACTGCCTGAAAATCGGTTATGAAAATAGTCAAGAAATAAAAAAGGCCAAAAAAAATGTGGAAGTTGCCCGGGAAGGGGTTAAACAAGCGGCGGGAAACTTTTTCCCCACCCTCAAATATTCGTTGGGGTACGACAAGAACAGTTCGGATACGGTAACCTATGTGCCGGCCAGCAAAGACTCGGGCGGTTGGACATGGAAGGAAATCGACTCCGGCGACGAGGCTTTCAGCGCCGCCTTGAAACTCAGCTGGACTTTGTACGATGGCGGTAAGCTGACAGGTAACTTGAAAGTGGCCTGGCTGGATTTGGACAGCGCCAAGGAAGACTTGCGTTCGGCCAAACAAGAGTTAATTTATAACATCAAAAGTGATTTCTATGTGTTATGGATGGCGGAACAACAATTAAAAGTGGCGCAGGCGTCTTCTGATAATTTAAAGCAGCATTACGAACAAGTCAAAAAGCAATATGACGTTGGGAAAAAAGCAAAATACGATTTATTAAAAGCAGAAGTGGCCTGGAAGGAAAAGGAACCCACTTTACTGTCGGCTAAAAACAGTGTAAGGACCGCTCAGTTAAATTTAGCTACCGTGCTCGGACTAGGAAAGCAGGCGGCAGTAAAAATAAGTTACGATGATTCGCTATTGCAAATTCCCGCTCAGCCGGAGCTGGATTTCCAGTCCTTATTGGATGAGGCTTATAAACAGCGGCCGGAAATCCACCAATCCGAACAAAATATTAAAAGTGCCAATTGGAACCGGGTGATCGCCAGAGCCGGTTATCTGCCGTCGCTTACTCTCGAAGGAAACTCCAGTAATGACGGAGATACTTCCAATTATAAGGAATGGGATGATAAGACGTGGACCTTGTCGGTGGGGTTGAGCGGCTTGCTTTTTGACGGCCCCGCGACCTTGTCCAAGATCAAAGAAGCTAAGCTTAACGAGGAAATTGCCGCTATTAAGGATACACAGGAGCGGGATACGGTAAGAAAGGACATTCAAAGCGCCATCCAAAATATACAACAATATTATGCCTCGGTCGGGGTAAATCAGGATAATGTGGCTTTGGATCAAGAGTCTTTACGGATGACGCAAATCAAATTTGAAGCTGGTATGGCGACCACATTGGATGTGAAAGACTCTCAGCTTTCTTTGGATGAAGCGATGGAGGATTATTATCAGGAAATTGCCAATTATTTAACGGCGTTGGCTAAGTTGGATTATGTATTGGGTAGAGACTGATCTTTGCCGATTCGAATAAAAAGGATTGAAATAGGAGTCCTTATGGCAGGTTCGGTTGCCGATTTTGGATCATTCGTTATTACCGGAATTTGGTTATATCGGGAATTAAAGAGGCTTGATTCCAAAACCGATCTAAATAGGGTGTTAAGCGAGACTACAAAAGTTATCGATAGATTCATGAGGCAGTCTAAAAAGTACTTTAAATCACGAATGAAAAAACTATACCACCGGGAGTTTACCGGTGGTATAGTTTCTTAGACAATTCCCATCTGTACGATCTGAAACAATGTTGTTTCTCTATGCTTTTATGAATATAATGGATTATAATTTCGCGGACACGAGAAAGGGGGTAATGCTTAATGCAAAGTCTTAATGTCAAAGAAGCTAAAGCCCTAGATGATTATAAATTTTGTTGACTAATGCCTTTACTCAGGATAAAAAAATCCGTTAATTATTGCTTTATTGGGCAATTTATCCTGAAATGTAATTGTGTCAACCCTCCATCTTGCTGGGGCTGTCCCAAAAGCAAACAACGAAATGAATGTCGCGCCATCTCCACCAGGCCCTGAAGGACCTGGCTAGGCCCTTGAAAATCGTTCTCAAGCCCCATAAATGGGGCTGGGTTAATGCTTTCATGACTTTTTGAGCTCCTTTTAAAGGGCTTTAGAAAGATTTTATATCTAACCAAGGGTTTTAACCCTTGGTGGACAAAATGGTAAAAAGCTTCTTTTGGGACAGCCCCGCGCTGGGGCTGTCCCAAAAGTAAATTTAACGATAAAGGAATACAATATATTGAAGTCAAACCATTCGATGAAGCTATATATTGTATTTCTTATTGATTTTGAATTGCTTTTTAGACAGCCCCAGATAGTATGAGGGTGGGTTCAAATGGGCTCACAATCAAACCCTGAGTTAACGGAATAGTCAACTAAATTATTAATAAAATTTACCAATGATGAGGAGAAGGTCTTGATTTGAAGCTATCAAGTTTTAAACCATTGAATGACTTAAAAGAATTCAAAAATTTTTTTTTATCGAAGATGGAACCATTGAATGGAAATGTGGAGCGGTTTAAGCCAGTCGGTATTACCCTACCGGCCCTTCGAAACCCCGGAAATCATTTTCATCTTTAGATGCCTTACAATGAGTTTATCCAGTTCCATACTGCAGGCCAACACGACAGCGTCGGTACAGCCGCGGGCGTCATAAGCTTCCTGGAGCTTGCGGCGACCGGCGGCTATTTTTTTCTCCAATAATTCAATGGTTTTGGGATCGATTTTTCGCATGGCAATCCTTTAAACGAAAAGTGATAAAAGTGTTATTGGTAAATTTTATATGATATAATGGAAATAATTGAGATTTTAAGCAATACCCGATCAAGGCTCAAACAGGTAATTTTGGGCCAATGGTCTTTGTGTATTTTTATCTGAATTTTTATGAATTGTGTTTAATTACAGTTTAATCATAATCCCATAGAGAAAAAATGTCAAGGAGAAATTTCACCATGGAATTAAATACAACAGGAAAACGAATTCGTTTCCTTCGTGAACATTTTAGGCTCGAACGGCTTCAATTCATTGAGATCATTAATTCAAGTCCGTCTACCATATCCAGACTTGAAGGAGATCAAGGAAGCGGGCCTTCGGAAAATTTTCTCAATGCCCTGAAGATAAATTTTCTAGCCAATCCCCATTGGATCATGACCGGTGAAGGGGATATGTTTATTCCGCCCGAGGAGTACATCGACAAAGGAATTGAAATTCTGGGCAATGAAAGGTTTAGTGCTGGCATTATCAATATTTTAAAAGATCCGCGCTACGAAAAGCTGCAGTCGTTTATCAATATGGACGATATCAGCGAAGAAAAAATAGATGAACAGTTACTGCTGTTTTTACAGCAGATGGCCCAAATTTGGAATCAGGGGGATGAACGGCTGAGGCAAGCGTTGTTGCAATTTGGACGGGTGTTTTTAAATACGGAGGGAAAGAAAGATCAGGAATGATTCGCCCAGCGGCAGTTTGCCGATGGCTGGCGGTTTGATATAATCCATATAAGTTTCTTTCCCATGAAGTTTACCTTTTTTCTACGGGTATCTAAAAAGATATTTGAGCCCTTCTTCATTTAACAAATTCCTCCTTCCACATAACGAAACGAATTATAAAAAAGGGCCATCCTTAGCGGAAGGAAGTGGCGCAAAAGATGAATACTACCGCTAGGTTCTCCTTAATAAATACCCATGATATAAACAACATAATTTAGCAGGAATACAAGGAGGTTATTGCATGAGCGAATTTTTGAAATTAGAAGATTTTATTGATCTTCCGGAGGTAGGTTATGAAGAAGCCATCGTCCGATTTTTACAGGATAACGGAATAACGATTGATGATTTTGAGTATGTAGGGAAATGTGATTCCGGGTGTCCGGAATGTGAAGCGGAAAGCTTTAGTGTTTGGCGCAGGGATGTAGGATTCACCGAAGCTGGACGCACTTTTACTTTCGACTTGGATGCGGCTGACGACATATTGGACTTCGCTATATACCGGTGTACCCAATGCGGTAAGTGGACTACTTATATTGAGTAAAGCATATCTTACAATAAGCTTATTACCTTACTGACTCTTGGAAACCCCGGAAATCATTTTCATCTCCCCTTATTAAACCGGTTACTTCATGGGACATCCGTTGCTCGAAAACTTCATCGGCGTCTATAGCCAAAATCTTACTTTTACCCATCATCCAATTGTCGGAATCATTTTAGCAATTGTTTTTCCGATCATCCAATTACTTTTACTCTTCATCCAATTGTCGGAATCATTTCAGCAATTGTTTTTCCGATCATCCAATTACTTTTACTCTTCATCCAATTGTCAAAATCATTTCAGCAATTGTTTTTTCCGATCATCCAATTACTTTTACCCATCATCCAATCGTCGGAATCATTTCAGCAATTATTTTTTCATCATCCAATCATTTTTTACCATCAATCGGTGATCAAACTCAAAGCACTAAAACACGAAACCTTTTCTGATGATAATATCGGCCATTACCCGGGGATCGGAAGTCTGAATGGTCGCATAGGCGTTCCTTGCCCGTTGATAAAAATCTTTGCGGGATATTTTATTGAGGGTATAAGGTAATCCGGCAAATACACTTTGATAATCACTCCATATCTGCGGCTCTTCATAAATACCTTGATCGAGCGACATAATGGTTATCGGGAGCTTCTCATCGGAATCCAGTGGAAAATATTTTAATATTTCGGCCAATAATATATGGTTTTTCTCCGCATAAGAATAAACGATTCTTTTGCTCATCGCGAATGCAGAATAATTCGCGTCGGCGATAACTAATTCGTCGAGATGCCCCATTCGATAGATTACTTCATAAATTTCCGGAGTAATCAAATTGGATATCTGCATTAACACCGTGATCAGCCCCCAGGATGAATTGTTTTAGGGATTCCCCCGCAGAGACAATCAAAATTCTCAAAATACAGCCGGAATCCATCAATTTATTATATCAGGATTTATAGATATTTGCAATTTTGGATGATATTGGATGGAAAGCGCCGCGGTGTGCCTTTTCCAACCAATAGCAGGATAAAGTGGGTAATTACTAAAAGCGGTTTGATATGCTATCGTTAGGGAAGAGAGATTGTTTTGTTTCTAATGTTTGGGTGACAATCCCAGGACAACGGGGGTCGACTTATAACCAATTCCCATCCGGTCAATCCCCATATCGATTAATTGCAAGAAATGTTCCCTGGTCCTTATCCCGCCGGAACCTTTCACTTTACAACGGCCTTTGGCAGTATCCAGCATAACCTGAATAATTTCAGGAGTAGCCCCTTTACCTTCACAGCCGGTAAAGAAACCCGTCGATGTCTTGATAAAATCGGCTCCGGCTGAGATGGCAACTTCGGTGGCCTTCTTAACTTCCTCGAGCGTTAATGCGTCGGTCTCAAAAATCACTTTCACAAGAATGCCGTAGGGATGACAGACCTCGGCGACCCCTTGGATATCGGCTTCAACTTCGTTCCATAATCCGCTGCGGATCCAGCCGTAATTGGCGACCACGTCTAATTCATCAATGCCTTGTTTGCAACATTCCTTTGATTGGACAACTTTGGAGAGGGTGGTTGAAGCTCCGAAGGGGAAATCGCATACAACACAGATTCCGGTTGGCGTTCCTACGGTTAACTTTTTCGCTAGGCCGATTGAAGCGGGGTTGATACAAACTGTTTTACAGTGATAGTCGACGCCTTCCTTGATGTATCTATCGATTTCAGCCTGGGTAAATTCGGGTTTCAACACCGATTGATCAATGTAGGCCCCTAATTCGTCAAGGGACATTGCGGCGGCTTTTTTGGTGGGTTTCATCATTCTTGATTAACACTTATTTCCTATTGAATGTTCAAATCCCAAAGAAAAACTACCGGAACCCGAACATCGATAAGTGCTCTCCTTTTTCATATTATAATGTAGTTTTACTACAAAAGCAAATGTATTTCTGTAGCGATCTGCTCGCGCTCTCCGGTTAAATAAGGAGATAAAGCTTGTAGTTTTACTATTTTATTGTAAAATATAGTTTAAGGAAGCAAAATAAAGGGAGTAATGGAACTTGAATACCAATGAGTCCTATGAATATAAAATAAAAAATATGTATAACTCGCTTCGGGCCTCAGAAAAGAAAGCCGCCGATTACATTTTACGCAATGGACATGCCGTTTCCACAATGACATTGGCGCAACTCTCCAAGGAAGTAGGAGTCAGTGAACCCACCATTGTACGCTTTGTGAAAAATATCGGCTGGGATAGTTACAGTGAATTTAAAATGGAATTAGTCAAAGAATGGGGCAGAGAATCCGGAACTCACCCCTCCGGCCGGGAGTTGCTGGTGGAACTGCATATCGATAAAAATGAAAAAATTGAAGATATACCTGCCAAAATGATTGGAATGACACTGAAAGCTTTAGAAGACACTTTGAAAATCATGGATTTGGATCACTATAAAATGGCCGTTCAAATGATTCAGGAGGCTGACATTATCGATGTCTATGGTGTCGGAAATTCCGGAAGTATCGCCAGTGATATGACGAATAAACTTTTGCGTATCGGACTCCATTGCAGGGCGTATTCAGACAACCATCTCCAACAAATTTGCGCCAGCCATTTAACACCAAAAGATCTGGCCATCGCCATCTCCCATTCCGGCAGCACCATGGATACTGTCAATGTTTTAAGGATAGCCAAGGAAGCCGGAGCGAAAACCATCGCCCTAACCAATTTTAAAGCGGCGGCCATTTCCGGGTTTGCAGATATCACATTATACACCGGTGATGTCGAGACTGCATTCTATAGTGAAACGATGGTTTCGCGGATCTCCCAGTTAGCCATTGTGGACATGCTTTATATGGGTATCTTATTGAGTGATTATGATGGATATACCAAACGCCTTGATAAAATTAACCTTTTGGTGAAAGGGAAAAATTATTGAAAGAAATAGGTTGGGCCAGGATCGCTGCGGGGCCTCTCCAGGGCATAGGGGATTGAAGCGCCAAAGGGAAGAAGGAGCGGGTTACCCATAAAAAGCGTCGGGCGGAAAAATTTTGCCCGGCGCTTGCTTGATAAGTTGATGATGAAGGCTCCGATAGGGGATTTGACAGCAATCCCCATCATTGCCAGGTTATCTCCAGAGGGTCCCGGTCAACCAACCGTTTGAAGTTGTAAAGCGGATATCCCGCAATCAAAGCGCCGGTAATGGCTTTGTTCACAGGAATCTTTATCAGCCGGAGCAGGGGTTCATATTCCGCCGCGGCGCAATATTCGAACAACCCGGACCAACAGGTGCCAAGACCTAACGTTGGTGCATAAAGCTGGGCATAGGCGAGGGCAAAATGGGTATTGTCCCGGCCAAGGAGCAAGCAGCTTTTTTCCGCGACGGCAATGATTAAGCAAGGAGCATCTCTTAAGACAGTATCCTCGCCATTTTCCCGGTAGCGGCCGATGGTGTTGGCGGTATTGGAGGACCAGGGTGATCTCCCCAAAGCACCCTTCTTTAAATCTTCTTCGGCCCAATCGGCGATCACGGCGGTGATTTCCCGTAAGGTATCCGGATCATCGATAACGTGGTAAGAAACACCTTGGGAATTACAGGCCGTCGGCGCGAACCGGGCGATGTCAAGCAGTTCCCGTATCGTTTCACGTGACACACTTTTTTTTTGAAATGAACGGACCGACCGCCGCGAGCGCAGAAACCGGGCCGCGGTGTCGGCATCCGGCACCGGTGATTTCCCAAGCAAAATTTGGTTTGAAAGAGGCGCCCGGACGTGATCCAACGCGCCGGAAGGACAGATGGCCGTACAATGCCCGCAGGCGATACAAAAATCATGGGCAGCCACCGGACCGTTTTCTCCCATGGCAAGGGTCCCCCGGCAAACTTTCACGCAAAGCCCGCACCGGGTGCATTGATCTTCGTTTATCCGGATGAAATGGTTCGTGGTCATGATTCGAGTTCACCTGCCAATGTGATCGTCAAGGCTTTGATTTTTTCTTTTTCCAGGGTAAAATGAAAATCCAACGGAACCGGGCTGCCCTCGAAGTCACCCGAAACGGTAACGGTGACAACCGACTGCCCGGATTGCTCCGTATAGTGGGTAATGTCCATCATTACCTTGGCGTCCCGGTTTGCCTCCAAGATTCGTTCACTGATAGCGGTGGGCCCGGGATATTTTATTCCCTCATCATACAAGACGGCGTCTTCGGTAAAGCAATAGGCGAGAAGAACAGCGTCATAAACATCGGAGGCATGATAAAACGAGGCCACCGGCTGCGGCAATGGGATGGCCCTGGGGTTAGAGGAAAGGACAATACGCAATAATCTCACTTTTTCTTCTTCCACCGTAAAATGAAAGTCAAGGTAGAGCGGATCGGGTAAGCCGGTTTTATCATAGTCACCGTCCGCTTTGGCAGTAACCACAGATTCCCTGGCATCCTGGGCGACATGGGTAATCTCCAGGCGCAGATGATCCCGAAAATAGGTGCGGTCGCTCCACTCTTTGATAGCGGCTTTCCCGTGATATTCTTTGCCGGCGTCGACCACCACGGCGTTATCGGAGAAAGCCGAAAGGAATGCCGCAGAATCGCCGGCATTGGTGGATTGGAAATGGACTTCAACGGGTTTTGGCAATGGAAATGGATTGCTCATGGTCAGCCTCCTTTACATGGTGCGGATGATTCCGCCGTCAATGATATGCTCGGCTCCAATGATATAGGATGCCCGGGGGGACGCCAGGAACCCGACGAGTTCCGCCACTTCCTCCGGACGGGCGGTGCGCCCGATGGGAATACCTCCCAGAGAATTCATCAGTTCCTCTCTGGCGCCGTTATAATCGGTTCCTAAATTTTGGGCCATGCGTTGGATGAGTTCCCCGGCAGCTTTGGTTTCCGTGAAACCCGGAGCAACGCTGTTGACACGGATCCCCCTGGGCGCCAGTTCAGTGGCCAACCCTTTGCTGTAGTTGGCGAGCGCGGCTTTAGCCGCTGAATAGGCCATGGTATTTTCACCGGGGAAGCGTCTTTGAATCGAGGTGATATGAATGATCACCCCATAACCTTGTTTGAGCATGGGCGGGAGCAATCCCCGGTCCAGCCGGACCGCGGCCAGCAAATTGGTTTCCAATGCAAGCTGCCAATCGGTATCGCGCTGCGCGAGAACGCCGCCGGTCGGGGCGGAGGATCCGCCCACATTGTTAACCAGGATGTCCACACCGCCAAAACGTTCCAGGATCTCGTTGACAACCTTGGTAGTCCCTTTGGGGGTGCTGACATCCGCTTGAATAAATAAACCGGGATCCTTCAAATCGGCAGGAGTTCCACGGGCAGTGGTGATTACAACGGATCCGGCAAGAGCAAGGCGCCTCACGATTGCTTCACCGATTCCGCCCTGGGTCCCGCCGGTTACCAGAGCCCGTTTACCCACCAGTTCTTTTGCAATCCCTGAGTTATCTTGATTGATATTCAGATGGACCATCCTCCTTTTTGGATTTCTATCATGTAAAGCATATTCCGATTATAGCGGCTATAACTTGACGGCACCGGGTCAGGTTATCTCTTTTTATTTTGGTATGGAAGGAGAATTTCTTCCAGTCTGTTTTGGATGCTGCTCCGGATGGGTTCCGGGGCCAGAATTTCCAGGTCTGCTCCAAACGAAAGCAGGTAATTCAACAACCACCCGCTTTCCGGTAAAAACGCCTCGACTCCCAGAGAACCGTCGGGATTTTGAGTAATCGCTTCCGTATCGAACTCATCGTAAACCCGATAAGCACCACCCTGAGAAATCCTCAGTCGGAGAAGAATCCACTTTTGAGAGGAAAGCTCCTTTCCATCTTCCGCCGGATCTGCCTGTGCTCTTGCTGCAAATATTTCCTGCGTCATCCGGAGGTTGGACAGGCGCGAGATTTTAAAGGTGCGGTAAGCGTTTTTTGATAAGCAGAATCCCCGCAAATACCAGGCGCGCACCTTGAAGATGAGTTTCACCGGTTCTACCCTTCGGTAGCCCTTTGCCCCGGATGAACTTAAATAATCAAATTCAATGATGCGGCGGTTGAGGATGGCATTTTTGAGAGTGGTAAACTGCCCTGCCCCATTCTTGCCGCTGCCCCAGGGGCTGAAATCAACTTCAATCCAATTGACCATGTCTTTATGGAAAAAACCGCTCAATTTGGAAAGCACCTTGTCGGTTTCCGGACTTTGGGCGGCATTTAAACTTTGTAACGCAAATAAAATTTCATTTTGTTCACTTTCCGATAAGACCGATTTATTGAGTACATAGTCGTCAAGAAGGGATATGCCCCCACCTTTGCCTTGACTGGCGTAAATTGGAATTCCCGCTGCAGACAACGTATCAATATCCCGGTAGATGGTCCGGACCGAGACTTCGAAGCGCTCGGCCAGTTTTTTGGCGGTTGTCGTCTTTTTATTGAGCAGAATGTATATGATTTCAAACAGCCTATTGATTTGTATCACCATCACCTCAGGTCCATTATAAAACACATAATATGACAACAGTATGTCCGGTTTTCTGCAAGTGAAATAGCAGGTAAAAAGGTAAATGTGGATACCGTGTCGAACATCGCTATAACTTATACCGGAAACCACAGCCAAGCAGTTATCCAATGGGTTACTCCACAAAAAAGGGAGGTTACCATGAACACCATTGTGCCGAAAGATACGATGAACTCCCCCCAATACGAGATTTACTATAAAAACAATATCCCCCGGATCGATCACCCATTACATTACCATGACTTTTACGAACTATATTTTCATGTTCAGGGAAAAGCAAGTTATTTTATAAACAATAAAATTTACAACCTGCAAAGCGGAGATATTGTTTTAATCAATCAACAGCAACTGCATCGGGCCATCCTGGAAGATATGACCCAAATCTATGTGCGTTATGTAATCTGGATGACCAGGGACAGTGTCTCGGACTTAGGACTCCCGGGGCTAGACTTCATCAGTCTTTTTGAATCTCCAGGAAAAAAGGACGTTATCCGGTTGCCGGAAAGATTATGGCAGGATATGTCGGCCTCCTTGCAAAAATTGCACCGGGAATACATCCATCCGGAGCAGGGCAGCAGTTATTTAGTAAACGCGTATTTACACGAGATATTGATTTTATTGAACCGTTACAGCGCGCAGGAATATGGGGCGCAAGAAAATAATAACCGCAACGATACGTTGGCTCAAAAGGTTATGGAATATATTGACCATCGTTATACCGAACCGCTGTCGTTGGATCAAATCTCCCGGCAATTTTTTTTAAGCAAATTTTATCTATCGCGAAAGTTTAAAAGACATACCGGACTGACGATTTTGGATTATTGTAGAAAAAAAAGGTTAATGAAGGCCCGCGAATTATTGTTGCAAAATGCCGCAGTGTCTGATGTATATAAGCTCTGCGGCTTCGAAGATTATTCGAATTTTTTAAAAGCCTTCCGTTCGGTGTATAAAATGACGCCGCGCGAATACTGTAAAGTCCTAAAAAGCAATAACTTCGTAAGCAAGATAGGTGGGTTGGGAGAGACCGATACCCATTAGCCGGAGAGAAAAGGGCAACATTTGCAACATTTCCAGCAATAAAAGGTGTCTATTTAAAATCGGAATTTGTTATAGTGATACCATGAATGATGAGAGTGAAAGCGATCCGGCCGGTGTCGCCGGGAGATTGTACGGGTAAGATGTTGCCGGACAATCAAAAATAAGAGAGGGAGGCCATTTTATGCATATGAAAAAATTAATCGTCTTGATTGTGTTCTCAGCTTTTTTAGTAATCTCTGCGGTTGCAAATTCCGCCCCCCAAAAAGTAGAAATCAGCTTTTTGGTTACAAAACCCGAGATTGTTACGGAGTTTCGCAAGACCTTTGATGCGTATACCGCTACCCATCCGAATGTGACGATTTCAACGATTCCCCTTTCCGGGCAAACGATTTATGAAAAACTCACCTCACTGTATGCTTCCGGTAACGCTCCAACCATTACAATGGTAGGCGGCCCTGAATTCTCGGCTTTTAAAGACAGATTTCTTGATATAAGCCATACCAAGTTTGCCAAAGCCGCTTATGACTGGTCCGTTCGGCGAACAACGATAAATGGTAAGATTTACGCCGTACCGACCACTGCCGAAGACATCGGGATCATGTATAACAAGACAGTTATTGAGGCGGCTACGGGACAAAAGTTTGACCCTTCTGCCATCAAATCCCGAAAAGATCTGAAAGAGCTGCTTCAAAAAATCTCCAAAACCAAATACGCCCCGGTACAGCTTTCAAATATGGATTGGCTTCTTGGCTCCCATATGACATCCATTTTATACGCCGATATGAGCCAGGATTATCAGGAACGGCAAAAAATCCTCGCCCAATGCGCGAAGGGCAAGTTCGATTTTATGAACAATAAAGCCTTTAACGGTTGGATGGATACTTTTGATCTGCTGATGAGTTATAACATGCACAAAGGATCACCGTTAGGAAACGCTTATGAAGATGATCAACTTGCTATGGCTAAGGATAAAGTGGCATTTTGGGTAATCGGTAATTATGTATATCCCAATATCATAGCAATGAACCGCGATGCCAAAGTAGGGATTATGCCCTATCCGATCAGCGATGAGCCGGGTGATTATGGCAACAGCGAAATTACGCTTACTCATTCTTTCTTCGCAATTGACGGCACACAGTCCAGCAAGAGCCAACAAGCTGCCGCAGTTGACTTTTTCAATTGGTTGCTGACAAGCTCCAAAGGTCAGCAAGCGTATATCAACACTTTGGTCTTTACGCCGGTTTACAAAGGATTCAGCGTTCAGCCCACCAATCCGTTGGCTCAGGAAATCGTTTCCTACATGAAAAAAGGGAAAACGTTGGAACGGATGAGCGATTATTTTCCAGCCGGGATTACGGGAAAGTTCGGAGCTGCCATGCAGCGGTACTTGGATGGGGCAAGCACCCGGAAGGATGTCGCCGATTCTTTCAAAAAAGACTGGCTGGAGATGTCCAAATAAGATCCAAAGGCCCATTTAAGAGGTGGATTCGACATCCACCTCTTAATTTGTAAAAGGGTTGCTTCTGGTAACAAATTAAGTTTTGACCTTGAATCGATGGAGATATGGTAAAAAATCAAAATGATTGGGGGATGGATATTTACAATGCATAAGAAGAAAACAAAGCAAAAATCGTTTCAGGTATTTGCCTTGTTTGGTTTATTGCCGCTGCTGGCATTCATTGTCGTGGTAATGATCCCGTTTATCTGCGGACTCTTGTTATCCTTTACCAACTGGACGGGCGTCTTAGATAATATTAAATTCATTGGTTTAAGCAATTATGCCGCTGCCGTTCATAGCGGGGATTTTTGGAATTCAATGAAATTGACCCTCGTCTATGTTTTATTCGTGGTTATTCTAACAAACCTGCTGGCTTTTTTTCTGGCCTCTCTGGTTACCAGCGGTTTTAAAGGGCAAAATTTATGTCGTGCCGGATATTTCACGCCGAACTTGATCGGCGGGGTAATTTTGGGATTCATCTGGCAATTCATTTTCGCCAGGGTATTTGTTTTTGCCGGACAGACACTGGGCATCGATTTGCTGGCCAAGAGTTGGCTTACCCAACCCCAAACTGCGCTTTGGACTTTAATCATTGTTAGTGTATGGCAAAATGCAGGGTATATGATGCTGATTTATGTTGCGGGTCTGTTGGGAATTGATCGGAGTCTGATGGAAGCTTCCCAAATCGATGGGGCGTCCAATTGGCAGAGACTTTTAAAACTCAAGCTGCCCCTGATGGTGCCGGCATTTACCATCACTTTGTTTTTGACGCTGCGTCGCGCTTTTATGGTATATGACGTCAATCTTTCGCTTACCAAAGGCGGTCCCTATAACTCGACCCAGTTAATTGCGATGCATGTTTACAACGATGCATTTGTAAACCAGAATCTCGGTCCCGGTCAAGCCAAAGCGTTTATATTGTTTGCGATTGTCGCTGCCGTAGCTGTGCTGCAGGTTTCGATTCTTAAAAATAAGGAGGTGGATTCGCTATGAGTGCAAACAAAAAAATGAAAAGCATTGCCCTTTTTTTAAAAATATTGGCGGCTTTATTCTTTTTGATAGCGATGATCTTTCCTTTTGGGTTGATTCTGATCAATGCCTTTAAATCCCGGATGGAAATTATCGAAAATCCACTGGCTCTTCCTGGCTCCTGGGCGCTTGATAATTTTACAGCCGCCTGGAAAACCATGGGTTTTCATGTTATATTGGGAAATACAATGTACATCACGGGATTGTCCCAAATTGTCTTAATCGTGTTTAGCGCCATGCTTGCTTATATGTTGGTACGCTGGAATTGGAAGATTAATAAAATGATATTTCTGGCGCTGGTATGCGCGATGATTATCCCGTTCCAGTCGCTGATGATTCCTTTTGTTACGATATTCGGAAAACTGGGGATGATGAACAGCAGAACAGCGATGGTGTTTTTCTATCTGGGTTTTGGTATGCCCATGACTACCTTTATGTATCATGGTTTTATCAAGGGAATCTCCAAGGAAATGGAAGAAGCGGCCATGATTGACGGTTGTTCTAATTTTTCATGCTTCTGGCGAGTGGTGTTTCCGAATTTGAAACCGATTTCGATAACCATTTTAATCATCAATATTCTATGGATATGGAATGATTTCTTACTCCCTTCCCTGGTGCTGATTAAAGAAAAAACCCGGACGATTCCGCTTTCCACTTTTTATTTTTTCGGGGAATACACAGCAGAATTTGGTTTGGCTATGGCCGCATTGATTATGAGCGTTCTCCCGGTGATTGTAATTTATTTGTTTATACAAAAATATATCATTGCAGGTGTAATGGATGGCGCAATTAAATAAAAAGGAGACCATTCCTGGTTTGGGATCAATTACAAATAAGATTATGCTCATTACGTATCCCGATAGCATGGGTGGTAATTTATCATCATTAAGAACGGTTTTGCGGCAATACTTTCAAGGGGCTATCGGAGGAATTCACATCCTGCCGTTTTTTCCTTCCAGCGGGGACCGTGGATTTTCTCCCATAACCTACCGGGAGGTGGACCCAAACTTTGGAACATGGAAAGACATTGAGGAACTGGCTCAAGATTACTATTTAATGTGTGATATGATGGTCAATCATGTGTCCCGCCGTTGCGCGGAGTTTCGGGATTATTTGGAAAAGAAAGACGACTCCCTTTATGCCGACATGTTTTTGCGCTATGACACCTTTTGGGGTGAGGGACGGCCAACACCGGAAGAACTGCAGTTGCTTTACCGCCGTAAAGACGGAGAGCCCTGCCAAGAGGTAACTTTTCCGGACGGTGAGACTCGTAAATTATGGTGTACCTTTACCGATGAGCAACTTGATATCGATACCACCCGGCCTGTCACCATAAACTATCTGAAAGAGAATTTAGGGTGGCTGTCTGAAAAAGGGATTTCCATCGTAAGGTTGGACGCCTATGGTTATATTACAAAACGCAAGGGGACCCATTGTTTTTTTGTAGAGCCTGAGATATGGGAACTGATTACCGATTTACGGGATACGCTGAAAAGGAAAGGCATGCTTGTATTGCCGGAAGTACACGATCTCTGGCGGACAACCCTTAAATTTGCCGGGCACGGAATTTGGAGTTATGATTTTGTATTGCCATTGTTGATGTTACATACGCTCTACACCCAAAATGCGCAAAAAATGGCCCATTGGCTTCAAATATGCCCCCGGAATCAGTTTACCGTTTTGGATACCCATGACGGTGTTGGTGTTTATGATGCCTTCGATTGGGTGGATAACCGGCAGGCTCAGGCGGTTATTAAAAAAATGGAGGACCGCCTCTCTTATGCCTATAAGCCGCTACATCCTGAAAAAAAGCGATTTTTTAAATCCTATCAGCTTTACGGTACTTATTATTCCCTGTTACACGAAAATAGCAATGCTTATCTTTTGGCGAGAGCGATTCAGTTTTTCGCCCCGGGTATACCCCAGGTTTATTATGTCGGCATGTTGGCAGGGGAAAACGATGTTGAGGCATTGATGGGAAGTCCCGATCACCGTTCAATTAACCGCCATAATTATTCATTGCCGGAGATTGATCAAGGTTGCAAAGCACCTGTAGTCAGAAAGCTGATTGCCTTAATGCGTTTTCGAAATGAATACCCTGCCTTTGACGGAGAAATTGAGGTTAATTGTCCGGAAAGTAATTTGCTGGAAATTCGACGGAGGCAAGGCTTATACGAAGCCGTCCTAAAATGCGATTTAAAAACTTATGGATTTTCGATTGATTATCGTAAAGAGGGCGAACAAGATCTGCGGCAGTTGATATTGGAAGAAAATCGAAACGAATAAAGGTTTTCGAGGTATTACCCGTGACAGCCCTTCAAACGGGCTGTCATAAGGAACGCGGTCGTTTTTTGGATGTATCCGGAGTGGCCGTGGTCTGTCCAGCATAGGTCTTTCTTATTGGTAAAATCGCGGAATAACGGGGGTTGACTTATAACCAATCCTCATCCGTTCAATGCCCCTATCGGTTCATTGCAAGAAATATTCCCCGATTCTTTCCTTCCGGAATGTTTCGCTTTTAAAGGGCCTTTGGGCAGATCCGGAATAACTTGAATAATTTCAGAAGTAGCCCCTTTACCGTTACTGCCCTTGGAAGAATTATTCAAAGAAATAGGCCGCAATTGTGAAGCGACCCTTAGATGATAAGATTGATTTCGCCAGTTTGCTGGGATAAAAAAGGGATTAATTGTAGCAATCGCCCCGTTTCCGCATGTCAACACGGGAATAATTTAATAATTGGCCGGTCGGATCAAAATCCGCTTCATATAAACCCACCATATCCATGGTATCCGGGATTCCTTCGCGCTCAATGAACTCAAGTTTCATCGTTAAACCGCTTTCCTCTTGGCGCTTCACTTCGATAACGGCCAAAAGCTTAAGCCCAATTAAATCGGCTAGTTTTTGACTACCTAGTTTAATTAAGTCTTCCATATCCAGGAAAGGGCTATATTTGGTTTCTCCGCTCATCATCATTTCCTCCATTCATTCATCAAAATATCGGTGAAAGGAATTTAATCGGTTTCTTGTTTGTCTTACATGCTTTTTGACTTCTTTCATCTTTTGCTGTATCATTTCAACTTTTTTTTGAAATTCAAGGGTCTTGGCGTTGATTAATTGTTGCACTCTTTGTTGCTGCTCATTGATGACTGTTGAATTTTCCCGACGCCGGTTTCTCCCATATGATTTAATTTTTGAAATATTGCTACGCACGTGTGTCACTACCTTTTCCACAACTCACCCCCCATTTCCGATTTGATTTATTTTTTGTTCTTTTTCCAGGCTATGTCGCGCCTCACTCCAGTCTTTCATCATACCGTAATTCAGCATGGTCTGAATATTTGCCAAAGCCAGTCGCAGATTCAGTCCAATCAATGGTACATCCGCCACTGAAATAATCACATCAGCCGAAACATATAACCCTTTTTGGAGCGCATGATCCAGTAAATCCACCAGGGCCGAATAATCGCGAACCGGTTCCATACTAACCTCCCATGCCAATCATTCCAGATCCTTAACAAAACTATAAGCAGGCCATGGTCCCGTAAAGACTATCGTATATTGGCCGCTCATTTGTAAATTTTCCAATAAATTACCAACGGTTTCCACTTTGCCCGGATCGGCCAAAATCGCAATATTGAGAATAGGCTTTTGGTTATTGGATACTTCAGTATCCAATTTGTTTTCCTTCAGATCGGAAATCAGCGGACGAATTTTGGCGCAGATTTCCTTTGCCAACCTCTTGGATTCCTCCTCAACCGCTTTGCGAATTTTTTGAGCAAGCTCGCTTTTGAAAAGATAGGCCGTCCCTTTATTCATGGAAGCAATTTTATTGGTGAGTTCAATAATCTCCGGCCTCTCTTTCGAAACCTTTTCGGTTAGCATTTCCAGGGAACAATATATTTTAACTCCATACTCCGCCCGTCCCGATAGTTGGTTCAACAAATTTCTAATCGCCTCATACCGGTCCTGTAACCATTGTTCCAGCACCGTATCGGGGTTGGCGGCTGACGACCCGTCAATAATCATATCAAATGTCATGGGCACTAGGGAACTGGTGTGTTTAAAAGCCCTATCCAATACGTTTTGATGCTCACGCAACCATTTTTCAACTTGTTCCCGGTCTGTTGATTCATAAGCATGGGAGGGGCAGGCATGGACAAGAGCTCCGATGTCCCGATAAGGAATCATATATACCGGATTATCGTTAATCCCGGTTGTCTGAAAATCATCGGTTTCCAGGACAATTCCATATACGTAACGCCCCGACAGACGGGTATCGTCGGGGAGAAGCTCGTCAGCCGTTTGTATAGGAATCGATTCCATCGTTTTGTTTGGTGATTTTTGGGTTGAATTTTCCTGACGAGTTCCGGCTTGGACGGGTACTTCTTTTACGGGGACATTTTCTTTGACTTCGCGCAACGGCCTCAATTCCGGAGCTTTCTCTAGGATTCCTTTGTTACCGTCAAAAACTTTGGAAGGGTCAATACTCTCCCCTGTTTCCGCGCAGACGGAAGGCTGACAGGTCAAAGCGCTAAAATCCCTTTGCCTTCCGGATCTTTTCCAAAAAAAAACCATTAATTCAATGAGTTCTGCAGGTAATGCTTTCTGTTGCAATGCCCCGGTCCAAAACTCCGATATTTTACTCGAATTTACCTCCATCCCTAAGGAATTCATAAGCAAAATCAAGTAACAAAGGGGTTCCATAGATTTTAAAGATTCTTCATTCGGCATGATTAACCCATTCCTCCGGATTCACCAGCGTATTTACAAAATCATCGATCACTGTGTCTAAATTTTCCCGGATTGCGTTGACGGATTCTGCAAGGCCCTGGTCTCTTTTTATCTGTTCAATCACTTCAAAAATATCATAAATATTCTGTCCCAATCGCTCAATACTTTCCGGACTCAGACCTTCCTCCATCCGCCGTATAGCCTGGAGTTTTAATACTTCGGCGATGATTTCAACAAGCGCCACCACCAACCCCAAAAGTCCTTCTTTCAGTTTGTCTTCTTCAATTTTGATGGGCACTGGTTTACTCCTCGTCGATGTCTGCGATAGAGGTAAGTTTGTTGCTCCAACCGCACCATGGACAGCCGGATTGAATTAAATCCTCTTTTAGTAGGCGCTTGTTACAATTTGGACAGGCTTCCAAATCACATTCAATGGCTTTCCAAGAATTGGTATTGATATTGGTGCCGGATGGGAATTCCAGTCCATACCGGGCGGCAGTTTCAAAAGAAGCGACGGCGGCCCTGATCTTAATGCCCAGTAATTCAACTCCGGCAATGGATACAGCAATATCGGCATTAATGACTAATCCTTTGTCCAAAATCCGATCGATTAAATCCACCAATGTTACACTATTACTCTTTGTCGGCATCATCGCCATCAATATCACCTTCCGTATCGACAGTTAGCAACTTCAATCGCTCCCAAATTATATCCGATTCTTGCGAATATTCTTCATCCGAGATTGCACCCCGCTCATATTGAATCCGTAACTGAATCAAATCAGCCCTCAATTGATCCGGATCGGAAGTTGCAGCCAAAGCTCTATCTCTGAGCTGCTCAAGGACCCAAATTGTGCCTTTGACGGGGGCAGTAAAGGGAAATGATAAAATATCCAAAAGTATCATTTCTTTCCCCTCCAACCGAGATTCATTTTCACAAAGTTGTAAGGAGGAAGCCGGGTTGTATAATGAAACTCAATGATTTCCGGGTATTTCTGGGCGGTCTTTTCCACTCTTTTTTTTAATTCAAGGTCCTGGTTGGCATTTACCAGGAATGAACTGTTATATAACATTTCCGCACTCATCATTTCACCGGTGGTGTTATCGGCGGTTACTGCGCTTAAATAAGGATGGATTGTATTCTCCATTTTGGCGCGGAATTCCTCAACCACAGTTTCGACCCGTTGCCCTAGCTCCAGCGCGGCTTGAGGATCCAATTGGGCTTTGGCAATCAAACGGGCATGATCCTTAAACCGCGCTTTGAGTTCGGTTAATACCGCTTCTTTTTTCCAGTAGGCTTTAACCCCGACTTCATACCTGTTTTGTAGCCGTTGCAACTCTTTTTTTAAAAGATCGGATTTCGACAGAATCAGCTTTTTTAAACTTTCGAATGATTCAACGGCAGTGCCAAATTTAATTGGGATTACCGTTGATTGATTCATAACCGTTTCCAAAACTTTTACATGTTTTACGGCATCATCAAGACTCAAATCACCAAGTTCGGATTCTAAATAGGATGCCAAAACGGAGACTCCTCCGACGGGGACCGCATAAACCTTTAGACCGGCAACTCCCTGGCAGTCGGGAATTAAACCAAACTGAGCCGGTATGATTCCATAAAGGTATACTTCGTGGCCTGACTTCATGATTGTAAACCTCCGTCAAAGGTTTTCTCCGGATCACAATTTTCCTGAACCAACGGTCGCACAGAATAACAAATTCGAACCCGGCGGTCTGGTAGTTTTTGATCGATATCCGTGAGGGTCTGCCGGTGGGTTCCTTCTGAAATTCTCCGGATATCAGCTGCTAGTTGATGAAAAGTTTGGATTAGCGTTTTCTTCAGAATTGCTTTGCTTGCTACCATGAATTACCTTCTCCCATAAATCTGCTAATTGCTCAAAATTCCCCTCATCCAATCCCATAATATCGCGACAGCAGCGAATCAATAACCGCTCGTTGGAGGATTCAAGAAATTCGGATTGATAGATTTTTCCAATCATAATCGACATCCGGGTGGTGGAATGGGGTAGTTTTTCTATTTCGTGGACCGCCCTGACAAAACGGACAATTTTTAGGGCCTGGCTATACTTAAGATTGTTATGTTTCGCAGTAATCATCGTTTCCGTCTCTTCATCGAGCCGATTCAATTGAATGGTGACGAGCCGGTCCTGCAAAGCGTCCTGGGTTTTATAAACTCCCACATATTCTTTGGGATTGCTTGTTAAGATCAAACGGAAATTGGGATGAACATCAACTAAGCTCAATTTTCCACTTCGGTCAGTAATCAAAAGCACTTTTTCAGACAAGATTCCCAGCAATGCATTATTCGTCTCCGGGCGGGCTCTGGTAAATTCATCATAAACAAGGATCCCGCCTTCCTGGCAAGCCAGGGCAACCGGATTGTCAACCCAAATGGGGGTTAACCGACGTTCTATTTTCGATACCGAAGAGATAAAGTTATCCTCAACCACCTTTTGGTAATATCCGTAAAGACCTCCTACTAAATCATTACGGGTAAAAGTTTCATCACCCTGAATTAAGTAATGAATATCGTTTAATTCCTTGGCTATTTTCAAGGCTAAGGTGGTTTTTCCCACTCCGGCGGGTCCGGTAAGGTGCACTGCTAAACCGGCTTTTAAGTAAATCTTGGCTCTTTCCAAAACTTCCTGAATTGAGGGCGTCATCACAAAAAAATCTTGTTGCTTAGACATGCATTCACCAACCTTTTTGAAACATTATACGAAACCCTTTACAAATTGACGGGGGATGGTTTCACCCCCCGTTGAGCATTTTTATTTAGGCTTCCAACAGATGAGGCTCATGGTGGACTGTTAAGCCAACCGCTTTCGCGTAGCAAAGCCATGTCTCCACAGAGGCAATAACAATCCTGGCTTCTACAGTGAGCAATTCAATACCTACCAACGATACAATGGCAAACAGATCAATAACTATACCTTTATCAAGAATCCTATCAAGAACTTCTACAAGACTGGAAGCACCAACACTAGTTTTTACAGCCATTTGAAGGCCCTCCTCTCAATTGTTTGTTTTATTATATGCGCGATATAAACGAGGTGCACCCTGTTCAAAATTTTATTTATCCAGCATATTGCTTAATATCAGGTGCAATACATTCTATGTTGGGTTGCATGTAAAAGTTAACTGTAAAATACTTTATGAATAGGAGTGAGTAATTAACCCCTTAACAGCTTTTACGGTTTTAAAGTTCAAAATGAAAGATTCATTTAATGATCTTATAGAATAAGTTTATATGTATAAAAAAAGAAGGGATTTTGAGGAAAATCTGGTTTATCAATCCCGATAGATCGACTATTTTGATGTATTTTTTAAATGGGTTTCCGCCGCATGGTTTCTTTTAGCGATAAGGGTGAAAACAAATATTGATTTTACTTTCCTTACTTAGACCAGTGATACCAGCGGTCGCCAGCACACCCATAGTATATGCATAAGGACCCGATTGAGAACTTCTAAAATATCGGATCATCCTGTTCCATACACCAAAACCGTCTTCGTCTTTCCGAAGGCGGTTTTGGAAGCTTCGTTATTGGCTATGTTCTACCATAATGCTTCACCGCATTTTAGCCATGTTTCGAGCGTTGTAACCACTTTTAACTGATGAATCCCGATTAAGTCAAGATCCAATAGAGAAATGATAGTTGATGTAGCATTGACGATACCTCTTTCAAGAAGATCGCTTGAGTGGTTCATACTGGAAATTTGTTCGATATCGTTCATCCCTATTACCTCCTTTTGGAAGGTAAAACATAATATGTAAATTTATAAATTCTGTTGCCATTATGATGGAATATAACTTTTATTGCATAAGATGCCGTTTTCCTTCGATGTTGTTATTTTTACTATGGATTCCTTTCGGAATCGTTTTTTTATTTTTGAACATATTTTAGCCGGAGATTCCGAATAAAACTGATGACGCATTTAAATTTTCTATAACATGCATGAAGCCGGTTCTTTTCGAATATTCATGGGATGGCATTCAAAATAAAAAAGGAAAGGAGGGTATAATCGATGGAAGGGGAAGAAATTACCTCGAAGGAAACCCTAAATTTAGAGGATGAAATCGTCGAAACCCATGAAGAAATTAACCCCGAAGTTTGTGAAGAATCTCCCTGCGAAGACAAAACAGAATAAAGAATGGAAGTCTGATTTGCCAACGCACTGATTTACCGGTGCTTACAAAATTTAATCACCGCAGTTTGGAGATTCTAGGCGGTGGAGTCAAAAAGAATGAACCGAGATGCTACGAAAAAGAGTTGAAAAAATTCAACCTTACGGAAAGAGCGAATTCAGATGGCTCTTTCCGTTTATTGTTCTTGGATCCAGTGGGGGGTTAACGACCGTATAAATCCATAAGGCTTTAATCGCGATACTTTACTTTTTTTCCGCATGAGCAATATGATTTATATTCGGTATAAAAATTACCGCATCCAAACCGAAAAATAACGCTTTGGAAAAGAAAAAATTTTTCCAATCATGTTCGCATGCTCCATCCGTTATTTTTCAACCAAAACTAAAATACTACGATCATGAAGAGTATAATCGTTTTCCAGCAGCGTGCTGCCTCCGTCAAAGTTTTGATGACCCCTCATCCACCCACCGGTGTTGTCGGTATCGAGAACTCGGTACCATCGCTTACCGCTTAAGTTTCTGGGAAACCATATCCGCTGCTGATTGGGGCTGCGATTGTAGGCTACATAAATGGAGCCGACTTGGGCATCGTGGTTTGGCGTTTTTTCGAATTGGGCATTGAGCCGGTAAGCGATAAAATCGATACCATTCCAATCCGTGCCAGTGATTTCAGTACCATCCGCTTTGTACCAGGAAATATCCTTCAAGTCATTTCGGGGATTTACCGCACCGGTATAATATGCGGAAGGTCGTAAAGATTCATGTTGACTACGGAAGCGGATTAAATTTTGAACAAACGTAAAAGTATAAAGCTCCGGACTGGTTTCGATCAAATGCCGGTAGGCCGGTTGATCCCCCGTTTCCAGGCGGTTTTTCATTTCGTGATAGGGAGCAAAATCGATATACACCTCGGGATTATCAACCCAGACCATATTCATCTTTCCGATCCCCCGGTCTTTGTCATAGGGGGGGATAGGTCTGAATAACTCATCACCCCCGGTAAACATCGGAACACCGGCGGAGAGCATCAGCAGGACGAAGGCATTACGAATCGCTTTTTGTTGCAGTTCAATACTGCCGCCCTGATTCCAGCTGAGTTGATCGTCATTTTCAACCGCTTCCGTGAGATGAAAAAATTTATCATACGAGAAAATGTTTCGTAACGAGTTGCAGTCATCATGAGAGACAAAATAATTAATGGAATTCCATGGTTTTTTTCCGATGGCTTCTTTGGAACCGGATACGGATTTGGATAGGGTACCGACTTGTAAGGGAGTGGCTCCATATTTGTTCAGAGATGTTTTTAAGGTATTCCGGAATTGATCATTCCAAACCGACCAGCTTTCCGGAAACTTGTCTAGCCAGGTAATTTGGCTGTTATCACCCCATGGTTCGGCGATCAGATCGACTCCCGATTCAAAATTAACCGTCCTTGCAGGCAGCACCTGGCTGATATGGTCGAAAATTTGGGCCCCCGGGTCCGCTCTATAGTCGCCGTCGTCGTTGGTAATACTTAAAACCGGGGCCAGATCGAACCGAAAGCCATCCACTCCCATTTCATCAGCCCAATATTTTAAGGAGTCAATCATCAGCTTTTTGACCTCGTCTTGGTCATAATTTAAATTCCCGCCACATTGGCCCCGCCCTTCATAGCGCCGGTTTTGGTCCTGGAGATAATAATAGCTTTGATTGTCCAAACCGGTGTAGCTCAAATAACAAGCAGCCCGGTAGTCCTGAAGCTGAGAATTGTTCCGGTATACACTGGCTTTCCGAATCGCTTCCTCAATTTCGGTTCTGGTGAATGGATTGCCTTGATTGACATTTCGGTGTAAAAGCCCTTCACCGGTATGATTATAGACCACGTCTATAAACACTTTGATTCCCAGTTCATGAAAAGCTTTCGCCATCGCTTGGAATTCCCGGATCGGCCCGCCGGGAGACTTATCCGCCGAAAACCGGCGGTTGGGAGAGAAATAATTGACCGTCATATAGCCCCAGGAATTATCGCCCCGGGGGTTTCCGTCGTTTTGCTCGTCGGCGAATTCCTGGACCGGTAAAAACTCGACCGCCGTTACTCCAAGTTCTTTCAAGTAACCTGCTTTTTGGGCCATCCCCTTGAAGGTGCCGCGCTCATTTTGAGGAATTTCCCCATCCAGCATGGTCATCCCGCGCAGGCTGACTTCATAAATGATATCGTCTTTTAAAAGCCTGCGGGGTTTGACGCCGTAGTCCGCCGGATTCCTGGTGAAAAATCCAATCGATTTGGGCGCAATTTTGCCGGTGTCCTTCATCCGGTGGACGCCGCCGTAATAATCGTCGATATATTGGTTGGGATCGATATATATATCGGCAACCTGCGGGTCGTGACTTATTTCTCGGGCATAGGGATCGATCAGGAGTTTGTTGGGGTTAAAACGGTTGCCCTCAGCGTCCACATCGGAGAGAAAGCCTTTTTCGCTTCCTTTTTGCCAGTCTTCCCGGTATTCCCAGTTAGGCCCCCAGGCGCGATAGCCATAGTAAAAATAATCGGAGGTCAGGCCGGCGTCTTTCAATTCGCTTCGGGGGAGGGTCAGGCTCCATTGATCCCGATCTCGCTCCTGATCCCGGGAAAGATTTCTTACCAGAACTTCGTCCACTCCATAAGGAGCACTATAAAAGTAGATTTGGATCTGCCCGGCGTGTTTCGAAAAGATGCGGAAACTGATTTCGTCGTTTTGGGGATTATAGTGAACTCCCAGTGCCGTTTCCAACCTACATTTCACTCTCCTTTGCTTGAGATTCTTAAGATAATAGTTTTTCTCGGTGCGCCGCAATGTCTTGGTGATCCAATCAAGCTTATTATTGATTTTCCGGGACGATTTATGCGCAAGCCGGGCACCATAAAGAAATAAGCCCGAGAGTGCTTCGGCAAAGCGCCTTCATCGGGCTGATGCTTTTCGGGTCATTAATCTTTCAAGTTCATGGCCTTCAATACATTGCGGCATCAACTTCTGCCTTTATTACCAGTCTATACGTGGTGATGGTCCCCATCGCCTTGTTGATGTTCATCCATAAACGCCTCGAGGGTTCTTCCCTCACCGGTGTGATTTTTGCTTTGACGGGCCTTTTTTTCCTTTGTGGAGGAGTGCGTTTACAATGTAATATCGGCAATGGACTTACTTTTTTATCCGCCGTATGCTCCGCATTCCAGATCCTTTTGATTGACAGGTATACCAAAGAGGAAAGTCCGGTTTTGTTGGGCGCGTTTCAAGTCATGTTTTGCGCTTTGTTTTCCACGATTGCCTGGATAGCTACAGGAATGGATACCGTCGTTTGGAACTCCAGCGTAATTACAGCAGTAACGGTAACCGGATTAGTGTGTACGGCCTTTGCCTTTATCGTGCAAGCTGTTGTTCAGCAATTCACTTCTCCGACCCATACCGCTTTGATTTTCGTCGCCGAACCGGTTTTTGGGACCCTTTTCGCAATGATCATCCCCGATTCCCAAGGCGTTACCGAAGGACTGACTACAACATGGCCGTCGGTTCCATTTTGATGATGGGGGGAATGTTAATTTCCGAACTGGATTTGGCAAACAAAATACATATTCATACCCATACCGGTTGAATATTGGTTTCAAGGATAATTTTTTTCGAGCATCTCGCCCCAAGGGCAAAGTCAAAGGGAAAAAACATATAAAAAAAAGAATCATGACCCAAAAGAGAGTCATGATTCTTCGATTTGGCCAGCGGGAAAGGTTTTAAAACTTGATGACCCGGGGCTCGCCGCTAAAGGAGTAAATCGTGGCCGTGGCATCTTTCAGGTATAACACTTCCGTGTTGGCGTTCTCCGCTTGGTACATTTTTTGCAGGCTGGGATAAGCATCCAACATGTGTTTTTTCGCTTCGATCCTCTCATCCCTTACTGCGGTTGCCGCGACACGAATCCACTCGCTGCCGTTAAAAGCGCTGATTTCAATCTTGGGATTGGCCTGCATCTGCCGAGAGACATTCTTGACTTTGCCGGTCTGAATATAAAGCTTGCCCTCAAAAATATCTACGGTTCCGAATGGGCGCACCCTTGGCTGATCCCCTTCAACAGTGGCAAGGTAATAAGTCTGGCACTTCTTCAAAAAATCATACACTTCTTGCATGGAAAAACCCCCTTCATATTTACCATGAATCCCCCAGGTTTTAAGAACTTGCCGGAAATTTACTTGACCCATGGCTTTTTGCTTGATATCATTTTATTATGTATTAAGAATTAATCAAGTACGATTTTTTAATATACAAAGTATCCAAAAGGATACCAAAGGAGGCAAGCATGAAAGAAGAGGATTTTGGCCGATGCCCTTATGTTACGGTGCAAAAACTGCTTTCCGGAAAATGGACATTGTCCGTTCTATTTCTGCTATCCGATAAAACGATGCGCTTTAGCGAGATCCAACGAGAACTCCCCAGGCTTACCCAAGCGACGCTGACCAAACAGCTTCGAGGACTTGAGGAGGACGGATTGATCATCAGGACAGTGTATACCCAGATACCGCCCAAAGTGGAATATTCCTTAAGTGATATTGGAGAAAAGTTTAAACCGGTGATGGATTCCTTGAAGATCTGGGGCGGAGAATATATTCAATTCTTAGGCAATCAAAAAGGCTCTGTTTAAAACGATTGGTGAAATTTTTGCCCGCCCTGGGTTGAAGCCCCATGGGGGGTCCTATTTGGCGATCATTTGAAAATTCCCTCCGGGGAGCGACGATTCTTACAAAAGATAGTTATAAAATATGCGGATCATTATATACCAGCGTAACCGGGGCAACCAAGGGACTTGCATCGGGGTATTTATAAGGCGGCTTTATATTCCTTCTTCTTTTGGAACGGCAAGATTTGCATCTTGCTGAAGTACGAGAGATTTTCCTACGATCTTGGGATTGCCCTCGGAGAGGCAATGGATAGGAATTAAAAAGCGCAAGATGGAGCGGGCGCTGGATTAACTCTTACTTGGAAAACAACCACCACACCAGATTGGTTACAGTATGGCTGATGATGGCGCAGGGGAGGTTGTTTCCGGTCAATTGATATACCAGGCAATAACAAAAGCCGGCAACGGTGGCGATGAGGACCATGGGCCAACCGCCGTAAAAGATATGGCCGAATCCAAAAATCAGCGAACTGAGGATCAAGGGCATTCCATAGCGGGGCAAAAACTGTTGAATATAGCCGTACAGTAAACCCCGGATAAAGAATTCTTGCGCCAGAGCGACAATAAACATCATATAAACGGCGGTAATCAAAATCCTTTTCCAATCTGCGCTGCAGGGGCATAAGTGCAGAAAGTTCAACCTTTGAACGATATAGATATTCAAAAGGATAAAAACAAAGGTGAGACCCAGGGTAACCAGTAAAGGTTTCCAGCCGATGGTTAAAGAAAAATTGATGGATATCTTACGAAAACAAAGATAATACCAGAACAAAACGGCGATCAGGATCCGGTAAACCAACTCGAAATGAATTAAATGGGGATAGGAAATTACCGGTACGCTCGGAAGCAAATTTAACATCCCGGCGTAAATAATCCCCAAAATAATCAAGTCCCACCAGTAAAACCTTCCACCTGCCGATGAAAAACCAATACTTAACAGAACTGCCGATGTATATGCTACGACAATCCCGGACGACAGAACCCTGTTGTGAACAAACGCCTTGGCCGGAGTTAAAAATACCATCCAGACAACAAAACAGCAAAACAGCCCAATCATAGCCCAATCCGTCATTCTCAGCCCGTTTTGAATACTTCCTGCAATGCTTATCATTTCGTTGAGGATGCCCATCGTCAGTTACCCGGAAATAGGGTGGATGCTTGCATCCACGGTGCTAGGGTAATCCGGTTGCTCCGTTTCTTGTTCAATCGATACAAGTATCATGTTATCATAAGATTTTGGGTTTTTAAACCATAGGTTTATTAAATTCATGCTGTTCTCGTTACAAAAAATGTCCCCAGCAAAAAAAGGACGATTCCCGCGATCTTGGAAAACGTTATCGGCGCCACCGGCATTCCCAGGAGGCCAAAATGATCAACCAACAAAGCCGCAACGAGCTGCCCGATGATAATGTACATGAATCCCATTGTTGCGCCGATTCGGGGTAAAATGGAAATCATTAATGCAAGAATAAAAACCCCCAAAACTCCTCCCAAATAAAGATACCATTCCTTTGGGCCCGGTAAATTTTGGAGGGAAATGGTTTTCGGAAAAATCAGGACAATCACGCCAACCAGAAGCAAATTCACGATGGTTAAAACAAATATTGAACCATAAGTGCCTACCCTGCCGGCTAAAGCGGTGTTGATAATTCCTTGCAGGGTCATCATCAATCCTACCAGCAGCCCTAATGAAATTTCCAGTAAAACGAAGGCCATAATTATTTTCCATCTCTTTTCACTGTAGTGTATCCAGATATAATGTCAAGCCGCGGATCTAAATTAGATTCCCAGCCAAGGCATTCATAAGGTTAGATAAAAGATTCGGAGGTCGCAAAGGCGATATTGGATTCCAATTCCCTGTGGGTATGGGCGGAAACATACCGGAAGATCGCCCTCTCCTGAAATTCTTGCAGGTTTCTCGCGCCGGTAAAACCGAAAGCCAATTGAATACTTTTACCGAGGATGTATAAAAGCAAATGAGTGGGTCCAATGCAGGGGACTAATCCCGATACACCTTCAACACGGTGTTTCATCTTCCGCTCGGATGTCAGAAACCGGTCGATATCATCGATACCGGTTATATCGGGAACTTCAACCGAATTATATCTTGCTCCTTCGTACAGTTTATACATTTTGCCATCGATTTTGAATATTTTGCCGGGCGCTTCATCACATCCGGCAAATAACTTGCCAAGCATCACGCCGTCCGCGCCGGCAGCCAGCGCTTTGACAATGTCCCCGGAATTTCGAATCCCGCCGTCAGCGATGACTTTCATGTGGTGTGCTTTAGCGACTTTGGATACTTCAATAATCGATGTCAGTTGGCTCATGCCGCATCCGGATATGATTCCCGTCGTGCAAATACTTCCCGGCCCCAAGCCTACTTTGACCGCAGCCAGCGGTAATTGAGTAAAAATTTCGGCGCCTTCGCTATTGGCGATATTTCCCAAAATAATTTTAAAAGGGTATTTTTGGGATAGCTTGGTAACATTCTCAATGCTTTGGACATGAAGGGGTTGAACATTATTTAATATGACATATTGAATATCGTCACGTTGTAGAAGATATTCGGCCCTTTGGGTATCAAACGAAGAACAGGCGACAATGACATACGGGGTTCCGGAGCCGGTTGCAGCGGCATGGGGATATTTTTCCTGATCCATTTTGAAATTTTTCACTTTGGAAAGGAAGGGGGGGATTTCTTCCATGGCCATTTCATTATGGATTGTACCGAGTCCGCCCATTTCGCTGATGGCAGCGATCAGTTCCGGACTGGATACGGTGGGCATATGGGCTGACATGATCGGAAGACTGGATGTTAATCCCGCGATCATGGTGGTACTGATGTCGGCTTCTTCGGGAAAAACATCGGATGTTCTGGGTTCAATGAGAATGTCATCAAAGTTTAGGCATGGCATATGGTTATCAAGAAAGCCTCTTATCTCCATTTAATGCCTCTCCTTACATTAATAGTATATTTAGTATAGAATTTATTTGAAAATCAGTCAATAAATTTACACAAATTTATAGAATTACTTTAATTAAAAATCGTTCTAGCTGGTAGATGCCAATTTAAAAAAAAGGACATATTTCACGGACGAATGATTAATTTGAGGATAAAGATCAAACAAGATATTTCCGGTAGACAATATTATCCCTGTTATATGACATAATTTATCTGCGGTTCCCACCGGGTGACTTTTTATTTTCATCGTAAAAATTTGAGCGGAAGGACAGATGTCATTTATAATTTCCAAAAATTGTATTATATTCTTTGCAATGAATAAAAAATTGCGGAAGAAACTGAGATTCTCGAAAAAACACCAAGATAATTTTGGCTTGCCTGATATGAATTTCATAGAAAAGTTCCTTTTTGAAAACGAAACGAAGATAAGAGGTGGTATTCAATGGAATATATGAATGATGAAATCAATCTGAAAGCAAAGATCACAGCAACCCGGGCTATCATGTATAATCTCTGGAATCAACGGGGCCGTTTTGATGATGATCTGTTGGAGGTCAGTACGCAATTGGACTATTTAATTACTCAATATCAGCGATTGCTGATGAAGAAACCGGAATCAAAATGTTTATAAACCGGTTTTAAAAATTTTATAATTTCGGTAATCATCGAAATGACAAACTAAAAAATTTATTTGGAGAGGAAGGATTTTTAGGGTCGCATCTAAAAATTATCATGAGAGAGTTTGCGCTAGACTTTAAGCGTAATGTTTCTCAGCGCACAACCTACTTAGCGGACATTCCGCTGGTTTGCCCGAATGCGAACCAACCAATGAAAGCATTTTTGAGGAAAACTTCATGGAACCGAGAATATCAAAAATTGTTGAGCTCATTGATGGCGATCCGGTATTGTTTGAAATATTCAAAAGCTGTCCTTACGAAATTCTTCATTATTGGAACATTAAAGAGTATCCAGCCGGTACGATCATCTGTCATCAAGGGGAAGTCATTGATAATTTGAATATCATTGTCAATGGGTTTATTGATATCTATTTTACAAGAGAAAACGGTAAAAAATATAATATCGCCACCCATAAAAGCGGGGGCTTCATTGGCGAGATGGAGTTTTTTGAAAATAAACCCTTTGTTTGTTCGGTGGAGGCTTATACCGATCTGACTGTTTTGGAAATCAAGCGGGAACATTTTCTCAAATGGGTCGCCGAAGACCGGAACATAAGCTCCTATGTGATTAAAGTGTTATCGCGGGAATTTTATGATTACTCCCTGAAAGCGGGGATTGATATTCTTTATCCTCTAAAGGCCAGATTATGTTCTTACCTTTTATCCAAAAGCAAGCAAGTGTCCGCCAAAACCACCCATATTGAAGTTAAAATCAACAAGGAAAAATTGAGTGAAGAATTAGCCGTTACCTCCCGAAGCATTCACCGGGTTTTGCATGATTTACAAAAAAAAGATATTATTGAAGTCAAAGCGGATGTTATCATCATCAAAGATTTGAACCGGTTGGTGTCCGAAGAAGAGAACAACCGGGGTGATTGATTGAAAGGTATAAGAGAGTCCGTTGTTTTTGAAAAGTCCCGGTAATTTTTGAATTGAAGCTGGGATAATGAAAATTTTCGATTGATTTTTCGCCCTCCGGAGTTCCCGACACAAAATCGACACACTTTTTTCAAAATTCCGTGATAAAATGATAGTGGGTAAAAACTGGAAAGACTCAAAGCCGGGGTGGAGCACCTCGGCTTTTCTATTTTCCCTCACTAACCTGCCGGAGTTGGTATCCGGGAGGTTTTTTTATAAACGCCGCGGAACCCGGTGTTTTTGGTAGTATCGGATATTTTTTATCATTTCCCCCGCCGAAGAATATAAATAGAGGGGAGAAATGATTTTGCAGATGAGTAAAACAGCATTGCGGAGGGAAGAAATCATTTTGTAGGTCGTCGAAACAACAGTGGCGATGGAAGAAATGATTTTACAGACCAGTCAAACAATATTGCCGGTGGGAGAAACGACTTTGGCGGTCTGCAAAATGATTTCTCCCTTAAAAAAATAGATTTAAGAAGGATTCGACGGGGTAAATTTTCAATATCCCACTTTCATACGTTGCCATATTATACGGGGTTGTCTCAATCAGACAGCCTCGTTTGATTTTGGGGCCGGAAAAGCTCTTATTTGAGAGGGCTCCGGAGTCCAAAGATATGGGGAAGGAGGTGAAACAGATGCTATACCGAACATTTGCGCACCAAATCAATCGCGCCAAGACCTTGATTGACGGTTTGAAGTCCCACGGCGACCAGTTGATCGGCTGGGGAGTATCGGCGGAAGTAGTCGCCGGGTTTACCGCCCTTTATAACCAGGCTAGCCTGTATGAACAAAAACGGAATGATCTGAAAGCCCTTTCCAGGTAGGCCACGGCGGAGCAGGAACAAACCATGGCCAATCTCAACAAGCAATACGGCATGATTAGGAAACTGGTGCGGATTGCTTTGCCCCAAGAGGTTTGGCCGGCATTCGGATTCCGGGCCGGGGAGTATTCGGAGAAAGGAACGGAAACAAACCAGGAGCTAAAAGAGAGTGTAGTGATGTAAAATTTCCCATGGGGGGAAATCCTGTCCCCCAAGCCGTTTTCCTAGCGGAGCGGCTTGAGGGATTTTTACCGATTTTGTAGTTAATTGAAAAAGTTGGCATCACCAAGCTATTGGGGTTGGATTTTGGGCTCGAATAAATACCCTCCCCTCGAACCCGGTATATTTGGCGACGATGTCTACATAGGCATTTGATCCGGATTGCCTTGTGAGAGGATAAACACCAGTTTTTCCGGGCGTTAGCCGGCCGGATTTGGGATTTGTCAGATAATCCGGGATGTAATATGAATCAAACCGGTCGAGCAATCCTTTGGCTCTGGCATCAAAGGGTTTTAAAGTCCAGCATTTACCGGTTGATTCATCT
This sequence comes from Bacillota bacterium, assembly GCA_023401925.1. GTDB lineage: Bacteria > Bacillota > UBA4882 > UBA8346 > UBA8346 > UBA8346. The sequence goes on from JAEXDA010000002.1 coordinate 33,760, forward strand.
TACATATTTTTCTCTGAACTCACGAGGAGTTTCCTGGCGGTATTTTTTAAAGAAGCGGCTGAAGTAATTGCCGTCGTTAAATCCGGTTTCCATGGCGATTTCAACAATGGTTTTATCGGTGTTCACCAGCAGTTGCGAAGCCTTTTGAACCCGCAGACGGCCCAGAAATTCCATGGGTGAAAAACCCGATACCGTTTTGAAGACCCTGGAAAAATGGATCGGGCTCAAATGGGTAACCTCCGAAAGATTCTCCAGCGTAATTTTATCGGCCAGATGCGACTCCATATAGGTAATCGCCGGCTTGATCTGCTTTAACCTTCGGTACTGCATATCCATTTCGGACTGATCGGGTAGGGTTTTTGTAAACTTGCGCAGCAGTGCAGTCAATATTTGATAGAGTAATCCCCTTAGCGCAAGTTCATAGCCCTCTTTTTTATCCCCGAATTCTTGAATGATATTTTTCATACAACCCAGCAGAAAGTCATCGTGGGAAATCTTATTTTCAAACCGTAACCGGTTTTTCAAAAGCAGTCCTGTATACATCGTTTGCTGCAAATCAGGCTGGTTTCCCAGCAGCAGGAGGAGATCAATCTTCAATGAATAATACTCCAAATCCGCCTCCGGATTCTCTCCGGAATGGATCTCGTTGGGGTTCACAATCGCTATGGAATCCTGTCCGGCTAAAATTTTTTCCTTCCCACACTGGAGCTCCAGCGTTCCTCTTGCAATGTACATCACCATCAGCTGCTCATGCCAGTGGGGCGGGAAAATCGTTCCGTTTTCCTTGAAGAAATTGTGTTCGATATGCATGGGAATCGTTTCAGTCTTCCCCAAAACATGGCCATACATATTCTCGTCGATGATTAAATCGTTTCCCATCGCTTCCACTCCAAATGCTAATATTGTGTTGTGATTCATCAGAATGATTCATGCGGTTTCAGACTTTTAACAATCTTAGATATGCCTGAATCGCTTCAAGGGTTTCATTACTTATCATATAAGACATTTTGAGGATATCCTGATTCGAAGGTATGGAATTTCCTCCACAAATTTCGTTGAAAAAACCCTTTAAGGTTTTACATTGATTCGATAAGGAGGGCAGTCCGAACCCCTTCTAAAGTAAGGACAATTTCGCCATGGTAATTCTTATAAATCATTCCCTTGGCTGCTAATATTTTGATCGCCCTTGTGACGCTGGGTTTTGTAACGTGCAAATCATTGGCAATTTCGACCGGGCGCACGGAGTTTGTTAGTTTACTCAAATGATAGATGCAATCGAGATAATTCCGGTCGGAACAGGACAAATCTTCATGCTTCATCCGCTTACCCCCTGTTTGTCATTTCAGCGGAATGGTAAGAATATTGGCCCAGGGCGAACTGGTGGCCGCAGGTGGATTGGTGTGCGCCACAACCGGGTCGATATGAATAACCAATTCCACGCCATGTTTCTCCAGCTCCTCCTGAGCCTGGGCCATAGCCTGATGGGCCTTGACCAGAGGCACATGGGATGGAATTTCAACGTGAATGGAAGCAATTACTTTTTCAGGCCCGTAATCGTGCACCATCAGGTCATGGATACCGGTCATATATTTGGCCTTGTGCATAACGGAAGCTATGGTTTGGGCAATTGCCGGATCGGGCGCTTTTCCGATTAGGGATGCAGCGGCCCGCTTCAGGACCGAATAACCGGAGAAAAGGATAAACCCGGAGACGGCAAGGCCAAGAGGGCCGTCCACCGGAATTCCGGTTAATTTGGTAAACACCAGGGAAAAAGTGGCTACAGTCAATACCAAAACATCTCCCCAAGCATCCAGGGAGGCTGCGGCCAGTGTCTGGGATCCAACCATCCGGGCATATTTATGGTTGAAAAGGCTGTAAAGCAATTTCAACAGGATGGAAAGGGACATGAAAATCAAGGCAATAGCACTGAAGCGCACCGGGGATGGATGAAGAATCTTTTCAAAGGAGGATCCCAGAAAAAACAGGCCGATTCCCAGAATCACCATGCCCATAAAAAGGGAACCCAAATATTCCACCCGGCCAAATCCGAAGGGGTGTTTCCGGTCAGCCGGTCTTTTTACAATGAAGAAGGTTACCAGGGTCGCAACGGAGGAAACCGCATCCACCGAATTATGAAAGGCATCGGCCGTCAGGGTAGTGCTTCCGGTGGATATGCCTGAAAATAACTCCAGAGCGAAAACGAAACCGTTGGTAAGAATTCCTGTCATTCCAACCAAGATGCCGATCTTTTCACGGTTTCCTCCGGCCGGAGAAACATCAGCTAAAAAAGAATTCAAAAGTATTCACCCCCTCTGTATCGATATTTCGGTCATCATCATGTTCTACCATGGCAGGTCTCGCATAGCCCGTAATATAGGATGTTTTGCAAATCGATCCGGAAATGATAGCGGGACTCGATTGCCTGTTTACAGACGGTAAACATGTGTACCACGGAATTCTCCGTAATCCCAAAGGTTTTCCCGCATTGGGTACATATACAATGGGGATGTCCTTCAGGTTCATCGGGATGGATTAGTTCATAACAATGATGTTTGTCATCCGTCCGAAGCTTGCGCAAAACCTTGGCCTGTTCTAAAAAGGAGACTGCCCGGTATACCGTGGCAATGGATATGCTGGGCAGTATATTTTTGGTGCATTCATAGATTTCTTCCACCGTCAGATGGGAGCGATCATGCTCAAACAGTGCCTGGAGCACCGCATGCTTCTGGGTGGTCAACCGATGGCCGTTTTCCCCGAGCAAGCGCACAAACTTTTGTTGGGCATTGGCAGGCATCATTTTGATCCACCAACTTTCTAGACAAGTTTACCAGAACCGCCTGTCGTTAAAATCGGAGTGGTGCCGCATCCCGTGGTGATGGCCGCCAAACCCATGATGCCCGCCGAAACCGCGATGGTGTCCACGTGGCGTTTCCTGCTCCAAAGCGGAAGAATCCACGGAGTCCAGATGGTTGGTAAGCTTTTCGGTTAGCTGGAGCATCTCGCTGATTTCATTTTCCGTAAGTCCTTTGAAGAGGGTATCCGTCAGTTTGGCATTGGCTTTTTTGGATTCTTCTACGGCGGAATTCCCTTGTTCCGTCAGGAAAATATGCAAGACCCGTTGATCCTTATCATCCTGTTTGCGCAGAACCAGGCCGAGTTGCTCCATTTTGGTCAGCATCTCCGCCATGGAGGAGGGTCGGACGTCCATGGCTTCGGCAAGCTCGCGCTGAATAACGCCTTCATTTTCAGCAATCAGCAATAATAATCTCGACTGTTCCCGGTAGTACTCCTCCATGTGAAACATCCGGTGAGAGCAACGGTGAAGTTGTCTCCCCAGCCGGTGTAAAGCGGTATACAATTTAGCTGTATCGTTATTTTCCATAAAGGCACTTCCTTGATTAAATTAGTTAGGCTCCTAACTTGTTTATAGTATAGCACCACTCGTTTTGGTAGTCAACAATTAAGTTAGGACCCTAACGATTTTTTTTGTTGGCAATGGGCTACCCGGACCAATGTGGCAGTGGTAATGGTGTTATGGTAGGAAGAACGGTCATGGCGGGACTGGCAGCGGAAGGGATGGAAGGCGTGCGTAAAATCATTAGCGGTACCAATGAGGAGTTACGGCGGGTTATGAGTCTCACAGCTTCTCCGGACATCCAATCGATTGATCCCGAAGTAATCTGGCGATGAAGAAAAGCACGGTTTGAAAGGTGCATCAAAAACTGGTAGAGCGTATCGTAAATCAACGGCAATCAGAAATGGGAAGATACGCTCTAGTTAAGTAAAACTTTCACAATCATCGAGTAGTTATTTAGAGAACGTTTTACGAGAGGGCTGACGCAAAAAAAATTTAAAATCCAGGCGATAGACAATATTTTACATCATGGAATGAACTAACATGGATTGTATATCGCTAACGATAAAATTTCTTTTGAAACAGCCCCCGATTACTAGCCTTTTGATTTGTAATGAGGAATCAGGTGTTTTCTTTCGCGGGAATTAATTTACCCAGTAGCCAAAAAACAACTGCTATTGCAGCAATACCGACGACCGCCGATAAAATATATCCCAGAGCGGATTGAAAAAAGTTTTTATCAAAACCGGAGATCCCATAATCCGGCAATAGATTGGCGATGACTTGGTTAAAGCGTTTCATACCCGTTGGAATAAAGCCAACCTTCTGCCCGATTTCATCAAGTCCCCATTCTCCCCAGGCTGAACCCGGAGCCAGTATACCCAATGGAGTGAGCAGAATAATCATCACAGCCCCAAAGACAGCCTTTTTCATTGCTCTATCCCCCTTACATTCGTTGACGCCCGATATAAAATACTATCCTCTCCGACCTGTTGCAGGTAGTGGATAACCAGTCCGGTAACGATTGCTTCGGCGAAACCGGCTACAGTCAAGTGAGCAAATAACATCGCAGGGATTGATAGGGTTAAACCATACGGGAAATATAGCGGACTGCCGCTGGCACTATGAAACAACAAGGGTTGTAAGCCTAATTCGATAGCGGTAGCCAGTGCGGCAATATTGATACCAATATATGCCCCGATCCCGGAAGATATCGATTGATTGATCTTTAATTTCAAACTGAATTTGTAAACCATATAACCTGCAAATGGTGCTAAAAAGGCCATGTTGAAACAATTGGCTCCCAGGGCCAGCACGCCGCCGTCTCCGAAAAGGAGAGCCTGTATTATCAGGGCAATAGAAATAGCTATGCTGGAAGCCCATGGCCCTAATGTTATTGCCAGGAGGGTTGCCCCTACGGCATGAGCGGTTGTTCCATCAGGGATGGGAATATTAAACATCATGATGATAAACGAAAAAGCAGCCCCCATTGCCATCATGGGAATATTCTTTTTTTCCAAGCTTTGCGTTACCTTTCGGCTTGCGATAGTCCAAATGGGAAGCATGGCAGCTCCCATCACACCGCAGGTCTGGGGACTTAAGTATCCTTCGGGGATATGCATTCCAACCACCTCGTATTACGAATTATAAATTCATGCTACTATTATTCAACATCTTGAGATGAAATCCTTTATTTACGGTAAATAATTTGCAAATGTTTTCCTGATTTATCAGACATCCGTATCTGAATAAATGGTAAGAAATATTTTAAATTCGTGGCATCGGTCACGAAACCCCTTGATTCGATAGACGCTGAAGGGTTTAGATCCGACTTATTTCTTGCAAAATGACCAGAAACAGGTTTATTTCGGGCAGAAATACGGAAAATAGATGGGGACTGATTTCATGAACAGCTTTGAAGGTGATTGGTATGGATAAGACATTGAAAGGATTTATCGCCGGAATTGGTGCGGGATTGATCGTTAGCACGATTCATTTACCCGCATATTACTGGTTTCATATCATTAAAATCCGTTTTTTGGATTGGGCGGCTATTTTGGTATTAAGAGGTTTGCCGCAAAATGCGGTTGAAACAATATTTGCCTTGATTCAGCAGCTTCTTTGGGATGGCGTCATGGGCATTATCTTTGCCTTTTTGCTTCCCGTTATTTCCTGGCGGGGATATAAAACCAAGGGAGCTATTTATGGAATGCTGCTTTCATTCGTTTTTTGTTCGCTGGCCATCATGTTCAGATTACCGTTTCTCTCGGAGAAAGCTCCCTTGGAAACCGTGTTGTTTAACAATCTATGTGTAATCTTATGGGGGATCATCGTAGCGGTAATCTTGAAGAAACTGGAGAAGGTATAAGTTGTCTTGGGATTCAACATCATGATGGGAAAGCGCTCTACCGCCATATTCCAGGACTGCCTTTTTTAGGGGTGCGTTTCAGCCTTAATAGATCAATGGAATATATCGCTTGGTGCCATTTTTATATTGAATAAAGTCTTCGCCATGGACAGTTTCCAGAAAATCCTCTTCGCATCTCACCTGAATTTCAAGGGTATAGATGAACAGTATATTGAAAATAAAAACGGTCCAGGTCGGCCAAATCAGCCAGATGCCCAAATTCAGCACAAACAACCCCAAATAAGTCGGGTTGCGGATGATTTTATATAAACCGGACTGAACCAATGCGGTTTTTTCATTTTCATCAATACCCACCCGCCAGGATTGGCCCATCTTGATTTGGGCGTAAAGACAGACGCTCAACCCGATGATTCCGGCACCAAAGCCTACAGATTTGAAAAAAGAACCATCCAATAATTCGAAACGACGGAAGAGGGAATAAACTTGAAAATTACCGGTATGGAAAAGGATCATCAAGACGACATAACCAGTCAGCACCTTAAGCATGAATCCCATATATCTTTGTAAGTTTGATTTGGAATTTTTAAAGACCTCCGGGTTAATCCCAGAGGTCTTAACCAGCATCAATCTTTTGGTTTTCCATAGCAGCAAATATATAGAAAATAACGTTATAACCAGTGAACCGCCCAATATGTCCATGATGTGCCTCCGTTGATGCTTATCATTGACCTGGATTCCAGTCGTTTTATTGATGATTCATCGGTTGCCTTTAAGCGTTTTTGCCATACCGCAGGGTCCGGCTGGCATTCAAGACTGCTAGGACAGTCACTCCCACGTCGGCAAAGACGGCCTCCCAGATGCTGGCCACTCCCAGAGAACCCAGGAGGATAAAAAATCCCTTGACCCCTAATGCCAGGAGAATATTTTGCCGGACGATGCTGCTGGTCCGTCTGGCAATTTCTACGGCTTTGACCAGTTTGGAAGGGGCATCTTCCATCAATACCACATCGGCGGCTTCGATGGCGGCGTCACTCCCCAGACCGCCCATGGCCACTCCGATATCGGCCCTGGTGATTACCGGCGCGTCGTTTACACCGTCGCCGACAAAGGCTAGTTTTTGTTTACGCCTGTTTTTTAAATCCCCTTCCAATTCTTCCACTTTGGTCACTTTATCTTCCGGTAAAAGTTCGGCGTAAAAACCATCCAAACCTAATTCCCGGCTAACCCGTTCCGCAACTGTTTTTTCATCTCCGGTAAGCATGACCGCTTTACGGATGCCCAGCCGTTTTAGGTCGGCGATAGTTTCCTTGGCATCTTCTTTTAATTCATCAGAGATGATGATATATCCGGCGTAAACTTCGTCGATTGCCACATAAACGCTGGTGCCTACTATATTGCAATCTTCATGATCGATATTTTCTTTATGCATCAAGCGATCGTTTCCGGCCAAAATCCTTCGGCCCTTTACCCTAGCGCTAATGCCATGAGCGGGGATTTCTGTATAATCCAACACATCTTCCTCTGAAAAGCTGTCCCCGCCGCTTTCCGCAGCCCTCCGGATGGAATCGGCGATGGGATGGTTGCTATAGATTTCCGCCCCGGCCACAGCCGCTAAAACTTCTTCAGGGGTGAATCCCATCCTGGGAACGATCTCGGTCACCCGGAAGACTCCTTTGGTTAAAGTGCCGGTTTTGTCAAAAACCACGGTATCCAGGTCGGCCAAAGCATCCAGGAAATTGGCGCCTTTCACCAAAATACCGTTTTTGGAAGCGCCGCCGATGCCTCCGAAATAACCCAAAGGAATGGAAACCATCAGAGCGCAAGGACAGGAAATAACCAATAACACCAGCGCCCGGTAGAACCATTGGCTGAAGGTTGCCCCAGATATGAACAGGGGAGGGACGAGGGCAATCAGCGCGGCAATGCCAACTACCGCCGGTGTGTAATAGTTGGAGAATCTGGTAATAAACTGTTCAGTGGGGGCTTTCCGCTCATTGGCCTTTTCTACCAGGTTTAAAATCCGGGCCACTGAAGAATCTTTAAAAGGTTTGGCCACTTTCACGGTTAATAACCCCTGACTGTTAATCATACCGGCCAAAACCTTTTCCCCTGGTTCCACTTTACGGGGAACCGATTCGCCGGTTAGGGCGGAAGTGTCAACAAATGAGGACCCTTCGACAATATCACCATCCAGCGGAACTTTTTCACCCGGTTTGATGATAATCAGTTGGCCCACTTCCACTTCTTCGGGTGTAACCCGTCGGGTTCCGCCATTTTCTTTGAGATTGGCATATTCCGGCTGAATATTCAATAAAGCGGTAATGGAACGCCGGGAGCGGTTAACCGCCCGGTTTTGAAAATATTCGCCCACCGCGTAAAAGAGCATCACTCCGGCGGCTTCCGGTAATTGATGAATGGCAATGGCTCCTCCGGTGGCGATGGTCATCAGAAAACTTTCGTCAAAGAGCTGACCGCGAAGGAGCCTTTTCACCGCACTGGCGATCACGGGCCAGCCAACTAAGAGATAGGAGGGGAGTAGAATCGCATATTCAGCCCAGGAAAATGGCGTCCGGTGCAAGGAGCCGTTAAATATCAATCCGATGAGTAATAATATGCCGGCGCTGCCTACTATCCATAGTTTGTTTTTCTCCGCTTTTTCCTCCTGCGCGGCCCCTCCGCGGCCTTCGATCTTCCGCAGCGTAACTTCAGGTTCTATCCGCCCAATAACGTCCTGGGCCCGTTTCAAAAGTTCCACGGGTAACTCCACACTTTTGGTGGCAAAGTTAACTTGGGTATTTTCCAGTCCCTGGATTTTTTTCAATTCCGATTCGATTTTGGAGGCGCAATTGGCGCAATCCAGGCCGTCCAATGAACAACGGACGGTATTCTCCACCTTTCGTTCCATTATTACTTCCGGCTCAATCCCGGTGATGATAGCCCGGGCTTTGAATTCAAAGCTTTCCGGCAATTCTACGCTGAGTGTGCTAAAATTGACGCTTACATCCTCAAGACCTTGAATTTTCCGCAATTCCCGCTCCATTTTAGCGGCGCAGTTCGGACAATCCAATCCCTTCAGTAAATAGCGCATCTTTTTACCTTCTTTCGTTGTTATCGAAGTATGATGACCAAGCAATGGAGACAAGCATACTACCTTCCCTCGGCGAAATGTTCCTGGGCTTGGCGGATCATATTCATGATGTGCTCATCGTCCAGGGAATAGTAAACCATTTTTCCTTCCCGGACATATTTGACAAGCCGCAGGACTTTTAAAAGCCGCAGATGATGGGAAACCGCCGGAAGAGTCATTTCTAAAATCACGGCAATATCACAAACGCAGAGCTTCTGATGGGCTAAAAGATATAAAATTTTGGTGCGGGTCTCATCGCCGAGTACTTTGAAAATTTCCGATAACCCGGCCACTTCAAGGGCTTTTTCCCGTAAACCCTCAATATTGTCGTCTGATGGGCAAAAACTGTCACACATATCCGGATTGTTAGAATGGGAATGAATTTTGGTTTCTTTTTCCATGCCGTTGCCTCCAAGAAAACGATTAAGCAATTACTTAATCGTTATTATAAAAAAGATCCCCGCTTTTGTCAATCGTAAATAATATTTTCTCTGGCGGTTTACACTACCTTTACTATGAATTTGGCAAGTAACTTTCAAAATCCTATTCATTAAGAACTTGCCGGATCGAGGTTTAATGAAAGCGCAGGGGGATAGCATGAGAATTAGGAAAGTCAGTTATACGTTATGGATGATGATTGCCGGGATAGCGCTCCTGATTTTTTTGGGAGTCCGTTATATGGCTCCTTTGATTTTTCCAACCCCCGAGCCGAAAGTAAGCCGACCCCAGCCGGTCCGGTACAGCTATTTCGTAATAGTGGATCAGGATACCGGGAAAACGATAGCCTATATTTCCTCCGCCCCGGTTACCCAAGGGGATGAATACATCACTGGAGACAACCAACGCTATGTCGTTACAAGGCTCCGTGGCAATAAAGCCTATGCAAAACGGACTGGAAACACCAAGCAAACAAAATGAACGGAAAGTTTTCAAGGATGAAGGAAACGGGAAAGAAGTTCGCTATTTTCTGAAATGACGATAATTTTGAACCTGTCGGAGTTGGCACCCGGGAGGTTTTTTTATAAACGCTGCGGTGTTGCATGAATAAAATAATAGAGATATACAATATATGCCCTTTTTGGATAGGGAATGTTGCAATCGATATCGTATATCTCCTTCATTTCAAAACATTTTGCAATAGTCCCGTAAGGAGGGGCCTGCCGGCATAGCCCTTTGATATCTTTTATAAGTAATGAATCCGGTCTTTATAGCTTTCAAAAATTTGGCGGTTGGCCTCATCCCCGCCATCCACACTAAGAGCGACAAAGATGAAGGAAAACCAGAAAAGATGATGTCCGGTCAAAAAGATATTTTTAATTCGGGTAAATTTGGCAATGAAAATGTTAATCAGAAAAACCAGCAACATCGCGATGCCGATCGAGGCAAAGCCGTAATGCCCGGTAACCCAGGAAGGGGTTTAATTCCTAAGAGAACGGCAAGTAATCAAGTTTTTTATCTCCACCGATATCAAGGGTCCTGATGATGACCGGTTTACCGTTCAGGTCCTGTAGAACCTTTTGGTAGGTTAGATATTGGTCCTCCTCAGTGGGAAGGGAGTTTTTGTCCATAAATAAAAACTTGGTGCGGAATAATCCCACTCCGTCAGCGCCGTTTTCCAGGACCAGCGGAATATCTTTGGGGTGGCCGAAGTCTCTATGGGTATCCTAACTCCCGGCTTTTAGCCGGTAGGGGTTGAGTTTCGGGCATTTCCATTTTAGTTCTCCAATCCAAGCTGGACCTATCAAAATCTTTTGTTGGTTTCTAGGCATCTAGACTTACCGGTACAAAATCGATACACTTTTTTCAAAATTCCGTGATAAAATGATAGTGGGTAAAATATGGGAAGACTCAAAGCCGGGGAGGAGCACCTCGGCTTTTCTATTTTCGCTCATTAAGTCTGCCGGAGTTGGTTTCCGGGAGTTCTTTTAACAAATGCCGTGGTGTAGTTAAACCCGGCGTTTTTGGTGGTATCGGATATTTCGGATCATTTCCCGCCGAAGAATATAAAAAGAGGGGAGAACTGATTTTGCAGATGGGTAAAACAACATTGCGGAGGGAAGAAATCATTTTGTAGGTCGTTAAAACAACATTGCCGGTTGGAAGAAATGATTTTACAGACCAGCCAAACAATATTGTCGGTGGGAGAAATGATTTTGTAGATCAGTCAAACAATATTGAGGATGGGAGAAACGACTTTGGCGGTCTGCAAAATGGTTTCGCCCTTGGAAAAATGGATTGGAGAAGGATTCGGCGGGGTAAATTTTTTAATATCTCATTTTTATATGTTGCCATATTACACGGGGTTGTCTTAATCAGACAGCCTCGTTTGATTTTGGGGGCCGGAAAAGATCCTATTTGGGAGGACTCCGGATTCCAAAGATATGGGGAAGGAGGTGAAAGAGATGCTATACCGAACATTTGCCCACCAAATCAACCGCGCCAAGACTTTGATTGACGGTTTGAAGTCCCACGGCGACCAGCTGACAGGCTGGGGAGTAACGGTGGAAGTGATCGCCGGGTTTACCGACCTTTATAACCAGGCTGGCCTGTATGAACAAAAACGGAATGATTTGAAGGCCCTTTCCAGGCAGGCCACGGCGGAGCAGGAACAAACCATGGCCGATCTCAACAAGCAATACGGCATGATCAGGAAACTGGTGCGGATCGCTTTGCCCCAAGAGGATTGGCCGGCATTTGGCTTCCGGGCCGGGGAGTACGCGGAAAAAGGAACGGAAACGAACCCGGAGGTAAAGGAGAGGACAGCGATGTAAAATTTCTCAAGGGGGAAACCCCGCTCCCCAAGCCGTTTTCTCAGCGGAACGGCTTGGGGCCAAATAGTTACCCTCCCTCTGAAAAGGAATTGGCAGTAATTGCGGGCTGTTGAAGCTTCGAAGCGTAACTGTCGAAACTTGAGAATCGGGCGGGGTTTTGGGCCAACTACCCTTCCCTTGAAAGGTACGAAAAAAATGGAGGTGAACGAAATGGATCGATCCTATGTCCGGCGTATGGCCAGGATCAAAAATTTACTGGAGGGAATGGCGCTTTTGGGCGACAAATTGGAGAAATGGGGGATATCCCAAGAATTGATGAACAAGATAACCATGCTCTATAACCAAGCGACCATAAATGAACAGAAGAAAAAAATCCTCAAAGATAGCGCCAGGCAACTTACGGCTGCCCAAAATCAGTTGCTCAAGGACTTGGAAAGCTATTGCACCCTGGTCAGGGAATGGGTCCGCTTTGAATTCCCCCAGGAAACCTGGCCGGAGTTTGGATTCAGAAAAGGAGAGTATGCGGTAAAGCGTACTGCCGGTGGGAGGGCATGAAAACTTAGGTCGCGGAAAAAAAGATATTCAAAACCTTATCCTAAAGTCAAAGGATTGGAGGTGGAAGGGATGTCCGATAATTTAAACCTTTTGGGTCAGACAGCCTGCCTGAATCGATTAAGCACCCATGGAATGACGGCGGATTCGGTTGAGCGGATGATTGATTTATACCATAAAAGAAAGATGCTGAAAAGAGGGGAGCGAGAATAAAACCAAACCAGAGAGGGGTCTGACCGGCCGCTCTTTTTTATTTCCCATAAAACATCACTGAAAGCGAGGATCAATATGATTATATGATTCGTGCCAAAGAAACCCCGGGGAAAAATCTTATGTATCGGCAAACAGCTTGATTGCCAATAGAAATAAGGGTTTTCCCAACCCCCTCTATGAAGAGGCGCTAAATGCAATTCCAATAACTGCCGCGCGTCCTGATTCTAATAGAAAGGCGTCCGACAAAGTGAGCTAACCGGTAAACCTGGGATGAGCCGGTTAGCGAGGAGACTTTAACCCAAATCGCCGGCGATATATTTATGCCGCTGATCCGCAGGGAGTGTTAGTTTCCAATCATGTTTTTATTCAATCCGGATTCCAAAGGGCAAATTGGTTCGTTTGCGGTTTGTTTTGGTTTGAATGTGTTCGTTTGTTGTGTTATAATTTCAGTATCGAATTTGGATACCATGGTAAGCGTATCGGATCGGATCATAAAACCAGGGAATATCATGCACGCGCGCGGCCATATCGGATTTTAATAAAGGAGGAATTTGGAAATGGATTACTTAAAGAACTTTTCATTAGAGGGCAAGGTGGCTTTGGTCACCGGCGCTTCCTACGGCATTGGGTTTGCCATTGCCAAGGGGTTTGCTGCGGTTGGCGCTATGGTGGTTTTTAATGATATCAAGCAGGAGCTGGTCGACAAAGGCCTGGCGGCTTATAAAGAAGCCGGAATCAACGCCAGGGGCTATGTCTGCGACGTAACCAATGAAGAACAAGTCGTGGCCATGGTCAACCAAATCGAGAAAGAAGTCGGGGTTATTGATATCTTGGTGAACAATGCCGGGATCATCAAACGGATTCCGATGATTGAAATGACCGCCGCCGAGTTCCGCCAAGTGATTGATGTGGATTTGAATGCACCGTTTATTGTTTCCAAGGCCGTTATTCCGGGCATGATCAAGAAGGGCCATGGTAAAATCATCAATATCTGTTCCATGATGAGCGAACTGGGCCGGGAAACCGTATCGGCCTATGCTGCGGCCAAAGGCGGTCTGAAAATGTTAACTCGCAACATCTGTTCCGAGTATGGCGGACATAACATCCAGTGCAACGGCATCGGGCCCGGCTATATTGAAACTCCGCAAACTGCGCCCTTACGGGTAGAGGGACATCCCTTCAATAACTTCATCATCAGTAAAACGCCGGCCGGTCGTTGGGGTACTACCGATGATCTGGTAGCTCCGACGATCTTTTTGGCTTCCGACGCCTCCAACTTCGTTAACGGACATATTCTTTACGTTGACGGCGGTATCTTAGCCTACATCGGTAAACAACCTTAATCGATAAAAAAAGAAAAGCCGGTCAGAGTGGCGCATAAAATCTGACCGGCTTTTCTTTTGGTCCGGTTGCGGAAAGAAAAAAACTTTCGGATTGAGAATCAAAGGAATGAAGGAAAGCCCTTACGGCTGGAAGCAGTCACCGGCTTTCCTCCAGCCGGTAAGAGAAGGATTCGTTTTTAATTATCGTTTGGAGGCTATCCAATATTTTAAAACTGCTTTGGATTGATCGCTGGATAGACCAAATTCTCTTTCCAGGTGGGGCGCGGCGACAAACATATTAACCCCTTTGTCATTTAATTTTTCCAAAAAAATCAAATGTTCTCTCTCGCAAAAGTCCGGTTTAACGACTGATTGATCCAATTTCGTTGCCCCTTTTCGTGAAAATATTTACTTTATCCGATCGGTTCTATTTGGGTAATAATCTAGTAAAACGTTCTCTCAATAACTACTCAATGATTGTTAACGTTTTACTTAAGTAGAGCGTATCTTTCCCATTTTTGATTACCATTTATTTACGATACGCTCTACTAGTGTTAGTTGAGGGAATAAAGCATAAATTGGAAACGACGTTTTTAAAGCAAAAGTTTTAAAAACTTAAGTTTTTATACATTCTTAGTTTCTGTGATAAATCCTGCTCCAAAATCAAATGTAAATAAATTTTAATGAGGAAACTTGAATGTTTTGGTATTTTTATGGAAATAAGTTGTAAAAGTTCTTGCAAAATTATCAAATAAAGTTATTAGCGAACATGTGCCGGCCCAAGTTGAAAAGGGATCAAAAATGGCAAGGGATTCCGCTCCTTTTTGAGTTAATTGAATGAATAGTAATAAATATTTACAAAATAAAGAAACAATGTTATTATTAAGATGATATGGCTAAATAAAGGAGAACTGCAATGAGAAAAGTATTCATGGTTTTAGTGTGCGTTTTGGGGATGGTTTTGGGAATCGGGATCCCTACATATGCTGTCGATATTAAGGTTTATACGGAACGATGGTCCGGGGCGGAATATGATTTTCATCAAAAATACCTTTCTTACGGAACCTATGTCGAATCTGACGGATCCTATGATTTGGCCAGTAACTTTTTTGGTTTTGAGTTGGTGGCCAGAAGGTTTTATTTCTGCGCCGAAAATGGTTTGGGTGGTAAGGTAAAATATTCAAACTTTGATCAGGATTTGGCAATTAATGATTTTAAGTTTGGAGGCCGGGTTGTCAGGAATGATGTTTGTACTTTGGATATTTTTAGCGGCTATTTAGTGATGGATGGTGTAAGGTCCTGCGATAGTGGAGGTAGTTATGTTGATACGGATGATTTATTCGCCAGTTTGACATTGGGTGGAAATTTAAATTTATATCTTGGCGATAGAGTCCGGTTACAGGGTTGTTTGGAAGTTCCCTTAGTGGGATATGTTTATGCATACAATATGAAAGCAAGTGTTTTGTTGACACCCAACTTTGGTTTGACTGCCGGGTACCGGAGCTACAAAATAAATGACGACGATGAAGATTACGGGGATTGTTCCACCAGCAAACTGAGGGGTTTGACGATGGGCATTGAATTGGATTTTTAAAAGTATTTGACCGGAGGATCCCGGGGGTATAGACAAAGGGGACTGTATCTTAGTAAAATAAGACAGAGACAGTCCCCTTTGCTATGTTCTTTTCACTTGGGTTTGCATTCAACGTCCAGCATTCAAAAATTTATTTCATCTTGATTGCCCCCTCTTTAACAAAAATATTTCCGGTAGGTACTTGACAGAGAAACAAAAAAGATATTAAATATTTATATGGTAAATAGTTAATGTCATTTAACTTTTTTGGTTCAAAATAAGGAGGGTGATAGGGATGGCAATTGAATGGACGGAGGATCTGGCGGTAGGAGTCGAAATCATTGATGATCAACATAAGGAATTATATCAGCGAATTAACCAGCTTTTAGAGGCTTGCACCCAAAGTAAGGGGCGTGAAGTGGTCGGGGAAACCATTAAGTTTTTGGAAGATTATGTAGGAACCCATTTTGGCCAAGAAGAAGGATACATGCAGAAGTACAATTACCCGGATTACCTAAAGCATAAAGGGTATCACGGGGAGTTTATTAAAAGCTTTGAAGAATTGAAAGCCAAATTTGAGTCTGATGGACCGGGACCCCACATTGTGATCATGACTAACCGGGTCGTGGTGGGTTGGTTAAACAGTCATATCCGTAACGTGGACAAGCTATTGGGCGCTTATTTAAAAGACCGGCCCTTGGTAAATTAAGGAACTCCTGATTTAGTGGTGAATTTCATGTTTTAAATGCTTCAAAGCATGAAATTTAATCAAAAAAAAACGCTTCAAGGTTAATTAATCTGTGTTTCCTTAAATAATAAGAGTTATTTCGGATGATTGCTCTTGCTCATGGTTTAAAAGAATGGTAGACGGAAGAAAACATAAGGCAGGTCGAAAGAACATTTGGAGGAATACAACATGAACATGAAGTGGACGGAACAATTGTCAATCGGCATCGCAGAGATTGATCAACAACACCAGGAGTTGTTTAACCGTATCAACAACCTGTTACAAGCCATGCATGAAGGGAAGGGCAAAGACGAAATTCAAAAGGTCATGGCATTTTTAGATGATTATGTTGTAAGCCATTTTGGGACGGAAGAGAAATACATGGGGGAAAATTATTATCCTGAAATCAACCAGCACAAAGAGCAACACCAGACTTTCACCTTGAACTTTAACGATATCAAAAAAGAACTGGAAACGGAAGGGCCATCTTCAACCCTGGTGATTCAAACCCAAAGAAAACTCTCGGAGTGGTGGCTGGGGCATATTGCAACGGTTGATAAGGAATTGGGGGCTTTTCTGGTACAAAAAAAATCATGAACCATCAGGCGCTTAGGAGACAATCAGTAAGAGCTTGGGTTTTATTTCGATAATCATAATCCGGCATCATATTTTCAGGCCTTGGGTAATATCTTGTATCAAGCTCAATTGCAATCCGGTTGAAAGCCGGGGTTGAGACAAACCCACCCAAAGGAATGTGTTGAAATGAGCCTTGATTATATATGGATATTACTCCTGATTGCCCCCGGATTTGCCTGCCGGAGTATTTATGAGTATTTAAACAGCGGGGGACGAGAGGAAAACGGGATCCGTTTAATCCTGTCGTCAATCTTTTATAGCGTCTGGGTTTTGGCCATGAACTACGGCTTTTTAGCCGTGACCTTCCATATTCAAACCTTTTTGGAAATTCAAGCCTATTTTAATCATATCCTTTTTGTTGTCTATTATCTCATGATTACCATTATTTCCTGTATCGTGGTGGCTCTGTTTTGGAACTTTATTCACCCCTATTTGACCATTAATTTTGTCAATGCGGTTCGACATGGGCAGCTGAAACCGGATATTTCGGTAACCCCTCTTTGGGATGTTTTTCAAAAAAATCAGAACCAGGCTGTGGTGATATGGAAAGACGGCCGAATGTTGGCGAAGGGAATCATTACCGTATTCAATTCGGCTTATAATACCCGGAGGGAATTATTGATCATTCCCAGCGATAAAATTGAGGACAATTACCGGGCGGAAGAACTTAAGGAAGTTTATGTGGACTGTGACAACAATCTGGTAATTCAAATTGTAAATCCTCATAAGGAGGGATGACCAAAATAATCGTTTCGTCGTCGGATATTTCTTTGGTGAATTCTTTCGCTTGAGTATTCCTTATTTTCTTGCCTTGTTGAGCCGAGGCTGAAGATAATCCCAAAGTAGTTAATTGTTTTGGCGTAAGAAATTTCCTGTAACTTGAGTCAATGTCTTTGATTTTACACCACATGGAAGAACTCCAAAATTATTTTATATTTTTTGTTATTGTTCTCCTGATTTCGTTTTATTATTCTTGAAATAGCATTTTTTAAGCGACTTTAAAAGGGAGAGATTGAATGAAGAGGAGCATTGGCTCTGTTTTACTTTCCTCCTCTGGGTATGGTAAAATATTTTAGAAAAAAATATTTAGGGGATTCCCATGGCCAAACTTTATTTCAGATACTCCGCGATGAATGCCGGAAAGACAACCCAACTTCTGCAAGTAAAATACAATTATGAAGAACGTGGTCAAAATGTTTTATTGATGAAGCCAAGTATCGATAACCGGGACAGCACGGACAACATTAAATCCCGTATCGGGTTGGAAAGTGAAGCGGTACTGGTAGAAGGGAACAGCGACCTTTATCAATATGTCAAAGGCGTAATCAGCAACCATCCCGTTCATTGTATTATTGTTGATGAGGCAAATTTTCTAACCAGGGAACATGTATTCCAGTTATGTCGGGTTGTCGATGATTTAAATATTCCGGTTATTGCTTATGGCTTACGAAGTGATTTTAAAGGGAATCTTTTTCCCGGAAGTGAAGCATTACTCGCCTTTGCCGATAGTATTGAAGAATTGAAGACGATTTGTTGGTGCGGCAAAAAGGCTATTATGAATACCCGGTTAAAAAACGGCAAGCCGGTATATGAAGGCGAACAAATCCAGATTGGGGGCAATGAAAGTTATATTTCCCTTTGCCGCAAACATTGGTATGAGGGAAAAACTGATCCGGAATAAAACCAAATGTTACCATGGGCAACAACCTCATCCATTCTTCCTGCAAAAGGGCGGCAATTTAAGGTTGTTGCCCTTTTTCGATTGAAAAATTTAATAAAACGTGACGAATAGATTCCGATGTTCGGAAGGATTATTCTGGAAATGCGAGAACTATAATTTTGGGATATTCATACCAATTGGGTCTAATTTGTAAATTCTTTTATGTATTTCAATTTCGCAAATATGAATTTTGGGATTATAAAACCTAAAGGACGGAGCTGAAGAGTTTTGGATTCCATAAATGCGGTGTTTGACGGGACTTTGGATATTCATAAAAGACTTTTTCAATCTATGAACGAAGGAATCATCCTATGGAAGGCGATCTGGGATGAGTCCGGCAAACTTTGTGATTATTTTCATCTTGAAGTCAATCCGGCATTTGAAAGAATTATCGGCATAAGTTCTTCAGAGTTACAAGGTAAAACATGGAGAGAAATTCATTACTTTGATTTATCATGGCTGAAACGACTTGAAGAGCTTGTTAAGACTGGAAATCCTCCCATAAAGGAATATGATGATCTCAAACAACAGCGGCAGTTTGGTTTAAGAGTATGGAGTCTAGAAGAAGGAGTTTACGCGGTATTTTTAAATGAAACTACCGTGAATATTACCGAGCGGAAATGCGAAGCTGAGAAATTATTGTCTTTTGACCGCGAGTTATTAAAAGTAACCCTTAATTCCCTGGATGAAGGGGTTGTAACAACCGATCCGGAAAACCAAATCGTCGTTTTTAACAAGGCTGCCAGTATGATGACCGGGTATTCCCCTCAGGAAGCTATTGGAAAACCAATATCGAAGATTTTTTACTGTTTGAATGATCTCACAAGCGAACCTGTAGATGTCATGGCAGATTATCCTACACCCCACCAACTGGTATTGGTGACGCGAGATCTAAGGGAAGTAACGGTTGTGATAAACCGTTCTTCCATTCAGAAGGCCAGGGGCCAAACTATCGGAACAGTATTTGTGATTGAAGATATCACAGAAAAGCAAAAGATTGGTCAGGAAATGCTGAAAACGGCAAAGCTGGAGTCTTTGGCCATACTGGCGGGTGGAGTAGCCCATGATTTTAACAATGTTTTAGCAGGGATTTTAGCTAATTTGCAATTGGCAGCCACGAAATTAAAGAAGCATGAAGACATTTCTAAAAATCTGGAAACCACGGCCGGCATTACGCGCAAGGCGAGCGAGCTTACCAAACAGTTGCTTGCTTTTGCTAAAGGTGGAAATCTGGTTCGAAAATCAACATCCATTATTGATTTAATACAGGATACAGTCCACTTTATCCTAAGTGGTTCTAAAGTAAAAGCTGAGTTTTACCTTCCTCAAGATTTGTGGATCGTTGATATTGATGAGGGGCAAATAACTCAAGTTATCAACAATATTACGATTAACGCCAAACAGGCGATGCCGATCGGTGGAGTGCTCCAGATTTATGGGGAGAATGTTACTTTGGATGGAACAGACCAGCATATTCCCGGTAAATATGTTAAGTTAACCCTGAAAGATCATGGGATTGGCATACCGGAAGGAATTATTGACAAAATATTCGACCCATTTTTCACCACCAAAAAAACAGGAAACGGTTTGGGTCTTTCAACCAGTTATTCAATTATTAAAAAACATAATGGATACTTGGAAGCTGAGTCCACACCGGGGATTGGGACGACGTTCTATATTTTTCTTCCTGCATCTATAAGACCGTTGGAAGTCAAAAAAGTCAAAAGCGAGATTGTGGTTAGTGATGGAATAAAAATATTGTTAATGGATGATGAGGAGAGTATCCGGAATGTAAGTGGAGAAATGTTGACTTATTTTGGCTATCAGGTAAGTTTAGCCAGAAATGGTCAGGAGGCAATCAAGCTCTATAAGGAAGCAAAAGAAAATGGGGAAGCTTTTGACGCTGTCATTATGGATTTGACCATTCCGGGAGGGTTAGGCGGTATAGAAACCATGGCAGTACTCCGCCAAATGGATCCTGATATCAAAGCGATCATCACCAGTGGATACGCTAATGATCAGGTAATGTCGGATTATCAGAAATACGGTTTTAGCGGAGTGGCTATTAAACCCTATAAAGTAAATGAGCTCAATGAAGTCCTTGTCAACGTCATCGATCAAAAACAGTTACCTTTAGGCTTGGTATTTAAATCGTAATGGCCTTACACTCAATCGGATGAGTCTATCGCTTTTTAAAAAGGTCTTCAGGACTCCACCCGCCTGTAATTCGATTAAACCAAGCACTGATTATGGATAAACTTCCAGTAATGAGTAACAAGCCCATCATGATCAATAAAATTCCGGAGGCCCATTCGAAATATTTGATATAATGCTTCATTCGGGCCAAGCCACCGGAAACTCTTTCAAATCCGATTGCCAGCAGCAAGAATGGTATTGCTAACCCCAGAGAATAGCATGAAAGAAGCAACATTCCTTTACCGATTTGGCCTTGGGTACCGGCTAAAGTCAAAATTGAGCCTAAAATGGGACTGATACAAGGGGTCCAGCCCAAGGAAAAAGCCAATCCGGTCAGGAAAGCTCCGCTGACACCAATTTGATGCTTGACCTGCATCTTTTTTTCATGATATAGCCAGGAAATTGGAAGCCATCCCGCTTGATGGAGTCCCAAAATAATGACCACCAAACCGCCTATTTGAGCAATTAAACGGCGGTATTTTAATAAAAACTGACCCAAAAAAGAACTTGCAAGCCCTAAAGAAATAAAAACGACACTGAAGCCTAAGATAAAAGCGATGGTAGCCCATAAGACTTTTCGTTTGGTGATAGTATCTGCTTTAATATTCGTTAATGAAGTACCCGAAATAATTCCCAAATATCCAGGAGCTATCGGTAGGATACAGGGAGATAAAAAGGATAACAATCCCGCAGTGAAGGCAATCCAGAATGTAATCTCCATCTATCATTTCCCCTTTAATAAAGGCCGCACTCTTCCCTCTAAAACCCGGAGATTCGTCGATCCTTTAATAACCGAACGGATTGTGCCTTTTTGGTCAATGATGAAAGTACTGGGAATGGAAAATATTTGGTAAAGATCGCCAACTTTCCCTGAAGTGTCGGTTAATACGGTGAACCTCATTTTGGCGCTAGCGGCGAAAGCTTTTACGACATTTGGCTTATCCTTTAAGTTGACGGCTAAAATAGCCAATTTTTTTTGGGAATTCCGATTGTAAAGAGTTACAAAGTCGGGAATTTCAGCCTTACAAGGAGCGCACCAGGTAGCCCAAAAATTTACAATGGTCACTTTATGAAGGGAGGTAATTTTTTTCAAATTGACGGGTTTGCCGTTTAAATCCGGCAAAGTGAAATTGGGAGCCGGAAAACCTTCAATAGGTTTAGCGCTATCTGCAACCTGATGGCGGCTTCCTACGCGAACACCTACGACAACAGCTGCCAGAATGATACAAACCAAGATTAAAACAAAACCAAATTGCCTTTTTTCCAAGATATTCACTCCAGTTTTATTCGATCAAAAAATTTTGAAATGAAGGAGTCACATCTCCTGGATGTATAGTAACCCTTTCGAACTTTTTTATTCAAACTGCCAGTTTTGACTTGGGATGTTTTTTAGTTTGTAAAATATTAATACCAATCCGGGACAAGGGGGTTCAATGCTTGATCATGCCAATGGCTTTTTTTCCTCAAAGAGTGACCGTGGCATATGGAAATTAATAATATACTAGCATGAGTTTGGGAAGGGGAGTTTGGCATGGAGATCTTGGGAGAAGAGGACCTTTTTCAGATATTCGATAATATCAGTCGAAAATTTATCGGAGAAATTTTTTTAAAGTATCTCGGAGACGAGAAAAAAGGGATGAAGATGGTCGGAAGGATCCCTGATTTTTGGATAAAAACAGCGGGGGGTATCCGGGGCCCTTATTTATGTGAAGATACACAAATTTATCAAGTTATGGATTTTGATATTTCGAAGAGTAAAATTTGGTTGCAGGCCATTAAAGATCGTTCGCTTGTTTATAACTGTGAGAAAAGCTTGGTTCCAAATTATGAATGAGTAATAAAATATATAGGGTAAAAACCTAAAGGTCAAGACCAAATAATAGAAATGTGGTGATCAATAAGATGTCGAAACACCATCACCATGACCGGTGCCGGGAAAGGCATGGTCATCGACGACATTGTGATGAACGAATGTATTTGGCATATCCCATGGGAGCTATGCCTGGATTTGAACCGTCTCCTGCTCCAAATCTTTGTTCTCCAAGTGAGAATGTAGAAGCAATGCAGGGATATGGAGGTTCTTGCTATATGACTCCCACAGGTCCGGTTTGCCCGGGAACGGGAGGCGGAAGCTGCTATATGGGACCGGGAGGAATGGTATGTCCTGGGACCGGCGCGGGGGGCTCCTGTTTTATGACACCTCAGGGCAGGGTATGTCCCTCTCAGGGGTATGACAGAACTTATTAAAAGATAGATTGAATAATTATCTCAACTACCGGCTTTTATCCGGTGGTGGTTGAGTCCGAATGGTTTTTAAAACGATGGTATGATCAAAGCGAGTCCAAAGGCTCGCTTTGATCAGTTTAACAAAGGAGAGAGAAGTCATCCGGATTTACTTGTACCGGAAATCCTTATTAAGAGGATAAGCCTATATGGGATTTTTAATAACCACAAGCCTTTGCGGGGAGAGTTAAGAACAGTGTGGAAGTCAGCTGCTTTTTGGTATAAAATGGGGTTGACGAAGAGAGGGTTATTCAGTAAAAAGAAGAAATTATGCTCATAACATTCGATGAATATGCGTTTTTTTAAGGACAAGGGTTCTGCTCGGCAATATAGTCCGAGCTCATTTGCCTCAAAAGATGAATAAGATCATCGACGATATCCCCTAAGTCATCCACCATATCGATTTTTTTTTCAATTTGATGTTTTTTACTCAAAGCTAAACTTTGCATGTCTAGAGCGCTGAGGCTCAACTGGCGCATTGTGTTGCTTAAAGCAGCTATCAATTCAATGGTGTAATTGATTGATGGTTTTAAATCGTGCATTTCATGTTCCAATTCCATTTCCACGACATCATCCCCTCCATGCTGTTATCTTATGATTCATTCACCCAAAGGGTTTCTTTAAAATCAACATTATATTTAGTCCTTGGCGCAATGGCGCGATAATTTCATAAAATAGTAGGGGGAAGCACCCGAAGCTTGATAAAAAGAGGTGAATTTTTATGTCTAAATGTCATCATCACCACCATCATCATCATCACCATCGTCGTGACCGTTGTGAAGGTTGGGAGCGCAATGAGAGCCCAATGCCAATGGAACATCCGTGTATGCCGATGCCTGAAGGATGTGCCGCTCCTCCGTCAATGCCTATTGAAGGTCGTTGCGTAATGACCCCACGCGGACCTATTTGCTGTGTTGCTTTACCTCATCACCGAATGCGGTAAAATACCATTGGATCAATTTCCTTGATAAAAAAAATAAAAGCTATCCGGAAAGTTATTACCGGTAGCTTTTTTTATTTCCGGATTCTAGGATTGATCCTTGACATCAAAGATTGATGGTAGTAGTGTAAAATTTCACTTGGAAGTTTGTTGATTCTGATCCCGGGGATTTCCCTGATTCAATTGATTTTTATGATTTTCATTGTTAATGATCGAACGATTATGGGCGAATATAAAAGTACGCCTTTACAAAATTGGATTTCATGGATTAGAGTTGTTTTTTTATTTTCCTATCACTGGTGATGCTGATTTCTCTACTTTTTAACCATTGAAACAATGAAATAAATCAAATTGAAAAAAGCAAGCCTCGGCTTTTCTGAATAAGATAAGACGAGGCTTTTTGTCTATCAGAAAAACTTTTTGAATTGGGGAATTTATTAAATAGTTATAATTGTAATATATGGTTTAAGATGGTAAAATTTTTATGAGGTGATCTTTTATGGATAGAAAATATTTATTGAAGCCGGATAACCCGGATTTACGAGATTACTTTTACCGAAGTCATACTCTCAAGTCTCTTAAAGAATTACCGAAGGCTATCGACTTACGCAATAAAATGTCGCCTATTGTAGACCAGGGACCGCTTGGCTCATGTACTGCCAACGCTATTGTTTCCGGACTCCGGGAATATCTTGAGATAAAGGCGGGTCAAGATCTAGTGCGTTTATCAAGGCTTTTTCTCTATTATGAAGAAAGAAGGCTTGAAAACACGATCCATGAAGATAGTGGGGCTTCGTTAAGGGACGGGATGAAAGTTTTAGCGCAAATCGGGGTGTGCCCGGAAGAAGATTATCCTTATGATATAACTAGATTCACCGAGGCGCCGAGTCCAGTGGCGACTGCCCATGCCGCTCAATATAGAATCAATGAATATCACCGGATTGTCGACCTAAAAAGTCTCAAGGTTGCATTGTCGGAAGGTCTCCCGGTTGTTTTCGGGTTTCAGGTTTATCAATCTTTTGAATCCGAACAAGTGGTGAAGACAGGGAAAATACCGATGCCGAAAAAAGATGAAAAAATCTTGGGGGGACACGCGGTGCTGGCAGTCGGATATAGCGATCAAGGGAAAGGCGGCGACTTAAGCGGAAATTTATTTGTCCGGAATAGTTGGGGGAAGGAATGGGGTGATCAAGGCTATTGTTATATGTCTTACAAAGTTTTTAACAAATTAGTCATGGATATGTGGACTGGGCACTAAAAAACTTAACAGCCTGGAAAAGTTGATTTTTACAAAAAAGAAGGTCAGAATACCAAAATGATCTACAAAATACTTTGGACCTTCTTTTTTGCTTGCCAAAGTTTATAAATAATCTCTGGGATTCACCGGGGTACCGTTTTTTCGGATTTCAAAATGCAAGTGAGGACCGGTGCTTAATCCTGTTGTGCCGACTTTCGCCACAATCTGCCCCTTAACGACCGTTTGCCCTTTATCAACCAGCAATGCCGAAGCATGACCATAAAGGGTTGAAAAGCCGGAGCCGTGGTCAATCAATAGCATCTTGCCATATCCGCCATTATACCCTGCGAAGATAACTACTCCCGAGTCCGCTGCCAAGATCGGAGTTCCATACTCAATGGCGATGTCAAGACCGGTATGATATTGGCGTCTACCCAGGATGGGATGCATTCGCCATCCGAAATTTTGTACAATTTGTCCCCTGACCGGCCAGATATATTTACCGGTACCTAGGGTGGTTTGATTTTTTTCTTGGTATTGACGGATCTCTGCTTCGATTTGTTTGGATGTTTGCTCCAACTCATCAAGGGCTTTTTCTAGTTCATTGCGGCTACCTTGGATAATCTCCAGTTCTTTCTGCTTTTTTTGGGTGACTTCTATTTTGTTGTTCATGGCCTGCTTGTTTTGATCTTTTAATTGAACAAACAGATCTTTTTGGTCAGTTAATTCCTGCTGTTTTTGGACGATTTCCAGTTTCTTTTCAGTGATGAATTTTTGCTGTTCTTGCAAGCCCTGGATCATATTGATATCAATTTTGGCGAAACGACCGACTGTTTCAAAACGGGAAACAAAATCAGTAAAGTCTTTTCCGCTGAATAAATAGATCAACCAATTTTGATAGCCGTGCATGTAAAGGGTACGTAAGCGTTTGTTGAGTATCTCTTTTCTACCGCTCAGTTGCCCTTCAATGTCGGTTAACTCCAATTTGGCTTTATTGACTTGAGTCGAGATCACGGAAATCTGTTGTACGGTATTGCCGATTTTATTATTTAAATTGGTCAAATTATGATCGATTTGTTCCAACTCCTGTTGTGTTTTAACAAGCGTCCCCAACACCGTTTTTTCTTTGTTTTTGGTTTCGGTCAACTTTTTATTGGTTTGGATGATTTGATTCTGAACTTCATCCAGGGAAGCGCAAAGTCCCATGGATGAGCAAACAAAAATCATCGCCCCAATAAGCCCCAAAAGATATCGTTGTTTTAAAATATTCATGATAAGTCTCCAGAATAGTTTCATTAAATAATGGTTCTTAGAATTGGACAAGCCTTTAACAAAAAAATCAGATCCATAATGAATCATTTAGGAAAACCAGATCCATAAATAAATCATCGGCAAAAAAATCAGATTCATAAGTTAAAGGTTGTACATCTTAAAGATTAGAAAAATTATTGGGATGGGCAGCTCTTCATCATCAAGCTTGTAAGCCTTTAAATTCCCTGATTTGCCAGGACATTCCATAGAAAACCATTCTTCAAAAAATAAAAATTCATTATGTATATTACAATTGTTATAAAAAATTAACTTAATTCTAATAGATTTCTAAGAAATTAATGATATTAAGATTAAAGTATTATTTTTGAGGCATTTTTGTTTTTAACAGGAGGATCAACATGGCTTTGCATTACAATTGGAATCTGTTCAAATATTGTCTTAATTTGTTGCTTTTTATAACTAAAATCGGTTTGTGGGGAATTTTTATTTATTATTCGGGGATTTCGATATTTGGTTGGTTTAAAAGAAAAGAGCCTTTAGCCAGCCAATTTCCTTTTAAAACTAAATTTGCAGTATTAATTGCAGCCCATAACGAAGAAACCGTCATACCCGGTGTGATTAACAGCATAAAAAGAGCGCAATATCCCAAATCCCTTTATGAAATTTTTGTTATAGCTGATAATTGTGAGGATAATACAGCTCAGGTTGCCCGGGCTCGTGGAGTCAATGTTTATGAAAGATTTGATCCGGTGAAGAAGGGGAAAGGTTTTTCGCTGGAATGGATGTTTAAAAATCTATTTGGTCTAAAAACCCAATATGACGCAATTTGTATCTTGGATGCTGATAACTTGGTATCAGCGAATTTTTTTGCAGAAATGAATAAATATCTCTGTATGGGACATAAAGTGATTCAAGGTTATTTAGATAGCAAAAACCCTCACGATACATGGGTTTCGGGCAATTATTCCATTGCTTATTGGATTAGTAACCGACTTTTTCAATTGCCCCGGCATTACTTGGGTTTAAACTGTGCTTTGGGGGGGACGGGGTTTGTTATGTCTACCGACGTCTTGCGGGAAACCGGTTGGGGTGCGACATGTTTGACGGAAGATCTGGAGTTTTCAATGAAATTGGTGTTGAAGGGAATGCGGGTAGCCTGGGCTCAT
Source organism: Bacillota bacterium (assembly GCA_023401925.1). Classification (GTDB taxonomy): domain Bacteria; phylum Bacillota; class UBA4882; order UBA8346; family UBA8346; genus UBA8346. The sequence continues at coordinate 61,218 of JAEXDA010000002.1, forward strand.
GAAGCGAAGATATATGATGAAAAGCCTTTGCGTCTGTCGCAGTCATGGCGGCAAAGAACTCGCTGGATGCAGGGACATAGCGATTGCGCCCGCCGTTTTGCCGTAAAATTATTTTTGAAGGCTTTTCATGAACGGGATATGGTAGCTTTCGATGCCGCATTATATTTGATTCAGCCGTTTATAATCGTTATCAACGGGCTTGGAATGTTATTAGGAACGATTCAATACTGCAGTAAGATGTTTGCTCATCATCCTATGATGATAACCGGCCAAACCTGGATTAGTATTGGGATTATTACCCTTTTAACCTATATTTATATTATTTTTGTAATTGCTGAAGGCAAATTGACAAAAAAAATCGTCGCTTATTTCTTACTATTTCCGATTTATAGCCTTACCTGGATTCCCATCATCATTCAAGGTTTTATCAACCGTAATCACCACGATTGGGTACATACAGTGCATACCAGGGCTATTGACATTACAGATGTTGAACGATTGAAAAAAGTGGTATAATCAAGGGTCTGTTGCAAAATAAAATTTATTGATAGAGAAATACAATATATAAAACTTGCTCATTATTTGATGCTATATATTTTATTTCTCTTTGATTTTAATAACTTTGCAACAGCCTCGGTCGTCTTGGGATATCTTGTTGGAACTGGAAATGGTTCGATGCAGGAAAAGGCGAGGAAAGCTTGAAATCTAGTTCGTTTTAAAACGTGCCTTGAGCTTTTGATGTGCTAAACTTCAACGAAATGGAAAGGAAATCAAAATGTGTTCAAAGCGGATAGAATTCATGGTATTGATCGTCGTGGGGATTGCCCTGATCATGGGTATTCCAAAATTGAGAACCGCAGCCCAGGAGAAAAAATCTCCTATAGTGGCTCAATCCGCAACAAGCGGAGTTCCCTCACAATCACCGATTACGAACAATAGTATAACGCCCAATGAATTAGGCCGGATTATGATTTTGGAATATCATTTAATCGGTGAGCCTGAAGGGGAATGGCGGCGAACTCCCGACAATTTCCGTAAAGATTTGCAGATGTTATATGATAATGGTTATTATCCGGTGCCACTGGAAGATATGGTAACCGGCAATTTGAAGGTGCCGGCCGGTAAAACTCCCTTTGTAATTACTTTTGACGATTCCAGCCAGGGACAATTCCGTTTTTTGAAACAAGGAGACCAAGTGGTGATTGATCCCCATTGCGCAGTGGGCATCATGGAATCTTTCAAAAAAAGGCATCCTGATTTTCCCCTGACTGCCACATTTTACGTATTACCCCAAATTCCAAAGGGATTACGCCTTTTCGGCCAGGAAGAATATATTAAACAGAAGCTGGAATACCTGGCTACCCATGGTTATGAAATCGGTAATCATACCTATTGGCATCAAAATCTCGGTAAAACTGATGATGTCGGAGTCCAAAAAATGATTGCTTTATGTGTTAAAGAAGTGCAATCTTATGTGCCGGGATACCGGGTCCATTCTCTGGCATTACCCCTTGGTGTTCATGCCAAGAACCGTATTTTAGAACGTGAGGGAGTTTATCAAGATACCCGTTATCATAACGACTCAGTTTTATTGGTTGGATCGGGCCCTGCTATTTCTCCCTTTCTGAATAGTTTTGATCCTTATAAACTGGAACGGATCCAAGCCGGAGATACCGCATGGGGTCCCAAGGCGTATGTTGCCTATTACCAAAAACATCCTTCCGAAAGGTTTATTAGCGATGGAGATCCCGCTACCCTCTCGGTACCCAGAAGCTTGGCCGATAAAGTCAGAAATTCCGTCCGGGGTCAATATAAAATAAAAATAGTTGAGTGATATTTAAGGAGCCGCCTAGGAAACAAGGCGGTTCCTTTTTTATCCTCTTGGCCTCGTGTATTCTATTTCAGCATAGACCAGCCCAAGTTTGGTTAACTTTTTATTAAAGCGGGTCCGATGATTTGACTTTAAAAAAGGAAAGCTCTATACTTAAACCGTAATTGATAATGGTTATCAATATCAAGGGAAGTGGTGAATATAAGTAAAGAAGAAGATATCCTTTACGAATATTTAAAAAACAAAGATCTTAAACTGACCGGACAGCGGAAAATCATATTGGATGCCTTTCTCGGTATTGAGTCCCATATTACAGCGGAAGAACTATACGGCATTATTAAAAAAAACAATCCGGAAATCGGAGTAGCGACCGTCTACCGTACGCTTAAGATTTTATGTGAGGCAGGGCTGGCCAATGAAGTCAAGTTTGGTGATCAAGTAGCCCATTATGAGCATCTGTTTGATCACGAACATCATGATCATCTCATTTGCATTCAATGCGGCAAGTACACGGAAGTTTGTGATCCTGATATTGAAGAACTTCAGCAAAAACTGGCGGACCAGAATCATTTTAAACTGCTAAGACACCGGATGGAATTGTACGGAATTTGTGCGGATTGTTTTTTGAAATAAATTTTTATGATGACTGGTTGATGATGATTATCAAATTCAACTAACGGGATTCGAGTGGAAGGCAAATTATTTAGCTGTAGACAAGGGTTTGAATCCCCATAGTTAGACTATCACCAATATGAAGGAGGAGTACCATGGTAAAGTGTCTTGATCAAATCACCATTGGCAAAAAGGGGACCATCCAGGCCATTCAAACCGATCATGTGACGAAAGAACGATTGGAGAGTTTAGGCTTAATAAAAGGTGTTGAGATTGAGGCCGTTCGCAAATCGCCGCTGGGAAGTCCGAAAATATTTCGATGTCTTAACACGTTGGTAGCCTTGCGTAATGATATTTCACGGCAAATTCAGGTGGAGGTCCCTAATGAATGATGTGGAGAAGCCCATTCATGTGGTGCTAATTGGAAATCCCAATACGGGAAAGACTTCATTGCTCAATGCCTTAACCGGAATGAGTTTGCATGTAGGGAATTGGCCCGGTAAAACCGTTGAAAAAAAAGAGGGACGGTTTTGTTTCAATAATCGGCTGATCAATATTGTCGATTTACCGGGTACTTACAGCATTGCTCCCTACAGTGAGGAAGAAAAGGTATCGCATGATTATTTAATGTCCACTGATCCGGATGTCATTATTCAAACTATTGATGTCAACGCTTTGGAGCGTAATTTGTTGATGACGATGGAGCTATTGGCTCTGGGGAAAAAGATCGTTTTGGCCTTTAATTTCAACAAAGAGGCAAAGAGGCGGGGGATCACTGTCGATGTTCCCGGGATCCAGAAAGTGCTGCAGATTCCGGTGGTACCAATCGAGGCTAATAAAGGCGAAAATACCGATGAATTGCTAAGAACCGTTTTGACAGTAGCTCAAGACGGATTTGGGGTTCCGGATTATCTTCCGTTATTATTGAAGGAAGATTTTCAAATTCATCACGATGACTCGGTGGCTTTTTTTAAAGAGAAACTGGCGCCCTTTTATTCAACGGAAAAGACCAATCGGAGAACGGAAAAAATAGATGGGATATTATTGAATAAATATACTGCTTTTCCTATCTTTTTGGTGGCTATATTGTTGATGTTTGAAGCTACTTTTACACTATCCGGACCATTGGTCAATATGATTCATGATTTTTTCGGTTATTTGGGCAAACTCGTGGGCTTTATCAAAATGCCCGCTTTGCTTAATTCTTTACTTTCGGAGGGTATTATTGGAGGCGTGGGTTCGGTACTGGCTTTCGCACCTCTCATTTTCATTCTTTTTCTGCTCATTGCTTTATTGGAGGATAGCGGTTATTTGGGAAGAACAGTGGTTCTCGTGGATCCGCTTTTTCAAAAATTGGGGGTATCGGGCCGGACTTTTATCCCGATGATTCTGGGGTTTGGTTGTAATGTTCCGGCTATTATGGCGACCCGGACTATTAAGGATCGCCGTGAAAGAATGATCGCTATTTTTACGAATTCTTTCATGTCTTGTGGAGCTCGTTTGCCAGTTTATCTCCTCTTTACCGGCGTCTTTTTTCCCCAAAAAGCCAGCCTGGTCGTAATCATGCTTTATCTATTCGGCATATTGATTTCCTTCGGGGCCAGCTTTGTTTTATCCCGCTTGATTCGGAGTCAGGGGCAACAGGCTTTAATTATCGAGTTGCCGCCTTATCGGATGCCGACCATCGCCAATGTGGTTAAACATGCTTGGTACCACACCAAAGAGTTTATAAAAAAGGCCGGAACCATCATTATAGCTTCGGTACTGGTCATCTGGACACTCGCCAGCTTACCTGCAGGGGTCGTTTACGGTTCGGAAGCCAGTTTACTTGGCAAAATCGGTCATTTTATCAGTCCATTTTTCAAACCTTTGGGATTTGGCGATTGGACCTTTGCCGTGGCGTTAATCTTTGGGGTGATAGCGAAAGAAGTTATTATTGGAACTTTGGGTACGTTATATGGAGTTGGGGCGACCACTTTAGCCCAGGCGCTTCCCAAGTTCGTTACACCCCTGGGCGCGCTTAGTTTTTTGTTCTTTGTATCCTTATACATTCCTTGTATGGCGGCAATTGCCACCATCCGTCAAGAAAGCGGCGGCTGGAAATATGCCATTCTTCAACCCTTATTCACCATCTCTATCGCCTGGCTGGTTGCTTTTGGGGTATACCATTTGGGGTTAATGTTAGGCTTTCACTAACAAAGAAACATTATTTTTCTTGCCTGAATCCCGTTGGGAACTTAAAAAGACTGCTGAGCGGGAAGAGCCTGAGGACGCGCCAAAATGCGCGCCCTTTCTGATCAAGGTTTAAATACTGCGAAACCCTTTTCCGATGATTTCCGAAGTATTGGTAATCGTAATAAATGACCCCGGATCGATTTCCCGGATATATTTCCGCAAGCTAACAGCCTGGGCCCTTGTTACTATGGTGGTAATCACGTGTTCCTCGTGATCGGTGAAAGCCCCGTGGGCAATATGAACCGTAGCTCCCCGGTGCAGGATATTCAGGATATAGTTTTGAATTAAATCCGGTTTACTGCTGATGATGACCAACTGTTTACGGAGGTTTAAATTTTCGATCACCGAATCGATAAGGAATGCTTTAAAAATCAATCCTAAAAAAGAATACATTCCGATGCGAATCCCATAAACAAAACCGGCCAATATTGTGATTACAAAATCAGCGATTAATAAGGCCTTGCCAATATCGATGTCCGTAAGTTTGTTGAGGACTTTGGCGACGATATCGGTTCCTCCGGTGGAAGCGTTTTGGTTGAAGGTAATTGCCGAACCCACTGCCGGTAAAAGGATCGCCAGGATTAATTCCAGCATGGTATCCTTGGTAAAAGGCATATTCATCGGGAATATTTTATCCAGAAACCAGACCATGGCGGAAAGCATCAGACTGGAATATACGGTTTTAGAACCGAAATTCCGCCCAATCATTGCATAACCGGCGACTAAAAACAAAATATTGATGATCAGCATGATTGGACCGACATTGATATTGGGGAAAAAATGTTGCGTCACAATGGCGATACCACTTACGCCCCCGGTGGCGAAATGATTGGGAATTTTGAAGAAATGAATTCCAGCCGCTACAAGAGCTAAGCCTAAATTAATGAGCAGAAATTCCTTGCTTTTTTCATAAGTCAATTCTGGGAAAGTTAGTTTAAACATGAAACCTATCCTTTTGCGCGATTTATTATCGGTAAAAAAATATTATCATAGCTCGAATATTTAAGTCAACTTGAATTAGCTCGGATACTCAATCGATCAAAATTTGATTTAGATCACGAATCCTCCATTGGGGCTTAATACCTGGCCCGTGATGAAATCAGCCTCTTCGGAGGCTAAGAAATAAGCTGCAGCCGCGATGTCCCGGGGTTTTCCCAAGTGTTGCAAGGGGGTGGCGGACCTTAATTCTGCCAGATCTTCTTCTTGGAACGAATCCAACATCTCGGTTTGAATAACGCCGGGTGCAATACAATTAACCTGAATATTTGAAGGGCCAAGTTCTTTGGCCAAAGCTTTGGTAAGTCCAATAACCCCGGCTTTGGATGCCGAATAATGAACTTCACAGGAGGCCCCAACTAAGCCCCATATGGAAGCGATATTAATAATCTTTCCCTTTTTTTGGGGAATCATGAATTTTAATGCCGCTTGCGAGCAGTTAAATACTCCTTTTAAATTGACATTGATCATTTCATCCCATTCGGCTTCGGTAATATCGATAAACAACTTTGAGGCGGCAATGGCGGCATTGTTGATTAAGATATCAATGCCGCCGAATTTCCCGGTGCAAAATTCAGTCATTGCCTGGACTTCGGGTTTTTTAGCCACATCGGCCCGGAAAACTGCCGCAGCTATCCCCTTTTTTTGCAGATTTTCTAAAAGATCGAGGGCGGCTGCCTCCGAGCGGTTATAATTCAGTAAAACATTATAGCCCCGGGATCCAAATAATTCGGCGGTTGCTTTGCCGATGCCCCGGGAGGCGCCGGTTATAAGCACCGTGGCGACCTGGTGAGCCATGGAAAAACCTCCATTCAAGTTAAGCTAAAGTTAAAAGGATGATCGGGAGTATCGGGATTTGTCCTGACATAAGTATACCTGAAGTATTTTAATGTTGAAACCTTCATTTTAATCAAGAAGATCGCTTCTGCTTGGGAAGGTATATTTCAAAGCCGCCGGGTACTCCATAGCGAAGCATTTGTAAATTAGGGCCGATTGGTATATAATGGTGTCCAGATTGAATCCAGGGTGCTTTTTATAGCCTAACAGGGAAACAGGTTAAAATCCTGTACGGTCCCGCCACTGTAATTGGGGAGTTTCTTAAAAACCATCATTCGCTGAAGAATGGGTTTAGTCACTGGGAAATCCGGGAAGACGGTAAGAAACGATGAACCTGAGTCAGGAGACCTGCCTTGGAGTATCCGTCCAGCCTACGGGAGATGGGAGTGGTTCATGGTGTTACCATTAAAGTCTTTTCCCATTTCCATGGGGATAAGGCTTTTTTTATTGGCCGGATATAGTTTTCACGTTCTATCGAAGTGACCTGATTATTCGGGGAATTTCCGCGGAAGTTGGGGAAACTGGTCGTTTCTCGGGACGGTTTTGGTACATAAAACATTAAGACAAGAACTTCGAGTTTGCTCTTGGAAAGGTTTAATTTAGAAGAATGAAAGGGCGCTATATTTGTGAAGAAGCATGGAATTTGCTTAACGGTTGTTTTTATACTAAGAGTCTGGACTTCTTCTTAAGCCAACAGGAAAATTAGGGGTTGGTGGTGGAGTTAAATTAAAAACACCAAATATATTATCGGGGAAAGTCCCTGAATCGCCGTTATTCCCGGGTGGTTGAATTGTTGGATTTGGCGGAAGGGTGTAAACTGACGAAGATTGCTTTGGTAAGAAAGTAGTCTCTGTTCGCGGCAAACGAAAGGTTCACCACAAAAGTGGGGATTGAGGTGAAAAGACATTGAAACCACAGCGAAAAATCTTGATTTTTTTGACTCTAGTATGTATGGTGGGATTGTTCGGGCAGGCCCAGGTCCTGCCCGCCCCCACAGCAATGCCGGGTTTACGCTATACCCGGCATTTTAAAATTGAAGAAGTCGGCAACCGTTGCCGGAAAATAACCGACGGGCAAGGGAACCCATTGTTGCTGGTCCCCCATGGCATGAACCCCCCCAAGGATTTTCGCAATCTCCCGGTGATTCGCATCCCGGTTCGAAGGGCTTTGTTTGCTTCGATGACCCAGGTTTGTTTATTGAGGCCTTTTCGTAATCGGAAAATATGGACCAGTGTGGTTGGGGTCACCAGCCCGTTGAGGGAATGGTATATCCCGGAAATCCGCAAAGGGTTGCGAAATGGGTCGATCCAATATGTCGGAGATGGTTATGAACCGGACTTTGAGATGATTCAAGCATTAGAACCGGAAATCGTTTTTACCTACGGTGGTCCCAATGGTCAATTTAAGTTGATGAAAAAACTATCCGAGTTGAAAATTCCCTATGCGGTTGATAATGAATATTTGGAAACCGATCCTTTGGGACAGTTGGAATGGCTTAAATTCGTCGCTGCTTTTTATGAGCAGGGGCCGGCGGCTGAAAAATTTTTTAAGCGGAGCGAAAGAACAATCCTTGATACGGCCGGAAAGTTACGGGGAAGAAAAAGGCCTAAAATTGCCTGGGGCATGATTTATAATGGGAAAGTTTACGTTGCGGCGGGCGATTCGTACGTTGCCAAAATGATCGACTTAGCCGGCGGAGATTATCTCTTTAAACAATTGGCAAGGGGTAAAACGGCCCTCAATATCGAAACCTTTTATGCGCAAAGCAAAAACGCGGACATTTTGGTAAATAGCGCTTATGCTCCCATGGTTCCCTCCATTCAAGCCATGGTAAGCCAGGCTCCCATTTTAGCAGACCTGAATGCGGTTCGCCGGGGCCGGGTCTGGTCGATGCAGCCATGGTATAATCAAAGGGTGGACCAAAACGATCAAATTTTATTGGATTTAGCTTCAATCTTTCATCCTGAAGCAATCAAAGACCGGCGGCTTGAAAACTTTTTAAAGCTTCCGCCTCGATAGGGGTTATATTTCGAAGACCGTGAAGAGTGACGGTTTGAGGGGCTGGGTTTCATGAATCACAAATACCGGATGACAGTAACCATTTCAATTCTTCTATTAGCGGCTGTTTTGACTATGTTGATTGCCAATATCGCCATGGGGCCGATCAATATTCCGGTACCCAAAATCTGGGGCTCAATTCTTGGTTTCCACCGGTACGACGATGTTTATACCAATATTATCTGGAAGATCCGGATGCCCCGGGCGCTGGCGGCGGTCTTCGGGGGAGCGGCCCTTTCGTTGTCAGGCCTTTTGTTACAAGTCCTTTTCCGAAATCCGCTCGCGGATCCCTTTATTTTAGGAATTACCCCTGGATCGAGTTTGGTTGTGGGATTGGTGGTTTTCCTGGGGGCCGCCCTCGGCTTAAACGCCGTCCATCCCTTTTTGTTGGCAATAGCCGCCTTTATTGGGGCTATGGTTGTGATGACCATTGTATTGGCAACCGCCAGAAAAATAAAAAATATTGTCACTCTGTTGATAGTCGGAATCATGGTGGGCTATTTATGCAATGCCTTTACCAATTTGATGATTGCTTTCGCCCAGAAGGAACAATTGCATTTATTTACGATTTGGGGCTTGGGCAGTTTTTCGGGTTTTTCCTGGCCGGAAACATGGATTTTAATTGGTGTGGCTACTATTTTGACAGGCAGTTCCATGGCCATTTGTAAGCCGTTAAATGCGCTGATACTGGGAGAAGATTACGCTCGGAGTATGGGAGTTCCCATTAAAAGGCTTCGAATAGGGATTATTTTGATTTCTTGTTTTTTAAGCGGTACAATGACTGCCTTTGCCGGTCCCGTTGCTTTTATTGGCCTGGCTGTGCCGTATATTTCACGTTTGTCTTGCAAAACTTCGGATAACCGCGTATTAATCCCGCTCACAGTATTATTGGGAGGTTTTTTAACCAGTTTTTGTGATTTGGTGGCCAGAACGGCATTGAGACCCGTGGAAATACCCATCAGTGCGATTACTTCATTTTTTGGGGTTCCGCTGGTTATCGTACTTTTGTTAAGGAGGAACCATAGTTTATGAAGGGGATCAGTACCGATAAACTGGCGGTTGGTTATGGTTCCAAGATTATTCTGGATCAAATCAATTTGCAGGCCCTTAAAGGTCAGATTGTGGGCTTGCTCGGCCCCAATGGTTCGGGGAAAACTACCTTATTAAAGACGCTGAGCGGCCTTTTGGCTCCGGTAAAAGGCGCAATCTATCTGAATGGCAAAGATTTAACGTCTTACAGCAGCGCGGAATTATCAAAAAATCTGGCGGTGCTTTTAACGGAACGGGTATCCGCCCCTTTGACGACGGTGTTTGAAATTGTTGCTATGGGCCGATATCCTTATACGGATTATGCCGATAAGTTGTCTCCGAAAGATACTGCCAAAGTTTGGGAATCGCTGGAGTTTGTTAGTGGTGGCGGGCTTGCCGGGAAGTATTTTTCGGAATTAAGCGATGGAGAAAAACAAAAAGTCCTTTTAGCCAGGGCTTTTGCCCAGGAACCGGAACTGCTGATTTTAGACGAGCCCACCAGTTTTCTGGACCCGCGCCACCGTTATGAAATCATGGAAGGTTTTATCAGGCTGGCTCGTGAAAAGAAGGCCACCATTATTTTATCATTACATGATATCGAATTGGCGGCCCGGTGTTGTGATAGTGTTTTTTTACTTAAAGGAAACCAAATATTGGGTTATGGCCCGCCCGAGCAGTTGCTTACCGGAGAAAGCATTCGCAAGCTTTATGATTTCCAGGGAATAAACTATCATGAGCTGTTGGGAGTGACGGAATTACAAAATCCTCAGCTTCCTGCTGTTTTTGTGGTGGGAGGGAATGGTTCGGGGGTAAAGGTATTTCGTCTCTTAAGCCGCCATCATTATGGAATTTGTTCCGGCATCATTCATGAAAATGATTTAGATTATCATGTCGGCAAATCCTTGGGAATCGAGATGATCACCGCAAAGGCATTTGAAATGATCGACGAGGCTTCTTTTCAAAAAGCGCTAGCCCAAATATACCGGTACAATGAAGTAATCGATACCGGTTATCCTGTTGGAATGATTAATCGTAAAAATATCGATTTAATCAAAACCGCCTTGGAAACCGGGAAAATGGTCATCAGCCTACGGCCTTTCGAAGAGAGCCGGAACCTATTTGGCGATGCGGCCGAAAAAATTCTGTATTGCAGGGGATTTTCCGAGCTCCTGGCGGTACTTGACAATGAAGGCAAGATAGAAATTTGAAGGGGCGTACAACCGTTCTTGGCAATGGCATCCGAACGTTGTGAAAAAAGTATCATCATTTCTTCCGATAAACCAATTTTTTGGATTTCTGGCGTTGGAATATGCTTAAGCCCAATGAACTCTTGTATTGTCACCCGATTCCCTCACAATTAATTCTCCAAACTGGTATGCAAAGCTTCAATCAACCTCCGATTACTTTGATCGTCTTTAACAGCAATGCGGAAAAATTGTTGGCTTAACGAACGAAAATTGGCGGCATTGCGGATTAAAATACCTTGAAGAGCCAATTTATCCTGGAGAAGAGCCGCTGAAATCCGGGGAGAATCGATTTTGACCAAAATAAAATTACTTTGGGGCGGGAATGGTTTTAGGAAAGAAATTTTAAGTAATTCTTGAAAGAGCCATTCCTTTTCTTTTGCCAACCAGCAGGACGTCTTTTCCAAAAATCCGGGGATTTCGGATAAGTAATCGCCGATGATACAGGATAAAGCATTAACAGACCAGGGAATTTTATTTTGAGCCATTTTTTCGATCCATGGGGATGGGCCTAAACCATAGCCAAGCCGCAAACCGGGCAGAGCCAGAATTTTGGTAAAAGAGCGAATAATAAACAGATTATCGTAACTTTTTAGCCAGGGAACCATAGAGTAGCTGTTGCCGGGTATGGTGAGTTCAATAAAGGATTCATCCAGGATTAAAGTTACCTTTTTCTTTTTTGCCAAATCAACCAGGCTTATCAACTCTGTAGGTGAGAGCAAAGTTGAAGTGGGGTTATTGGGATTACAAAGGAACAGGCAATCAACCGCATCGATTAATTCTGCGAGCTTCATTAAGTCAGGCTTAAACCCATCAGCCTCCGGCAACACATAATAATGGACATTCCCATTCACCAAACGGGCTGCTTTTTCGTATTCACTAAAAGTTGGCGCATAAATCAGCAGATTTTTCGGCCTTAATGTGTTCAACAAAAGGTAAATGATTTCTGAGGCGCCGTTTCCGGGAATGATCTGTGAAGAGGAAACATCCAGATAGTGACCGATATTTTCACGAAGAGTTTGATATTCCGGATCCGGGTAAAAGGAAAGATGGTCAAAATTCTTAATGAAACGTTCTCTCAGGGACAGCGGCATCCCCAGCGGATTGATATTGGAGCTGAAGTCCAGGAGTGTTTGGGGGCTACGATGTAACTTTTGGGCAACTTGATGAACGTTTCCCCCGTGTTGGTTATTGGGTAACAGCAATCTGGGCTCCCCTTTCTTCAATACAAACTTGCCGCGGAAATCACCAGGAAACCGATGATAGCGGCCACTGCCGAGGTATAATATAACATTTTAACCGTTTGCAAGATATCATGAGTTACTAAATCCCTGACCGGGTCGCCGATTGCCGGTTTTTGGACCCATTTACCGAAGTAGAGGTTGGTCCCGCCTAGCTGGACACCTAAACCACCAGCTACAGCCGCTTCCGGGAAGGCGCAATTGGGACTGGTATGGTTTCGACGGTCACGGCGCATAATAGTAAAACTATTGCGAAATCCTTTACCCATCAACAAAAAGCTAAAGGGAATCAACAGACCGGAGAGCCTTGCCGGAAGATAGTTGGCAAGGTCGTCAAGTCTGGCGGATGCCCATCCCCAATGTAGATAGATCTCATTTTTGTATCCCACCATCGAATCCAACGTACTAATCGCTTTGAATGCAAAGGCCAGCGGAGCAGCTATTCCCAAACAAGAACCCATGACGATGTAAAAAAGGGGGGATATGACCCCGTCCACTGTATTTTCAGCCGTGGTCTCCACGACTGCCCGAATGACTTCTTTTTCATCCAAATGTGCAGTTTCCCTGCCGACCAGCATGCCGACCTGTTCCCGTGCTTTCGGAAGATTTTTTTGGATGAGCAATGCATGGACTTTTAAAGCCTCATCCGCCAGACAGCGGGTCGCTAATGCCGAGTATAAAAGATAAATATTTATAATGTGGAACAATAGGGGATGGATCCGGGCCCCGATTTTGAGAATAAACCAAACCCCTGTAAAAGTGATCCCCACTGTTAAGACGGCTAGAATAATACCGCAGGATCGTTCCCAAATCGCTTGGGAATAGCGGCAATGAACCCTGCTTTGCAATCGCCGCAATAAAGTCTCCAACCTTTGAATCAAATGCCCAATGATCCGAACCGGGTGATATAACCAATAAGGGTCCCCAATCAACCAATCCAGAACGACGGCAAATCCATAATCCACCAACAGGTCCATCATCAATTCTTCCATACCTCCGGTAGTCGGTTACTCTTAGGCAACGACAGATATTCGCTTATTAACCATTGAGCATAGTTAAATACGCATATCCGCATTCGTCGACTTCGACTTTGGCAATACTGCCGATGTCGACTTTGAAACGCCAACACTCCTCGGTTTTGAATCCTAAAAGATAAGTAATCATGGTGCGGATACAACCACCATGGGTTACGAGCATGATTCGTCCATTTGGGTAATCTGGGATCAAGCCATCAAGAAAGGCGATGATCCGTTGGTGAAATTGGATAAGGTTTTCTCCTCCAGGAATAAGGGAGGAGGGATCGGTCAACCACCGCTCGGCTTCTGCAGGGTGTTTGGACTTGATTTCGGCTAAGGTCAGATTATCCCATAGGCCGAAGTCTCTTTCTTTAAGGGAATCCACGGTTTGTATCGGGAGTCCGAAGGACTTGTTAATGATTTCCGCCGTTTGATAAGTCCTTTTGAACGGGCTGGAGAAAACCGCATCGGGTATTGCCCGGGCCAGCTTTTCTTTGATAGTATGGGCTTGGGCCATTCCTGTTTTAGTTAATTCCAGATCGGTCCGGCCAACAAAAGCTTTTCTTTTGCTACCTTCCGTTTCACCATGGCGTATTAAAATAAGTTCCAACATGGGTAAGCCTTTCCCTTACGGTAAAGTTTGAGGCCGCAAGTAAAACAGATAGGCGGCAATTAAATAGAACAGCTGAGCCAATTCGCAAACTGCGCCCAAAATATCGCCGGTGATTCCATTGATTTTAGCGGCAAAAAATTTAACAATCAGGAATATGATAATGCTTGTTAAAAAAACGATTAAAATTCCTTTGATTCCAAGGATTAAAACAGATAAGATACTAGTTATGGATAAACCAATGAAGATTTCCTTTGACCCGCAAAAATTAATAAAGTGAAGTCCCAAGCCATTCTGACGCGCATATTTTTCCAGCCCGGCTCCAAGAGGAAGGGCCATTCTCCCGATCACCGGCATGAATACAATGATTCCCAAGGATTTGGTGGGGATTTCCATGATAAAAAAGATATAACTCAGGATGACAAGGATCAGGGCTAAAACAGCATTTGTCCCGACCCGGCTATCTTTCATGATTTCCAGGATGCGCTCCTTGGAGCGATGGGAGAATAATCCGTCCGCTGTATCACCCAGTCCGTCAAGGTGTAGACCACCGGTGAGGAAAATGTAGATTACGCATAAAAATAAACTGCTGATCATGGCGGGAAAAAGCAACCGCAGCAAATAAAGGCATCCAGCCAGAATACCCCCCAACAGTAAACCGAGCAACGGGGCATATGCCAGTGAACGGCCGTAATCTTCCGGTTCCATGGAAATATTAAGCCTTAACGGAATAGTGGTCAAGAATTGGATTAGCCATACGATTTGCTTGACAATCCTCAAAGATAAGTACTCCTTCACGGTCATTGATAGGCGGACCATAGGAATCGGTTGCTTTTGAACTTGGAGTTATTTAATGCGCAGCGGAATTCCGGAGACACATAAACAGACTTCATGGGCAGCTGCGGCTAACAGCTGGTTAATCCGGCCATGAATATCCATAAAAATCCGGGAAAGCCGGTTTTCGGGTATCAGACCCATCCCAAGTTCATTGGTAACTAGAATAATGGGAATATCCAGCTTGTCCCCACAAATAATCAATTTTTGAAATTCTTTCCGGGTTTCCTCCTCAAGCTTGCTAATCAATTGGTGGTCGGCAGTTTCCCAATCAATCCCGGAGTCAAACAACAAATTATTAAGCATCACGGTTATACAATCCAACAAGACAGCTGATTTTCCCGGAGAGTTTTTTAAAATCAGCGTATCCAAATCGCGATAAGCCTCAATCGTTTGCCAATGGGAAGGCCGATGCTGGCGATGTTTTGCAATCCGTTCTTCCATTTCGGAATCAATTGGAAGTGCAGTTGCGATATAGAGGACATTGGAACCGGCCTCTGAAGCGATTCTTTCCGCATAGGTACTTTTGCCACTGCGAGTTCCGCCGGTCACTAAGATCAATTTCGCCATGTTTTTGATGTCTCCCTTTTCGTGCTACCAAATTACTGGAGCAACCGGCATGATGGGATAAGACATTAACCCCGGTGATTCCTTTAGTAAAATTAATGGTTTGAAGTAAGGTCAATTCTTGAGGGCCGGCACTGACAAAGGTTTAATGCTCTTTACGGTTTCTTTAAAATTCATTCGTAGCGCCATCTCCTCATCGAATGTTTTTTTTGGTGAATAAAAATTAGGCTTCCCCTCAAAAGAGGAGCCTATATAAACAAAAAAAATTAATCCTGGAGATTAATTTTCTGTCAAACAATAGAAGCATGCCCTCCGATTTCAACCCGTTTTACGGATACCTATCCAATATTTAATTTAATGAAAATCTATCATTAATTTCCGGAATAGTCAACCCTGGACAAGTGTAAAAAATCTTGAATGCCCCGGCTATAGAGTTGAATAATTTAGTAATTAGCCGAACTGAGCGTTTTGTGGAAGCGATGAGAAAAGTCTTGAGTTTATGGGATATATTAAAATGATTTTTTCAATGGGAGAGAAATAACGTTCATAATTACCGGTTGAAGATGGATTTTATGTCGCAATTTCAGCAAATTTCGTAGAGATTTTCGGATTAAATTGACAATTTGATCCATAAGGGTATTGATATCATCCATCGCTAAGTCTTCATCCACTGTTAATGTAAGCAAAATTTGAATAACTTGATCCTTGGATGCCTGGTGCTTCATGATGGCATATTCCCCTTTGATTTGTTGGCAAATTTGATACTTTGTTACAAGGATTGCCTCAAAATGAGGCAATCCTATTTTAGATCCCTAGCTAATGGACTCGATACTAAATTAAATTATGATGCCTTATTACACTGCACCAGAACCATAGCTAGCAGAAGAGATAATCAGGATTTGGAACGGTAATTTCTTCTCAAGGAAGAAATTTTGTTTTTCAAATGTAAGGAATTTTTCAACGTCGATAAAGCCAGTTATAGCAGTACCAGGGAATTTACCGACTAAGAACTTCTGATCTTCACTGATGATTTTAACCGTTGATTCAATGATCCGGTCTTTGTTTTCTGGGATATGATCCATCTTATTGGCTCCTTTATTATAAGTCTTGAGGGCATTTGCCCCTTCGGCGCAGGCCCTTTACTAAAATATGTTATTAAAAACATGAAAGTTCGTAACTTTACTCAATAAATTATTACTTCCCATATTTTTGTATGGTTATCTTATGGACCGAATTAATAAAAGCTTTTTGTCAAATTGGAATTTCAGGGTCTTTTATAATTTGAGCGTTACAAAGAATTAATTATTTGGAATATGTTTCAAATTGCATTTGCAGGGCCTAAAAGAAATCCCGCGCCTTGATTCATTATTTTATCCAAGACCAGCTATTGCCGAAATAAAAAGACTCCTAATTACCTTTTAGCCGGCATAGAATTGAGTAGGACAGTTATGAATATGGAAAGTATGTCCATAGAATCTTTATACTCTAATACGAAGTTACCATACAAAGTTACCTAGGAGCCAATATTGTGATGATAAACGATCCCGATAATCGTAATTCTAAAAATGAAATTTTGATGCGGTTGGCGCTGATTGTGGCTTTAATTTTATTCGTAATATTCGGTATAATGATTGCCCATATCATTCATCAAGGAAAGACTCTACCGTCTAATGCCATAGCGGCGGCTGGGAGTACAATCCGTCTTGATACCCAAACGAGCAAATTCATTCTAAAAAATGGGATACCGTTTCTGGAAAAGATGGTGGACGAAGATGATCCGTTAACTTTTTTAAATATAAACTGGATTAAAATATATTGGCATTTGGCGGCAAATATCAAAAATACCAGCCCCTTTGAGATTGTTTGTACTCAGTTTCCAATACTGGCGCTTATGAAGTCCCAGCCCAAAATCCCACTAAAGATAACGCCAGTACCCATCGAAAATCCGGATGTAAATCGAAAGATTCCCATGCCAACACCCAGTGATCCAGGGGATACAACCCTACCGGAGATAAGTGAGAATCCGGAAATATTCATATATCATACCCATACAACCGAGTCCTATATCCCGGCATGCGGCAAGGACCATATGGTTAACCAAAAGGGCGATATTGTTAAGGTTGGTAGTTATTTGGAAAAAGTCTTGGAGGAAAAATATCACATCCAATGTATGCATTCGGAGACGATTCACGATCAATTCCCATTCAGGGATTCCTACAAACGCTCCCAGGTAACGGTGATCAATTACTTGAAACAATATCCGGCTACCAAAGTAGTTTTGGATGTTCATCGCGATGCAACGCCTGGTTTAGAGAACAGCCGGATCGTAAAGGGTGTAAAAACAGCCACTATTGTTACGGTTGTGGGTAGTGATAAAATGGGTTTGTCCCATCCGCATTGGAAGGAAAACCTGCAATTTGCTAAGAAGCTCAATGAGAACATGGATTTGTACTATCCTGGCTTGAGCAATGGTATCATCACTTCGGATGCCCGGTACAATCAACATTTGCATTCCCATGCTATATTGATTGAATTCGGCGATCAATATACGACTTTGGAGGAAGCTTATCGGGCGGTAGATTTTTTTGCCGATGTTTTAGTCCACACAATGCAAAAAGACACCTCACCGGGGATCACGACTCTGGACGGAGATAAATAATTTTCATGGTTATAAAGATAAATCAGCTTGGTTTCTAAAGAAAATTTTTTTTGATAAGCGGAAACCGTGGAAATGATTTTAACAATTGGATGATTGGGAAAAACGATTGCTGAAATGATCCGAACGATTGGATGATGGCCAAAAACAATTGGATGATCGGAAAAAGTAATTGAAAAAATGAACCGGTCGATTGGTTGATGGGAAAAAACAATTGCTGAAATGATTTCGATCATCGGTTGATCGGAAAAAACAATTGAAAAAGTGATCCGGACAATTGGATGAATGAAAATATAAAATGGAAAACGCAAGTCCCTTGGCCTGGGTTCTCACCTGCAGTTGGCATGCTGTCCCCCCTTTCGTAGTCCTTTAATAAATTAGGAAGGAAACTTAAGGAAAAGAACCTCCATTCGGGGAAAGGAAACACAACCTTTGAAAAGCGGGAATTTATCTAATCTAAATTTAAAACCCGCCGATGTCGACGGGTTTTAAATTGGGATAAAAGATTTAACAAAAGAAGGTATGGATACTTTTTTGAGGGCGTTACATATCTTCTAAAACGTGCCAAGCTTCGTATATATAAGAGTCTTTATTGACTTGCTTCAACCAATCCGTTGTCTTTGAAGATTGGGGATTTGTAGCATCTTTTGTTTCTAAAGCGGATATTTTAACATAATCCGGTTCTTCCACGGGAAGATTTTTAAGCTGCTCGGATCTGTTTTGCAATGACTTTTGTTCTTCGAGAAATTTAGTAAATTGAAGCGGTTCATAAGGGTGTTCCCGCCTATATTTCAAACGGGCCACATCAGTATTAATGTATTGAAAGGCTTTGCTTTGACGAACTCTTTTTTCGCTAAGCCGCTTTAATTTAGCGATATTCAATGCTCCACCATTCCATTTTTGAAAAGGTGCCGCTGAAACCGTATCCCAGGGTAGAGGATATTCCAGGTTCTTTTCACCAATTTTGAGGTATCCATAAAGATCAGGTAATACAATGTCTGCAGCCACTCCCCTACCTTGGGTTGATCCGCCGTTAATCCGGTAAAACTTGGCAATGGTCATTTTCAAAGAACCTGCAGGTTTTATGGATTCGTATTGTTCTGAAAGGATTTGATCAAGATTCATAACGATTTGGACTGTTCCTTTACAAAAGGTTCGAGGTCCTCCCAAAATAACCGCTCTGCCGTAATCCTGTAAAGAAGCGGATAGAATCTCAGATGCCGAAGCACTTAGAGAGTTTACCAATATTACCAATGGTCCCCCGTAAACAATCCCGGGGTCGGGATCAGACAACACTTCGATCCGTTTCTTATTATCTTTGACTTGAACAATCGGACCTTCCTTGATAAAAAGCCCCGCCATTTTCACGGCATCTTCCAAGGAACCTCCTCCGTTGTTGCGCAAGTCAAGAATCACCCCATTCACATTCGCGGCATTGAGTTTATTTAATTCGCTACGGACATCATCCGCCGCATTGTGGGAGTTCGTCTTAAAGTCGTGATAGAATGAAGGTAGATTAATATATCCATATTTCTTTCCGGTTTTCTGGTTGGTTATTAAAGCCGATTTGGCATAGGCATCTTCCATAATAACAACGTCGCGCACTATCGGAATCACAATGATCCGGCCGTCGGGTTTCTTGACTGTGAGTCGTACTTCGGTGCCTTTTTTGCCCCGGATAAGTTTTACGACATCGCTAAGAGGCATGGTTACGGTATCGACGGGTTCCGCATTTCCTTGGGCGACTTTAAGAATGATATCATCAGCCCCCAGGCCCTTTTGACGCCAAGCGGCACTTCCTGGAACAATTTCAACAACTTTGGTATAATCGCCGTCTTCCTTGAGGGTGGCGCCAATCCCTTCCATAACTCCGGTAATGCTGGCATCAAAGTCATCTTTCTGATCCGGCAGCAAATATTCGGTATGAGGATCAAAACTTCCGGCAATGGTATTTAAATACTCCCCGAACCTGGTTTCGTCTTTCTGATGGAGCATCCTATCCAAACGGCGTTTCATATTTTGGGCGACCTTTTCCCGAGCCTGACGTTCAATATCGGGCTCAAAGGATTGACTTACTTTGATCAGACTTTTTTCTTCGGAGTTTGTTGGGTCCTTGGTAATAGTGGTCATCTCAAGATAAGTTAACAGGGTTTGATATTTTAGGTTTAAGCGCCAATATTCTCGCAGCCCTTGGGATCCATCTGGAAAATCCCGTTTTTCCGGATCGGTGTTAAAGGTTTCAGCGGCTGAAAAATCGAAAGGTTCTGCCAATATTTCCTGAACCATGCCACTTACTTCAGTGACGCGCTGTTGTAATAACATTTTCGACATATCGTAAAAATCGGAGTTCTCATTTTTTAACTGGTTATCCAGCTGGTTTTGATAATTCTTCAAGTGTTCAACATCGGATTTTAATAAAAATTGCTTGTTGGGGTCTAAGTTTTTCAAATAAAGTCGAAAGATTCGCTGGGATAGGTGGTCATCAACGGGTTTTGGACTGTAGTGCCATACTTGAAGGCTTTGTAACATGATATCGGTTATAATCTTATCTTTATCACTGCTTTCAGCGAAAAGAGTTGTTGTCAGAAGGATTAAAACGGATATCAAAAGCAAAATTTTTACGGATAAACGTTTCATGGGTCAACCTTCTTTCTCAAATTAAGAATGGGATATTGCGATTATTTCTTTTTTCCGTTTGCATCCACCCAGTTGGAGCCATTCCACCAGATAGGACGATTTAAGGTCGTATCAAAATACATCATTCCGGTAAAACAATCCGCCGGTCTCTCAGAGCTGGGCCCGGACTTGCTTGTCTGGAGATATTCATACTTGGATGGATCAAGATAAATTTTCAAATTCCCGTTATCATAAATCAATAAGCCTTGGTCGATCGTTGCCGGTAACGTATTTCCTAAGATGACTCCCTTGTCGAAAACTCCAACGCCGGAAAAATTAAGCCGGTTTGAATCCGTTAATTCTTCCATAACAGAGGATGTGTGATTGTCTTTGGTGAAACTATCCAATAACTGAACGGGAATGTTGCCTGGCGAGGCATACCCTCTATTGTTGCGGAACATTAAAAGGGCCGGCCCTTCCAAATGAACAAAAGATTCGGTTGAACCCTCATTGTTTCGGATAAAGGTATTATTTTCGATGAGGCCGGAGATTTTTCCATTACCGGCAGAATTGTTCATAGCCAATGCCGGCCCTGTTCCATGGGTTGTAATAGCATTGTTGGATAATGATAATTGATAAAACGAACTGTTTGGGCCGGCATCAATACATTTGCCGGGGTTTTCAAAATAACACCCATTGATGGAGAGATTCCATATGGCATAGGTATAAGCTTCGTTGAATGCAAAGCAGGCGTCGGTGTATCCTTCAAATTGGCACCCGACAAAGGAAATATTCCAACCTTGTTTAAATGTCACTGCTTTCGAACCGGTTGAAAAAATGCAATTAATAAAACTGTTGGCGTTTAAAAAAGCGCCTCCTTTAAAGGCAACATCATTGTAGAAAAAGGAAACATTGGAAAATTTGTTGGTCCAACAATACTGGCAATCGACTCCGACGGCAAAATGACTTATTTCAGCATCGTTGATGGTTAGATACCGGGAAGTAATATAAAGTCCTGTTCCCAAATTTTGTGCCCCGCGGATTGCAATATTTTCGAGGGTTAAATAATAAGATCCTGTCCCATATTGCCCTCCGGCTCGTTCACCGGAAACAATCGCATTGTCGACACCTTTATACAAAAGAATGGAAGAACGTTTGCTGTCGCCTAAAATTCGAATATTGGAAGGGATAGTAATCGTTTGCTCCAATGCATATTGCCCTTTGGGAAAAAAAAGAGTCCCGCCGGATTTTAAACTGTTAATAGCCTTTTGGATACCAGGGGAGTCGTTCGTAACTCCATCACCTTTAGCGCCGTATAATTTTACACTCACCGGATTATCACCGGAGTTTGCAATCCCTTCAGCCTTGCCCTTGGGAGTGGATTTAGCCAGGCAGGGGCTAGCTGTTGTTAATAAGAGAACGATTGAAAGGATGAAACCAATCCATATGAATAGGTTAACCTTTGAATGCATGATAAAGAAATGAGCCTCTTTTCACTTGTTTTATTATGTTACAGTATAACATAATTTCAATAGTAAAAATGATCATTATTTGAATGACAAAATCAATAATAAAATGCTTAAATGTAATAGTAATCAATTGCAGCCCCTTTCCCAATCTATTTTTGTCAAATGTATGGAATAATTTCATAGAAACCTCAAATTGCCTTTCGATGTAAAAAGGCGTTCATATGATGTATAATATCTTTGAAATCTCTTTGAAATTGTTCGGGAAAAGGGGGGATTCAATGAAATTGCTATTAATCACGGATAATGATAAGTTGTTTAAGAAACTATTCCATACCCTCAGAGAAAGTGGTTATTTAGTGGACCATGCCGCTGATGGCCAAAAAATCTTGGAAATCACCCCCATCCAGTCTTATGATTTAGTAATTTTGGAATGGCAAATGTCTAAGCTGGCTGGTGTATCCATACTGAAAGATATTCGTTCGCAGGGATTTGATACACCGGTATTCGTGATTGGTGAGAAGGACAGTCCCCAAGATCGGGCCGACGGATTGGATTCCGGGGCCGATGACTTTTTGAGTCAACCCTTTGCAATGGAAGAATTTTTGGCCCGTTTACGAGCTTTATCAAGGCGCGGACGTAAAGCTTTGGTTGGAAATACGATTGTGGCAGGAGGACTGACCCTTGATCCTCTTAAGTGTGAAGTCAGGGATGGGCATCAAGTGATTCGCTTAAGTGTTAAAGAAGCCTTATTGTTGGAAATGTTAATGCGTAACCTCGGGAAAGTTATTACGAAAGAGCTTATATTTGAAAGAGTTTGGGGATACGAATCAGATATTCAGTTTGCCAATATCGATTTATACATCCATTATCTAAGGAAAAAACTTACTAATTGCCACATTAAAACGGTTAGGGGTATCGGCTATTATTTGGCAGAAGAGGAGTCATGATAGGCCAAAGTTGACTCGAAGGTTTTAAGGAGATGCATCAAAATAAACTCCATAGATAGTATGTATATTTTTGTGAAGCGAATCGTTTCATTTGACTCATATAGGTTGGAAAAGCTTTGGGAATCCTCCAATGATCCGCTGATCCGCAACGGATATCTCCGCAAACCAGCAATAAAATTGTCCTCTAGCGTATCTTTTCTCTTCAACGAATTATTTTTAAATTTATCTTTTGAAATTCTGGGTATTGTTGATGATATGGAGAGAAAAATTAATGAGAAAAGCAGGGATTTTTGCGATGGGCTCCCCCGATCCGGAGATTGTCTTTCCATAATATCTGCCTTCATTGAATTGCAAGGATAGGAATATGGTATGGTTGGAGGAGGGGTTGCGCATTTTTGGCAACGAAAAAGATGGCGTGAGCGGGAAATGAAAAAAATGAGACATCCAAAAATAGATTTTTTAAAAGTACTCTTCAGAAAATTCTTAAAGAATCCGATTAACAACTTGTATATTCCTTAAAGGAGCAATAGAGATGAAGACTTGGTGTAAATGGTGTTTGTTTTTTTTAGTATTGGTAACAACCGGGACGGTAATGGGAGATGAATTGCCGAAGGTTAATGCTACTGCAGCGATTTTGGTCAATGCCGAAACCGGAGAAGTTCTTTATTCCAAGCACTCTCGGAATATAATGGCTCCGGCCAGTACCACTAAAATTATGACGGCTATTATCGCCATTGAAAATGGCAACCTAGACCGGAATATTAAAGTAAGTCGAACCGCGGCAGCAAAACCTGGTTCTTCAATGTATTTAAAACGGGGCGAAGTTCAAACTTTAAGAAATCTTTTATATGGCTTGATGTTAGCCTCCGGCAATGATTCGGCAACAGCCATCGCCGAGGCTATTGCCGGATCAGAAAGGCAGTTCGCCCAAATGATGACCAGAAAAGCTCGTAAACTAGGCATGAAAGATACCCAGTACCAAAATGCCAGCGGATTACCGGCTGCGGGCCATTATACAACAGCTTATGATATGTCAATATTAGCTCGTTATTGCTTGAAAAATCAGGTGTTTGCCGAAATTGTTCAAACCAAAGTGACTGCGGTACCCAGTTCGAGATCCAGTGACCATCGGACATTAAAAAATCATAACAAGTTGCTTTGGCAGTATCCATATACTACCGGTATTAAAACCGGGTATACCCGGCGGGCTGGGAAGTGTTTGGTGGCCTCGGCAAACCAAAATGGAACAAGTTTAATTTCAATCGTCTTGAAATCAAATACAATGTACGATGACAGTATTCATTTATTTGATTTTGGTTTTCAAAAGTTTATTCCAGTTGTTGATGATATTTCCGTGGATTCAACTGTCCCAGAAAACAAAGAGAGTCTGAAGGGTCCCATGGAAATGGAACGAGAAAATCAACCAGCATCAGCACCTTATTTACCGCAAACTGATTCGGGCCGGATGTAAGTTGGGTTTATTATAAGGATTCAACAATATTGTTTTATAAAAATATTTCCGTAGTGAAACGAAACCTGCCTAAGACGGCGGGTTTTTTTAATATCCATCATAAAAATCTAAATTAGGGTTTAACGTGATATTAACATAATTGTTATTTACTAATAATAGTTATTAATATATAATCAATTTCACAAGTCATCTTTATCCTGATATGCTAAATTTAGCATAGAGGACGATGTAAGCTCATATGGAAAGGTACTTTAAAAATGAACACAGATAATTTAGAGCAGGCGATTACCAATTTATTTGCTTTATTTCCGCTGGTAAAGAAGAAGTTTATGAACCCCGAAAGTATAGGCATACAGTGTGATCTTTCTCACTCGCACTTTCAAATTCTCATATTGCTTGATGAGGTGGGGATATTACCGGTTTCAGAAATTGCTCAGAAATTAATTATTTCTCGCCCCAACATGACTCCGCTGATTGATAAACTGATTGAGGAGGGGCTTGTAAAGCGAATTCCCAGTGAAACAGACCGCCGGGTTATTCTCATCGCTCTTACGGATGAAGGCCATAAATTTTTAGAAGACAATCGAAAATTAATGTTTGATTATTTGAGAAAACGCTTTTCCTGTTTATCGGATGAAGACCTGATTCAATTGGCCCAATCCCTTGAGAATATCAAAAAAGTTTTCCAAAAATTAAGTTAAAATTTACAATCCAACGAAATAGTTTGAGGTGATTGGCGTTTATATATCAACAGTAGTAATTTTTGGTCTGGTAATTAATGTTATAGAATTTGATGAAAAGCAGGATGAAAGGGGATTTATCCAGTGAAAAAGTTGATAGCGGCACTAATTGTAGTGGTTTTTATTGCAGGGATGATTTTTGTATTATTTAATAATAAGGCCAAAATGGCAGCTAAAATGCAAAAGGTGCCGATTGAAGACACAACTGTTTCGGTAATGCAGGTTAGCAAGGAAAGATTAAGTGATAGTTTGACTTTGGTCGGAACCACTGCAGCGAACAACGATGTAACAGTTGTGTCAGGGATTCAAGGCCGGGTTACCAATGTACTGGTAAAGGTAAATGATTATGTGAATCCGGGGCAAAACTTGGTCGACATTTTTGATGATTTGGGCAGGGTTACTTCTCCTATTGCCGGTATTGTCACTTCGGTGCCGGTAACTGTTGGCACAATGTTAAATCAAGGAACTGTGGTAGCAAATATTATTGATATTTCAACCCTTAAGATAAACGTTAACGTTGCGGAAGAAGATGTTTTTAAACTGAAATTGGGAGATTCGGTGTCGATTACCACTAACATTTATCCCAATGCCAAATTCAGTGGCAGGATCAGCGGTATCAGCCAAAAAGGCGATGACGCCCACACTTATCCGGTCGAAATCAAATTACCTAATAGCAAGCAATATCCACTCAAAGCCGGTATGTTTGCGCAAGCGACCTTTTATACCCATGCCGTCCAATACGGAATCACGGTTCCCCGAAGTGCATTGGTGGAAGATGATACTACAAATCCACAAATTTATATCGTAGAAGATGGAGTCGCCAAGTTGCGGAGGATCGTCACCGGTCAGGAAGTGGGTACCAATTTAGTGGTTTTACAGGGCCTATCGGAAGGAGAAAGCGTTGTAACATTAGGGCAAACGAACCTGATGGATGGGGCCAAGATCAAGATAGCCAATTAATTTTTTTCGGTCTGTGCGAGGCTGTTCCAAAAGTAAATTTAACGTAAAGAAATTCAATGTATTAAAATTAGTTCTATTCTATGAAAGCTATATATTGTATTCCTCTTGGTTTCAAATTGCTTTTCAGGCAACCTTGAAGAATCTGGGATGAAATGTATTTTCTAGATAGGATAAGGAGTAACGAATATGACAATAACCGAGCTTTCGATTAAACGCCCGATATTTATTATCGTCGTGTTTATGGTATTAGCCCTAATGGGCATTTTTGGTTATGCGCAGCTAAAATATGAATTGGTTCCGAATATCGAAATTCCCAATATCTTCATCATCACCCAATATAGTGGCGCAGCAGCCAATGAAGTTGAATCTACGGTTACCCGGAAGATCGAAGACGGCGTGGCGACTTTGGATGGAATTGATTCCCTTCAATCCACCTCTTCGGAAGGAATTTCATTTGTCAATATAGCGTATAAGCAAGGTGTCAATGTCGGTTTAGCCCTACAGGATGCTCAACGGAAAGTGAATCAAGTGGTTTCCGATTTGCCGGATGGCGTCGCGGCTCCGATATTGATGAAATTCTCTATGAGTGACATGCCAATCCTGCGCCTGGGCACAACCAGCAATATATCGGACAAAAAATTGTATAAACTGGTTGATAAACAAATTAGTCCGGCTTTAAGCCAGGTCCCCGGTGTAGGTCAAGTTTATATCACCGGAGGCGTCGAGCAGGAAATCAAGATCTATGTCAACTCAGACAAAATGAAGGCTTACGGATTATCAATTACTGGAATTAAGCAGGGTATAGCTACAGCCAATTTGGATGTTCCCACCGGGACAGTTAAAGACCGCGACCGCCAATTTACAATCCGGTTAGCTGGAAATGTTGATAGTCTGAAAGATTTACGAGAACTTATCATTGGCCGTTCCCAGCAAGGAGGAGCTATCCGGCTAAAGGATGTGGCTGTTGTAGCGGATGGTGTCAAGGATGCATCCACGATTACCCGTGTAAACGGAAAAGACTCCCTGGGAATCATGATTACCAAGCAGACCGATGCCAATGCGGTGGAAGTCGCCAAATTGGTCCGGGAGAAACTAAAAGATCTATCTCATGAACATGCCGGTATTAATTTACAATTTACTGTTGCCGAAGATTCGACCGAGTATACAACCGACTCCGCGAATGCGGTAAAAGAAGACTTATTAATCGCTGTATTATTGGTGGCGGGGATTATGTTAGTCTTCTTGCATAGCATCCGTAATGCATTGATCGTCATGGTCGCCATTCCGGCTTCGCTGGTTTCAACCATGATCGGAATGTGGGTTTTCGGTTTTTCTTTAAACATGCTCAGTTTACTTGCCTTATCGCTGGCGATAGGAATTTTGGTTGATGACTCTATTGTGGTTTTGGAAAATATTCACCGCCATTTGGAGATGGGGGAAGAGCATCATACGGCTGCCTTAAACGGGCGGAATGAAATTGGTTTTACGGCTATCAGTATAACCTTGGTTGACGTGGCGGTTTATTTACCGCTATCCATGGTTTCAGGGATGATCGGCGGCATGATCCGTCAGTTCTCGTTGGTGATTGTCTTTGCAACATTAATGAGTCTTTTCGTATCCTTTACCCTGACTCCAATGCTTGCATCCAGGTTCTCAAAGTTGCAAGACCTCACCCAAAAGACTCTGATGGGGCGTTTTGGAAGATGGTTTGAAAAGCTTTTCGAAAGTTTCACCAACGATTATCTTTATATATTAAAATGGAGTTTGAGGCACCGTTTTTCAGTGTTGTTAATCGCAGTCTTGCTTTTCGTGACAAGTCTTTCTTTATTGCCGCTTGGTTTTATCGGTTCTGAATTTATGGCAACCGGTAATGATCAAGGCCAATATACCGTAACCATGGAATTGCCTCAGGGAACAAAACTGGAGCAGACTAACCAGGTGACCCGGGAAGTCGAAGAATTCTTAATGAAGATGCCTGAAACCGAAAAAATAATCGCCACAGCCGGAAGTGCTTCCGCGGGGTTTTCCATGTCGAGTTCTCCGAATAATGCAGTCATTTCCGTGACAGCTATTCCGGTTAATAAGCGGATTAAAACGGTTGATGACATGATGATGGAAGCAAAGGCAATGATGGCCGGGATTCCAGGCGTTAAGGGGCATGTGAATATAGCAAGTTCTTTTGGAGGCGGTCAGGCTCCGATCCAGCTAAAGGTAACCGGGGATAGCTGGAATAAGGTATCGCGCGGCGCCGAAATTGTGCGAAGAGTCATGCAATCCATACCCGGGACGGCGGATGTCCAGTTATCGTCCAACGCGGGAAATCCCGAACGGCAAATCCAGATTGATCGGGAGAAGATGGCATCTTTCGGCTTAACTATGGCTGAGGTCGGTAATGCTTTAAGTGTAGATTTGGCGGGAGATACCAGTTATTCTTTTCGCGATAAGGATCGAAATGAATATGACACGCGAATCATTTTGGATGAATCCAGCCGCAGCAGAACATCGGATATTGGGGATATCACTCTCACCAATAGTCAAGGGAAATCCATCGCTTTAAAGCAATTCGCCAGTTTCAAACACACATTGGGCCCGACTAAGATTGAACGGTACAACCGAAATTATTCCATTACGGTAAGTTCGCAGGCTATCGGCCGCCCTAGCGGTTCAATTTCCCAGGACATCAACAAAGCAATTGCCAAAGAAAAATTGCCGGACGGTGTCAAGCTAGTATATAGCGGTAGTATCAAAAGCATGATGGAGTCATTTGCCAGTTTAGGGCTGGCATTACTTGCGGCTATTATATTTGTGTATCTGATCATGGCGGCCCTTTATAATTCGTTTATTTACCCCTTTATCGTTCTGTTTTCAGTGCCTCTCGCCATTATCGGTTCCCTTTGGGCATTAGCCTTAACGATGAATTCCATGAATGTTTTCTCAATCTTGGGTATCATCATGGAAATCGGCTTGGTAAGTAAGAACGCCATATTGCTGGTAGACTTTGCAAATAAGGCCCGGGAAGATGGCGCGGAAGTTCGTGAAGCCTTGCTGGAAGCGGGAAAAGAACGGTTACGCCCGATTTTGATGACGACCTTGACGATGATATTGGGTATGTTGCCGATAGCAATGGCTAATTCCGCCGGCTCGAGCATTAAGAACGGACTGGGATGGGCCTTGATAGGCGGACTTACTATCTCAATGTTAATGACTCTTATCGTGGTACCGGTCGTTTATACAATTGTTGATCGAGTTCAAAAACGCTTTGTTAAAAGGAATGAGGTTGCCTATTAATTAAAAGGTAAGTTCAATAACAACAACGACTATTCATTATAGATTCAATCTATCTGTCCATTGATCGAACTCCTCACCCTTTCCCTCCTATAAAAAAGGTTGGGACAGGGAGGAGTTTTTTTGGAAACTGGATCAGATAAAATATAGACTTGAAGGCGAAAGCCCGAGGAGTGTTTCTGAAATAAATGAAGAGACTATTGAAAAGAGGGAATTGGTTTAGGGAACAAGCTCAGTGATAGCAGGAACTACAAAATTGATTTCAAGAATGATATGAACGGTCACCAAAACGAGGGAATCGCTCTCTAAAATGAAGGCAGTAATGCATGTAGGGATGCTAAAATGATTTATTTAAACAAGGAAAATGTAATTACTGCAGCGGCTAAAAATATACGGTACCATACAAAGGGTAAAAAACTTTTTCGTCGCAACCAGCGAAGCAGAAAGCTGATGACTAAGAAACCGACCAGAGCGGAAGTGGCAATACCCACTATAAATGGAGCGGTTAGGACAGCGGAGCTCAGGTGACGGAGTTGTATAAGACCGGCTCCGGTAATGATTGGCGTGGATAGTAAAAAAGAAAACCGGGCAGCGTCTTCCCGGGTTAGCCCCAAAAATAATCCGCAGGCGATGGTAATTCCTGAACGGGAAACACCGGGAATGATTGCGAAGGCTTGGGATAGACCGATAATGAAGCTTTGGCCAAAGGAAATGGTTTCACTCTGCTGACGTTTTGCTCCATAGCGATCCGCTATATAAAGAATAATGCCCATAATGAATAGCATCATTCCAATCAGGAGGGGATTCCGTAAAGACTTTTCGGCAGCCTGTTCCAGCATCATACCGCTAATGGCACCCGGGATAGAAGCTATCACCAAAAACCAAAACATTCGGCCTTCAAAAGTTTTAAACCCGCTGCTTAAGCCATTTTTGATGAGAATAAACCAATCTTTCCAGAAGAAAGCAATCACAGCGAATAATGTTCCAATATGCAAAGCCACATCAAAAGTTAAACCCGGATCCGGCCAATTCAAAAGCCAAGGAATGAGAATTAAATGGGACGAACTGGAGATGGGTAAAAATTCCCCCAACCCTTGGGTGAGTCCAAGAATGAATGCCTGAAAAATAGTCATAAAAGATCTCCTATCATAATCCTGGCATAGAAAAACCGTATTTTTCATCGCGAAAAAAGCATAAAAATTCCTTTATGCTACAAACATACTATATTTTGCGATGAAAGCGATGGCGAAATACTCATCAATTCGTATTGGTTGACGAAAACCATAGAGATTCTGTTTTTGAAAAACTAGTAGAAGGAGATATTATGGTATTTTTGAATAGGTAATCAATTCTTCCTCTTCTAGTTTTTTAATCATGCGGGGTGACAGATGAAGGACGGGCATGAACTGTTGTAGTTTATGCTAACTTATTTGTGAATAGACTTTTTCATTCATCTACTGGTAAACGCCTTAAATAGCAATTGTATGCTTTTATTGCTTTCGATCATAATAATAGTATTCATAGCCCCAACTTGCCGGGGCAACCAAAGGATGAACGGGAGGTGAGAGAATTGAATCATTCGGAGCAGAAAAAAGAAATGGGGGAAATCAGTCGATTACTTCAAGAAAAAGCCGAAAAAGGCTTTGAATTTGGAAAATCGTCGCAGGCGGAAGAAGATGCCACTCAGATCGGGCAATCCAAGAGCAACCATACAGAAAGCAATCATAAAGGGATTGATCGAGGCCGATGGGCAGATTGAATAGGATACTTCTTCGTTTTACTTCAAGGTAAATCAAGATTTTTTATTGAATTTGGATCTCTGACAATTTTTAACTGAAATGTAGCTTTTTATCTAGTCAGGGCCTTTAGCCTTGACTTTTTTTAATGGTTCTTTTAGGATGGTAGGTATTTACTTCAACATTTACATAAGATGCAATTAAATGTTAAAAATTCCTAGTAATTGAACATATTATTCCCAAAGTAAACCAAAATTTTTTTATAATCCCAACGTAACTGCAGTCTTAGTCGCTTTCGGAAGGACGCAAGGAAAGAAGGACGATCCGATGATACTTGCCCTTCAAAGATTTCAGGGATATGGCGTGATTGTAATTATGGGTGAACTGACTTATCAAGAACTCAGGCTGAAAGTTCCCATGCAAAAAATAAAGTATTTGAGTGAGCGGCTTATTTTAAGTCCGTAAAATTATCAGGTAAAGAGCGGCCAGGAATAGTGAGGATATATATTGGGAAGGTGCGGCCGTAATCGTTTAGAAGGGGAAAGAATGAGCTGTTCTCAGGATAAAACCGTAAAGAACTAATTTTATATTTTGTGATATAATTTGATATATTGTAACTAAACCAAGATTGAATTTGACTATCGGACTACGATGGTATCGCGCCAAGCGTGAAGAAAGGGGCACGTAAGTTGCAAAAAAACGAGAATTTAGCACTTAGAAATGAAACATTAAAAACGATTGCCAACCGTCACAGTATTCGTTCATTTGCGGACACCCCGGTTTTAGAGGAAGATATTCTGACCTTAGTTGATGCTGCAAATAAGGCTCCTTCCGCCCATAATCAACAGTCATGGCATTTTATCGTCATAAAAGGCGAAAAAAAGCATGAACTAGTGGATTTGGTCAATAGAAAAGCCGTAGAGTTTCCCAAGTCGACTTCGGTACTGTTGCGAATGGCCTCGCGCTCTATGGCAAGTGCTCCGGTTGTCATTGCAGTTGCCAATACCGGTGAATTAATCGAACATGGGACCAAATTGTTCGGGGTAGATTTTGAGTTGGCCCATGATTTTTTCCGGACTATGGAAATTCAAAGCTCCGCTGCAGCAGTTGAAAACCTTTTACTTGCTGCAACCTCTTTGGGTTTAGCAACAGTATGGCTCGGGATTTTATATTTGATAAAAAAAGAAGTTTTAGAATTATTGGGCGAACCCGGAGGGGAATTTATGGCTGTTATTCCCGTGGGTTATCCGGTAAAGATAACCAAGGGTCCGGAGAAATTACCATTAGAAATGATTGTAAAAACTATCGAAAAGTGATTGATCCTTGCGGGGGGGTATAGGATATCTTTCACTGGTGTATCTCAGTAGTATTCCGTTAAGTAGATTACGGTTTTGGGTATCAATTTTTTGCAGGAACAAGGTCATTATAAGGAGAAATTTAAATTGGTGGCAGGGAAAGTGCTAAACGAGTGCGACATTTTTCCGAAGGAGGATAGACATTTTGGATTATGCAACCTTTAAAAAAATGGCCGCTGAATTAACACAAATTGATTTAAGCAGTTATAAGAGTCAACAGATGGATCGCCGGATTAACTCATTGATGAGTATCTGGAATCTCAAAACCTATGATGAATTCATAGAGCTTATACAAAACAACCCGCAAAAATATAAAGAGTTTGTCAAAAAGTTGACCATCAACGTGTCGGAATTTTTTCGGAATGCCGAACGTTTTCAAGAGTTATGGCGGAATATTTTGCCGGAATTGTTGAACAAACCTCAAATCCGTATCTGGAGCGCGGGTTGTTCCAATGGGGCTGAACCTTATTCGATCGCTATCATTTTGTGTGAACTTGGCGCCAAAGATCGTGCAAAAATAATTGCCACCGATGTCGATCGGGCTATTTTGGAGAAGGCAAGAGAAGCAGCTTATGCTTATAATGAAGTCAAAAGCATACCTCCGGACCTTTTACCCCGTTATTTTGACCAGCAGGCCGGGTTATATATTTTAAAAGAATCTGTAAAAGGGCTGGTTGAATTTCGGGCCCGGAATTTGCTGGTGGATGATAATGAAGGAA
Source organism: Bacillota bacterium (assembly GCA_023401925.1). Classification (GTDB taxonomy): domain Bacteria; phylum Bacillota; class UBA4882; order UBA8346; family UBA8346; genus UBA8346. The sequence continues at coordinate 94,282 of JAEXDA010000002.1, forward strand.
ATTTTGATTTGATTGTCTGCCGTAATGTAGTCATTTATTTTACGGAGGAAGCCAAGCGGGAACTTTATTTAAAATTCATGAAGGCTCTAAATCCAGGTGGTTATTTAATGGTTGGAGGAACAGAGCCTATATTGGCTTACCGGCAAATGGATTTTGAAAATCCGCTTACGTCTTTTTATAGAAAGCCGAGATAAGAAGTTTGGTTGGACGGGTTATCATTCATTTTGAATTTGAATAGGCGGGGATAAACGGTTGATTTTTGGCACCGGGGTTGACATCATTGAAATCGGCAGGATCGCTAAGGCGTCTGAAAGTGAGCATTTTAATGAAAAGGTATATACTTGGGGCGAATTAGCGGAAACAAAGAAGTTGCCGCACCGCTTGGCAGGGTTTTTCGCGGCCAAGGAAGCATTGCTGAAGGCAATGGGTACGGGGTTAGCGGGTTTTAGCTGGCGAGAGATAGAAATTGCTCATAACCCGCAAGGGGCTCCTTATTTTCAAATCAACGGAAAAGTGGCAGCTTTTATTGAAGCTCAAAGAATTTCCAAAATTCACTTGAGTATTTCTCATTGCAGAGAATATGCAATCGCTCAGGTTGTGCTGGAATTATAAGCCTTTCAGACGCAGAAGAATTTTTAAATTTTAAAAACAGGATAATCATAAAAATAACGCATGGAAAGTAATGACATATTTTTCAGCCAGCTTGGAGGATTATATGAAGGTTACATTTGCCGAACAAATGAAGCGAATTGACTGGTTAACTCAAGAACAATTTGGGGTTCCGGGATTGGTGTTAATGGAGAGAGCTGCCATTGCAGTTATGGAATCGATGGAAGATCGTTATGGAAATCTTGCCGGTAAACGGATTTATATTTGTTGCGGAAAAGGGAATAACGGTGGCGATGGATTCGCCTTAGCCCGGTTACTAACTGAAAAGGCAACGCAGACAATCATTGTCCTAGCATATGATGGGAATACAAATCAAGGGTTGGCTTCTCAAAACCTCCAGCTGGCTACCTGGTTTGGGATTCAAACTAAAGTATGGAGCGAGTTGGATTCCCAAGAACTGCAGGAAGCCGACATTATTGTGGATGCTTTGCTTGGTACGGGAGCGGTTGGCGTACCGAATGGCCCGCTTGCCAAGATGATTTGCGCTATCAATGAATCAAAAAAGCCGGTTGTTGCCGTTGATGTGCCTTCCGGGGTAGTTGTAGATACCGGTCAGGTAAATGATATCGCCATTAAGGCTGATTTAACAGTGACTTTTGGATTACCCAAACCGGGTCTGCTATGTTTCCCCGGTGCCGAAAATACCGGTGAATTGGTGGTTCGTCAAATCGGGTTTCCTAGACAATTGTTGGAGGATGAGGGCTTAGATTTAAATTTACTTACCGATTCCGAAGTCAGAAAGCTACTTCCTAGACGTCCCTTGACAGCTAATAAGGGGACCAATGGTCACCTTTTGGTAATCGGAGGTTCTACGGGAATGACAGGAGCGGCTGTTTTAGCTGGTTTAGCGGGACTTCGTGTAGGATGCGGTCTTGTAACAGCGGGAGTCCGACAAGATTTATCGATTCCGGAGAAACCGGCCGAAATACTGTTGGTGCCTTGGCCAGAATTAATCCGAACCTGGGATAAATACCAAAGTTTTGTTTTTGGGCCAGGGCTGACTAAACTGGAGGATGGGGAATCCCTTTTATTTGAACTGTTGGACCACGCGGAGGCCCCTTTAGTCATTGATGCCGACGGTTTAAATTTGCTGGCAGCCAATCCAAAATTATCTAAACGATTTCGACAGCCCATTGTGTTGACTCCGCACCCCGGTGAGATGTCCCGGCTTGCAGGTATGACGGTTTCAGAAATTCAAGCCGATCGAATTACAGTGGCTCGCAGGTTTGCCGCAGAATGGGAAGTTACAGTCGTTTTAAAAGGCGCTCGGACTATAATCGCGGCCCCTGATGGAAGAGCTTTTATCAACCCTACAGGAAATCCGGGGATGGCAACCGCAGGAACCGGAGATGTTTTGGCGGGAATGATTGGCGGGTTAATCGCCCAGGGTTTGGAGGCCACTCATGCGGCTGTTGTTGGTACCTATCTTCATGGTTTGGCCGGCGATATTGCCGCTGCGCGACTTGGTCCGATTGGAATTATCGCCAGCGATTTGATTTCAGTTCTTCCGAATGCCATGAAGAAGGTGTTTGCGATTGAATAGGCATGAGCAACAAATCCGCCACGCGTGGGTGGAGATAGATTTAGCAGCAATCCGCCACAATTTGCAAGAAGTGAAAAGGTTAGTTGGATCTGGGGTTGACATACTGGCGGTGGTTAAAGCTGAAGCATACGGGCATGGCGCCATTCCTGTCGCTAAAACTGCAATTGCTTCGGGTGCCAGTTGGCTGGGAGTAGCAATGCCTGAGGAGGGTATAGAATTAAGGAAAGCGGGAATCGCAACTCCAATTCTAATTTTTGGTCCCGTTCAAGCTGATCAAGTCGGACCAGTGGTACAATATGGCCTAACTATCGCTATTTGTGATTGGGAATCAGCACTGGCTATGTCCGGAGAAGCGTCCCGAACGGGTAAACCAGCTTTTGTTCACCTTAAAGTGGATACAGGTATGGGCCGCGTCGGCGTTCAACCGGATGATGCGGTGGAGTTTATGCGCAAAGCCAATGAATTACCAGGTTTGAAAATTACCGGTGTTTTTTCTCATCTGGCAACAGCGGATGAAAGGGACAAGCAATATGCAAAACATCAAATTCAAGTATTCGCAGGAACTGTTGAGGCTTTAAAGGCAGTTGGTTTATTGCCGGAAAAGGTCCATTTGGCCAATAGCGCCGGCATTATGGAATTTCCGGAGTCTCATTTTAACATGGTAAGGCCAGGAATTATACTATATGGGTTATACCCATCCAATGAAATTGATCGCGGGAAGGCATTATTGAAACCGGCCTTGGCATTAAAAACCAGAGTGAGCTTTGTAAAAAGGCTTCCCGCCGGAAGCGGAATCAGTTATGGGCAAAAGTACCATACTCAAAAAGAGAGTACAATTGCTACAATTCCCGTTGGTTATGCTGATGGGTGGTCGAGAATACTTACAAATAAAGCAGAAGCTATCGTCAACGGAAAGAAATATCCGATTGTCGGCTCCATTTGCATGGATCAATGTATGATTGATTTAGGGGACGATACAGTCGAAATTGGCGAAGAAGTCGTATTGATTGGTGAATCTGGTGGAGAAAAGATTTCAGCGGATAGTCTGGCTGAAAAGCTGGGGACTATTAATTATGAAGTTATTTGCATGCTCAGCAATAGATTACCTAGAGTTTACCTGGAAGATTGGTGAAAAGTATGAAGCGGGAACTAAACTTAAACTGTCCATGGCTTATTTCAGAAGAAAAACCGGTTCAATTTGTCCGGTGGTTGGTGTCTGAAAATGACCCTATTGAAATTGACCAGGATATTTTGGTCGTTCTTTTGGATAATGGAGAGTTCATTGTACCATCCCCGGTAGACGGCATTCTTCAGACCATTATGGTGGAACCGGGCGACATAATCGCTCCAGATCAAGTGCTGGCCATAATCATGATTGATTAGAATATTTTGAACACTCCCGCATAAATTACGGTGGGGGTGTATTATTGTGAAATTAAAGGGTTCATTAATTATAAAGGCATTCTTCTTATTATTGTTTTTGGTCTCAAAGGTGGAAGCTGCCGCTCCTGAAGTATATTTTGAAATGAAGGATGCTTTGGGAGATGAACATGGGTATGGAACTTATCAGTACCCTACGAATATAGCATTTAAGCCTTATCAAGGTTTATTTGACATTACCAATTTTAAAGTTGTTCCAGGAGATAAAGGGTGGGTTTACTTTGATACCGGTTTTGCAAATATCACCAATCCTTGGGTGGCTCCGGAAGGGTTTATTCATGAAAATTTGCGAATTTTTATCAATAAGCAGCCAGGCCGTGGACTGGCAACTTTGCCATATCCAGGAGCCAATATCCGGTTTGATCCTAATTATGGATGGGAGGTTGGTTTGCAGATTGTTGGTTGGGGAAATAGCCGGTTATTAATCCTTGAGGATCAGCATACTATAAGAGTCCGACCTCTGAAAGTAGAGTTGTTACAAGATGGAAAGACCATTCGGGCTTTTGTTCCGGAACAGTATATAGGGATACCCCAAAAAAATTGGCGCTACTATGTTTTTGTAGGCTCGTATGATGGTTTCGGCGAGGATTTTTTCCGTAAAGTCGATCATCAATTGGGTGAATGGGTGGTAGGCGGCGGTTTAGGGAAAAATTTGGACCCCCGAATCTTAGATCTCTTGGCTCCGGAGAAAGGAAAATATTCTCAAGAAAGACAGTTGCGGTCTTTTGACACCCAGGACGGGAAGATCGCAGTGGTATTTCCGGTTGGCAAAGCTAACCATTCCTGGGATCCGGTTACTTGGCTTTATATTTGCTTAATCATTGTATGTATTAGTGGATTTACTTATTTAGTCATTAAAAAGCCTCGGCATATCAGTTGGTTTTGGATTCGCCAGGACGATAGTCGGATAAAATTATAAAGAAAGAATATTAAAGTTGGCTTAAAAAACCGTGAAAAGAATTTGAAATTATCTTTGCCGGCTATAAAAGTTAAATGCTTCAGAAACAGATGTGGCTAGGGTTTTTCCCCTAAAAGCAGCTATAATTTAAGATTGACTTTAGCTGCTTTTTAGTGCTAAACTGAATGAGGATTTATTTACAGTGGGATTGGAGGCCTTTTATGCATTTCTTTGCAGAAAATATCAATCCGCATTTAGCGAAACAGTTACGAATTTTAAATATGGACAAGACCTATACCAAGGGGATTGGATGTCTTCTTTATGACGAATCCGGCGCGGAATATTTGGACTTTATCGCATCTTATGGAGCGTTGCCCTTCGGATTTAATCCGCCTGAGATTTGGCAAGCTATCCAGGAAGTACAGGCCAGCTCTGAACCGAGTTTTACTCAACCCGCCTATTTGGGGGCTGCCGGGGACTTGGCTCACCGTTTGATCGAAATAGCCCCCAAAGGGTTACAATATGTTACGTTTGGAAACAGTGGCGCTGAAGCAGTGGAAGCAGCCTTGAAAATGGCCAAACTCCGGACGGGGAGACTGGGGGTAGTCTATACCAAAAATAGTTTTCATGGCAAAACACTGGGCGCTTTGTCGGCTACCGGGAAAGAGCTTTATCAAAAGGGGTCCGGGGCTCCGGTTCCTGGTTATACCCAAATACCTTATGGGGATGTAGCCGCCCTATCAAAAGTTTTTGAGGCCAATCCTTCTACATATGCGGCCTTCATCGTAGAACCCATTCAGGGTGAAGGCGGGATCGTGATTCCGCCGGATGATTATCTCCGTAAGGCGCTGGAGATTTGTCATCAATATGGGGCATTGCTTGTAGTTGATGAAGTTCAGAGCGGGCTGGGAAGGACCGGGCAAATGTTTGCCTGTGAAAAATCAGGGATTACGCCTGATATCATGACGGTTGCCAAAGCTTTAGGCGGGGGGATTATGCCAATAGGCGCCTGCTTGGCTACAGAAGATGCTTATTCGGAGGATTTTGGAAATAAGCATTCATCAACCTTTGCCGGCAATACGCTGGCATGTAGAGTCGGTTTGCGGGTTATCGATATGCTTACCCGGAACGATAATCAATTGCTCAAAGAGATTAAGGCTAAGGGTGAATATTTACTTCAGCGTTTGCAAGTTATTCAGCAAAAGTACCCCTGGGTTATTAAAGAAGTCCGGGGACGTGGTCTAATGATCGGATTGGAGCTGGGAGTGACACCGGACAACCTTCCCCATTCCTTGTTGGGAGTCATTGCGGAGCAGGAATTTTTATCTCCCGTGGTCTCAAGCTATTTGTTAAATGTAGAAAAATTGCGGGTCGCGCCTACTTTAAACGGAGCTTCGGTTGTCCGTTTGGAACCGCCTCTCGTTATCAGTCATGAACAATGCCAAAGAGCGACAGATTCGATAGAACGGATGACGGTTCGCTTGGCTAGCGGAAATACTGCGAGTTTCTTAGCACATTTGGTAGGCAAGAAGTTGCCGCCATTTGTTGAAAAGGGTTATAATCCGCAAAACCCCATATTGCCGGAAGGTGAAGATGAGGGCCGGTTCGCTTTTTTGGTTCACCCATTGTATTTAAGAAATTACCGTGAATTTGAAGAATCACTGGAGATCTTTTCAGCTGATGAGATTAAAGACTTATTTGACAGAGTGAATGATGTTTTGGAACCGTTTGTTGTCTCCAAGGCGCGGATTACTTCCAAAACGGGTAAAAAAGCTTATGGTGAATTTATTAGTGTGTCTCGTACTTCGGATGAGTTGATGAACATGCCCCATGAACAGGTAATGAAGGAATTAACCTCTGCAGTAAATTTAGCCAAAGAGCGGGGGGCCAAAGTTGTCGGTTTGGGCGCTTACACTTCGGTAGTAACCAAAGGTGGCCGTGAATTGCGTAATCTTGGGGTTGCCTTAACGACCGGAAATAGTTATACAGTGGCTGCCGCAGTTGATGCCACATTGGAAGCTGCAAGACGTTTAGGTGTCCCAATTGAGGAAACGGTTGCGGCAGTTGTTGGGGCAACCGGCTCAATCGGCCGGGCTACAGCTTTATTTTTGGCCGAAAGGGTCAACTCATTAATTCTGATTGGTAATCCCAATAATGAGGAACATGGACGCAGACGGCTTCAAAAGCTTATCGTTGAGATATACCAATTTTTAAGCCGGGAAGATTTACATTCAGGTGGGGCGATTTATAACTTTGTGAGAAATCATCCGTTATGTCCGCCACCAGGCGCTGAAATTGAGCAATTCCAGGAGTTCGCAGTACAAGTTGCCGGGGAATCGCCGATTATTTATACAGTGGACTTGGAGAATTATTTGCCTTCCGCAGATATTGTAGTCACTGCAACCAGTCAGGTTAATAGTTTAATTACTCCGGATATGCTCAAATTTGGCGCGGTGGTCTGTGATGTTGCCAGACCGGCTGATGTCAGTGTTGAAGTGAAGGAAGCCCGACCGGATGTTTTGGTAATCGATGGAGGGGTCATTGCGGTTCCAGGTGCTCCGGACTTAGGCTGGAATTTTGGTTTTGAAAAGGGACTTGCCTATGCCTGTATGTCGGAGACCATGATGTTGGCATTGGAAGGCCGTTATGAGCACCATAGTTTGGGAGTGGATATCAATACGGAAAGCATCGGTTTATTTAAAGAATTGGCGCAAAAACACGGCTTCCAGTTAGCCGGTTTCCGTAGTTTTGATAAGCCTTTACCTGAAGAGGCTTGGAATGATGTGGTTAAAGCCAGAAACGAGGGACAAAAACAGAAAGTAGTCAATGTTTCCTAAAAAAATGCAATTGCCGGTGCGATCTGCCTGATCAGATTGCACCGTTTTTTATTTTCCGCCTGGGGGGAAAAGACCGACATGAGTTATATGATTTTTGATTTAATTGTTTTAATGTTATCTTTATATGGTTTGGGAGCCGTTTTAGCACTGATTTTTGCAAGGCATCCTCGGTTAGCCAATTTAATTCCTAACAGCATTACTGCATTTGCCGCGCTTACGGGTGTTGGTGCATCCATTCTTCAGCTATTATTCGATACAGAACGGGTTTATTTGGGAAATTTCATTACCACTGTACCTTATATTTCATTAGAGATGAGCATTGATCGGCTTTCTGCTTTTTTCCTGCTGACTCTATCTGTTTTAGTACTGGCTGTATCGATTTATTCCATGGGCTATATCAAACATTATTACCAAAAACGAAATGTTGGGGTTTTTAATTTCCTGGTGAACAGTTTTATTTTAGCCATGATCGGTGTGTTGATCTCTGAAAATATGATTGCCTTTTTTGCCTGTTGGGAGATGATGTCGCTCGTCTCATATTTTTTAGTTATCTACGAAGCCGATGAGGCTGGGGATCAGAAAGCCGGTATTATCTACCTTATCATGACGCATTTGACTTCCGCATTTTTATTGATTGCGCTAGGCCTTATTTACAAATATACAGGTTCATTATCGATAAACACTTCCTTACTTTCAGCCCCGGTTTGGGTTAAGAACCTGTTATTTATTGGTTTTTTGATAGCTTTCGGCACCAAAGCGGGAATCATTCCGTTGCATATTTGGCTACCGTATGCTCATCCGGCTGCACCCAGCAATATTTCCGCTTTAATGTCGGGGATTATGATTAAAATGGCTATTTACGGGTTCATTCGCTTTGTATTTGAAATGTTAGGTGCCGAGTTTGAGTGGTGGGGAGTAACAATTTTGATAGCTGGAATTATAACCACGATCCTTGGAGTGGCTTATACTTTGGTTGAATCCAATATCAAAAGGCTGCTGGCTTATTGCAGTATTGAGAATATCGGTATCATTCTTATCGGGATAGGAGTTTCCTGTCTTGCATATCGTTCGGGCGAACTGAGCTTAAGTGCTTTGGCCCTTATGGCGGCGTTGTTTCATTTATTCAATCATACCCTTGTGAAAGGAACCCTTTTCATGGGGGCCGGAGCCATTTTACATTCAACCCATACGAAGGATATGGAAAACTTAGGGGGCTTACTTAAAAAAATGCCCCTTACCGGAGCTTTTCTATTGGCAGGTTCGCTTGGAATTTCAGCAATACCGCCTTTTAGTGGATTTATAAGCGAATGGTTAACTTTTCAAGCATTATTTATTCATATCACAAAGACAGGCATTGGAGTTAAAGTTTTATCAATTTTTACGGTGGCGGCATTGGCAATGGCGGGGGCACTAGCGGCCACCAGTTTTATCAAATTTTTTGGGATCAGTTTTTTAGGACGCCCCCGAACTGAAAATGCTTTGCAGGCAAAAGAGGTCTCTCGGCCAATGCTTTTGGGCATGGGAACACTGGTGGTCTTAAGTTTGGTAATCGGCATATTACCTCAAGGAGTTATCCGTTTGTTGAATCAGGTGGTATTGAATATTACGGGGGCGTCAATTCATTTGGAGAGGAATCCGTTGATGATGATACATCCCTTACATGTAGACCATAGTAGTATCGCACCCTGGGCATTTTTGATTCTAGGAGTAATTTTGGCCCTTATAATATTATTCATTATTAAAATATTGGGTCCGAGAGTACAGGACAGGAAGTATAATACATGGGATTGCGGTTATAGCCAGTTGGGATCAAGAATGCAATATAGTGCTACTGGTTTCTCCAAACCATTACGAATTATCTTCCGTGCCATATACAGGCCTAATCGGAAATTGCAAGTAGAGGCGGGAGCTTCTCCTTATTCTCCATCCTCCATGAAGTATGAGGTAACGACGGAATCTGTTTTCGAAAAATATTTCTATGAGCCTCTTACCAGGGTTTTAACTACATTTGCTAAAAGGTTTCGGATGAAGATTCAAACAGGCAGTATTCATCACTATCTTATCTATATATTTATAACCATCTTGTTATTACTGTTGTATTTCCGTTGCTTCGCTTAAGGAGGATCTATGAACCAAGTACTGAATATGTTCGTACAACTGGTGGTTATTGTGACTTTAGCGCCAGTGGTGGGCGGGATTATTAAAAAAATTAAAGCCCTCTCTCAAAAACGTAAAGGTCCACCACTGTTTCAAATGTATTACGAACTTTATAAATTAACTCAAAAAGATACAGTGGTATCCGAGACTGCATCCTGGATTTTTAAAGCAACTCCATATATCCAAATTAGTTCGGTTTTATTAGCCGCAGTTTTAGTTCCTGTGAGTGTTAAGTTGCCATCTTCTGGTTTCATGGGCGATGCTATTTTGGTAGTTTATCTTTTGGCTCTGGGAAGATTCTTTATGGTGTTGGCCGGGCTTGATACTGCCAGCACGTTCGGGGGAATGGGCAGCAGCCGGGAAATGATGATCTCTTCTTTAATGGAGCCATCGATAATGGTGACATTGTTTACGGTTGGGCTGTTGGCCGGTTCCACTTCGGTTTATGATATGATGCAAAGCTCGGTGCTGGCAGGATGGGGTATTTTGCAACCAGTTTATCTATTAACATTTTCGGCGCTTTTTATCATTTTAATCGCAGAAACAGCTAGAATTCCCGTGGATGATCCGGCAACTCATTTGGAGTTAACAATGGTTCACGAGGCCATGTTGCTTGAGTATTCTGGGCGTTATTTAGCAATGATGGAATTAAGTGCCTCCATTAAGCAACTGATACTGATTACCTTAATTGCCAATTTATTTCTACCACTCGATGGGCTATTCAATATCGGACATCCGTTGTTGCTATTATTAATATCCATGTTGGTTTATGTCGCAAAAGTAATCTTAATCGCAGTCATGATAGGAATCGTCGAAATTAAAACCGTCAAGTTGCGGTTATTTTCAATCCCCAACTTGGCAGCGCTTTCATTTATTTTGGCTCTACTTGGTTTTTTTCAATATTGGATCATGGGGAGGTAACCTGAAGCAATGGATAACTATTTGCATTTTTTATCAATCGCCATCCTTATTTCAGGATTTATTTTGGTCGCAGGTAAAAGAGTGGATTCCTATATCAAAACCTTTAGGCTTCAGTCTGTTCTCTTGGCCATAGTCGCTGTTTTGATAGGAATTCACAATATTTACCTATATGGAGATTGGGAAATCATGGCGGTTGGCCTGATTACGGTAGCTATTAAGGTTTTATACATTCCATATTTGCTGAAAAAGACCATTCTTAAAGTTGAGTATAAAGTCGAGAAAGACTTCTTTCTGAATATACCAATTTCAATTTTAATCTGTAGCGCTTTAGTTATTCTGGCTTATTTTACTATCACTCACATTGAAGACTTTCAGAACGGTTATTTAAATATTTATTTAGCCAACGCGCTTGCAGTGGTATTAATCGGTTTGTTCTTCATGATTAGCCGTAAAAAGGCCATTGGACAAATTATCGGGTTTTTGGTGATTGAAAATGGATTGTTTACAGCGGCAGTCCTTTCCACAGAGGGAATGCCGATGATTGTAGAGTTGGGAATTTTCTTTGATTTATTAACTGCCGTATTAATCATGGGTATCTTAGTCTTTCGGATCAATGAAAATTTTGAAACCATTGATCTGGACAAATTAAAGAATTTAAGAGGTTAATCAGCATGGAGATTTTGATTTTAGCCATTCCTTTTTTGTGGATGTTTCTGTTTTGGATTCCATTTTCCAACCGGGTTCATCATGTGTTAAATATCATCGGAGCGTTTATGCTGTTGGCAACGGCTGTATTCACTACCTGCAGGGTTAATACCGCCGGTTCTATTAGCTATCCATTCTTAAACAACTTTTTTTATATGGATGCTTTAAGTGTTATTGTATTGGATATTATAGCCATTGTGAGCTTTATGGTCGGTATTTTCTCGATTGGTTATTTAAATCAGGAAATCCGTCACCAAGCTATTACCAAGAAAAAGCTTCGGATCTTTTACAGCTTGATGTATGCATTTATTTTTACGATGGTTCTGGTTGTCAGTACGCAGAATCTGGGCCTGATGTGGATTGCTATTGAAGCAACTACGTTAGCCTCCGCATTTTTGGTAGGTTTTTATAATCATAAAGAAGCGATTGAAGCGGCCTGGAAATATGTCATTATATGTTCGGTCGGCATTGCCCTTGCACTGCTTGGAATTGTATTCCTTTATATATCGGCCGTCAATACATTTGAAGGTTCAAACTCCACTTTAAACTGGCTCTTCCTTTTAAAGAACGCTCATTTACTTCATCGCAATATCGTAAAAATCGCCTTTATTTTTGTTTTGGTGGGGTTTGGAACGAAGATGGGTTTAGTGCCCATGCATACCTGGTTGCCGGATGCCCATAGTCAAGCTCCGGCGCCGATTAGCGCGCTATTATCCGGAGTATTGCTTAATAGTGCACTTTATGGGTTAATCCGGATACTGGCCATTGTCAATAGAAACCTGGGAAATCATGTCTATACAGGGCAACTTCTTACCATAGCCGGATTAATATCCATTGCCACCGCATCCGTGTTTATACTTACCCAAAAGGATTATAAAAGAATGTTGGCTTATTCCAGCATTGAGCATATAGGCATCATCACTTTCGGGCTTGGGATTTTTACTCCGATCTCATTGTTTGCATCCCTTTATCATATGGTCAATCATGCCTTTACGAAATCATTGCTGTTTTTATCTTCTGGCAATGTATTCCTGAAATATAAAACCAGGGAAATCGATAAGGTACGGGGCCTTTTAAAAGTACTGCCGATAACCGGAATTACTTTTCTGCTTGGATTGTTTGCAATTGCCGGGACACCGCCTTTTAGCATCTTCAGCAGCGAACTGAATATGATTATTGCGGCTTTTACAGTCCGCCAAATCATTCCGGTGATATGCTTTATCTTATTTATTGCAACGGTTTTCGCCGGGATTGCTCTGGTGGCGCTAAAAATGTTTTTCGGTGAAAATACGAACCCCTCCGTCCATTCGGGAGAAGAAAACTTTTTCGGATTGCCGGTTCTTATCGGTTTATTTTTAATCATTGCAGTTACGGGGATGTTGATGCCTGATGGGTTAAAAAAATTGTTAGAAACCGCTTCCGGTATTATAAGGGGGGTCGTATAATGGATGGTTTGAAACTTTCGGTTACGGGTGAGCGCGGGAAGGAGCGAAGCTATCCTTTTGCTTTGTTGAATCAGGCTTTTCCGGGTGCGTTGCGCCAGTTTAAAATTCATCATCAAAACGAGCTCCATTGCGAAGCGGATCCGGATAAACTCCTAGATGTTTGCCGTTTTGTCCAGGATAAACTTGAAGGAACCCTCGTATCACTATTTGCCAATGATGAGCGGTGCCTTAGGGAAAATCATTTTACCCTTTATTATGTGTTTGCGATCCGAACCCAAGGATACTTTATTATCATTGAAACCTTGATTGCCGGAGAATATCCCCAGTTTACCTCCATCACGCCATATATTCCATCAGCGAATCTTTATGAACGGGAGATCCTCGATCTTTACGGCATACTCCCAGTAGGGCACCCGGATTCAAGAGAGCTGGTGTTTCATAAAAATTGGCCTCAAAATCTTTTTCCATTGAGGAAAGATTTTGAAGGGCATAATTTGCCTCCGGTTGGGACAAGGGAGGCTGAATTTGTTCATGTTCATGGGAACGGGGTTTACGAAATACCGGTTGGTCCTGTCCATGCGGGAATTATAGAGCCTGGCCATTTTCGGTTTAGTGTAGCCGGTGAACCTATTATCAATCTTGAAGCCCAACTATATTATGTGCATAAAGGCATTGAAAAATTATGTGAAGGGCAGAGCATCGAGAAGTGTTTTTATATTTCCGAACGAATCTCCGGAGATGAAACATTCAGCAATTCTCTTGCTTTTTGTCAGGCGATTGAACGCATTGCCGATGTTCAAATAATGCCTCGGGCTGAATACTCAAGGGTTGCTTTTGCAGAAATGGAACGTTTGGTCAGCCATTTAGGCGATCTGGGCGGGATTTGCACCGATGTTGCCTACGGCTTTGCGGCATCTCAGTTCAAAATGCTGCGAATATGGACTTACCAAATGATGGAGGAGATGGGGAACAGCCGTTTTCTCCGGAGTGTGAATCGTCCAGGCGGGCTCCGGAAAGACTTTTTGGCTGGAAAAGAAAAACGGTTACTGGAGTTTTTGGAGAAAATTAAAAAAGAATTAACGGATACTGTCAAGATTATCAAAGCCAATGGTTTATTTATTGACCGGGTTGAGCATACCGGCATTTTGTCATCCCGGGTTGCACAGGATTTGAATGCTGTTGGTCCGGCCGGCAGGGCTTCCGGGATCTGTCATGATGTCCGGAAAGATTATTCCTATGCGGTATATGACAGACTTCACTTCGATGTGCCGGAGCACGCGAACGGGGATGTCAATTGCCGGATGAATGTGAAAATTGAGGAATGTTTTTCGGCGATTGCTCTTATCATGCAGGCAATTGAGAAAATGCCCTCGGGAAGTATTTATTCTCCGATTCCCCGGGTTGAAGCCTATCAATCGGCGTTAGGATATACCGAGTCGGCCAGGGGGGAAAATATTCACTGGATTATGACAGGGCCTGGGAATACCATCTTCCGGTATAAAATTCGGACTCCATCATTTTGTAATTGGCCTGCTTTGTGTTATGCGGTAGCCGGTAATATCGTGCCAGATTTTCCGCTAATTAATAAGAGCTTTAATCTGTCATATGCCGGAAATGACTTATAGAATATAGAGACTAGAATTTAGGATCCGGAGGAGATTTTTGGACTTGCGAATCCAAGGAATAAAGGTGATTTTATGTTAAAAATGCTGCAGAAGATGATTCAATATCCCCGTTTAACCAATGATTATCCCCAAAAACCGTTTGACGCGAGATTTATGATTGGTAAGCCGGTGATAGATAGTGCCCTTTGTAACGGCTGCGGCGAATGTGTAAAACGTTGTCCGTCCGGAGCGGTGATTCAAGTGGAAGCGCCTGGGAAAACGGGGATCAATCTGGATGAATGTATATTCTGCGCCTTATGCGAGGAAGTTTGTCCGCAGAGAGCAGTGACCATTACTCATCAATTTGAACTGGCTGAAAAAAGCCGCCAGTCACTGCGAAAAGGGCCGTTTCATCTTCAGGAAGGGAATGTTCCCGCGGATAATTACGAGTTAATCGGTAGGAAAATGGAAAAGCAGCTTCGGAAAAAACTAGGCCGGAGTCTTCAGATACGTGAAGTCGATGCAGGATCATGCAATGGTTGTGACTACGAGATTAATGCTACAATGAATCCTTTGAATGATCTGGAACGTTTTGGAATACATTTTGTAGCTTCACCACGTCATGCGGATATGCTTCTGGTCACCGGCACAGCCTGTCGAAACATGGAGCTGGCGTTGGTAAAAACTTATAATGCGACGCCCGATCCTAAACTGGTAGTGGCGGTAGGAGCTTGTGCCTGCAGTGGCGGTATTTTTAAAGATAGCCCTCAAACTAGAGCGGGAATTGACAATATTGTGCCGGTGGATGTTTATATTCCGGGATGCCCGCCCAGACCTCAAGCCATTATTTACGGAATTCTCAAAGCAGTGGACAGGATATAACCCATAATTGTATTTTGTACACAATTGGGCTATAATGGAAAGAAATATTCTAAGGAAGTGGCAGTAATGCTTGATATTAAATTTGTACGCAGCCAACCGGAGCAGGTTCGGCAAGGTATGGCCAAACGGAATGCTAAAGTTCCGTTGGACGACTTTCTCAAACTGGATGAGGAGCGGCGTAAAGCACTTGTTGAAGTAGAGCAGCTTAAGAATAAAAGAAATACAGTTTCCAAAGAGGTAGGCCGTCTGAAGTCTCAAGGCCAAGATGCATCGGCTTATATCAAAGAAATGCAGGAAGTTGGCGACCGGATTCAAAAGCTCGACGGGGAAGTCAGAGAAATCGAAGGGAAGCTCCAAGATATTTTAATGATAATCCCCAATATTCCTCATGAATCGGTTCCCGTAGGACCGGATGAAACCGGGAATCAGGAGATCCGTAAATGGGGTGAGCCCAGAAAATTCGATTTCTCACCAAAGACTCACGATGAAATCGGTGTTGGTCTGGGAATTATGGATTTTGAACGGGCGGCCAAAATCAGCGGCGCCCGCTTTGTGGTGATGAAAAATTGGGGCGCCAAACTGGAGAGGGCCTTATTCACTTTTATGCTGGATCTGCATACCCGCGAACATGGCTACAGTGAAATCTTTCCTCCTTTCCTGGTAAACAGGGCTTCGATGACTGGGACCGGGCAATTACCCAAATTTGAAGAGGATGCTTTTAAGGTTACGGGGGATTACTTCCTAATTCCCACGGCAGAGGTCCCGGTGACCAATTTGCACCGGGATGAGATACTTGATGTGGATATGTTGCCGATTAAGTATGTTGCCTACTCGGCGTGCTTCAGGGCAGAGGCGGGTTCAGCCGGCCGTGATACCCGCGGCATTATCCGCCAGCACCAATTTAACAAAGTTGAGTTGGTGAGGTTTTGCAAACCGGAAGATTCTTATGCAGAACATGAGAAATTGGTTCGCGATGCTGAGACTGTGCTGCAGCGTCTGGGCCTTCCTTACCGGGTGATGCTGCTTTGCAGCGGCGATCAGGGATTTTCAGCGGCCAAATGTTATGATCTTGAAGTATGGCTGCCTAGTTTCAACTGTTACAGGGAAATATCAAGCTGCAGTAATTTTGAGGCTTTCCAGGCCCGACGCGCCAATATTAAATACCGTCCGGCAGCAGGGGCTAAACCGGAATTCGTTCACACCTTGAATGGTTCCGGAGTTGCAGTGGGCAGAACCGTAGCGGCGATATTGGAAAATTATCAGAATGAAGACGGCAGTGTAACGATACCGGAGGCCCTGCAACCCTATATGGGCCTCGACATTATTAAGCCCGGAAAAGGCTGATCAAAAATCCATAAGTTCGATTAAAAAATTATTAACCCTTTTACCATATAAAACTTGGCGAAAGGGTTATTTCCATCCTGGTAATTGTACCCCGGCACTCTGAGTATCACTTTCCTTTTTGTTTTTTTTATGTTTATGGAGCAGTGAGTTCATAACGTAAATCCATCATCTTTTTCCCCCACAACTCCACGGGATTTTCGGTTACTTTTCTAAATCCGGCCTGGGTATACATATGAATCGCCGTTTGCTGATCGCTGGTTGTGAGTAAGAAAACTTTGGAATATTCTCGTTCCCGGCAAAAACTTAGAGCGCCTTCCAATAATTTTTTTCCCAGCCCAGCCCTTCTAGCTTTCGGATGGATAAGGAACCAGCGGAGTTGGGCCAGGTTGCCCGGATGTCCGACGATAGCGATAGAACCTACGATTTCATCATCCAGTTCTGCCAACCACAAGCGGTCTTTTTCGGGATGATAAAGTTCGATAAATTCGTGAAAAGTATGGGCGACATAGCCTTCAAATTGGTAATTGTAACCGCATTCCCGGGAATAAATGAGACCGTGCAAATAAATTAAATATCCAATATCCCCCGGTTGAATATCATGGCGAATCTTTAATTCCTGGATTGAAGCAGGGGGTTTTCCGGATTTGGTTAAAATCCGTCGGGCCTTATTCATAGAATTTACCAATATCCTCTGGTCTTCAGGGGTTAAATCTTGTATAAAGCTTTGAATTTGTTGACTGGAGGATTCATTGAGCTCCAGAAAAAGGGCAAGCCCTTTTTGGGTAAGAAAGAGATAACTGAATCTGGCGTCTGTGGGCGATGTTTTCTTGTCGATGAGATCATTCTTAATCAAACGCGACAAAATCCGGCTCAGATAGCCTTTATCCAGCTTTAAATGGGTCATCAGTTGAGTTGCCGTACACTCCCTGGTATGATGAATTTCAAACAAGACGCGGGCCTCAGCCAATGAATACGGGCTATCCAGTATATGTTGGTCGATGACGCCTAAGATATTGGTATAAAACCGATTGAACCGGCGAATTTCTTCAACGATTTGAGAATTCACGGTAAACCTCCGTGGCAGTCTGCGGCTGACTTTGTCAACTAATAATAGGATAACAAATATGGTTGACTTTGTCAACTTGTTTGCCCCTGCCCACCTGGAAAATAAAATGAATGAACTGGGTGATAAGGGGAATATTAGGGATGAGGTGGTTGAAATTGTCTGCCGGACTTACAGTTTTTGGAATCATGGTTGATCATCGGGATCAAAATGCCCCAAATATGCAGGAAGTCATCACAAAATACGGCCGGGATATTATTGGCCGGATGGGAGTGCCGAGTCCTTCCAAAGAACAAGGATTAATCACGCTAATCTACGAAGGCGAATCAAAAAACGCCACTACTTTCCGAAAAGAGCTGGAGGATATCTCCGGGGTTACCGTCCAAACCATAACCTTTATGCAGTAAGGCGCTTGCTTTCAATGTGAATTCAATATGAAATGGTAAAATCTGGGTGACGGAATTCTTGCCGCTTTGAATAAAGGAGGCTGAAAGGAGAGTGTTGATAGTTGATGTTGAAAAAAATTAAAGTCTGGCTGATTGCTGTCAGGGCACCTTTTTTCAGCGCTTCGCTGATCCCGGTCTTGGTTGGCGCGGCTCTCAGCAGCAGGTTGGGAAATTTTCATTGCATCAAATTATTATTGGCGTTATGGATTGTTGTCTCTTGTCATGCCGGGGCCAACCTCATCAATGATTATTTTGATGCTGAAGGAAGTGATCCCCTCAACCGGTTTTCGACCCCGTTTAGCGGGGGCAGCCGTTTAATTCAACAGGGTATTTTGTCCCGGAAAGCATATTACCGAGGGGCTTATATCATATATGGCATTGCTTTTTTTACTATATTGATAGCAACCTTCGTCTATCAAAATTTAGGCATTTTGTTGTTAGGAATAGCGGGAATCGTTATTGGCATTATTTACAGTGCAAGAGAAACTTTCGGAATGGGACGCGGCTGGGGGGAATTGGCGGTAGGAATAGGATTCGGACCTTTTGCCACGGCGGGGAGTTTTCTGTTACAGACCAATTTTTTGTTGCCGGAAGCATTTTTGGCTGGGATTCCGGTTGGTTTTTTAATCATGGGCGTATTAATTTTAAATGAATTTCCTGACATAGAAGCCGATCGGGCTGTTAATAAACGGAATTGGATCGTCCGATCCGGGGGCGGAATTCGGGGAGTCTGGATTTATCTAACGGTCATTTCATTAGCGTATTTTACATTAATCGGCGGCGTTTTTTGGGGTGTCTTTCCGCCTAAAATTTTAGTTTCCTGTTTTACGATCCCGCTGGCGGTATGGGTTCTATTGAAAATTCATCAGTATCAAGGCAATAACCCGGAGATTGCCCCGGTTTTGGCAGGAAATATCGGTCTCCATTTTATTACAGGCATCTTGATCACGGTTGGTTTATGGTGGAAATAAATATTTACAGTAGTCGGTATTTTGTGTTATATTGAAGCAGAGGATTTTCTTTCCAATTCGATTTTTAGTTTACCATGGAGTCGGCTCATGGTAATTTATTATTTGTTTTTCATATGAAGGCTGTCTAAAAAGTAAAATCTTTTTGGACAGCCTCTTTTTTAGGTTATTGCGGTTTTTTATGCCAGCAAATCAATTGGGTTTGCTTCCAGTGAAGCCGTTTATAATATTCCAGCGCGGGGCTATTTCCAAGATCGGCGAGCAACTCCAAACGTTTTGCATCGTGCTGATAGGCCCATACTTCGATTTGTGCCAAAAGAGAACGTCCGATGCCTTGTTTGCGGTAGTCTTGATGGACCACCATATCTTCAATCAGGGCCGCTTTACCGCCTTCGGCTGTTGTTATCAAGAGCTGGGCCGTACACATCCCGATGATTTGGCCTTCGCACTCCGCCACCATAATACAGCGCTGCTCAGGATCCTCAAGCATCAGCTCCAGACCTTGGCGTTGTTTGACTTCATTAAAAGAAAAGTCGGCTTCTATGGAAAATAAGACTTTTAACAAATTGATGAGGGCGGGTACGTCTTTAGGAACGGCGTTTCGCAAAGAAAAGTCCACCGGCATAAAAATACACCTCTTTCCACTTAATCGCTATCTTTCGATAAAGAAGGGGTCAAATCACTTAAGGAATGTTCCCAACGGGGTCCTGGTCCCCGTAAATAAGATATTGCCGCTGCAACAAGACTAAAGATAAAGGAAATGGTGAACGCGGTTCTTAGTCCGGAATAAAGTGCGATACTGCGATTCCCTGAGAACCGACCTGAGTTCCTACAAATAACCGGAGCAAAGCGTCCTGGCTGATACTTGAGGAAATTACCGCCATCTCCATGGCGATACTAATGACGCTTCCCGCATTGTTCATCATGGTCCGGGGGCCGGCGGGCAATACCCTTTTTCTCAACGGGTACCGAGCCCATAATAGCGCTGGTGTTGGGAGAGAAAAACATTCCCGAACCGGCGCCCATGATCATCATCCAAACAATTAACTCGGCAGTGGATGTGTTTTGGCCAATCTTCATAAAACCGATTAAGCCGATGAAAGAGATGAATAAGCCAATTGAACTTAAGATTCTTGAACCGTATTTATCGGAAAGCCATCCGCAAAACATTCGCAGGGTTTGCTCCAGCTGCATAAATTCTTTGACATCACTCAGGCAGAAACCTAAACTTTCCTGGAATTTTCCTTAATTTGAACGATTTTTTCGATTTCCTCTGCCGAATAGAGCCGGTAACCGGATTCGGTCCGGAGAGGGCTGATTAAGCCGAGATCCTCGTAATCCGTAAAGCGCGTTGGTTAATCCCGTTTTGACAGCAACCCATCAATTTGAAAAGCTTTTTCCCCCAAAGCGCAACCTCTTATACTATAGTCTTTAGTTTATGTTAGATTAACCTTTACATCAAGGTTATAGTTGTATTTTAACAACAAGTTCAACTCCATGGAAAAGCATACAGTTCCACCATGATTTTCAGGTTGTTTTTTAGCTGAATGTTTTGTAAGATAAAGGCTAAATTTCACAGTGAGTTTGAAAACTACCCATTTTTTTACAAGAAGCTTATTTTTTACAATCATTGTGGAAGGGATCAGGAAAACTAAAAAACTTTGAAAGGAGGGGAAACGATGCGAAAAAGCATACAAAACTGTGGGGTTATCTTAAGCTTGTTTTTAATGGGCCTGATGCTTACCGGGCCGGTTCATGCCGCCATTCCCAAGCACTTCGATTATCCAGTAAGGCCTTGGTACTGGTATGGCAGACCGATCCCAGCTCGACCAATGGTACCCGTGGTTCCGCATCCAGATATACCGACGGTACCTTCAGTACCCCATCGTGACTTACCGACGGTACCATCGCTTCCCGGAGGCTCGAAGCCGGTGCCTGATACAGGATCTGGAGTCGATCAAAATTCTTCAGCCCGTGATTTAACGGCGGATGAGAATCATATTTTCAAGCAAGTCAATGCGGAACGGGCAAAGAAAGGTTTGCCGGCTTTACAAATCGATTACCGGTTAGTCCAAACAGCTAGGGCGAAATCGTGGGATATGCTCAAAGGCGGTTATTTTGATCATCAATCGCCTACCCTTGGAAGTCCGTTCGATCAAATGAAAAAGGCGGGCATCCCTTATCATTACGCTGGGGAAAATATTGCCGGGAATTCTTCCGCGGCCGGCGCCATGGTGAGCTGGATGAATTCATCAGGCCATCGGGCGAATATTTTGAATCCCAGGTTTAACCATATCGGCATCGGTGTAGTGGATGGCGGACCTTATGGGAAGATGTTAACCCAGCAGTTTATCGGGTAATGTGCTTTTGTTTTTAAAAGAAAAAAGAGGTTGTTGCAAAAGTAATTAAAGACAATGATAAATACAATATATAGCATAAAATAATGGATAAAGTTTTTATATTGTATTTATCTACCAATAAATCTTATTTTGCAACAGCCCATTTTTCAATTTGATTTTGCGGTCCGGTTGAAACCCAGTCTTTTTTTGATAAATAATTTCAAAGGGAGTGCTGTTTACAGCTCCCACTTTGAAATTATTTTTATTATCAGAAGGAATTTTAAAAAAAGGAATGGAATAAATATCGAGTTAATAAGTCCAATGAATAAACTAAGTTAGAATATTGAGAGAAGTTGAAATGAAATGAAAAAAAGTTTATGGAATTCGGCAAACCTTGAGTTTGTACAGGAATCAAACCGTTCACTGGTTTTAAACGTTTTGCGAAGTAAAGGGCCAATTTCCCGGGCGGATATTTCGAAGATAACCGGCCTAAGTCCAACGACGGTAGGCTACGCCATTAATAATTTACTAGAGCATAACCTGGCCAAGGAAACGGGGACGGGGGTGTCCAACGGAGGGAAACGGCCGATTTTGGTTGAGTTCAATCCCAAAGGAAGGCACATTATAGCGCTACTGGTTAATGAGTTTAAAATAACCTATGCGATTACCGATCTGAATGCCGACTTGGAAATGATGGAAGAGATCGACTTGAAAGGCAGCAAGGGAGAAGAAGCAGTCGGTATCCTGATCGGGGCCATCGGAGATGTTTTACAAAAGGCGGTCTGGGCCCATATGAATCCTTTGGGGATCAGTATTGGAATTTCGGGTATTGTGAACTCAAAAACGGGAGAAGTCTTGTATTCCGCCAATCTGCACTGGAACCATCTTAAACTGAAGAGTATTTTGGAGGAACGGTTTGCCATGGATGTTTTCGTGATAAACGATATGAATGCGGCAGTTTATGGAGAAAAGTTTTATCGCCCGGATATTCATGTCAGCAATTTGCTGTATGTAATGATTGGTAAAAGAATAGGCGCAGGAATGATTATCGACAATAAGATTTTTGAAGGCCATAACGGCAGCGCGCTGGAGTTTGGCCATATGAGTATCAACATGGCCGACCGCAAATGCCGCTGTGGAAATTATGGTTGTATTACCGAGTATGTATCGGAGCTCTCGGTGATTGAGAAAATGGCCGAGGAGATCCGCAAGGGCAGAGAAACATCTTTAAACGGGGATAATACAACGATTGAGGCGATGATCCAAGGAGTTGCTCAAGGTGATGTGTTGGCCACGGAGATCGTTAAGGAGGCTGCCTTTAACCTTTCGGTTGGCATCACCAACCTTGTGAATTTGTTTAACCCGGAAATGATCGTGATCACCGGCGAGGGACTCGTTACATCCGAGTATTATTTTCAAGAGCTCAAAGAGAATGTTTTCAAAATGGCATTAAAAACAGCTACGGATGATTTGATCATCAGCCGGGGTCTAGTTGAACAGCCATTTTTAAAAGGGATCGCCGCGATTGCCATTGAAGCCAATTTTGAGCTACCGCAGGTCCAAGTCGAATAAATTTTGTTGATGGAGCTGTCCAACTCCATATTCTTTTGGAAGGCGACAACGTCCGCAAGAAGATGGGAAAACTGCTTTGCGACAGCTTCATGAGCAATCCATAAACAAAATGAGAGGTGATTTTATGAAAAAGCAGAAAAGATTCGGCCGGTTTTTGGTCATGCTGGCGATCGTCAGTATGATAACAGCCCTTACCACGTATGGCGAGAGCGAAAAGAATCCGGCGGCGGCGGAACCGGTCAAAATTACCATGCTGCAACCCGGTTTGGAACAGCCCAACATGAAAGAGGCAACCCAAAAACAGATCGCGGCCTTCGAAAGGCAAAACCCCGGTATTCAAGTGGAACTGATTACGGTTGGTTGGGATCAAGTCTATGATAAGCTCGTGAATATGTTCCAAACGAAGACGGCCCCAGACGTGATTTATACGGGTACCCGCTGGATAGTGCCGTTTGCGAATATGAAAGGGATTATACCGCTTAACCGGTATTTTACCAAAGAGAAAGCCAAGCAATATTCCAAAGCGCTGATCGATTCCGAAACTCATAAGGGAAAGATCTATGGGGTTCCCCATGCTTTCTCCTCCAAGGTATTGTTTTACCGGGCCGATTGGATCAAAGATCCTCCCAAGAATTGGAGTGAGCTGATTCAAATTGCCCATAAGGTTCAAAAAGAGCATCCGGGGGTTTATGGATATGGAGTTGCCGGCGCCAAACATGTTTCGACCACGGATCATTTTTTTGATGTTTTATTCTCGTTTGGGGGAACGGTATTTGACTCGTCCGGCAATTGTATCCTTGATTCGGCCAAAGGGATCCGGGCGCTGAAATTATATGCCGACTTCTATCGAAAAAATAAGATTGTACCCAACCCGATTGAATATAATCGGGAGCAGCTACCGATTTTATTTAGACAAGGGAAGATTGCCATGTTTGAATGCGGTCCGTGGGCCGGCCGAATGATGGGCCTGAAACCGGACAACAACGAAGTTCCTTATAAGATGGCCCTTTTACCCGCAGGCACCGAACAACATTGTATTTTAAACTCGGATTCCCTGGTTATTTCATCCGGTTGCAAATACCCGGACGCCGCCTGGAGACTGGTTGATTACTTAACGTCTTTGGAACTTCAATCCGAGTATGACCGTGATCACGGTTTAACCCCGATTCTGCTTGAAGAAGCGAAGTTGCCGGAGTTTAAAAACGATCCGTATCTTGGAATATTCATTAAGGCCGTCGATACCGGGTTACCGCAACCCCAACCGGCAATCTGGGAACCTTTTCAGGATATTATCACCAACGCCGTTCAGAAGGCATTACAAGGGGTTGACCCTAAAGTGGCGTTGCAAGAAGCGGTAAAGCAGATCAAAGAGCAAGGCCTGGAGCCCAAGAACTAAGGAAAAAGAGGTTGCCGCAAAAAGAAAAATATTAATCGGGATATACAATGTAGAATAGCGCCCTTTTATTCAAGCGATATATGGTATATTTCATTGATTGTAAAATATTTTAGCGGCAGCCTTATTAATGGAACGGGGTTGATGAGAATGGCTGATTTATACAGGAAGGACAGGTCTTCACCAAACATAATCCGTAGAATGGTTTCCCCGGAGTCCTCCCCTTTATTGTATTTAGTGGGCACATTGATATTTCTGGGTGTCTTTATCGCTTATCCAATTGTGCGAGTATTCTATATGTCCTTGATGCACAATGTTTTGACCCGCCCCGACCAAGGGATTTATTTTGTGGGAATCCAAAATTTCATTTCCCTGTTTCAAAACCCCGACTTTTTAATGACCCTCAATCGAACCATTGGGTGGACGCTGTTGTCGGTGGCGGGAAAAGCGGGAATTGGTTTTATCATTGCTTTGTTATTGTTGAATATAACCCGGGGCAAAAAGCTTTTTATTTTTTTGTTATTCATTCCCTGGGTCACCCCGAACGTAGTGGGAGCGATAACGTGGCGTTGGATATTTGATGGCCAGTTTGGTATGTTAAATTGGCTGTTGCTGAAGGCACACCTGTTAAGTCAGCCTGTTTCCTGGCTTAGCAGTAATCTATATGCTTTTTTGTTTACTGCTATGGTGGATATGTGGGTCGGTATCCCTTTTATGGCCATTGTATTTATGGGAGGATTGCAGACAGTACCGTTGGAAACGTTGGAATCCGCGGATATCGATGGCGCCGGTTATTTTCAAAAACTGCTTTTGATCCGAATTCCGATTATTGCGCCAATTGTTTTAGTAGCTACGACCTTGTCGGCGATTTGGACTTTCAATTCATTCCAGATTGTCTGGCCCTTAACCAAGGGCGGCCCGGTGGCAGCAACCGAAACCCTAATCATTAAAGCCTATAAACTTGCTTTTGGCGCTTTTGACATCGGGTCAAGTTCGGCGGTGGCCGTGATCATTTTTTTGGTTTTATTTCTATTCAGTATTTTTTACAACCAAAAACTGGGCCAGGCGGAGCGGAGAGGAGGAAAGTCCATTGCGGCAGCAAAATAAATATTCGACCCTGGTATCGTACCTGGTTTTAAGCCTCATAACGGCAGCAATGTTATTTCCGTTTGCGGTGATGCTCTCAACCTCGCTAAAGACGTATGAGGCAACATTTAACTGGCCGCCTCAATGGCTCGCTCGCCCGATCATGTGGAGCAACTATGTTGCGGTTTGGTTTAGCGAATATCATTTTAGCCAGCCTTTTATCAATAGTTTTATTATTTCGTTATTTACCAGCGTATTAAGTGTGGCGCTCGGTTTTCCGGCCGCTTATGCCCTCGTCCGCTTTAAGTTTAAAGGCAATCAAGTAATCTTATTTATGGTGCTGCTGACTCAAATGTTTTCGCCCCTGATCATTATTATTGGTATCTTGCAAATGATGAATTCGTTTCATCTTATTAACAGCCGGATCGAGTTGATTCTTTCCAACGCAGCGATTGCACTGCCAATGGCGATTTGGTTATTAAACGGATATTTGAAAGGAATTCCTGCCGATATGGAGTTGGCGGCGATGGTGGATGGTTGCTCCCGGGTGAAGGCATTAAAAAAAGTAATCTTCCCGATCGCTTTTCCGGCCATTCTGATGGCGGCTATTTATGCCTTTATTATGTCGTGGAATAATTTGCTGTTTCCGCTGGCCTTCATAACCGATCAGAACTTAAAAACCATACCGTTGGCGTTGACTGATTTTGTCGGCATGAACATCGTATACTGGCATCAAATGATGGCTGCGGGAGTTATTTCCACAGTGCCGATAGCCATTCTGTTCAGTTTCGTCCAGAAATTTTTTGTTGAGGGCATCATGGGCGGCGCAATCAAAGAATAAAAACGGATTCAAGCTTAGGAGGAATTCAAATGGTGGAAGCCGCTTTAATAGGTGCCGGAAATCGCGGCAATGATATTTACGGAGCGTATGCTCTGGAACACCCGGAAGAAATTCGATTTGTAGCTGTAGCGGAACCCGATCTTGAGAGGCGAGATCGTTTTGCGAAGCTGCACTGGCTATCCCCGGAGAGGCAATTCCTTTCGTGGCAGGAATTACTGGCCAAACCGAAATTTTGTGATTGGATGTTCATTTGTTCGCAGGATCGGGCCCATTATGAACCCACAATGATGGCGCTAGGAAAAGGATACCAGATATTGTTGGAGAAACCGATGGCTGCGGACGTTAAGGAATGCATCGCCATCGTCAAAGAAGTCCAAAAGAATAAGGGAAGCTTAACCGTAGCCCATGTTTTACGGTATACTCCGTTTTTCTCGAAAATCAAAGAATTGTTGAATTCGGGGAAAATTGGGAGTATGATTGAAATCCATTTGAATGAAAACGTAGGGTACTGGCATTATACTCATAGTTATGTTCGGGGCAATTGGGCTAATGCGGATAGGGCGACGCCGATGATCCTGGCGAAAAGTTGCCATGACCTGGATTTAATCCTTTGGCTTTCAGGGAAAAAACCAGTCCGGCTGGCTTCCTTTGGTTCCCTGCAGTTTTTTAAAAGGGAAAATGCTCCCGCTGAGTCGGCGGCCCGCTGCCTGGAATGTAAAATAAAGTATGAATGTCCCTATTCGGCGGTCAAACAATACTTGGGCCCCAATACCAATTGGCCGGTAAACGTGATATCTTGTGATTTATCAATGGAGGGGCGGATCAAAGCATTAAAAGAAGGTCCGTACGGCCGTTGTGTATTCCGGTGTGACAATAATGTAGTGGATCACCAAGTGGTGAATATGGAGTTAGAAGGAGGAACCACTGCTAATTTCACCATGAGTGGATTTACCCAGGATCTTTCCAGGAGGATTAAGATCATGGGTACTTTGGGTGTTATCGAAGGGAGTCTGGAAAGCAATCAACTGGAGATCCATGACTTCTCCAATGGAAGCCGCGAGATTATTTATCTGCCTCAAAGCCCGGGTCGGCATAGCGGCGGAGATTGCGGGCTAATGGATTATTTGGTCAAGCAATCGGCGGATTGCACGATAAAAGGATTGACTTCCGCCGAGGTTTCTTTGATGAGCCACATCATGGCGTTTGCGGCCGAAGAGTCACGCCTTACAGGAAAAGTAATGGAGATTGACGAATTTTTCCATAAGAACCAGTAGAGGCGGAAAAATTGTTGAATCCTTTAAAATCCGAAAGGAATTCGCCCATGAGGATAATCATTGCCAGTGATTCATTTAAGGAAAGTTTAAGCGCAGGAGAGGTTTGTAATGCGATCAGCGAGGGATGGACCTCGGTGTTGCCCGGCATGAAGATTTGGAAAATTCCCTTTTCCGACGGGGGAGAAGGTTTGGCTGAAGTTATCATCAAGGCCAGTGGAGGAGAAATCATCGGCACACGAGTGACCGGTCCGCTGGGAGAACCGGTGGATGCTGCTTGGGGGCTAACCGGAACTGGAG
The DNA here is from genome assembly GCA_023401925.1 of Bacillota bacterium. GTDB lineage: Bacteria > Bacillota > UBA4882 > UBA8346 > UBA8346 > UBA8346. Next base: position 122,006 of record JAEXDA010000002.1, read on the forward strand.
ATACGGCGATTATTGAAATGGCGTCTGCTTCCGGGTTGATGTTGATACCGCCGGAACGTAGAGATCCATTTATCACCACAACCTGTGGCACGGGCCAATTGATCCGGGAAGCATTAATGCGTAACGTGAAAAAGATCATCTTGGGCATCGGCGGTAGCGGCACCCATGACGCCGGGATGGGTATGGCCAAGCGTTGGGAGTTAAGTTTCTTGACTCCTATGGCCGGGAGGTTCCGGAGGGGGCCCGGGGGTTGTTGGAATTAGCAAAAATTGATATCGCTGGAATCGATGGGCGAATTGAGGAAACGGAGTTTTTAATCGCCTGTGATGTCAACAATCCCTTATATGGGCCAAGGGGGGCGGCCTATGTCTATGCGATGCAAAAAGGGGCCGCTCCTCAGGATTTGCCGGCATTGGATGATGCTTTACGGAAGTTTGCGGCGGTTGTTTGGCGTGATTTTGATATGGATCTGCAAAAGATGCCGGGTGGGGGCGCGGCCGGCGGAGTGGGAGCGGGAGCGATTTTATTCTTAAATGGTAAAATGGCAAGCGGCGTTGACTTGGTCATCCGAATGACCGGATTCGAAGAAGTTCTGAAGAAAGAAAAGATTGATTTGGTAATAACCGGAGAAGGCCAGGTCAACGAACAAAGCATGTACGGGAAAGTCATGGCTGGGATTGCCCGGGTGGCATCGGAGTACCATATTCCGGTTATCGTATTGGCCGGAGGCATTGGGGCCGGAGCCGACCAGCTTTATCAAATAGGAGTGTGCGCCATGGAAAGCATCGTGGATAAACCGATGCCGCTGCAAGAGGCAATGGACCGGGCTTATGAATTAACCAAAAACAAAGCGGCTACCATGGCCCGTCTATACAAGCTGGGACGGGATCATGGCGCTAAAATTTAAACCTTGATCCGGCAAGGTTATTTATGGAAGAGATTTAAAAGTTTCTTGCCGGGTTCATGTTGGTTTTGATAGCCGCTTCAAACCTGGTTGTTTTTGGTATTATGCTCCTGGTTTATAGGGTTTTCTGTACAAGTCTCTTTTTTTGAGGCCGTTTTTCCGCGCTAAAAATAACCAGCTTAGGTTGCCCATGAATAAATATAACCATCTGGGGACATTCATCCTGATATTGATATTATCGGCCGTTTCCAAACTATCCTTTTGGAGATCCTGGCTGATTTTGGAAAATGCCTGATTGAGATGGCAAAAATTCTTTTTCATAAAGGAGGCATCCTTGGCTTCCAGTAACATCCCCCCTCCGCCAATTAGGATTCCAAAACGAAAATGAGCATGGATATGACGGCTAAAGCTTTTGATTACCCGGACCGCTTCGAGATTAATGCCGGGTTCGGGGAAGCCGCAATTAACGACGGCATATATTTTCGGGCTGCGGGAATTGTTGTGTTCGACATCATAATGGGAATAATCCTCTAAAAACCGCATCAGAATACCTGGCAAACAAAAGATGTAAAGCGGGAACACAATGATAACGGCATCCGCTTTGGCCAGGCTTTCAAAATCCTTATGGGTTCGATTTCTGGTGATGCTTTGGCGGACATCAATAAAAGTATGCGTGATACCGGGACCTTTAAGGACATTCCCGGCCATTTGTGCCAGAAGACTCGATGAGGATTCCTCGCAGTTCATTTTAGGACTGGCGCTTATGAAGACGATATTGCTCATTCCTGCTTACCCCCTACGGACTCAAATTCGATGGATTGAAATGCCTGTATAAAACTGTTCTCGCCGTCTTCTTTTTGATAGGTCAGAACTTCAAAAGAGCCCTGATGCTTTAAGGGAATGTCGCTAAACAACTGTCTGTCGTCATCGGGAATTTTATCGGCGTAACCGATAAGGATTCGTTTCGGATGGGTGGCATAACGCCAGGGATGTTCGGTGAAACCTCTGGAATTGGTATTAAAAAACGGTAGTATGTTGGGAAGCCATCGATCAAGGGCATTTTTAATATTGGCGCTTACCTGGCCGAAAACCACCGGGCTGATGTAAATTACAAAATCACTACGGTTATAAAATTGGTTGATCTCAGTCATTCTGTCGTTAATAACACATTCTCCGGGCTTTTTAATCCAACAGCCAAAACAACCCATACAATAGGCGAGGTCATCCCTGCCGACCATGATGATTTCAGTTTCCAGTCCTTTTTTCTCCAAATAGGGAATGATAAAATTTTTCAACTTTTCAAACAGCGGGGTTTGCCCATCTTTATCAGCGATGACAGTAGCTATCATAATGTTCCTCCTTCTATTGTTTACATCGTCAACATCAGTATAAGGTATAATGTTTACTGTGTCAACATCGTAAAAGTTAAAATTCATAACGTATGAAGGGAATAATTTGATAAAATAGGATCTTGAAAGACTATTTGAGGCGTTATGGATTAGAAAGGATGAGCATTTTTTGGCGGAGAAAACCTATCATCGCGACAATCTCAAATCGCAATTGATTGAAGAAGGGCTAAAGCTGTTGGATCGGGAGGGATATGAAGAGTTTTCCTTACGAAAGGTGGCTAAGGGATGTAATGTAAGCCATACCGCTCCATACAGGCATTTTAAAAACAAGGACGAGCTGATTGCCGCAATCGGCCAAGAAATCAACCGCAAGTTCAGTAATGCCCTTCTTGAATCGGTCCATCAATATCCGGATGACCCTAAAGCTCAATTGAAGGAAATGGGGTATTCTTATATCAAATTTTTCTCGGAAAATCCGGAATATCTGCGGTTGATTTTTTTAAGCGATATCAAACAACAGATGATGAAGAGCCTTCAAAGATCAGAGGAATGTCCCATTTTTAACGATGAAAATAGCAACAATCCCTTTCAGATCTTATCGGATGCAGTGACTCGCTATAAAACGGAAATTCAGGATGATATAGCTTCTTCAGTCGATCAAGATGCACTCACCTTATATTGCTGGGGCTTGGTGCACGGCATTGCGATACTGATTGCCAGAAAGGATTTCCCTTATCAGGGGGATAGCTTGGAACTGGTCAGGAAAATTATGTGGAACCATTCCGTTTTAAAATAATGTCAGCGGAGGACTTAGTGGTGATTAATATTCTGTTTATTGCGATTGTAGTTTTTTTAGGCCTTGATTTCATCATTTTAATGACCCTACTGGCCCGTTCGTCTCAAGGAAGGGATTACCGGCTGGAAGCTCGTCTGGATGCTTTCGAGAAAAGCCAGGAGAAAACGGAACGCTTCCTCCGGGAGGAGACTTTTAAGAACCGTGAAGAAAACCTCGGCAGCGCCAAATTGCTCCGGGAAGAGTTAAGCAACTCCTTTAAGATGGTGAGTGAAACCTTAATGGGTCGGATGAGTGAAATTGCCGGTTTGCAACGAAATCAGCTGGAAATTTTCTCAATCCAATTGACAAGCCTCACCAAAAGCAATGAAGAAAAAATGGAACAAATGCGGCAGACTCTTGAGGATAAATTACGGCAGCTTCAGGAGGATAACGCCAAGAAACTGGAACAAATGCGGGCTACTGTCGATGAAAAGTTGCATGAAACCTTGGAAAAAAGGTTGGGAGAGTCCTTTAAACTGGTCAGTGAAAGACTGGAGTTGGTTCACAAGGGATTGGGAGAGATGCAGACGTTGGCCACCGGCGTCGGCGATCTGAAGAAAGTGCTTACCAATATTAAAACCAGAGGTACCTGGGGCGAAATTCAATTGGGTAATCTCCTGGAACAGATTTTAGCCGTTGAACAGTATGAAACCAATGTAATCACCAAAAAAGGAAGCAATGAACGGGTCGAGTATGCCGTCAAATTGCCGGAAGAAGTATGGCTGCCCCTGGATGCCAAGTTTCCCCAAGAGGATTACCAGCGGCTTTTGGAAGCGCAGGAACAGGCGGATCCGGTTATGGTGGAAGAGTACGGCAAGCAATTGGAGGTCCGGATCAAAGCGGAAGCTAAGGATATCCGGGATAAGTACCTGGATCCCCCTTTTACGACAGACTTCGGCATCATGTTTTTGCCGATTGAAGGTTTGTATGCGGAAGTCTTGCGCAGACCCGGTTTGGTTGATATCTTACAAAGAGAGTACCGGGTGAATGTCACCGGGCCGACTAGCCTGGCTGCTTTACTCAATAGCCTGCAAATGGGTTTCAGGACCCTGGCGATTCAAAAACGTTCCAGCGAAGTATGGTCCCTGCTGGGGGCGGTGAAGACCGAGTTTGGGAAATTTGGAGATTTACTGGAGAAGACTCACAAAAAGCTTCAGGAGGCCAGCAATACTATAGTCGATGCGGCTCAAAAATCCCGGGGCATTGAAAGAAAACTCCGGGAGGTTCAGGAACTGCCCTCACCGGAAGCTAAAGTCTTGTTGGGGCAGCTTAAAGAGGAGGAGATTGCATCCGGCTCCGAAGAATAGAAGTAAAATAAGATGCTGCCATATTCCGGTTTTGTTGTCCCGATTCCCGAAAAATAAGATTACTGCTGTTCTAGTGCTTTTATCGCGCTTGTCTACGGTTTTAAACCGTTTAGCTCCATTTGCCTTTGGCGGCAACGTGATTGGATATCCAAGCTATGTTTGACTTTGATGATAAACTATTACTATAGGGAAAATGTTCAAATTTTCCCGGATGGAATAATTTTACTTGCGGAAAGCTGGAAGATAACGTTGCGCTTTGATTTTTTACAGCCAGATACGGAAATCAGACGGAATATGATATTGAATGGCTCGATTTCGAAAACCATTCTTTTTTTATCCATCCCCACATTGATGATGGGGATTGTCCAATCCATCATACCGGTAGTAGACGGCCTATTCATCAATAACATCGCCGGAACGGTTGCAGGCAGTGCAGTGGCGTACTCCGGACCGATCGTCAACATGATGGGCGCCCTGGCGCAGGGTTTAAGCGCGGCCGGAATGGCCATTATCGGCCAGACCAACGGCAGGGGTGATTTTGAGGAAGCGAAAAGAGTATCGGCGCAGGTTATGATCTTTGCCTTCCTTTTAGGGATTATTACCGCCCCGCTTCTCATCTTGATCGCCTTTCCGATTTCCTGGAACGTAAATGCGGATATCTCCCATGATGTTTTAGTCTATACGGCCCTCAATGCGTTGGTGATTCCTTTTGCATTTCTTGAATCCATTTATAATGCGATTAAAAGCGCAGCCGGAAAGCCAGAAGCCGCATTTATCCGCATGGTTTTAATGCTTGTCCTGAAAATACTCACCAATACTTTGTTCATCGCCATCTTCCGGTGGGATGTGGTCGGCGCAGTTATGGCTTCGCTCTTATCCAACATTTTAATATGTATTTGGATGTATTACGAACTTTTCCTGATGGAAAGTAAAGATCGTCTGGAAATCAAGGGCTTTCAATTTGATTTTACCATTATCCGGGAGCTTTTCAGGATCGGCATTCCCTCCATGCTTTCAAACCTCATTTTGAATCTGGGCTTTTTTCTGATCAACATAGAAGTTGCCAAATACGGCACCGTTGTTTTGAGTGGACAAGGTATTGCTAATAACATCACTTCTGCTTGCTTTATACTACCTTCTTCCTTCGGTTCCTCCGTTACCACCATGGTCAGTATGAACATCGGGGCCGGACAAAGTGAAAAGGCCAAACAGTCCTGCACGGTAGGCTGTATCATTAGCGCGATTACTGCAGTTATATTGATAGCGGTTGTGGTGCCGTTATCTTCCCACATTACCATTTGGTTCACCCGACAACAGGATGTGTTGGATGTAGCCAACAAGGCCCTCCATATTTACACCTATTCTGTGGTTGGTTTCGGAATTTGTATGGTGCAGCAGGGCGCCTTTATCGGCTTGGGACGTACCCGGATTCCATTATTGGCCAGTATTCTGAGAGTATGGCTTCTTCGATATCTGTTTATATTAGCTACTGAACCAATGTTGGGCCCCTATTCGGTATTTTGGGGGAACCTCTTTTCAAATTACGCTGCTGCGGTTATCACAACGATTCTCATTTTACGAACCAAATGGGTTACGGAAATTTCTCAAAAGACAGCAGTTTGGAAGCATAATTAGCCAAATTACCGCTATCATTTTGTGATAGCAGGATTTGGGGGGAAGTACTTGCTTATGTCATTACTTCTGCAAATTTGGGTCCTTTTGATACCCTAGAGGCAACTACCCTACAGACAGTTTTTATCTGATTTTAAACTTAGCATACTTCGCTATAATCGTAGAAGTAATAATCCCCATGATATTAAATTGAATGACCGCCATAATATTGGAAAGAGGATCGCTTCTCCCTTGGATTTCAATCCGTAAGAACTTCATAAAAAAACCGATGGAAGCCATCCAGATGATGGCTCCTACACCGATACCCTTGAGGATATAAAAATCCTTGCCGGTCAGCCGCAAAGTATAGGCGACCGCCATTCCAAAAGCCGATCCTAAGATAAATTGAGCAAGTAAACCAACGAAGTATCCCGTGGGAGTATGAATCAGCTGTTGGTTTAAAAAGATATTGGCTGCAGTTTCCCAGGTAGCAATGAATTTAAAACCAAGCAACCGGACCAAAAGATTAAAAAGGGTCATCGCCAAGGTGGCCGTCATCCCGGCTATTGTGCCAATGGTAATTGTGTCTCGCATAGTTTACCTCTTTTTTTGGAAATCGCTTCTTTTTAAAATAAGTCCTGTAAAAATTCTTTCCGCTACCGCTACTCGATTATTCAATTACTTATGTTTAAATGAAGGTAGATTCAAGCCGGTTTCGCAACGGACATCCAATATGCCCAGAAAAACGATATTCCGGAAAAGATCCTACAAGATAATTCAATCGTAAGCTGGAAAACTAGTCTCGGATAAGAAAGATCAGGGGGTATTGATGATGGCTCTATCAATCGCCAGTTTAGGTTATTATTTGCCGGAAAACCAGATTTCCAATGACTTTTTACTGGAAATGCTAAAGAAAAAAGGGGGACAATTGGTTGATATTGAAAGATTAAAAAAGAAATTAACTCATAATAAAGCCGAGTTTCGCCATTTTAAAAATCCTGACGAAACTGGGATGGATATGGCCGAAAAGGCTGCTAAAAAATGCCTGGAAAAGATCAATTTTGATCCCCGGGAATTGGATTTTATCCTGTATGTCGGGATGCTCCGCGATTATGTGGAACCGGCTATGGCGGTAATGTTGCAGGATAGATTGGGAGCAAAAAAAGCTCACGCTTTTGATCTCTCAAACGCCTGCAATAGTTTTTTGAACGGTATGGAAATCGCTTATCTGTATGTGCGGACCGGGAAATACCGGAATGCTTTAATAGTAGGAGCAGAGGACGGTTCGGAACGGATTCCCTGGCATCTGTTTAATTCGGAGGAGAACTTTGCCGGTTTCTCGGCGCTGACCATCTCCGACGGTGCGGCGGCAATGTTATTGCAGGATGTTCCGGAACACCCGGGTTTCACGGAATTTGTTTTCGATACCTATGGTGAATACAATGATCTCTGCCGGGTTAAAATCGGCAAAGAGCGGGATGATTTAAAAATCATGGTTAAAAGTAAAGAATTAGCCATCACCGCTCTCAAAATATTACCGGAATTTGTGACCGCTTTTATGGAAAAAACCCGAAAGAATTTAGGCCGGATTGATATTTGGTTTTTTCACCAAGTCACCGGTGATCCCCGTAATTTTTGGGGTAATTTAGATGAAGATCTGGTTAATAAAGCCTACAATACCTTTTCAAAGGTGGGTAACACCGGCAGTATTTCAATACCTTTGGGAATGGCGCTGGCAGAAGAAAACGGTAAAATGAAAAGAGGGGATTGCGTGGCGGCAGTGGTGGGAGCTTCCGGGTTCAGCTGCGGGGCTACGGCATTCGTGTATTAACTTTTGCACTAGCAAGCGGATTCCAAAAATTATTTCAGCGGATATGGTTGATAGGCAACCAATCTTTTAGTAAGATTTAAAGGGAAACAATATGGGGTTGAATCAGACGGGAAAGCCCCTGTTTGTTTTTTTAGACTGAAAGGGGGTGGCCGTTTGAATCGTGAGCTGATGGAGATTCTGCAACAGATTAGCGGTGAAGAAAGAGAAATATTGTCCGGCAGGCATGCCATCCAAAAAGAACTTTACACCAATTCACCCGGTTTTATCATCGACAGCAAGAAAATGATTTCCGAGGGCAAGCTGATCGACATCCGTCCGCATACCCGTTTTATCGGTTTTCCCAAACATAAACACAACTATATTGAAATCGTTTACATGTGTTCCGGTACCACCCGGCATATTATCAACGGAAAAGACGAGATCCTTTTAGGTACCGGTGAACTATTATTTTTAAACCAACATGCTTTCCATGAAATTACGGCTGCCGCTCAAAATGATATCGCAGTAAACTTTATGGTGTTGCCCGAATTCTTTGATATCGCCTTTGAGATGATCGGTAATGATAATAATATCCAGGATAACATCAAGGATGATAATATCCTCAATCACTTCTTGAGCAGTGCTTTACAACGGGACCGATATGAGATCGGTTACCTCCATTTCAAAGTAGCGGGGATATTGCCGATTCAAAACTTGGTTGAGATTTTGGTTTGGAGCCTTATCAACCAGCAAAACAATAATCGCAAGATCAATCAAACCACGATGGGACTTCTTTTTTTGGAACTTTTAAATTATACCGATCATATGGAACAGGAAAGGCCTGATCGATACGATGATTCACTGGTCATTGCCATCTTAAAACAGATCGACGAATCGTACCCTACCGTAAGTCTTTCACAGATTGCTGAAAAATACAATCAGCCAATTTCCAAGTTAAGCAGGCTGATTAAACGGAATACCGGATATACTTATAAAGAGCTTTTGCATCAGAAACGCTTTACCAAAGCAATTCAGCTTTTGAACCGCAGTACTCTCTCTGTTGAAGAGATTATCGCCGCGGTAGGGTATGATAATACCAGCTATTTTTATCGTAGTTTTCGGAAAATCTATGGCATGAGTCCAAAAACCTACCGAAGAATCAATAATTAATAAGATTTCCGGGAAAATAAACCGGCGAAAAGCCAACAAATAAGGACGTAATTTTGAATAAATTACGTCCTTATTTTTATATGGTTGCAATACTATAATAAAAATGTAACAAAAAATAAAGATAATGTGGTGGGAAACATGAACAATCTTTACTTGGCAATCGATATCGGAGCTTCCAGCGGTCGCCATATCCTTGGGACTTTGAAAGACGGCCAAATCACCCTGGAAGAGATTTATCGTTTCACCAATGAAATGAAAGTCCGAAATAACCACCTTTGTTGGGACTTCGACTACTTATTTGAGCAAATTCTACTCGGCCTGAAAAAATGCGGCCAACTCGGAAAAATACCGGTTAGTATGGGCATTGATACTTGGGGTGTGGACTTTGTGTTGTTGGATAAGGATGAGCGAGTCCTGGGGGATACCGTCGCTTATCGGGATAGCCGTACGAACGGCATGGATGGGGAGCTTCGCAAATTGATCTCGGAAGATGAGTTATACCGGCGGACCGGGATTCAAAAACAGTTGTTTAATACGATTTATCAGCTTTTGGCTTTAAAAGGGACCAACCAAGAAATATTGGACAGGGCGGAGCGGTTCCTGATGGCTCCGGAATATCTCAATTTCTTGCTGACGGGAATGAAAGTCAATGAATATACCAACGCAACGACCACCGGTATGGTGGATGCTGGGGAAAAGACCTGGGATCGTTCCCTCATCGAGCTGCTGGGCATCAAACCCTCGCTTTTCGGTGAGTTGAAACTGCCTAAAACCAGGCTGGGACTTTTACAGAAGGCAATTGAGGAAAAAGTGGGTTTTCAATGCGAAGTGGTGCTTCCACCGACTCATGACACGGCATCTGCAGTGTTGGCAGTGCCGTTGGCGGATAATCATTCCGTTTATATAAGTTCAGGGACTTGGTCGCTGATGGGTCTTGAAAAACCGGAACCTGACTGCCGTGAAGCAAGCCGGTCGGCCAATTTTACCAACGAAGGCGGTTATGATTACCGTTACCGCTATCTAAAAAATATTATGGGGTTGTGGATTATTCAATCGGTGAAAAAAGAATGGAGTGAGGGGTATTCCTTTTCCCAACTATGTGCCATGGCCGAGGCGGAGAAAGGTTCTCCATCCATCATTGATGTCAATGATCAGACTTTTTTGGCGCCGCCCAATATGATCGAAGCTATCAAAGAATTTTGCAGGCAAAGAGGTTTGCCGGTTCCGATCCAGCCCGGCGAAATAGCTGCCTGCATTTATCATAGCCTGGCTCAAAGTTACCGGGATGCGGTTTTGGAAATTGAAACCTTGCAGAATATGGGAATTCATTCCATTCATATTGTCGGTGGAGGGAGCCAGGCGGATTACCTTAATAAATTGACTGCCCGGTATACCGGAAAACAAGTATTGGCAGGCCCCATTGAAGCCACTGCAATCGGTAACATCCTGTCGCAGATGCTGGGCGCCGGCGAATTTAAAACACTGGCAAAAGCAAGAGAGACCGTCGCAAAGTCTTTTCCTATCAAGAAATGGTGATTTAAAAAGGAGGAATTTAAATGAGTGAACATGAGACGAACGTTGTGATGGAAAATTATCGCCTGGCGCGAGAAAGTTACCGCGCAATCGGTGTTGATTGTGACCAAGCGGTAGCCAAACTGAGTGAAATTTCAATCTCCATCCATTGCTGGCAAGGGGATGATGTCGGTGGTTTTGAAAACAGTGGGGGACTTACGGGGGGCATTGCCACCACGGGAAACTATCCGGGTAAGGCCCGTACCCCTGAAGAATTAATGGCTGATATTGATGAAGCCTTATCTTTGATCCCGGGTAAACACCGGCTGAATATCCACGCCAGTTATGCAATTAATGATGGAAACCCAGTCGAGCGCGATATGCTGGAGCCGAAACAGTTCGCTCTGTGGGTTGATTTTGCAAAGCAGCGGGGCTTGGGGCTTGATTTTAACCCTACTTTTTTTTCCCATTCCAAAGCATCCAGCGGGTTGACACTGTCGCATCCCGACGCGGAAATCCGGAATTTTTGGATTCGGCATGGCAAGGCTTGCCGGAAGATCGCCGCTTATTTCGGCAGAGAACTGGGAACCCCATCCCTTTGCAACCTGTGGATACCCGACGGATATAAGGATATTCCGGCGGACCGCCTGGGACCTCGCTTGCGTCTGAAAGCAAGCCTGGATGAGATCTATCGTGAAAAGTATGACTCCCGATATTTAATAGACTGTGTGGAAGGAAAAGTGTTTGGCATCGGGGTCGAAGCGTATACAGTGGGGTCTCATGAGTTTTACCTGAGTTATGCGGCAAAAAACGACCTTTACTTTTTGCTGGATAACGGTCACTTTCACCCCACTGAAGCGGTTTCCGATAAGATACCGGCGCTTTTGGCCTTTTTTGACCGGGTCCCTTTACATGTAACCCGTCCGATGCGCTGGGATAGTGACCATGTGGTATTGCTGGATGATGAACTAAAGGAAATCGCTAAGGAAATCATCCGTTGTGACGCTTTGGACAAAGTCATGATCGGGTTGGATTATTTTGATGCCAGTATTAACCGGGTTGCCGCCTGGGTCATTGGAGTCCGGAACATGCAAAAGGCGTTGCTCCAGGCGATGTTAATTCCCCATGAAAAGCTCAAGGGACTTCAGGATAGCGGTAAATTTACCGAATTGATGATGTTGAATGAGGAGTTCAAAACATATCCGCTGGGTGCGGTATGGGATTATTTCTGCCAGCAGCAGAATGTTCCAATGAAAGATCAATGGTATGAAATCATTCGAAGCTATGAAACAGATGTTCAAATGAAGCGGAGGTAACATTGATGAAGGTATTGGAAGCGGAATTCATGCAAGGATTTATCCGCATGGCTGATGACGGTTTCCGTCAGGGATGGCATGAGCGTAATGGTGGTAATCTTACTTATCGCATTAAACCGGAGGAAATCGAAGGAATTAAGTCGGAGTTATCCTTCAGCAAGCCTTTTGTCAATCTGGGCGTCAGGGCGGCTAATTTGGCGGGAGAATATTTTGTGGCCACCGGAAGCGGTAAATTCTTAAGAAATGTGGCGTTGGCCCCTCAAGATAACCTTTGCATCGTTCAAATCGATGAACAGGGCGAGCATTACCGAATAGTCTGGGGCCTCGAAAAAGGTGGCGTCCCAACCAGTGAGTTTCCTACTCATTTTATGAATCATAGTGTTAAAAAAGTAGTAACCGACGGAATGCACCGGGTGATTTACCATGCACATACCCCGAGCGTTATTGCGCTAACCTTTGTCCTGCCGCTGGAAGATAAAGAATTTAGCCGGGTTCTCTGGACCATGGCCACAGAGTGTCCGGTGGTGTTTCCCGACGGGGTCGGGGTGGTTCCCTGGATGGTTCCCGGAGGAAGTCAAATCGCCTTGGCTACCTGTGTACTGATGAAAAAATATGATGTGGCCATTTGGGCCCATCATGGCACGTTCTGCTCCGGTCCCGACTTTGATATTACCTTTGGTCTTATGCATACGGTAGAGAAATCTGCGGATATCTATGTCCGGGCTATGAGTTGCGGTCAGGGAATAAGACAGACCATTTCGGCCCAAAACCTAAGGGACATTGCCCGGGATTTTAAAGTAAAATTGCGGGAAGAATTTTTGGATTGAATATAAATTTCAGGTGGCTTAAGCCGTGGTCGTACAAGCATATAATGGAAGTATCCAAATTTTAGGGAGGTGGAAGGCGGGCTCAATGGGGTTTGAGCTAGTCATCTTAATACGTAACCTGGTAAATTTTAATTTAAGGGGGAAAAGATGATGGCAGTCAACCGGATGGTACTCAATGAGACTTCTTATTTTGGACCGGGCGCACGGAAAGTAATCATGGATGAGATTAAACGGCGCGGTTTTAAAAAGGCTTTTGTGGTAACGGATAAGGATTTAATCAAGTTCCATGTGGCTGAAATGGTGCTTCATGAATTGGAAGCCGCCGGGTTTCCCTATCAAATCTATGATAATGTTAAACAAAACCCCACAGTTGCCAATGTTCAACAGGGTGTGGACCGTTTTAAAAATTCCGCGGCTGATTTTCTGATTGCTATTGGGGGCGGTTCGCCGATTGATACCGCTAAAGGGATTGGTATAATTGTGAATAACCCTGAGTTTTATGATGTATGCTCCTTGGAAGGAGTAGCCGCCACCAAAAAGCCGTCAATTCCTATCATCGCGCTTCCGACAACGGCCGGTACCGCGGCTGAGGTTACGATTAATTATGTAATAACGGATGAGAAGAAAACCAAGAAGATGGTTTGCGTTGATCCCCATGATATACCGGTCCTGGCGATTGTCGATCCCGAGCTGATGCTTTCGATGCCCAAAGGGTTAACGGCAGCAACAGGAATGGATGCTTTAACTCATGCTATTGAAGGTTATATCACCAAAGGCGCCTGGGAAATGTCCGATACATTTTCACTCAAGGCCATCCGGATGATCGCCCGGCACCTGGAAAAAGCGGTCACGGGCCCTTCGGACATTACGGCCCGTGAGGGAATGGCCGTAGCTCAATATATAGCGGGAATGAGCTTTTCCAATGTTGGTTTAGGAATTGTACACTCCATGGCCCATCCGCTGGGAGCTTTCTATGATACGCCTCATGGTGTCGCCAATGCGTTACTTTTGCCTTATGTCATGGAGTTTAACGCACCGGCGGCTCAAGAGAAATTTAGAGAAATCGCCCGGATGATGGGTGTTCCGGATGTCGATAAATTATCGTTGGATGATGCAGCATTAGCAGCGGTGAATGCAGTAAAGGCCTTATCGCAGAAAATAGGGATTCCCCAAAAATTAAGTGAAATTGGAGTGAAGGAAGGAGATTTGGAAGAATTGGCCCAGGCGGCTTTTCATGACGTCTGTACCCCGGGAAATCCCAGAGTTGTGAGCGTTTCAGACATTTTGGGACTTTACCGGAAAGCTTACTCATGGTAAAGGTCTTAACTATTGGGATTTAAACCCTCGGCTCCAGCCGATGGTGGTTGAGTTTTTCCCCTTGATGATTCAACATTATTGAAAACCGCCTGTTTTTTGATTGGGAGTAATAATTTCAAATCGATACAGGGGGTTTTCTGTTTTTCAAACCTTATTTTGTTTTTATGCTCTTTGAAGATAATGATAGATGATTTTCAGGGTTTTTTAACCATTTGGATACCCCTAAAAAAATAATTTACTAAAAATAAATTTGCGATTATGATAGTAGTGAAGTATTGAGTATTAAGCATCAAGTATCATAATTAAACAATCATAAATTTGCATAAACGAACACACCGACGTTAAATGACCTTAAAGATGGATATTTTTATTGATTCCTGGTTATTGACATCTGAAATTCTTATTCGATGATGGAATTCCAATGAAAGGTATTTTAATTGTCACTTCGAAATTGTGTTGCGTGAGCTAAAACTAAAGGGGTATGGCAATGTTTGCGATTGAACGGCAGCAAAAAATAAAAGACATGCTGATGACTGAAAAACGGGTGGATGTATTGGAATTAAGCAGGATGTTTTCTGTTTCAGAGGTTACCATCCGCCGTGATTTGGAAAAATTTTCAAAAGATGGTTTAGTCATTAAGACATATGGCGGTGCGGTATTGAATGAAGAGGGGAGGTTACTGCAGGAACCGGCTGTTCATCGCGAAAAGTCTGATGATGGAATTATCGAGGATCACAAAATGATCGGACGGATAGCCGCGGAGATGATTGAACCCGGCGAAGCGGTATTTTTGACTCCCGGTACCACCTGTCTGGAAATAGCCAAAAACATGTACAACAAAAAGGCAACCGTGGTCACCAATGATCTAAATATTGGCATGGCCTTGAAGGATTTTGCGGGAGTGAAGACGATTGTCACCGGGGGAGATCTGGTGCAGTCGACCGGTATTTTAGTAGGTCATTTTTCTCAAGAGATTTTAAAAGGGATCTATATTAACAAGGCTTTTATCGGGGTCAAAGGGGTAAGTATTGAATCGGGATATACCTTAGATAGTTATGAAGAGTCCGTAATTGTCAAAACTGTAATGGAGATCTCCAAAGATACGATCATCGTAGCCGATCAATCGAAATTTGAAAAAACGGCTTTTGCCGGATTAGGCGATTTGACCATGGCCAAAAAAGTGATTACCAATCGCCAGATTTCTGCAGAATATAAAAAATTCTTTTTTGAACACGCCGTGAAACTGTACACGACTTATGAATTTGAATAACCAGAATATCCATTTATTTCGAACACTAAAATAATAGCAGTTCATTGTTGATCCATACTCGATCACTGCTCATGAAGGGGCATCCGCTCACTGCAGTAAGCTTAGCTATAAGCTATCGGCTGTTAATTTTAAGTTAAAAGTCTCTCTTCGAGCCGGTTCATACCTGGACTTGAGATTGTCAACGATAGAATCCAAGGGGGCAACAGATTGCGTTACTTTCTGGAAATGAAAAATATCAGTAAAGAATTGAACGGCAATAAGGTCCTAAATAATGTTAATATCGCTATTCCTGCCGGAAAAGTCCACGGATTGGTCGGCGAGAACGGTGCCGGTAAGTCAACTTTAATGAAGATCCTGGCCGGGATCTATGCACCCGACGGTGGCGAAGTTTTCTTAAATAATGTCCCAATCCGTAACTTCAATCCTAAAAATGCTCAGGAATTCGGGATTGCTATGATATTTCAGGAAACCAACCTTTTTCCCGATCTGAATGTGTGTGAAAATATTTTCATCCGGCGGGAGCTTATGAAGAAACGATGCGGTCTTTCGTATCTTGATTGGGACAGTATGTATCGGGAAACCCGGGGTTATCTCGAATATTTCGGTTTGCCGATGGATCCGAAAACCCCCTTCAGCACTTTGAGCCTTGGCCACCAGAAATTCGTGGAAATCATTAAAGCGTTGGCCCATAAGGCTAAGATCATGATTATGGATGAACCCACCGCGGCATTAACTGAAAATGAAATTGAATTGCTGTTCGAGGCGATCCGGGAAGTTAAGAAATTAGGCGTGATCACTATATTTATTTCCCACCGCTTAGAAGAAGTCATGAAGATCGCCGATAGTATTACGGTCTTAAGGAACGGGGCAGTCATTAAAACCGGCTGCATCGAAAAGATGAATCTTAGTCATATCGTAAAAATGATGGCCGGCAAAGAGGTGGAGGATAGTTACCCGAAATTCGCCAAGAAGGCTGGAGAAGAAATCCTGCGTGTGGAGAATCTGGGTTTTGCAAAACGGATTGATCATATCAATTTTTCACTCAGAAAAGGAGAAATACTCGGGATAACCGGGCTTAGCGGAGCCGGAAAGAGAACACTTGCAAAAACTCTTTTCGGCATCAACACCCCTTATACGGGTTCAATATTTATCGAGGAACGCCCGGTAAAAATAACTTCCCCCCGGATTGCGATCGCTAGTGGCCTATGTTACGTAGCCGGAGTGGGAAATCAGGAGTCCTTGGTCCAGGCGATGTCCATCGCTGAAAACATTACACTTACTAATTTAGAAAGGGTATCCCATCAAGGAATTCTTTTTCGCAAACAGGAAATGGATGCCGCTGGGGATTTCGCCAAAAGGCTGGAGATTACCGAGAATCCTTCGGAATTGGTTGGGAATTTAAGCGGCGGCAATCAAAAAAAGGTGGGATTGGCCAAATGGTTGTTTGCCAATTCCCGGGTGTTGATATTCGATGAACCTACCAGCGGGGTCGATATCAGCACCAAAGTTGATGTTTATAATATTATCAATGAATTGGTACGTTCCGGTGCTGCGGTAATCATGATCTCCTCCGATTTGAACGAGCTGCGGGGAATGTGCGACCGCATCGTAGTTATGTATAATGGAACCATTTGCAAAAGCTTTTTAAAAGAAGAGGCGACCAAGGAGAATATCTTGTATTTTGCCTCCGGTGCCATTAAATAATATTCAATCGTAGTAATTTTTGGTTATTGATTATCGTTACAACCAGCCCAGGGCTGGTACTTTTATTTCTCCATTCTGTGTCATGAGAATCATAGCTAGTAAAACGTTCTCTAAATAACTACTCAATGATTGTGAACGTTTTACTTAAGTAGAGCGTATCTTCCCCATTTCTGATTGCCATTTATTTACGATACGCTCTACTAATTTGCTCCGAAATTCTTTCGGATGTTCTTTTGTGTTTGTTGGTGATTGGTTAATCTTCCTCCATTCCTTCTATACTTTTAAGACTCTCTCGCTGTTTTTATTCATTCCAATAAAGCCACGGAAATATTTCAGTTTAAAGAAGGATATTTTAAAAAAATGTAAAATATAAATAATACAAGAACGAACACAAACGGAACTAAAAATAATATACTTTAAACCTTGATAATCAAAAAAACATCGATTGGAGTTTTTGGGCTTCAAGGGATAGAGGTGAGTTTTTAAGGCCCAGATCGATAAAAGAACGGAGGAGAGAAATTGTCTGATTACATATTGGAACTCCGGGGAATTACCAAAACTTTTCCGGGAGTAAAGGCCTTAAGCGATGTGCATTTTGAATTAAAACGCGGGGAAATTCATGCGTTGATGGGGGAAAACGGTGCTGGAAAATCGACTTTTATTAAGATTATCACCGGCGTACATCAGCCGGACCAAGGTGACATCCTTTTAAAAAACCAAAAAGTAGTCTTCAAAAACCCAAATGATGCAGAAGATGCGGGGATTGCTGCCATTTACCAGCATGTAACTTGTTACCCCGATTTAACGGTTACTGAAAATATTTTTATGGGCCATGAAACGGTACAAAAACGCACGCAGCGTATTTTGTGGAAACAAATGCATCAGGAGGCCAAAAGACTATTGGCGGAGCTAGGAGTGGAGATCGATCCCAAAACTCAAATGGGTGCGTTGAGTGTAGCCCAACAGCAAACGGTGGAGATCGCCAAAGCATTATCCACCCGTGCTTCGATCATCATTATGGATGAACCGACATCCGCATTAACCAAACGCGAAAGTGAAGAACTGTACCGTATTACCGAACGGCTTCGGAATAATGGCGTCTCCTTGATTTTCATTTCCCACCGGATGGAGGATATGTACAGGTTGGCCGACAGAGTGACGGCGCTTAGGGATGGACAGTATATCGGAACTTGGAACGTGAAGGAAATATCCAGTGAAAAATTGATTGTTGCCATGGTGGGCCGGGAAATCACCCAATTGTTTCCCCAAAGAACCGGAACTATCGGTGAAGAATTGTTGGAAGTAAAGGGGCTTGGTAAGACCGGATATTTTAACGACATCTCTTTCGTTTTGCGCCGGGGAGAAATTTTGGGACTGACCGGTCTGGTCGGCGCGGGAAGAAGTGAATTATGTCAGGCGATTTTTGGGGTCTTCCCCTACGATAAGGGTCAGATCTATCTGGAAGGGAAAAAGGTAACCATCAATAATCCGTTAACCGCTATGGACCTGGGTATTGGCTATCTTCCCGAAGATCGGCAAATGCAAGGATTGGTGTTGAAATGGGCAATCGACCGGAATATTACGTTGCCTGTATTAAGAAAACTTTCCCGGATGGGCTGGCTTAATGACCGGAAGGAAGCGGAATTGGCGCAAAGACTGTGTGAGAAAATGCTGGTGAAAGCGAAGAGCATTTTTGATTCCGCGGATTCTTTGTCCGGGGGTAATCAACAGAAGGTGCTGATAGCCAAGGTATTGACGGCGGCTGTTAAAGTTATCATTCTTGACGAACCCACGAAAGGAATTGATGTGGGAGCCAAGGCTGCCATTTATGAAATTATCAGGGATTTGGCCCGTGGGGGGTATGGGATTATCATGATTTCCTCTGAGATGCCGGAAGTTCTCGGCATGAGTGACCGGATTATGGTTATGCGAGAAGGAAGAATCACCAGGATATTGGATTGTAAGGAGGCCACTCAGGAAAATATCCTTGAAGCCGCTATGGCAAGCCGGGCTGATGGTCATGCCACTCAAGCCGCAGTATAAAAAGGGAGTGGGAAGTCTATGGAAGAAAAAATTTTGAATAAAACGCTGTTCAGTGTGAAAATCTCTCGGTTTAGGGAACTTGGTTTGCTGGGATTTATCATTATTCTCGCTCTTTTAGTACAATCCCGCAATGCGAGTTTTCTGACGATTGAAAACCTCAAAGACTTGAGCATTAATACTGCTATTTTAAGCATTCTTGCCGTTGGCATGATGTTGGTGATTGTAACCCGGGGGATTGATCTTTCCATCGGAGCGACCTTGGCATTATCAGGTATGATCACTGCCATGATGGTCAGTGTCAACCCGGGATTATCTCCGGTACTGCTGATTTTGTTTGGAACCCTAATCGGGCTGCTTTGCGGGAGTGTTTTAGGCCTTTTGGTATCCAGGTGGGGCATCCTTCCGATTATCGCCTCTCTGGGTATGATGAACATCTTTCGGGGATTAACCTTTATCGTCAGTAAGGGAAAGTGGATCAGCGCTTATCAGATGTCTTCCGGATTCAAAGGCATTGCCACCGGATCGTTTCTGGGCATCAATAACCTGGTTGTAACCGCCATTATCATTTATGTGATTTTCTACTACTTTATCAACTATACCCGGACCGGCAGACAGATATACGCGGTGGGAAGCAATCCTGATTCGGCTAAAATTAGCGGAATCAATACCAACAAGATTTTATTGCTGGTTTACGCCATTATGGGAGCCTTGGCGGGATTGGCCGGAGTGTTGTGGGTGTCCCGGTTTGCTTCAGCACAAAATGACACCGGAATGGGGTACGAAATGAATGTTATTGCCGCCTGCGTTTTGGGAGGAGTGAGCATTGCCGGGGGAGCGGGAAAGGTTTCCGGGATAATTCTCGGTTCTCTGCTGTTGGGAATTTTAAATAATGCCTTGCCGCTGATTAAAGTATCTCCCTTCTGGCAACAGGCCATTCAAGGCATTATTATTCTAGTCGCTGTGATAACCAATGTCCTGGTAAAGCGAGGCGTCGACTGGAGCAATCTCATGAGGAGGAAAATATAGGCCATGGAACCGAAGACCATAATTTCCCATAAGGAATTTGACTTGAAAGATTTTTTCTTCCAGTGGGAATGGATGCTGATGGTAATCTTCATCATTGTCAACATCATCAATATGATTCTTTCACCTTATTATTTGAACGGAAGCGGTTTACTGGGTGCGACCAATACCTTCTTGGACAAAGCCTTTATCGTACTGCCGATGGTTTATATTCTTATTCTGGGAGATATTGATATTTCGGTTGGTTCCACGGTGGCCTTATCGGCTGTTGTTATGGCGGTGACCTACAATATGGGCGTCCCGATGGGGCTGGCTATGGTGCTTTGTTTGGCCGTGGGAACCTTGTGCGGCCTTTTCAACGGACTGATTATTGTTAGGTTTAAAGAGTTATCGGCAGTGATTGTTACTCTTTCCACCATGATCATTTACCGGGGAATCGCCTATATTATACTGGAAGATAGGGCAGCGGGCCAATTTCCGGGTTGGTATACCTACTTGGGCTGGGGAGATATCGAAGGCATTCCCTTTGTTTTGGTGATATTTGCGATATGTGCGGTGATTTTTGGTATATTGCTTCATAAGACCACTTTTGGCAGGCGGGTTTTTGCAATGGGTAACAATATTACGGCCAGTCGTTTTTCTGGGATTCAAGTGGACCTTATGAAGGTGATCATCTTCACCTTGGCAGGTTTAATGTCCGGGGTGACGGCATTGTTTCTTACTTCCCGGATGGGTAGTACCCGGCCCAATGTTGCGCTCGGCTATGAATTAGACGTAATCGCCATGGCCGTCCTGGGGGGGATCAGCACTGCCGGAGGCAAGGGACGTATGATTGGGGCGATCATTGCCATTTTCTTAATCGGTTTTCTCCGTTACGGCCTGGGGCTGGTCAATGTTCCAGCCCAAGTTTTATTGGTGGTTATTGGACTATTACTGATTTTTGCAGTAGTAATTCCCAATCTTAAATTGAATATCGGCAAGGTCAAAAAGAATTTGAAATGAATCGAAATTTGCAGGTCGCGAAAAGTATAAGACAGTCGCCGGCAGCCTGTGTGAATATTCATCTCGATTACTAAATACGGGATTAATATTTGAACCAAATATGATATGTTGGATATAAGACTATAAAAATTTACATTACCCACAGACTGCTAGACTGTTTTATATAAAAAAACAAGGGGGGAAAGTAGTTGTGAAAAGGTTTTTAAGTGTCGTTATCAGCTTGGCATTGGTTCTGGTACTCCTTGGAGGATCCATTTATGGCGCAGCACAGAAACGTTATGCAATCATCTTCAAGAATACCGGGAATCCCTATGGTGAAAAAATTATGGAAGGCTTTAAAAAGGCCATCGCCGAACTGGGCGGTCAAGCTATTTTGAAGGCTCCCGACCAACCCACTGTGGAAGCTCAAATTCAAATGATCGAAGAATTGATTGCTCAACGGGTGGACGCGATTGCCATATCCGGTAATGATCCGGACGCACTGCAACCGGTGTTGACCAAGGCGCTGAAACAAGGAATCAAAGTGTTGTCTTTTGACTCGGCTGTAAATCAGCAAAGCCGGATGGTTCATGTCAATCAGGCCGACTCCGAGCGAATCGGGCGGATTGAAATTCAAGCCGTCGCTCAAATGATCGGAGGTAACGGCCAGATTGCTGTTTTGAGCGCTACCTCCCAGGCTACCAACCAGAACACCTGGATCGAGTACATGAAGGATGAATTGAAAAAACCCCAATATAAAAAGATTCAACTGGTGAAAGTGACATACGGCGATGACTTAAGAGACAAGAGCGTATCCGAAACCGAGGCGTTGCTCAAAACTTATCCCGATCTAAAGGCAATTATCGCTCCTACCACCGTCGGTATTGCTGCAGCCGGGAAAGTTCTTACCGATAAAGGCTTAAAAGGGAAAGTACACTTGACTGGCCTGGGACTGCCCAGTGAAATGGCTGACTATATCGAAAGCGGCATTTGCGAGTGGATGTACTTGTGGAATCCGATTGATGTAGGTTATCTTACCGGATATGCTGCGAATGCTTTAGTCAAAAAGACGATTACCGGTAAAGCCGGACAATCTTTTAAAGCAGGTAAACTAGGTGTTAAAAAGGTTGTTCAAGTCGGTAAGGGTACCGAGATTATGCTGGGCGATCCTTTCAAATTCGACAAAACCAATATCGGTGAGTGGAAGAAAGTTTATTAGTTGATAGGTTGGAATACCAGGAAAAGGGGCTGTCCCAAAAATTGTGCGATGGGCACGAATTTACCTTTGGGAAAGCCCTTTTTTTATGACGGAATCCTTTAGATTAGGGAGTTAGTCTATCTCGACCTGGATTGGATGGTCATCGTTATTTTTCTTCTCTTGCCTCTCCCTCTAGCTCTCGTGCCGAAATTATCACGATATCACGGACCGGAACGTCCTGGAAATATTGAAAATAGTCGGTGGGTTCTTCGGCTATCTTATCGGCTACGTCCATCCCCTCGACCACTCTGCCGAAAACACAATACCCAAAACCGGCGGCCGAATCATTTTGATGATCCAAATAGTTGTTGTCCACTAAATTAATAAAAAATTCCGAAGTAGCGCTGTCCACAACCTGGGTGCGGGCCATGGCGAGGGTGCCGCGCAAATTGGAAAGACCGTTTCCCGCTTCGTTAACAATGGGGGGAAAACCGTTTTTTTGAGCCATTCCGGAAGTAAACCCTCCGCATTGGACCATGAAATTGGGAATGACCCGGTGAAATAAGGTGGCATCGTAAAATTTTTCGCGGGTATAGCGTAGAAAATTTTCCACCGTAAGGGGAGCTTTGTCAGAAAATAATTCGACACGGATGTCTCCAAGGGTGGTTTCCAGAATAACTTGGGGATATTGAGGTGCTGAAGAATTTTGATTGGCCATTTTTTTCTCCTTTGGATTTTAATATTCGATGCGTGCTGAAGATACCATTGAATTTAGATTTTGAACTGGGAGACCAAAGCGCTGAGACGTTCGGCGCTTTTCTCCGTATCATACATCTGTTTTTGGACTACCATGACTTTTTCCACAATGACCGAGGTTTTTTCGGCGATATTTTGGGTGCCTGCGGCTCCTTCGTTTACGGTAATGGCGACATTATTGATGGAGACATTGATTTCGGTGATAATGCCGATTAATTCCTGGATGGTGGCATTGAAGTCACGAAGGATGGTTTCGATTGATTTTGTATCCGTACTATATAATTCCCCGGTTTTGACCAAATCCCTATAATTTATGATCACCTGGCTGTCGATAAATTCCAAAACCTTCGCTGAACTGGCAGAGAGATCTTCAACCGATTTTACCACAGTTTTGGTAACCTTTTGAATTTCATCGACGGTTTTTTTGGAATCATCAGCCAAAGCCCTCACTTCATCCGCTACCACTGCAAAGCCTCTCCCCAAATCCCCGGCCCGGGCAGCTTCAATAGCAGCGTTAAGGGCCAACAAATTGGTTTGAGAAGTGATTTGCATGATCGAGTCGGAGAGGACATTGATTTTTTCAACGGCTTTGGACTGCTCAATCACGGATTCCATTTCTTCTTTGGTTTCCGTATAAACACTTTGGGCCTTTTGCTCAGAAGTTAAAGCCCCATTTTTTAATTCATCGGCATTATTGCTTATTTGCGCCAGGGCCTGGACACTCTCTTGCGCTTTATTCCCCATTGCCTCAATCGCTTTTTGAACCTCCTGAGAGGAAGCATTCATTTCCTCCGCTGAAGCCGATGCTTCTTCCATACCCGCCGAGAGTTGCTCGACAGTGGCTGATGTATCATCCGTTTGCGTCATTAAAGTCAACATTTCGGAATTGACATTGCTCACGGAATTTTTGATGTTTAGGAATTCTCCCACGACTCCCTGCACGATTTCGCGAATGGAGCGCTGCATTGTATGGATGGCTTTTGCCATAGCGCCGATTTCATCATTTCGGTTTAAGGCTGATAATGGAAGATCGATGCTGAAATCGCCGGTGGCCATTCTTTCAAGGTGTCTTCTGGATAAATCGATTGGATTAATCAAGGAGCGGGTAATCATCATAATTAAAATTGCCGATATGATCGTGAAGAGAAGGGTAATGATGATAAAAATGATCAGCATCCCTGTTAGGGGAGACATTAATTCCGATTCGGGAGCGGTAATCGCCAGCGACCATTTGGAGTCATATATCCCTTTGACTCGGGAATAGACTATATATTTATTGATATTTTGATAGACATAACGATCAATGCCGGTATTATTTTGAATCATGGCCGTGAAAACTCTTTTGAGATTTTTATCGGCCTTATGGTCCTTCACGGGGTTTAATTGCATAATCAAATTCTTTTGGGGATGGACGATAATCAGGCCGTCGCCATTGATCATATAGGCGTAACCGGTTTTTGCAATTTTAATTGAGGTAATCATTTTTTGGATTTCATCGACTTGGATGATTCCGGCGACGATCCCTATCATTTGGCCGTCTTTTTTTACAGGGGCCGCAACTACAACTACTTGGTAGCCGGTAGTTTTTGATATCAGGGGGTCGGAGATTACCGTTTTTCCGGTAGCCATCAATCTTTTAAAATAAGCTCTGTCAGCGATATTCGCTGTGTTCCCCAAGGTTGTGAAATAACTGCCCGATAAATCCGAATAAAAAAGCATCACATACATGGAGTTTTGGCGGGCCACAGGGGTTAACTGTTCTAAAATGACTGATGGATTGCCACCGGCATTTTTGATGGAAGGAGAATTGGCAAGGACGTTAATCTCAGCCTTGCGGGCATCAAGCCATAACCCTACGGATTGGCCATAGGACTTTGCAAGGGATGTAGTGTTGGTTTCAAAATTACGAACCAAAATTCGCCGGGCATTGAGATAATTAATCAATGATAGTCCACTTAAAGCAAGGATTAAAATTGCAATCACAAGGACTGTTAATTTGGTTTTGATGCTTTTGGCGGAGAAAAATTTTTGCAGATCTTCGATTCGTTTTTTTATATCATTCATGTTGTTCCTCCTTGGTCATGATGGTTTATCTTTGGTGGTCCATAATTTGAGAATCCAGCATAAAAGGGGAAAATACATTCTATACAGTATCATCGACGTGTTTTTTTGATAACTTTACATAAATGTTAAAAAAATAAAGCTTAAAGCGTAATGGTTAAAGTGTCATTCCCATCATCCATGAAAAGATGCTCTGTCCATTAAAATGTGATAAAATATGAAGATGAGTTCAAAAATAAATTTTCGGGAGACAGATTAATGCTGGAAGAGGCGGAACTGCTCCTTCAAAAATATTATGGTTACCCCAAGTTTCGTGAGGGGCAAACCAAAATTATCGGCAGTATCTTACAAAAGAACGATACCTTTGCAATCATGCCAACCGGCGCCGGCAAATCCATTTGCTTTCAAATTCCGGCGTTGCTGTTTCAAGGTGTTACCTTGGTTGTTTCTCCATTGATCTCTTTGATGAAAGACCAGATCGACTCCTTGAACAGCCTGGGAATTCCGGCCGCGTTTATCAATAGTTCATTAACTCCCCGCGCAGTGGATGAAAGAATTCAGCAAGCGAGTCTCGGCGCTTACCGCCTTCTTTACATCGCTCCGGAACGTTTGGAAGTGGAATCTTTCATCCAAATGGTTGAAACGCTTCAGATTGCATTCATCGCCATTGACGAAGCCCATTGCGTGTCTCAGTGGGGGCATGATTTCAGGACCAGTTACCGTCAAATCAGTCCGTTTATCAAACGCCTCGCCAAACGGCCGGTGGTGGCGGCGTTTACCGCAACCGCCACTCCGGAGGTAAAGGATGATATTGTTAAACTGTTGGCGCTGGAAAAACCGGAACTTTTCATCACCGGGTTTGATAGGGAGAACCTGTCGTTTTCCGTGGTGCGGGGAGAAAACAAACGCGATTTCCTGACCCATTATATTGCCTCCAATCAGCAACATTCAGGCATCATTTATGCAGCGACCCGTAAGGAAGTGGATCAGATTTATAATTCATTGGTCAAGCAGGGTTACGCCGCGGGGAAGTACCATGCAGGTTTGCCGGATAAGGAACGAGTCCGGAATCAGGAGGCTTTCCTTTACGATGACGATAAGATTATGGTTGCCACCAATGCCTTTGGCATGGGAATCGATAAATCCAATGTCCGCTATGTCATCCACTATAATTTGCCGAAAAATATGGAGTCATACTATCAAGAAGCGGGCCGGGCCGGCCGGGACGGCGGTCCCAGCGAATGTATCCTGTTATTTGCGCCGCAGGACATTGTGATTCAGAAATTTCTGATTGAACAGACGGTATATTCCCCGGCCCGCAAGCAAAATGAATTAAAGAAACTCCAAACCATGGTGGATTACGCCCATTCCCCCCGGTGTCTGCGGCGGTTTATTCTGGAGTATTTCGGCGAGGAAAAATTGCCGGAAGAGTGCGGCAATTGCGGCAACTGTAACGACCAGACCGAGCTTGCCGATATCACCTTGGAAGCGCAAAAAATTTTTTCCTGCATATTCCGGATGCGCGAACAATATGGTATCTCCATGGTAGCGGATGTATTGAAGGGATCGGGCGCCAAAAAGATTATGCAACTGAGGTTGAATGGACTCCCAACATACGGAATCATGAAAGAAATTCCCTTATCCGAAATCAAGGATTTGATGAACCGGTTGGTATCAGAGGATTATCTACGGTTAACCCAAGGCCAATATCCCGTTGTCAAACTGCAGCCGAAAGTGACTCCGGTATTGAAGGGGGAAGCCAAGGTGATGCAAAAAATCGTTCAACGGAAGGCGAAATTGGAGCAAGACGATTCGTTGTTCGAAACCCTACGGAAATTGCGGAGGGAAATCGCGGCCCGGGAAGGTGTGCCCCCATACATTATCTTTACCGACAGCACTTTGCGGGAAATGTCGGCGCTTAAGCCCACAAATGGCAAAGCCTTACTGGCCATTAAAGGGGTGGGCGAATCCAAACTGGAGAAATACGGGAATTTGTTTATGAATGCCATTTTGAACCATGAAACTCACTGAAAATAGCGGGGTAAATATAACTGTTCGGAAGAGGAATTGGCAAATATATGGCGAAAGTTAACTAACTTGTGCTTTCGGAATTTTGTGAAAAGGATGTTTCATATATGAAGATTAGCGACATCTATCAACAGAAGGCGCATGGGCGTGAGCCGGTATTATCGTTTGAAATATTTCCTCCCAAGCCGGATTATCCCCTGGATTCCGTTTTCGAAACCCTTGGAAAATTGAAAGATCTCAAACCGGATTTTATCAGCGTCACCTATGGAGCGGGAGGTTCGAGCCGCGCCAGGACCATTGAAATCGCCTCCCGGGTGAAACATGATTATCAACTGGAATCTCAGGCTCACCTGACCTGCGTCGGGCATTCTCCGGCTGAACTGGATAAGATTATTGATGAAATCGGCAACCATGATATTGAAAATATTTTAGCCCTGCGGGGGGATCCTCCTAAAAATCAGCCGGACTATAAACCTGAACCCGCTTATTACCGGGATTCCATTGATTTGGTCCGCCATATACGGAGAAAAGGCGGTTTTTGTATTGGCGCCGCCGCATATCCCGAGGGCCATTCACAGACGGCCCGGTGGGATCGGGATTGGTTGTGTTTACGGGATAAAGTCGCCGAAGGGGTTGATTTTTTACTAACCCAAATGTTTTTTGATAACCGGGTTTTTTATAATTTTGCCGACAATATGCTCCGTTTGGGGGTTAAAATTCCGGTATCACCCGGGATTATGCCAATTTTAAACCTCGGCCAAATTAAAAGGATGATCAATTTGTCAGGGGCTTCTATCCCTTCCAAACTGTTATTAATGTTTGACAAGTTTGGGAATAATAGCGATGACTTTGAGAAAGCGGGCATTGAATACGCTGTCAACCAAATTGATGATTTGTTGGACAACGGAGTGGCTGGAATTCATCTTTGCACCATGAATAAGGTGCTTCAAACGCGGGCAATTGTCGAAAATTCCAAATTGAGGAGCCATTCATGAAGAACAGCCAGGATAATCAGGAATTAAAAAAATTAGTCGGAGTGGCTGCGGCCGGTTTGGTCACCGGGGGAATGATCTGCGGTATCGGTACCGGTTCTACCGTAGCCTTTTTTATTGAGGAACTGGGGCGCCGGGTCAAAGAGGAAAATCTACAGATTATTGGTGTGCCGACGTCTTTTCAATCCAAAATACTTTGTCAGAAATATCAGATCCCCCTCCGGGATACCCAGGATTGCTCAGAGTTGGACCTGGCGGTGGATGGAGCCGATGAAGTGGACCCCGAGTTCAATGTGATCAAAGGGGGCGGGGCTGCTCAAACCCGTGAGAAAATCGTGGCGGCTATGGCAAAGCAGTTTGTGGTGATTGTGGATGAATCGAAATTGGTACCAAGGTTAAATTGCGTTTTTCCGGTTCCGGTGGAGATTATTCCTTCCGCTCTTAGTTATATCCAGGACCAAATCAAAAAGCTCGACGGAGAAAGCATACTGCGGATGGGAATCCGGAAGGATGGCCCGGTGGTCACCGATAACGGCCAATTTGTATTGGATGTGCAATTTAAACCCGGTTCCGATTTGAGAATGGTTGATCAAAAACTTCATCAAACCCCCGGCGTTGTTGAAACCGGATTGTTTTATGATTTGACGGCAATGGTGCTGGTGGGCTCCGCAAAAGAGATGAAGGTCAAAAAGCTTGAAAAAACAACAGTTTAAAATAAAATTTTGAGAATCCCAATCGTTTTAAAGTACATATTTGGTGATTGACTGAAGAGGTGCTGGAATGGCTGAGGTAGCAGAGGGTAAAGTTGTACCGATAGTTTTAGAGCACGAGATGCGGAATTCTTTCCTGGATTACGCCATGAGCGTCATTGTGGACCGGGCGTTACCCGATGTCCGGGATGGAATGAAACCGGTTCACCGCCGGATCTTATACGGCATGTTTGAGTCAGGAGCAACTCCGGACAAGCCTTACCGTAAATCGGCCCGTATCGTCGGAGATGTAATGGGGCGTTATCATCCTCATGGAGATTCCTCTATCTACATGACGATGGTGCGGATGGCCCAGGATTTTTCCTACCGGGAGCCGTTGGTGGACGGTCACGGTAACTTCGGTTCCATTGATGGAGATTCGCCTGCGGCTATGCGGTATACCGAGGTTAGAATGGCCAAATTGGCCATGGAAATGATGGCGGATATCGACAAGAAAACTGTCGATTTCAAGCCGAATTTCGATGAAAGTTTGGAAGAGCCGATGGTATTGCCGGCCCGTTTTCCCAACCTTCTGGTGAATGGGTCCGAAGGGATTGCGGTGGGGATGGCCACCAAAATTCCTCCTCATAACCTGGGCGAAGTCATTGATGGCGCTGTATTATTGATTGATAACCCGGAGGCGGAAGATAAAGAACTGTTGCGAATGGTAAAAGGACCTGATTTTCCTTTGGGCGCTACGATTTTAGGCCGCGAAGGAATTCGGGATGCTTATTTAACCGGTCGCGGTTCGATCAAAGTCCGCTCAAAAACCCAGATTGAAGAGATGGGTAATGGTAAGAACCGTATCATTGTGAGCGAAATACCGTATCAAGTCAATAAAGCCCATTTAATAGAAGAGATTGCCGGACTGGTCCGGGAAAAAACAGTGGATGGCATTACCGATTTGCGCGATGAGTCGGACCGCAACGATAAAGTGCGGATTGTCATCGAATTACGACGCGACGTCAATCCGAATGTGATTTTGAACCAGCTGTTGAAGCATACGGCAATGCAGCAAAGCTACGGCGTGATTATGCTGGTGCTGGTGAATAATGAACCCAAAATCCTTTCCTTGCGGGAAATTCTTCATTACTATCTGGAACATCAACGGGAGGTAGTGACCCGGCGCACTCAATTCGACTTGACGAAGGCGGAAGACCGGGCCCATATACTGGAAGGTTTGCGAATCGCCCTAGACCATATTGACGCGGTGATTAGCCTGATCCGTTCTTCCCGTACGGTCGATGTCGCCCGGGAAGGCTTAATGACTAACTTCGGCTTGTCCGAAAAACAAGCTCAAGCCATTCTGGAAATGCGGTTGCAACGGTTAACAGGTCTGGAAAGGGAAAAGATTGAAAGCGAATATGCGGAATTATTGAAGCTGATCGCATATTATAAGGATCTTTTGTCGGATGTTCATAAAATCATGCTGGTCATTAAGGATGAAATGCTGGCTATTAAGGGGAAATTCAGCAATCCCCGGCGTACGGAAATCGTAGCCGCAGATGATGAATTTAACGATGAAGATCTGATCGCCGACGAAGACATTGTGGTGACCATGACTCATTTCGGCTATATTAAAAGATTGCCGGTCACAACCTACCGCAATCAAAAGAGAGGCGGCCGGGGCATAACCGGAATTTCCACCAAAGAGGATGATTTCGTCGAACACTTTTTCATTTCTTCAACCCATGAGACGATTTTATTCTTTACCAATCAGGGCCGGGTTTATCGCCAGAAAGGGTTTGAGATTCCGGAATCCGGACGGACGGCCCGCGGTACGGCGATTATTA
Source organism: Bacillota bacterium (assembly GCA_023401925.1). Taxonomy (GTDB): domain Bacteria; phylum Bacillota; class UBA4882; order UBA8346; family UBA8346; genus UBA8346. The sequence continues at coordinate 152,562 of JAEXDA010000002.1, forward strand.
ACTTAATTCAGCTGGAACCGGGTGAGCGGGTGAACGCTGTGATTCCAATTCAGGAATTCGATGCCGAGCATTATTTGTTCATGGGCACCAAACAGGGGGTTGTCAAGAAAACGTCTCTCAATGAATTTGACACCAATCGTAAAGGCGGATTGATTGGGATCAATTTGGATGAAAACGACGAATTGATCGCGGTCAAATTGACCGATGGCTCCAGAGAAGTGATCATGGTTACTCAAAAAGGCCAATCCATTAGGTTCCCCGAGACCGATGTCCGTTCGTTGGGAAGGACGGCCCGGGGCGTCAAGGGCATCACTTTGGATGGCAGTGATTTGGTGGTTGGGATGGACACCGTAAAGGAAGACGCCGATTTGGTGGTTATCACCAGTCTCGGTATGGGTAAACGAACCAGCCTGGATGAGTACCGGGTACAATCCAGGGGGGGTAAAGGCACGAAAGCGATTAAATTGACCAAAAGGCATGGGATCATCGAAGGAATAAAAGTGGTTTCCGAAAATGATGAGCTGATGATCATCACTGCCGAAGGGGTTATTATCCGTATCAGTGTACAAAATATCTCCTGTACCGGACGAGACACGCAGGGTGTCCGGATCATGAAGGTGGATGAAAACGACCGGGTGGTGACATTGGCCCGGGTAGTGGGTGGCAAGGAAGAAGAAGAAAGTGAAGAAAAAGGCGCCGAATAGGCGCTTTTTTTTATGCCGCCAAATTTTTTGTTTGATATTCAATAGTAATTGTACGTAATTGCATTATAAACATAAGATGAGTGAAGATAAATGAATTTAATTATTGTCAAACGTTTGGATAAGGTATATAGTTTACGTGAAGGATTCGATTGAGGTGTTTTAGGTGGATAAGGAAATTCTGACGATGGAAGATGCGGCTGAATTTTTTGGGGTCAGCATCAAGACTTTCATTAAGTTATTGAAGGAAGAGAAAGTACCGGGCCGGAAGATCGGCCGGGAATGGCGTTTTAGCCGCCAAGCTTTAATCGGTTGGCTGGCTTCCGGGGATTCCCAGGCGTATTCCGCAAGCGAATCCAGCGAAGTAGTGGAGACGAAAGATTTTTTTAATGAAGTCGCCTCCGATTGGGAAGAAATGCGCCGTAATTATTATGATGAGTCGATTCGGAATTATCTTGAGGAGCTGCATATTTTTTACCCTCAAATGACATTGATGGATTTGGGAACCGGGAACGGCTATTTGGCCAGGTTTGCGGCACCTTATGTGAAAAATGTGCTGGCTGTGGATATCTCCGCCGAAATGTTGAAGGAACTGCGGCAAAAAGCGCGGGGCGAGGGCTTGAAGAACATCGAAACCATTGAAAGCGATGGTTGCGAGGTCCCCGTTCTCGACGGTTCGGCCGATTTAATATGCGCCAATATGTATCTTCACCATATTGAAGAACCCGAGTTGGCCATCGGAGAGATGCGGCGCATCCTCAAAGTGAAGGGGATGGTTTTTTTAGCCGATTTTCTGGAACACCAGGATATGACTTTAAAAGAAAAAATGCATGACCTCTGGCCGGGGTTCCCCTCACCCATCATTCAAGACTGGTTTAGAAAAGCGGGGTTTTCCGATATCAAGGTTCATGAAATCGCCCCAGATCCCGCCCAGGGAAAGCGTTCGAAAACAATTCTTATTTTGACAGCTCAGAAGGACCGATAAATGATGCTTCCAAATTTAAAGATTCCGTATGGATGGGGTTGAGCAGTTCAACCACAAAAATAACAAATCAGATTGGGAGGTATTGAGATGTCAGACGGTGATATAAAGGACAAAGGACTGGCTCCAAAAGGTAAATTACGGATCGAATGGGCCGATAATCAAATGCCGGTTTTGCGGCTCATCAGGGAACGTTTTGCCAGGGAAAAGCCCCTGAAAGGGAAAAAGCTATCATGTTGTCTTCATGTAACCACGGAAACCGCCAACTTGATGCGGACTTTAAAGGAAGGAGGAGCGGACATCGTATTGTGCGCATCTAACCCCCTATCGACACAGGACGATGTAGCAGCTTCATTGGTCGTGGATTACGGAATTCCGGTTTATGCCAAGAAGGGCGAAGACCGTGACACCTATTATAAGCATTTGATTGCCGCAATCGAGCACCAACCGGACATTACCCAGGATGACGGAGCGGATTTGGTCGGCTTGCTTCATCAAAAATATGCGGACACTTATCTGAAAAATGTAATGGGTGGTACCGAAGAGACCACAACTGGTGTTATCCGGCTGATGAGTATGGAAAAGGACCAGGCTTTAAAGTTTCCCATTATCGCAGTGAACGAATCGGATACGAAGCACTTATTTGACAACCGCTATGGCACCGGTCAAAGTACTCTGGACGGGTTGCTCCGTGCTACCAATGTGCTGGTTTGCGGTAAGAACTTGGTAGTATGCGGCTATGGCTGGTGCGGAAAAGGTTTGGCTTTGCGCGCTAAAGGAATGGGCGCTAATGTTATTGTGACGGAGGTTGACCATGTCAAGGGGATCGAAGCGGTGATGGAAGGCTTCCGGGTGATGAAACTTGAAGAGGCCATGCCGATTGCCGATATTGTGATTACAGTTACCGGCGACCTCAACGTAGTCGACGAACGCCATATCAAACTGGCCAAGAATGGAGTCATTGTAGCCAATTCCGGGCATTTTAACGATGAGATCAATATTGGAGCCATTGAGGGCCTTTCCAAGTCCAAGCGGACAGTCCGGGATTTTGTGGAGGAATATACGCTCCAAGATGGCCGAAAGGTTTTTTTACTGGCAGAGGGACGGTTATTAAATCTGGCTGCCGCCGAAGGTCATCCGGCGGTGGTGATGGATATGAGTTTTGCCAATCAAGCTTTAGGATCGGAGTATATTGTCAAACATGCCCAGGAAATGGGAAAAAAGGTTCATGTCTTACCGAAGGAATTGGACCGCCAAATCGCGGAAATCAAATTAAAATCCATGGGAATCGAGATTGATGTATTGACTCCCGAACAAGTGAAATATTTATCATCCTGGCAGAGCGGGACTTGAAGTTATTCGGCGCGGCTCTAATAAAAGGGTTTTAAAGTCAATGAGACAGATATCATGGGTGTTGACAACGTAATCAAAAAAATTGCGGGTTCTCCGGATCCCGCAATTTTTTTCAATGAAGAGCAATTGCCGAAGAACTTTTGCAACAGGCCCTTTCTAAATCATTCTATCGGATGGTAAACTTTATTCAGCATTTTGATTATTAAGTTAATTTAGCAGATTAGTTGGATGTAGTGATCTATCAGCTATCTATTGATTTAAAAACAAAAGAATATCTCGCGCGGAGGCGCAGAGAAATGACGAACTGTGCTTTGAAATTATGTTTTCTGGTCTAGACATATCCCTTTTTCATGAGTTGGCAACCGATATCACGAATTACCAAAATATCTTACAAAGCATATCTCGCACTCTGCGCCTGGGGGCTGTCCTAAAAGCAAAATAAGAAATTGCAAAGAAACCAAATTAAAAATAACTGTACTTTGAAAAAAGAATAATCAACCAACTACCAGAGTTGCTTTTTTAGCCAAATTATGCGCTATACACAATAAACCAAGTTCAATATTTACTTTCTTAATTCCACGAAGCATAAAACGGCGAAAAGACCAATTTTGCTTGATTTGACCGAAGACTGACTCAATCTCAACGGAGCGTTTGGCACGTAATTTCAGGCCTGGTTCCGAACAGAGATTTTGTTTGGCCTGCTGTTTTAGTTGTTGCCACCGGAAATTCACTGATAAAGTTCGGTTCCCATTGGAACGAGTACACTGATCCCGTAGTGGGCAATCGATGCAATTTTCTGACTGATAAACCCGATACTCTACTTCATAACCGGTTTTAGTCTGATCCTTTTGGGTTTCAACATAAGATAGTCTTCTTCCGGCAGGGCAAGTAAACTGATCACATTGAGCATCATAATTGAAATCATCGAACCCAAACCTGTTACCCTTCTTACACTTTTTCAATTCTTGATGAAAGGTACCATATTTAGCATAGTTACCGATTCCTTTATCAAGTAGGTGTTCATAGGTTTCTTCACAACCATATCCGGAATCAGCGATCAAGTTTTGTGTCAATTTATCGGACTGCTTCTCCAACTTTTTCAAGTGTGGAAGGCAACATGCTGAATCTGATGCTTGTTGATGAATGCTATACCCGGTCACAAACTGATCTTCGGTTCCAAGTTGTACGTTATAACATGCTTTAAGCTGGCTATTTTTTAAATGATCTTCTTTGGTTCGCATGAATGTAGCGTCAGGATCGGTCTTGGAGAAACTATTCCTTTCTCCCAGTAATTGTTCTTGAGTATGATATTGCTGCAAACGCGGCAGATATTCTTTTTTAAGCTTACGAACCTTTGGAGCTAGTTTTGGTTGATTCGTCTCCGCCAGCCGGACATCAAGTTCTTTGATTTTGGCTTCTAGTTTGGCAGGGTCAATGGAAGCTTCATTGCCGAGTTCTTCAAGATCCCGTTCTCCATATAATTGGTTTTCGGCATTGTTTTGGCGTTCGATCTCGGTTAGCAATTCGTTGATCTTGGTTGTTATTT
>JAEXDA010000034.1 GCA_023401925.1 Bacillota bacterium
ACGGAATTAATTCATTGGATGACTGAAAGAATTTTTTCCTTGACGGAATTAATTCATTGGATGACGGAAAGAATTTTTTCTGTGACGGAATGAATTCTTCGGACGACAGAAAGAATTATTTTTGTGACGGAATGAATGCATTGGATGACGGAAAGAATGATAAAAATAATGAAGAGGAGATGGCCGGAGCGGAGAGGTTCTTAATTTCCTGCTTTTCGCGATTTAATTGTAGAGAGTCATAGGCCGGTGGGTTTTTTTTTGAACGCAAAGTCGGGTGGTTAGAGGGTCTGTGAGGTACGAGAGGCAGGCGAAAAATGAAAAGCAGAAAAAGAAAAAATTGGGATTATAGGTTAAGAATTAGCGAACCGATAGAATTTTGAGCCCACAAAATTGCAATGGTATTAATACCCATTGCTAAAACCTTTTCCGATTACCTCAATACTGGGAGTGACGTAGATAAAGCTGTCATCGTTTAAAGACTTGGTATATTCCTTCAACTTGACAAGCTCGGAACCGGAAATCACCGTTTTTAACATTGTTTTTTCAGAAGAGCTGTAGGTTCCGATACAAGGTATAAAAGTCACCCCTCTGCGTAACTCCTTATGAATGAACTCCCGAATCGCCTGATAATTTTCGGAGATAATGGTTACACTGTAAGTCCGGCCGGTTCCCAGAATCACATAATCGGTCACTTTACCGGAAATATAAATACTCATCAGAGAATAAATGATATAGGTAATATTTCCATAGATGATCGAGGAAAACACGATCAGGGAATTAAGAATCATAAAGAAGTTTCCGATGGATAGGCCTTTTTTCTCTTTCAAATAAAGAGCGACGATGGCCTCGGGTCCGTTGGCCAGCCCTTGCCGTAAAATGATTCCCGTGGAAAGTCCCGTTAATACCCCGGCGACAACCATGGCAATTACGGAATCCGTTTTGAAAGCCGGCACATATTTTTGATAGATCCCGATTAAGGCTGTAAACAAAAAGAAACAAAAACTGGCGTAGAAAACCTGCTTCCGGTCATACTTGATGATAGCCCAGGTGATGATCGGTAATGCCATACTCACTAGCAGGAATTGAATATTCAATCCGCCGACATGATTAACGACGGTTGCCAATCCTCCTAATCCGGTAGCTGTCAGATTGTTGGGAATAAGGACCCGGCTAAAGGCGAATGTTCCTATGGCTGTGCCGGTAACCATGGACAAAAAAAATCTAAATTCCTTCAGTAGCTTGTTTTTAAAATCCAAATTCATACCTTCCTTTTTTCAATGGGTATTTCGCTTTTTGTAGAGACTTATTGAATTTTTGCATAAAAACGTTCATTTAGAATAATTTTCAAAATCTTTCTTAATAGTACTTTAAAATGTTCGTTTTTATGTTAGGGAAAGATTAATATTGAATGAATGATTGATGATTAACTTGAACAGGACAAGTGGTTATCTGAAGAATTTTAGCGATGTTATGATAAAAAAGCGAGGACCCAAATTGGGTGGACGCGAAATCCCGGTTAAATTTGCTATCCGTTTTGAATCAGGCCCGGTCAGAACTTCGTAAAAAAGAAAACCCGACAATGGACCAAAAGGTAATGAGTACCTTCACTGGCGCCGGGGTTCAAGTTTACGAGAGAATCCCCAAAACCTCATTTAAATTCGGTAATTGAGCGGATGGATAGACCTTAACCCATTGGATCTTACCGCTCTCATCCACAATGATATTGGCCCGCTCAGAATATCCTTCCGTTTCATTGAATATTCCATAATCCCTGGCAACCTTTCCGTGGGGCCAGAAATCCGAAGGTAAACTGAGCTTGGTGATTGCCAGAGCGACGGCCCATACGTTTTTACTGGGTGTGGGGTCAACACTGAAGCCCAAGGGGACGGTATTGAATTTTTGGAAGGTTTCCCAATTGTTTTCCAAAGCCCTCATTTGATCGGTGCAAACCGGCGTCCAGGCTAGCGGATGCCAGGATAGTAAAATCCTTTTCCCCCGAAAATCACTTAATCGAATATCTTTTTCATGGTTATCTTTGACTTGAAAATCAGGAGCGATTTCTCCAACTTGAATCGGACTCATTAACGATACCTCTTTCGCTAAAACAATATTTTTGACTGGACTTAAGGGGTTTTTGGAAACGGTTTTCTTATTATAAACCTGAAAATGGTTTTCCATGCAATGTAATTTACTTTATCGATACCCATTTTTTGCTCAGAATACCGCTGATAAAAGCGGATATTTTAACATTAAAACAACTTTCATTGCATATTTTTTCATGATGGAGTCACTCGGTATCTGCTTTAATCCCTTAAAGCCACTGAATTTCCCTTTTTAATCCGATATCGCTTGTAGAAAATACATCCAAACGACTCAAGGAACAGAATGAAAGCTGTTGACCGGTGATTGAACGCACCAATGAGGGAAATTAAAGGCGGGGTTGAGAAAGAATATGTTTTTTTAAAAGACCGATCCGTTTATTGATCAATTTGATCAGAAAAGATGATAATTTTATCTTGAATTTTTTGATAAATATCCTAAAATAATCTAAGATGGTTTTTTTATCTGGCTGGTAGATATATTTTTTAAGAGAACGGCCGCCGGTTTATTTTTGAGGTTGGAATGATTTTTGGAAAATTTTTAGTGCCATGAGGAGATAATTCACTCTTTGGAAAAATCCTTATCGACCCCCGAGGAGACGCCTATAAAGTTAAAAGTATCAATATGCGTCAAAACATACTTTGGTTGGAAATAAAGGATTCATAATTTCATTTTAACTTTTTTTAAAAAATAACCGGTTTTTTGTGTCAAAGTCCGGAAAGTGTTTGATGATGATTTTCAAACTGAACGCAAAGGGGTAACAATATGCGCTTTTATATTGGATTTACCACAGTGATTGCATTGTATACGGCATTCAATTATTATGTCGGTCTGCGCGGTAAACAATTATTTGTGGACAAGCTCGGACTTTTTAATCTTTGGTTCTATTGGATTTTATTTGGGTTGATAGTATTTTCAAGTTTTCTTGGAATTATATCCTTCCGATCCTTGCCCGATGGAATCAGAAAGGTCTTTTCTACCCTGGGATCTTATTGGGTTGCAGCACTGGTTTATTTTTTATTATTCGTCGCAGCCAGCGATTTAATTTGGCTCATAGCCGGGAGAACGCGTATTTTCAAAACGCTAGGCAATAATCTGTTGATTTCTTCAAGTTTAGGTTTGTTGGTGATCTTTTTTGTGGTTGGTTTACTGGTTTATGGGACATTTCACGCCCGAAACATTAAAATTACCCCATACCAAGTTCATATCAAAAAATCTGCCGGTACTTTAAAACAGCTTCATGTTGCAATGATTTCCGACTTGCATCTAACCGATATATCGGACTATCGAAGACATCAAATCATTCGTAAGATGAATGCCCTTCACCCCGATCTGGTACTGATTACGGGGGATATTGTACCCATTGAAAAGCAGCAGATTGCCGCTGAATTTCGTAATATCAAGAGTCGATACGGAGTATTTGCCTGTCTTGGCAATCATGATTATTACAATCAAGATATGAACAAGCTGACTGAGTGGTTAAGCCAAGCCGGAATTCAGGTTTTGAGGGATGAGAGTGTAAAAGTGGCTGACAGTTTTTATTTAATCGGGCGGGATGATAAGTCTTACGAAATGATTAAAGGCAGAAAGCGTAAAAAAATTTCCGATTTGACAGCGAATCTCGATGAAAAACTTCCGGTTATTTTAATGGATCACCAACCTATTGATTTGAAAGCGGCTCAAAATGCCGGAGTTGATTTACAACTATCCGGTCATACTCATAAAGGCCAATTTTTTCCGTTTGGTTTGATCACACGGAGAGTTTTTCGGATTGATTATGGATACTTAAAATTAGAGTCCATGCAAGTGATTGTCTCGAGTGGAGCCGGTACCTGGGGCCCACCTGTCAGGATTGCCAGTTTGTCGGAAGTGGTTGATATCCGGATTACTTTCCAGTAATGTTAAATTGCATCCATCGCTTCTTTTATCTTTTCCAAGCACGTCCAACAGTCAATAAAGCCTAAATCACCCAGCTCCACCAGAAACAAGTGGGCTGGGGTTTCCTCATTTTTCACCTTATAAAAGCCGCCGATGAAAACTACTTAGAGGGTTCACATGATAATAATCAATCTGATGATTTTGGGGTAAATAGTTTAAGAAGCGTACCTTAACGCTTTGGGGGTTAAGGTATTCATATCCCAAACACCGGAATATTCAGAAAGCCATTCTTTAAGAACCGGAGCAGATGCAGTTGAATCAATTCACCAAGAACATTTCGTGCTTTTTGGCGAGCAAGTTGAATTGCATTATCCATAATCCATTCCGTATCATTCGAATTTGGGATGTATGATAATTCTGATCGATTCGGATGTAAAGTTAGATTTCAAAGAGTGAAAAAGGGATTTGCTAGTTTATGAAGAACTTCTAAAGTTAATCTTTTTAATGCTTCCCTAGTTTTAACCGGGAGGAAGTTGATGAAAATGAATGGAGGAGATTTATTTGAAGTTTCAAAGATACGGAGTATTTTTCTTGATGTTGATGGTGGCAATCGGGACCTTTGTAACGGGCAACGCAGCTAATGAGACCGTAAAGATCGGGTTTTTAGGGGCTCTTACGGGGGATGTTGCCATGTACGGACAACCAACATTAGCCGGAATGAAAATGGCTGCGGAAAAGGTGAATAAGTCCGGAGGAGTAAACGGTAAACATATAGAAATAGTAGAAGCGGATAATCGGGGCGATAAACAAGAATGCGCTACCATTGTCCAGCGGTTTATCAGCCGGAACAAAGTCGCCGCCATCATCGGGGATCCTTGCACCGGGTTGACAAAAGTCGCCGCGCCCATCGCCGAACGTTCCAAAGTTATCTTGCTTTCAGCCGGCGCAACCGGACCGGGTGTGGTGGAACTTGGGAAATACATATTTAGAGATACTTTATTGGATACGGTTGCAGTGCCTGCTTTGATTGATTATTTTTCCAAGAATTTCGGGTATAAAAAAATCGCCGTGATTACCTCAGACAATAACGATTACAGTGTTGGTTTAACCAAGGTCTTCAAAGACGCCATCAAGGGAAAAGCCATTACGGTTGTGACTGAAGAAAAAATTAAAGATGGCGATAAAGATTTCAGCGCGCAAATTACCAATATTAAAGCGAAGAATCCGGATATCATTTTCTTTTCCGGTTATTATACCGAAGGTTCCCTGATCATGAAGGAAGCCCGGAAACAAGGAATGAAGCTCAACTTATTCGGCGGGGACGGTTTATATTCCCCCACATTAATTTCTTTGGGCGGCAGCGCAATTGAGGGAAGCATGGTTTATGTCGGTTTTTCTCCGGAACAGCCAACTCCTGAGACGGCCAAATTTATTGAAACATTTAAAGCTTCCAACAACGGCAAATTACCCGGACTCTTTGAGACGCAAGGTTATGACGCAGTCATTATCCTGGCTGAAGCGATGAAGAGAGCCAAAAGCAATGATCCAAAAACATTCCGCGATCAAGTCGCTAAAACCAGTAATTTTAAAGGAGTATCCGGCAATATTACTTTCCGGGCGGATCAAGAACCGGTAAAAAGTCCTGTTTATCTACTGGAAGTTAAAAAGGGACAGTTTGCCTTAAAAGCCAAAGTGTCCGTAAAAATTAACTAGGGGGACCTTCATGTTCTGGCAGCAGTTGGTAAACGGCCTGGCTTTGGGCAGTACGTATGCTTTAATCGCGCTAGGCTATACCATGGTTTATGGAATTATTCAATTATTAAATTTCGCCCATGGTGAGATATACATGATGGGGGCCTTTGTAGCCCTGCTACTGGTGTTGGTCTTCAAAGTGAATATTTTTTTGGCGATGATTTTAGCGATGGTCTGTTGTGGACTTTTAGGGGTGGTTATTGAGTTTATTGCTTACCGACCGCTCCGAAAGTCCTCCAGACTTTCTGCTTTAATCTCGGCTATTGGAGTGTCCACATTCTTGTCAACCTTGGCACTATTGGTGTTTGGCGCCGATGCCAAGGGATTTCCCGACAACGCCTTTCCGGTGACTCAATTCCACTTGGGATCTGTCGATTTCTCATCCTTGCAGCTGCTAATCTTCGGAGTATCGGCAGCATTAATGATTACCTTAGAATTTATCGTCCAAAAAACTAAAATCGGTAAAGCGATGCGGGCTACATCCCAAGATTATAATACCGCCGCCCTCATGGGAGTCAACATTAATTTAGTGATTGCATTCACTTTTGCAATCGGCTCTTCTTTAGCGGCGGCAGGCGGGGTGCTGGTCGGGATCTACTTTAACGCTGTTTCTTTTAATATGGGTCTAATGGCTGGATTAAAAGCTTTTGCCGCTGCCGTATTAGGCGGAATTGGTTCAATCCGCGGCGCAATGCTCGGCGGTTTGTTTTTGGGCGTTATCGAAGTTTTCGGAGTCGCTTTAGGTTATTCGTCCTATCGTGACGCAATTGCCTTCGCGATTTTGATTATCTTTTTGTTTTTTAGGCCCACCGGTTTACTCGGACAAAAGATTCAGAAGAAGGTATAGGTAAATTAATGGCTGAAATTTTACAACGAGCTGTTTCGACAATTGATCCGTATATATTGCAAATAACGATTAACGTTTGTATTGCAATTATTCTGGCATTGGGCCTGAACCTGATAACCGGGCTAACCGGGCAATTATCATTAGGTCACGCTGCTTTCATGAGTATTGGCGCATTTACCGGTGGGATACTGACAGTAAAATTTGGATTGCCTTTTTGCTTTGATATTTTGGCTGCCGGACTTTTTGCCGCTTTATCCGGAATCATCATTGGATTCCCCACGCTCAGACTGTCCGGAGATTATTTAGCCATTGCCACTCTTGGTTTTGCTGAAATCATCAAAGTGGTTTTTTTAAATCTGGACATTACCAACCGGGCGTTGGGACTGTCCGTGCCTCCGCCCAACAGTAATATTCCGTTAGAGATTTATGTTTTGATCGTGGCCGTTTTATCAATCGCGATGATGGCTTTGATTCATCATTCCAGATTTGGAAGAGCCTTAAAAGCAATCCGCGAGGATGAAATCGCTGCAGAATCCATGGGCATTAATGCTACGGGATATAAAATCGCCGCTTTTTCGGTAGGCGCATTTTTTGCCGGTATCGCTGGTTGTTTATATGCTCACTTTATTGCTTACATTAACCCATCGGACTTTGGGTTTTCAAAATCGATCGATATCTTAAACATGGTAGTCTTGGGAGGACTGGGAAGCATACCGGGTACCATTATTGGATCCGCTTTACTGACTACGGCTCCGGAATTTTTGGGATTTATGTCAAGGTACCGGATGCTGGTCTATGGCGCAATGTTGGTCTTTTTGATGATCTTTCGGCCTAACGGCTTACTTGGGGGGGTTAGCTTTCGGACGTTGATTTTGAAACTGATCACAAAAAAGACTGCCTTCCCTGGTAACGCAGTTTCAATACGAAAGAAGTAGGGGTTATTAATAGTGACAATATTAACGCTTGATGATGTTACAATTCGTTTTGGCGGTTTGGTAGCCGTTAATAAAGTGAATTTGCAAATTCATTCCGGGGAAATTTTAGCTTTAATCGGCCCTAACGGTGCGGGTAAAAGTACGATTTTTAATTTAATCACCGGAATTTATAAAGCCACTGAGGGAAGAATTTATTTTAAGAATAAAGATATCAGTGACAAAAAGCCATATCATATTGCCGGACTCGGCATTGCTCGAACGTTTCAAACCATTCACCTCTTTAATGAACTGAGTGTACTGGAAAATGTTTTGATTGGCGCCCATATTCAAGGAAAAATGGGGTTGGGTGGCGCCTTATTGGGTTTTACACCCTGGGTGCGCCGTGAAGAAAAAAAATTATTTTATTTCGCAATGGAATGCCTGGAAATGGTAAATTTAGCTGAAAAGCAGCACGAAATGGCCAAAAATCTTTCTTATGGAGAACAAAGACGTTTGGAAATCGCACGGGCCTTGGCGCTGAAGCCGGCTTTGTTATTGCTGGACGAGCCGGCAGCCGGAATGAATCCCAACGAAAAGAAAGAATTAATGCAGTTTATTAAGGATATACGAGGGAAAGGCAATACGATTTTTTTGGTTGAACATGATATGAAGTTTGTCATGGGGATTTCCGACCGCGTTGTAGTGCTTGATTACGGTTCAAAAATCGCCGAAGGCACACCGGATGATGTACGGAAAGACCAGCGAGTGATTGAGGCTTATCTTGGAAAGGGTGCACTTCATTGATGCTTGAGGTAAAAAATTTATTCGTAAATTACGGCGCGATTGGGGCTTTATCCAATATTTCATTTGATGTGGAGGAGGGTGAAATTGTAGCCCTGATAGGAGCCAATGGGGCTGGGAAAACTACAACCCTCAACACCATATCAGGACTATTGCCTGTATTAAAAGGGCAAATTTTTTTTAAAGGTATGGATATCACCAAAGCCCCTCCTCACAGGATTGTTCATTTTGGTATATCCCATGTACCAGAGGGACGACGGGTTTTTCCAAGAATGAGTGTGATTGAAAATTTAGAAATGGGCGCTTTTACCCGTAACGATCGGATAGGCATCCGTACCAGTATGGAAGAAATATTTCATCTTTTTCCAAGACTTGATGAACGCAAGGAGCAAATGGCGGCGACTTTAAGCGGTGGAGAACAGCAAATGCTGGCAATGGGAAGGGCTTTGATGGCTAAGCCTATATTGATGCTGATGGATGAACCCTCAATGGGGTTGGCTCCTATGCTGGTGACTGAAATTTTTAAAATTATTGACGATATCAATCGTTTAGGAACTACGATTTTACTGGTTGAACAAAATGCCAATATCGCTTTATCCATTGCTAACCGGGCTTTTGTAATGGAAACAGGAAACATCGCCCTTCAAGGCAATGCCAAGGAATTGGCCGTTAATCCGGCAATCCGGAAAGCCTACTTGGGGGAAGAATAAATCTCCCCACAAAAATAAACGGCGTTTTTTTATAAACGCCGCTTGGAAAATCAAATTTAACTAGCTTTTAGGGTCGGACAGGGGCTTCATTTTTGGTCCAGGCTACCATATAAAAGGTTTGATCATTCATTTTATAAGTATCAATGAGCAACCATCCTAATGCCACGTATTTATTAGCTTCTTCCTGAGATTTGGTCTCAACCGTTTCTTTAATATCTTCCGCTTTAAGATCAGGCACGATGTCACATCCTTTCATAGATAGCTGATAAACCCAAATGCTTACTTGACATACATCAACTGTGTTTAATGGATTTTTTATATTTTAAGAAAGCGGGTTACAATAAACACAATTTAATCATAAACAATAATTTTTAAAATGTCAATCCAATGAATTATATTTACTTTGCCATCTGGAGAGATATATAATAAATAGATAAGATTAAGGGAGGGTCCTGATGACAACCGAGGAAATATTAAAATTACAACCGAGTGCCGAACTGGATGCGTGTGTAGCGGAGATTGTCTATAAATATTCTGTCATTTGGCTTAATACCGGGTTAGGTTTTTATCCGTTTATTTGGGAAAAGGAAGCTGAAAAAAACTCCAGCCGGTATAATCAACTGGTTGGGGGACATTGGATTACGGGTGTGGCACGGAACGGGGAATCAATAGAAATTTATGGAACCATTGTCCCTAAATACTCGGAATCCGTTGACAATGCCTGGGAAATTGAAAATGAAATGAATTCCAGAGGGTGGAAAATTCATCTTCATCGATTCGGAGATGGATTTAATTGTTATTTTCATCACCCGTCGAAAATGAAAACAACCGCATGCAGTTATTCGGCTAATATCGCCGGGGCCATCAGCAAAGTCTCTCTTTTAGCGGCCCTGGAAATATTCGCTCAAACTTAAGCGGTTGTTGTTTTTATTATAGAATTAGCGGGCCGGAGCACCATCTTTGGCCCAAGCCAATACATAAAATGTATTATCGTTCATTTTATATGTATCGATGATAACCCAACCTAATCCTTCCAATCTCTTCGCTTCTTCTTGTGATGGGGCTTCAGTTGTTTCTTTAATATCTTCAGGTTTGATATCCGGCATTTCATTCCATCCTTTCAATTTTCAGTTTTAATTATTAATTCAACAAGATTGGTGTAAATTCCTACTAATTTTTGAAGGAAAAAAAGTTTTACCTATAATCATCAATATTCAACTGAAAATAGGTTTTTTTGCGCTACAAGAATCTCAAGCAAGTCTCTGAAATTTTCCGGGGAACTCCGCAAATCAGATTACTGATACCCGGTAATTTTCATTTCTAGGCTCTGGTAAAGCGTTGAACGGGGGGAGTATACAATAAATTCGGAATTTGATTTGAAGCAAGTTTGGCATTATGGAAAAATCCAGTGTTTTTTGGTAGAGAGGACGGAACTAAAAACAGAGGGATGTTAATATAATGTTATATAGAAGATGAGGCAGAGTGAATTTCTTATTTGACATGTAATAAATTCCTTCATTGACCTTCGTTTTTTAAAATTTTGCAAACGGTATGTCAAAATTTATTACATGAACCAAAGGCATAGGGGTGAGGTGAAATCACAAAGTTTAATTTATTCAATGGATTCAAGAGGAAAAAAGGAGGGAAAAGCATGGCTATTCAAGTTAATCAATCGGAAATTGAAAAAGTGATTCAAATCATTAAAGAAAACAACATCGCGATCATTGATCTCAAATTCACCGATTTGCCCGGTCTATGGCAACATTTTTCGATTCCGGCGCAAGAACTTTATGAAGCTGGGGATCCTCTTAAAAGTATCTGGTCGGAGGGGATTGGTTTTGATGGCTCATCAATACGGGGATTTCAGAAGATTCAAGAGTCCGATATGAATTTGTATTTGGATGCAACCACTGCCATAGTCGATCCAGCCTGTGAAATTCCAACTCTCAGTATTTTATGCGATATTTATGACCCGATCTCTAAAAAACCCTATACGCGTGATCCGCGCCATGTTGCCAAGAAGACTGCGGCCTATCTAAAGAGTAGCGGTATTGCCGATGAGAGTTATTGGGGACCGGAACTTGAATTTTTTATTTTCAATGATATCCGTTTTGATCAGAATCAAAGCTCCGGTTATTACTTCATTGATTCGGTTGAAGGCATTTGGAATTCCGGAAAAAACGAAGAACCGAATCTTGGCTTTAAGCCAAGGAATAAAGAAGGGTATTTCCCAGTCCCGCCCCATGATTCTTTACAGGATTTGCGCAGTAAAATTGTACTGGCTATGCTTAAAGCCGGCATTCCCATCGAGGTTCATCATCATGAAGTAGCAACGGCCGGACAATGTGAAATCGATATGCGTTATAATACTCTTGTGAAAACGGCTGATAACTGTTTATTGTATAAGTATATCGTTAAGAATATTGCCAAACAGAATCATATGACTGCAACTTTCATGCCAAAACCCCTTTTTGGAGACAATGGTTCCGGCATGCACACACATCAATCGCTATGGAAAAACGGTCAGAACATTTTTTATGATCCCAAAGGTTATGCTTTGTTATCTGAAACAGCCCAATACTATATCGGAGGCCTTTTAAAGCATGCCAATGCATTAATGGCATTTTGCGCTCCGACTGTAAATTCTTATAAGCGTTTGGTTCCTGGTTTTGAGGCTCCCGTCAATTTGGCGTACTCACAACGCAACCGTTCCGCTGCAGTCCGTATCCCCATGTATACCGATAACCCAAAATCCAAGCGAATTGAATTTCGGCCTCCCGATCCGACAGCCAATCAATACCTGGCGTTTGCGGCGATGCTAATGGCGGGGTTGGATGGCATCGAAAACAAATTAGACCCGGGTGCTCCCCTGGATAAGAATATCTATGAATTGGCTCCGGACGAAGCGGCTAAAGTACAAACCGTACCCGGCTCTTTGGATGCCTCTTTGGACGCTCTGGAAAAAGATCATGATTTTCTTCTGAAAGGCGACGTCTTCACCAAGGATGTGATAGATGTTTGGCTTCGATATAAACGGGAAAACGAAATTGATCCGATACGTCTACGCCCGCATCCTTATGAATTCTATTTATATTATGATATCTAAACAAATCATTTGAAGCTTGGGAAAATACACCTTTTAAAAGGTGTATTTATTTTGCCTTTTTTAAATTTTCAAACGAATCTATGATAATCTTGTGTCAAGATTGAATTTTTAAAGGGGGATATCATGTTGTTTTGAGTTACATTACTGTAATCTTTTAAGTTAACATATTGAAAACACTCTTGCAAAAACCGAAAAATAATGGTAAGTTATTAAAAAAGAAAGAGACAGAAAGAAAGTAACAAAAACATTACACGAGAGGAGAATAGTGATGGACCAAGAAGTAACCGTTCCAAATTCTTTGGAAGTAGTTTTTGGCAGTAATGTATTTAATGAGGCAACCATGAAGGCCCGTTTACCGAAAAATACTTATAAGGCCTTGAAAAAAACAATTGATGAGGGTTTGCCCTTAGATCCTTCAGTTGCCGATGTAGTGGCTAATGCAATGAAAGATTGGGCGATTGAAAAGGGAGCCACACATTTTACACATTGGTTTCAACCGTTAACCGGTGTTACTGCGGAGAAACATGACTCTTTTATTTCGCCGACACCCGATGGACATATTATTGCTGAGTTTTCAGGAAAAGAGCTTATTAAAGGGGAACCGGATGCATCGTCTTTCCCGTCGGGGGGACTGAGGGCCACCTTTGAAGCGAGAGGTTATACTGCTTGGGATTGCACTTCTCCGGCGTTTTATAAAGATCAGACCTTATATATCCCGACTGCTTTCTGTTCATATACCGGTGAGGCGTTGGATCAAAAAACTCCTCTGTTACGTTCCATAGAAGCCTTATCCAAGCAAGCCGTCCGGGTTTTGAAAACTTTAGGAAATACCACCGCTACCAAAGTAGCTACCACGGTGGGCCCGGAACAAGAATATTTTATCATTGATAAAGCCCTTTATGAACAAAGGAAAGATTTAATTTTGACCGGCCGCACATTATTCGGCGCTAAACCTCCCAAAGGTCAGGAATTGGAAGACCAGTATTTCGGATCGTTAAAAGAACGAGTCTCCGAATTTATGCATGAAGTAGATACCGAGTTATGGAAATTGGGCGTCCTCGCCAAAACAAAGCATAATGAAGTTGCTCCCGCTCAGCATGAATTGGCTCCGATATTCAGCACCACAAACATTGCCAACGACCATAATTGTTTGACAATGGAAGTTTTGAAAAAAGTGGCTTTACGGCATGGATTGGTATGCTTGCTCCATGAGAAACCCTTTGCCGGAGTGAATGGTTCCGGAAAACACAATAACTGGTCTATGGCAGCCAGTGATGGACAGAATTTGCTTGAGCCCGGGAAAACGCCTCATGAAAACTTACAGTTTTTAGTGTTCTTGACTTCCGTTATCCGTGCTGTTGACGAATACGCAGATTTGCTTCGGGCTTCGGCTGCTAACACCGGTAATGACCACCGCCTTGGTGCAAACGAAGCACCTCCAGCAGTTATTTCCATCTTCCTTGGTGAGCAATTGGCGGATATTTTCGCGCAGCTGCAGAATGGTGGCGCCAAATCATCTAAAAATGGCGGAGAATTGAACATTGGTGTTACAACTTTGCCGGTTCTTCCTAAAGATACAACCGATCGTAACCGGACTTCTCCGTTTGCCTTCACGGGGAATAAATTTGAATTCCGGATGGTGGCTTCTTCGGCTTCTATTGCCGGACCCAATATTGTTTTAAATACCATTGTTGCCGAAACCCTATCCCAGGTTGCGGATCGTTTGGAAAAGGCTAAGGATGTTCATGCAGAAGCTCAAGCCATTATTAAAGAAGTGGCGAAGAACAATAAACGGGTCATCTATAACGGTAATGGTTATGCCGACGAGTGGATCGCCGAGGCTGAAAAACGCGGCCTTCCGAATATTAAGTCAACCGTTGCTGCAATTCCTGCCTGGATTACCGATAAGGCTGTAAAAGCTTTTGAGAAACATGGGGTTTTAAGCAAGGTTGAGTTGCATTCCCGATATGAAATCTTTTTGGAGAACTATGTAAAGCAGGTTAATATTGAAGCTTTGACAATGCTCGAAATGGCAAAACGGCAGATTTTGCCAGCTGTCATTAAATATACCGGTGAACTTGCCGAGACGATTAATTTAGTGAAGAGTGCTTCTTCAAAAGCATCAACATCAGCTCAAGAAAAATTGCTGGTTGAAGTCAGTGAAATTTTAAGTTCCTTTCATGATGATATTGAAGCCTTGGAAAAGGCGGTTGATGGCGCTGAGAAAATTAGCGGCGATTCACTTAAACACGCTGAGTATTATAGAGATTCTGTGTTTGTGGCCATGGGTAAATTGAGAGAAAATGCTGATAAGTTGGAGCCCTTGGTAGATAAAAAGATTTGGCCGTTGCCTTCCTATTCTGATTTGCTTTTTAACGTCTGATTATTACTCAGAATGGATAAAAAAGGGGCTGTCTCGAACTCTTGGGACAACCCCTTTTTATTTATCAAAATGGGGCGGACTTGACTTATTTTCCCGAGATTGTTAAAATTCTTATGATTATATGTTTTTTTTTTCATTGCAACGACTCGACTAAGACCGAGGGCTTGTTGAGACAATCGTCCCAAGGATTTATGCGGATTCCAAAAAAATTATTCGTTTCAAAGGAATATATTATTTTTCATCAGACTGGAGGATTGGAGATGGGTAAATATCAATTACGCCTCCTAATCGCAGCGTTGGTTTTTTGTGTTTTACAAATAGGAACAGGATATTGTCAGGTCGACCAAATGAAAATGGTTATTAATGAAATGTCCCTTGAAAAAAGAAGGGTGGTTCGGAGTGAATTATTGAAACAAATGGTTCTTAAATATGAAAATGATCAGACTTTTGCCAAAGTGCAAGATTATATGGAAAACAAATACCATGAACTCCATAAAAATAAACCGCCGAAATCCCCAAGTTTAGTCATTCAAGAAACCTTTCAAAGAACAAGGGCATTTATGGACAAAACTCGTCCTTATATCGGAAGCAGTTTCACCCGGGTTTACGATCCGGTTCAAATTGAAAAAAATGTCAATCAATATCTCTGGTTAAAAGGAATATGCTTTTTAGTCTTAGGAATTGGCGAGGATCACCGGATTGCTTTATCTTTTTTCTATTTACCGGGAAATGAAACTTTAAAGAGAGAATTTTTAAAGGACGTAGTTATTTATTCATTTCCCGAGGTTCTGGATGAATCCGCAAATCAAGATTGGCAAAATGAGATGATAGGTGTGATGGAACGATTAGGATATCGGATCTTTAATATTGATCGGTATGTACCTAATATATCCGCGCCTTGAACAATTTGTAAAAAGATCTCTTTGGATAATTTTTCTCTTGACTATTCATAGCCGAATTGTTAAGATTTTTTATATCGGAAAGGGATTCCAAGTTAACCAACTTACTAAGGAAAAGGAAAAAATGCGAATCAATAAATTATTTATTCAAATTTTGTTAGTTAGTATGATTGGATCCGTATTTTTGGGGAACACTATATTCGCAACATCGAAAGACGATCCAACGGTTCGGCCGATTTCCGATCCCGATCGGAAAATATTTCGTGAAAAACTGATCGATGGTTTAGTGGAGAAATACCACCAGGATCAAGTTTTTGATCATATCAACTTATATATGATTGATAAGGCCAAAGAACTTCACAAACATCCTCCCACTAAATTTCCGGATACACTTATCACCGACACGTTCGATAAGACACAGAGTTTGTTTGAACATACCAAGGGATTTATCGGTAATAGTTTTACCAGGGATTATACACCTGAGACTTTTGAGAAAAATGTCAATAAATATTTGTGGCTGAAAGGAAT
Source organism: Bacillota bacterium (assembly GCA_023401925.1). Lineage (GTDB taxonomy): Bacteria > Bacillota > UBA4882 > UBA8346 > UBA8346 > UBA8346. Next base: position 15,919 of record JAEXDA010000034.1, read on the forward strand.
CGGCTTTTGGGTCTTGGGAATTGGTAAAGAGCACGAGATGGCGTTTTCTTACTTTTATCTTCCCGGTAATGAAAATCTGAAAGAAAATTTGTTAAAAGAAATCGTTCAATACTCTTTCCCGGAAATACCTCAAATTGAGGCGAACAAAATTTGGTACGATCAGATGGCGGTTGTAATGAGCCGTTTGGGATATCGAATATTCAATGTAAAGGAATTCGGTTTAGCTTATACCAGCAAATGAAAAATTTGATCCATATGAAATTCGACGGATTTCATGATGGCTTTACATAATTCAGGTGCGTTAATTTTTTATCAATTCCGGGTGACCGGAATTTTTTTATCGGTAGTTGAAAAGTGAGTTAAAAAAGTTTATAATTATTATCAGGTAATAATAAAAAATGTGAGATTAAGGTATGAACGGAAAGTTATTAAGAAAATCCGAACGTCATCGACAATTGCTGGAGGCCATCGCTAAAAACCCTTTTATTACCGATGAAGAATTGGCGGAGGTATTGGCGGTTAGTATACCGACTATCCGATTGGATCGTTTGGAATTGTCTATTCCGGAAGTGCGCAAAAGAACGAAAGAAATGGCCTCCCATTTTTTTGGAGCATCGCAATCACTCGGCGCTACAGAAATTGTTGGTGAACTTATTGAAATTGAACCTGGCCGGAGAGGCTTGTCTTTATTGGAAACCGACTTGAGCATGTGCCTGGAAAAGTGCAATATTGTCAGGGGGCACATCGTATTTGCTCAAGCTAATTCCCTTGCCAATGCAATCGCTGATACTCAAGTAGCTTTAACAGGAAAGTCGGAGGTTAATTTCTTACGTACTGTGAGGGCTGGCGAAAAGCTAATAGCGAAGGCGCGAGTCGTAGAGAGAAGAGGTCATCGTTTTTTAACTGAAGTGGTGGTCCGTTCCAAAGAAGAAATAGTTTGTAAAGGTGAGTTTGAGATCTATGGAATGACCTTGGAAGTGGCTAATTATTTGAAATTACTCAAAGATGATGAATGAAAACGGAGGAGAATCAATGAGCGAAGTCGGTATTTCAGCAATCGGGGCTGCTGTTCCCCAGAAAATTCTAACCAATAGCGATTTGGAAAAGATGGTCGAAACCAGTGATGAATGGATTGTCTCTCGAACGGGTATTCGGGAAAGACATATTTTGGACAAAGGGGAAAGTATCACTCCTTTGGTTGTGGAATCGGCTAAGATGGCTTGCCAAAGAGGTAATTTCAACCCTGAGGAGTTAGATTTTGTTATTTCCGCCACGTTAACGCCTGATCGAATCAGTCCCGCGCAGGCCTGTGAAGTGGCTCATCATCTTCAAGCGAATCATGCGTTTTGTTTTGATTTGAATGCGGCTTGTTCCGGATTTATATTTGGACTAGCCACAGCGGATAGTTTGTTAAAAACCCGTAATATTAAATATGGTCTCGTGACTGCAGGTGAGCAGCTCACTCGGACGGTTGATTATTCCGATCGTACTTCCTGCGTTTTATTTGGTGATGCAAGTGCTGCCGCGTTGCTAACGAATGATCATCCGGAACATTTGATTCTATATACTGAACTAGGGAGTGATCCTACAATGGCCAACGAGGTAACCATTGGAGGGGTAAGAAATTTGTTGGACAATCAACTTTCAGACTATTATTTTAAACAAAATGGCAAAGCGGTATTTAAATTTGCAGTGAATAAAATTAAGGAATTGTATGAAATTGTTCCGCAAAAGGTCGGATTGAAACCGGAACAAATAAAATATGTCATTCCTCATCAGGCCAACATCCGGATTATCGAGTCTGCGGCCAAGGAGATTGTATCCAATAATACTGTGGTGATTTCCAATATTGAACGTTACGGAAATACTTCTTCAGCTTCAATTGGTGTCGCTTTTCATGAATCCTGGGAGCGGTTCCAAAAAGGGGATTATATAATGCTCGTTGGTTTTGGAGGCGGTTTAAGTTGGGGAGCCGCGCTGTTGCAATGGTGATGAAGCTTTCTTAATAATAATAACGAGCAATCCGCCGGTGAGCGAGATTAAAAAGAGAGTTGGAACTGAGAAATTCTTTTATATTAACCCATTCTTCTAAAATGCCGATATTGAATATAATGAAGGGTGGTTTTTTTATTTGTATCTTTTCTTATCCATCATTGCCATTGTGACTACCATTATCAATTTATTGACTTACATATACCGTTTTAACTCTTCCAATAATTTTTATCGTCATCTTTTTAGTCTGGAAGAGGTATTTGACAATGAATTGGACTTTATCCATTTGGCAAAGAATATATTAATAAGGACAATTCCTGAAACGATATCAAACGGGGGAATTATCTACTGGTTTGATGAAGTGCGCGGCGAGTTAAAATTAAAGGCTTTTCATGGGATACCCATTGCGCAAATTAATCAAATCACCAATGAAATCCGTAAACCCAATGGGATTTTAGAACAGGTCCGGACTAGGCCTCAAGGCTTTGCGGTGACCCGTTTCAGAAATACCAGGGTTGACTGCGGAAATTTAACAAAATATTATCAGAGTTTAATGGCAATGCCCTTAATGATTCAAAAAGAAGTTTTTGGTGTATTGATTTTATTTAAGCAAAAAGGGAGTTTTCGTCAACGAGATCTAAAAATTATTAGAGCTTTTGCGCCACGTTGCGCAGTCCGTTTAGAAAGCGCGCGTTTGTACCAATTGGCTAGGGAGACGGCTCAGGAAAATACCAAGTTATATATTAATTTATCCAATCTGTATCAAAAAGCTACTTTGGATGAGTTAACAGGACTGTATAACAGGCATTTTTTAATGCAAAGGTTGAAGGAAGAAATAAAAAAAGCTTGGCGCTACAGACATCCGCTTTCATTGATATTTATTGATCTTGATTTTTTTAAACAAGTCAATGACGAGCATGGTCATCAAATTGGTGATCAATTGTTGATGGAACTCGGGGAGTTGATTAAAAAATCCGTTCGCGACTATGATGTTGCCTGTCGATTCGGAGGAGAAGAATTTGTAGTGTTGCTGCCACAGACAACATTGGAAAACGCTTTCGATTTGGCAGACCGGCTGCGTGAAAAAGTAGCCAATCATTTATTTTGCAGCTCGACTACAATGCTAAAAGTCACTGCAAGTTTTGGAGTCAGTATGACTCCGGAATTTTCTGAAGCTGGGAATCAATTTACCGAAGAAGAAGTTAATACCATTGCTGAAAAAATCGTCTCCGATGCAGACAATGCTTTATATCAGGCTAAAGAAGCGGGACGCAATCAAGTGGTCGCCTTTGAAGGAAAACCGTAAAATACGTTAATCATCGCCCAAATCTTATCAATAACTATGCAGGATAAATAAAATGGACTGTCGAATAATAATTTCGAGGTGTTTAGTTTGTTCTTAGATTCAGCCAAGATTTTTTTAAAGTCCGGCAATGGAGGTTCAGGGGCTGTTAGTTTCCGGCGAGAAAAATATGTACCACGCGGTGGTCCTGATGGCGGCGACGGAGGACGTGGCGGCCATATCAAATTTATCGTTGATAATAATCTAACAACTTTAAGTGATTTCCGATATAAACATCATTTTCAAGCTGAAAATGGCTCTCCCGGTGAAGCTGTAAATCGTTCCGGGAAGGATGGAACTGATTTATATATTCCGGTGCCGGCGGGAACGTTGATTAAAAATGCCGAAACCCATCAATTGCTTGTTGATTTGACAAAACCAGGAACTGAATTTGTCCTGTTGAAGGGAGGGCGCGGTGGGCGCGGGAATTCTAATTTTGCAACGGCAACCCGTCAAACCCCGCAGTTTTCCGAAAAAGGAGAGCTTGGAAGCGAATTATGGGTGGAGTTAGAACTCAAATTACTTGCGGATGTAGGCCTTATCGGTTTTCCTAACGTGGGAAAATCTACTTTGATTTCCAAAATTTCAGCGGCTCGTCCGAAAATAGCTGATTATCCATTTACGACATTAATTCCGAATTTAGGAGTAGTTGATTATAAAGGCCAAAGTTTTGTGGCTGTCGATATCCCGGGGTTAATTGAAGGTGCCCATCAAGGTGTAGGTCTGGGAGATCAATTTTTACGTCATATCGAAAGAACGCGCTTGTTAATTCATCTAGTGGATGTTTCACCGTTTTCCGGCCGTGATCCTTATCAGGACTACATACAAATTAATGAAGAATTGACGCTTTATAATCCAAAATTATCTCAAAAACCGCAAATAGTGGTTCTTTCAAAAGTTGATTTATTGGAAGATCGACAAGTATTGGAGACTTTTCGGTCAAAGTTGGCCCAGTCCGAGTTGAGTATTATTGATATTTCAGCTGCCACCGGTGAAGGGATCCCCGACTTATTGAATGTAGTCATTGAAAAATTAGCTGAGCTTCCAGCCAATGCGGATGATGAAGTAGAATCGCCCGGAGAAGCCGCTGATTTCAATGAAACAATTGAAGATCGTACGACTTCAGTGGTAAATGCGGGAGACATCTATATTGTGCAAAATAACGCTTTGATCCGCAGAATGGCCCGTTATGATTTGGAAAATGATGATTCACTCCGGAGTTTTCAAAACCTCCTCAAACGTTGGGGTATTGAAGAGGCGCTTATGAATGCGGGAGTAAAAGAAGGTGATTCGGTAAGAATAGGTGATTTTGAATTTACTTTTTTAAATGAGAATTAGAAGTAGGAGGGTTTAATCAAGTGGTTTGTCTGGATTGTGGCAATTGTCGGAAAAATGAGCCAGTATTTTATTGCACAGCTAAAAATGAATTTATTGTTACTGAAACCGCTGTAGTCAAGGAAAAGGCTAAAAACCGTTGGCGCGAGGGAGACCCCAGTTATGAACAACACCGGCGGCAACTCCGCAAAGATAAGGTGCCACAGGCAACGTAAGGAACTGTTAAAAAAGTAATTGAAAACCAAAGAAATACAATATAGGATTTCATCAAATAGGTGAATTCATTATATTGTATTTCTTTATTGTGCGTGTTTAAACCCATGATATTTACTTTTTGGATAGCTCCTTTTTTTTAGTGTCTGAAATATGCTATAATGTTTCCACAAACATTGAACATGAATTCGGTCAAGATTGACTTTATAAAAGTAGATTTGTCGGAGGCTTGCCGAATCAGAGTTTAAGGAAGAAGGTCCAAATTTGCTAACCAGTAAACAAAGAAGCAGGCTTCGTTCGTTGGGTAATGATTTAGAACCCATTCTTACCATCGGAAAAAGTGGACTCTCCCACAATACCATTGAGCAATTGGATGAGGCTTTAACCGCCAGAGAGCTTGTAAAAGCTAGAGTATTACCCCATACGGTTTTTGATGTGAATGAAATTGCCTCTGAACTTGCTTTGCAAGCTATGGCCGAGGTGGTACAGGTTATTGGGAGGAATATTTTATTTTACAGGCCGCCAAAGTCAGGAACTCCAAGTAAACTTCTTCAGGAGGATTAACGTGAACCAACTGGAGAATCAATTTACAAGTTTGCATGATGCCAAACGGGTTGTTGTAAAAGTAGGCACCAGTACACTGATGCATAATACCGGCAAGCTTAATTTGAACCGGATGGAACAATTTGTTCGGCAATTAGTGGATTTGCAAAATCAAGGCCGGGAAGTTGTATTAGTAACTTCAGGAGCGGTAGGTGTCGGATTAGGACGTCTGGGGTTTACCGAAAGACCGGCTTCGATCATGGAGCGACAAGCAGTCGCGGCTGTGGGGCAAGGTCTTTTGATGCAGGTTTATGAGAAGTTTTTTTCAGAATACGGACAAATTGTCGCCCAGATTTTACTGACCCGCAATGATATCAGTGACCGCAAAAGATATCTGAACGCCCGCAATACGATACTTACTCTATTAAAATACCGGGTCATTCCGATCATTAATGAAAATGATACAGTTGCCACCGAAGAATTAAAGATTGGAGAAAATGATACCCTTTCCGCCCTGGTGGCAGGTTTGATAGAAGCGGATTTGCTTATTCTTTTGTCGGATATCGACGGTTTATTTACGGCTGATCCGAAGAAAAACTCCGATGCAGCCTTAATTCCAATCGTACCGGAGATTGATGCCAAAATTTTAAAAATGGCCGGAGGGGTCGGTTCAGAATTTGGCACCGGAGGTATGTTGACAAAATTGGAAGCTGCCAAAATGGCAACCGCGGCGGGGACAGCCATGGTTTTGATGAATGGGCAAAATCCGCTGCAGATTCAAAGTATTTTTCAGGGCAACCCAATTGGAACTTTATTTTCAAGTAGTCAACCTTTAGTAAACAGCCGGAAACGTTGGATTGCTTACGGTCCTATTGCCAACGGAGAGTTGATGGTTGATCAAGGAGCAGAAAGAGCTTTACTGAAACAAGGAACCAGTTTGCTTCCTTCAGGGATTGTTAATTTACGGGGCGAATTCGAAGAAGGAGATCTCATTCGGATTTTAAATACAGACCGAATGGAGTTAGGAAGGGGCCTAACCAATTATAGCAGTGAACATTTACAAAAAATTAAAGGAAAAAAGTCGTCGGAAATTGAGATGATTCTTGGTTATAAAGCTGCCGACGAGATTATTCATCGGGATAATTTGGTGATTACGGCTACGATTGGAGGAGATGTTGATGGAAATTGAAAGTTATGTTGAAAGCATTGCAAGCAAGGCCAAACAATGTACTTCTGTCTTGGCAGGGCTATCTTCCTTCCAAAAAAATATTCTACTTGAAAAAATGGCAGAGCGATTGACGTCTCGGAGTCAACAAATTATCGATGCCAATCGAATCGATGTTGAAAACGGCATTGAAAAAGGGCTTAATAAGACTTTGATCGATCGTTTAACTTTGGATTTCAAACGAATCCATAATATGGCAGAAGGACTACATACCTTGATTCAGCTTAATGACCCCATTGGCACAGTTGATAAAATGTGGCGTCGCCCCAATGGATTGGAAATAGGCCAACGGCGTGTTCCCTTGGGAGTCATTGGGATCATTTATGAAGCTAGGCCTAATGTGACGGTTGACGCGGCAGGTTTATGTTTGAAAACTGGGAATGCCGTCATTTTAAAAGGGGGCTCAGAGGCTCTAAATTCCAACCGTATTCTGGTGTCAATTCTACGGGAGGCATTATTGGAGTGTGAATTGCCGGAGGATGGGATTCAACTGATTGATTCTACTGATCGGGAGGCTGTTAAGGTCTTGATGCGTTTGAACCGATTGGTTGATGTTTTAATCCCCAGAGGCGGGGCTGGACTTATTAAAACTGTTGTTGAAAATTCAAGTGTTCCGGTAATTGAAACTGGAGTCGGAAATTGTCATACTTATATTGATAGCGAAGCCGATTTGGAAATGGCCCGGAAGATTTCCTACAATGCTAAAGTTCAGCGGCCCGGGGTCTGTAATGCCATGGAAACTTTACTGGTTAATGAAGAAGTGGCTTCTAAAATTCTTCCATTGCTGGCCTTGGACTATCAAAGCGCCGGAGTTAAACTCCGTGGCTGCCCGACAACTTGTGGGATAATTTCCGTTACGCCTGCCATGGAAAGTGATTGGGAAACCGAATTTCTTGATTTGGTTTTAGCGGTCAAAGTTGTTAAAAACCTTGATGAAGCGATCGAACATATCAATCGCTATGGTACCAAACATTCTGAAAGTATTATAACGGATAGTTTTCAAAACGCCCGCCGTTTTTTAGAAGAGGTTGACGCCGCTGCCGTTTATGTGAATGCTTCCACTCGTTTTACGGATGGGTTTGAATTCGGATTTGGGGCGGAGATTGGTATCAGCACCCAAAAGTTGCATGCCCGGGGGCCCATGGGTTTAGAAGCTCTGACAACAATTAAATATATCATTTATGGAGACGGACAGATTCGAGAATGATCTGTGAGTGATGGGACGGGAGACATTGCTGAATGGCTGGTTTGGGCATATTCGGAGGAACTTTTGATCCAATTCATTTTGGACACCTTTTTTTGGCAGAAAAGTCACGAGAAACCTTTGATTTAACAAAAGTTATATTTGTACCGGCATCTCTTCCGCCTCATAAAATCGGTGAAGTCGCTCTTCCAGGGATAGAACGCTTTAAAATGGTAGAATTGGCTATTAAGACTCATCCCCAATTTCAAGTATCCGATGTGGAATTAATCAGGATGGGTCCTTCATATACCATTGATACGATTCGGGAGTTTAAAAGCGAAAACCCCGGAGAGGATTTATTTTTAATTTTAGGATTTGATTCGCTGCTCAGTTTAAACACTTGGAAGGAATATCGGCAGATTTTGGAGGAGACTCAACTTGTTGCTGCTATGAGACCTGGCTTCCCACAGTTTGTTGCCCTTCAGGATTGGCCTGATTTTCTTAAACCCTATCGGGAACGTATTCACATTTTAAATGCTCCCCTCGTGGATATTTCGGCAACTTGGCTTCGTAGTGAGTTAAGAAAGGGACACTCCATCCGTTATTTGGTTCCAGATCCAGTTTATGAATATATATCCCGCAGTCAGCTATACATTTGAAGCAAAATTTGATGTTTCCTTCATACTTCAACTATAATCGTCACTACGGTTTAATTGGCACTATTTTTTCCGCCCATCTCTCGTTTTCAACTTTTTCTTTTACGCATCAGAATTCTCATCTTCTACATTAAAATACCGTATAGTCCATTTTTTTTGATGCAAAATAAAGTAGAGAGAGGTGAACATGGTGACGAAAACGCTTTATGTAGGGAATTTACCTTGGTCGGCCACAAAAGAGGATTTAGCAGCTCTATTCGCACCTCAAGCTGAGGTAAAGTCCAGTCGAATTATTACGGATCGGGAAAGTGGTCGTTCAAAAGGTTTTGGATTTATTGAGGTTGATAATGATGACATTGATAGCATTATCAATTCAATGAACGGCAAAGATATGGGGGGACGAGAAATCATCGTTAATGAAGCAAAACCCCGACAACAAAGAATGTGAGAAAGGTGCTGTACAAGCGCCTTTTTTTTACGTGAAATTTGAATGGAATTCAAAGCCTTTTTAAGCGTTGTTTTTCCTCAGGGAATTTGGGTCAATTTAGAGGGAAAGATAAGAAAATAGCGAATAACATATCAGTTTAAAGTGTTTCGAAAGGAGAAAATTGGAAACTCATGGCATCCGACTTAAGTTTTGATGTGGTCTCAAAAGTCAATCTGCAGGAGGTCGATAATGCTGTAAACCAGACTATAAAAGAGATTGAACAGCGATACGATTTTAAAGGTTGTCAAACTGAAATAACTTTGGAAAATGCAGAAATTCGGATTTTAACCAGTGATGAATTCAAAATAAAAAGTGTAATTGATATTTTACAAACGAAGTTAATTAAACGGGGGATTTCCATTAAAAACCTTGATTATGGCAAAATCGAGGATGCTTCGGGAAACACTAAAAGGCAGCTTGTTAAAGTAAAACAGGGCATTGAAATGGAACAAGCCAAACAGATTGTTAAAGATATTAAGTCTTCAAATTTAAAAATTCAAGCGCAGATTATGAGTGACCAAGTGAGGGTTTCCGGCAAAAATAAAGATGATTTACAAACAGCCATCCAGCTTTTAAAAAGTAAAGATTATCATGTGGAATTACAATTTGTAAATTACCGTTAAAAAATAAAACGGAAAATTGAGGGATCGGAAATGGAAAAAAGAGAGTTAGTTCGAGTGCCCTTTCAAATTGACGCCACGATTTCGGATGAAAACCGAACTGTTCAGGGGAAAATTGAAAACATCAGTCTGAAAGGCATGTTTATACTGACAGACGGTCAGTTTAAGCTTAATGATATGGTACAAGTAACTATCCACTTGGCTGGTGAGTCATCCGATTTGGAAATTGATGTCAGCGGGATCATTGTCAGGAAAAATGAAAAAGGGATCGGAGTTCGATTTGAAAAAGTTGATCTGGATTCTTTTATCCATTTAAGGAATATTGTAGCCTATAACAGTGGTGATGAAGATCAAGTGATGGATGAGTTTTGCAATTTTATCAACCATAAAGGTCAAAATAAATAATTTTTGAATATTCCTTATTTTCGTTTATATCTTTTTATTTCTATCTTGGAGCATCATTTTATGAATCGTGATCAGATTATTCAAGTTTTAAGTCAACGTGTATCTGAAAAAAGATTGGCTCATTGTATTCGGGTTGAAGAAACGGCATTGAAGTTGGCGGACCGTTTTGAAGTGGAAAAGGACCTGGTAAGTCCAGCCGCGCTCTTGCATGACCTTTGCAGGGAGTATAGTGAAGATTTGCTCTTGAAACTGGCTATTAATTTTGGTATAGTAATAGACGATATTGAGAAAAGAGAGCCTATTTTAATACATGGCTCTGTAGCGGCAGCGGTAGCCCGGACTGAATTAGGGATTGATGATCCGCAAATTTTGGAGGCAATTACCCTACATATCACAGGCGGACCCAGGGTTTCTCATTTAACTAAACTCATTTACATTTCTGACTTTATAGAGCCAGGCCGTACATTTCAAGAAGCGGCGATCTTGCGCGAAGCTTCCTTACAAATAGCTCCGGAACTTCTTTTGCTGAAGGTTTATAATCGGACGTTGGAATTTCTAGTAAACAAGAATTATCTGATTCACCCTTTGGGGATTGCCGGTAGAAATGAACTTATTATGAAAGGAATTATTGAAGATTGAAAGAAATCTTAACGCTTATTTTAGAAGCTGTTAATCAAAAAAAAGCACTGAATCCGGTGATTCTTGACTTGAGGGGTATTTCCAATATAACGGATTATTTTATAATTTGTTCCGGTAAAACGGCAATTCAGGTTCGTTCTATCGTCGACAACATTATGGATAAATTAATCGAAGTTGATGCGCAAATTCCATTAAAAGAAGGATATCACGAAGGCTATTGGATTTTATTGGATTTGGGCAATATAGTCGTTCATGTGATGCAAGAGACCGAACGCGATTTTTATGCATTGGAAAATTTATGGCATGATGCTGAGGTTCTTAATTTATGATTACGATGTAATTTGAATGTGGATGTTTTCGGTAACATCGCCCCTGGCATTTGCCGGGCTATTTTATTTTTAGGGGGCCTTATTCATGAGTAAAGTTGAAAAATATCATCACTCGGAAATTGAACCGAACTGGCAAAAAAAGTGGGAAGTTGATGGTTTGTACAATTCTGAAATTAACAAGGCAAAGCCCAAATATTATGCCTTAACCATGCTGCCTTACCCTAGCGGAGATTTGCACATCGGTCACTGGTATGCCATTACCCCTTCCGATGCCCACGCTCGGTTTAAAAGGATGAACGGTTATAATGTACTATTTCCAATGGGATTTGATGCATTTGGATTGCCAGCTGAAAATGCGGCTATAAAAAGGAAGATTCATCCTCATACTTGGACCATGGGGAATATTGAAAAAATGCGCCAACAAATGAAAAGTATGGGAGCAATTTTTGATTGGCGACGCGAAATCGTTTCCTGTTTACCGGATTATTATCGTTGGACCCAATGGTTTTTCCTGAAATTTTTTGAAAAGGGGATTGCCTATAAACGTTTTGCTCCGGTTGATTTTTGTCCTGCATGTAATACGACGCTTGCAAGGGAACAAGTTTGGGGTGAGGATCGTCATTGTGAACGTTGTCAAACCCCGGTTATTAAAAAAGAGTTAAGTCAATGGTTTTTTAAGATAACCGATTATGCTGATGAACTGTTGGATTTTTCTCAAATTGATTGGCCTGAGAGGGTCATTTCGATGCAGCAAAATTGGATAGGCCGCAGTGAAGGCGCAGAAGTGAATTTCCATACTGAGTCCGGTCAGGAGATCAAAATTTTTACAACCAGACCGGATACTTTGTGGGGGGTAACTTTTATGGTTCTTGCTCCGGAACACCCTCTGGTGCAACAAATAACCGTCCCCCAGTGTCAAGCGGAAGTTGAAGAGTATGTTGCCCAAGCCGCCAGACAATCCGAAATTGAACGTTTGGCAACTACAAAAGAAAAAACCGGTGTTTTTACCGGAGCATATGCTATAAACCCAGTCAATGGGGAAAAGGTTCCCATATGGATTGCCGACTATGTCATGATGGGTTATGGTACGGGGGCGATTATGGCAGTACCCGCCCATGACGAGCGGGATTTTGACTTTGCCCAAAAATTCAACCTACCCATTACCATAGTGATTGCGCCCAATGGCTGGACTGGGCAGGAAACTTTGAATGAAGCTCACACTGGAGTTGAAGAAGGGAAACTCGTAAATTCCGGTCAATTCAACGGCACACCGGCTGTGAAAGCCAAGGCTGCTGTTACATCTTGGTTGTCCGAGCAGGATATTGGCAAGAAGACGGTTAATTACCGCTTGCGTGACTGGTTAATTAGCCGTCAACGTTATTGGGGCGCCCCGATTCCGATCATTTATTGTGAAAAATGTGGTGCTGTTCCGGTTCCTGAAAAAGATTTACCTGTATTGTTACCGGAAGATGCCGAATTTTTGCCAACCGGGGAATCCCCCTTGAAATATCATGACGGATTCCGTAAAACCGCTTGTCCAAAATGCGGTGGTCCCGCTGAACGGGAAACAGATACCATGGATACCTTTATGTGTTCATCCTGGTATCCCTATGGTTATTTAAGTCCCTATTACCAAGGAGATGTTCCGTTTAACCCGGAGGAAGGAAAATATTGGCTGCCAATTGATCTTTATACCGGAGGAATTGAACATGCCTGTATGCACCTTATTTATATTCGTTTTTTTACGAAAGCTATGCGCGATTTAGGATTGGTTGATTTCGACGAACCGGTAGTCAAGTTACGAAACCAAGGAATCATCCTTGGGGAAGACAGCGAAAAAATGAGTAAATCAAGGGGAAATGTTGTAGCTCCTGATGATTTAGTTCGAAAATATGGTGCTGATGCTGTTCGGGCGTATTTAATGTTCGGATGGCGCTGGGAACAGGGAGGACCTTGGGACGGTAAAGGAGTCGAAGGTATCTATCGCTTTTTGAACCGGGTTTGGGACTTGGCTTTGGAAGAAGCTCCGGTAGAAAATTCACCTGAAGCTGAAAAAGTTTTGCGACGGAAAACTCACCAAACCATCGCCAAGGCGACGAAAGAAATCGAGAATTTTTCTTTCAATACTTACCTGGCTTCTTTAATGGAACTTTCAAACGTGATGGCCAAATATAAAGCTGAAGTTTATGAAACTGTTGCCTGGAAGGAATCTGTCAAAACCTTACTTCTTTTAATGGCACCGGCTTGTCCTCACATTACAGAAGAGATTTGGGCACGACTTGGGCTTCCTTATTCCATTCATAATCAAAGTTGGCCCCAATTCGATCCCGATTTGGCTGCTGAGGAGACAGTAGAGATTGTTCTACAAATTAATGGAAAAATTCGTGAAAAATTAGTGGTTCCTATCCATTGTTCTACGGAAGAGCTCCAGAATATGGCCATGCAAAGTGAGGTAATTCAAAAAGCAATCGTTGGCAAAACAGTGAAAAAAGTGATTGCTGTACCCGATCGTTTGGTAAATGTGGTTATCGTATAATAGGGTTAAGGGCATTTTATACAAATGAGGCCGGTAAAGGACATGGATGTTTTTAAAATACCTATTGTGTTAAGACCTGAACTGAGAAAGACGATTCAGGCTCGTTTTATCGGTAATGAGTGTCTGATTCAGTTTCCAAGTGTATGGTTAAAAAGAAAAAAATATTTAGTGATGATGATTGATCGGGTTTATTGGCGACTGCTGGCTCATATTTCAATCGATATGTTAAGGAAACGAACCGCAGAATTAAACCAGCAATACTTTGGCTTCAATTATCAAGGCGTCCACTATCATCGTCAATTTGGAAGATGGGGCTCCTGTTCTACTTTAAGGAATATTAATTTATCTCACCGATTGATTGGAGCCCCTGAACAGTTTAGCGATTATGTGATTATTCACGAACTTGCTCATCTTAAATACCTGAATCATGGTAAGGATTTTTGGAATTTAGTCACCGGTACGGGTGCAGATCCAAAAAAAATTCGCAGCGAAATTTTTTTGTATGGTCAAAGCTGGCAAAATAAATATTATCAGTGGTATCGGCAAATTTTGAATTTAATTGATTCCATGAATTTCAAAAAACAAATGAATCAAAAGCAGTAAATTTGTTAATACCCAAAGAACGATGGCAAAACAGTTAGCCCGGGGAAACCCCGGGCTTTTTTGTTTGAATAAAGCCCCAGTTAAAAGGGGATTTTATCCTTAGAGTTCGCGGATGTTTTAGTATGGTCTTCGAATCCAAAAATCTACTCTGGGGATGTGTCCTATTGAAATTTTTAAAAATAAATCGCAAACGGATCATTTATCTATGGCTCTTCGTAGGATTTTTCATCATTTTAAGCGGTTCGTGTTTACTGCAAATCTCTCAGTTGCCTCTAAATTTGAAAGTCTCCCCGGGGCAAAAGATAAAACTTTCGGCTTATTTTCCTTTAAGCTTTTATACCGTTCATCAAAGTATCAAAGCACATTTATCAGAAATATCCGTTCAATCATCGCCGTTATTGTCCAATAACCTTATTGTAAATTCGCCAAAAAGTGAAGAATTTGATGTCCAAATTCGTTTATTAGGTGCGATTCCGGTAAAAAAACTCCATGTGGAAATTACCAAACCGACCATGGTGATCCCAGGAGGACAAGCTATTGGGGTTTTGTTTTCCAGCAAAGGGGTAGTGATTATCGGTCACTTATCCCTTAAAGGGATTGATGGGCAAACATATTATCCGGCGAAAGATGCCGATTTGCAGATTGGAGATATTTTGCTTGCTATGAACGATATGCCTGTTAATCGTGTGGATGAAGTTGAATACCAATTAAGAAACTATCAACCTGAGCACAAATATATAAAATTAACAATTTCACGGCGGGGTAAACAGATTCACACCAATATTAGACCGGTATATTGTGCACAAAATGGTACCGTTCCCCATTACATGCTTGGCATTTATATTGAAGATCCGGCTGCCGGAGTTGGAACACTAACTTGTTATGATCCTCTGACCCAGCGTTTTGCGGGGCTAGGGCACCGAATTGCTGAATTTGCCGGTAAAAAAGGGATTCCATTTAATCAGGGCGAAATTGTTCTTGCCAAGATCAATGGGGTTAGAGTGGGGATACCAGGCCAGCCTGGCGAAAAAGTTGGAGTATTCAATTCCTTAACCCATCCCCTTGGTAAAATTGAAAAAAACAGCCGTTTCGGGATTTATGGCCATTTTTATGAAAGGGTTTCTTACAGCCTGGATACTCCAATTCCAGCAGCTTATTGTTCTGAAGTTACTGTGGGGCCTGCTCAAATCTATACTGTTATTCGCGGCACCAAAATTGAACATTTTAACGTTGAAATTGTAAAAGTATACCGTCAAGATGCACCAAGAGATAAAGGAATGGTTTTAAAGGTAGTAGACCCCTTACTGCTTAAATTAACCGGAGGAATTATTCAAGGAATGAGCGGAAGTCCCATTATTCAACGGGGGAAATTCGTCGGGGCTGTAACTCACGTTCTTGTCAATGACCCGACAAAGGGTTACGGAGTCTTGGCGGAATGGATGATTCAAGAAATGAATGGAACAGCATCCTAGCAGGGATGCTTTATTTTTTTGTTTTTAAATATCCTAGAAAGAAAAAGGAATTTTTTACGAAATAGCGAAAAATACTTCATAAATTCTATATGAATGATTGAGGTAGAAAAAAATGCAATCTATCCGAGTTGGGATAGCAGATGATAACCGGGATTTTTGCCAGTTACTCCAAGACTTTTTTTCAACACGGTCAGAAATTGAAGTCGTGGCAACTGCTTATAATGGTTTCGATATCATTAAAATTCTCCCACAAGTCACGATGGATGTGTTATTATTGGATATGATAATGCCCCAGATGGACGGGCTTGGAGTACTACAATGGCTCAGGGAACATCCCGAAATTCATCGGCCGAAAATAATCATTTTTTCAGCATTTGGTCAAGAAGAAATCGCCCGCAATGCCGTAACTCTTGGAGTTGATTATTATGTTTTAAAGCCTTTTGATTTGGAAACATTGACGAAGCGCATTAGCGAAGTCGTAAAGGGCATGAATGATATCACAGTTACGAGACGCAAACCTACCAGTTATTCCCGGGATTTAGAACTTGAAGTGAGCAGGATTATTCAAAGCTTAAATATTCCGCCTCATTTTAAAGGTTATTCGTACTTGCGGGATGCTATTATTATGGCTAGCCAGGAACCGGGGCTGATTAATGAAGTGACCAAAAAGCTTTATCCTTTAATTGCTGAACAATACCATACTACCATGAACCGGGTAGAACGGGCCATGAGGTTTGCTATTGAAACAGCATGGAATAAGGGAGACGTACAGACTTTACATAATTTATTTGGGTATTGTGTGGATGATAAAAAAGGCAAACCAACCAATGCTTCATTTATCGCGAAGATCTCCGATAAAATGCGGTTGGAGAAGAATATTAGAAGGTGAATGGGTTTGGATTGTAAGGCAATAGCACGTATTGATGTTCGCACAAAGAATTTGGCCAAACGTATTCGGCCCGGAGAGATTGCCGTTCTTGATCATGCGGATATTGATCAAGTCTCTGCCGATTCACTGATTAAAGCAAGAATCAAAATGATCATTAATGCCAGTCCATCTCAAACAGGCCGTTACCCAAATCCGGGTCCTGCTTTTTTGCTGCAAGAAGGAATTATGATTCTTGATGATGTCGGCAAAGAGATTTTCCAAAAAGTTCACGAAGGGGATTTATTAGAAATTCGTGGAAACCAAATTTGGAAAGAAGAAGTCTTGGTCGCTGAAGGCCAATTTCTGGAGCTGGATGCTGTTCTTAAAAATATAAAAAAGCTCCGACATATGCAAGCCAATGAATTAGATAAATTTATCCACAACACCCTTGAATATGCAATGAAAGAAAAGGATTTGATTTTGGGTACTCTGGAGATGCCCGAAGTAAAAACAAAGTTTGAAGGTAAACCTGTTTTGGTTGTGGTTCGCGGGCAGAATTACCGTGAGGATTTAACGATTATCAAATCTTATATCGATGATGTCAATCCCGTATTAATCGGTGTTGATGGAGGCGCCGATGCTCTTTTGGAGTTTGGATATATACCGGATATCATTATCGGGGACATGGATAGTGTTACTGATTCGGCCTTAAAGTGCGGCGCCGAAATCATTGTTCATGCTTACACGGATGGCAGAGCGCCAGGATTGAGCAGAGTTGAGAAATTAAATTTGGTCGCGAAAATTTTTCCGGCCCCTGGCACCAGCGAAGATATCGCTTTATTGTTAGCCTTTGAAAAAGGGGCGGATTTGATCGTTGCCGTGGGTACTCACACCAGTATGGTTGACTTTCTTGAAAAAGGACGGGCTGGGATGGGAAGTACTTTCTTAGTCCGCTTAAAAGTTGGATCTATTTTAGTAGATGCCCGGGGAGTCAGCAAAATTTATCAAGGCCGAATTAAGCTTAGTTATTTATTTCAAATCGCAATTGCCGGAATTCTAACGATTATTATTGTTTTTTCTCAGTTACAATGGTCAAGGGATTTATTTCGAACTTTTTGGCTACAATTAAAGATATGGTTTGGTTTTTAAGAGTCTATAAATTTGGGGGATCTTTATGATTATCGATTTGCGTTATCATGTTGTTTCTTTAGTCTCGGTCTTTTTGGCACTGGGGCTTGGTATTATAATTGGCGCCAATTTGGGCGTTTCCGGCAGTCCTCACTTTGAGAAACAAATTCAGCACTTGGAACAAACCTATCAGAAAATTCGTGAAGACCAAAAGTTATTACGGACCTCATTACAAGTTAAAGACAATGAAATCGATATTGCCAACCAATTTCAAAAAGCAATCGTTCCAAATCTTATAACGAACCGATTACTTGGTAAAAGAATTGCCATCATTCGGACAAATTCTTCGGTTGATTTTAAATATGCCAGGCAATTGTTTAATCTTTTACGCCAAGCTGGAGCTGAAGTAACATCGATAACTACTTTTAATCAAACGATCAATCTTAGCGACAATCAACTTAAAAATGAAATTAATGGAGCATTTGAATTCACTCAATCCGATGATAAAACTTTAAATTCCCGCATATTTACTAAATTAGCCCAAATCATCACCAACGGTCAAAGCAGCTCTCAATTGATCTTTATGCAAAATAAGGAGTTAATCCAGTTATGGGGAGATTATAATCGGGGTTATGTTGATACGATTGTGTTTTTGGGGGGAGGCGTGAATCCGGAAAGTGATTATCAAGCTGCAATTGACGGGCCTTTATTGGATGCATTTCAAAATATTAAAGTTGCGAAATTTGGAGTAGAGCCTAGTTTTGTAACTCAGTCTTACATGCACTTATACCAGTCCAAATGTCAAGGAACCGTTGATAATATTGATACCCCTCCTGGGGAGGTAACTTTGGTTTATTTATTGGCTTCCGGGAAAAAAGGATTTTATGGTGTAAAAGATACAGCCCGTTCGTTTATCCCGGAATTTAAGCTTAATTATTAATATTGAAAAACGGGAAGTGATTTTGGTGGGAACTTCTACAGATAGCTTAACAGTATTAATTCCGGCTTACAATGAAAAAAAGACGATTCAGGCGACAATCCAGGCTGTTAAGAACAGTGGGCAAGTTGACCAGATCATCGTAATTAACGATTGCTCTCAAGACGAGACCAGTCGGCTTGCGAAAGAGGCTGGTGCCGAAGTTTTAGATTTGCCGCGAAACCTAGGTAAGGGTGGGGCTTTAAACTGTGGTCTTAAAATGGCTACCGGAAATATTATCGTCCTTCTCGATGCCGATTTGGGCAAAACAGCTTCCGAAGTAACCAAGTTAATTGAGCCGATTCGTTCCAACAAAGCGGATCTGACGATTGGACGATTTCCTCCTGCAGGGCGAAAAGGTGGATTTGGCTTAGTTACTCGTCTTGCCAAAAAAGGAATTCGCAGTTATACGGGTTTGGAAGTTTCCAGTCCGCTTTCTGGGCAAAGAGTGATGCGCCGTGAAGTTTTGAACCAAATCGGACCGTTTGAATCCGGTTTTGGCGTTGAAGTGGGAATGACGATCGATGTTTTCCGACATGGTTTTCGGGTAAAAGAAGTGCCGGTCGTTATGAGTCACGCGGAGACCGGTCGGGACCTTGCCGGATTTCTTCACCGGGGGCGTCAATTTTGGGATGTGGCTTTGGTATTAATCAGCCGACTTTTTATCAAGAGGTGATTGAATGGAACTGAGCGATTTTTTACAACCGATGTTACTTGCGATCATTAAATATATTATTATCTTCCTGATTTCTTATTTTGTGGCCTTTTTTGCATTTCCTTTTATACGGGGACTCATTTATGAAGCTGGTTTTTTAAAACCGAATTTTCGTGAAGAGAAGATCCCTGCTATAGCGGGGGTCCTTTTTGTGGCTTTATTACCTTTGATAACTATGGTTAATATGTTATTTTCGGTAAATCCTCATCCCGACTCAATTTTATTTTTATGTATCGTGCTGGGGATGGGGTTTATGGGCCTGCTTGATGATCAAATGGGTAATCATAACTCCAAGGGATTTAAAGGACATTTTTTAGCTTTATTTAGCTCCCGGAAATTGACTTCAGGGGGGTTTAAGGCAATATTCGGGGCTTTACTTGCACTTATTTTTAGCATTGGTGCCGTTTTTCCTATTCAGTCGGCTTGGTGGCCCTGGGAACTTTTTCTCAATTTTATCCTTATGGGCTTAGCAACGAATATGATTAATCTTTTTGATTTAAGACCGGGTCGTGCCGGCAAAATATACTTGGCCACCTTTATCATTATTATGGCATTCAGTAAAAACTTAGAGAATTATTTCGGACTCTTCTTACCGATTATAGCAATTCTGCTTTATTATTTACCATTTGATCTTAGGGCGGAGGTCATGATGGGTGATGTAGGTTCGAATCTACTGGGTGCCACTCTTGGAATGATGATGGTCTGGATGTTAAGTGATTTTGCGAAGATTGTATCCCTTGTCGTTATGTTAGCCCTACAATTTAGTGCCGAAAAGGT
Organism: Bacillota bacterium; assembly: GCA_023401925.1. GTDB lineage: Bacteria > Bacillota > UBA4882 > UBA8346 > UBA8346 > UBA8346. Next base: position 35,963 of record JAEXDA010000034.1, read on the forward strand.
TTCATTTACCAAAATTATCGAACGGAATGGGTTCCTGCGATATATTGATAATATAGGCAGAGAGCATAAATAGTTTAAAAAATGTTTTTTATCGATGTTGATATGGAAAGGTGAAAAGCAGTGAAGGACGTTGCGATTTATACAGATGGAGCTTGCTCCGGAAACCCGGGCCCGGGGGGATGGGGTGCTATTTTAATTGCCGGCGAAGTTGAAAAGCAACTATCCGGTTACGTGGAAAAGACAACAAACCAGCGTATGGAGTTACAAGCTGCGATCAGTGCATTATCGGCTCTTAAATTTTCCTGCAAGGTAAAACTACATTCAGACAGCGCCTACCTGATCAACGCATTTCGTCAAAATTGGCTTCAGAATTGGCAGCGTAATGGTTGGATGAATTCGCAAAAAAAACCTGTTGAAAATCAGGATTTATGGATGGAATTAATTCATTTAAATCAGTTTCACCAAGTTGAATGGATTAAAGTACCGGGACACAAGGATAATCTCTATAATAATCGTTGCGATCAATTGGCAAGAAAAGCTGTGGAGTCAAAATCTCCAATATGAGGCTTTTTAGATATTTATTTACATTGGGCTTCATAAATTTATATTTTTAAAAAAGCTCATTAAAATATAAAAATTTAGGGAGCCAATCTTTCAAAAGTCCGTTATAATAATAAGTAGTTTGTTTTTTTACCATTAAAAGGAGTGAATGCATTTGTTAACAACAGCTCAGTTAAATGAATTGCAGGAAAAGGCGCGTCAAATACGTGGCCATATTATCCGGATGTTAGCTGCCGCTAAATCGGGACACCCGGGCGGATCTCTGTCCTCCGCGGATTTGTTAACCTATTTATATTTTTATAAAATGAGGATTGACACCAAAAATCCTCAAATGCCTGAGCGTGATCGTTTTGTTTTAAGTAAAGGGCATTGTGCGCCGGTTCTTTATGCTGCGTTAGCAGAAAAAGGTTTCTTTGATGTCAAAGAATTGACGACTTTACGTAAATTTCACAGTATGTTGCAGGGACATCCAGACATGAAGAAAACTCCCGGAGTGGATATTTCAAGCGGTTCTTTAGGCCAAGGATTATCGGTTAGTAATGGAATGGCACTTAGCTCTAAAATGGACCACAAAGATTATCGGGTTTATGTTTTAATGGGCGATGGAGAGCTTGAAGAAGGTCAGGTTTGGGAAGCGGCAATGACTTCAGCTCATTACAAACTCGACAATCTTACGGCTTTCGTGGATAATAACCGTCTCCAAATCGACGGAAGAGTTGAGGATGTTAAATCAATGACCAATCCTGCCGAACGATTTCAATCTTTTGGATGGCATGTCATAGAAATTGACGGTAATGATATTGCCGCTATTGATAAGGCAGTTATTGAAGCCGAAAATACAAAAGGGAAACCAACTATGATTGTTTTACATACTACCAAAGGGAAGGGCGTTTCATTTATGGAAAACCAAGCTGGTTGGCATGGTATGGCTCCAAAACCGGAAGAAGCCGAACAAGCTCTTAAAGAACTAGGATTTTAAACGACATTATAAAAATAGGGGGATTTTCCGTGAGTGATAGAATAGCTACCCGAGAAGCCTATGGAAATGCATTGATAAAATTAGGAGAATTAAATCCGAATATAGTTGTTTTGGATGCCGATTTATCAAAATCAACCAAAACCGCAGGTTTTGCCAAAAAATTTCCGGAGCGCTTTTTTCAGATGGGCATTGCCGAAGCTGATATGATGGCCACGGCCGGTGGATTTTCAACCACCGGAAAGATTCCGTTTGCCAGTACGTTTGCTATTTTTGCGACCGGCCGGGCCTATGATCAGGTTCGGAATACAATTGGTTATCCCGGTTTGAATGTTAAAATTGCTGCAACTCATGCCGGTCCCACAGTTGGTGATGACGGTGGGTCCCATCAATCCATTGAAGATATAACATTAATGAGAGTTATTCCCGGAATGACCGTTTTAAACCCGGCCGACTCAGTGGAAACGGAAAAATTAATTTTTGCAGCCGCTGATCATTATGGGCCTGTTTATATTCGTCTGGGCCGGGAACCGATGCCGGTTATTTTTGATGCAGATTATAAACCGGAAATTGGTAAAGCCATTCGTCTTAAAGATGGTAAGGCTGCGACAATTATTGCGACCGGTATTATGGTAGAAAAAGCTCTTCAAGCAGCAGAGATTCTCAGCCAAAAGGGCACAGTCGTCCGGGTTATTAATATTCATACAATTAAACCAATTGATACGGCGGAAATAATTAAAGCGGCTTGGGAAACCGGAGCCATAGTTACTGCTGAAGAACATAGTGTTATTGGAGGCCTTTCCAGTGCTGTAGCTGAAGTGGTGGTCCAAAACCATCCAGTTCCAATGGAGTTCGTTGGAATGAAAGATCGTTTCGGACAATCCGGGTCCCCTGCAGAGTTGCTTTCTGAATATGGATTAACAGCTGAAAATATCGTTGAGGCAGTTGAAAAAGTTATTGCCCAAAAAAACCCCTGATTTTACGGAACTGATGTTTGACCCAATGAATTCGGGTTGAAATATCTTAAAATCGGTGCTACAATAAGTTTAAATTAATAGCTCGGTAGGCGAGGTTCCTACAAGGATATGGGATGCTACCGCAGATGGTTGGAGACAACCTGAGCTGGTCAGCAGGTATTGCCGAACATTCAAGGCATTATCTAGTGCATCTTCACCGCTTTGTAGTGCCAAAGCTTGAACGAGAGTGATGGATTGATCGCTTTCACCACGCTCAGCTTTGGTGAGAGCTTTTGTTTTCTTTGCTTTTATAAGTTTACAAGGAGGTAAAGCATGACTCCGATTAAAAGTTTTTATTTAAGCAGAATATTGGAAAGCAAAGTTTTCATAAATGATCGAAAAATCATTGGAAAATTAACTGAGTTGATAGCTACCAATGAAGAACCGCCTCGGATAGCCTCTTGTATGGTAAAAAGCCAGGACGGCACAGTCAAAATTCTGGATTGGACATATTTTTCCATTACCAAAATTTACAATAAATACCAAATTTTTTGTACTTGTGATTCAGAAATCACTCCCCCTCCAAATTCCATACGCTTGAAAAAACATATTTTGGATAAACAAATTGTTGATATTGACGGCAAAAAAGTGGTAAGGGTTAACGATATCCGTTTGGCCCTTATTTCCACTGGTTTATACGTTGTTGCAGTTGATGTAGGTATCGAGGGGTTGCTAAGGCGTTTAGGATTAGCAAAACCGACTCGAAAAGTAGTTCAATTATTTGGTAAGAATATTTCCTCCAAATTTATTCTATGGAGTAATATGGAGGCGATTGGAACTCCACTGGTTAACTTGAAGCTTTCGACTCCATCCTCAAAGTTGAATACCTTACATCCCTCGGAGTTAGCTGATATCATAGAAGATCTTGATGTAAATACCCGGACAGCGATTTTTAGCGCACTTGATCATGATCGGGCTGCTGATGTTTTGGAAGAAATGGAAACCGAAGCGAAATCCAGTATTTTGGACCAACTGTCGGTGGAAAAAGCCGCCGATGTTTTGGAAAAGATGCCTGCTGATGAGGTTGCAGATATCCTGGATGATTTGAAAGAGGATAAAGCGGAAGAGTTATTGCAGGAAATGGATAAAGAAGCTTCTGCCGAAGTCCGGGAACTCATGGAATATCCTGAAAATCAAGTTGGCAGTTTAATGTCAACCGATTATATCTCTTTTAAAGAGCATATGACGGTGCAACAGACCATTCAGGAATTAAGAAGACTGAAACCGGAATCCGATACGATTTATTACCTTTACGTCGTTGACGACCAGAAGAGATTGACGGCTATTGTTTCATTAAGAGATTTAATTGTGGCTGAACCGGATATCAAACTTGAACAAATCATGAACCGCAAAATTGCCTACGTTTATGATCAGGATAATATTAATTCTTTAGTCGAAATCATATCGAAATATAGTTTATTAGCGGTTCCAGTTGTAGATCAGGAAAATAAAATAGTGGGTGTGGTTATTATTGATGATGTGGTTTTTGAAATCTTAAAGTCTAAAAAACGTCGACTATAAAGGGTATTTTGAAGTCAGAGAATTGGCGCGCGTATTGACGTGCTTACGCGATTTAGTCTTGACATGAATGGATTGTTTATTGTATAGTAATGTAAATACAATTCACATTCATTTGGAATTGAATAAAAATTAATGAGCAAGCACTAGAGGGCTGTTGCAAAAATATTTTATAATCAATGAGATTATAATATGGTGCCTCAATGGATATTCGGACACTCCCATATTGTTTATCTCCTTGGATAAGTTTTTTTTGCGGCAGTCCCAAGTAGCCGGGCCTTAAGGGCAGCGGAATGCGAAACCGTGGGACATATTTGTCTCAGGGTTTTTTTATATCATGATTTGATTTTTGAAAGCAGATTATTTTTAAGGGGAGACCGCAAATGAATGAGAAAAAGAAAGCAGCCCTTGCCTCAGTCATTGCAGCGATTTTTTTAACCGTAATGAAGCTGACGATTGGCATAATTTCCGGAAGTTTAGGTATTTTATCGGAAGCAGCCCATTCAGCTCTTGATTTGGGTGCTGCCGTGATTACTTTTTTTGCGGTCAAAATATCCGATAAGCCGGCCGATCGGGAACATAATTATGGACATGGAAAAGTTGAAAGTTTTTCGGCCTTAATTGAAACTCTACTCCTTTTGGCCACTTGTGTTTGGATTATCTATGAAGCTTTGGAGCGGTTATTTGACAAAAAGGGCAGCGATGTTTCCAATACTTTCTGGGGAATCCTGATTATTGTAATATCGATGGTGATCGATATTACCAGGGCGAGGGCATTGAAAAAGGCTGCCGATAAATATGGCAGTCAGGCCTTGGCTGCTGATGCCCTTCATTTCAGCAGTGATGTTTTAAGTTCTTTCGTTGTTTTGGTTGGTCTCCTTTGTGTCACGGCGGGCAAAATTTTTCAATTGCCAGGTCTTAATAATGCGGACCCCATTGCGGCGTTGGGGGTTTCGCTATTGGTCATCATCATCAGCTTTCGACTGGGTAAACAAACCATAGAGGTATTGCTTGATACCGCCCCTAAAGGGGTACTCAATCAAGTCTTGCATGAAGTGAATCAGATTAATGGAGTATTGGATGTCGCAAATGTAAGGGTACGGGCATCGGGGCCAAGGATTTTTATCGACTTAAACATAGGAATTGATAGAAATGAAAGTCATCGGGTAGTTCATTCCATTGTGGATGAAGTACGAAACAGGCTGGAAGAGAAAATTGTCAATTCCGATGTCATGATCAGTACTTATCCGGTAGATTTGGCCGGAGATGATCAAGAGATTTATCATACTGTCAAAAAGGTGGTGGATAAATTTCCGATTTGTACAAATATTCACAATATTCATATCTATGAAGTGGCTGGGCAAAAATTTATTGCGATTCATTTGGAAGTCAAAGAGAGCATGACTTTGAAGGAGTCCCATCATTTGTCCCATGAAATTGGCGATTTAATCTGCCAGGAATTGAATGATGTCAAAGATGTGAGTGTCTATTTTGAATATGTAAAACGGCAATGTATTTCTGCCCAGGATGTAACCGCTCAAAATCAAGATACAATCGCTAAGATATTGGAATTGGTCGAGACAGTACCTGAACATCTCCACTGTCATGATATAAAGATTTATAGTCAGGGCGGCAAATTGACTATTTTTCTCCATTGTGAAATGAAGGAGGAATATTCAATCGAACAGATTGAAACCCTTACCAAAGCGATTCGGGAAAAAATAGAGTCCAATATCCGGGATATTGATAGTATTCATATTCATGTAGAACCGATTAGTTAATATAGACGAATGATCGCCAAAAAAATTAATAATATCCCCGGTAACAGCGAGAGTATTTTTTGGTTGATTTTCTGCAATAGAGTGACTTTTTGACCGATAAAAGTGCCTATATACAGAAAGATTAATTGAAAAACTCCAATCGCCAAGGGGATGGTAGAAGAATAAAAGCCGGTTAATGCACTACCGAATCCAACTCCGATAGCATCGACCGACAAGGCTAATCCTAAAAGTAAAGATTCCGGCGTATCAATGGCTCCGGACTTATCAATATCGAATTCCATTGGATTACGAATCACTTGAATCGTTATACCCAATGATTTAATTGCCATTTTCCATAAAGTTGGTTCTGCCGATTTTTCCGCCGCATCTTTCAATAAAGCTTGCACGATAATCCAAATTCCCATGAGGCATAATATGGAAATTCCTAAAATTTTGGCGAAAATAGGCGGTAAAATATATGAAAAAGCTCTACCAATTAGAATCGCCAACCCAGCATAAACAATCGAAAAAAAGCATATTACAAGTTTGGATAGGAGCGGAATTCTGACTTTTTTTAAACCATAGACTAGTCCTACCCCGAGCGCATCAAGACTCAAAGAAGTCGCAAGCACAATTAAAGAAAAGATCATGGTAATGATATCCTCTCGCTGAATAGTCATATGTTGTATTATATGATTTAAGCCCGACGGATGTTATTCACGCTCACTCTTAAGCCGGGGCAACGCCAGAAAGAAACTTCGGCAATCAGCTCTTTCGCCAAATCAAAATCAGGGGGATTTTACCGCTTTAATTCCCTAGAAAAGATTCCGTTTCACACGACCGAAAATAAATAATGGGAAGTTTATGAAAGAGGAGGTATTTTGGATGAGCTTTCTATGTAGTGAATTTTTTTAGGCGCTGTACTCGTTATTATTGGGACAACTGTAATTATTCGAGGGGTTTTCATATCGATATACCTATTTTCTCAATAATTTTGGCGTTTTTATTGATTTATGGCGGTATTCGGATTTTAATCGGCGGTTATGGTTTTGCAATTCCCAAAAATATAGCTTTGTTTAACGATACTACGATTCACATTACAGAACCAGCGGAGACTTATAATATAGTATTTGGACATCGAGCTGGGTCCAAATTTTTTTGTCGCGTATTAAATCCCTACATAAAAATAGGAATTTTTTATCAATAAACCCTCCTTTGGTAGGGTTATTTTTTAAATCCATGAAAAATTTTTCAATGTTATCCTAAGCCCAGGAAAGCCAGTCCCCAAAAAATCCCTTCCATAATATTATTGTATTGAATGGTCTTCAACGATTTAAGATTTTTGCCATAGAATTTAAAAGTTCCACCATGCGCACAAAAGGTCAAATGCACATATATTATACTAGCTAAAAACCGGAGGTTGATTATACAAGCGCGAACCAGCTGGTTTCCAGTAAAGTTTAGCCAAAGACCTGAGTGCCTGGAGGACTAAGCGTGAATTTACCACTATTATTTGGAATTTTAACTTACCTTTTCATACTCATTTCTCTTACGGCTTGGCTAACAAAATATCACCAATTTCATGGCCATGGTATGGATTTGCCCGATCAAACAAAATCAACGGAAGAAAGTTCCTCGACAGCTTCAGAATTAATCAGCCTTCCATTAAAAGAATCGGTAGCAACAACATCCGGTGATAGGTGTCCAGTTCAAGATGACCAGGGAGGTGCTAAAAAGTAATTCGTATTGGTTTCAAGGGGTTAATAAAAAATATAAGGAGGGAAATATATGGACCCTTTAATTCGGGCAGAAGTGGTTATTGGTGAGAATACGAGGCAATTATTGGTTGAACGAAATGTTATTTTAACAATTCCTGCAATTAAAGTCCGGAATATTAATGCCCGGGTAATAAATATAACCACTGATGTCATTGCAGATAAAGTGGTCATTCAAGGGGTTTTGCACAAACAGATCTTCTTTGTCGGAGAAGATAATATTGTTCACCACCAGGCGGAGGATATTCCATTTAGTACCTTTATTGACGTTCCGGGAGCGGAGCCCGGTATGAACGTTCAAGTTGATCCGGTGGTTGAAACTGTTATTTTTAACTTACTGACACCAACTCTTATTCATCAAAAAGTAGTATTGGAATTTTTTGTAAAAATTACCGAAAGCAGACAACTCAATGTGGTTACCGGTAATGGACCTTTAGTAAGAGTTGATCAGGTTGTAGGCGAGAATACCAAGCAAGAACTGTTCGAGAATATAGTAGCCCTTTCAACGCCTGCTATCAAAATTGATGATATTACGGTAGTTATACGCAATATAACAACGCATATCATTCAGGATAAAGTAATCATTCAAGGTATACTTCATAAACAGATCTTTTTCATCGGCACCAACAATATCGAATTACATCAGGCTGAAGATATTGAATTCTCTACTTTTGTAGATGTACCAGGCGCAACTTTCGGAATGGACGTCGAAGTGGTACCGACTGTGGAATTTGTCAACTTTGAGCTACAAAATGCTACCACCTTAATTCAAAAAGTAGTCGTTGAATTCTTTGCCAAAGTTACTGAAAGTGTTCAACTTAATATCGTCTTAGGCCCGGGAGCATTACTGAAACTTGAAACCGTAACCGGAGAAAATACAACTCAGATTTTGGTTGAGAATGTTTTTGGATTGCCGATACCTACCGTCAAAATTCGTGAAATCGTTGCTACTATCCGTGACATTGTAACCGAGGTCATCAATGATAAAGTAGTGATTCAAGGGATTTTACATAAGCAAATTTTCTTCATCGGTGAAGATAATTTAGAACATCATCAAGCTGAAAACATCCCATTCAGCACATTCTTAGACATCATCGGAGCTACCCCCGGAATGAATGTCAGGGTTGATTCCAGAATCGAAACGATTCTTTTCGAACTTCTGGATAGTTCGACCTTACGCCAAAAAGTCGTCATCGAATTCTTTGTTAAGGTTACTGAGACTCAACAGTTATTAGTACAGATTGTATCGCCGTATTACTTGTAATTCATAATTAAAATGTAAAAAATCCGACAAGGGATCGTTTCTAGAAACAGGTTGTTCAATTATGTTGAGCAACCTTCTTCTTTTTGAATTCAACTCCAAACACACTGCAATTTGAGGGTGATTTCAATCTCTAAATTTTCCTGCGGTTGATTTTTGAAGAACAGGCGGCATATAAATTATCGAGATGGATCAAAAAGGAGCCGCGATGTTCGAAGAACGGGTGGGGCGATTTAGCACGGTCACTCGATACCGGGAGCTTTTTTCAAAAGAGATTTTTCAAATCGACCTTTGTTTGATAGAGGTTCGCTTGATGAACCACAGCCAGAATCTGTTTGCAACTGGAACGCTAAAGCGTCAGATTCAGTATATCGAATTGGGTGAAGCTCTCCGAAAAGTAGAAGACCAAATTCAGTTCACTGTCTTAATCGGCAGGTCCTTTGAGGGGTCGCTTTCTGATTTACAAACCGACTTATCCCAAGAGTATTTTGTTCTTCAACCTTCACCCAAAAACTCTCGTTTTGCTGTTTTGGAACAGGGATTCTTATTAAGTGTCAAACCATCCGCCCAGGTGGAAAAAATGCCCCCATATAACAAAATAAAAGTAAATTCCGTAACCAACCAGGGAAAAGACAGCACTCTGGTTCAAATTCCTTATAGGCTTGCACATGGTGGTCAACTGCAAAGTTTTATCGGTAAAGCCAAATTTACGGATCTTTCTGCTCTTCCCATCGCAGTTGCTGAAATTGAAGGAACAATGAACAAGACTTTGGATAGAATTTTTTTTAAGGAGAAGATCAGTCTATTGGTTAATGTGCCAACTCCGAACCGGGATCAAAAATTGACACTTTACGGTGATATTCAGGAGGCAGACTGGCACTCAGAGGCAATGGACGAATGGGGTGGCATTATGACTTTCCGTTTAGACTATCGATGGTATCTTACAACATTTCGCGACTTATTATGTTTAAAGCCCAGTGCAGGCAGTACTTTACCGATTGAACAAATCGAAACTTTAACATTGAAAGATAGGGGAAGTTTTCATTTCCTAAAATCATTTCAGGTTGAAATGCCCAATATAAAAGAACTCATAGAAATCCAATTGGAAGAGCTTCGTTACGAAAATTCCGGAACCAAGAAAGGCGCCCTTTTGCATGTTGATTTGATTCTGGGGATTACTTTTATAAACTTGGACGGAGTTGAACAATATCAAGAATACCGGCCCTTTTTCGATGAGTTATTCTCCGGTTTTATTTCCAAGAGTCCTCATTCGATTATGGAAGCTGTTTTGGAAAGTAAAATTGTTGAATCTGCTATCCGAAGCCATCATCTGAATATTATTCTCGATTTTCAATATAACCCCCAAATCTATCAAAAGCAGGTAACTTCGATTGTAAGAGACGATTCTTCTTCGGAAGTAATTGAAGCCAAGGCATTTTTCGGTGAAAAAATTTATTCTTTCAGTGTTAATGAAAATCTACCATTGAAATTTCATCCGCTGCGGATTATCAAAGTACTCGGAAGGGTATTGGAGATTACCGGAACTGCTCATGAAGGATGGTTATCCATCCAAGGGGTGATAGCCATTAATATCAGGTATGTTGATCACCAACGGCAGAATCGCGAGGATCATTTTCAACGGATTTTTCGAAATTCCTGTATATGGGGACAAGTGAAACCGGAAATGGAATTGGAATTAATCTGTGAACCGGAGTACGAGCACTTTCAACTTACGGATATAAACATTGATTATCAATGTTTGCTTAAATCTGTGATGAAGGCTTTCCATCTAAAGAGAATTGGAGTTAAAATCGCTGCGGAGTTACCTCAATTGGCTCCTTTAGCTTCAATTGACCCAAAAGAAAATGTGGAGTATTCAATAAATTTTAAGGACTTGGGGTTGGATTGGAATCTGCCTCTGATGAAAGATGGCCTACAAGAGATTGCCAAAAACGAAGTTCAAATTTCCCAATTCAATTACCAGTACTCTGAGAATGCCATTTTAATCAAAGGATGCCTCACCGGAGAGATCGAATATTGGGATCAAAAACAATACCTCCAAAAGCTATCTCTGGAATTACCGTTTTGGCGATTTATTCCCAATGACGAACATGTACAATTCACGAATCGGAAATTATTTCCGGAAATTCGCAATTGCAGCTATCAGCCTTTGCAGACGGTTCCATGGAGGAAGAGGCGCCTTAAAATTCATTTGGATTTGGGACTTTGCACAATTTAGGGAGGAATATTCATTTGAAAGTTTTATTGCAAAACCGCAATAGTTTTCGGAATTCGGTTGCTGGAGACGGAATTCAGCTTCTTAAAACTCAAGAATATTTGAAAAAAATAAATATTGATGCCGATATCAGCTGCGATCCGCAAATTGATTTAGCAAAATACGATTTGATCCATTTATTTAACCTTATGCCAGTAGATGAGATTTATCCGCTTTTCCGGAATGCCCGGGATCAAAAGAAAAAAATTGTTTTGTCAACGATTTATTGGAATCCCGAGGAGTTTTTGCTGCAAAACGCCAATTTACAACATCTGAAGGATTGGTGGCAAAAAAGCATGCCGATGCGGGAAGAAATGCTCCGGGGCGTCGATTTAATTCTCCCTAATTCAAAAGTTGAATTGGCCGTGATTCAAAAAGGATTTTCACGGGTCCCCAAGGCAAGAATCGTGATTAACGGAGTTGATCAAGCTTACGGTTGGGCAAGACCGGAATCTTTTGTAAATCGCCATGGATGGCAGGACTTTTTACTTTCAGTAGGCAGAATATGTCGGCGCAAGAATCAATTGGCCATCATCCAGGCAGCCAAGAATATTGGATTACCTTTGGTGTTGCTTGGTCCTATCAACGATGGCCTGTATTATCGGGATTGCCGTCGGGAAGCTGCAGGCCATAAGGTATTATTTATCGACAGTCTTACTCAAAAGGATTTGAGTTCCGCTTATGCTGCCGCCCGGGTTCATGTTTTGGCAAGCTGGTATGACACTCCCGGCCTTGTGTCTTTGGAAGCCGCCCTGGCCGGATGTACGGTTGTCACAACGGTGCGCGGCTGCGCCAAGGAATACCTGGGAAACTTGGCCTACTATTGCAACCCCGCCAAGGAGAAAAGTATTGAAAAGGCGGTGGAAAAAGCTTGGCTGGCCAGGAAAAACTCCGAACTAAAATCACATGTTTTAAGTTTTTTCACCTGGGAAAGGGTGGCTGAACAAACTTTAACTGCTTATAAAACCGTGTTGGAGTCCTTTTAATTTTCATTTCGTGCTGATTCGGGCTCTGTGATTTCCGGAACCGTAGGAATACTTTCGTTGGGATTATCAAGCAATTCCTGATTCAGTTCTGGAGTTGGGGTTACCTCTTTTGAAGCTTCCACGTTAATTTTTGGTTTGATTATAGGAGTTATATGGTGGATTTGAGGCCGCTCTTCAAGATGAAAGAAGGCTTCCAAAATCCTTCGAGCTACAGGAGCAGCTCCGCCGGAACCGGAACCTCCTTGTTCAATAAAAACTACGATGACGATTCGGGGTTTATCGGCCGGTGCATAACAAGCAAATACTCCGGAATTGTCATAGGGGGGTTTTTGAGCAGTACCGGTCTTTCCGGCAATGGGATATTTATCCGTCGGGAAACCTTGAAACGCGGAAGAAGCGGTGCCTCCATCGCCGATGACCTCCTTTAAACCTTGTTCAATAATGGATTGAACCCTATGGGGAAAGTTTAAATCAACCACCAATTCACGAGTAAACTTGGAAATCAACGTACCGGAGGGGGTTGTTATTTTTGAAACGAGATGCGGCTTGTAAATCTTGCCATTATTGGCAATAGCCGCGTAAACATTTGCTAATTGTAAGGGAGTTACTGTAAGATAGGTTTGTCCGATTCCGAACATGGCGGTTTCAATTGGGTGCCATACTTTTTCCCTGGTATTTTTATACTTCCAGTCCGGATCGGGGACCAATCCCGAACTTTCCCCGGGATATAAGTTTAGCCCGGTAGGTTTACCTAAACCCAAAAGACGGGAGTATTCCGCTAGTTTTTTAACTCCCACTCTCCGGCTAAGCTCGGCCATGACCACATTGCAAGAATTCTTCAACCCATCAATAATCGTTTCATGACCATGTTTCCGTGGACCCGAGGCGGCGGTTGCCACCCAGCAAGGAAAATTTTTTTTCCATATCGGATCATAGCCACCGCAATAAAATTTATCCGTTAGGGTTGCTTTATTTTCCAATAAAGCGGATATCACGGTGATAGGCTTAAAAGTAGATCCCGGCGCAAACTCGCCTTGAATGTTCCGGTTGGTTAGGGGATGGAATGGATCCTGATACAATTTATCGGCGGTTACCTGGGGCATAACTCCGATAAACCAATTGGGATCAAATCCAGGTTTGCTGACCATGGCCAGAATGTTTCCATTTCGAGGATCAAGGGCCAAAACCGTTCCCGATTTGGCATTTTTATATCGGGTATGGTTTTGGAGGGCGCTTAACTGCTCATCCAGAGATTTCTCGGCAGCCTCCTGGATTTTTAGGTCGATTGTCAGATGAATATTATTGCCGGGAATGATATCGGTTTTATCGATTAACCGTAAAGGCCGCCCATGGATATCCACTTCATAAATATTCCCACCGCTATTTCCACGCAAGAATTTTTCATAGGTTCGTTCTAAACCGGTTTTTCCGATACTATCACCTAAATGGTAACCTTGACTCTTTAATTCTTGCAATTCCTGATGATTGATTTCACGAACGTATCCAAACAAATGGCAAGCTAGATCTTTGTATGGGTAGTAACGTACCGGCACTTCCTGAACTTCTACTCCTTGCAGGTTGAATTTGGATTCCAAAAGTTTAATGAAAACAGCCGGATGGATATCTTTTTTTATGGTCAGATATTGATAAGGAAGACGTTGAAACTCCGCATCCGCCAACTTCGCTTGAAGTTCAAATTCATTCATTCCGACGATTCGGCATAACATTTTTTGGGTTTTCTCTTTTTTATTAATATCATCCGGAACAACCAATAAGTTGTGGGATATTCGATTGGTGACTAAAACCTGGTCATTTCGATCATAAATCATTCCCCGGGGAGCATCGGTTTTAACAATCCGGGTTTGGTTTTCCCTGGATTTAACCATAATCGCGGTGCCTTCCATAATCTGGAGGTCCCACAAGCGGGTAAAAAGGATTAAGAAAGCGACCACCACCATACCGAGCAGGTGTTTAAACTTTTTTTCCAGTTTTTTTATTTTATCATTATCCAATGCCGAGCCCCGATTCAAAAATATTGATAAACATATTAAGTATAAGTAAAAGTATGGAAAAATATTCCTCAAACAACTCTTATTTAATGATGGAGCCATCGCTGCACCCAGAGCCGGGGAAAGAAATCGCGATTTATCGGATTGCGCAAGAATCATTAACCAATGTTCAGCAAGATGCCAATGCCACAGAGGTCGATATTTCAAATTTCCGTGAAGGAAAAAATGTAAAATTAATCATTCGCGACAATGGCAAAGGTTTTAATCCCGATGAAGTTCAATATGGAACGGATTGCACAATATGGGAGCCTGCTACCTTGAGAACTTCGGCATGTTCAAAATTTCAAGCTTGTCGGATAGCGTCACTACCCTGGAAGCGATTTTTCTTTTGCCGGAAGAGGAGCAAAACCATTGAGAATTCAGCGGTTTTTTATTGAGTTTGTAAGTTGGGTAAAAGGCATTACAACTTATTTAAAATGGCGTAAAAATTTATAAAATGGATTATTAGTCCTTTATAATAGACAAATAAGGATATAATGCCTTAATTTATTAAAAATGAGGAAATATGAATGGGAAATAACCGATTAAAACAGGAAGATCACTGCTTTGAATGTTTGCGGAATATTAAAGGTGTTTGCACGGCGTTTAAAAACAAACATTGGCCATGTTGGGCCTTTTTAAATGACAAAGTAGAATATGAAATACGGGAAAGAGAACGTAAGAATTATCTTGAAAAACATGATATTGCATAAAATACTCAGGGCTTCCGATTTTGAGAAGCCCTGTTTTTATTATCGTTTGACAGGGGCGGCTTTGGAAGGATTTCTTCAATCGCTTTGGCCTGTTCCATAGTGATCGTGCCATCTTGACTAAAGTGCCGAACGGACCCTCTTGGGCCATGAGGCGGCTGGTATCTTTTGGTTTGGGCGGCGTGCCGTTTTTAGGGATTCCCTGGAATAATTGAACAGCAGCATCTTTTTGACTCCGGTAATTCATTGGTGCCGATTTAATTGAGGTAAACAGGGAGGAGATTAAAAAGAAGTTTGACGATGGTTTCATAGCTGCTTAATCAGGATTTAGTTTAAATTTTAATGTGTTTTTCATCGTTATGAGTTATAATACTATTAACAAGGGATGTTGCTGGTTATTTAGAGAGAGAATCTCATCTATCGATTGATAGAAAGAGAATCTGGTTATCGCAATGGAGGCGATTTCCGATACATAACCCGCAAATCGACCGGGAGAAGCGGGCAGGTAATGAAGACAGATATCAATGTCCGAACCTGAAATCGGTCATTATCAGACCTTTTTTTAATTGGCGCTGGATAGTATAAGGCCAATTTTTTTCTGGGATAACGAACCAAATGAGAGTTGTGGTTTGTAATAAAATTGAAGTTATTCCTGAATATTTATTTTCGTTATTTTGATTTTAATTGACCTTGAATCGGAGGTAATCAATGAGTTTACGGGAAGAAGCTTTGGCACTCCATAAGGAGCACCATGGAAAAATTGCGGTAACCAGTAAAGTCCAAGTAAGGGATGGTAAGGAATTAAGCTTGGCCTATTCTCCGGGAGTCGCCGAACCTTGCAAAGAAATTGCCAGGAATCCGCTCCTGAGTTATGACTATACCAATCGCGGTAATATGGTCGCTGTGGTATCGGATGGCACTGCCGTATTGGGCCTGGGTGATATAGGGCCTGAAGCAGGTTTGCCGGTTATGGAAGGAAAGGCTATCCTTTTTAAAAATTTCGCCGACATTGACGCTTTTCCAATCTGTCTTGGCACCAAAAAGGTTGAGGAAGTTATTCAGGCCGTGAAATGGCTGGAGCCGACTTTTGGCGGCGTCAATTTGGAAGATATATCGGGCCCGCGCTGTTTTGAAATCGAGGAGAGATTGAAAGCCTCGATGTCAATTCCGGTATTTCATGACGATCAGCATGGAACGGCTGTGGTTTGCGTGGCCGGGTTGTGGAATGCTCTGAAAGTAGTCCGCAAAGATATCTCTAAGATAAGAATGGTCATGAATGGAGCCGGTGCGGCCGGTATCTCCATCGCCAAACTTTTAATCGCTTGCGGTTTGCTACCGGAAAACCTGAGTATTTGCGATAAGAATGGATTGTTATACCCCGGGAGCAATCCGGATAACTCCTATATGGAAAAGATGGCCGGACTTACCAATCCTCAGGGCCGCAAGGGAACTCTTGCCGATGTATTGGCCGGCGCCGATGCTTTTATCGGTGTTTCAGCCGCCAATATTGTCAGTGCGGAAATGGTAAAAACTATGGCTCCGGGAGCGGTGATATTTGCTATGGCCAATCCGGCCCCCGAAGTCATGCCTGAAATTGCTCTGGGAGCCGGAGCAGCTATCGTGGGAACCGGCCGTTCGGATTATCCGAACCAAATTAACAATGTTTTGGGTTTCCCGGGAATTTTCCGGGGAACTCTTGATGTGCGCGCCAAAGAGATCAATGAACCGATGAAGGTGGCGGCGGCCAAAGCCATGGCAAATATTGTGGCTACCGATGAACTGGCAGTGGATTACATTATCCCCAAACCTTTTGATCGCCGGGTGGTGCCCGCGGTGGCTCTGGCTGTGGCCAAAGCGGCGATGGACAGCGGGGTGGCTGGGACTCCAAAAACAGAGAAGGAATTAATTGAGGGACTGAAAAAAAGAGGGTTATTATAAAATTCGGGTAAATCAGGAAAAAGACTCGATGTTTAGACTACTAACCGCCATAAAGTGTCTTTTATATGCCCTGGTTTTTATTTTGGCAATTCATAAAACTTCAGTCAGTCTTGAACTGGCGGGAGTAATGATTATCATATTAATCAGCGGATTTTGGCGCAGCTTTGAACGGTATACCCAAAAAAAGGTAAATGTGTTTACTTTGTTGCTGGATTTAATTTTGGTTTTTTGTTTCGTTTTACTCTCAAAAAGCGGTCACTACGATAAACTTTTTATGGTTTATTTGGCCGAAGGTACAGCAATATTGCCTAAACCATTTGTTTTTGTTTATGGTATACTTGTTACAACCGCCAGTATGGGGGCTACAGCATTACATAACTTAAAGGAATGCGGGCAGCCGTATTTACCCGGATTTTTCGAGGTACTGTTATATGCATTGGTGTTTGTGTTGGTTTGGAGTGAAAGACGGCAACGAGAAGAACGATTAGTTTATGAAAAGTTGACGAAGGAATTGCGATACGTTAATCTGCAATTGCAGAAAAGCATGGCTTTGAATGAAAGTCTGGCTTCCGAGGCGGAACGAAGACAACTTGTTGGTGAAATTCATGATAGCTTGGGATACCATCTTACCGGTTTACTTTTGACTCTTGAAGCTGGAAAAAAACTGGTGAGCCACGATAAGGAAGCTGCAAAAAATTATTGGGATAAAGCACTTGAACTTTCCCGGGTTGCTATTCTTTCGGTACGGGAATTGGTTGCGGTAAAAAAGGAATCGAAATTTGAATTTGAATTGACCTCCCGTCTAAAGGAAATGGCACGGGAGGTTCAATCATTAACCGGTTTGCAGATTGATATTAGGATTCAGGATATGAGACTTTCGGGCAAAGAACAGTTTGCAATGTACCGCATTTTTCAAGAGGCGATCACTAACACCTTGCGTTATGCCAATGCCAGCCGGGTTAAAATCGTCATTTCCGGCAACCAGGAATACTTGGATTTCTCCTATGAAGATAATGGCGAAGGGACGAATCGGATTGAAGCCGGCAATGGTTTAAAGGGCATGAACCGCAGAATTTTAGAGATGGGCGGCTTCATTCATTTTCAGTCTCAAACAGGTATGGGCTTTAAAATCGACGGGCGTATTGTTGGGCGAAGGAAAAATAATGAATAAAATAAAGATTTTAATTGCCGACGACCAACCGATCGTTTGCGAGGGGTTAAACGTTATTTTAAAACTTGAAGAAGATTTTGAAGTTGTCGGTATTTGCTATAATGGACAAGAGACGCTGGATTTCTGCAGGAAAATTCAGCCGGATATCATATTAATGGATGCGCGGATGCCTCAATTGGGCGGAATTGAAGCAACCAAAGAAATCAATCAATTGTTTCCCAAGATCAAGGTGCTTATTTTGACGACTTTTAATGAAGAGACATTGATTTATGATGGATTGAAGAATGGCGCCAAGGGCTTTTTACTGAAAGATACAGAACCCGATGAGTTATGCAAAAACATCAGAATCGTTCATGCCGGAGGGGCTTGCCTTCATCCGGAGGTAACATTAAAGGTGCTGGGAATGATTTCAACTCAAGGGAGAGGAGTTACATTTGATAACTTATCCGGTGACTTCGAGCAATTGACCGGCAGGGAAAAGGAAGTATTGAATTTGATTGGCAGAGGCTTATCAAATATTGAAATAGCCAATGAATTGTTTATAACCGAAGGAACAGTAAAAAATCATGTCAGTAATTTACTTGCCAAGCTTGGCGCTAGAGATAGGACACAATTAGCAATTTTGGCCCAGAAAAATATGACTTAAGTAAGAGTAATTTCTAACCCTGGATAGATGCGTAGTATCGCCCTCATCTTTAATATAAAGGTGAGGGTTTTTGTTTTTGGGTACAAAATCAATTTTTATAGGAGACAAGATTATGAAACATAAAAAAACAATGTCCGCCGTGGTAATCATTTTTCTGGTTTTGTTTATTTCCGTATTTTTTACCGTATTTCAGATAAAAACAGAAACCAAAGATTTGTTTCGGATGAATAAGGAGCTTCAAGAAGAAGGCTATTACATGGCCGAATTTGAATTTAAAATGTTGGGGATAGCTTATTGGCTAGATAAAGGCTGTTATTACACGGCATTGTCGCGGCTTAACCAGTTGCACAAACAATTAAAATCGAAAGTGGGATTAATTAAAATCCCGCCATTTACCAACAAAGAAGCGGAAATGGAATTTTATCTGAATCTTCAAAATCCCCAGACCGGCGCATTTATGGATGATACCTATCCTTACTGCACTTATAATGAGGTTACTGAAAATGTCTTAAACCATCTTGCGGCATTGGCTAAGGAAACAGGAAAGCCGTTGCGGTTAAAGTATCCTCTTAGATACTTGGATGAGATTAACACGCCTAAAAAGTTGAAGGTTTTTTTGGATGACGTGTCCAAAGTGGGCTGGATTGCCTCTAGTTTTCCGCAAACCAGTTTTGTTTTCGCCAGAAGCCTGCTCAGTTATTACAACGGGGAAGGCGTCATCGGGCAGAATAAGTTGTATGATTTTTCTCCGGAATGGAAACAGGCTTTATTGCAATGGTTCTATGAAAATCAAGACCCACGGACCGGTTTTTGGGGCCCCAAATCAAGAATAGGCGCCAAGTTCTGGAAGAAAGATTTGAACAATACAGCCTCAATTATCAAAGTATTCATTGATAGGAACGGCAATGACACTCAGGAGTTATTTCCTTTGCAATACAAAAAAGAGATGTTTAAAACGGCTCTTGAGGTTATGTCCGAACCCATGCCCGCCGACACCGATTTGGATGAATGGCACGAATGGGCATTAAAAATGGGAAAAGGTACAGCCATGCTGACCCGATATTTATGGAAAGACGTTTCGCGCGGAGATAAAGCGAGGGCTAAAGAATTGATGGCCGGTTTTGTTGCGATCAGCTTTAAAAAGTATTATGTTGCGGGGGAAGGAGCATTCAGCTATTATCCTGATGCAAAATATGCCACGTTAGATGGCACGGGCGGAAAAATGGCAGAGTTTACCGATATGGGTTTTTTTTCGGCGGAAAAGCAAAAATATTTATGGGGAAATCCAGAAGACGGGATGATTGACCTTGGCATGCATCTTGTGTCAGGACTTACCGTTGATGATATGGCTAAAATCGCCAGTCATCCGGAAATCAATGCGTTACGTTTTTATGATACGATTCCTGACTTCGGCGATCTGGTATCGGGAGTATTCGCGGTTGCATACCCGCAAAAAACTTCCGTTCTGGACATCATGGATTTTGCTCCCAAAGTGAAACATTGGCTTGATACCACTTCACAAAGCATGGGAAATTGGGTCTCCAAAGAAACAACCATGCAAGAATTGGATTCTTTGAAAGTAAAAAAAGTTGCTGTGTACAAAGATGAAAACCCCCTTGAAATCCTCACTGAATCTTTGAAAAAAAATGGACGAATTGTGGTGATCGGCTTTGATGTTTTACAAACGCCGAGATATAAAATTACTTTTGAATTACAATCAAACCCTTATTTTTAAAGAAAGAAAATAACTAACAAAAACATGATGAATCCCATTTGTGGTATTTATCAATGGATGACGACATATCTTTTTATGGGGTGAATAAAGAATGTCGGTATCTGTCAGGATTTTAATAGTAGCGGTGCTTAATTTTGCGGCCTTAATTTACCTGGTCGTAAAGTTATTAGCCAGCGGCAATCATTTAGCCGGAAGTTTAAAATTGGCCTGGGATTTTATCCTGGGTAAACCGGATCAGAGCGACTATCCGATCTATACCCGGATGATCTGGGTGCCTATTCTCAGAAAATCCTGGTGGTTTATGTTGATCATCTATTCCTTATCCTGGATTATCACGGATAATCTTTATATGGATATTGGAATTGTCTTCCTGGTTTTCATTCATATATTTTGGTATCTTTATGCATCGATGACTTTCAAGACAAAGTATGACCGGATTTTGCATTTTACCGCCGATTGGGGAATGATTTATAAAGAAATTCCCCACGATTCTTTTCTGTTGGAGAAAACTTTGGCTGAACTGGACTTGCGGAAAAAGAATCTCCTGATTCTTGCGATTGAACGGAATAATCAATTAAATCCTTTTCCCAAAGGTTTGGAACGGATCGAAGCCGGTGACCGTATTGTAATGTTTGGTGATTTAGGAGCATACCAGAGTATTTTTAATGAACTTTAACCGGAAATGCCAATGGTGTTTTGTACAATGATTTACTTGACAGAGATCCCAAAGCTAACTATAATATGAATATATTATTGGAAAATTTTTCGGTTTTAAAAATCTGAATTTAGGATGAGTTCTATGGAGCCATTGGATCATACAGAAGAGATTAGTGGAGATTATGTTGTTGTCCGGGCATTGGAAGATGGTGTCACCATTATCGGATTGACCAGAGGAAAAGACACCAAATTTCATCACACCGAAAAGTTGGACCGGGGTGAAGTGATGTTGTTTCAGTTTACCGAACATACTTCAGCCATGAAAATTCGTGGTAAAGCCGAAGTTTTTACAAAACACGGCCAAATCCAAAGCGGCAGAGAATAATAGGGCGCTAGGCGCTAAAGTTAAGTTTAGTTTAGTTTAGTTTATCATAGTTGAGGGGCTGCGAAGCCCGGAGAAGCTCGGGTAAACCCGTTATATAAGGGGAATCCCGGAGCATAGGGGCTATAAAGCCCGCCAGTAGAGGGACGAATTGTTGTCTAAGTTGAGATGAGCTGAGCAGTCAGGGTGATGAAGACCAGACTCTTGGTAGTCTGGTCTTTTATTATATCCAGGAGGAGCCGAGATGAGCATGAGTGAAGCTTTTTTAGAAAATCTGCCTTTGGTTCGGGCAACCGGTAAGGCCAGCCGGTTTCTGATCCACGGCGTTGAAGTTGGGGGAAATGAACCGGTAATCATCGCCGGACCTTGCGCCGTGGAATCAGCCGCTCAAATTCTTGAAATTGCCCGGAGAGTGAAAGCGGAAGGCGCCCAAGGCCTGAGAGGAGGGGTCTATAAACCCCGAAGCTCACCTTATAGTTTTCAAGGTTTGGGTGAAAAGGGACTGGAGTATTTGGCAAAAGCCCGGCAAATAGTGGGCTTGTTTACCGTGGTGGAAGTAACCAGCATTGAGCAGATAGGCCAGGTAATGGACTACGTAGACGTAATTCAAATCGGGGCCCGCAATATGCAGAATTTCGAATTGTTAAAAGCAGTAGGGCGGATTCAAAAGCCGGTTTTATTGAAAAGAGGTTTTTCAGCCACCATTCAGGAGTTACTTCAAGCAGCCGAATATATTTTGTATGAAGGAAACCCCCAGGTTATTCTCTGTGAAAGGGGAATCCGGACTTTCGAAACCATTACCCGCAATACTCTGGATATTAACGCAATCCCTCTGCTGAAACAATTAACCCATTTGCCGGTTTTTGCCGATCCCAGTCACGGAACCGGCCGCAGCGACCTGGTTATTCCGGTCGCCAAAGCTACTCTTTCCGCCGGCGCCAACGGTCTGATTATCGAAGTCCACCCCAATCCCGATAAAGCTCTTTCCGATGGAAACCAATCATTGGATTTTCAGGGTTTCGCGGATCTAATGAAAGAATTAAAACTACCCAAAGAACGAAACACCCATCGTATTAAGACTCAGGTTTTACCCTCATTTGAAAAGTTCACCGAAATCATAGCCGAAAACGACTATCATTATATTCCGGTCCAGGCCGAGTTTATCACTGATTCCGAAACCCCGGTGACGGTTTTTGCCAAACTGGCCGAAGGTACGGGACGCTTTTTACTGGAAAGCGTTGAACGGGGGGAACAAGTCGGCCGTTATTCGTTCATCGGCTGGGATCCCTTGGTAACTTTGAAAGCTACGGGTAGCCACACCGAGATCATCGACAAATTATCCGTCAAGAAAATCAACGATCATGATCCGCTGGCCATTCTCAAAGAGACATTGGATTCTTTGAAGGTGGCACCCACCATCCACCGGGAGAAATTTTTCGGCGGAGCGGTCGGCTATATTGGTTATGATTACATCCGGCAAATCGAAAAGATACCCCTTTTGAAGCCTGTCGTCATTGAAATGCCGGATCTTTACTGGATCATACCCCGATACCTGACAACCTTTGACCATGTATCCCATAAGGTAACCATTATTGTATTGGCAAAGGTAGATCAAGCCGACTTGGAGCGAACATACCAAAACGCCGTCGCCGATTTGGAGGAAATTATCGCCAAATTTCACAAATCCATCGATTTGCAACCCCTTAGCGATTTTCAGGAAACCGGCCGGGCAACCCAAAGCTGCTCATTGACAAAGGAGCAATATATGGAGAGGGTCGAGAGGATTAAAGAGTACATCAATGCCGGGGATGCTTTTCAAGTGGTTTTATCCCAGCGAATCGAACAACCTTTCCAAGGGGATCCGCTGTTGTTTTACCGGTTGCTCCGGACGATTAATCCTTCTCCTTATTTGTTTTATCTCGATTTTGGCCAATTCCAGCTGGCCGGCTCCTCCCCTGAAGTCATGGTACGAAAGGAAGAGCAAACCGTTACTTTAAAGCCGATTGCCGGTACCAGGCCCCGGGGTGCTTCCTCGGCTGAAGATGAAATGTTGCGTCAAGAACTGATCCGGGATGAAAAAGAACGGGCCGAACATACCATGCTGGTGGATTTGGGCCGCAACGATCTGGGCAGAGTCTGTAAGTTCGGGACTGTGAGTGTCGCCGACCTGATGAATATCGAAAATTATTCCCATGTGATGCATATTGTATCCACAATTTACGGCGAACTGATGCCCGCTTTTTCGGGAGTGGATTTGCTGCGGGCCGTATTTCCGGCCGGCACTCTTTCCGGCGCTCCCAAAGTCCGGGCCATGGAAATTATCGAGGAAATCGAACCGATTGAGCGGGGCTTTTATGGCGGCGCCGTAGGATATCTGGGCTTCAACGGCAATCTGGATACCTGCATTACCATCCGGACCGTTTTATTTAAGGACCATAAAGCAGTTTGTCAGGTGGGAGCGGGAATTGTGGCCGATTCGGTTCCGGAAACGGAATATCAGGAAACCATGAATAAAGCTGGGGCTTTACTGGCAGCGCTGGCGAAAGTAGGTGGGGGAGCATGCTAGTGATTATCGATAATTATGATTCATTTACCTATAATTTGGTGCAATATTTCGGTGAACTCCGGGCTGAAATCAAAGTCTTCCGGAATGATCAGATTACACTCGACGAGGTAATCAACTTTCATCCCGATCAGGTGGTAATCTCCCCCGGTCCCTGCACTCCGAAAGAAAGTGGGATTTCTCCTGAGGTGGTCCGGTACTTCTCCGGAAAAGTTCCCTTGCTCGGCGTTTGCCTGGGCCATCAGTGTATCGGGGAAGTGTTCGGAGGAAAAGTCATCCGGGCGCCCGCTCCGGTACATGGAAAGATTTCTGTCATCCGTCATACCGGACGGGGTATCTTTACGGGGATACCGGAAATCTTTGAGGCGGTCCGTTATCATTCCCTGGTAGTCGAGAAGAAGTCGTTCCCATCTGAACTAGAAATCACAGCCACCACCGACGACGGTTTGGTAATGGGACTCCAGCACTTGAAGGATCCGACCTTCGGGGTTCAGTTTCATCCGGAATCGATTTTTACCGTAGTTGGAAAGAGCTTGCTGGAGAATTTTTTGAAAATATAGAGGAGATGAGCGTAGATGCTGAAGGAAAGTTTAGCCAAGTTAATCCGTAAGGAAGACTTAACGGAAGCAGAGATGGTTGAGGCTACCAATTTGATTATGGAAGGTCAGGCTTCCCAGGCCCAGATCGGTAGTTTCCTGACGGCCTTGCGGCTCAAAGGGGAGACCGTGACCGAGATTGCCGGGGCGGCTAAGGTTATGCGGGAAAAAGCTTTAAAAGTCAAATATGAAGCGCCGGTTGTCATTGATACCTGCGGGACCGGCGGCGATGGTGCCAATACTTTTAATATTTCCACGACTGCCGCTTTTATTGTCGCGGCTGCCGGTATTCCGGTGGCCAAACACGGGAACCGGGCCATGTCCAGCCGTTGCGGCAGCGCCGATTTGTTGGAAGCGCTGGGAGTCAAAGTGGATTTGCCCCCGGAAAGGGTGGAGAAATGTTTACAAGAAGCAGGCATCGGATTTCTTTTTGCGCCGGCCTTTCACTCCGCCATGAAATATGTGGTGGGACCCCGGCGTGAACTCGGCTTTCGGACAATTTTTAATGTTTTGGGGCCCCTCACCAACCCTGCGGGAGCGAATTGCCAGTTATTAGGAGTCTATGACCATTCGCTTACCGGGATCATTGCGGAGGTTTTGCAAAAGTTAGGCGCCAAAAGGGCCATGGTAGTTCACGGAGGCGGGGGTCTGGATGAATTATCCTTGGAAGGAGTCAATCAAGTTAGTTTCTTAAAAGATGGAATTATTGAAACTTTTTCATTCCGGGCTGAGGATGCAGGTTTGGAGCCCGCCTCCAACGCGCAATTAAGGGGAGAAACCCCCAGGGATAATGCTCTGGTGACCGAATCCATACTAAGTGGCGCCGAACAAGGCCCCAGGCTTTCGGTTGTATTGTTGAATGCTGCCGCGGCGCTGATGGCGGCGGGAGTTGCCGTTGATTTTAAAGCGGGTATTGCCGCGGCCCGCCGGTTGATTGATGAAGGGCTCGCCTTTAATAAGTTGCAACAATTACGAAGAATAGCGGTTTGATGAGGTAAATCATGTTTCTAGATGAAATATTACGATCCAAGAAAACCGAAATTGCCGTCCAAAAGGAGAAGCGCCCCTTTCGGGAGATCGAACGGGACCTTTACCGGTGTCCGCCGGTCCGGCCTTTTGAAAAGAGCTTGCGGGGAGAAGCCATCCGTTTAATTGCTGAAGTCAAAAAGGCGTCTCCCTCAAAGGGATTACTGTGTCCCAACTTTAATCCGGCGGCGCTGGCCAAAAGCTACGAATCGGGAGGAGCCGCGGCGATTTCAGTCCTTACCGATGAAAAGTTCTTTCAAGGGTCTTTGGAGTATTTGAAACAAGTAAAAGAAGCTACTTTAGGCACTCCGGTTTTGCGGAAAGATTTTATCCTGGATCCTTATCAACTGGTCCAGGCCAGACTGGCTGGAGCCGATGGAGTTCTTCTTATTGTAGCGGCACTAACCAAAGAGGATTTCCATTTATTGTTGCAAGAGGCCGTATCATTGGATTTAGCGCCACTGGTGGAAGTCCATAATCAGAAAGAACTTGACATCGCTCTGGAAGATGGGGCAAGGATTATCGGGATCAATAACCGTGATTTAACAACTTTTGAGGTTGCTTTGGGGACGACATACCGGTTGCTGGAGGCCCTCCCTGGGTCCTGCAGGCGTGCCATCACGATAGTATCGGAGAGCGGCATCCAAAATCGCCGCGATATCGAAGAGCTTGCTGAAGCGGGTGTTGATGCCGTTTTGATTGGTGAGTCGATCGTGACTGCAGAAGATCCGGAGCGGAAAATTCATGAGTTGTTGGGGGTTGACGGATGATTCCGGTGAAAATATGCGGGATTACCCGCCTGGGAGATGCCTTGGCTTGTGTTCATCAGGGCGTATCCGCTCTGGGATTCGTATTTGCGCCGTCGAAGCGCCGGATAACCGTAGCCGAAGCCTATGAGATATCCCGGGAAATACCGCCCTTTATCACCAAAGTGGGGGTTTTTGTAAATGAAGATGCCTTAGTGATTCGTGAAATTTTAAAAGATTGCCGGCTTGATTTGGCCCAATTGCACGGAATCGAATCCCAGGCGATTGCCGATGTTTTACCGGGACGTGTGATTAAGGCATTTAAGGCGGGATTGGACCAACCGGATCCGGCGTGGCGGGATCTACCCATCCGGGCCATTTTAATTGACGCTTTTTGCGCCGGTTCCCAAGGGGGGACTGGGAAAACTTTCGATTGGAATTTGTTTGAAGGATTCCGGAGTTTGGGTTATCCGATGATTTTGGCCGGCGGCTTGCATCCGGGAAACATTCAAACCGCGATCGAAACCGCCAAACCCGGTGCCGTCGATTTATCGAGCGGCGTGGAGATGGAACCGGGGATTAAAGATCACCGGAAAATCGGGGAATTGATGAGCAATGTCCGGAAAATATGAGACAGGAGTGAAAAATCAAGTGAATACCAAACGACAGGAATGGTACTTCGGATCCTATGGCGGCCGGTATGTACCGGAAACTTTAATGGCAGCTCTCGACGAACTTGACGCCGCCTATCAAAAATACGCCCAAGATCCGGATTTTATCGCTGAATTGGAAGATTTATACCAACATTATTCGGGACGGCCGACTCCCTTATACTATGCCTCTCGTTTCAGCCGGGAACTTGGCGGGGGAAAAGTGTACATGAAACGGGAGGACTT
Organism: Bacillota bacterium; assembly: GCA_023401925.1. Lineage (GTDB taxonomy): Bacteria > Bacillota > UBA4882 > UBA8346 > UBA8346 > UBA8346. The sequence continues at coordinate 63,205 of JAEXDA010000034.1, forward strand.
AAACCACACCGGGGCTCACAAAATCAACAACACGTTAGGCCAGATTTTACTGGCCAAGCGCATGGGCAAAAAAAGGATTATCGCTGAAACCGGCGCCGGGCAGCATGGGGTGGCCACCGCGACCGTGGCGGCGAAGTTTGGAATGGAATGTGTGGTTTTTATGGGGGAAGTGGATATTGCCCGCCAATCCTTGAATGTTTTCCGGATGAAGCTATTGGGGGCCGAAGTCAGGCCGGTTTCTTCCGGCAACCGTACTTTAAAAGATGCCATGAATGAAGCATTACGAGACTGGGTCGCCAATGTCGACGATACTTTTTATATTCTCGGCACAGTGGGAGGACCCCATCCTTATCCGGGTATGGTCCGGGATTTTCAATCGGTGATCGGCAGAGAGACCAAAAAACAAATCCTGGAGGCCGAGGGAAAATTGCCTGATTGTATCGTGGCTTGTGTAGGCGGGGGTAGCAATTCCATGGGGATTTTTCATGAGTTCATTCCCGAGACTTCAGTCCGGCTCATTGGAGTCGAGGCCGCCGGCAAAGGAATTGAAACCGGGGAACATGCGGCGAGTCTGGGACATGGAAAACCCGGGGTCTTGCATGGCGCTTTAAGCTATTTGCTTTCCGATCCAGAGGGCCAGGTGATCGAGGCTTATTCGATCTCGGCGGGGCTGGATTATCCCGGTGTCGGTCCGGAACACAGTTTTCTCAGGGACAGCGGCCGGGCGGTTTACCATTCCATTACCGATGCAGAAGCTTTAAAAGGTTTCGAATATCTTACCAAAACCGAAGGGATTATTCCGGCTTTGGAGAGTTCCCACGCAGTCGCCGAAGGGATGAAAATCGCTCCCACATTGAAGGGCGATCAGATTTTGATCATCAATCTATCCGGCCGTGGGGATAAGGATATTTATACGGTGGCCCATGAGATGGGGGTGAAATTATGACCAGGATAGCCCAAAGATTTGCAGAGCTGCGCCAAGGGAAGAAAAAGGCTTTTATACCTTATATTATGGCCGGGGATCCCAATTTAGAAAAAACCGTTACATTGATTCAACGGTTGTCCGAAAACGGTGCCGATTTGATCGAAGTCGGGGTGCCTTTCTCCGATCCGGTGGCCGATGGTCCGGTGATTCAGCAAGCGGGTGTTCGGGCGTTAGAAAGTGGTTGTACGTTTGAAAAAATATTGGATAGCCTTGGAAAAGTAACACCGAAGGTTTCCACGCCCATAATTTTGATGATGTATTATAACATGATCTTTCAGCGAGGATTTCAGAATTTTTTTGAAGCCATTCATAAGGCGGGCTGTGCCGGATTAATCATTCCCGATTTACCACCGGATGAAGCCGGAGGAATCACTGGATTAGCCGCGAAATTCGATATTGGATTGAATTTTCTGGTGGCGCCTACCAGCAATGAAGAGCGGATCCGCCTGGCCGCGGAAGCTTCCACCGGTTTTTTATATGCCGTTTCCTTAAAAGGAGTTACCGGAATCCGCAGCAGTCTGCCTCCGGAGTTGCCAGGGTTTATTCAAAAAATCAAATCCCTTACCGATAAGCCGGTAGCGGTCGGATTCGGAATCGCCACCCCCGAGCAGGCCCAAATGGTTGCCGGTCTTGCGGATGGAGTTATTGTTGGAAGCGCCATCGTAAAAGCAGCGGTCGGTGATGGGAATTTACAGGAGGTACAGCAGTTGGCGGCTAGATTAAGAGCTGCAATATAAGGGGAAAATCTCTTAAGGAAATGAAGATGTGAAGTTATTTGTGAGAGCAGTTATTTCAGGCTGCTCTTTTTGATGTTGTTTAAAAAAATCCCCCTCAAGGATATTGATTGACAGAGATGGGGATCAAACATATAATATTAATGCAAATAAATTTTTAATATACCATATTTCATGTTAAATGTCAATTCAAAAATAGGAGTCGAAACTATGTCGTTGCCATTCGTTTTAGATTATATCGGTAGGGTGCCGGAACATGTCCAGATACAGCAAATACTTCAGATGAACGATGAATCTGAAAAATATGGATTAACCTTAACGACCCAAGAGGCGCAAGAAATTATCGAAGCCCGAAGCCTTGCCCTTCAAAACTACGGCCGGGTGGAACTTGATTTGGATGCAGTTTGTAAATTAATCACCGCTTTTTGTAGCTCACCTTTGATTGGTCAAGAAGACTATGCCCTCACTCTTCGGGATCTTCTGGAATTATTTTACTATTTGAAAAATGAAACGGATGACCATGTTGGAGATGCTGAATTGATAAAAGAAATGAACGATTATTGGGTCAATATTTGTGGTGGTTCGTTGAAAATGTTTAAAGGAACAGGAATTGAAAATCTTGTGAAAGATTTGAAGCAAAAGAAGTTACAAGAAGATTTGAGTAAAGGAGCTGTCTGATATTGGGAAATTTAACCGCGCTAAGCCAAACATCACTCCGCCCTGAAAACTTAAATCAATATCGCTATACACTTTCTTTACTTCAGGAAGGAATCCGGATTGGGGTTTTGGATGAGCCAATGATCAATCACATCCAAATTGAAATTGCTGCAATCTTAAAAGATTTAATCCGGCGTTATACCAAAGGGGAGAGTAGCTCCGTCAGGACCGAAACCGCGGAAAAACTGATGAATTCTGTTTTTTATGCCCTTGATGCCTACATGACCAGTTTTAAGGATCCGGAGCGGTCGCTCGCTTGCCTGAAAACTGAAAGTATTCCTAAAATATATGAAAAAGGAATTCGACTGATCACTTTATGTATGGCGGATGCTAAAATGCTTTACCGGGAAATTCGGGGAAAAAAGCTTGATGTTCCCTTTGAGATATATAATACATCTATCGATGAAGCTTTACCTGGCTTTTTTAAAAATTACGGGATCGTCTTTGAGGCCCACGATACCGCATGTGTCTTGGATTATCCATTGGTGTTTGACGATATGAACCGACAAGGCGTTTATTATATACGGAATTATCTTGCAAATTTATCAACCGAGACTGAGTTTTGTCGGCTTTTTAATAAGGAAGATATCTTGAAGCTATTTATCAATCACGGGCGTCTTTATCGCATCGATTTTCAGAAAACGCCGATTAATATTTTTGAAGTCATCATCAATAATACCATTTTTTCCGTTCTAGCGGGAAATCACGGCAGCCGGCTGGATATTTCCTTATCTGAAGCCGAATTTCTCCGCAGCCGGTTGGGGAAGGAAAAACCTGCGGAGCTGAGTTTGCAGGTTGATGAAGCTTTTGCCAAGATTATGGCGGACCTCCAAATCAATGGAATCAAGCTCCGAAATTATCTTGCCCGCTATCAGCGATTGTTTTATCCGCGTTTATTAAATGCCGTTAAAAACGACAGTTTACTCCATATGATTGTAACAAAGACCGATCCGGAATCCGAAACGGGCAGCATTGCTTTTCAGACCGGAAATAAAATGGATGAATTAAGCTTTGAAATTTTAATCCAACACCTGATGGCGATGTCGGATATTGGGGAAAAAATCGATCAGATCGTTTCCAATGTTCACTCCGTGGAAGATTTTATGGATTTGTTTCAAGCGGATTGCCTCTATGGGGATGAATTTGGACAATTATTTAACGTTTTGGGCGATGTCGAACTGGCTGTTTTGGGAAAAGTGGTATTTTTTGATGAACTCCGTGACGAACACCTGGACTTGTCTTCATCAGCGAAAAATAATAAGCAATTTGACAAGGAATGGCAATCGCAATATTGTCGCTTTATTCAAAATCTAAATCAAGACCGGATAAAAACAATTGAAGGATTGCTCATCCGGTTCAGTCATGAAACAGAATGGTAAAATGCCAGTATCGGCTGTCTACCAGCGAATCGATGCAGCTACAAATCATTCTAAACCGAATCATCAGAATGGGAATGGATCGATTGATGGTATAGCCGAGCAATTAAGCAACTAAAGAGGATATCAATCGTGCAAAGCTATGGTTTTGACTGGCAAATAAAACGACTTATTTCAATCATAACCGTTGTCGGTTTTTTGTTTTATTTTCCAGGGGTCACCAGCGCGGAGAGCATTCCGTTGGAAGGCATAGGGAGTATAGAATGGCAAAGTAAAGTAACTTTTGCCCCCAATGCAACCTATCATAAATATGTAGCGGAAAATCGATCCCAAGGAATCGAGCGGGGCTTTACCATTCAATTCAAACCTTCCGATCACCAATTGAAAATGATTGCCACTTATGGGGAGCGCTTATACGGAGGAGACACTCTCAGCCAATTTATTCGCCAGGTAGAAGCTGAAGGTTATGTCGTCTTTGGCGGAATCAATGCCGATGGCTTCAATATCAATACGGGTGTTCCCGATGGGCCGATGATTCATGACGGAAGATTGGTAACCTATCCCAATCAAGACTTTTGCATCGGTTTTACCCGGAGTGGGGAGATTGTCGCCGGGAACCTGCGGGTAAATTTTTATGTAAAGTTACCTTCGGGTGATTTGCGAGTTCCCCATTTTAACGCCGATATGGGGGAATCCGGCGGTTATCTTTTTAGCCATGAGTTCGGCGATTCAACCAAGAACAAAATTTATCCGAGCTATCATGTCATTTGCGATATTATTTCCGGTAAACAAGCCCTCGGGCAAACGATGACGCTGAAAGTATCCGCTATTTGCGACGGGGCTTCCGGCGCGGAAAGCGATATTCCGATTGGAGAAAATCAAATGGTGATCGCCATGGCCAAAACCGGTGGCAATCAGGAGGATATTGCCGCTTTGAAGGGGCTCGTTATCGGCGATACTTTGAATTTGGAAATTCGCGATGAAATTGGCGCCGCCGGGGGCAAAAGCATTTGGCCTGCGGTACAGGAAGCTATCGGCACCCTATCGGTTATCCTTCAGGATGGGAAAGTGGTTACCACGGATACCAATGTCCATCCCCGTACTTGTTTGGGTGTTAAACCGGACGGAACCGTCGTTCTTTTTGTGTTGGACGGACGGAGGCCCGGTTATAGCATGGGCTTAAATTTGCTTGATACCGCCGAGTTTTTGCGTCAGCAGGGATGTGTGAGCGCAGTGAATCTGGACGGGGGAGGCTCGTCGACGATCGCGGTCAGAAAGCCCGGGGAATCGGAATTGACGATTGTAAATCAGCCCTCCGACGGGAAAGAGCGGCCGGACGGCAATGCCTGGATTTTGGTATCCGCCGTGGAAAGTGCGCCCGCCCATGCGCGCGTGCGGAACGGCAAATTAGCCCACTTGCATATGAATCCCCCCGATTCATTGATTCTGGCCGGCGCTGCTTTGGATTTTAATGTTCTGGGGACGGATGATGCCTATATGCCGGTTGTTATTCCCGATCTCCCCGTTTGGAGCACGAAAGGAAAGGTTGGTTCCATTGATCAAAACGGGAAGTTTATCGCAGCAGGGGAAGCAGCTACGGGAAGGATTATCGTAAAGTCAGGCCGGCGGAGCGCATTGGCGCAAATCAGGGTGGTTGGAGATATTGATTTTCATTTCAATATTTCCAGTTTAGCGGCTGATTCGGGTTCAACCCACCTCATGACGATTGAAGCTAGAGCCGGCATATTTCCGGTTGTTTGCCAGAATACTCAATTTACCTGGAGCGTTACCGGGAATATCGGCGTCATTGACCAAAACGGACTTTTTACGGCGGCGTCCGGTTCGGGCTTTGCGGGAACCATTATCGCCACCTATCGAGGCAAAAGTTGTGAAATCCCGGTATCTGTGGGAAAACTGCCGGTGGTGATTGAAGATTTCGAGGATGGCGTTACCGGCTGGAAAGCCACCCGGACCAAAATTGCCCCGGGCGACCTTGAAATGAGTGAAGAAACCGCTGAACCTTATGTTATGTTCGGTAAAAAGTCTTTAAAGCTTGAATACAATATGACCGCCGGCTTATCCGGAACCGCCGGTTGTTTTCTGAAAGCGGATCCCCTGATTCAAATCGACGGTTACCCAACAGCCATCGGAATGTGGGTCTACGGCGACGGCAAGAGTCATTGGCTCCGGGGAATGTTACAGGATGGAACGGGGAGCAAATTTGATGTGGATTTCACACCGAGAAACCAGGGCGTTGATTGGACAGGCTGGAAATATGTCGAAGCGGCTATCCCCCAGGATAAGATGTTACCACTTTATATTTATACTCCGGTGCGTTATATCGAAACCGACAATCATAAAAAATCCGCCGGAATCCTCTACATTGACAATATTCGTTTGCTTTACGGCTATAAAAATGATGACCTCACTCCTCCGGTTATTGATGATCTCACACCGGCGGACGGGGCCACCTTGACCGGTTATACCAACATCCGGGTGGCTGTTTTTGATGGGGACAGCGGAATTGATCCGGAACGGATCAAGTTTTATGTGGATGAGCTTCCGAAAGATGATTATATTTATAATCAAAAAGCCGGCAATATCCAATGGAATACCAAAGGGCTGTCGGAGGGGAAACATCAATTCACCTTGAAGGTCCGTGATAATTCCGGCAATCAAACCGAAGCGTCCTGGTATTATACATGGAAAACCGAAGAACTCCCGGCCCTGCCGGATGATGGCTCCCCAAGCGGAGCTACGCAGGCTGCGGCGGCTGCGCCGGGTGAGAGTTCATCGGCTGAAGAAATCCACCCAACACCCCATGAGACTTTACCGTTTGAAAAAAAGGATAATGAACCGGATTTGAATTGATTTTCCGGTGGGTTTGCAACCGGTATCATAAAAAATTGAGGCATCTAAAAAGCAATTTGAAATCAATATATGGCATCCGTGTTTCCCAAAACCCCAAAAAACAGGCGAGAAGAAGACTCGATGTTACCTGGAAATCCCCGATTGAATTTGCCACAGAGACACGGAGACACAGAGAAAGAACTTCAGGGCAAAATTAGTATTCTAGAAAATACTTCGAAGCCTAAAAGATCGAATTTCCTGCCAAGGCGCAGAGAAAAAATTGTGGTTAAAACCTTTGGATCGATCCTTTGAATCACCGAAAGAATCATTTTTACTGCGGAAAGAATCCTTTGAATGAGTCAAACGATCCTTTTTGGAGAAAAAAGGACCGATCGGAGGGAGAAAAAGAACTTTTTTGGAGCCGGATCGATCTTTTGGGCGACCGAAAGGACTTTTTATGAGAAGAATGGATCGATTAGTTACGGAAATGATCCTTTTTGTGACCCGCTCGGTCCTCCGGACGACAAAATCGATCCTTTCCGCGACGCAAAGGATCGATTGGGCGAGTAAATTGACTTTTTTCGAAAAAAAAGGATCCTTTCCGTAAAAAAAGGATCAATTATGAAAGAAAACAATCATGGGTATGAATATGGCATGGCGTAGGGGCGTATTGCAATACGCCCCTACGCCCCAAAATACGGCGACCCGATTTAGGACAGAAATACAACGCTGCGGTTAGAGACCGGGGCGTTTTTTTGACTGGTTTTTGTTTGCCCGCGGGGGAACTAAAAGGGGATTACCTTACTCCTCCAAGGGAAAAAATAATTTTGAACAAATCTCCAAACGAGAAGGGGTTTCATTGACAATTTTTAGCAGGAGATTTTATATATGCCCCGAAATTATAAAAATTGAAAACATTTAATTTGGAGTATTTTATGGAATTGTTGGGACAAGTCCTGATAAAGCAGGGATGTATTTCCGAGGACCAGTTGGCGGAAGGGCTGGAAAAGCAAGGGGAATTTGCTTTGCCCCTTGGTAAAACATTACTCAAGATTGGAACCATCCAGGGGGAACAACTGGCGAAAGCTTTAAGCATTCAACTCCAAATCCCTTACGGCAATCCGATGGAGTTTGGCGTTGAGCCCGAAACCATCGGCCTCCTCACTTCCCGCCAGGCCGAGAAGTATCAGGTTATTCCGGTAAAACTCGAGGGAAACCGGGTTACTTTGGCAACTTCCGAACCGCTGGATTTGGCTGTCTTGGATCAATTGCGGGAAATCCTCCCTTATAAAGTAAAACTGATGGCGGCTTCGATGGATCGTATCAAAGAAGCGCTGGAAAAATATTATGGTTCTTCTCTGGACTCGGTGGCCGCGGTATTGGAGGATTTGAACGAATCCGAGCTTAGCCAGTATCAAAACTCCTCCGGAACCATCGAGACCAGTTCCATTGTTCCGGAAAATATGGCCAACGAGGCTCCCATTATCCGGCTGGTCAATACCATCATTACCGGCGCCGTGAAAGCGGGGGCCAGCGACATTCATTTGGAACCTTTTGAAGATGAAATCAAAGTCCGTTACCGGATTGACGGTGTATTGCAGGAGGCGATTCCGCCACCTAAAAATCTGTTTTTGGCGGTGATTTCCAGGATTAAATTAATGGCCGGAATGGATATTACCGAACGGCGGATTCCCCAGGACGGCCGGATCCGGGTTCGGATCAATAACCGCGATTTGGACTTGCGGGTGGCGGTGGCGCCTACCCTGTACGGCGAATCGGCGGTCTTAAGAATTTTGAACCGGGAAAGCATCATGCTGGGGCTCAATCAGTTAGGATTATCCAACCGCAATGTGGCTTTGTTCTCCAACTTGATCCGTAAACCCCACGGGATGATTTTGGTTACCGGTCCGACCGGCAGCGGCAAAACCACCACTTTATATGCGGCATTGCAACTGCTGAACGAATCAACCCGGAAGATCATCACTATCGAAGATCCCATTGAGTATCAACTCAAAGGGATTAACCAGATGCAGGTCAATGCCAAGCTGGATTTTACTTTTGCCCAGGGACTCAGAACCATTGTGCGTCTTGATCCGGATGTAATTTTGGTTGGAGAAATCCGGGACCGTGAAACCGCGGAGGTTGCCATCCAATCGGCCCTCACCGGCCATTTGGTTTTTGCCACCCTTCACACCAACGATGCCTCTTCCGCTTTTACCCGGCTGGTTGATATGGGGGTTGAGGAGTTTCTGGTGGCTTCAACCGTTTGCGGAGTGTTGGCCCAAAGGCTGGTACGGAAGATCTGTCCCAAATGCAGCGCACCCTATGAACCGATCCCGCAGGAGCTTGAGATGTTAGGCAATGGTGATAACGGGATTCGATTCATTAAAGGAAAAGGTTGTGACTATTGCAATTCCATCGGTTACCGCGGACAAATCGGCCTTTTTGAAATGCTGGTCGGCAATGAGGAAATTGAACGGCTGGTGATGGAGCGTTCGAATTCCGGCAGGATTAGAGAAGCCGCCACCAGACTGGGAATGGCGACCTTGCGGGATGACGGGATTGTCAAAGTGAAAGAGGGGACAACCACTCTCAGCGAAGTTTTACGGGTAACCCGGGAATAATTGAGGCGTTTTTACGATTTTACTTTGAGGTGTGAATGAATGCAATTTCAATACAAGGCCGCCGACACTACGGGAAAAATTGAATTTGGCCGGGAAGAAGCGGAATCCAAGGAGCTCTTGATTTCCCATCTGAAAGCCCAGGGAAAATTTTTGCTGGAAATCAAGGAAGCGCCGGAGATATTCTCGTTCCAAAAACAACGGATGAGGTTTTCCAGACAGGAACGGCTTACCTTTACCCAGCAACTGGCCGGTTTATTGGAGGCCGGGATCCCTTTGGAACGGTCCTTGGGAATACTAAGTAAATTAAAATTCAGTCCCAATATCGGGAATACCGTGGTCCAACTGCGCCGCTCCCTGCAGGAAGGTCTTTCTTTTACAATGGCTCTGGAGCGTTTTCCTGATTTTTTTCCGGAATTTTATGTTAATATGGTGAGGGCTGGAGAAGCGGGCGGAATTTTACCGGAGGTCTTAAAGCGGTTAGCCAAATACCTGGAAGAAGAGATTAGCCTCCGGCGTTTCATCGTTAGCAGTCTGTTTTACCCGATGATCCTGGCGGTTTCAAGTTTGGCGGCGATTTTGTTTTATGTTGCCGTGGTGATTCCCAAATTTCAATCGGTCTTTCAAGGGATGGACACGGATTTGCCTGCGATAACCAAAGCCGTCATGATTTTTGGAGAATGTCTGGATAATTACTGGTGGCTGGCTTTGCTTATTATTGGCGCTGCAGTTGTATGGTGGCTGAAGGAAGCGAACACCCCCGGCGGCAAGCTGAGGATCGATACCGTCAAATTAAAAATTCCCTGGATCGGTCCGATTTTAGAAAAGATTGCCATCACCAAAATGGCCTTCTCCTTGAGTTTGCTTTACGGCAGTGGGGTATCTCTTTTAAATGGCCTGGCGATTGCCGGCAAAATCATGGGAAACGCCTGTTTAAACCAGGCCCTTAAAAAGGTCGAAGAAGAGGTCAAACAGGGGAACACCTTGGCCAAGGGCATGGCGGCCCAGGGCGTCTTCCCGGTGTTAGCCGTGGAAATGATCGGTGTCGGGGAAGAAAGCGGCAATCTCGGGACCATGCTGGAGCAAGTCGCCACAAGCTACGATAATGATGTGAAACATTCTTTGAGCATCTTCATGTCATTATTTGAACCCTTATTAATCTTTTTAATGGTTGGAGTCATCGGTATTCTGGCGGTAGCCATTTTGCTGCCGGTGATCAATATGAATTCCCAAATGGATGGAATGGGTTAAAACGAGAGAATCAAAGGAGTGAAGGTTGATGTTGCAAAAAAATCGTAAGAATGAAGACGGCTATACGTTGATTGAAATCCTGGCGGTTTTGACATTACTGGCTTTTATTATCACGATGGTGGCCCCCAATATTATTAACAGCCTGCAAAACGGCCAGGTGAAAGCGGCTAAATCCCAGATCAGTTCCACCGAAAATGTTTTAAACTCCTATTACCTGGATAATTCCGCTTACCCAACAACCGAGCAAGGGTTGAAGGCGTTGATTGAGAAACCGAATGCCTCTCCTATACCGGAAAACTGGAACGGGCCGTATTTACAAAAGAATAAAATGCCCGCTGATCCTTGGGGCCACGAATTGCACTATAAATCGCCGGGTGAACATAACCAGGATACCTATGACTTGTTTAGTTACGGCAAGGACAATGCCGATGGCGGAACCGGGGCCAATGCCGATATTGGAAACTGGTAAAGAGACCGCAGGCTTTACCCTGCTGGAAGTGGCGGCGGTCATTGCGTTAATCGGCGTAATATCCATACTGGCCCTGCCAAGAATCACTCTCTCCCTGGAACAGGTGGAGGTCGGTTCTGTGGGGCGGCTTATCCAATCCGACATCCGTCAAATGAGGAACGAATCGGTAATGGATCCCGCCACGGAGAAAGTGGTGTCGTTCACTCAAAACGGGTATTCGTTTACTATCGGGGATCATTGTATAACCCGCAACTTTCGCTATGAATTTACATTCGAACTACCCCAACAGGCGGAGGATGAAGCGCTTCCTTCCGATACTCTTGGGGATGCAAGGCAAAACGAAACGGATCCAGGCGCGCGCGCGCGGGGAACCGTTCATGATGGCGGCGATGCTGACGATAACGATAACAATGGTGATGGTACCGAAGTTCCTCCGGAACCGTCCTATGAAATTCATTTTATCAGTGGAGAATTAGACAATGAAGTCCAATTCCATTGGAAAACCAGGAGTTTTGAAGGCTCCTTTCTTTGCAAGGCTGACGGAGCTGTGGAATGGAAATATCAACGGCAACAACATCGCGCAAAACGAAAGTGAATCCAGTAATGGGTTTACCCTGCTGGAAGTGTTAATTGCCATTACCATTACCGGGCTGGTGATTGCCGTCTTATCCAACGCCTTGCTCCAAAATACTCAAAATCAACATTTGTTGCAAGAGAGGCAAATCGCCCTGGTTCTCGGCCGCAGCAAACTTGCGGAAATCGTTTATAATAGCGAATCGGGTTCTTTTGGCGACTTTGAGGGTCCTTACAAGAAGTTTCACTGGTATGCTTCATCGGAAGATTTAGCGGATGGTTATGCCAAGATTACTCTATCGGTAGAATGGAGGGATGTCCGTGCTCGTTCCCACCAAACCGTCCTTATCGGTTACGGCCTTCCGCGATGAGGGAGGCATGACATTAGTGGAAGTATTGGCCTCATTGAGTTTGCTAATGGTTTTGCTTGGGGTCTTGTCGCAATTTTTATATACGGATGTCCGGTTATGGGGTAAAAATAACAATGCTTTCGAACGGGGTTATCAATTACGGGTCTTGTCGCAAACCTTTCATAACGACCTGGGTTCAATGGTCAGCGGTGCTTTTCTCGCCGAAGCGTCCCTCCAGGGAGATGATTACCATTTCGCCTTTTGGGCTGTAAAACCTGATGGTTTGGTCCAGATTCAATACCGTTACGACCCATCCGCCCAGAAAGTTTTTCGTTCGGCGGGGTTTTGGGGAAGCAAACCCCAGGAAAAGTTGGTCTTTGATCGGGTGGAAGATTGGAAATTCGAATATTACCGGCCCAAAACCAAAAACTGGGAACTTTATTGGAAGCCGGATCAAAATAAAACGGATCTACCTTCTTTAGTCCGGGTGACCGCAAAGATTCACAATAATCATGCCGAAATGTTGGTTGTGCCTCTCCCGGTTTGGCGCAATGAAAGTGATGATCATGGAACATAACGAGCGGGGTTCGACTTTAATTATTGTGGTTTGGTTTATCGCCATCGCCGGCATCCTTGCCACCTTTCTATTTTATAGCAGCCAGGCGCAACGGGCGTCAGTGGTTCACTTTGAGAAGCAACAGCGTTATACCCAGATTGCCCAGGCTGTCCTCCATGAATATTTGGGACTTCTGGTGAAGGACGACAAGGAATTCAATTCACCCCAAGACGACTGGTACGCCAAGGGCCGGGTTGAGGTAAGCCCGAAAGAGTATGAGGGGTATGAGGTAACCCTGATCATTGAAGACGAAGGAAGTAAACCCAACATCAATACCCTGAGTGAAGCTGCTTTGGGGCAGTTGCTTAAGATTGTCACCACAGAACTTGCTGGTCCATCCGGTTCGCCTTCACTGACGGTCAGCCCGACACCGAGCGAAACCTCTCCAAGCGGGTCGCCGAGTGCCAAACCGGAAATTTCGTTGGATCCGATATTGGATTGGCGGGACCGGAATAGCGAATCCCGGCCGGGAGGCGCGGAAAACACTTATTACCAAGGTCTCAATCCATCTTATAAATCCAGGGACGGTTGTTTTTCTTCCCGGGAAGAAATCAAACTTGTGAAAAACGGCGATCAGCTCTATGAACTTTTAGCGCCGGAGCTTACGGTTTTTGGGAAAGTCAATCCCAATACCATTTCCGGGGAAACCTTTTGTGACATCTTACATTCGGCGGGGGACTTTTTTTCCGACCGTGAGCTGGATACGATTCAAGAGCAATTCGAGAATTACCGAACAAACCCAGGCCGTTTTAATGAAGTTGGAAATCTAAAGGCTGTAGGAAGTATTAACGATGTTAATATCGATAAATTTAAAGGATTGTTGCAAATCGGCGGAACCTGTAACGTGAACATGGCGACCAAAACCAGCTTGTCGGTGATTTTGAAAGACGCCGGCTATGGCGACGCCGAGGTTAACAATATTTTAAACCGCCGCAAAACGCGGGCGTTTGAAAACGTCTCCGATACTTATGGACTACTGGGCTATAACCCCAGGATGACCACGAAAGAGAAAAGGCGTCCCGATGATTTTTTGACGACAATTTCGACGATTATCCGCTATCAAATCTGGGTCCGTTCCCAGAAAAGCCAGGATTGTTACTACCTGGATATGGTATGGCAACGGCAAAAAGCAGGGGTGAAAAAAGAGTGGCAAGTTACTCCCTTAGCGTCCCGGGAATTGTGGAACAAGGCAGCCCCGGAAATTCCCCAACTGGAGGAACAAACTGAGGATGAACAAAATAAAGAACCGAGTCCAAGTCCCTAAAATGAATTTTTCCAAAAATACCATTGTGGTGGAGTTAAGCAGGGATTCACTGATAGTCGTCGAACTGGCAAACCGCAACAATGGGGCCGAATTGGTCCGTTTCACGGTCCGTCCCTTTCCGGCGGAGGGCCTTCAGGCAACCTGGCTTAAAGCGGTTTGGCACCATGAGCATTTTTCAGAGCCGCGGGTGGTCTATTGTTTATCTCCGGAGATGGTTGAGTACAAGTCGGTGGTCATGCCGATGCTTCCCCTGGCGCAACTGGAAGAGGGAGTGAAAATCGAGCTTGAAAACAATAATAACTCTCATTCACCAAAGTTGGTCAAGGTAATGGATTGGAAAAGCCAGGATAAAATGTTTCTGGTCAATGCGGCGCTGGTGAACGGCGAATTACTGTCCCAGAAAATCCAGTTGTTAAAAGATGCCGGTTTGGAAGTCTTGTGGACGGGATTGCGATTTCAGGGGCTGCGCAATTTTATCAATTTTAATCGGGATTTTTTTGAGGATGCTCGTTCCGGCACTGTTTATATAGACTTCGATAAACGCCAGAGCGAATTGGGAATCATCCAAGATGAAGTTTTGCTCTTTCGTCGCGCTTTTAACTGGGGGGGATTGGATTTCCAGGATCAGCAGGATTTGGAGGCAAGGACTGATTTTCAGGATGATATCCGTTTAATGCTTGCCGCTTACCAGGCTGAAACGAAGCTACCGGTTCCCAAGAAATTGATCCCTTTTAACACCGACGAAGCCACTCGGGGGGTTTGCGATATTTTGGCCAAGGAATTGGGGTTCCGCCTTTACGTGCCGGAAAAGACCAAATTGACCGGAGTTATCACCGGTATTCATACCCTTAAACTGGCTCCTTTAATCGGTTTGGCCCTGGATAATGCGGGGGTCTTGCAGTCAAAGACCTTGAAAATTTTTACCCCCCAACAGGAAGCGGCCAAAGTAAACCGGGAAAAACTGAAGATCGGTATTTACATTGCCTTCCTGATTGGTTTTTTCCTAAGCGGTATTTTCATGAGCTTACAGGCAAACGCCATCCGGGGTGAGCAAACCGGGAAGTGGCTGCAGGGTAGAGCATCATTATTGAATAGTCTGCGGCTGATGGAAAGAGAGACCACCCAAAATACCAATCAAATTAAAGAGCTCCAAAGTTGGCTCGGCAAGCAAAACCGGGAGTTGGAATTTTTATTGCTCCTGCAGAATAATCTTCCGGACGGCACCCAAATCACCGATCTAACCATTGAAAACGGGATTGTTAAGGATTTATCGGGGGTGACTCCTTCGGCATCGTTGTTGCTCAATAAGATCAAGGCTGTGCCGGGGCTGGAAGACCTAAAGCTAAAGGGGACGATTTCCTCCAGTCTCCAGGGGGAAATCTTTCAGTTGGAAGGAGCGCTTTCCGGGAAGGGGACTTTGCCGTGACCAAAAGGGAACAACACTTGATAATCCTCGTTGCCGTCGTGATTGCGGGCTGGATGGTTTACCGTTTTTGGCCCCAGGATCAGGAGCAGACCCAAAGCGGGGGATCGCTCCAGGGCAATCAGCCGATTCATTTGGAAGAAGCCAACCGCTTGTTGCGTTTGCGCCAAAATATTTTGGTCCGGAACCGGGATAGCCAGAAGGAATTGAAAGCCTTTCAAGGCCGTTTTTATTCCTCGGCCAATCCGGAAGAGGCCAACCTCGCTTTGCTGAAAACTCTTGAAGGCCTTGCCGCTCAAACCGGCCTGGCGGTGCAACAGAAGAATATGGCTATATTTCGCGATAATACCATAGGTGTGTCCCTGGTGGGCAAAACCGGCCCGGAATCCCTGATCCGCTTTTTACAACTGACCAGCCAAAACTCACTGGGGATACGGATAAACCGGCTGCAGATTCACAGTTTGCCGGAGTCAAAGCAATTGAGTTATCAGGTAACGGTCATCACCTTGATGGTGAAGAAATAAATATGTGCCTTCGCGGCCCGTTCATTTTTCCACGGAGACACGGAGGGAAGATTATTTAAGCCGGCATGGCCGGCAATTCGAAGAGTAGTAATACCTTCAACTGGGATGAATCGGCGTAAATGGTTATTACCTTGATGGTGAAGAAATAAATATGTGCCTTCGTTGCCTATTCATTCCGCCACAGAGACACGGAGGAAAGATTATTTAAGCCGGCATAGTAATACTTTCAAAGGGATTGAATCGGCGCAAATGGATGAATGCAGAATCGTGGTGGAAAAAAAGCATTAAAGAATTTCCCCGGTGAACTCTGTGTTTATCTAGAAAATACTTTCGCCCCGGATACTAGATCGAACAGTCACCCCGGCGGAATTTTCATCACATCGTTGTCCCAGCAAAGCTGGGGTGGATGACTCTGTGGCACAAAAACAGGCCACCGGATATCAAAAGAATGATGAGAAGGATGTTTATCGATGGACAAAATATTGATTTTGATTAAAAAATATCTTAAACTGGCCTTCATATGTTCCTTGGCGGTCTTTTTCTGGGGCCTGTCCACCTGGATTACCGCCCGGAACTATCAGCCCGATGTCCCGGTTCCGGCGCCCATGCGGCATTCCCTGCCGCAACCCAAGGAGAGCGTTTTTCCGGTTGCTCGCTATCAAAGTTTATTCGGGGGAAGCCTGTTTTTTGGCGAGGATGTAAAGCAGACGGCGGGAGGTTTTCAGTCGAGGCTAGTCCTTTGGGGCCTAATCAATAACGGATGGGCCGTGGTGGGGGACGATCCCGCCTCCAACCAGAATACCTGGATCGTTAAATCCGGGGATACGGCGGCGGGTGAGAAAATCGTTTCGGTGGGAGTACGGTGCATTACGGTGAGGAACGGGAGCGGGGAAGGGATTGTGGCGATGAGGGAGTAGGTTGATGTGTTACAAGCGAGTTTTCCAACTATATATGTTGAATTAAATTTTGTTGTTGTCAGAAATCACTGATAGAAAGTGAACGCCTATTTGACCTAACTTGCGCCTTTTTTAAAGGCGAGCTCTTCCCCAACGATGTTGTTCAAAGTAGTTGTTTCAGTGGAAGAGTAACCGCGAACTTAAGTTCGAAGCCGCTGACCTCTA
>JAEXDA010000023.1 GCA_023401925.1 Bacillota bacterium
GAAGCACTTTGCGACTATGTTTTCTGGTCTAGACGTTTCCTATTCACGGCAACCGATATCACGAATTACCTTGCAAAGCACCTCTCACACTCTGCGCCTTGGCGCCTCTGCGCGAGAATAAATAAGCGGTTTGAGTTGAACCAAGCTGATTTATCTTTATAACCATGAAAATAAAAAAAAGCAGGCATCAAGTCCACTTGCTTTTTTTATTTTTAGGATCAGGTTAAGGTTCAGGATTCATGGAAGGAGAAGCATCTTCCTCCTGAAAATCGGATTGATATGCTTCATTAACCATAAATTGATGGGAAGAATCCACTCTGCCACTTCGATGAACCCGGCTACCCAAGAAATGGATACAGAATTGGCCGCGGAAACCGTTGCCCTGAATTGTCTTGCCGCCGTGCGGCATGCCATTCATGGAAGCGGAAATATATAAACGATGGCACTCAACGATCACGGCTCTACGGTTCCAGCTCCAGCGTCCACCATAAATATCCAGCATTTTTTCGGTATCTTGCTTGGTCAGGGGTTCGACATCCGCATGGTAAACACCGCCGTAGCGCCTGACTTCAAAAAATTTCCCGGAAGAAACATCAGTGACTTTTACGATTTCTCCCTGGTTCCATAACTGATTCACAAGTGACCAGGGAATCTCCTGAATCCCGCGGCTACCGCCACGGGAGGCAATCTGTCGGTAGCGCCCGATTGGGATTAAAAGGCTTTGTCCCTCCGAGATTTGGTTGTCACGCAACTTGTTTTTGACCAGGATTTCGGCAATGGATGAATTAAATTTTGCGGAAATTGACTGTAAAGTGTCGCCCTCCACTACGGTATATTGAACGGATTGGTTGCGATCGTTGAAAATCGCTTCCAAAACTTCCAGGGTGTATTGATCAACATTACCATCGGGTTTGAGGTGGTTTTCCAATTGAAAGGATTGAACCGCTTCTTTGGTCGAAGCGCCATAAAATCCGGTAGGGGCAGTTCGCAAATATTTTAATTGGTATAAATAATTTTGAACTTCCCGGACTCGCTCACCTTTGGAGCCTACCTGGAGAGGATCATCCGCGTAAACCGGAGCCTGGACGCGGGCGGCCAGCAAAATAAATAGAAAAATGATCCCATATTTTAGATAATGGCGCATATTGTAAAATTCTCCTTGTATATTTCAAATTTGTTAATTCTCCTTTCAGGTAAGCAATTCCTCCCCAAAAGTGGAATTTCTAATCAATTGGAGAAAGTCTTTTCTCTATCACCATCACAAAATACGGAATCCCCTTTTTGATTCGTTATGAATTCATCCCGCATTAAGCTGGTTCATCGCAGGATATTGCATATTTGTGCCTTTAGCGGTTGGGGCCGCACTGCTGGTTCAAAGGGAAGAAACAGACAATGATTTAGTCGGCTTGTTTCAACGCTTGCGTATTCAAAAACTTACCAAAACGGATTAGCGCTGGACGTTAGGTTCGAAAGTTTCGCTCTTGATTTTAACCGGAGGAATCATGGCCGTAGCGAAGGATTTAATATCTTATTAGCGCCTGCTTTGTTGATTATTCCCTATTGCACTCAAAAGACTGGGAACACCTCAGTCGGGATGATTCCCAATTATAGTTTAAAGAAAGCCACCGATTGAGTTAGATTATCGGCAATCTGGGAGAGGTTTTCCGCTAAAGCATTGACTTGCTGAACTGCAGCATTTTGTTCCTCGGCCGTGGCAGTAACTTCCTCCGTACTGGCGCTAGTTTCTTCACTAATAGCGGCAATTGCTTCGATGGCTTCCGTAACGTCATTATTACTTTCCGACATCCGTCGGGCGGAATTGGCGATAAGTCCGATTTGTATTAAGGTAGCATTTAGAGTTTGGAATATTTCCTCAAAGGTACCTCTCGCTTGTGTCGCCAAATTTTTACCGGTTTCAGCCCGTTCGGTATTTTTTTCCATTACTGCAACAGCCTGTTCGATCCGGGTGTTCATATTGTCAATTAAATTCGTGATTAAGGTTGCCGACTGTATGGATTGATCCGCCAACTTTCCGGTTTCAGCGGCTACGACTGCGAAACCCTTCCCGTGTTCCCCGGCACGGGCCGCTTCAATCGCGGCGTTTAATGCCAGTAAGTTGGTTTGTTCGGCAATCCCTTGAATCATATTGGTGATCTCACTGATTTCTCCGGAAGTTTCGCTTAAATTTTTTATGACTTCGGCAACCTGCAGAGTCGAATGATATAATTCATTCATCTCATTGGAAACATCGGACGATGCTTTCTGCCCTGCTTCGGCTGATTTGGAAACATTTTGAGAAGTATTGGCTATATCGGCTGTATCCTGGGTCACTTTGGTTACCAAGTCCGATAAAAGATGAATAATTTCAACGGCATTGTTAACCTGAGTCGATTGGTCCGCGGATGCTTTGGCCAAGTCTGCCATGGTATTGGCGACTTGATTCATGGATTCACCCGTATCGGAAGTCGCCGCTTTTAATTCTTTACTGGCTGTAAATAAGATATCCGATTGTTGGTTAATTTGGGTGACCAAACGTTGAAGGCTGGCTATTGCGTTATTGAACCCATCGGCAACTCCCGTTACTTCGGGGCAGCCCGAAGTGGTAATCTTTTGGTTCAGGTTTCCTTCGGCAAGGGATTTTACCGCGGATTCAATTTTTACCAAAGGTTTGGATATCGTGGAAGCCATAAGGAATCCTAATAAAATGGAAATCAACGTGCATAGCACGGTTATCACCACTGTCATTATTTTGGAAGTAAAGGCGAAGTTGGAATTCCTGGTAATCGATTGATAGCTGATATCCACCGATTTGGTATTTACCGTATCGGTTAATGTATTGATGGAACTTAATTCTTTTTTGAGGGCAATATAATTATCCTCATTGACATCTTGCCGGATTATTTGTTGAATGTTAGTGATATTGGCCATAATATGTTTGCATTCTTCAGGAGCAACATCACTTAATGCTTTTATTGCTTGAACCATTTCGGAATTAATCCGGGGAAGGCCTTGGGTATCACCTTCATTAATTAGGAATTCAATTCTTCCTCGCCCTGTAAGTGACTTGATATATTCTTTTTCTATTAATTCGATATAGGTCTTAACAACGGTTATGTGGTTGAAACGGTTATTGGTGGATTGAATGTTATGTAAACTGTTTTTTTGGATGGTATCATTAACATAAATACTGGAACTTCCATGGATAATGAAAAAGATAATCATAATCGCGATAATAACCAAAATTTGATGAAAAACCTTCAAGCGGGAAATAAAAGCGGTATTCCAAAAATTGTGGCGGTTTATGAAAGTTTTTTGCTTCATGATTAACCTCCTGAAAAACAAAATAAATTTTTCCTTTTAATTATCGACATTTATGGAATAATATTGATAATCAAAAAATAAATGGCTTATTTAAAATAGCCATTTATTTTTTGATAGCTATGGAAACTGGAAAATGAATCCGCTCGGAATATCACAAGTACCTATGCATCAAGAATGATAATGCTGTAGGTAACCTAATAAGGGCTTATTTCAATTTAAATACCATTTGGGTAGGGCTTACAAATTTTAATGCCACAATTAAAGCGGCCATAGCTGTTAAAAAGTAGATAACCGCCATGGCATCGATTGCCTGGATAGGCCGGAAACCTGCGGCATAGGCGTCCGAATATAGGGCGACGATGATCGTTTGAGTCTTGCCGCCGGCAACAAGATAAGTTAATTCGAACATTGATAAAGTTTTAACCAGCGAAAGGATACCGGCGGTTAAAATCCCCGGAAGGGTTAAGGGTGCCAAAATTTTGCGAAAAGTGGTGAACCCGTTGGCGCCTAACATTTTAGCGGCCGATTCGAGATTAGAGCTGATTTGTTCAATAAAGGGCTGGAGCACCAGGATCATAAAAGGCACAATGGGAACGAGATTGACCAAAATGACTCCAATAACTTTCATCGCCAAATGAGCTTTGTACATCACCATTGCCAGCGGAATACCATAGGCCATCGGCGGAATAATCATAGGCAATAGAAATAGGGATAGAATTACACCTTTAAAATGGAAATCGCGCCTGGCCATTGCATAGGCCGCCGGAAAGGCAATCAGCAATGAAATGAAAACGACCGAGATGGCCACGATAAAGGTAAGACCTAACAAATTGAAAAGATCATGGTCGGTTGCCAAGTAACGATACCAATCCAAGGTATAAACTTTGGGGATTAGACCTGAAAACCAGTTTTTACTGAATGAATTTAAAATAACAGTTAATAAGATTCCCGACACATTCAGTAAATAAATAAGAATTGCAATAAAAAACAAGATTCCAGACAGATTGATTTTTTTTTGCACAGCAATTGCCTCCCGAAGTCCAAAGTTTGAAGGAAGAGTTCATCTTAACTCAGGCACTATTTTGGTATTTTATCCTTTTCCGACGATGGAAGCGCCTTTGTAAATTCGCTGTCTCCAGATGAATACCAGAATAATTACTACAAGTTCAATAGCGGCCATGACCATGGATATCGCCGAACCCATATTAAAATTAAATTTTTCAAAAGACCATTGATAGGCGGCAATCGAGATAACTCGGGTAGGTCCGGAAGGCTGCCCCAGCAAGACCGCTGATGGATAAACTGAGAAAGCCATTACGAAATTGAGGCAAAAAGCGATGGCAATCCCAGGCACCATTAAAGGAAATAAGATTTTCCAGAAGGTTTTCACTTTCGAAGCCCCCAACATTTTGGCGGCTTTTTCCAAATCCGGATTGATTCCGGATATATAACCCAACAACATTAAAAAGGCAAACGGGAAACCCTGTAAGACTACTGAGATGATTACCCCAAGATAGTTATGGGTGAAAAGAAACGGCTTTTTGGTGAGACCAATCGCCATTAAAAATTGGTTGAGCCAACCATGCGGCCCCATGTAAGTCAGCATTCCTTCGGAAATCAATACTGTTCCCAGGGTGATAGGGATAATTAAGAAAAAAGTGATCAATTTTTCATACTTCATGCCATGCCGCATGTAGTAAGCGAAAGGGATTGCCAAAAAAATGTTGATTAAAGTTGCGGGCAAGGCGATCCAAAGGGTAATCCCTACTGTCCGTAGTTCCCAAATGTCCGTGAAAAATCGGGTATAATTGGCCAGAGTAAAAGCGCCACTTTCGTTGGTAAAACTAAGAAAGAGGCCATAGAGAAAAGGATAAATAAATAGAAAAAGAATGAATAAAAGCGCCGGAAGAAGAACAATGAACAAACCAAAGTCCCAACGTTTTTCTTCAGACATAGATATTTACCCCCTTCGGGAATACCAAGAGCTTCTCCGGGGGTATCCAGAGGTCCAGTTCTTCTCCAATGCGAATTTTTTCGGAGGTGCGTAAATCAGCTTGGTTGTTATTGCATACCGTACCGGTAATGTGGCTTATCTGTCCGAGATATTCAACAAGATCCACTTTACATCGGAGGGAGTTGGTTTCTCCCTTGCCAACAAAGAAATCTTCGGGCCTGATTGCGGTATTAACAGTCTTTTGATTTTTGAATGCTTCTTGAAGGGCTGATTTTAAACGGCGGTTTTGACTGGTAAACTTGGTAAGGGAAATAAGTCTATTTCCGTTGATATTGACGACAATTTTGGCTTCATCGCCGTTTTCCTGAATCTCTTCGATTTGGGCGTCCCAAATATTACGGAAGCCCATAAAGTCGGCTACAAAAAGATTCGCGGGATGGGAGTATATTTCCTCGGGGGTGCCGACTTGCTGAATGTAGCCTTTTTTCATTACTACAATCCGGTCTGATAGAGCCAAAGCTTCTTGTTGATCATGAGTTACATAAATACTGGCGACTTGAAGCCTTTCATGCAAAGCCTTTAGTTCATACCGCATATCATTTCGCAATTTGGCGTCCAGATTGGAGAGGGGTTCGTCCAGCATCAATAAATTGGGTTCCAGGACAATACAACGGGCTATGGCGACTCTTTGTTGCTCACCACCCGACATCTGGCTGGGAAATTTGTTTTCATAACCTTCGAGATGAACCATTTTCAAAACATGGCCCACTTTTTCCTGAATTTCATTTTTCGAAACTTTTTTCAGTTCGAGGCCAAAGGCAACATTACGAAATACCGTCAAGTGAGGGAATAGGGCATAGTTCTGGAAAACCATTCCGAAGCCTCTTTTTTCGGCAGGTACTTTCTTGGTTCCATCATCGATGCATTCTTCGTTGATGGAAATATGGCCGCTGGTAATCGGCAGCAATCCCGCGATACAATTGAGGGCGGTCGATTTTCCACAGCCGGAAGGGCCCAGGAAAGTGACAAATTCTCCTTTTTCAACGACCAGGTTAAAATCAATTAAGGCTTCTTTTTCTCCAAATTTTTTGGCTAGATTTTCTATGGTTAACTTTTTAAATTCATTTGCCATTCTGATCACATCCATCATGATTTTTATTAAAGAAAGGGCTGTCATGAGAAAATATTGCAACTTTTTGCCGACAGCCCCCTCTTTCTAGAAATTAATTTTTTCGATTATTTTTTAATTTTTGCTCCCACCAGCCGATCCCACATATCGCAAGCTGTGGTCAGTGCCTCGGCATCCAACTGTGTGGTGGAAGGATATTTGGTGACAGCGTCATCGAGATATTTCCGTTCAGCCGCTTTAATCTTAGCTTGGCTTTCAGCCGGAGCCATGGAAAGCGTAACATCTTTAACGGCAGGACCGGGATAGAAATAACCAGTGTCATAGTTAAAGGCTTGCATATTCGGCTTGAGGAGCCAGGCAATCAGCTTGAGAGCAAGCTCTTTGTGTTGTTTATCAAGGCCCTTGGGAATGCAGGCGAAATGGGAATCGTTGACCCAAGTAGTACCTTCAAGGAAGAATGCTTGCGAGTTTGCGGGAATAGTCCCCAAAATTCTTTGATTGACATCCCAACCCAGATGGCTTGCAAGAATCGCCCGAGTGCCCTCACCCATCTCCCGGAATGCAATGCCTGTGCCAGAGGGATAATAGTCAATATATTGATCCAATTCTTTTAAGTAAGCCCAAGTTTTATCCCAGGTTTTGGGTTCTTTGGGGTTTTTGTCACCCAAGATATAGGGAAGACCTTGTAAAAATGCTCTACCGGGTCCGGAATTTGCCGGTCTGGGATACATAAATTTTCCCGGGTTGGCTTTACACCATTCCAGTAGTTGAGCAGCTGTTTTAGGTGCATTTTTCACTTTATCCGGGTTATATGTGAACATCGGGCCGCCCGGGCACCATGCAAAAACAACGCCATAACCCTCAAAGAGATCAAAGGCCGCTTTGGCCGCCGGCAGATAGTTTTTTTCAAGACCAGAGAAATATTTCTTTTGTTCCGGTAAAATCCGTTCCCAGATTCGTTGGACAAAGCCTGAACCCATGGCGTCATACCCTGTAAATACCACACAGGTTTCGACATTGCCGGCCATTTGCTGGGCTTTTATTTTTGCCGGCAGTTCGGGCGCAGTTCCAATTACATAATCGATTTTTACATTGGGATTTTTGGCGGCAAAAGCGTCAACCGCCGCTCCCACCATTTGTTTGCTTCCTGCAACATCGATGATTTGTAAGGTGATTTGTTTGGAAGCGCCCTGACTGACTGGAACAAGGCCCACTAAAAACACCATAACCAGTACGACTACTAACCACTTAAAATTTTTCACTTCTAGACCTCCCTTTTTTTGTTGTACGAAAAGTTGTGAAATCTGAGATGAATATTTGATTAATTTTCTATCAAAAAGTTGTAAAGGCCTCTATAAAATATTGGCTGTCTTAGGAAATTTTTGTACTCATACTCTATAAAGAATTGACCAAGCTAGCAAATTATTGTTCAAAATTGAGGCTATAGGAGTATTTGGCTTGATATTCGGTTGGTGTGAGACCGCAGAACTTTTTGAAGACACGGGCAAAATAATTGGGATCATTATAACCCACTTGAAAACAGACATTTTTCACCGTTAAACTCGGATTGGCCAATAAATTCCTGGCTTGTTGAATGCGGATCTCAGTTAAATAATCGATAAAATTCTGACTGTGCATTTTTTTAAAAATTTTACTGAGGTAAAAGGGACTGATCCGAAGATGGGAAGCGACCTCTTCCAGGGAAAGATCTTTTTGGTAATTACTTTCCATAAAGTTAATGGCCATAGTTAATAGCGCATTGGCCCGTGATGCTTTTATCGTGTTGACTTCGGCTATCTTTTTTAAAAGATAATCCTTGGTGAAAAGATGGATATCTTCTCGATTATGGAGTAAGCCCATGCTTTGGCGAAGCTCCTCCGTGTTAATATCGAATTCTGTCAGGTGGGTATTGGTGTAGGTTTCACAAAGTAGGGACAATAACATTTCGTATACCTTTTGCCGGTAAACTTCAAGATGGGAGAAGTTATCCAGAGCCCATTCCAACAGCTCCTCCAACAGTTGTTCGGCGCCGAGACGATCTCCCCGGTAAATGCATTGGGAAAGCTTTTTTTCTTTATTTTTCGGATAAACGGTTTTCCGGTTGCCTTTTTGAATATCACCATAACTGATAATCGAACCCGGCTCCGTTTCATAGCGTAAGGCCAGCTTGGCTTCGGAAAATGCCTGAAATATATCGTGTACGGAGTTGTATACTCTTCCAATTCCGATACTCAAAGTCATTTGCATTTCATTGGACAAGCATTCATTTAATTCGCTAAAAAGGCGGATTCCCATGAGACGCGAGCGGTATTCATCCAAAGATTCCTCGAACAGAAGCAAGATATATATTTCCGCTCCAATCGAACGGATAAATGTGCTATAGCCGATTTTGTGAAAGTAATTTTTTAACCACTCCGCTAACTGCTTGTTAAGGATTCTTTTTTTAGCTTCGGACCCAATTTCGCTGGGATTTTGCTGATAAAAAACGGATGATACAACCGATAAAAATGCTTGATAATTGGAATTGAGGATATCCAGGTATTCTTCAATTTCCTTTTCTTCAATTTCCCCGTAAGCGATTAAGACTAACAAGTTATCCTCGATATATTGGGCAATTTGCTTGAACCGGCGTTCTTTTTTTTCATCCATATGGTCTTTCGCCCGTTGCGTTTCAATGGCCGTAATCACGCGTTTTATGGTAGCAATAACGGTTTCAACCGGAGCCGGCTTGGTGATATATTCATTCACACCGAGCGACAACGCCTCCTTGGCGTAGTCAAAATAATGATATGCCGTAACGATGACGATCCGGCATTCCGGCAGGCTCCTGCGAATCAGGGAAGCAGCCTGAAGTCCATCGATTCCAGGCATTTTTATATCGATAAAGATAAGATCCGGTCCGAAAGAAAGAGCGCCTTCCAAAGCCTCCTTGCCGTTTGCGGCTTCATGGATCTCAAAAATTTCCGGGAAGTTTTGGTTGATGATGAAGCGAATGGCTTCCCGTTCCAGTTGTTCATCATCGGCAATCAACAGTTTAAACATTGACGGCACCTTCTTTGTTAGGAATTATTTTGAGTGTAATGACAGTCCCCCGGTTTAATTTACTGTGTATGCAGAAACAATCGGGATCTTTATAATAAAGAATCATCCGGTCCCGGACATTCGTGATCCCGATCCCGGTGGTATGTCCTTTTAAATAAGGTTCATCGGTTCCAGTAAGCACCCTTTCGATTTTGTCCTGGGAAATACCAATCCCATTATCAACGATCCTAATCAATACGGAGTGCCCTTTTTTCAAAATTTTGATCCGCACTGCCCCGCCAGTCTCCTTGGGCTCAATACCGTGAATTATCGCATTTTCAACTAACGGCTGGATGATAAAACGCGGAATCTGAATGCGGCCGATATCCGTTTGTAAAACGATATTAAACCCGATGCGTGAACCAAAGCGGGTTTGTTGGATGTAAACATACTCCTGGATGACCTCCAATTCATCCTCTAAAAGGACTTCCTTGGATGAGCTTTCCAGATTATAGCGAAAAATATTGGCTAGGGATTGGATCAATTGGGTGGTAGCCATTGTTTCCTGAAACATCGATTTTCGCATGATTGCATTGAGAGCGTTGAAAAGAAAGTGGGGATTAATTTGCGATTGGAGGGCCAAAAAACGGGCTTCATTCAACTGTTGGGAGATTTTTAAATTTTTCATTTCCTGCTCATGAAGTTTGCGCTCCAAATCCGATTTTTCAGTAATCTCCCGGATCATATTTTGAATACTGGCTGCCATTTGATTAAAGGCCAAAGCCAGAATTTTCAGATCCTCCGAGGAATTGATATTGAGTTTAGGGGTTTGAAAATTCCCTTTGGAGATCTCCATAGCATAAGCGGTTAATTTCTCTATAGGGTCGGTAATGGATCGGGATAACATAAAGATGTAAATAATCCCCAGAATGGCGATGGCGATAATACTAATTACAACGGTAACGATTTTTGAAGCGGTAGAGAAATTGGAACTCCGGGTGATCTCTTCGTAACTGGTATTGATCGATTTACTGGTGGCATCGTCGATGCAAATTTCGATTGAATTCAGATCGCGTTTCAAAGCAACGAAATTGGCTTCACTCAGCGGTAAACGAATGATTTTTTTAATATGATTAATATTGATAAGGATTTGTTCACTATCTTGCGGCGCAACATATTTTAAAGCCTTTACCGCAGGTTCCATTTCTCCCTTAATCCGCGGTAAGCCCGGTACTTCGGCTTCATTAATCAGATAATGAACGTTCCCTTTTCCGGTAAGGGCTTTGAGATATTCTTTTTCGATGATTTCCACATAGGTTTTTACGAGAATGATGTTATTGAAACGGTTGGTACTGATTTTGACAATGTTTAGGCTTGACTTTTGCATGGTATCATTGATATAAATACTGGCAACACCTTGAATAATGAAAAAAATGACCATGATAAAACTGATAATCAATAATTGATGGAAGACCTTAATCCGGGGAATAGGAATCTTGTCTATCCAGGAGAAAAGTGATCCGTTTTTATTCGTTGTTGTATTTGAATTCAAGAAATGTCCCTCCTGGCAAGAAATGTTCGTGAATGGATCGCTACAAATCACTCTTGGCAAAGCAAATTGATGGTATTTAATCTTTGTTGACAGTCTCTGCGGAAAGGATTGGTGGCATCTTGGATGAAGATGAGTTCTGTTCCATCACTTCACTTTCTAGTTTACTACAAATCAATAGAGAATGTAAAAAGTAAGTTAAAATATTGATGTTAAGTTATGGGAATCATCGTAACCATATTTTACGAATTGGCCATTTTTAACCGTTTATTATTAATTTGCAATCTTTTTTCAAATTTATAAAGGATTAACTCCGCCTGAATCGAAATCAATTTACGAACTTTGATGAATTCACCGTGTAATAAATAAAAAATTACGGTTAAGCATCAAAGTTATTTTTTTTGCGACTGCAAGCAATTTGGAAGGGGGAAGAGTGTTGAACAAAAGATTTATTTTTGCATTCACGGGAGCTATATTCATGCTGAGTTGTTTTCTTCCGATACTTTTGGGAGAAAACAATGCGGCTGCGCCGGGGCCGGGTGCCGTGGCTGTAAAATTACCAGTGAATTATGTTCTTTATATCCCGGGTTTGAAGAACTCTATCGATGCTAAAGCTGATATCGAAGGGAATGGTTTTACGGCATCGAATACTTTTAACACCCATTTTTCTTTTGTCAGTGACAAGGCAGGGAACAAGGTCCTTAGACTGAATACGTTAGATGCTGTGAACGATATGTTAACAATCCCGCTCGATGGCAGCGAAACTAAAATTACATTCATTTTTAAGGCGAAGGGTGCGGTAGTCCCGGACAGGGGCACTCCTTACGGCATTCTATGGGTCATGTGGCAACGGGGCGAATATCAATCTTTACTACGGCACAATGCCAGTAATCAGTTAAAAGGAAGCACCGGGCAAACTTCGCTCAATCCGGATAACATTGTTTCGGATTGGCATGATTATCGCCTTGTTTTTGATCTTGGCGCAGATGGTAAGGCCATGACTGCCTGTGCATTCATTGACGGCAAACAAAGGCACCAGACCGCTAATTTTGAAAAGAAAAACGGTTCCGGCAACTTCTTTCAATTTGGTGAAAATGATGGAAGTACCAATGGCCTTGGGAGATATCCCTATTTACTGCTGATTAAGAATGAAGACGTCAGCAGTAAGAGTTTGGCTGACCTGAGTAAAATCGTCGGGTTTGATTTGGAGGCCAGGCCCGAATTGGTTCATGATCCGGATCCGGCCAGTAAAAAACCGGCCCAGAAACCTGCAGGCATTAATATGACCGGCTCTGAAGCCGGCAGCAAGGATCCGAATTATATCGATCCTTCCTTCATCAAAGAGGGTAGTATAGACTTGGCTCGATTACCCTATAGCAAAAACAATGCCCGGAAGGTTATTGCCAAACCAAAGCTCAGATCTAATCTTGCCCAAATAGCTACCGTGACTGTGGAACCCAACGGCGCCGGCGGGGCCTATAAAACGATTGCCGCAGCCATCGATGCCGTGAAACCCGGTTCATTAATTTATATTAAACCTGGATGTTATCGGGAGAAGCTTAAAATTACCAAGCCTAATATCAGTCTCATCGGCGAGAGTCCGGTTAACACAATAATTTATGGCTATGAATCCGATTATGGCGCTATTGATGGTAACCTATTGGTGGAGGTGAGTTTAACCGAAGCCGGATATTTCAATGCCGAAAACATTACGTTTTACAATAAGGGTCCCGAGTGGAACCGGACCTGGGATAATGTCGAAAGGCGTTCGATAGCGTTTGCCGCCAAAAATTTAGATAAAGCCTATTTGAAGAATTGTATTTTTTTGGGACAGCAAGATACGATGTACTTACGTTCCGGTAGACAATATTTTCAAAATTGCTATATTGAAGGAGAAGTCGACTTTATCTGCGGTGGAGCCACCGCACTGTTCGACAATTGCCATATTCACTCTTTGGCATACATAGAAGGAGGTTACATCACTGCTGCAGCCCCTTCGGATACCAATGGGGCCGGTTTTAATAATGGTTATATTTTTAAGAACTGCCTTTTGACTGTTGATCCCGGTGTTACAACCAAAAATATTTTTTTGGGACGGGGTGCCTGGAACGGCGGCAGTAATGGAGGAACGAATCAAGCCAGAGTTGTCTATATTTCTTGCTTGCTTCACAACCGGCTTCATCCTGAGGGTTGGACAGACTGGGATAATATTTCTACCGCGGCCAAACAGTTTTTTAGGGAATACAGAAACACTGGAGAAGGTTCAGTGGCTCAGGAAACTTCCACCAGGAAGTTTTTAACCGATAATGAATATAAAGTAAATTATAGTTCGGTAGAAAAGATCCTGGGATTTGTTCCGAAAATGCCATACTAATGATAACCAAGTTTCTTAAAGCATTCAAAACGGGATGCCAATCTGGCATCCCGTTTTGAATAGATAGAAAGGGAGTTTAAAAAATTCAGGCTTCATAAAATTATATAAACAGAAGATTAAAAAATCAAAAATTGTCTTGACAATGATGATATTTTTGGGTAAATTAGATTTAGAGTTAGTTTGACCTAACATTGAAATATGGTGATGGAATGGATGAAACTACTTCTCTTTCACCTTCCCTGGAAGACTATTTGGAAGTCATTCTGGATTTGAAAGAGGAAAACGAGTCCATCCGGGTGACCGATTTGGCGGAAAAGTTGCAGGTAGCCAAGTCTAGCGTAAACCAAGCTGTAGTCAAGCTGGTGGAATTGCAACTTTTGACCCATGAACGGTATGGACCGTTGGAATTAACAGAGTTAGGGGAGGCCAAAGCGCGTAAAGTCCGGGAAAGACACCGGATTTTGACACGGTTTTTCAGTGAAACCTTGGGCGTAGATCCCCAAATTGCGGAGAAAGACGCATGCGGCATTGAGCATTATATCAGTCCGGTTACCATGGAAAAATTAGTGAAGTATTTAGCCGGCTTGATTCAATCAGGTTGTCCGATGGATTGCCCGGGTAATCGAAAGTAACCATTCAGTGCTGAAAAAATCTTTCCGACATCAAGACTTAAATTTTTGTTTTATTGTTAGGTCAGACTAACTAAGAAATTTAACTTATCCAGATGTTAGGAGAAACTAACATCTGGATATCCGCTTGGGAAAAGGAAGCAGATAATTTTATTTTACAGTTAGTTGAGACTAACAAAGCTAAAGGAGATGGATCCCGAATGGAAATGGTGCTGAAGACTGAAAATAACCCCGTTTTGCCCCGGTACTCAGCGGCTACCGATACGCTAAGCCATCAGATTGAAAAGCCTCTTGCTATATTGCGGGCAGGAGAAAGCGGGGTGGTATCCCGCATGACCGGTGATGAGGTATTCCGCAGTAAAATGTTGGCTTTGGGTATCCTCCCCGGTAAAACCATTATGGTCGCCAGGGGTGGTAAACATCAACCTTTTATTTTGAGGATTGATGAAAGCCGGGTAATGGTCGACTGGAATCTTTTAAGCCGGATATATATCCTATCCGACTTGAGTCCAAAATAAGGAGGAATTCATTGTGAGTGAGCAGTTCAAAGAAAATAGCCGGTTGAGGGATTTGAAACCAGGTGAAATTGGGGAAATCATCGGTTACGGAAGCAGCGACCCTGCTTACAGGAA
This sequence comes from Bacillota bacterium, assembly GCA_023401925.1. Taxonomy (GTDB): domain Bacteria; phylum Bacillota; class UBA4882; order UBA8346; family UBA8346; genus UBA8346. Next base: position 14,610 of record JAEXDA010000023.1, read on the forward strand.
CAAACTGTTAGCGATGGGGCTTACCAAGGGTATTGAGGTTAAACTGATTAAAGTGGCCCCCTTGGGAGATCCCGTAGAGGTCATGGTTCGGGATTATAATCTTTCGCTCCGCAAAGCCGAGGCCGATGTATTGCAGATAAGGAGGAAGAGTTAATGAGAGAAGCGAGCGTAGGCGCGGGAATCCGTACAATTGCCGTAGTGGGGAATCCCAACTGTGGGAAAACAACCCTTTTTAACGGACTTACCGGAAGCAACCAACGGGTTGGAAACTGGCCGGGAGTCACGGTGGAGAAAAAAGAAGGCCTCATTTCAGTTGCAGGGCAAAAAATTACCTTGGTGGATTTGCCCGGTATTTATTCTTTGACAGCCCATTCCGAAGATGAACGGGTAGCCCGGGATTACATATTAAGCGGTGAACCTGGGTTGGTAATCAATATTTTGGATGCTACCAATCTGGAGCGGAATCTGTATCTGACTACCCAGCTTTTAGAAATGGGTGTGCCGGTTCTGGTGGTTGTTAACATGATGGACCTGGCTGAAGAGAAAGGGATCCAAATCGATTTAGCGCAACTGGCGACAAAACTGGGCTGTCCAGTTGTAGGGTCAAGCGCCACCCTCAAAAAAGAGCTTCACAAGGTGAAGGATTCTATTGGAAAAGCTTGGCGGGAAGGAGTTATTTCTCAGAAACTTCCTCAATATCCGTTGGAAATGGAAAAGGTTATTACCGCCTGGAGCCCCCAATTACAAGGATCCGAAAAAACATTAGGTACCAACCAGCGGTGGGTTGCAGTGAAATTATTAGAGCAGGATCCCTGGGTTACTGAAAAGGTGATTTCATCCGGTGCCATCTCGGAAACGGAGATCCGAACGACTCTCAGCAAACTTGAAGCCGAGTTAGGCGAGAATACCGATGTGATTATGGCTGATTGCCGCTACAAGATGATCCGCAGCTTTACGGAAAATATAGTCCAACGCGGCATATTTCGGGAGACTGCCAGCGATAAAATTGATAAGATTGTGATGCACAGATTACTGGGGATTCCCATTTTCCTGGCCGTGTTGTATTTAATGTTCTGGGTTACGATGAATGTTGGTGGTTCGTTTATCGACTTTTTTGATATTTTATTTGGAACGGTATTTGTGGATGGTTTTGGTGAATTGTTATCCGTGATCCACACACCGGAATGGCTTATTACGATCCTGGCCGGAGGAGTCGGCGCCGGTATTCAAACATTGGCAACTTTTATTCCGGTTATTTTCATGATGTTCTTAGCTTTATCCATTTTAGAAGATTCAGGGTATATGGCCAGAGCCGCTTTTGTAATGGACAGGTTTTTACGCTGGATTGGATTGCCGGGCAAGGCTTTTGTTCCGATGTTGGTTGGATTGGGTTGTGGTGTACCGGCTATTATGGGCACCCGGACGTTAGAAAACAAAAGGGACCGTTATTTGACCGTATTTATGATACCCTTTATGTCCTGTGGAGCCCGCTTGCCGGTTTATGCTTTGTTTGGGGCCGCGTTTTTCGGAGCGGGAGCTTCTAATATGGTGTTTTCTCTATATTTGGTCGGAATTTTAATGGCGGTTTTGACAGGCTTGTTGCTCAAAAATACGCTTTTTAAAGGGGAACGTTCCCATTTTGTAATGGAATTGCCGCCTTATCATGCGCCGCGTTTTAAGAACATTATCTCCTATACCTGGAGCCGTTTGAAAGTATTTATGTTCCGTACCAAAGTCATTATTATTGTCGTTACCATATTGGCATTTTTAAATTCATTCGGCACCAACGGAACTTTTGGCAATGAAGACTCGCCCGATTCAGTGTTAGCCCAAATCGGAAGGGCGATTACACCGGTCTTTGAGCCGATGGGAGTGGAACGGGAGAATTGGCCGGCAACGGTGGGGCTTTTTACCGGGCTTTTTGCTAAAGAAGCAGTGGTAGGAACTCTGAATTCTCTGTATGGCCAGATTGATTCGGCAACCGCGCCAAAAGAGGATGACGCTGAAGAAGATCAAGGCTTTGACTTGTGGGGCGGGGTTAAGGAGGCCTTTGCATCGATACCTGAAGCTTTAAGCGGAATCTGGGGCAAGTTGCGGGATCCTCTGGGACTGGGTGTAGTCAGTGGGGACGAGAAAGCAGTGGCTGAGGAAGTTGGCGCCGATCAGCGGGTTTACAGTATGATGCAACATTATTTTACCAAAGGACCGCTTCAGGCGTATGCGTATTTGCTGTTCATCCTGCTGTACATGCCTTGTGTAGCTGCTTTGGGAGCGGTCATACGGGAAATCGGCAAAGGCTATGGATGGCTCGCCATGGGATATTTGACCGTAGTGGCCTGGGTAACTTCAACTCTTTTTTATCAAATTACGTTGGGACATCAAATGGTTTGGATTGCAGTTTCATTAGCCCTACTAGCCCTTATGGTTGTAACTTTCTGGTGGTTCGGTAAAGGGAAAAAGGACATATCGGACGGAAATGACCGGCGTGGGTTATCAGTTTGAGCAGAAAACAAAAAAAGGAAACGGAATGCGTTGGGATGAGTCTTTCCCAACGCGGTTCCGAAAGATTTCAGGAGAATTTAGTGAAATAGTGAAACTGCATGAAGAAAATGAACAAATTATTACCTATTGCCATGAAAACACTGAATCAAGCAGGATATCGTTTGACAGGCCAAAGAAAGATCATATTAGAAATATTGTTCCAAAACTCTAAACGATATCTTGACTGTGAAGCTATTTATGAGCGAGTAAAAAGAAAAGATCATCATCTGGGAATCGCCACAATATACCGGACATTATCTTTGCTTGAGAAATTGCACTTGATTTCTGCGATTTCATCCAATGATGAGCGCAAGCGTTATCGGCTACAAATAGGAGGATTCAAAAAATGGTTGTTAATCTGCCGGAAATGCGGTTTCGTTGAAGAATATTTGCAAGCTGCGGAATGGATTGACCAAATTCAGGAACGAAACTCATTTTCCGTTGAAGAAGTTGGTGTTTACGGTACTTGTAAAGGGTGTTACCTACCTAAAGGAAGTAAAAAAGGAAAGGAGAAAGAGATATGCGATATTTAATTTTAATCGGCGTCGTTGTGGTTTTCGCGGTTGTAATCGCTTGGAATGTGAAACGGGCAGCCAAGGGTGAGAGCAATTGCGGTTGTGAAGATGGTTGTTCCGGATCCTGCTGTGGAAAGAAAGAATAAGAAGACGGAATCTGTTTATCCAGTGAGATTAAGTTTAGGCAAAGTTTTTCATCGATAAAAAGTTAGTTTAGACTAACTTGAGAATGGAAACGAACACTCATGAAACAGGAAATGAAAATGATGAATTTTTTACATAACCAGTTCGCCGGGAAATATCAGTCCTTAGATTACCTTTTATATTTAATTGCTTATTATTCTGCGCCGGTATTGGAAGCGAATAAACCAGCCGTGACTTTAAATTTTGGCAGTGAAATCGGACGACGATTGAATGAGATTTGGACAAATCACCATGATAAAATTCCTTGTTCGGTAAATTTTCGTTTTTATGAATTGCGCCGGACTCCAGAACAGAGTATCGTGCTTTTTTATAACCCTGATTTGCTTCAAAATGTTTTAAGGGAAAAGCCGACCACCCAATTTTTAATTCGTTGCGGTTACCGAGAGGAACTGACTATAGAGACGGCTTTGGCAGATTTAAAAGAGCGGTTTTCTGGGGGATGTCCTCATGAAATAGGAATTTTTCTAGGAATTCCATTGCCGGATGTATTGAGCTTCATTGATAATAAAGGGAAAAAGGCACTAATCGACGGATATTGGAAAGTCTATCATGATCCTGGTCCCAAACTGGCCCTATTTGAGCGTTATCATGAAGCTAAGCGTTGTTTTCTTCACATGATGATGGAAGGGAAACGACCGGGGGACTATTTCACGGATAAATTGATAATCTGTACAGAGTAAGGGAAGGTGACAAATGTCCATAGTTATTTTTGGAGGCGATCGTTTAGGAAATATTCCGCAGTTGCTGGAAGAACATGGATTTGATCTGATTGATCATATCACCGGTCGCAAAATGGGTGACATGAAAACGGTGATTCACCGAAAAGCCGAAGGGGTTATTGTTTTTACGGATTTTCTCAATCACCGGTTGGCTTTGGGAGTGAAAGCCGCTGCCAAACGAAGGGGGCTGAAAGTGGTATTTGTGAAACGGTCTTGTTCGCAACTGCGAGAGGTTTTGATTTCTATGAAAGATGAGACGATGAGGAGCCGCTTATGAATACTTGGTGGCTAATGGCTGAAGTTTATCATGAAATTATTGAATGTCTGGTAACGGCCTTGGAAGCGAAAGACCCCTATACCAGAGGTCATTCAACCAGGGTTGCGGACATGGCTTACCAGTTGGGAGAAATCGCCGGATTGAAGGGAGAGGCTTTGGAAGATTTACATTTAGCAGCTCATCTTCATGATATCGGAAAAATCGGCATTCCGGACCGGGTTTTAAATAAAGCTGGACCGTTGATGCCGGAAGAGGTTGCAATATTAAGGCGGCATCCAACGATAGGGTACCAAATCTTGAGCCGTTCAAGCCAACTAAAAGGTTTGGCGAAAATCGTTTTACATCATCATGAACGCTGGGATGGGAATGGTTATCCCGATGGAATCAAAGGGGAAGAGATTCCGATAAGTTCCCGAATTATTGCCGTATGTGATGCTATCGACGCGATGACTTCCGAAAGACCGTACCGTAAGGCGTTAAGTGTCAAAGAGTGCCGGCATCAATTACAAATCAACCGGAATTTACAGTTTGATCCTCAATTAATAAGAATAATGGAAGAAAACCAATTTTCAATATTTGCAGGAATAAAACCGCTTTCGGCGTTAGCAATCGTTCAATAAGCATTGATACGTAAGCCGTTGAACAGAAAAAATTTTTTAAAATGGGGGAATGTCAAAATGAAAAATATTATGATTGTTTATTGGAGTGGAACAGGGAATACGCAGAAAATGGCGGTAGGGATCGCTGAAGGAGCCAAAGCCGATGATATCGAGGTCAAAATGACAACTGTCGATGCCGCTGTTAAGGAAGATGTTTTGAACGCGGACGGCATCGCCTTGGGTTGCCCTGCCATGGGAAACGAAATTTTAGAAGAATCAGACATGGAACCTTTTGTGGAATCTTTATTAACTGAAAACTTACAGGGAAAACCGTTAGCTTTGTTTGGTTCTTTTGATTGGGGCGACGGTCAGTGGATGAGAGATTGGCAGGAACGCATGGAAGCGTCGGGAGCGAAGATTGTGGCGGATGGATTAACGATTCAAGGTACGCCGGATGATGCAGGAATGGCAGAGTCCAAAGAACTGGGGGCTAAGTTAGTTCAAGCTCTTGGATGAGGTGAATCGAGGGTGACAAAGTAATGATAGAAAAGGATAACCGCAATGAATGTCATGTTGCAAAAGACATATAAGACGGATTCACGGCCCGGAACGGATTTATGCCTGGCGGAAGGGCTAAACAGGATATATAGCCGGGATTTTTCCGAGAGGTTCTACCGGTTGCCCCAAGCCCTGGGCGAAGGTTATTGCCGGCGGATTATCCTGAGTCCGGAGTTGGAAGTCAATATTTATGACTTTTGTTTTCAGAGGGAATTCACCTTGGAGGAGACCACCTATGCCAATGCTTGTCATATTACGTTTAATTTGGCGGATGAGATGGAGTACACTATCCGGGGTTCCGGGGAATTATTTGCTTTGGAGCGGGATGATAGTTGCGTTTACCGGGGAAAATTCATCGACGGATTTCATACCTTTATCCCCGGCGAGCACTGCTATGGGATAACATTGACGCTTCATCCCGGACGATTTGCGGATATTTTTGAATATCTACAGTCAGTACAGGCGATTACCCGTTTGGAAAGTCCGCTGGTTATAGGCAAGAAGTTTAAAATCACGGCATTGGCAAAAAGAATTTTGGAGCAGATCGTGAATTGCTCCTATCAGGAAAGAGCCAGGGGGATTTATATTGAAGGGAAAGTGCTGGAATTAATAGCCTTCTATGTCCAAGAAATTGTCGGCTCAGGGCGCACGGAACCGCTTAAGATGAAATTTTCGCCGGAAGAAGCGGTGAGTCTGCGGCAGGCCAAGGAAATTCTCGATCTTAACTATGCCGATCCGCCCACTTTAACCCAATTGGCCCGTTTGGTATGCCTTAATGAGCTAAAGCTAAAGAAGGGTTTCAAAGAAAGTTATGGAATGCCGGTTTATGCTTATATTATGGAAAAGCGGATGGAAGCGGCGCGGATTCTTTTAGAGGAAAAAAAGTTGAAAGTGAAAGAGATAGCCAGTCAAGTAGGATATACCAATATCAGTCACTTTGGAGAAGCGTTCCGCAAAAAATACGGTTTGAATCCTGGAGAATATCTCCGCGGCTAAGAAATGTTTTTTTAAGAGGATTCCGCCTCTGCGTGTTAACGCGGTTTTCGTTATCGTGATTGGAGTAAAAAAGCTTGTCAAACCCTTGCACAATTGGTCTGACAGGCTTTTTGCCATTACAAACCGCCATTTTCCATATAAGAATGTTCAGTTTTTGCGAAAATACCATTTGGGGTATGGATAGTCCGGTTCGGGGTAGAAAAGCATCCGGCCTCCATTTTATAATGATTTTAGCGGAAACAAGCAGGTACGGTGCCTATGTTAGGCTAACCTAACTTTTATAAACATTTTAAAAACCATATCAAAAAACGATTTGTTTAAAAGTTGAGAAACTTGAAACCTGCTATTTTTTATGGAAATGGAGGAATTTGAATGGCGGAAACCGCAAACAACCGAAAAACCGGCATTATCAGACTGTTGGAAATCGCCGGAGCGAAAAAGGGACTGCTGGTGTTGTCTTGCATATTGGCGGTGCTTAGTACACTGGCTTCATTTATTCCCTTTATGTGCATTTATTTTATCATTCAAGAACTTTTGAAGCATGCGGCGGACTTGACACGGATCAATCGGGGGCTGGTTATCGGGTATGGCTGGTGGGCCATGTTGGGAATGGTAGCCAGCTTTCTGCTGCTTTATGCTTCCACCATTTGCTCGCATATTGCTGCTTTTAAAATTCTTTATTTATTGAAATTGGCTTTTACCAAGCACCTGGCCTCACTGCCCCTGGGGTTTCATACGGCCAACTCCACCGGTAAACTCCGTAAAATGCTGGATGAAAACATCGAAAAAATCGAAGGCTTTCTGGCCCATCAATTGCCGGATCTAGCCGGTGCCATGACGGCGCCGCTGGTGATGGTGATTATCCTGCTGGCCTTTGACTGGCGGATGGGTTTGGCATGCATGGTACCGCTAATAGCAGCTTTTTTCATTCAGATCAAGGCGTTTTCCGGAGAGAAAGCCAAGGAAATGATGGAAACTTTTCAAAATCATCTGGAGGATATGAACAACTCGGCCGTTGAATATGTGCGCGGCATTTCGGTGGTCAAGGTCTTTAACCAGACGGTCTTTTCTTTTCGGCGTTTTTATGATTCGATTATGGCGTATAAGGATATTGCCTTACGCTATACTTTCTCCTGGAAAAATTCCTGGGTGGCTTTTGTGGTGATATTAAACGCCATTGCGGTGTTTTTGATACCGGTGGGAATCTTTCTTGGAAGTCAAAGCAACAACTATCAAGCGTTCGCTCTTTCCTTTCTTTTTTATTTGATCTTTTCGGCGGCGCTTCCGGGACCGATTATGAAACTGATGTATGTATCATCGGCGGGCCGGCAGATAAGCAGCGGCGTCGCGCGATTGGATAAAATTTTTGCGGAACAGCCGTTGCCGCTACCTCTTTATCCGCAGATAACCGCCGGAAATGATATCCTTTTTGAAGGTGTTTCCTTTTCCTACACTTTGGGAGAAACTAACGTGGAAGCGTTGAAAAATATTTCTTTTCAGGCACGCCAAGGGGAGGTTACAGCTTTGGTCGGAGCTTCCGGCAGCGGGAAGAGTACCATCGCCCACTTAATTCCCCGTTTTTGGGATGTCCGGGAAGGCGCCGTCAAAATCGGCGGGGTGGATGTCCGGGCTATGGATCCGGATTATCTCCTCACCAAAGTGGGCTTTGTTTTCCAGGATCTGTTCCTTTTTAAACAAAGCATTCTGGATAATATCTGCATCGGCAAACCGGAGGCGACTGCCACGGAAATTATAGCGGCGGCCCGAGCTGCCCAGTGTCATGAATTTATTATCAAACTGCCGGATAAGTATGGGACGGTCATCGGCAGCCATGGAGTCCATCTTTCCGGCGGGGAACAGCAACGGATCGTCATTGCCCGGGCTATCTTAAAAAATGCCCCGGTTATTGTCCTGGATGAAGCGACCGCCTTTGCCGATCCGGAAAACGAACAGTTGATCCAATTGGCCCTGAAAGAGTTAATCAAGGATAAAACGGTAATCATTATTGCCCACCGGCTTTCTACGATCCAAAACGCCGATCGGATTTTGGTAATGGATGAGGGGCGGTTGATTCAGCAGGGGACCCACAGACAATTACTGGCTGAGGACGGTAAATACCGCAGGTTGTGGGACACCTATACCCAGACTTTAAGTTGGTCGATTCGTGGGGAAGGAGGGGTAGCCTAATGATAAAGAAAATATCTTTTCAAAACCTTTTGTTTTTATCGGATCAAGGATACCGGGATTTTAAAAAGGCGGTCTGGGCTAATGTTTTGTCCAACCTCAGCTTCCTGCTGCCGGTTTCGGTGATGTCTCTGGTGATCATGGAAATTTTGAAGCCCTTTAGCGGCGGGACCGTAAGTTTTATAAAACTATGGCTATACGCCGGGCTTGGATTGCTGTTGATTGCGGTGATGGTAGTCGCTAACCGCCATGAGTATGATAAAACCTATATAGCGGCTTATTCCACCGCCGCCGAAAAACGGATCAGCATCGCCGAACATTTACGAAGGTTGCCGTTAAGTTTTTTTAATCAAAAGGACCTGACGGAACTGACCACCAATATGATGGGTGACTGCAGCGGCATCGAACACGCTTATTCCCACGTAATGCCCCAACTGGCGGGCAATGTCATCAGCGTCTGCCTCTTTACGCTCATGATGGCGTTGTATGATTGGCGGATGGCCTTGGCGATTTTTTGCACCATGCCGGTTGCTCTTGCGATTGTGCTCCTGACCAAGAAAGCGCAACAAAAAGTAGGGGCGCGCCAAGTGGTTGCCAAGTTAAATTCTGCCGAGCAGTCTCAGGAATATTTGGAGGGCATCAAAGTCATTAAAGCCTTCGGGCTCTCCGGAGCCAAATTCGTCAGCCTGGACAAGGCGCTCAAAGATTTGATGCATCAAAGCATCAAGTTAGAGGCGGTGGTCGGTTCATTCATCATGAGCGCCGTGATCATCCTGAAATTCGGCCTAAGCGCGGCCATCTTTACCGGTGTTTACTTGATTACCGGAGGAGGCTTGGGTTTGGTCAAATTCGCGATATTTTTAATCGTGGCGGCCCAGATTTACAATCCTTTGATTACCATTTTGACGCTTTTGGGCGAGATGTTTTACAGTATCATTTCGGTGAACCGGATGAAGGCGTTACAGGCCCAACCGCTTATGAACGGTAATGAGGCGGCGGCTCTGAAAAAATTTGATATCGCTTTTGAAAAAGTAGGGTTTCAATACAACCAGGATGAGGTATTGCGGGATGTCAGTTTTACCATACCCCAAGGCAAGGTGACTGCACTGGTGGGGCCGTCGGGCAGCGGGAAAAGCACGGTTTCCAGATTGATTGCCCGTTTTTGGGATGTCAACCGGGGCAGCGTGACTATCGGCGGCCTCAATATCCGGGAAATTGATCCGGAACGGCTCTTATCCTATATATCCATTGTTTTTCAGGATGTAGTTCTCTTTAACGACACGGTTTATCATAACATCCGCCTGGGCAAACAGGATGCCACGGAAGAAGAAGTAATCCGTGCGGCGAAATTGGCCCGCTGCCATGAGTTTATCACCAGGATGCCGGATGGATATCAAACTTTGATTGGAGAAAACGGCAGTACTCTTTCAGGAGGAGAACGCCAGCGGATTTCCATTGCCCGGGCGCTTCTAAAAAACGCCCCCATCGTTTTGCTGGATGAAGCCACCGCTTCCCTGGATCCGGAAAATGAGGTCTATATTCAGGAGGCCCTTTCCCATCTGGTTAAAGGACGTACTGTGGTGGTCATTGCCCACCGGTTGCGAACGGTGGCCGGAGCCGATCAAATTCTGGTGCTGAACAACGGCGCTTTGGTGGAACGGGGAAGCCATGAGGAATTAATGATCCGACAGGGATTGTACGCCAAATTGTACACGATTCAACAGGAAAGCCTGGGATGGCAAATAGGAGCTTGAATCGATGAATCAAGAAGGGAGAAAAAATAGTGGAGGCTAATTTAAATGGAATCCCGGAGACTTTGTTGATTACTTTATGGGCCAGAGCGGTGGAGACCGGCCGTCCGGACCCGCTGATCCGTGATGAATATGCAGTCAAAATGATGGAACGGATCGATTATGATTTTACAAAGTTTGAAAAGGCCTGGCTCTCTCAGACCGGGGTCGCTGTCCGTAGCCAAATATTGGATGGGGCGACCCGGTCCTTTATCGATCAACATCCCGAAGGAGTTATCATTAATATCGGCTGCGGGTTGGATACCCGTTTTCTGAGAATGAACCATGATAAAATCTACTGGTACGACCTGGACTTGCCGGAAGCTATCCGGATCAGGAAGGAATTTTTTGAGGAGACGGCGCGTTACCGGATGATTGCCAAATCGGCTTTTGAGATGTCCTGGAAGGATGACATCCCGACCGATGGCAGAAGCGTTTTAATCATTGCCGAGGGGATTTTGATGTATTTTGAGGAAGAACAGGTCAGGGATTTATTGCAGCAGTTGGCCGGGGCTTTTCCCGGCGCGGAAATGTTATTGGAAGTGATGCCGCCGACTTTGGTCAAACTCAGTAAAAAGCATGACACCGTCGGGAAGATGGGGCTCCGTTTCCAGTGGGGAATCCAAAATAGCCGGGAGCTAAAGACCTATGATCCCCGGCTCCGGTTGACGGAGGAGTGGAATTTTTTTGATGTCCATCCGGAACGCTGGAAATGGATGAGGTGGCCGGCATTGCTTCCTGTATTCAGGAATCGTTTTAATGACAGGATTGCCCATCTAAAAGTTTCAGAATCAATCAGCTCAGATCAAGCAATTTAAAATTAATAAGAAATACAATATATACCACATCATTGAATATATCAGTTTAATATATTGTATTTCTTTATTATGCCTTTGCCTGCCTGCAGATGGGCTTTCGGGCAGCCCCGTCCTTGTTATTCAAATTGCTGACTTTCCAAAATTCCGTTAGGCGGTTTTTTTCAGGATATCATCTCTAGTTTTCAACAGCAAAGCAGAGTTTAGGACTACTCCTACTGAGCCTAGATTATGCACCAAGGCCCCGACCACTGGCCCCATCAAACCCATGGATGCCAGGATGATTGCGCCAAAATTAAGTCCCATGGACAAAATGATATTCACATGAATGGTACGGATGGTTTGATGGGATAGACGCAGTAAATATGGGATCCGGGAGATATCATCACTCACCAGCGCAATATCCGCTGCATCCACGGCGATGTCACTCCCGATCCCACCCATGACCACCCCGACCGTTGCCGTTTTTAAAGCGGGCGCATCGTTAATACCGTCGCCAATCATGCAGATAGGCTCATTCGCACACTGACGAACCTGAATGGCGGAGACTTTATCTTCAGGAAGAAGTTCCGAGCGGATATCGGTGATACCGACGGCATTGGCGATATGGGAAGCAGCCTGGATATGATCGCCTGTAAGTAAGAGAGTTTTAACGCCTGTGGCATGAATATCTTCAATCGTGGAACGCGCGTTGTTACGTAAAGTATCCGCCAGTGCGATCAGCCCGGCAGATTTGCGCTGAATTCCTACGAAAATAATCGTACATCCTTCATTCCGGTATTTGGCCGCCATGGACAGTAGTTGATCCGTTAGCGCAATACCTTCTTCTGTAAGTAGTTCCGCATTACCCGCCAGGATGGTTTGTCCATCGACACGGGCCTTGACGCCGCGCCCCGGGATCATCAAAAAATTTTCCGGTTCCGCCAGGCCTAAACCGAATGTTTTGGCATGACTCCAGACGGCATGGCCCAGGGGGTGTTCGGAACGGTGTTCCACTGTTGCGGCCATATGTAACAATTGATTTTTTGAAAAACCGGGGATAATGGACTCTACCGCTACGACTCCGGGTTTACCGCAGGTCAGGGTGCCTGTTTTATCAAAGGCAATCCGTTTTATTTTGACCAGACGTTCCAAAACATCCCCCGAACGGATCAATACTCCGTGGCGGGCGGCATTTCCGATTCCGGCCATAATGGCGGTGGGGGTAGCCAGTACTAATGCGCAGGGGCAAAAAACCACCAAAATGGTTACGGCCCGGATTGCTTCACCTGTCGCCAACCAGGTAACCAGCGCAGCTGTCAAGGCTATGGCTACAATCCAGGTGGCCCAGCGATCAGCCAAGCGGACCACTTTGGCCTTGTTGGCATCCGCTGCAGCTACCAACCGGATCATTCGCTGTAACGAACTGTCTTCTCCAACCCGGGTGGCTTCCATGTCGAAGGCGCCGAACTGGTTGACTGTACCGCTGAAAACTTCATCTCCCGGACCCTTATCGACGGGAAGCGACTCGCCGGTCATGACGGATTGGTCGATGGAGGTCTCTCCGGAAATTATGATGCCATCTACGGCAATTGTTTCCCCGGGAAGTACCCGTAATAGGACGCCGCCTAGGACTGACTCGGCTGAAACGATTATTTCTTGATTGTCTTGCACGATCCGGGCGGTGCGGGGTGTGAGCCGCACCAGCTTTTCAATTCCTTTCCGCGCCTTGGAAGACGTGAGGTTTTCCAAAATCGAACCGATGGTCATGATAAAAGCCACTTCGCCGCCGGCAAATATTTCACCGATGGCTACCGAGGCGATCAAGGCGATGGAAACCAAAACATCGGCGCGAATATCGAATTCGGTAAATAGACCGATGGCTGCTTGTTTAATAATAGGTGACCCGGAAATAATAATGGCGACCCAAGCAATGTCGAAGGGTAAGAATTTTGGAGTCCAGCCAAAGAAACTGAATAGGAGCGATATTCCGGAAATACCCGTCCATAGAATGGCCCGCTTTTGACCGTCTTTCATCCAGTTTTTCAGTTTGGGCATTGAAACGTTCACCTCGATTTAAAATGGGGTATGAGCTAAAGACCAGGAAGGAATTAAAAAAATTAAACCATGCGCGAAAATTGCTCGATCGCATGGGTCAGATCCTGGATGGTTTCTTCGATTTCACCGTGTTCGATCCCCTGTACGACACAATGGCGCAAATGTCCCTCAAGGATAATTTGACCTACCTTATGAAGAGCCGCTTTAGCGGCGCCAATTTGGATTAAGATATCTTCGCAAGGGACATCTTTAACCACCATGGAGCTGATTCCTTGGATTTGACCGCTGATTCGTTTAAGACGGGCTGTAACCGCCGGGGCGTCAATACATTCTTTCATGATGAACCTCCTTTACGGGTGATATACCCCCATGGGGTATATCTTGATTATAATGGAAATACTTTGTGAAGTAAAGCTTATTAATGAGGATTTTCTATTAATTTCTAAACAAAAGACCTCTTGATGCCATATACCCCTATATGGTATTTCTTGAGATGCCATTGTGTAGACCCGATAATGAAAACCTAGTATTTAGCAAATCAGGTTTAGCTAATCGATTTGCTTTTAAAGGAGCTGTTTAAAAGCAATATAAAGTCAATCAGAAATACCACATATCGCTTCATTTAATTGGTCAATTCCAATAGGGTGTATTTCTTTATCGCACGTGCGCGTACGTTCATAAATGCACATAAACGCGTCGAATTTACATTTGGGACAGCTCCAAGTTGCGATAAAGTATTTTTCATAGGCGACTTGAAATTTAGTGTAGATAATAATATATTATTATTACTAATATAAGTGGTGCTTCTTTTTTAGTTGCAAACAGAATTCTTAGTCTAAACCGGGAGGAACATTAATGATTTCAATCGGTAATAAAATCAAAGATTACCGGCAAACACTCAATATGACGATTCCCCAATTGGCTGATGCAACCGGTTTGTCCCGGGGCTTCATCAGTCAGCTCGAAAATGACAAGGTTTCACTCTCTATTGATAGTCTTCAGAAAATTGCCGTTGCCCTTAAAATTCCTATGAAAAGTCTTTTAGAGGACGGGCTGGTTAAACCGGAGTTCGTTCCGAAAACACAGCGGCCCAAGATAAAATTAGGTGAAAAGTCTGAAATGGAAGTATTATCGGCGGCTTTTGGACGTCAATTGCAAGTATTGCTGATTGACCTTCCCTTGGGATATCAGACGGGGAACAGTACCCATACTCATGATGGTGAGGAATTTATTACGGTTTTGTCGGGAAAAGTTAAAGTCAGTCAAGGAGAATTTGCGGCGATTTTGGAAGAAGGAGACAGTATTCATTTGGATAGTACTTATCCCCATCTTTGTCAGAATGTTGAGGATAATTCGGCGAAGATCATCGTTGTTTTAACGCCCCCTTCATTATTGCCGATTTCCAGAATTGAAGCGGTTGAAAAATCTTGATTCGTAAATATACTTTTGGGAGGTACAGGCATTATGATGAAAGTGACTTTGAAAGACGGCAGTGTTAAGGAATATCCAGCAGGAACCAGCATTTACAAAATCGCTGAAAGCATTAGCGTAGGATTGGCCAGAACGGCTTTGGCGGGGGAAATTGACGGTGTAGTGAAGGATTTAAGCTATCAACCGCAGCAAGATTGCCGGTTGAATTTGCTGACCTTTGAGGATGAAGGTGGAAAACGCGCTTATTGGCATACAACATCTCATATTTTAGCGCAGGCAGTCAAGAAACTTTTTCCCCAAGTGAAATTGGCTATTGGCCCGGCTATTGAGAACGGATTTTATTACGATTTTGATACCGACCAAGCCTTTTCCGGGGAAGATCTACAACGGATTGAAAAGGAAATGGAACGGATCATCAAGGAGAATGTAACGCTAGAACGGTTTACCATCCCTCGGGAAGAAGCCATCCAGTTGATGATGGACGAAAATGAGCCCTATAAAGTGGAATTAATCCGTGATTTACCGGAGGACGCTGAAATATCTTTCTATAAACAGGGAGATTTTGCCGACCTTTGCGCGGGCCCTCACTTACCCTCCACCGGTATGATAAAGGCGTTTAAATTGACCCAAGTTTCCGGAGCTTACTGGAGAGGTAACGAGCACAATAAGATGCTTCAACGGATTTACGGGATATCATTCCCGAAGAAAAGCGATTTAGATGAGTACCTAAGCCGGGTGGAAGAAGCCAAGAAGCGGGATCATAATAAACTTGGCCGGGAATTGGGGTATTTCACCACAGTAGATTATATCGGCCAGGGATTGCCGGTTTTGATGCCCAAAGGGGCCAAGGTGATTCAAATCTTACAGCGTTTTGTGGAGGATGAGGAAGAACGCCTCGGTTATCTACTGACAAAAACCCCGTTTATGGCGAAACGTGATTTATATAAAATCTCCGGACACTGGGACCATTATCGGGACGGGATGTTTGTCATGGGAGATGCCCAAGATGAAAGCGCCGAAGTTTTTGCCTTACGGCCGATGACCTGCCCATTTCAATTTCAGGTGTATTTGGCCAAACAAAGGAGTTATCGCGATCTGCCGATGCGGCTGAATGAGACCTCGACTTTGTTCCGCAATGAGTCTTCCGGCGAAATGCACGGCTTGATCCGGGTGCGGCAATTTACCATTTCGGAGGGACATATTGCCTGTATGCCTGAGCAATTGGAACAGGAATTCACCGAATGCGTTAATCTAGCCAATTTTATGCTGAAAACCGTGGGACTGGCTGATGATATTTCCTACCAGTTCTCGAAATGGGATCCTCTTAATAAGGAAAAATATATTGGAACGACTGAACAATGGGAAGAAGTCCAAAACCGGATGCGCCAAATTCTCGATCATTTGCAGATCCCTTATGTGGAGCGGGAGGGCGAAGCGGCTTTTTATGGCCCTAAGCTGGATATCCAAATTCGCAATGTTTACGGTAAAGAGGATACCTTAATTACCATTCAAATCGATTTTCAACTGGCTGAGAAATTTGGAATGCAATATATCGACCGGGATGGCCAGAAAAAATATCCGTATGTAATCCACCGTACTTCAATTGGTTGTTATGAAAGAACGCTGGCCTTATTGATTGAAAAGTATGCGGGTGCTTTACCAACCTGGTTGGCGCCGGTTCAGGTACGAGTATTAGCTTTGACCGATAGCCATCAAGAATATGCTTTGGAAGTTCAAAAAAAGCTTCAATTTGAAAAAATCAGAGTGGAAATCGATACCCGCAACGAAAAAATCGGCTATAAAATCCGGGAAGCCCAGGTTGAGAAAATTCCTTATATGCTGGTGGTTGGCGATAAAGAAATGGAGAACCGGGAGGTGGCCATCCGCTCGAGAAAGGATGGGGATCTGGGTTCATTGCCGTTGAATGAGTTTATTGAAAAGCTTAAAAAGGAAATTGAATTGCGGCGGTAAACGTCCGGGGAGTTCTGTGAAATGAAAGTTTGTTGCTATTTTCATAGAGTGAAGGATAATTAAATTGATATCCAAATGAAAACCGTTCATATTATAAATCCGGCTGATTTTTCACATCAAAGTGAAAACTGGCCGGATTGTTATATCTAGAGAGCTAGAAAGCTTGTAATCGGATGATACCATTTTACCCTTAAAACCATTGACAAATAGGGAAAATCCATATATCATGATTTTATAAAATTTAATTGTATAAAATCTAATTATAAGGAGAAATGGAATATGTCAATCTATGATTTTAAGGTAAAGAATATCAAAGGTGAAGAAGTCTCTATGGAAACCTATCGAGGCAAAGTTTTGTTAATTGTAAATACCGCCAGTAAATGCGGGTTTACTCCTCAATATGCCGGGTTACAAGCTTTATATGATAAATACCAGGATCGGGGATTCGAGATCCTTGGTTTTCCTTCTAACCAATTTGCAGGACAAGAACCGGGTGAAAATGAAGAAATTCAGCAATTTTGTTCACTCAATTATGGAGTATCATTTCCGCTGTTTGCTAAAGGTGATGTCCGGGGTGAAAATACGCAGCCGATTTTTAAATATCTTACAGAACAGGCGCCGTTTGAAGGGTTTGATCCCGGCCATCCTATCGCTGGAAAGTTGACCGAAGCACTTCAAGCTAATTTCCCGGAATTTTTAAAAGGGGATTCTATCAAGTGGAATTTCACCAAGTTTTTGATTGACCGCCACGGCAATGTGGCCGGACGCTTTGAGCCAACTTCCGATCCGGAAGGGTTACAGGAACCGATTGAAAAATATCTTAAGCAATAAAGTTGTTTACAAGCTATTTCGATTTTTGAAATAGCTTGTTTGATTTATACTGATAATTAAAGGAGAAGACAGTAACATGAACTTTTGGTGCGCCATGATTTTAAGACAAGCAAATCGCACAATGCTTTTCCGGATTTAAAACCGGTGATTTCTAATGAAAAATTCATGATGACTGGAATACGGAAAATGGTTTTCAAAATAAAACCTGCGGTCTTTGAAACGCCAGAATGGATCTTTAGATGGGTAGATTGAAAAGATGGACATATTACCCCTTGGCCACTTTTTTTGGAAGGTTGACGAGTGCGCTAATCTTTTGGCAAGAAGGGAAAGCGGCAAAAATGTAGAAACTAAAAACTTCCAGGGTAAACCCAATAATAAGAACCTCAAAGTAAGGAATCTTAATGATAATGAGTAAAAATGATCTGCTGAAATTGGACAACCAATTGTGTTTTGCATTTTATGCCTGTTCGAAGGAAATTATCCGGCAATATAAACCTTTCTTGGATGAGTTGGGCTTAACCTATACTCAATATCTAACGATGCTCGTTCTGTGGGAAGCGTCACCGATCTCGGTCAAGGAATTAGGGGACCAACTTTATCTAGATTCCGGGACTTTGACACCGCTGCTAAAAAAAATGGAATCCGCCGGTTACATCAGACGTCGAAGAGATTCTGCGGATCAAAGAAGTGTCCGAATCCATGTGACTCCTAAAGGGCAAGCTTTGAGAGAGAAAGCATTGGAAATTCCAGAAAAGATTTTTTGCAGCACAGGTCTCACCTTCGATGATGCTGTCATATTACGAGAACAAATAAAAAAGTTGATCCGCCGGATGAATCAATTATAGTTAGAGTGGTTAGCAATTATAAAATTACGAATATAAATTTGAGACCTGGATTAGGATTCAGTTATGGAGGCGATTACAGTTCGGGCTAAAAAGATGAACAAAATAATTATCATCGGCGGCGGAATTGCTGCCGTCAATGGGATTCAGGCGATTCGGGAAGTCGATCCGGATGTGGCGATTGATCTTTATTGTGAAGAGCAATATTACCCGTATTACCGGCTGAAACTTTCCAAAATGCTCTTTGATAAGCTGGATGAAGACAGTACCGGAATGTTGCTGAAACCGAAGGATTGGTATGGACAAAATAAGGTTAACCTTCACTTCGGTGTTAAGGTGCAGGGTGTGGATGTAGACCGGCAGGAAATCCTGTTGCCGCAGGGAAGCAGCATGCCCTATGACGGGCTGTTGTTGGCCAACGGGGCCAGGAACCGCCTATTGTCGATCACCGGATTTGACAACTGCAAGTTGTATTCCATCCGCAACCTTGAAGATATCATCGAAATCCGCAATGAAATGGAAAGCAAAAACCAGGTATTTTATATTGGTGGCGGAGTGCTTGGCCTTGAGACCGCCTGGGTCATTCAACAACACGGTAAAAAAGCCGCCATAGCGGAAATCCAAAACCGGCTTTTTCCCCGGCAGTTGGACGAAAAGGCGGCAACCATCCTGGAGGGCTTGGTGGAGTCTTTCGGAATCAAGGTTTTTACCAATGCCGAAGTGGTCAAGATTTATGGAAATCAAGCTGCCTGGGGAGTGGAAATGCGGGACGGTCAAAAATTCCCATGCGATATGGTGCTGTATTCAACCGGTATTCAGCCCAATACGGACCTTGTAAAAGGAACCGCCATTCAAATCAACCGGGGAATTGTTGTAGGCGATAAGATGCAAACAAGCGTCCCCAATATCTATGCCGCCGGGGATGTGGCCGAGTATGAGGGGAGAGTTTATGGCTTATGGAATATCGCCGCCGGACAAGGCAAGATTGCCGGCTATAATATGGCGGGCCATTCAACGGTTTACCAGCCCGGCATCCCGGTTACGGCGCTGAATGCTTTTGGGACTTCCTTGTTTTCCATGGGGGATGTCTCCGAAACCGGCGGAGTCCGGACGATCACGGAAGAGGTTTGCGCCAAGAACATTTACCGGAGAATTTTCGTTAAAAATCAAATTATTGTCGGAGCGATTTGCATCGGCGACCCCGGTAAAACCGTACCATTGAAAAATGCCATCGAGCAGAAATTATCCATGAAAGGAATTGAATGGGAGAATATTACCATCGGTGAGATATTGGAGGGGCTTAAACCGATGCATGGTACCGGGACAAACATTAAAAACAATTGACCCGGTGAAGAAAGCAAGTTTCGCTGAGAAAAGTTTTATTTTTTATTGACAAATAGTAATAACTACTATATAGTAATATTATCAAAAAGAAAATTGTGGAAGAAATTAAAAAAATAAGGAGGAAATAAAATGTCAGTACAAAACGCAATGACGGCCGATTTTTTACGTTCGGCCTATGGTGGAGAAAGCATGGCCCATATGCGGTATATCGCATGGGGAAACCAGGCCGAAAAAGAAGGTTTCCCCAATGTGGGAAAGTTATTTAAAGGGATTTCCTATGCGGAACAGGTTCACGCCACCAATCATTTCAAAGAGTTAAGCAGCCAGCCCGGGGATCATTCGGTAACCGCCGGGGCGGTATTTGGAACGGGAAGTTTGGTCGATAATCTACAGGGCGCCATCAATGGTGAGCTTCATGAAGTGGAACAGATGTATCCGGTTTATTTACATAGTGCTCAATTTCAGAGCGAAAAGGGAGCCGAGCGGTCTTTTCACTTTGCGCTGGAAGCCGAAAAGATTCACGCCGGTTTGTTTAAGGATGCCCAAGATGCAGTCAAACAAGGAAAGGATCTCCAGATTCAGTCGGTCAATATTTGCCCGATTTGCGGACACACGATTGTTGACGGAATTCCCGATAACTGTCCTGTTTGCGGCGCTAAAAAAGAGATGTATGTAACTTTTTAAAAGACGCCGTTCATTTTGTTGGAGTTCGCCTCGCTACCCCGTTAATAGGTAGTGAGGCTTTTATTATGACTTCCACGATCATTTGCGATTTTCCTCAGCATCCGGATTTTTTTATTCCGGTTACTTTAAGAGTCATTATATTTTTTCTGACTTCCGCCTCTTTTAGCTTAGAAGATAACAATAATTCTTGTAGTTCCTTTTTGGTATAAGCCGCATGGATCGATGTAATAAAACCAGGAACGAGTTCCTTTGGCTCGATACTTTTGATGAGGAGCGCTTTCAGTACCGGATTTAGATCCCGGCGTAAATCACTGATATAATACCTGCCGCCGGGCTTCAAAACACGATATATTTCATTGAATATTTGCTTTGGCTTAGCCCATTCATGAAGCGAGCCGCTACTGAAAACGGCATCAAAATTTTCATTTTCAAAGGGCAAATTTTGGGCGTCGCCCAGAATGTATGTAAGTCTGTTGCGAAGCTGGTATTCATCTGCATTTTTTTCAGCCAGTAGAATCATCCCCTGGCTAATCTCAACGGCTTTTAAAGTCGTACCGGTTGTTCTACGTAACCATTCCAAGCCCAGATAGCCGGGGCCGGGACCAATCTCCAGCGCGAGGCCGTTATGGATACCGGACTGAATAAGCCGGACCGTATCCAGATGGTTATCGTCCCTCATTTTTCGCCGCATTTTGTCAAAAGCCGTAATGTCGAAGGGGTTTTGAATCCCGTGATCCGTTTCTTTTACACGCGGTTTAACCATTATTTTTTCCTCCGTTGTGATTCGGTATTTTTTATAGTCAGCGCTGACTAATCAATACTGATTAATTATAAAATAAATGTTTCTTGCTGTCAATAAGCCCTATTCCCGGATAAACCCAATGATTGACTTCCTAAAATTCAAATGATATACTCAGCGCTGAATTAAAAGTTGGCTGGAGGAAAAATATGATCGTTCCAACCTATATTTTGGGATTTTTAATCCGTTTTGGCCCGCAACACGGTTATCGCTTGAAACAGTTGCTCTCGGAAAATGCCGCCGATTTTACCCGGATTAAGCTTCCCACGATTTACTATCATTTGGAAAAAATGCAGCAGACGGGTTTGGTTACTGTTTCCGAAGAACGGAAGGGCAATAAACCTGAACGCGCAGTATATGAAATAACCGGGACAGGAAGGAAAGAATTTGAAAGACTGCTCACGATATTGTTGAATCATCCTTGTGAATTTGTGTTTGAGCAGGATGCGGTATTATATTTTGACGAATTTTTAAAGGCGGAACTTGTAATCCCATCGCTGACGAGGCAAAAAGAAAAAATCGAGCGGATTATTCAACATATCGAGGAGCACCAAAATGAAGTGCTGCCGCAAATGGCCCTTCAATTTCAAAAAAAAGCCCAACTTATTTTTACCCATCATTTACTTCATTATCAAGCTGAACTAAAATGGATTCAAAATGCTATCGAAGTTTTTCAAGAGTGATGGTCCATTATGCTATCGAAGTTGTTCATGGGTGATGGTCCATTGGGTTTGGACGGTATTGGTTTTTTAGGAAACCGCGATCTGGATCGCAAAGGTTTTGAGCGGCGGTTCCTTCGACCAGGAACGCTTATACTCCAAGGCGATGGAAGTTGTACCGCCGTTTACCGGGCTAAATTGCCAGTATTCCAGGGACGGCGAGCCGGGGTTTTTGCCCTGGGGCAAAAGAAAATGCCGGGTTTCTTGAAGGATATCCGGGTTTGGCTTTTGAATATACTGCCAGGTATATCCGGTTGTGGGATTGGTGGCTAGGGATACCTCCAAAGTTTGATCCATCAGCAACCGGATGTTTTGCCCGTTTGCGCTTTCGCCAACGGACAGCTTCTGGGATTCCAACGGTTTCATCGAATGAAGCGGTCCTTTTTCGTATGCTAAATCCCTTAGCTCCGCGTAAGGAATTGTAAATTCCAAGATTCCCAAATGGGTAGGGGTGTATTCATGGCGTGGAAAATAAATCACCAAAGAGTTGGAGGTCAAATAGAACCTTTGATCTCGCTCCACGGTGTGGAACTTTTTGAGCGCCGGAATATCCTGTTCCACAATTTGGCGCTTGATGATCTTATTGAGCCGGGCGACGTAATCCCGGTTATTTTTAAATAAATCTTCAAACTTATAAATGAGGCCGTTTTGCAAGTTGAGAGTCAAGGTTTTGATTTTCAGGAAACGGGTGGAATAGGCCTTGTTTTCGAAACTGATCCGCATGACCATGCTTAAAAGACCGGCCTTGTTCAGGGTGACTTGAGTATTTCCGGTCACAAAGAGGCCGGGATCTTTGTCAAAGCCGTGATTCCAAATGGTTTTATAGACGGTATCCCGGATTTTCTCATTCATTTTGGTTTGGAGATCAAAATCTCCCAGCCCCTGAATTTCAGGGTACGTCATTTGAATTCGGGCATTTTCGATTTTTCGTTCAAGGATGGGGACGGGATGGGTGTGATAATCCATTTCATCATCTCCTCCGGAATTGCGCTAAAATCCTATCGCTATAGTCTATGCGCCGAATGAAGCGGGCGTTCACGCAGGCTCTTATGAATCCCAATATTTAAGATCAATTCAGCAGGGAACGGTATTTTCCTACTGAGAGAATATTTTTGCCCAAATGCTTTTACCCTTTCCCTTAAAGGCTAAATATTACCCATATCCTGGCGAAAGGATAAAAATTAATAATATTCAATAAATATAAGGTTTTTATGAATCCAGAATAGGTCTTTGCCAAATGGAATGAAGGCCGAACTCTTCGCCGCGGGCGCGCGTCCACTAAGGACGCGAAGAGCCAACACGGCTAAGTATTAAAAAGCATTTCAAAGCCCAGTTCCACCGGGCTCCGTGATGCTTCGAAGTCCATTCCAAAGTCAGAACAGTAAAGATTAGCCGATCCCCGGAGGGGATTTAGAATTCTTTAAATTGCCTAGCCGTGCGGGCGTGTTCGATGGACACGAATTAACCCGCGGCGGACAGTACATCCGTCAATATTTTTTGATTATTCTGCAATTTGTTAGAGATATGGGTAATGGTTAGCCTTAAAGGGAATTCGTTGGAATTGCAGGTCTAAAGGCTGTAGCTTGACCAACGAAGGCTAATAATAGACCCGAAAGTTGGACTATTACCCTTTAAGGGATAGGGTCGAGTTTAGGCTCATTTTCATCCTTTCGATTGCCCCAGCAAATACTGGGCTGGATGATTAAAAAATAGAATTGAATTAAGAACGTTATTATCATAGAAGGAAGTCCATGATGAAACCGCTATTATTGGTCCACGGCATAGCCAGCGATGCCCGGCATACCTTTGGCGTTCCGGGTTTGTTTTTCAAGAAATTGAAAACGGAAAGCATGTATAGCTTTTTGTTATCAGCAGGATATCAACCGGGGAAGAATCTATTTTGGTTTTCCTATCCCACCCTCGACCCGATTTTAAAGTCGGCCCAACGTTTAAAATTGGAGATCGCAAAGGCCAGGGCCCTTTCCGGTAGCCCGGAAATCGATTTGGTCACTTTCAGCCTGGGAGGCATTATCGGCAAGTATTATACAGCCTCGCCTTTCTATCAAAACGATATCCACAAGCTGATTATGATTGCTCCGCCATTTTTAGGTTCGCCCCGGGCCGATTTTTGCAAAACCGAATTTCATAAAAACAAGCGCGACCTTTTTTTGCCCGGGGATAGCCGGGCATGGACCCCCTTGATTCTGGGCCGCCGGCATCCGCTGCTTTTGGAATTGGCCGGCTGCCCCTTCCCAACTCCTATTCAAAGCGCCATTATCGCCATGAAACTCCATGTTGATGAAACCAAACATCCATTCCAAGGGAGGATTGCCGCCTGGATCGGCGAGGGGGATCAGACGGTTCCGGTGCAAAGCACTGAAATTGCGGCCAACCGGCATTATATTGTGGAGGATGATTATGCGCCCCGCAAAATCCATGGTTTTTTGCCCGCGCACCGGGAAATCCAGAAAATCGTCCTTCAAGAATTGCAGGGGGATGGCGGAAGGCCTTCGTAAAGGAAAAAGCGCGCCTTGCGAATTTTTTGGGTTACGGAAAGAATGCTTTGGGTGAGCGGATCGATCCTTTGCATCCCAAAAGAATCATTTTTACGGTGGAAAGAATCCTTTTTGGAGCCGGATCGACCTTTTCAACGACAAAAAGGACTTTTTATGGGAAGAATGGATCGATTCAGTTACGGAAATGATCCTTTGGGGACCCGATCGGTCCTCCGGACGACAAAATTGATCCTTTCTGTGACCCAAAGGATCGATTGGGCGAGGAAATTGACTTTTTTCGAAAGAAAAGGAACATTTCCGTAAAAAAAGGATCAATTATGAAAGAAAAAAATCAAATGGCGTGGGGGCGTATTGCAATACGCCTCCACGCCCCAAAATACAACACCCCCAAATGGGATCCTATCAGGAATATTGCTTCAAGAAATTTCCCAAACCGTTGGTACGCCAATACCTAGAATTAACGACACAAAATCGACACACTTTTTTCGAAAAAATGTGATAATATGGTAATGGGTTAAAAATGTTTGCGGGATTCCTTCGGAATCCCGAGGAACCCCCCATTTGGGACAGAAATACATAACGCTGCGGTTAGAGACCGGGGCGTTTTTTTGACGGGTTTTTCCGGTAAGATTCATTTGCCCGTGGCTTGATGGAAGAATCAAGCCATGAAACATTTCAAAGAGCGACTTTTATAAGTTCGTTGGTTGGTGGTGGATGTCTGTGTTGACCATTTCGGAAATCAATAATTTGGCCAAAAGCCTAAAAGCAACCCACCCCTCCAGCTACCTTGATGCGGGTATGAACCGCCAAGCCGCTCCCCTCCCTTTGACTGTTAGCAAAATATATCCGCCCAAGGGAGGGGAAGATCGCTTGATGTCGGCTTTTGTTGCAATTGGCCTAAACTATGCCTAAAAGAAATGCAGTCACTTGTTACAGCCTATCGACCTTCCCCTCCCTTTAGCCTTTGAATCAGACCATCGGTCAAAGGGAGGGGAAAGGCTACCGAACATCTTTTACCGACCGGGTTCCTGAAGGAGTGAGTCGATAGGGGAGCAGTTTGCTGAGTCGTCTTTTAAACAGCCAATTTTCCGGCTGGATCAGTTTACCGGATTTTAGTTTAAAAATTTTTTTAATTTGACGCCACTGCCCGATATCAGCCTATGGATAACTCCATCAGTGATAGCTGGAAGCTGCATCAATTATGCTTTTCAACGTTTGAATTTATCAACCGGGCATTTATCAGGAACATTGCTTCCAAAAATTTTTAAACCATTTACATATCAACCTCTATGGTTATCGGTACAAAATCGATACACTTTTTTCGAAAAAATGTGATAATATGGTAATGGGTCAATGCGGGGCTGTCCCAAAAGTAAATTTAACGATAAAGAAATACAATATATTGAATTCAAACCATTCGATGAAGCTATATATTGTATTTCTTATTGATTTTGAATTGCTTTTTAGACAGCCTCGTTGGAATTTCCCAACTGAAGACGGAATGACGAAACCAAACGCTGCGGTTAGAGACCGGGGCGTTTTTTTGATGGGTTTTTCCGGTGGGATTCATTTGCCTGTGGCTTGATGGAAGAATCAAGCCATGAAACATTTCAAAGAGCGACTTTTATAAGTTCGCTCTTTTTTATTGCCTTTAGAAAGGAGGTGAAGAAGATGGCCACATTTGCAAAACGGCTTATAACAGCCAAAAGTATGATCGCCGGGCTCAGCGCCCATGCCGATGAGGTGAGTCAAAGGGGGTTTACCAAGGAAGTCATCGGCCAGATGACCGCCCTATACCAAAAAGCGGTGGGATTGGATGACAAGCGCAATGCCCTCAAGGCACGCAGTCAGGAAGCAACGAGTGAAACGGAAAAGACCATGGGCCAGCTGGAGGGTTTGTGCGGCAACGCCAGGCAGATTGTTCGCATGGATTTCCTTGAAGAGACCTGGCCGGAGTTTGGGTTCAGGAAAGGCGAGTGGCGCG
>JAEXDA010000035.1 GCA_023401925.1 Bacillota bacterium
TTTCTTTTCAGCCATTTTTTCGACTGATTGGATAGCGCTGACGATTTATTATTTTACCACCGGTTATTCACTTTGTCAACCTCATCTTTGAAATCTTTTTCAATTCTTTCGATGAATTTGACAGGAAACTTATCTTACCACAGGTAGTCCCTTCTGTCAACCTGTTTTGTTACTCTAACCTAATAACTTTTAAAAGATTGCTAATAAAGTAGGATTGAAAATTTCAACGATTTAAATTATAAATGTATAATACCCATAAATCGATAGATTATATAAATACCAGAACTATTTAAAAAGCTCCTATCCAAACTGTTTGAAAGGAATTTAAAATGATTATCTTCGAAAATAAGCAACAGGATATTGCTCAAAAACTAGACAACAAAGCTGAGATTTCGCAATGGAAAGATTGGAAATGGCAGTTAAAACATGCTATCAGGAATATTGCAACTTTTACTCAATTAACTGGCATCACCTTCAATCAAGAAGAGTTGAAGAAATTCGAAGCAATCATCGCCAAATTTCCACTGTCGATTACGCCCTACTACTTGTCATTGATTGATACTGTGGATTATCGGAATGATCCTGTTTTTAAACAAGCGTTTCCCAATCCCAATGAATCAATTATTCAAAATTGGGAAATGAAAGATCCCTTGGCAGAAGAGAAAGATAGTAAAATATCTGGCATTACCCACCGATATCCTGACCGAGTTTTATTTCATGTAAGCAATCTATGTGCAATGTATTGCCGTCATTGTACTAGAAAGCGAAAAGTAGGCGATCTTGATTGTATACCGAGAAAAGCAGAACTTGAAAAGGGAATTATCTATATTCGAAGTCATCATACCATCCGCGATGTTTTGTTATCAGGCGGAGATCCATTCTTACTATCGGATGACTATCTTGATTGGCTACTTACCGAACTTCGGCAAATATCTCACGTTGAAGTTATTAGGGTTGGCACAAGGACCCCAGTGGTTTTACCTTATCGGATTACCGACAACTTGATCAATATATTAAAAAAACACCATCCCCTTTGGATTAATACACACTTCAATCATCCAAGGGAATTAACACCATCGGCATCTGAAGCATTACAAAAACTAGCCGATGCCGGAATTCCCTTGGGAAATCAAAGTGTCCTTCTGGCGGGCGTCAACGATTGTCCCCGGATTATGAAAAAATTGGTTCACAAATTGGTTCAAAATCGAGTCAGGCCATATTATATTTATCAATGCGATCTTTCCGAAGGGCTATCCCATTTTCGGACTCCTGTAGGAAAAGGAGTTGAAATTATGGAATCCCTGATCGGACATACCAGTGGATTTGCAGTCCCAACCTATGTTATTGATGCTCCGGGCGGAGGAGGAAAAATTCCAGTAATGCCCAACTATCTACTTTCCTGGTCTGTTAATAAAGTGGTGCTTCGTAATTATGAAGGCGTAATCAGCACTTATCAAGGACCAGACCATTATGATGCTCCGATCTGTGATAGAAATTGTCCGAATTGTATCTTACAGTTAAACCTTGAAAATGCGAATGAAGCTACAGCCGTTGGAATCGAAAAATTATTATCCGATTGGGATAAAACCAATGTCTTGATCCCTGAAAATAATCCGCGGATTGAACGCAGAAATAATGAGTGAGTTTAAATTATGAACGACCGCATAGAAAAAATTAAGAATAGCAAAATCCAACACGGGAAACTAAATGATCGAATTTATTTAATGAAACTAGCTCCAGAGGATTTTCCAGAGATTATTCCTATTTTAAATCAATTAGCTAAAAAAAACGATTATTCAAAAATTTTTGCTAAAATTTCAAACCGTTATGCTGACAAATTTCTGGAAAATGGATATAATATCGAAGCCATTGTTCCCAATTTATATTTAGGAAAAGAAAACGGATTGTTTCTTGGTAAATATTTCAATCATGACAGACAAAAAATCCCTCAAAAAGAACTTCATGCGTTCAAACAAATGATTAAAAAAATTCCCGCACAAATAGAAATATCATCTGACAGCCGTTTCTTATTTAAAAAATCTACATTGAAAGATACTGAAAAAATGGGCCAAACTTACCGGAAAGTTTTTCAAAGCTATCCCTTTCCTATTTTTGAAGCGGATTATCTACGCCAAACACTGGATGAAGGTTCCGTTTACTTTGGTGCTTGGGAAGATGATCAATTAATTGCTCTTGCCTCGGCTGAAATGGATTTGGAATTCTTAAATGTCGAAATGACTGATTTTGCAGTTTTACCAAAATATCGTGGTAATCAGCTTTCCTTATGTTTATTAAGACAAATGGAAGCTGATATGAAAATTAGAGGAATCAAAACATCATATACCATCGCCCGGTTAAAATCACCTGGAATAAATGTTACTTTTTTAAAATCAGGTTATCATTATACAGGTACTCTAATTAATAATACCAATATCTGCGGGAGTCTTGAAAGCATGAATGTTTGGTTTAAAACATTATAACCCAATGCAAAACAAAAGACCTCGGATTATCCGGGGTCTTTTAAAAAATTACTCCTGGCAACGACTTACTCTCCCAGCCGGTTACCCGACAAGTACCATCAGCGCAGAGGGGCTTAACTGCCGTGTTCGGGATGGGAACGGGTGGTTCCCCCTCGCCATTGTCACCAGGAAACT
>JAEXDA010000060.1 GCA_023401925.1 Bacillota bacterium
CTGATACTATTTGATTCATAAGGAGTGATTTTAATTTGGACGAATTAATTACCGCCGAAGAAGTTATGAAAATATTGAAGATCAGCAGAGCCACTTTAAACCGATGGATAAAGGCAGGAAAGATTCAAGCTTTAAAGCTTGGCGAAGGAAGAAAAGGTGCAGTAAGATTTAAGGTAAAGGATATTGAGAAATTTATTGATAATTTAAATAAAAATTAATTAACTTTGTTTAACGTTTCAAATGATTCCATAGTAGTCTTTTGTCTATGGTGGTTTTTTTGATTCATAACGTAATCACGAACTTTTTCAACCCCTTTCTCACCAACCGATAATGCCCCGTATCCTAGGAGTTTATAAATAACGTAACTAGAAATTAAGTGAACTTAAACTCCATCTCTTTGAAAGAATGGAGTTTTTATTTAACTATTAATTATTAAAAAGTTTAAACAACCATTGAAAGGGATAAATATGGAATCATATTCTTTTATAGATTGGTCAATGAGTGATGAATAAAATTTGAATTGCTTACCTGTTTTCTTTTTCTTTAGAAAAATTATTCCTAATTAATACATTCTTTTAAATACAAAAAAGATTGTGGCGGTATTGTGTTAAAATCATCCTTTATTGATAAATCTTTCTCATAACGTTTAGTTCTCTTTATTTTGATTGCATACCCTTGCTTCTTATTATTAAAATACTCAAAAAAGTAGTCCTTCGAAATACCAGAAAATTCTTTTGTTTCCTTCCATAAATTTTCTAAGTCATCATATAAAATAGTATCAATTTCAAATTCACCTATTACTCTCTGTACCGGTGATGAGGCATATACAATAACTGTTTCAACGTTTCTTTTTTTAAATATAGAACGCCTAAATTCATACTTTTTAGTACCATTAAAAATCATTTCGGCGAATTCTGGTTTAATTGACAATAAGACTTTCATTTGTTGCAGTCTCCTTTAAAATTAAATTAAATTGTTCTTTCGTTATTCTTTTTAATCCTCTTAATTCATCTTTTACTCCAGAAATCACGCCAAGTTCAAGAAGCCTTTGTCTATTCACACGTTTTCCAGTAGGAAACGAATGAGTATATAAAAAGTTAATAATAAATGGTCTTTGTCTTGGATTCCAATTCCAATATTTTTTTAATTCTTCATCGGAAAAAACACTCCTTTTACGACATTTTAGAATAAAGTCATTTTCATCTGCAATATCTTCAATTTTACCATCAACTATAGCGATGGTCGATATCACACTGCTATAATATGCAGACCTGTCTTTTGCCGCTGTTCTATAAAAAACAATAATATCTCCTTTATTTATATTTCGTTCAATAGAACGAGAAATATAAACTTTACTTATTGCATTCCTGTGAGGTTGATTTTCAACAAAATCATATGGAGATTCAGTTGTTAAAATTGAATCCGGCAATAATTCTGTATGATAGTCAGGGTATATCGGTATCATAAAAATATTTGTATTTATTGTTAGGTATGGGAAAGTTAGCTTCGGGTTCTTCTTATTAAACGAAGGTGTAAAATCACGAATTAAGACAATTTCTTCTCCATTAGCCGTCGTTTTCTTACCATAATAGGTAAATCCCCAATCCTCCAATAAACCAATTAGTCTTTTTTGTTCATCACGCTTATTAAATATTGTTACATATATTTCATCAACCCTATATTGAATTGCATTATCAAAAATGATTTTCATAAAACGTTCACCTAATCGAACACCGTTACTAATTACTTTAAAAGTACCTATTTTAAGACGTTTTTTCGATTGGAAAACAGGCGAAATGTCTGAATAATTTTCATCTTTACTTTCAACCTTTAAATATAAAAAAGAGAGAATATTGCCCTTATCAATTGTTACATATGCTATTTCATCAGATTTCTTTAAAAACCATTTATCAAACTCTTTGTAATCTTCTTTAAAGCTGTCGAAAAATGAGTCGTTCAAGTTTATTTCACCAAACATTTTTTTTGTAACAGATAGGACTTTATAATCCACTAAATCGGGATTTTCTGAAAGAACCTTTTCCAGAAAGGAATCGATCTTAAATACTCGGTCAGAAATTCCAAGTAAATCAGCTTTAGTATGAATTTTCCTATCCTCAGTAATTAGAAAATCAATTCTTTCACAATAAATTTCATTTAAAAGTATTGTGTCATTTCGGTCGTTAGAATTTCTATCAATTTTATCAGATACAATTTTTACTTCATTGGATAAAGGAGTTGTAGTTTTAAGTACCTCATAACTTTCTAGCTTTACACTTAGAGTATTAGCTGTTTCTTTATTACTGTTTTTTTCAATTTCCTGAACTGTAATAGGGTGAACACATTTTATGTATTTTCCTTTATCAAGCCATCGAAACAATACACCAATATCCTTGTTTAGGATTCGGCTTGCCTCTCTATGAATTACAATGTTTGTATCCAGCAATACTTTCATATTACTTACTTCCCTTTCCAAAAAAACTTTTAACCCATTGAAAACTCTTTAAAATTTGAGGCAAGAAAAAATAACCCCCAATCAATAGGCTAATAAATATAGAAATATATATTTCATAAGGTAGATTTAGCCAAAAATCATTTGAGAAGATGTTTATTTTTTGACTACTTCGGTAAGAAGCCAAGAATATAAGAATACCGCAGATTAAGTTTACAAATATCGCCAAAGCGAATTGACCTGATCCAATTCTTTCTTTTGAGTAAACTGAGAAAAAAACATAACTTTCGCTACTCGCTTTTTTATTGAATACGACCACAAGTTCATTTTTCTTTACTCGATTATCACCTAAATATTTTTTAAATGAATCAAATTCGAGTGTTCTAATGTTCTGTAAGGTACTTACATCTAAAAAAGTAAAATCATAAGAATTAGGTAGAATATTAAAGCAAAAACATTTTTTAATATCACATAAGGCCTTTTTGCGCAAGTCAATTTCAGAATAAGGCAAATTTCTCTTTTCATTTATTTTTATATCATAAATAATAGTTGAACGACTTATTCCGGTTTTTCTTGTAGAAAGCAAACTAATATTAGGTTCTATGTAAAATCTAAAGTACAGATTTGTTTCATTTATAGGTTGTTTTTCTTTGAACGGCTTCAGGTTAATATCGATTGAAATAGTTTTATTTTTTTCATCAATAGATGACCTAATAGGTATTATACAAAGCGGGGATCTACCTGTAAATTCTAATATTACTCCGTCTTTTTGTTGACCGTCATCTAAGAGCTGAATTCTCGAAACAGAATCATTAAAAATAAATTTACTATTCTCCGATTCTTTCAATTTATCATATAAGTCTTTGACTATATGCTTATTTGTTATCCATGGTATATAAAGATATAGACTAATACTTTCGCCGTCATATTTTTGGGGATTTTCAATTTCACCCCCAAATTCAATTAAAGCAGAACTATTTTTAAATTCCCATGTGCAAATATGGAATCGCTCTAATTCGATAATTGAGGATCTATCTGAAAATATAAAAAAATTATTTTCCATCGCTTTCCTCCAGGCAAAGTTTATAGCCTCAATCAAATGCAAGTAAAAAAATAGGCTTGCATTAAACATATGAGCATAAAACTTGATTCGGATAATACACCTAACATCTCACTCGGGGACTTAAAGATAAAGTCAAATAGGAAATAATTATCATACCAATTTTCTTACTTTTCATGAAAACTTCGACATTTCCATCTCTCTTCCTTCCTAATTCTGTAAACTCCGAAAAAGTACTCAAATAAAATCAATAAAACATTTGCTATCTGAATATGTTTAAGCTTTTTGACCCTAAAAACCATCTCCGCCATTTGAGA
Organism: Bacillota bacterium; assembly: GCA_023401925.1. GTDB lineage: Bacteria > Bacillota > UBA4882 > UBA8346 > UBA8346 > UBA8346. The sequence continues at coordinate 3,827 of JAEXDA010000060.1, forward strand.
CACGACGTCGAAAAGCGCCGCCTCTTTACATGGATGTAAAACGGCGGTCGCCACCGGAAGCCTCATATAATTGCCAGTCGAAAGACCATGGATGGTGAAGACCCGCTAGAAACCTGGATGAATAAAGGAAAGTCCGGAAGCCGTAGGTTCCGGCGGCCTTTTGGGTCCTTTTGGGCCGCTCCAAAAGGACCTCAGCCGGTGAAATCCGTGGACCACAATACTAGTCCTTCATTTATAAACATCATGAATAAGGCAACCCACCGACCATAATACTGGACATTCATTGATCGGCATCTTGAATCTTGAACAAAGCCACTCCAAAAATTATCAAAGAGTATCAAAATTTGCTTTAAAATTCATTTGAAATGATACCTCTAATAATCAATGGGAGGGTTCCCAGTGGAGAAGCAGAACACGATCCGAGAATCCGTTGATTTACTGAACGGAATTTGACGGAAGAAATAAGCCTTCATGCCGGTATTGCAAAATCCAAATCTTATGAAATTGATGATAAAGATAAAACTTTAAGCACGGCAGCGATATTTGAACCTGCACCCGCTGTTTTAGGAGTAACTGCGACGCTGATGGAAACTATCGCCTGTTATAACAAAACGCCCAATCCAAACCCACTTCCCAAATTTTTGAAAAAAATTCCAACATTTTTCACCCCCTCCAATCCCAATCCCCTCAAGCCTTTTTCCCCGATAATATCCTCTCTGATGATATTGAAAAATCTGGAAAAAATCATTATAATGATATTAATAAAGATAATATCGATATTCAAAGAAAGCAAAACAACCTAAGCTTACATCGGTATTTTTCAGGAAGATAACGCCGGGGGCTTTTTAAAAAATTTCATTTCCTAATCCAAACCCCCAAAAAAACATATATATTTTTGTACAACAGCCCCTCTGCCCCACATCGCCCCCAAACCCAATCCCTGCCGTGATTCAAGCCGTGGGGGTACCCTTGGGCAAGGCGTTTAGAAACAAATGATACCTTGCCGAAACGATTTGGGGGATGCTTTCTACCGTAAAAACAGGTTACGACTCAATTACCGGCATTTTCCGGTCGTCTTACGAAATTTAAGAATCCATAGTTGGAATAAAAGACCTTCCCCCTGGCAAGCCAACGCTTGAAACCAAGACAGCGTCCGGGTTTGTTGGCCAGTGGGGCAAATGGGGGTTGCAAAAAATATATATATAATTCTTTATACTCAACTTTCGCAGTTCAAATTTGCCAGCAAAACCTGGAAAACATTAGCTCTAGTAGAGCGTATCGCAATAAATGGTAATCGGAAGAAGATACGCTCTATTTAAGTAAAACGTTCACAATCCTTGAGAATATGTATACCGAACCGTTGCGTATATCTACCCGAGAGTCGCGCATATATACCGAACCTTTTTTTAGCGACCCTCATTTAACAAATTCTTTCTCTGTGTCTCCGTGGCTCTGTGGCTAATTCAATCGGCGGTTTTATAGGCAAGATTGACCACTCTTCCACCTGTCAACCGCTGTCGCGTAAAGGATCTTAGTCGTTGCGTCAAGGTACTCAACCGTTTGCTTTCAAACTTGACAGTGATCGATTATTGAATTATAATTGTCTTGACAATAATATACATGACAACTATATTCGGGAGGATTGTTTATATTGCAATTTAACATTGATAATTCTTTTGGTTATTGGATCAATGTTGTGGCCCTAAAATTAAAAAATGAATTAAACCGTTGCTTTAGTAATTATGAAATTACCGCAGAACAATGGGCCGTTCTAAACCGCTTATGGGATAAAGACGGAGTAACCCAAAAAGAATTAGCTGAAAAAACAGCCAAAGATCAGCCCAATACCGGACGGATTTTAGAGAAATTAGAAAAAAAGGGCTTTATCTCCCGGCAGTCTGATAAAAAAGACCGGAGAATTCTTTTGGTATTTCTGACTCCCAAAGGACGGGAGTTTCGCGGGGAGATGATTACGGGCGCGACGGAAGTCCTGCAAAGGGCCTGCAAAGACATTTCCGATGAAGAAATTGAAACCTTAAAAAACATTCTTCTAAAAATGTCCAGGAATATTTAATTTTTTTAGATAATACTTGTCACGACAATCATTATCAATACATTAATCCTTGAAGGAGGAAACAGTATGGTATTGGAAAATTGCAGTCATTCCCCGGAATTAGAAATGTTACAGCAGCGGCTTTTACGGTTGGGGTTATCGTATGGGGACTTTAAAAGAATTAAAGCCGACCCTATGGATTTTGCGGCATGGTTTGGCGAAATTTGCCGGATGGCCAAACGCTATGCGGGTCTGGCCGATGAAGCGCGGCGTAATAACCAAACAGTCACCGCTGTGGAACTATGGCATAGGGCGTCCGATTATTTTCATTACACACAATTGTTTCAGCCTTATTCACAGGCCAAACTGGATATCCGTAAAGCATCCCAAGATAATTTCCTGAAAATGATCGAATTCTTCAGCCCCAAAATAGAACGGATTGAAGTTCCGTATTTGGATAAACGCTTGCCAGGTTTTCTCCGGGTCGCTACTCCGAATAGCCCGCTGGTGATCTTAATGAATGGGCTGGACTCTGCGAAAGAAGTGGAACTTTTCTACTTCAGTGAGGCTTTTTTCAAAAGAGGGCTATCGACGCTTTGTATTGACGCCCCGGGTCAAGGGGAACTCCTGGGACAGTCCAGGCTAAGTCCGGAAATTGAATCGGTAATCTCAACCGTAATCGATTTCATCACCGCCAGTCCCCTTTTCCATCCCAAACGGATCGGCCTCTTTGGGGTAAGTTTCGGAGGCCACCTGGCCGTGCGTTCGGCGGCGCTAATTGAACGGATTAACGCTTGTATTTGCCTGGGTAGTTTTTTTGACGCAGAACCGCTGGTAAAATTCCCACCACCGGTTCATGGATCCTTATGCGCCCAGTATGGTATAAAAGACGATGCCGAACTCCGGCAATTATATGGACAACTGTCACTAGCAACGCTTCCCGATAAAATACGCCAACCGTTGCTAATCATTCACGGCGGCAAAGACTATCTTTTTGATCTGAGACAGGCTCATAAAATCAATGAATGGGCATCAGGGAAAAAAGAGCTTTGGGTATACGAAGATGCTGAACATGTTTGTTCCAGCTGTTTCGATGAACTTTTGCCGAGAATGGGAGATTGGATGTTTGAGCATTTATCCAAATAAAATAAATTCAAAGGAGGAAATCGCTATGGTCAAATTATCTTTCAAAGAAAAGTTCGCGTTCCGGTTCATTTTTAATGAAAAAAGAGTTTATCACCGCTGGTATGGAAGAATCTTATCTTTCGGAGTCGATTATGGCCGGTTAAAACGAGTGGTGTCAAGAGTGACGAATTGGCTGGATTGGTGTGGGGAATGGGCTAAAGAAGGCGATGCCTTGTATAAAAAAGCGGAGCTGGCATTGGCAAAAGGCTACCAAACCCAAGCAAAATCCCTGTTCCATGAAGCGGTGGGCTGTTATCATGTTGGCCAACATATCTTTTTTATTGACCAAGACCAAAAAGAAACCACGCAACAGAAAGCCAGAAAAAGCTATCAAATGGCCATCAGTCTATATCCCGAAAAAGAAAGACCCATCCGCATCGATGTGCCCTTTGGGGGCGCGAAAATCCCCGGATATCTCAGACTTGCCACAGTTCCTAATCAGCCACTGATTATTTTCATCAACGGTATGGACAATATTAAAGAAGCGGAAGGCCACGCCCAGGCCACAATATACCGGCAAAACGGTTTTAACCATTTTACATTTGACGGTCCTGGTCAAGGGGAACTATGGAAAAGTATGAAATTTGACGTTAAAGAATACCCCAACGCCGTGTCGGCGATTATCGACTGGTTTGAAAAAAATCCAATCTATCCTATTGATGTACAGAGAATCGCTTTGGTCGGCTTCAGTCTGGGCGGGTATTTGGCACCGATGTGCGCGGCCCATGACAAACGGGTAAAATGCGTTGTCGGCAACAGCGGCCTAACCTTCATCGGCGGCCTCGCAGGTCTCAAACGCCTTAATCCAATCTGGCAACGGGGAGTCACCTATATGACCGGACGCCGAACTCTGGCGGAAGCAGTGAATCAATTCGATTGGGACATTGAAAACTCTCCCGCTCTGGAAGTGCCTCTCCTATTTTTCCACGCCGGAAATGACGAGGTCATGCCAACGCCGAAAGTCCATGCCGAAAAGATGATGAAATGGGCTCGGGGAGAAAAGCTACTTCGCTATTATGAAGATGGCGAACATTGTACGCAAAATTATTTGGATGAAGTATTTCCGGAGATCATCGACTGGTTTAGGGAAAAGCTGGCTATGTAGGTCCTATTTACCTAGCCCCCGGCGGAGGCTGTCTAAAAAGCAATTTAAAATCAATAAGACATACAATATAAGCTTCATCCAATGAATTATTTTAATATATTGTATGTCTTTATCCTGCGTAGGTTAATTGCACGCATTTACTTTAGGACAGCCCGGTATCGGAGTAAAAATTTGGGTCGAAAAGCATTTAAGCTTCCTGACACATCGATTATGCTGCATCGCACACGCCTTGAACAGCATAAATTCTTAGAGCTAACTTGACCTTGGTGATTGGTTTATTCTAAAACAGCCCCACAATCTTCCCGTCTTCCAATATATCAATTCCTTCGGCAGCCGGGACTTTCGGCAAACCAGGCATGGTCAGGATGCTACCGGCAATGGCCACCACAAATCCTGCGCCGGCTGATACCCGAAGTTCTCTGACGGTCAACTCCCAACCTGTTGGTGCGCCTTTGAGCGCCGGATCGTCGGAAAGAGACATCTGGGTCTTGGCAATGCAGACCGGCAATTTATCAAATCCGAGCCGGACGAAATTCTTCAGGGCCTGTTCCGCTTCTTTCGTAAATTTAACTCCGGATGCGCCGTAGACTTTCCGGGCTATCACGGCGATTTTTTCTTGCAAAGGAAGTTCCAATTCATAAAGCGGAGCAAAGGAATTAGGTTCCTCCTCCAAGGCTGCCAGGACTTGTTCCACGAGTTGTTCACCGCCGGCGCCGCCCCTGGCTACAACTTCGGAAACAGCCGCCTTTACTTTCAATTTACGGCAATATTCCTGTAAGAACTGTAATTCACCGTCGCTGTCGGTGGGAAACCGGTTAATCGCCACCACCACAGGAAGTCCATAGTTTTCCCGCAAATTGCGAAGGTGTTGTTCCAAATTGGGCAGCCCTTTTTCCAAGGCTGATAGATTCTCCCGGTTTAAATCTTCTTTTGCCACTCCGCCATGGAATTTCAAAGCCCGTACCGAAGCTACCAAAACCGCCATCGCCGGCTTGACTTCCGCGGTTCGGCTAACGATATCGAAGAATTTCTCCGCCCCCAGATCGGATGCGAAGCCCCCTTCGGTTACCACATAATCGGCCAATTTTAACGCCATTTTTGTCGCAATAATACTATTATTTCCGTGAGCAATATTGGCAAAGGGACCGCCATGGATGAACGCCGGTTGCCCCTCCAATGTTTGCACCAAATTAGGATTTAAGGCATTTTTCAAAAGCAAGGCCATCGCCCCGACTGCCTTCAGATCCCGCGCCAAAACCGGTTCGCCTTTGATATTATAGGCCACGACGATTTTCCCCAAACGCTCCTTCAAATCAGCCAAACCGCTCGTCAGGCAGATGATAGCCATAATTTCAGAAGCCACGGTAATATCAAAACCGCTCTCATGAATGACCCCATCTCCTTTACCGCCAAGCCCAATAACGATATTACGCAGCTCCCGGTCAGAGATGTCCATCACCCGTCTCCAGACTACCCGTTTGAGATCAATTCCCAATTCATTGCCATGAGCGATATGATTGTCAACCAGCGCAGCCAATAAATTATGCGCCGTGGTTATCGCATGAATATCCCCGGTAAAGTGCAGGTTGATTTCATCCATCGGCATAACCTGGGAGTAACCCCCACCGGTTGCTCCACCCTTCACGCCAAATACCGGGCCTAAAGAAGGTTCCCGCAAACAAAGCATCACACTCTTTCCGGCTTTACCCAGCGCCTGCCCCAGTCCGATTGCGGTACAGGTTTTCCCTTCACCTGCAGGTGTGGGAGTTGTGGCCGTGACATAAATCAACTTCCCGTTTTTCTTCGCTTTTACTTCATCATAAAATTTCAAATCGACTTTTGCTTTATATTTTCCGTAAGGTTCAAGGTATTCTTCAGGAATATTGCATGCAGCAGCGACCTTTTGAATGGGAATCATCGGTGATGCTTGGGCGATTTCGATATCCGATAACATAAAGGTTCCTCCAAAGATTCTTAATATAATCAATTATAACAGAGTTAGCATTGCAAAAATAGTATTAGGAAATGTATTATCAAAGAAAAAAATAAAAAAAGACCCCAAATAAATATCTTATAGGGGAAGCTTTTCCATTATTCTTTATATTATGATGTATATCCTGCCAACACTTACCCGTCACATTTCTCTGATGACTTTTTTAAGTTCCAATACAGCCGAAGGCGTGACTGACAATTCATCGATTCCCATGTCCAAATATAATTTCGTCAATTTTTTGTCTGCTGCCGATTCACCACAAATTCCCACCCAAATTCCAGCCCTCTTCGCATTCTTCACGGCCATTTCAATCATTCGTAAAACTGCAGTATGACTAGGATCATATAATCCCGCAACGATACCGTTCATCCGATCAACGGCCAGCGTGTACTGAGTCAAATCATTGGTACCGATGCTAAAAAAATCAACCTCTTTTGCCAGCTCATCACTGATCATAACCGCCGCCGGCGTCTCAATCATAATACCCACCTCTATATCCGGCGCAAATGGAAGCTTTTCCCTCTTCAAATCGGTCTTTACCTGTTCGATCATATTTTGAGCGGTTTTGACTTCATCTATGGAAACAATCATCGGAAACATCATCGACAACTTGCCATGAACCGAGGCTCGTAATAAAGCCCTGAGCTGAGTATAAAATAACTCTTTCCGATCAAGGCAAATGCGGATCGCACGGTAGCCAAGAGCCGGATTTATTTCTTTCGGAAGATCCAGATAGGGTACACTTTTATCCGCTCCCAAATCAAGAGTGCGAATAATCACCCGCTTACCCTTCATTTTTTCAAGGACATCCTTATAGGCCTGAAATTGGATTTCTTCGGTAGGGACAGAATCCCTTTCCATATACAAGAATTCGCTGCGAAACAATCCGATTCCATCGGCATCATTTTTCAGCGCAGTTTCCGCCTCTCCCGGATGACCGATATTGGCGTTAACCTCTATTTGAACACCGCCTTTGGTAACGGCTTTCTTCCCGATTAACTGGCATAAGCTCTGGCGGTACTGGGCAAATTCTTCCCGTTTCTTCTCATACTCTCTTACCAATACATCATCCGGTTCCAACAACACTTCTCCGGTAGATCCGTTTACCAATGCTAACATTCCTTCCTGTAATTCCCCAAAACCTTCCCCAAGGTTTACGACAGATGGAATCCCTAGCGATCGGGCCAAGATGGCCGAATGGGATGTCCGGGAGCCATCTCTCGTTAAAATGGCCCATACATTGGATTTATCGATTTGTATCGTCTCGCTTGGCATCAAATCTATCGAAGCAATAATGAAAGGTTGATTGGCTTCACCAGACCAACTTGGGGTTTTTTTATTCAGGCAACGGATCAAACGCGTGGAAATATCGATAATGTCGTTCTTCCGGCTATGCATATATTCATCGTCCATTCGGGCGAATTTCGCGGCTAACTGTTGTCCCACTTTCCAAACTGCATATTCCGCATTAACCTTTTGCTCACGAATCATCTTTTGAATCGCGCCGAAAAAGTCTTCATCCTCAAGCATCATAATGTGTATTTGAAAGATCAGGGAATCTTTTTCTCCAATCCGTTGTAAGGACTGCTGATAAATTCCATTCAGTTCGCGAATACTGTTTTCCCTCGCCTCATCCAGACGAATAAGTTCTTTTTCGGCATCCATTATAGGCACTTCGGTAATTTCCACAGAATTCCCATGATAAAGCATTATCTGCCCAATGGCGATGCCCTCGGAGGCGCCAATACCATAAATCCACTTCATTTCCGTCACCCGCTTCAAATATTTTCCCGACAAAATGCCTCGAGTCTCGAACAATCGTGTTGCTCGTCCTCTCCTTCAATGCGGAAGGTAATGTTGTCACTTTGCTTTACACAAAGGCCCATTACGGCAAACAGATGCTTAGCGTCGATGGTTTTATCATTCACCACGATCTGAATATCGGAACTGCATCCCTTTGCACATTTTACCAATAACCCAGCCGGCCTTGCGTGTAAACCATCCGGATCCTTAACCGAATGTTGAAATGTTTGCATATTGTTACCTCACTTGATATGCTTTACAAGGGAATAGTCCTTGCGAATATACGAATTTGTCTATAAAAGGGATTTTGCGCATGCTGCAACATTTTCTCCACAAATACCATATTTTTTCTTTAGATCCGCGATAGCCCCCGATTCTGTAAAAACATCCCGCACGCCAATTTGTGCAAATTTGGCACACCCGCCCGCATTCACCAAAACCTCAGCAATGGCACCGCCTAGGCCGGCCAAAACCGAATGATTTTCTACCGTAATGATACCTCTTACTGTTTTGGCAAGCGTCTGCAAAAAATTTGTATCCATCGGTTTAAAAGAAGCAACATTTATAAGCTTACATTTCAGCCCGTCCTGTTTTAATTGGCAATATCCATCATAAGCAGCCTTCATTGCACTACCCTCATAAATGATTGCCAAATCATCCCCATCATCATAATTAACAACCATTTTACCTATTTCCATTGATATATGCGGGATATCCAAAGTTGGAACGGTATCGCGGGCCACACGGAGGTAAAAAGGTCCATCGTGCTTTATTGCAAGCGCAATGCTATCCCGTAAATCATCAATACTTGCCGGTGTTAGAATTGTAAGACCCGGGAGGACTCTTGTAAGAGCGAGATCCTCATTGGCATGATGGCTCGCTCCATCCGGACCGTCGTCCAGTCCAGGGTGGGTACCGATGATTTTAATATTTAAATGTGAATAGCATGCTTGTCTGAGCTGTGTCCAGGGAGTCCCGGTTGTAAACAACGCAAAACTAACATAAAATGGAACTTTTCCCTCGATGGCGAGACCGGAAGCCACCGACATAGCGCTTGATTCTGCAATCCCCATTTCTAAAAAACGCTCGGGATATTTTTCGCAAAAGTCCACAGTGCTTGTTGATTTTGCCAAATCAGTATCTAAAACGAAAATACGCGGATCATTCCCAAACTCACATAAAATCGGACCAATTTTTTCTCTTAAGCTGATTAGATTGTTAGTCAAAATGAATTCCTTCCTTCAAAGATTGAATATCCTTCATCGCAATCCTATATTGTTCATCGGTCAATGGGGAACTGTGCCATTTGGGGTTGTTCTCCATAAATGAAATTCCTTTTCCCTTTACTGTATTGGCAATGATAGCAATCGGCTTTCCGGTTCCCTTTTTGGCGATCTGCAAAACATTTATGATTTCATCCATATTATGACCGTCAATTTCATATACATCCCAGTTAAATGCTTCAAATTTATCCGCCAACGGATTGAGATTCATGACTTCATTGACCGGACCACTGGAAGATAACTTATTATAATCAACAATCAGTACCAAATGGTCTAGTTTGAATTGCGGGGCCTCCATAACCCCTTCCCAGATTTGTCCCTCCTGTATTTCTCCGTCTCCTACGATAGCATAAACACGATGTCCGTCTTGATCCGCCTGTTTGGCGATGGCAATTCCTACTGCAACGGAAAGCCCCTGACCCAGCAGACCCGTTGTGGCATCCGCTTCAGAAATGTCTACAATATGTGGATGCCCTTGCAAACGCGAATTAACAGAACGGAAAGTTCCCATTTCTTCGTCTTGAATAATCCCTTTTTCATTTAAAATCGCATACTGGGCCGGAACAGCATGTCCTTTGGAGAGTACCACGCGACTACGCTGTTTTGCCGTGAGATTCACATCCGTTTCATAAATAGCGGTAAGCATATCGATAATGGAAAGAGAACCTCCCGGGTGTCCTGCTTTTGCGTCGTAAATCATTTTAATGATCCGTTCTCTGTTTTCCATTGCCAAAAGTGACAATTGCTGATTTGTTTTCATAATGCCTCCAAATTTTAAAACAACTTTATTTTATTGTCGCAAAAGCTTACCCGCCTTTGCGACAATAAAAGCAAACATATGTTACAGATCTTAATGGCCTAATCCAAATAATTTTCCAATATTGTAAATCACTAAGCCGACAGCGTTGAAATCAGTTTCCGGAAAAGCCGTACCCGAAAGGCCGACAGATTCCATAACATGATACATTACAGCCGGACCTACGGCTATCAGAATACCCGTTACGATACTTGAAACAATTGCCCCTTTCCATCCACCCGTCGCATTTCCAAATACAGCGGCGGTACCTCCAATAAAAAAGTACGGGATAGCCACCGGAATAATTACGGTCATGCCAACCGCAGAAAAGAAAAACATACAGGCAAGTCCGGCAAGGTATGCGCAAATAAATCCAAGCACAGTTGCTGTTGGTGCATAGGGAAATACCACCGGGCAATCCAAGGCCGGTTTGGAATTGGGAATAAATCTCTCCGAAATCCCGACAAATGCGGGGACAATTTCAGACAAAAACATTCTGACACCGGTAATAATTACGTATAACCCCCCCGTGAATAGCAAAGCCTGCATAAATGGATATACCAACCAATGGACTCCGCCGGATAATGCTTCCACACTGCTTCTTCCGGCTGCAATTGCCGCAACATAATAGAATATTCCAATGGATAACGCGACGGAAACCACATAATCTTTAAATATTGAGAGCCATCCCGGCAATTTCAGGTTTTCCGTGCTCTGTTCCGGTTTTCCAATTTTGCTTCCAATCCATCCGGATAGGGCGTAAGCAATCGTACAATAATGGCCTATTGCGATTTCATCATTCCCCGTTACTTTCCTCATATAAGGTTGCGCCAACGCCGGGAACAAGGCCGCTCCAAATCCAAGAACTATCATACCCGCAATGATAGTAGCCACATCGCTAAAGCCCAGTGACTTAAACAAAATTGTAAGCATTGCGGCAAGAAACAGATTATGTTGACCGGTTAAAAAGATATACTTAAACTTCGTAAGCTTTGCAATTACAAGGTTTAATGCAAAACCGCATACCATCACTAACGCAATAACCATCGGAAACTTCGTCTGTGCCTGACCCGTTATCGCTTCTGCCAAAGGAAGAACCCCTTGTACGTGAAATCCCTTGGTAAACAAAGTCTGAAAAGATGATAGCGCACCAACCGCTGCGGAAGCGCCGATTCCAAAAATTAAAAACCCTACAATAGTCTTAACAGTACCCGTAATAATTTGAAACGATTTCTTCTTTTGCAATATTAATCCGATGCATGCCATTAAACCTACTAAAATGGATGCTTGTGAAAGAAGGTTAAAAACAATAAAATGCAATATCGACATGATAATAGACATCCTTACTTCCTCCCAATTTAAAATTACTTTTTAATTTTCCCCGCATGTTTCAAAAAATTTTCTTAATTCCTGTTCCATATATTTGGTATCCATAATATCTTTGATTCCGATTACATACGCCTCCTTATCTTTAAATTCATCAACTAAATCATTCATTGCAATGACAACATCGGGATGATGCATTCCAACTCCGCTCAAAACATCATGTTCCAATTCCAAAGGGAATTGGTTCTTTTCAATGACATTGTTTAGTTTGATACAAAGCATCATTGAACTGCCCATCCCCGTCCTGCAAACAACCAGCCCCTTTTTCATAATTCCCGCTCCTTTTCCGCTTCAAATTTTTTTATAAAATCCATAATATCTTCTGCAGTTTTAGCCCGGTCCAGAACCTGAAAAAATTCCGGAAGCTCAAAGAGGGACACTAAATCCTTTAGTGCAACCAAATGGGATGAAGAATCAACCGTGGCTAGCATAAAAACATATTTAACCGGATCGTTTTCTTCATTTCCAAAACAAACCGGCGTCTTTAAACGTATGAAAGAGATGGCCGTATCAAATACTCCATATTTTTTGCCGGCATGCGGAATTGCCACTCCCTTTGTAAGCACTATATACGGACCTGAATCCATTACATTTTGGATGGCTGCTTCAATATATGTCTTGGCAACCACCCCGTCTCGATAGAGAATTTCTCCCCCTGCTTCCACAGCTGCTTTCCAATCCTTTACCTCAACATCGAGTTGAATATATTTTTCCTTAAGCACATCTCTCAACATTCTTTGTACTATCTCCTTTAGCTGCGCGTCTTTTTGAAACTTCTTATAATGATTCAATAAATCTTCTAACCGGCTTGCGATTTGTGATTCTCCACAGGCGCTATATTCTTTTAGCAAAAAATTGACACCCTCGATAAGCTTAAATTTTTCACTGTTTTCACCCTCATTATCGCCTGCTTCCAAAGTTTGAACACGACTGACAAATCCCAACTTGATTACCATCTGATTAATGTTTTCAATATCGGCTTTCTGAATAATGGGGCTTACCAACACCAAAGGCAAATCCGTCTTTAATGGGACAGTCGAAATAATTAAATCAAAATTTTGGGACTTCTGCGTTTTTGCCAGTTGATGAGCGGCAAGCACACATTTTATATCAAAATTAAAATACTGTTTTAATTTTTCAACGACCAGTTGCGCTGTACCATGTCCCGTATTGCAAAGAACCGCCACCGCAAGTTTTCGTGTTTTAATTGTCTGACACGTACTTTCCATAGCACTTGCAAAATAGATTAACAAATAGGAAAGCTCATCATCGAAAATCGTTCTACCAATAAATTTTTCCAGAGGACCGCTGCTTTTTTGGATTGCTTCAAAGAGAGAAGGGTTTTCTTTCAATAGTTTTCTTTTAAGGGAATTTGCCATGACAATGCGATTTTTTATTGAAAATATTACCGAACAAAGATAATTGACAAGTCGGTTGTAAAATGTTTCATTATAACGAAAATTAAAGTTTAATATCTTACCCACATTCAAAATTAATTGTTCGGCAATGATTTGAATGTATGGAAGTTTGGTATCTTCATACTCCCCTAAGGGGTGTAAAAACTCTCCATAGATATGTCGCGTGAAATAATCAACAGTATCTTGAGATAGTTCAATGTGAAATTGTTGATTGATCTGACTTACAATATACTGTGCCACCGCGTATTCCAATTGGTAGGTAGACACAGCACCGTCTTCCTCGTGTAAACTTAAAGGATGATGTTTGTCCCTGGTAATTGAGAGTGCAATTTGGATTGTCAACTCTTTAAACGCTTCATCCGAAAGAATAAAATTGTATTTTTCTTCGGCTGTGAGTATAATCTCTTTTATTGTTGCTATATCAATATCTTGAAATATTTGTTGATATAAGTCGGATGGCTCAAAATACTCGAAATCCCGTTTATCAATATGAATAGGATCATTAATCAGTTTGGATAATAGTTCACGTGTTTTTTCCTCACTTTCTTCCAAACGGATACCTTTACTTTTTTTAAACGAAATATTGATTTGATTTTCTTGACACCACTGTTTAATGCGAATGATATCGGAATTAATGGTTCCTCTGCTCACAAATAGCTGATTGGCCAAATTGTCGATTGTAATATACGAATCAGTGCAAATGAGCCGGGTAACAATAATGAATACTCTTTCCTCCGCAGAAAGTTTATAGCGATAATAGTCATCAATATCTTGTTGCCCGATACTCAATTTATCATTTTCATCCCCACAAAAGGAAATAGTCTCCTTGCTGATAGCAATGCATAATTTACCATTTCTTTTTTTGACATAATCATTGATTTCATCAATATCATTTCGAATCGTTTTTGTACTGACATAAAAATCGTTGGCAAGTTCATTGAGATTTACATTGTTAGCTTGGATAATTTTATCCAATAAAAGCTTTTGTCTTAATTTCATTGTCATCCCTCTGATTTTTATTATACTTATTACTTTGTTAATATAAAGTTCAATAATTTTCTATTGCTTTTTCATTTTTTGTACTTATACTTTATCATTCCTTTGTTTATGCATATAAAACGAATAAATAGTAATTTTGTCGGATTTTTATATTTTGAGGTATGAAATAAAAGTTTAGCAGATACAGAGGCTATCCTGAGTCTGGATGAGATAAGACTCCCTGGTTGCATGCGAAGAAAAATATTCCAATACGAAATTCTTTTATATCAGTATAGGGTTTGGGTGATTAATCATATGATGAAACTAAAAAAGACTGTCCCAAAAGTAAATGAATCCATAAGAAATACAATACTATGAAGCTCATATTGCACTCCTAATTGATTCTAAAGTACTTTTTAGACAGCCCCGGTAATAAATGTAAATTTAGTCTTTCCCAGTAATTATTGATGTTTTAAACACCAAACATATTTATCCGATTCTCCTAATTTCCGCCCCAAGAGCGGATAATTTGGCCTCTATATTTTCATATCCCCGATCCAAATATTGAAGGCCCTCAAGGTTTGTTTTTCCTTCTGCCGCCAGTCCGGCAATGACCAGAGCAGCTCCAGCCCGTAAATCAGGAGCATAAACCACAGCGCCGCTTAATGCGTTCGCTCCTTTAACAATCGCACTTCGGCTTTCAACCCGGATCGAAGCGCCCATTCGAATTAATTCATCTACATAACTGAAACGTCCCCCAAAAACATTTTCCGTGATGACGCTGGTCCCTTCGGCAATCGATAATAATGCCGTAATCTGCGGTTGCAAATCCGTTGGAAAACCGGGATACGGCAATACGGTTACATCAACTGCGCTTAATTTTTGCTCAGTGTGAATCCTGATCTGTTCTTCACCCGTTTCCACCGTAACTCCAATCTCACGCAGTTTAGAAGTCAGAGCTTCTAAATGTTCGGGAATCACATCTTCAACGGTTACATCACCACCGGTAATCGCTGCAGCGATCATAAACGTACCGGCTTCAATCCGGTCCGGTATGACCATGTAATCTATTTCCCGATCATTTAATTGGGTTACTCCTTCAATGCGAATGGTATCCGTACCGGCTCCCCTGATTTTAGCGCCCAGACGGTTATAAAAATTTTGTTCTTCAATAATTTCAGGTTCTTTAGCGGCATTCCGAATAATTGTGGTTCCTTCGGCAAGTATTGCCGCAGCCATGATATTCTCGGTTGCACCCACACTCGGAAAATCAAGATGGATTTCGGTACCTTTCAATCTTTTGGATTGAATATAAACATAGCCGTGTTCTTCAATGACTTCTGCTCCTAAAGCCCTGAAGCCTTTTAGGTGTAAATCTATCGGACGTGAACCAATATTGCACCCACCTGGTTGGAACAATTTAACCCGTCCGGTACGGGTAAGGAGCGGTCCCATAACTTGAACCGAGGCCCTCATCTCACGTACCAATTCATCAGGGGCTGAATATCCCAGTCCCTGATTGGAATGTATCAATAATGTCGTTTGATCTTCCCAATTTACATCAACTCCCAGTGCGCGCAAAACCCCAATCATGATTTCTACATCTTTAATTCTTGGAACATTCCGAATAACACAACGATTATTCGTCAATAGGGAGGCTGCCATCAGTTTAAGAACGGCGTTTTTCGCACCGCTTGCTTTCACTGAACCGTATAAACTATTTCCCCCAATAATTTCCAACCGTTCAGCAGTTTTAGTGCCCGACGATACAACTGTTCCTAAATCCATCATTCTAATGCAGCCTCCTAATATTTATAGACCAATAGCCATCATATTCCAAGATGGTCTACGGTGTGATATACGTACGAAATGCTTGTCCCCTCAAGATATCATCCTACATAATTCGTCAACAATCGTCTGTACTGCTTTGGGGCGACTCAAATCCATGCTTGCTTTGGACATTTTTTGCCGTAATTTCTCATCCTGTAAAAGACGCTCCAGACTACTCAACAAATACTCGGGAGTCAACTCTCCCTCTAAAATAACTTCAGCCGCTCCATGATTTTCTAAAACACGGGCATTGAATTCTTGATGGTTATTCGTAGCATAAGGATAGGGTACCAATATAGCCGGAATACCGAAACAAGTAATTTCAGCCAATGAAATGGCTCCTGCCCTTGCCAATACGATATTGGATACTTTATAAGCATTCGCGATTTTATAAAAATAGGCCACCAATTTTAGTCGATTCTGTTGCTCTTTGGATAATTCCATCGATTGAACAGTTTCATTTATATTATCGTACTCTTTGGTCCCGGTCATCAGTATTATTTGCAATTTTGGGAAATTTTCTAACAAATTTTTGATATTTGGCAAGATGGCTTGATTAATCCGGCGAGCACTCTGACTACCGCCAAATACCAATAAATTGATACAACCCGGGCTAATGCCAAGCTCTTTCTCAGCAGCTTCTCTACTGACTTTAACGAATTCTTCCATTCGGATTGGATTTCCGGAAGCAGAAATTTTAGATGCCGGAAAAAATTTGGCTGCCTCCCAATAAGCCAGAAAAATATGATTGACAAAACGTCCCAAAATCCGATTGGTTAAGCCGGGAAATGCATTTTGCTCTTGAATAGCGGTAGGAACTCCTTGTAAATAGGCGGCGAGCACCATGGGACCACAAACATAGCCCCCTGTCCCAACCACCAAATCCGGTTTGTACTGCCGGACGATCTTGAAAGTCTCTGCCATTCCTTTGGCTGCCAGCCATAATGCAGTGAATACCTTTGGACTCACTTTCCTTGGAATTCCCGATAAATTTATCGTTACCAGCCGAAAACCTTCTTTGGGAATAATATCGGATTCAAGTCCTTTTTTGCCGCCTACAAATAATATTTCCGTTTTGGGATCGCGCCGCAAAAATTCTTTGGCAATCGTTACTGCCGGGTAAATATGTCCTCCGGTGCCTCCACCAGCTAATATCACGCGCATAAGACTAACCTCGTTTCCTTATTAAAGAATACAGAATACCGGGGCCGGAATCCAGAAGAAGTTCTTTCCAAATTTATTCGTAAACAGAGATTTACTTCCTGGCACTTCCTTCTCCTGACTATTGGCTTCCGGCTTCTAAATTCTACCGTAAAATTCAAGGGGTTGTATTCTTGGAAATGTTAAGTAAAATTCCCACACTAAACAGACTTACCAGTAGCGATGACCCCCCATAACTTAAGAATGGCAATGTAATTCCGGTTACCGGAATCGATGAAGTCACGACCCCGATATTTAAAATAGCCTGAAACACCAACCATGAAGTAATACCTGTGGCCAACAGCCTTCCATATGGGTCCTGACAGGAAATGGCGATTTTATAACCACGCCAAGCCAAAAAGAAGAATAAAAGCAACACTGTCAAGGTTCCAATTAGGCCTAATTCTTCACCGAGGATTGAAAATATATAATCAGTATGGGCTTCCGGTAAATAATGAAACTTTTGACGGCTCATTCCAAGACCCAAACCAAAGGGCCCTCCAGATCCCAACGCGTACAATGACTGAATAATTTGCCACCCATCTCCCTGAGGATCCTTCCATGGATTAACAAAAGCAATCAATCGTTTCAAACGGTAATCCGCATTCACAGCCATTACGATGCCTATACCCAAGCCGACAAAACCCAAAAAACTCATATAGGAAAAAGGGACACCTCCGGCAAAAAGCATCATCATGAAGGTGGCAAAGATAACTATCGTAGTTCCTAAGTCTGGTTCCTTCATGATTAACATGCATACTATCGAAACGCAAATCAAAGGAATAAACATCCCGATAATGAAGTTATTTACCCCTTTTTTTATCTCGGCCAGGTAATGAGCCATAAACATAATCACCGCTAATTTAGCAAATTCGGAAGGTTGAGGCTCAAATAACCCTAAATCAATCCAGCGATGAGAGCCTTTCTTGGCTTCAAACATTAAAACCACAATCAGTAAGATCAGTGAAACAATGGACACGGATACCGTGAAACGTTTTAAATACTGATACGGAAATTTCATCATAAAAAACATAAAACCAATACCGATAACCGCAAAAATCAACTGGCGCAACCCATAATGAAAAACGCTGGTCCCGCCGGTATCCGACAAAGATTCCGGCGCACTGGCACTGGTTACCATAATCAACCCAAGCACCAATAAAGCCATAATAACGGTAAATAGAAACAAATCAGATGGATTGCGCTTCAAAAACGGAGCCTCCATATTCAAGATTTCAACAGATGAATATCTTCAATATTTTTTGTATTTAAAATTTCGAATCAACATATTTTCAATATTTATTAACGGATTAAATAACCAAGAATGCCGATAACTCCTAAAACGATACCAATAATCCAAAATCGGATCATAATTTTCGGCTCCACCATACCGCCAAGTTCAAAATGGTGATGAATGGGACTCATTCGAAAAACCCTTTTCCCAGTGGTCTTATAGGAAGTCACCTGAATTATGACTGACAGGTTTTCTGCTACAAAAATTCCACCAATAATTACAAAAAAAAGACTCATTTGACTAAATAGGGAAATCCCAGCCAATCCTGCTCCAAGCGCCAAAGAACCCGTATCCCCCATAAAGACCTGGGCTGGCGGACCATTAAACCAGACAAAACCGATACAAGCTCCCGCCAAAGCGAATGCAAAAATCGCCAAGTCCGGTTGATGCTGAAATAAAGTCAGAGTCCCCAAAAACAAGGCGGCAATCGCAGTTGTTCCCCCCGCCAGTCCATCGAGGCCATCGGTTAAATTTACGGCATTTGAAAAGGCAACGATCACAAAGACAGCATACAAAAAAAAGACGGGGTTACCAAATCCCCCTGCCGGGAAAGTCAATTGTAAATCGGCAAACGGCACCAACTGTGAAGTTGGAAACTGGTTGCGAATCATAAAAAATACTGCCAGACCCGCAAAGAGGATTTGAGCGAACAATTTTTGTCTAGCGGTAAGGCCAAGCGATTTTTTGGTGATAATAATGATTAAATCATCCACCAACCCAATCAATCCAAAACTCAACGTCAAAAAAGTAAGCCATTGAACAATCGGGGAATAAGCTTTGACGAACATCAATCCCGCCACAAGTGAAAGCAAAATTAGGATTCCACCCATTGTAGGAGTGCCGGCCTTTTTCAAATGGCTTTGGGGTCCATCCGTCCGAATACTCTGACCGAATTTCAACCGATGCAATAATTTAATCGTAATCGGTCCTAGTACCAATGAAACTAAAAAAGCGATGAACGCTGCGAAAATAAGTTTGAGTAAAAGTGTCATGAAATGTGGACCTCCTCCGTGGATAAGGCGTAGACAACCTCTTCCATTTTCATCCCACGGGAACCTTTAACCAGGATAAAATCTCCCGGTCTAATATACGCCTTAAGTTTCTCAATTAAAGCTTGTTTATCTGAAAAAAATTCTCCATGACCTTTGACAAAATCATTCATTCCTTCAACATACTTTTCGGCTAAAACCCCAAAGGCGAAAAGATGATCAATTTTTTTCAAGGCGGCATAAGAGCCGATTTCGTAGTGAATTTGTGCAGCGCTTGGCCCCAATTCCAACATATCGGCCAAGACAGCAATTTTTCGTTCTCCGGATTGACTTGAATGCAATACTTCGATAGCGGCTTTAACCGAAGAGGGACTGGCATTATAAGTATCGTCAATAATTCGATAGCCATTTTTTTCAATAATGTTTAAACGTTTCCCGCTAAGATCAGGTTCAGCCAGACCCTTTTGGATGCTTTCCTCGGAAATTCCCAATTCGATTGCTGCAGCAACGGCTGCAATTGCATTCAGGATATTATGGCGGCCAGGTACAGGCAATGCTATGTCTAGACTTCCATTTTCGAAAATAGCTTTAAAACGGGAGCCAAAATCAGTCGTTTCAATCATTACAGCCCGATAATCCAGGTCAGGACCATCCATACCGTAAAAAACCTTCCTGGCACGCGTGCAATTTTCCATTTTACGCACCAGGGGATCATCCCCATTTAAAATCGCCAAACCACTTTGGGGTAAAGCTTCGATCAACTCCGATTTCGCTTTGGCGATATTCTCCTGACTTTGCAAGAGTTCCAAATGAGTTAAACCCACATTGGTAACCAGTCCAATCGTAGGTTGGGCAATTCCGGCCAAGTTTTTAATTTGCCCAAGACCTCTCATGCCCATTTCAACAACGACGGCCTCAGTTTGGGAATTTATTTTTAAGAGCGTGAAGGGTAAACCAATTTCATTATTATAATTAGCTTCAGTTTTCACGATCTTCAATTCTCTAGCGATAATTGAGGCAACTAAATCTTTGGTTGTCGTTTTTCCATTGCTACCTGTTATCGCAAGCAATGGCGTATTAAAGCGGCTCCGGTGAAAGCGGGCAATATCTCCCAGCGCTTTCAGGGTATCTTTTACCTGGATAACCGTCACTCCTTCAAACACTGGTCCATCATCCATTACAATCAAAGCAGCAGCGCCCAACTGAATCGCTGCGCCCAAAAAATCATGGCCGTTAAAACGTTCTCCTTTTATCGCGATAAATATGTTCCCGGGATTGATTTGGCGTGAGTCAGTGCTCACTCCGGTAAAATTATGGCAGGAGCCGCTTCTTTGAGTCAAAACTCCTCCTGTAGCTTCAATAAGCTCATCCAAAGTAAACTCAACCATTCTTTTTCTCCTTGAGTGCTTCAGCGGCAATCTCGCGATCGTCAAAATGAATCGTATGATCGGCGAAGATTTGATCCGTTTCATGACCTTTCCCGGCAATCAGTACTAAATCTCCCGACTGGGCCATAGCGATCATTTTTCGGATTGCTCTTGCCCGATCCACTTCTAAGAGATATTGAGCATTGGGATTAAATTGAAGAAAACCCTCCTCAATTTCTTGGATAATCTCAGCAGGATCCTCTGAACGAGGATTGTCTGAAGTTATAATTGTAAAGTCAGCCATTTTCGCAGCAATGGCTCCCATAATAGGTCTTTTGGTCCGATCGCGGTCTCCGCCGCAACCAAATACCAGTAATAACTTACGTGGCGAAAGTCCCCTCCCGGTCTTTAAAATGTTTTCCAAGCCGTCCGGGGTATGGGCAAAATCAACAATCACACCGAATCTCACAGCTCCAGGGACCAATTCAAACCGACCGGGTACACCGGTTATTCCTTCAAGGCCTTTTTTAATGTCCTCCGTATTAACTCCTAAAGCCAGTGCCGAACTTAAAGCGCCCAAACTATTATAAATATTAAAATAACCGGTCAATTTCAAATTAAGCTGTATTTTCCCTCGTGGGGTTCTTGCAGTATAACTAGCACCAGAAGGAGTTAATTGAATATTCTCAGCTTGAATCTGCGCATTTTTTTCAATACCATAGGTAATAACTTGGGCTGGCGTACGTTCCATAATATAATCGGCATGAGGGTCGTCGCCGTTAATAATTGCCCAGGAAACCGTTGGTAAATTGGCAAAAAATTTTGTTTTAACCCGCAAATACTCCTCAAATGTCCCGTGATAATCTAAATGATCCTGGGTAATATTGGTGAAAATTCCGGAGCGAAACGATAGACCGGAAATTCTCGACTGAGCAATCGAATGGGATGATACTTCCATCACAACATATTCTACTCCTGCCTGCACCATTTGAGCAAATAACATTTGTAAATCAAAGATTCCAGGGGTTGTATTATGAGCAGTATGAGTCGCTACAACCTGATTACCGATAAGATTCACAATAGTGCCAATAAGGCCGACTTTAAAACCAGCGTTCTCCAAAATACTTTTTAATAAGTATGTAGTGGTGGTTTTACCATTTGTTCCGGTTACTCCGATAATTTTTAACTTTTTATCCGGGTAATCATAAAAAGTCCCGGCCACCTCCTTAACAACCTCTTCCACGGATGGAACTTGAATGATGGTTAAGCCATAATTGTCTTCGGGTAAATCCTCAACTAAAGCAGCTATCGCGCCCTTTTCCGCTGCCTGTTTTAAATATAGGTGTCCGTTGTAACGGGATCCTTTAATGCATATAAATAAATCTTTAGCTGCCACTACCCTTGAGTCTTGATTAATACCTAAAATTTCGCAATCCGTTGTACCATAAATGTTGGAGACGCTGATATTCTTGATGATTTCCTTTAATTTCACCGGATGAAAACTCCTTCCTACATGCCAACTCCTGGTTCTAAACTTTTGTTCACGCAAAACTTCTTTAAAGCAACTTCCTTGGCGTGCTCGATTATTGAGTGCATAATCAAAACGACTAAGTTTATTCGTGAGAATTACCAACAATCCTGCTCTCATCAAAAGGAAAACATGTCAATATTATTAATATTTTGTGTCAAAAGCAACACTTTTATCCTGATTTTCTCACTTATGGAAAGATATCCTTTATGGTAAATTATCTGGTTTAGGGGCAAAAGTTACATTGACTACTGAGCCTCGCTCGATAACAGTTCCCGGAGCCGGCCTTTGTTCTACTGCTATACCAGTTCCTTTTGCAGTAAGCTTCAAATCCATTTCGGACAAAATTTCATTGACCTTTCGTAGCGACAAACCGCGGAAATTAGGCAGTACCAACTGAGCATTCTTTTCTTTATATTGATACTCCGCTTCCGGGGTAAAATAAAGAATTACTTTGCTGTTCCGATTGAGTACTGCCCCTGCCTTGGGTACTTGATCAAATACATAACCCCCGCTGCCGATCATCCGGTAACCCAGTTGACTTTTGCGCAGCAACGCAATGGCTTCTTCCGTACTCATATTTTGAATATTCGGGACGGTTACTTCTTCGCTGGTCATTTTGGCGCTTACTTCCGGTTCAAATCGCGGCTTGACGCCTAAATAGCGCAGCGCATCCTTAAATATACTTCCGACAATAGGAGCGGCAATAACCCCTCCAAACCTAACCGGAACACCCGGCTCATCGATCATCACCAAGGCCAAAATCTGCGGATTTTCTGCGGGTGCGTAACCGATAAAAGACGAAATAACTTTATCGGAATAACCACGTTTTCCCGGCTCAACCTTTTCGGCAGTGGCGGTCTTACCGGCAACCCGGTATCCTTCTAAATAAGCCTGCATCCCCGAACCATTCGTAACCACTTGTTGTAACAAGCGATTCATCAAGGCCGCAGTTTTACTGGATAACACCTGACGGATCACTTGGCGGCGAAATTTCTGTTTCACTTTGCCATCGGCTGAAACGACTTCTTTTACAATCTGCGGTTTTAACAGGTAACCGCCGTTAGCAACCGCCGCAGCACCCATTACCATTTGGATCGGAGTTACCGAAATACCTTGCCCGAATCCAATGTTAGCCAGTTCCATATTTTTTACTTTATCCATCCGCTGTAGGCTGCCACTGGCCTCTCCCGGGAAGTCCACCCCTGTTTTACTCCCAAAACCAAATTCTTTAATATATTTATAAAAGGTTTCTTTCGTCAATCGAAGGGCAATGGATGCAAATACCGGATTACAGGAGTTTTCCAGGGCTTTGACAAAAGTCTGACTGCCATGCCCCCCCGGTTTCCAACAACTAATTCTTCTTCCATCAATTAAAATAAAACCAGGATCAAAAAATTTAGTTTCCGGTGTAACCTGGCCCTCCTCCAGGGCAGTGACTGAAGTGAATATCTTAAAACTTGAACCAGGTTCGTACATATCCGTAAAAATAGGGTTTCGCCTGTTTTGTGCCGAATAACTACCAAAATTATTTGCATCAAAACTGGGATGAGATGCTGCAGCCAATATCTCACCGGTTTGCGGATTTATAATAACCGCCATGGCCCGTTTACATTTTGTATCAGCAATGGCCTTATCCAATTCCCGTTCAATAATGTATTGCAAATTTTGATCAATCGTAAGTGTTAATGAATCACCATCTACCGGAGCCAAATATCTGCGATCACCTTGGGGTATATAATGTCCGGTGGTATCAAACTCTGCCTGTTCGCTACCTGGAACTCCCCGTAAATATGAGTCATACTGACGTTCCAGACCTTCCAATCCTTGATTATCAATACCGGCAATTCCCAAAGTCTGGCTGGCCAGAGACGATTGTGGATAAAAACGTTGTGCTTTTTGGGTAATCTCAATCCCGTGAATCCGGTTTTTTTTATTATTGAGGCACTTCCGAAGTTGATTGACTTCAGAAATTGATGCTTTACGTTTAATCCAAACAAAAGAGGCTCCTGAATTGATGAGCCTCTTTACCCGTTCTGGATTCATCGCCAATATTCCGGCCACCGTATTGGCGATTTCTGTCCTTTCCCGGTCAATAGCGGCTTTCTTTTCATTTGCGCTCAGCTTGGTGCTGATTTGACTGGTTTCAAAACCGACTTCCGCCGGGACAGCATATACTGAATCCCCATCCACACTAATAGCCAATTCGTTTCCCAGTCGATCATAAATGGTTCCCCGGCGCGGTAAAACAGGCAACGCTCGAAACCGCTGATCTTCGGCGGATTTTCTCAGCCATCCCGCCATAAAAACTTGAAGATAAATCACGCGTAAAATTAAGCTTCCCAATAGTATAATTGCTGCGAAAAGTAAAATAGCCACTCTCTTTTTGGAATGAATTCCGCTATAACTCACTTACTTTCCCTCCAGCAAAATCAACTTTAATTGGATTGCGCCATTGCCGCTCGAACTCCTTCAAACCAGCTAGCCAGTTTGCCCCAAACATGGTTATTGGGAAGAACTGTTTTTGTTGCACTATTATAGGGTCTGGGTGTTTTTTGATGGAGGGACGGCACCCCGGCGATAAGCTGATAGTCGGTAGGTCCGGCAATCTTCATATGTAACTCCGTTTGGGCAATTTTAGAAACCCTTTCAAATGACTCCAGCTGAGCCATTTCAATTCGAATTTGAATCGACTCCCGTTCTAACCCGCGAATCGCGGCCCGGCAATTTTTAATTTCATCGCTGCGTTTCACATTAACCACCTGAATCCAGAGATTAATCAAACTTAAACACAGAAATAAACCGCCAACAATCAGGAAGGGTCTTAGTTCCGCCCGATAATTTGAGCGAACCTTCGAAACCGTAACCGTAGTATCACTATATTTTTCTGATATCTGCCGTTTTTCTGCCAATATCATGTTATGCACTCTCCTAAATGCCTAGACCAATTTCTCGGCGCAACGGAGCTTGGAACTGCGCGCCCGAGGATTGAAGTCGATCTCTTCCTGCGATGGTAGAACAGGTTTCTTTGTAATGATTTGAACTTGCGGTACCTGCCCGCATTGACAAACCAAAATCTCTTTAGGACAGATACATCCTTTTGCCCATTTTGCAAAAGTCGATTTGACGATTCGATCCTCCAAAGAGTGAAAAGAAATCACTACAATCCGCCCTCCGGGCTTTAAGATTGTCAGTGATTGTTCAAGTGCTTGTTGTAAAACATCCAGTTCCCGGTTGACCGCAATTCGAATCGCCTGGAAACTACGGCGGGCAGGATGAGGTCCATTTCTACGTGCGGCAGCCGGAATCGCTTGTTTAATAATTTCAACTAATTCCGAAGTCGTTTCGATCCGCTTAACCCGTCGATACTTTTCAATAAATTCCGCAATCCGTTTGCTCCAGCGTTCTTCGCCATATTCCCAGAGAATTTTGGAGAGCTCACGAACTGATGCTGTATTCACCAAATCTGCCGCCGAAAAGGGTTCCGATTGGTCCATTCGCATATCCAAAGGTGCATCAGCCTGATAGCTGAAACCCCGTTCGTCCAAATCCAACTGCGGTGACGAAACACCCAAATCCAATAAAATTCCATCAACTGCTTTTATTCCCTGCTCCGCAAGTATTTGATTGATATATGCAAAATTGCGCCGGATTAAACAAACTTTTGGTTTTACATGCTGCAGGCGTTCTTTTGCCGTTAAAATAGCTATCTGATCCTGATCAATGCCTACGATAATACCATTTTCACTTAGCTTTTCAGCAATCCGCAAAGCATGTCCGGCTCCACCAACCGTTGCATCAACATAAATTCCTGCTGGCTTAATGTCCAAATAATGAAGGACCTCTTCCGGTAGCACCGATTGATGAACAAAATCGGACACTCGACAAACACCTCAAATTCCTATCTTTGTAATTGCAGCAATCTCCTCATAGGATTGTTCAGCTTGATTCGAATAATTCTCCCAAACTTCTTTGGCCCAGATTTCAACCTTGGTGGAAACTCCAATGACATAAGTATCCCGTTCAATATGGGCATGTTCCCTTAATTGCTGGGGGATCACAATCCGGCCTTGTTTATCGAGCTCTACTTCAACCGCTCCGGAAAAAAACATTCTAACGAATGCACGGGTTTCAGCTTGGGAAGTGGGCAGTTCTTTAACTTTCTCTTCAATAGTTTTCCATTGGGATAGCGGGTAGGCAAACAAACAATTATCAAGGCCCCGGGTAACCACGAAATTTTCTCCCAAATCTTCGCGAAATTTTGCCGGGATTATTAAACGGCCTTTTTCATCTAAAGAGTGTTGATACTCTCCTAACAACATACGTAAAAAACCCCGCTACATTTTTTCCCCACTTCACTCCACTTGACACCACTTTGCTCTCTGTATTCTCCATTATCGACCAATTTCCTCTTTTCTATAAGTGTTTTACGGATTTTTTTTGGGTACATGCAGGTCTTTGTAAGTCTTAAATCAAGTTCCCGATACCATATATTGGTTGCTATTAAAAGTTCACACCGAAAAAACCCAATATATTGTATTTAAAATTTTTGGCAACCAAAGGGGATCTCAAATCGACAATCCTTGTTCTACCATATAAAGAAAGTCCGTAAAAATAGCAAAATCAGTGGTTGTTACAAAATAATGGCAATCACCGGAAAGAACGCACTCTGAATTTTTTTTGACAAGGCAGGGTTTCCTAGAGGTGAAAAAATAACTTCTGATTCGATTTGAGTGGAAAATCAAAAAGGAGTCACGATTGTGGTTAAAGGGGGGTCCAAAAGTAAATATCGCGTCACGCACGATGAATAAATACAATGTATTGAAATGAGTGCAATCGATGAAGCTCTTCCTTTAATCTTTAATTATTTTTTCGACTGCACCTCATTGAGGTACGGATTAACGAGAGGCTTATTAGTAAAACGTTCTCTAAATAACTACTCAATGATCGCGAACGTTTACTTAAGTAAAGAGCATCTTCCCCATTTCTGATTGCCATTTATTTACGATATGCTCTACTAGTTTACTATCAGTAGGTCCCGAGCCATCTGATAATAACCGCCTTCTAACAAACGGGTAAAGTCTTTTTTTATGCTTGATTTCAGAAACCGGATTCTCTTCAGATCCAGCTGCAGTTGGGCAATAAATTGTTTAAGTTCGTTAAGCCAAGGCTCCCTGCCCAGAAGGATGCTTTGGCCTTTTCCAAGCCAACCCAGATCAATGGTATGATAACTAAAAAGTCCAGCCACGCAACGCCTCTCGCTTAAAGCATCCAAGATCCCTTTTTCTCCCGTCCCAAATACTTTCAAATAAGTTCTACCCGAACCCATAGAGCGGCCTTGATGATGATAGTGATAATCTGAACCCCCTACAATTCCAACATTGCTTGGCACTATCCAATCCTCCCAAAAACTTCGCAAGTGTATATAATTTTCAGAAGGCTGCTCTAAAATTGATGAATTAAAAAACTCAACCGCATCCAGTAAACCTACCGAGATGATCTCTTTTAAAAATCCCCTGGCCCATCCGGAATTGGGCATCGTCCAAGGATGCGCAAGGATAATGATTCCTCCGTATTGATGATGCAGACTGAATTTCTCCAAAAGCGCACTACGACTTATATTCTCCCATTTTTCTTGCTTACCGGCGATCAATAAAAAATGAAAGTGATTTCCCAAAGAAATTTCCTGAGACAGAATTGACTGGGGTAATCCCGAATTACCCATGGAAAGAACACAAGCTTCTCTTGACCCTTGGAGGTTCTGATGGTCTGAAATTGCGACAACATCCAGAAATCCATTCCGGGCCATGGTCAAAATTTCATCGGGATAAAGAGAACCGCCCGAATAAGTACTATGAATATGAAAATCCGCCATTATCCAGCGCGCTTCAGGCATAGGCGAAAATGTGGTTACCGATCGCCACAAATTAAATCCCTCATTCCATCGTCATAATAAGATCCAAAATTCTCAACCGTTCGGTGTGGTAACTGATTTTTCGTTGCCACTGATCTTGATAATAGCGGCGACTCCACGGTTGTTTTTCAAGATAATACTGTCTGCCCAATATCCAATATTCATAAGGAAAAGTCAGATACAAGCGCAGTAGTTTTAATTCACCTTTTTGCCAGAAATAATGGCGATCAAAAAACCATAGAATTTTTAACAATGCATCGGGCGACCAGTGATAAAACCGTAAATATCGGCTTATTAAATTAGTTCGATCATGTATGGAATGGTCGATAATCATATCATCAAAGTCGATTAAATAAGCCCGCTCATTTTGAATCATCACGTTATGAAAAGCCCAATCATGATAACATATGGTTTCTTGCATCGGAACAATCCGGCTGGAAAATTCCCTTAGAACTTGAAATGCCATTTCATAAAACTGGTGCCATATTTGGATATATTGGCGACTAAAAGCATCTTCCTGGAACCGGATGGCTATTTCCCGGCAAGTTGCCATTTCTTTTAAACATTGTTTCCACCGCTTGAGCGGATCAAATCTAATCATTGCCCACTTTTTAGGTTCTGATTGAATCACTTCATGACAGAGCTTGTGAAAATTGGTCATTGCAATGATGGCAGCCTTTAAATCTTTGGCAGATTGATAATCGGCAACCCGCCCTGGGATTTTTTCGGTCAATATATAGCGATTGCCTCGTTCCCATCGATAATAACCGCCTGATTCCGTTTTCATTAACCGGGGTACGTATCCGGATAATGCTTCCTGCGTTATCAATGTTCCGGTTAAATAGGCACGCATCGATCCTATTTTTAAAGGCTTTAAAACATAAGAAGGCTCCAATAACGGTGCAAAAAACACACTCCCATGGGCCCGATAATCCTGGGCTAAGCAGTAAGATTTTAAAACTTCCTGAATTGCATCTTCTGAAAGTTGCTTAGTGGCCATCGCCAAACCAGCCAATAAACACTAGGATTAATCCAATTAAAATGATAATATCAATGGGATTGGCTGCTATTAAGGCTTTTAAAAATAACAACGCCAAAATAATTAAAAAAACTTTTTGATTTAAATACCTAAGGTGTTTAAAGGGATTTCCCATAAGATGCACCTCCAGCCATCATGTTATTCATGAATGCCGGAGTTGGGAACTTGGCATAAGTAACCCGGTTCTTCCAGAAATCCAAAAGATGGTACAGTGGCGAGATTAAAATTTTTTATGACATTTGCCCCAGTCAAATCATAAGATATAAGGATTGAAAAAATCCACAGATTTGGGGAAAGGAAATATCCATTTAATGGAGCTCTTGCAAAAAATTAATCAGGATTATCTAATTTCAGCAACTGCTATCAAGCCTTTTCACTCTGTTTGGAAAGTAATCACTGTAGGGCAGACTTATGTCTTAAAAAAAATAAAAGGTATTCCGGACCATTTTTCAATGATTGCCCGGACTGTGAATGAACTTTATCAGCAAGGGTTAAGCCAATTGGTTCCTATATCACTCACCCGTGATGGAGAGTGCTATCTTGAATGGAACGGTGAATATTTCTGCCTATCCCAGTGCCACACCGGAGAAAAACCGTCTTTTAGCTCCCCGCAACATTTAAGAAGAATCGGTCAGTTCTTTGGCCAAATCCATGAATTTTCGCGCCAAACTACCTTTCCCGAAGAGCTTCATAACAGACAGGGTTTTGAGGAATATCATCGTTATCACGACTTTTTAAAAAATCTTTTACCGCAATTACCTGCAAGGATCGACTTAAATCGTATAGACCGGACCGTGATTGAGTGGAGCGATTATTTTTTGCAGCAAAGCCTTGAGGTTATTCAGGAACTTGAGAAATTTCCCGGCATCAACTCGCTCCTCAGTAAGCAAAAAGGGTTTTGCCATAATGACCCGGCTCCGGGAAATATCATCATGGACTGTCTTCAGTGTTATTTAATTGATTTTGAATTTGTAAATTTTGATTACTGGCTTAAAGAATTGGCTCATTTGGCAATGAGAGTATTACAGGCAACAAATTGGGATTCTAACAATTCTTCTCTCCATATATTGCTTGAGGCCTATCATCAAGAAAGGCCTTTACTTGATATCGAGTTTAAAATTCTCCCTGTCTTATTACGTTTCCCTCGCCGTTTCTGGCGCTTTTGCCGCCAACGCTATCAAGAAAATTTGCCTTGGTCGGAGAGGCGTTATCAAAATCGTATCTGGGAAATTCTTTCTGAAGAAACCAAGCGCCGTCATTTTTTTGAAAAATAGCTTTCTCAATCTTTTTTTACTTTTCATCAATCATTAGGAGGAGCCGGATGACAAATACCACCCATTCCGACCTGCAACAAATTTTAAACCATTGGGGGCTTGAACTTTATCGTTTTGAAAAAGTTCGGGATGTTTATAAAGTCTACACTCAAAGCGGTTTAAAAAACTTGAAATTATCACCCTTAGTTCCTGAGCGCATCCTGTTTGTTCATCATGCCATTGCCCATTTAAATCAAAGGAGCTTCTCAAAAATGACTCCCCTCATCCCAACCCAAACCGGGGAGACTTCAGTTTTTGATCAAAATTTCGCTTATACCCTGTTTGATTGGATCGAAGGCCGCCAATGTGATTATCGGAATAAAACCGAATTGGTTGATTCCATGAAAGTCCTGGCAGACTTTCATCAAAAAAGTAGTGAATTTACACCTCCTCCTAATTCCAATATGCGGGATCATTTGGGGAAATGTTTAAAACATTTTGAAGAACGTTATCAAGATTTATTACGGTTCAAAGAATTAGCCCTTGCTTTTCCCAAAGATCAATTTGCCGCTTCCTATTTAGCCAATATCGAAGCCTATCTTCCGATGGCCACCGAAGCGATTGCTAAAATGAAAAAGAGCAACTACCTCACGCTGGTGGAACAAGCGCGGATCAAAAAAACTTTTTGTCATGGGGATCCGGCGACTCGTAACTTTATCCTGACTCCGGAAAATGAAGTTTTTATGATTGACTTTGATAGTTGCAGGCTTGATTTGCCAATTATGGATGTCATTAAGTTTACCAGAAGAATCATGAAAAAATATCGCTGGCAATATCCGGTCGCTAAACTAATTATCGATTCTTACCAAGCGATAAGCCCGTTATCTTCCAGTGAACTTGCGGTAATGAAGGCCGTGTTCTTTTTTCCCCAAAAGTTTTGGCGGCTATCCATCCGTTATTTTGATCAACACGCTGCTTACGGTCCTGCAAGGCTGCTCAAAAAATTTCAAAAATATGTCAGTAATAA
Organism: Bacillota bacterium; assembly: GCA_023401925.1. Taxonomy (GTDB): domain Bacteria; phylum Bacillota; class UBA4882; order UBA8346; family UBA8346; genus UBA8346. Next base: position 35,268 of record JAEXDA010000060.1, read on the forward strand.
GGGCCATCTGATGCAATTTCAACAACAATTTTCAAACTATCAATCACGGGGCGGCGAATGAGCTATGACAGAGGATTCTGTGGCCGATTTACAAAAAGAAGATATTGAGGAAATCATTTTCCAATTTGGTCTTCAATTCAAAGCATGTCAAGCTTATCGCCGAATCTGGCAGGTTAAAACGAATGAAGGAACCAAATATTTAAAAAAATCAAAGCTAAGCGCCGCCGATCTCCGATTCATTGATGAAGCCCAACAGTATCTATATGGTCAGAACTTTACCAATTTGCCAAAGTTCATTCGAAACGGCCAAAATGAACCTTTTGTTCGTTATAAGGATAGTTTATTTATTTTAACCAATTGGTATTTAGGGACTGAATTAGATTTCCGCATTCTGATGGATTTGAAACAAGCCTCCCGTTTTCTGGCGGATTTTCATACCAAAAGCGCCGGCTTTAAACCACACATCTCAAATCCCGACCGTACCTGCTGGCTGGGATGGCCCTATAAACTCGAAGAACGGATAAAACAGATGCAGGACTTTCAACGTCTTGCAAATTTAGAAAAAGATTCATCAATTTTTAGCCGCTTATTTTTAAGAAATTTCAGTCCCTTTTATCAACAAGCTATCGCCAGTTATGAAGCCTTGTTAAAATCACCCTACCATGCGGTCGCCGAGGCCGCCTCCATCAGTCTCAGTTTTTGCCATCATGATTATTCGGGTCGCAATATACTCCGCACCTTTCAAGATCGGTTATTATTGGTCGACTTTGATTACTGCCTGCTTGATATGAGAATTCATGATTTAATCAACCTTTTGGTACGCAATTTAAAACACAATGGGTGGCGTTTGGAAATTTCCAATTTTATTCTCAGTGAATATGAGACGGTGAGCAAATTAACCCAAGAAGAGCTGGAAGTGATGTATGTTCTGCTCTGTTGGCCCCAAGATTTTTGGCAAGTAGGGCTGCAATATTTCTATGAAAAGTTACCTTGGTCCAAAGAGAGGTTTATTAAAAAACTCAACCATAAAATCCATTACCGGGCACCCCGGAACCGATTTTTAACCGAATTTTCCCAGAAGTATCAAATCAAATCTTTCGTTCCGCTTTGATATGACACGAATGCCGGTTTCAATGAAAAAACAAAAACCTCCCCAAGGGAAGGCTCTATTTTAATCGTGAATTGAAATATTACAGTTCATAAGGAAAGCGTAAATTTTGGGTGAAGATTATTCGGCTGTTTCTCCACCCAATAAAGCTTTCCGGGAAAGATTAATCCGTCCTTGTTTATCAATTTCAACGACTTTAACCATGATTTCATCGCCAATATTGACCACATCTTCAACTTTAGCGACCCGTTCTTTGGCAAGCTGGGAAATATGGACCAAACCTTCTTTGCCAGGTAGAATTTCCACAAATGCCCCGAAATTCATTAGTCTGGTTACTTTACCCATATAAGTGGCGCCGATTTCCACATCACTGGTCAGGCTCTTAATGATTTGTTGCGCTTTCTCACCGGCCTTGGCATCCACTGCCGCGATAAATACCCGGCCATCATCTTCAATATCGATTTCTGCGCCGGTATCTTCAACGATTTTGCGAATCATTTTGCCGCCAGGCCCAATGACATCCCGAATCCGATCCGGATCAATTGAAAAGCGGATAATGCGGGGGGCATAAGGTGATAAATCTTTATGGGATTCCGGTATCGTAGCCAGCATTTTGTCGAGGATAAACAAGCGGCCTTCTCTGGCTTGGGCTAAGGCTTGCTTCAAAATCGCCCGATCAATACCTTTCACTTTAATATCCATTTGAATGGCGGTAACACCGTCTTTCGTACCCGCTACTTTAAAGTCCATATCCCCAAAATGATCTTCCAACCCTTGAATATCCGTTAAAATGGCAAAGTCATCGCCATCTTTTAGAAGTCCCATCGCCACTCCGGCCACTGGTTTCTTAATCGGCACGCCGGCATCCATTAATGAAAGCGTGCTTCCACAGACACTTGCCTGCGAAGAAGAACCATTGGATTCTATGACTTCGGAAACTAACCGAATGGTATAAGGAAATTCTTCCTCACTGGGAATTACCGGTATTAAAGCCCGCTCAGCAAGGGCGCCATGACCAATTTCCCTACGCCCCGGACTACGAACCGGTCGAACTTCGCCGACGCTGAAACCGGGGAAATTATAATGGTGAATGTATCGTTTGGACTGGTCGTCACCCAGACCGTCCAAAATTTGCTCTTCACTAACTCGCCCCAGGGTACAGACGGTTAAAACTTGCGTTTGACCGCGGGTAAAAAGTCCCGAACCGTGGGTACGGGGTAATAGCCCCACTTCACAAGAAATCGGACGGATTTCATCCAATTTCCGGCCATCCGGACGAATCTTATCGACCGCAATCATACGACGGACTTCTTCTTTAACGATATTCTCCAAAACTTCATTCACATCGGCAGAAGCAGCCTGATATTCTTCTCCCTTCGCTTCTGTGAAATGAATCCTTGTCTCTTCTTTCACTTGTTCGATTAACGCTTCTCTTTCCAACTTTTCATTGGTCTTGATGGCTAGGGCCATTTTGGAAGTGGCAAAATCTCTCACCATTTTATCAATTTCCGGATTCGGTCCATCCAAAACCGGCTCGATTTTTGGCTTACCGACTTCCGACCGAATTTTTTCAATGAAAGACACAATTTCCTGGATCACGGAATGACCAAAAAGAATAGCCTCTAAAGCGTCGTCTTCCGAAATTTCCTTGGCGCCGGCCTCAACCATCATAATTGCATCTTGGGTCCCGGCAACCGTTAACTGAAGATCGCTCTTTTCCATTTGAGCCACAGTTGGGTTGATGATAAATTTACCGTCAATTCTCCCGACTTTCACGCCTCCAATAGGCCCGGCAAATGGAATTTCTGAAATATGTAAGGCAGCCGAGGCCCCAATCATACCGGCAAGACCCGGTTCATTATCCGGATCAACCGAGAGAACCGTGGTTGTTACCTGTACATCATTACGAAATCCTTCCGGAAATAGCGGTCGTAACGGGCGATCTATCATTCGGGCTGCCAAGACGGCATTTTCTGACGGCCTGCCCTCTCTTTTAATGAATCCACCCGGTATCTTGCCTACTGCATAAAGTCTTTCTTCATAGTCAACCAATAACGGAAAGAAATCAATACCTTCCCGGGCTTTTTGGGCCATCACCGCAGTGACTAAAACTGCGGTATCACCATAGCGTACCAGTACCGATGCATTGGCTTGTTTAGCCATCTTCCCGGTCTCTATGATGAGAGGGCGACCCGCTAAAGTCATCTCCCATTTTTGCATCATTTCAAACCTCCTTCAAACTTCCGTGAATCAATAAAACACGGATTTGTTCATTTTAATATTGCTAACAGTTATTAGGAAAAAAGTCGCAATCAACAGTTAAACCCCCATTGAAAAGTCTCTCTCTATTGATTGTCATTGATAGCGAATAACTGATAACTATCCATAGTATATCCCTTTATATAGAAAGAAAAGCGGGTAACCCGCTTTTCCGACTATTTCCGGAGACCTAATCTTTCGATAATTGCCCGATAACGCTCAATATCTTTTTGATTCAGATAATTTAATAAACCGCGCCGTTGACCGACCATTTTTAATAAGCCGCGTCTTGAATGATGATCTTTTTTGTGGACCTTAAGATGCTCGGTTAAATAATTAATCCGTTCAGTAAGAATAGCGATTTGAACCTCCGGCGAACCGGTGTCCCCCTCATGTAAATGATACTTCGTGATAATCTCTTGCTTTTTTTCTAGAGTCAGCATGTTGAAAGTCACCTCCTTTTCTTTTAAACGCCCCCCGCCGAGGGTTCCGTTGGAGACTCGAAACTCCCAGCCAAGGGTTTCACGCGTCCCTGTACCAACTTCAAACGGGCATCAGCGCAAAACTAGAATAATTTTACCATAAATCGATGGCACTGTAAATAAAATATCTTCAGGAGCCTATTCAACTCCCCGGAAATAATGTCCCTTGGTAATACCCCTGCCGGTTAAGGACTTAAATTGATTGATGATCAACTCTTCATTCTCTAAACGTTTTCCTTTATCGATAGCACCCAGAGCTTTATGGTATTGTGCAACAAAAGGCTCTATTTGACGGGCATCGAATGTTTTCAATTCCAGACGGCAAACCAATTCACCCGCAGTACGCAGTCTGTGCAAATCTCCAAACAGGCAAAGATCTTTGGTATTCAAGAGATGGAGCCTGCAGAACTGGTCAGTGTAAATCGGAAAATCAAGTTGCAGGCGATCCCTTAAAAAATAATGATTTTGACGGCACGGTCCCGGGCAAGGCCGATCCCCATCTTTTTCCCTTTGGAGTGACGCATGGATTGGACAATATTCCGACACCATCAACTCAAGAGGACCTTGAACCAGGCATTCCAGCCTAAGTTTAGGACAATTCAGGGAAATCTCTTTGATCTGCTCCGACGTCAGTTCCGGGGAGAGCGTATACTGTATTATCCGGGGATTGTTCAACAGAGTTAATGCATAACTATTGAAAAAATTAAAAGTGTAATTTAAAAAAATAGGTTGGGTTGTTTCATCTACGACTCTTTGCAAAGATCCCAAGTCGGACACCATGATTCCGTCACTGGAAAGTTTTGAAATCATTTGTAAATAGGAAAGTCCTTGCTCACGCTGTCCTTCGCGGTTAATCCGGGGCATGGCGATGATCAAACGGGAACCGGCCCGGTGAGCTGCTTCGATGGAATTTACCAAGGCTTGCTCGGTCCAGTGATAGCCGGAGAGTTCATCTCCTCCGACATAGATTAAATCGGCTCCCGCTTTGGCAGCAACCGCTACACTCTCTCCATCCCCCACCCAGACGCTTAGATAACGCTGAATGGATTTGCATTCCGGATTTCCTCCGCGAAGATTGAATAATGATTGGAGGTCCCTGAAAGAAACCTTCTCCCGGCGATATGCTTCCAAAGCCCCAGTCATTAATTGTTCAACGGCAACACGCCGCGCTTGATTCAGATCTCCCAGGGGCACCATCAGATTTTCACCCATCCTGATGTGTAATTCATCCAGGAAATAAGGGGTGTTTCCCAACCGGCTCAGCTGTTCCCGGATAGTTTCTTCGGTAAGCGGACGGTTTTTGGCAGTCTGTAACCGGGTCTTGGTATCGGCGGAACCTACATGACCGTTCGGATCTGAAAAAGTCACCTGCAATGACTGATCTAGCTCTCCACTCACCAGAGCCGAGCAGGGAATTTTCAAGTTTGGATTGTCCTTATCTAAAGCTTGTTGGGTCTCTCGATCGTTTTGGATCGAAAAAATTTTGAAAACCCGGTCACCCGGATGAAGTTTCCCGGTTCCAGGGATCGAAACGGTTTCTCCCGTGACTGCAGCGGAAATCTTTTCCCTGTCTTTAAAAAGTTCCCGTACCGGCGTCACAACACGCCCGCCTTGGCTCACCCAAACTTCGATTTCATCACCCAGTTCCAAATCGGCTTGGAGTTTTAGGGTAATGCTCCCTTGCGAAGAGTCGCAACGAATAATCCGCCCTAAATATACGCCCCGGTTATTGGGTCTTCGAAAACCCATAATATCCTGATTTCGATTCCCGCCAAAATAGCCATTGCTGAATCCCCGGTTGAATGATTGTTCAAGTTGTTGAACCTCCCGGGGAGTTACTGTAAAAGCAGTTGGATTTTTGAAGTAGCGATCCAACGCCTGCCGGTAGATTTTCGTCACTTGATAGACATATTCCGGGCGTTTCATCCGTCCTTCTACTTTTAAGGATGTTACACCGATTTTATGTAACTCAGGTATATCATGGATTAGAGCAATATCCTTGGGTGAAAGCAAATAAGTTCCGGGAGTCTCCACAAGCCTTTCCCTATTGAACCCTAGCTGGTATTCCATCCGGCAAGGCTGAGCGCACCGTCCCCGGTTACCGCTACGCCCGCCTATCATGCTGCTCATTAAACATTGACCGGAATAACAAACACACAAAGCGCCGTGAACAAAGACTTCTATTTCCATACCGGAGGAACGGACAATTGACTCAACTTCGGCCGCAGTCATTTCTCGGGCCAGGACAACCCGCTTGAATCCTAAATTCTTCAAGAATATGGCGCCTTCATGATTATGAACCGTCATTTGGGTGCTGGCGTGCAATTCCAAACCCGGCAAATATTTGCGGGCCAAATGAATCAGGCCTAAATCTTGAATGATGACGGCATCGACGCCCAGATTGTATAATTGACAGAGATATTCAAGGGCTTCCGATAATTCGTTCTCAGCCGCCAACGTATTGACCGTAATATAAATCTTCTTCTGATGAAGATGCAAAAGGTCGGCAGCTTCCTTTAATTGCTGAAGATCAAAATTCGCTGCATTTTGCCGGGCATTAAAAAGTTTACCGCCGAGGTAAACCGCATCGGCTCCTGCGGCTAATGCCGCTAGCAACGCATCCCAATCCCCCGCAGGGGACAAAAGTTCTAAATGCTTTGGACTCGATTCTAAGGTTACCATAAGAAACTCCATCTAAATTAGCAGACGAAACTGCTCTAATGTATCGATCAGTTCAACTAGTTGTCCATCTAAAATATACCCTACATAACGGAATCGCCAAATGACAGATCCACAACCATCCTTAAAAACCCAAAAATTTTAATATTGACGGATAAATATCCATCAGGGTGCGAATCCGTTCGAACTCAGTCACATCGCCAATCACGATCGTAGGGACCGGGTTGAAGGTATGGGTTTTAATACGAAGATCTTCAATATTTCCATGATCGCTGGTTACCAGCAAGGTGAGACGGTTTTTGGCCAAACCCCCGGCGAGGGTTCCTAAAAAGCGGTCCAAACGATTCAACAACGTGAGGGCTAATGAATAGTCCTGATGATGTCCGCAATGGTCGGTTTGAAAATATTCAAATAACGTAAAATCATTTTTAGCCGCCAGATTGACAAGAATCGTCCCTGCTTCCTCCGGTTCCCAAGTCGGCACGTCATAACCGCGTTCGCGCAGTTTTTCATTGGTGATATCCTGATAAATGGATTCCCCTTGCAGCAGATCTTCGGGCATCAATAAACGACAACTCCCAGCTAAAGCTGCGGTGGTAGTAACGGAATGCTGCCATTTTTCCTGCTCGACGAATTCAAAATATTCCCTGGTAAAGGTATTGGCAAAAACCGCTCTGCCTCCTCCTTCGTTAATGACTTTAAAAATACTGGCTTCCCGGATTATTTTCCGCAGGGTGTAAGTAGGAAACCCGTTGATGTGACGACCGACAATGACTGAAGCGTTTATACCTGTAAAAATAGCGGTCTGTCCGGTAGCGCTTTGCGGAAGTCCTGGTATATCCAGAGAAACATCGGTCGGACATAGGATCGTATTCGGATGATGAATCCCTTTTCCAATGGCAGATGCGGTTAAAGAAGCGCCGGATAATATTTCTCTCAAAAAAGGAGTTTTGGCGCTCATCAAAGGATTGGCGGCGGGATCTTCACAACCAAGTCCCAAACCGTCAATGAAAACCATCAAGATCCCCAACAATATCCCCCTTTTTGCTTTCAATGGCTTCTTTCAAACCCTTTACTTCCTCCCGCAATAGCCGAACCTCTTCCATTACCAACTGATCGGCGCAGCTAACGGGCTCCGGCTCTTCTTTTAATATTACGCTGAATTTACCGCAAGCTTCAAAAACGGCCTGTGAAACATGGGAAATCTTTGAAACACCCAGCTTTCGAAGTTCCTGGCGCAAATCTGCCATTGAAAGATGTTCTTTCGCCAGATTTTCTTCGAGTAAAATGCCGTCTTTAATAAGAATCGTCGGTTTTCCCTCGAATAAGCGGGAGAACAAAGGGGACCGGTAGGAAACAATCGACAAGAATATCTCCAACCCGCCGATGAGACCTAAAATGACAAGCCCTTTGCCAAAAGATACTCTCTGTTCCAAACCTACGACTACGATAACATCACCAATGCCGGCCATAATGACTAAATCAAACAGGCTCAGCTGGCCCAAAGCCCGTTTTCCCATAAACCGGACAATCACCAAAGCCGCTAAATATATAGCGATTGGCTTAATTAAAAATCTGCCAATTGTTACCCAGTCCATCCCATCGCCTCTTCCTTAGTATGCCCCGTAAATGGAGAGGGACAGGGGGAAAGCCAAAATCAAAGATATTGATCCAATATATTATATCTTTTTTAGCGCGGATCTGCTAGGTATTCTCCATGCAGATTTTTATCCTGTCGTCAATCTTGATAAAAAAGGTCACTACAAGGGGAAATATCGTTATCAAAGAGGCATTAAAAACGAGGTTAAGCCATGATTAAGGTCATAAGCCGGCTGCCAGTGTAAATACTTTTCGCCTGACCGTTATCTAGCTGTGAATGATAAATGTCGCCAGCTTTGGGGGAAGATAATGAATATTTTTAATCTCAGGCGAACGGATATCACATTTCCAAAAAGTTGCCGGATGAGGAACATTAACACTACATCCTTTGGATAGATTATCAACAATAAATACTTTGTACCCCTGTTCAATCAATAACTCCGCAATATGGGAACCAATAAAACCGGCTCCGCCTGTAATCAACACAGAAGCCATGGATATTCCTCCAGAATGATGAACTCATTAAATTATTTTTTTTAACGCCACACCCGTTGCTTCATTTTTCAATACAGTCTTGATGACATATAATGGCCGCTGTTTCACTTCTTCAAAGATCCGGGCAATGTACTGGCCGAGAATTCCAAAAAAAATGAATTGGACGCCGATCAAAAAAAAGACGCCGGCTCCGAGCGTTGCCCATCCGGGTGCAGCCTGGTTCGTAAAAATTTTAATGTACAGCACATGAAGCATAAGGCCAAAACTAACCAGTGATGTCAATATTCCCATATAAAATGCCAAATATAAGGGCACGTTGGAAAAGGATGTAATCCCATCCATGGCAAAATGCACCATCTTTTTGAGAGAAAATTTGGAATTACCGGCAAAACGCTTTGGTGCTATAAATTCAACCGTGACTTGTCTGAACCCGACTAAACCGATCATGCCCCGGATAAAACGCGTCCGTTCTTTGAAAAGGCCAAAACTTTCCAGTACTTTTTTATCCAATAAACGGAAATCGGACATCCCCTCTTTCATTTCAACCTGAGAGATGGCATTCATAAACTTATAAAAGATATTGGAAGTAACTTTTTTAAACCAGGATACCCCCTCGGTATTCAGGCGAATGGTCTGAACAATATCAAAACCTTCTTCCCATTTACAAAGCAGGGTCAGCAACATCTCCGGAGGATGTTGCATATCGCCGTCCATGGTTATCACCGCATCCCCCTCTGCATGATCCATCCCACAGGTTAAAGCAAATTGATGTCCGAAGTTCTTCGATAAAATAAGGGCCCGTACCTTTGGATCCATGCGGATAATATTTTCTAACACCAACGGAGTCGCATCCCTTGAACCATCATCAACAAATATTAATTCGAAATCATAGGGTAACGGCTTCATATTCTGTAACACGGCCTTATAAAGAACATCAATCACTTTTTCCTCATTATAAACAGGAACAACGATCGAAACCCGTTTCATTTTTACCTCCATTTATGGATCGATTCTTTGCAATAAATAATCACTTTCTGTACTCCGAACGATTTTCCAGGCGACTGGATATTCTCTCATAAATTTTTGATAGTCCTTTTGATGCATGATAACGAAGACCCGTTTCGCGCGACTTCGTAGGACATCTTCCCAGCGGAGCGAGGGCATTACATATTTACTAGCCCAACTTAAGTTACTGAAACTTTGATTCTTGAACTCGGCATGATCGATTAAATCATAAATTTTATAACCGGAATAAAACACCGCCGAGGTTTGATAGGTTCCAAAGGAGGTTAATAAATCCCCGGAACGGTAAATTCTTCTTAAGCCACTGGAAATCGTTTTCCCGGACTTATACTGAGACATCGGAATCCATACCGTTTTGACGACCACGATATTGAAAATTAAAATTATCGCCAGAAAGATCATCAGAAACTTTTGAGTGCTTTTCGTCAAAACAAAATAAAGGCAGATACCAAAGCCGATCAGGGCGATCAATGCCATCGGCAGCAAACTTACCCAGGAAGAGTCCTGGGAACGATATATAAAATTAGCTGCTCCCACAAATAAAGCAGTGAATAAAAAAATGACAAGACCAGACCCAATAAGTTTTTTAGCCGGCATTTCTCTTCGTGATTCAAAAAACCGGGCCGTCAATAAAGAAAGTGGAAACAAAATGGCAAAAGTATACGTAGGATACTTGGTTGCCATAAATTCAAAAAACATAAAGACTACTACTATCCAAGTGATCAGAAACTTAGTATCCGAATCGCCAAGATGCAACCCCTTGCCCTTTGACCATAAATTTTTGATAGTCTGGGGCAAAAATGCAATCCATGGAAAAAAACCAACCAGCAGGATTAAAAAATAATAATAAAACACATTATCTTTGGGATGTTCGGAAACCGTGGCCCGTAAATAATTATGCACTCCAAAAAAGTTGAGGATAAAAGCTCGTCCATGTTGAAGGTACATTCCGAGATACCAGGGGATTGTAACAATTAGAAACAAAAGAATTCCCGGTATGATTTTCATTTGTTTCAATTCAGACCCGTTTCGGGTCCAGCATAAGAACAATAGGACGATCAGGCCGGGCAGCAGAAATCCTATGGGCCCTTTGGTGAGCGTAGCCAAACCGCAAAAAATATAGAACAGGTAATAATAGTTTTTCTCCCGGGGACCGCCGCGGTAGGCCAGCAAAAAGCAGGCAAGGGCTCCATTGAAAAAGAAAAAAAGTGTCATATCGGTGATGATGAATTTGGCAATCATCAAAAATTCAAAACTGGTTCCCAGAATCAAGGCGCCGGTGAGCCCTACCGATTGACCGGGGAACAACTTACTGCCAAACCAGAGCATCAATAAAAGTGAAAAAACTCCCATCAAGGCCGGCCAAAACCGGGCTGCAAACTCATGGAAGCCAAACAGTTTAAAAGCCGAAGCAATTTGCCAATAGAAAAAAACCGGTTTGTCATACCAAAAATGGCCATAAATGCGAGGGGACATCCAGTCTCCGGAGAGTACCATTTCCTTGGCGGTCAAAGCGTAATTCGATTCCACGGTATCTGTAATATGAAGATAACTATTAAAAACAAAAAAAGAATAAATACACAGGAGCAATAAAGCAAAAAAAATCTCATTGGAATTTTTGAACATCTTCATTGACCTCCCAACTCTGAACTATTCCAGAGCTTCATAAGGAATTAATTTAGTTTTCTGCTGATCGATCATGGCTCTTACTTCCATAGATGTCAGGGCGGCTAGTTCTGCTTCCCATTGATAGCCCCAGGGAAATTTCCGTTCCAAAGTTTCGCTGGACAATCCCGGGTGAGTCATAATTTCCGAAGCCCCTTCCGGTAAATGCCGAAGGATGGTTTTAAGTTTTGCCTGGTTTAAATGGCCACCCCAAAGCATGCCATAAAAGTGCTCGGGCATTAATAAGCGCTGCTTTGAAAAACAAGATTTTGAAAGGCCGCTTACACAGGAAAGGGCATTTCGGGCCAACAATCTGCCTGGCGCGGGTACTGTTCCTCCATAAAATATTAATTTTTCCCAGGGCAGGCGAATTCTCCCAATACCGAATTCCCCGGCCAATTCCGCGGTAACCTGATTGATTCCGGGAAAAACATGGAGATGTTGATGACTATCCAAATGATCGATGGGGATCCCCTGTTCCCTGACACGGGAAATCTGCTCCGCCCATTCCGTCCGGATTTCTTTTAATTTTATTTTTCCGGATAGAAATCGCGGGATGAATTCCTGATAACTGTTAAAAAATTTACCTTCACCATTCATTAAGGTGGGTATTTCTTCCGGACGGCTTAATGGGTTGCCGTTTACCAAGGTTAAATGGACGCCGACTCCGAGACCTACATTCTCTCTTAAACTCTTAATTCCGGAACAGAAGGCATCTCCATTGGCCAGAATTGTCGTACTGGTTACAATTCCTTGACGGTATGCGAGAACAACGGCCTGATTGATACATTCGTCAAGTCCGTAATCATCAGCATTTACAATTAAGTATTTCATATGGGCTTCACCAATCTTTACCGGATTTCACCGAAGTACGCTCTGCTGCTAAAAATGAAAATTAAGGCTGGCCTAACATAGGTCCAGTATATTCTTTCAATCTGAAAAAGACCTGAAACCGGATAAGACTCCAATGCAAAAAAAAAACTTATTTTATTGGTTTATGTTTTGCTGAAATATCATTGGTCGGTTTGGAGCGAAGTTTGAGGATATCGAAGAAAATAAGATTTGGAAAAACAACCTTTTGGGGCGGTTGCGGGATTGATTTGGCTTCTACCAACAGGACCCCGGGAAAGAAGCATCGAATCCCTGAGAATATGGACCCGGTTTGAAGAAATCATAAATTCCCCTGTTTTACTGGGTCCGTCCGCAAACCGGGCATTTACCATGGACACTGGTGGGCTTAAGATTGGGCCATACTTTACAATCGATAACTCCCATGGTTCCCAGCCGTTCATAAGGGCATACCCCGTAAATGGCATGGTATCCTTCAAATGTTAAACAGCCGTCACTGGTCCGGTGGCATTTTGGGCAATACGTTTGGGGATAATACGATAAGCCCGCTTTGACAAACCCCAGATAACGGACTTTGGCTCCGCAGGCCAGACAGGTTGCCCCTTCGAGCTTTTGTTCCCTCATCGCCCGCAGCTGCAAACCTTCCGGGGAAACAACCAACCGGGGAATATCCTCCGGCAGGGAATGATCTTGCAATAGGTAAAAATAGGGGGCCAAACGTAATAAATCTCCGGCAAAGGTCGATGCTTCAAGCGGAGCATTGAAAAAGTTCCATGGCAAGGCAACAATCATTAACAAAATCATGATTAAAATCACAGCCGCTTTAAAAGCTCCCAATACGGCTCCCAGTGCTCCGTCAATCAAAGCAACCGGTTCGTTCTTATGCATTTCATGCCAATATTTACCGATATAGGCAACGGTTCCGCTAATGCCGACGACAATGAGAATAAAGCCAACCATATTCGCAAGCGGTGTTGAAAGATGAATATTGGATGCAATATAACTGCCGGCCTTTTGATAAAAATAAAACCCTAAAACCAGGGCGCAAACGCTTCCCAAAAGTCCAAAAAGTTGCTCCACAAATCCTTTGCAATAACCGCGAAAAATCAACCAAAGAAAACATCCGCCGATTAACCAATCAACCCAATTCAATCCTTCAATCCTCCTATGTGAAATTCATTGCAAGGTTTATGGCCCAAAGTCTAAAAAGCTCGAAGTCCAAATTTTTTTTGAACTCACGGTAAACTTTTCACTTTGAACTTTCCGTTGTTACCGCGCTTCTTTTAATAGTTGATCCAGGTATTGATATTCTTGACGCAATTTATGAAATTCATCCGCTATTTTCAACCCGGCGAGCACCGCTACTTGGCATTTGCTTAATTTAGGATTGGCAGCGATGATTGAATCGGTTATGGTTTCCAAATAAGAAACGATTTGTCCCATGTAAGCCGGATCATCTTGTCCTTTGACCACGTATTCATCGCCCATGATTCGAAAAATAAAGCGCCCCTCTTCGGTTTCGGGGTTTTTGCGTTCTATCATTTTTAACACCTCTATTATCGGTATCGGCAAATTCCCGAAGTCCAACATAATAAATTTATATTTCCAATTAAAAAACTCCTTCATTTGAAGGAGCCTACTTGAACCGCCAGCCCGAAAACATAGGGGATGATTAAGATAAACCCGCTGAATATCAAATAACTGCACCATATTTGCCAAGGAAATCTGGGCCGTCCCATTTGAATCAGGTAATTCCGGATCAAGGTCAAATACTGAAGCCATGCTAGTTTACTGCCTAATTCCAGAACTTCATAATCTCCACCCTGTTCATGACATTGCGCCAGGGGTTGCCATTGAATATAGCGATCGATCTCCTCATCAAGCAAAGCAATGTCTTGATGGATCCACCGGTTTATTTTGATTTGGGCGCAGCCATAGAAACCAAGTCCGACGCCAATGACCAACCCGAAAAGTAAATAACTATAAAAAAGCGTATCCAACAGATAAAAACTGGTTAAATAATAATATATCAAACCCGCCAAAAAAGTCAGTATAATTCCGAGAGATACCGCGTCTTGCCGGAGCGTAGCGAGAAATTGCCGTAATTCGGCGCCGTTTTTCTTCGAGGTATGCAGCCAAAAAGCAAACAAACCACTTATATTCTCGAAGAATAACCCGGCATACAATCCCCAGAGGATTGAATCCAATCCTTTCAATAATCCATAATACCATTGGAATCCTTCTTTTAGAAATTCATTCCATTGCCCTCCCAAAGCGAATAAAAAAGAAATACCCATCATTGAGCCGAGCCATTTTTCATGCCGGTACTGTGCAAACAATAAATAACGGCCCAGAAAAATGACAGCCGCCAAAATGATTTTAAAATATAGAACTGCATGAATCCCAAAGTAACTCTTGCTTCCTTCCACGGCGTAAAGTCCGATCGAGATCAGAATCCAGATCAAGGTAAATCCGATGCACCAAAGTGCGGCCGTCACCAAATTCGCTTCAACAGCGGTCCAAAATTTTTTCAAAGTATATTGCCGCATCCATAAAACACCCCCATCCTATTTAATACAATTTATGTTGGGACGAGGGGGGGTAGAACAATATCAGTGTATACGGGATAAAAATAACCGCTGGAAAGGGAAAATATGCCCAAGGAATTCACCCGGATCCTTTTTTATACAGTGAATATTAAAATTCGAACCCGCCAATAATAATTTCAAATCATGCTTCAAAAGAGCTACAGGTGGTGATGAATGGATGATTAACCAAAGAATCAAAGATTTGATGAATCAACAGATTAAGAATGAATTGGAATCCTATTATATCTATCTCTCCATGGCCGCCTATTTTCACTGGGCAAACTTAGACGGTATGGCCCATTGGATGCGCTGTCAGGCCCATGAAGAAATGACCCATGCCATGAAATTCTTCGATTACATTATCAACCGGGGCGGCCTGGTGGAGCTATTGGATTTAAAACAATTGCAGAATTCCTGGAACTCTCCGGCAGAGGCTTGGGAAGCAGCTTATCAGCATGAGGTTTTTATCACCGGAAAGATCGGCGGGCTAATGAAAGCAGTCCGGGAGGAGGATGAATATACTGCCGAGCCTTTACTGAGCTGGTTTATAAATGAGCAGGTTCAGGAAGAGGCGGACTCGCAAAAAATTGCAGAACAAGTAAAACCGGTGAATGATTCCAAGGAAGGTCTGTTATTGCTAGACCGTGAACTGGGAACGCGGGTTTTCCCGGCAGGTTCGCCTCTCGACCCTTTGGCTTATCAGGCGGCGATTTAATCACCAGACAAATCATGAAAATTCCAAATTAAAACGGGCTATTCAATGATTAATTCAAAGGTAATTTTGGCATTTAACGATCCCGCAGCCGAACAATATTTGGTTTGGGATAGCTCCACGGCATGCTTAGCTTTTTCGAAATCAAGATTCTTTCCGCTCATGCGATAAATCAGGTGAATGTCCGTGAAACGTTTTGGATGTTCAGGCGCACGGTCGGAACGGATGGAAATGGTCAATTTCTCCAGTTCCTGGTGCATTTTTCGCATTATCGAAACCACATCCGCGCCAGTGCAGCCTCCTAAACCGAATAACAAGAATTCCATGGGCCTGGCGCCGGAATCAGAACCTCCAACCTCACAACCGGTATCCACTTTAACCTCATGTCCGGTATCACCCTTTGCCGTAAAACCCATTTTCCCGTCCCAAATCAGTTGTGCATTCATTAAACTTCCTCCTTCTTATTTGCGGATTTTTACTTTTGATCGCAGAATTTTATCGACACATGGGTAGCATCACAAAACGGTTTATTTTGGGATTGGCCACAACGGCACAGTACCAGCCGATTTCTGAGCTCATTGATATGCCCGTCCGAAAATTCGATGGGAATATTTCCTTTGACAAAAATTCCACCGCTTACTCCTTTTTCGGGGTCCTGAAGGATTTCAACAGCCGGCTCATACCCGGGTTCAATTTGCTTTCCATCTTTATTAACAGCGACCAATCGTCCTGTCGGGCATTCATTGGCCGCAATGACGGCTTCCTCTTTTGCCGCCGGATCATCGGAGTTTCTTACCAGTTCCCATACATCTCCCTTTTCGCGATGACAAAAACGCGCGAAAGCGCAGCGATTGTCGTCCAATAGGTCAAGACCCGGACCTTCAATTAATTCCGCCCGCTCTTCAAAACGATCTTTTGAAGCAGTTTCGGTTCCGTCAAAATCGATCTTTCCGTGAGCTCCATCGCAATAAGGCTTATTTCTTGACTTACCGCAACGGCAAAGGGCAAATTCCGCCGAGGTGTGGAATTCACGTCCATTTTTTAATTCATATCCTCTTCCCTTGGGAATGATTATCTTTTCGGCTAAATGAAGACTGCCCGAAACAATATAAGGCCCATCCTTCATGATTTTGATCTTGATTTTCTTATCTTTTCCGCACATGAGAAATATAATCCCCTTTTTGAAGCTTTCCCTTTATAACGTTTCATTACGATGAGAATATTCGATACAATATCTGAAAAACCTGCATTCAGTTTATAAACAAGGCTGTCAATGAGTTTTCATCAACAGCCTTCGAAGTTAAAGGATAACTGTATTTTATCATGATTATCGCAGAACCCCATCTTTTTCCAGGGATACTTTTACAGCCACTTCATAAGGAACCTTTGGAAAGATCCCTTTCCAATCGGTTTCTTCCCAAATTTCAGGTAGCTGGATGCGAAATTGTTCACCGAAGTCAATCACATCGGCATCAAAAGCTTGCAATTTTGAAATCAATGCGTTTAGTCTTGCTTTTAAAGATTGGGCGATTCGATTTTCCAGTTCTTCGATATCTTTAACATCGAGGTTTGTTTTCTGATCGGTCCGTTCATTCAAACTGGCGGCAATCATGGTTTTTACCTCAAAATTGGGAAATTGCCCCCCACGGGGTATGACTTTAATCTCGGTTCGCCCCTGGACGTTGCGGAAGGAAACTTTTAGGTTGTCAGATTCCCCAAAGCTCATCCCTCCGGAGGAGAGCTGGCCGGTTAAGAGTCCGAAACATTGGGTTTCCTTGGCATCCAGCTTTCCTGCCATTTTAGAGCCGTTGAAAACCGCCAATCCGGAAATTTGGTAATTGCCTTCCTTAGGGCCGATGTCGATTAAGGGGGCATACGCATCCTTGATTTTATAAAGTATTTTCTGTCCAAATTTCCAGATCGGGATAAAATAAGTCCGGTCGTATTTAACAGTGGATAATCCGGTGGCAATAAACTCCAGCCCCGGAAGTACCATTTGCGGTGATGTAAAAGTCAAAATATCCCTGGCCGATTTCCCGTTGGTTATGAAAACCAGTGCCTGAGGCGGAGCTTTCGCATTACGGGTGAACCAGTCGGTTAGTTCGGAAATTCCCATACGGGCTGCATCTTCTCCGATAATGATCGATTTATTTTGTTGAATCACCAACCGGCGTGAAGTTTTTGTCTGTAATTCATCAAACGCATTATTGACGCTTTGACCCATTACACTGGCAGTTGTGAAGTTTTTCCCTTCAGGTGCAGTGGCTCCCGCCCCTCCAGCCCCCGGCGGTAACATTTTTTGAGGTATCGGTATTTGTATCGTAAGGTATACCTGGTGGCCGGGGGTCATATCAATACCCACCGTAGTGGCAAAAGCCCGGCGATCCACTTCTTCCAAATCCCAACAACCTGGCAAAATTGATAAAAATATTACCAACCACAAAATCTGAAAAAAACCCCTTCTGCTATACCTCATGGAGCCGCCCTCTTTTTCCCCTTAATAAAGCGACAGCATAAACGATGAAGGGATAGATAACTACAGGGAATATCGCATAATGACGTATACTTGTGAAAACCGCATGTAATTTGTATGCATTTGGAAAGATCGCCAACCCGCTAACCCCTATTAAAACCAATAATCCAATGATTGTATAGTGGAAGTTTAATACCGGAAATTGTTGGGTAAGGCCGCCGGCCAAAATGACGAAGTAATAGGAGATGGCGATCAAAAACATGATCAACCAGACAATGATAAAGAGTAAACCGAATTGTTCCATGACCAGATAAGGAATGCTCAATGAATGCACTGCTTCTAAATTAGGCCAGATATAGCGTTGACAGACGGGGGCGCTAAAAATTCCGATGGTACCAATGACACCCAGAAAAAGGATTAAAGTCCCCGAAGCTGCTGCACCCAGCATGCCGGTGCTTAATTTACCCGGCTTTTTGAGGAGCGGATAAAATGCCGTACTTAGCGGTATGAAATTGTTTAAAGTAGCTATCCCCCCGTTTAAATAACTTAGGGGATGCATGGAGAATACCGGTTGTAAAAAGCTGATCGTCACATTTTGCAAAGAGATCAGTTGCATAAATAATCGAAAAACAATCGTCGGGATAAAAATTAAAGCCGCCATCCGGCATACTGCTTTTAGCCCGGTAACCGCAATGTAACCAGTCGCCGCCAGCAGCGTTATCTCAATTACAATAACCGGGGTACGGTCCAATAAATATGTCGATATTAAATAGCAAGCATTGGGAACTACTATTACAAGCCAAATCAGGAAAACACCAAGGAAGCTTAAATTGCCGAATAGTGCCAGAGGTTTACCTAAGACTTGCGAGGCAACCTGAAAAAGATCTTCTTCTGGAAAACGGTTTTTAAAAAGGGTTACCAACCCAATGAGCGGCAAGATCAGGATCGAAGATAATATTACCGCCCAATAGGCACTGGGGCCGGAAGTTTTGGCGACATCATAGGGAGTAATCAAAGAATCCAATCCTGATAAAGTTATCAGTAAAAGAATAAAAAACATTGCCGGAGATAACCGGGGTTCTTTGAATACCGGTTTCATGATTGATCTTCCTTCTTTCCATAACGGAAACGATCGCTGGGGTGATAAACCCGTAACCTGCGGCGGATCCATAGCGGCCTCCGGATTACCGTATCTTCAAGTTCAAGGATTTCTATCGGAGCCCAAGGGGCGAGGTAAGCTATTCCAAAGGAATTCTGGATTGCTGCATGGGTTAAAATCATAATTCCCGCTATCAATAGGCCATAAATCCCCATAAAAGCAGCGGCCAAAATGAGAGCAAACCTAAGAACCCGCCAGGAAAGCCCAATTTCGTAGCTTGGCCCGGAATAAGAGGCAATTGCGGTAATAATCACTACGACCAGGGTGGCGTTGGAGACCAAACCGGCAGCTACGGAAGCAGCGCCCAAAACTATCCCGGCTGTGACTCCCAGCGTTTGACTGACTGTAGTAGGTAACCGCAGGCTGCCTTCGCGAAAGACCTCCAACACTGTCTCCATCACCATTATTTCGATTAAAATAGGAAAAGCCACTCCCATCCTGCTCCCGGATATGGCAAGGGCAAATTTTATCGGCAATAATTCCGGATTAACCCCGACCAGAGCGACATATAACCCCGGGAGGGCAACGGCGATATTGTTGCCCAAGATTCGAAAGAATCGCAAAAAGGCGCCAAACCAAAAAGAAAAATAATAATCCTCAGGGCTTTGGTATAATTCATTGACTGTTACCGGCACCACAATACCGTTGGAACTCCCGTCCACCAGAATGGCAATACGGCCTTCCAGTATGGCAGCCACAATTTTATCAGGACGTTCGGTGCTTTGGGTTAGCGGGAAAACCGAGTAACGGTTATCGGTAATCAATTGTTCCACATACCCGCTGTCAACGACTCCGTCAATGTTAATGGCGGACAACCGCTTGTGGACTTCGGTAACAATGCCTTGATCGGCGACATCATCCAGGTAAAGGATGACAATCTTGGTTTGGGTCCGATCCCCAATATTCATCCCGTCAACTCGCAAATGACAATTTTTAATAGAGCGCCGAATCCATAGAATATTTTCATCGATGATTTCCAGCAACGAGACTTTGGGGCCGCGAATGGTCCGTTCCACTGACGGTTCACTGGGTTGACGCTTCACTTCTTGATGGGTATCGAAAGTATAAACTTCTCCGCTGCCGGAAAGGTGAACCAGAGTAAACCCGTTTAATAAGTCATGGATGGCTTCCTCCATGTGGTGCCGGCGAAAGTGGATTCCTTTGGGGATTATACGCAATAACTTTTCCCAAGTGGGATTGACTTCTTTCCCGATTTCAAGCAAGGGGGTTATGAGATAGGTCTGCAATTCGGTTTTATCCGTACATGAGCTGAAAAATACAACCGAAAACGAATGGTTTCCAAAAGACTCATAATATAGATCCGTCGGGTTTCCCAGATGGGTTTGGATAAACGATATAAAATCATTGATGGAGGGTAGAATTTCTTCCAGGGCAATTAACCCCTCTTTGCTTATGATTCACAATTAAAAACGAATGGTTATATTATTGCCCTGGGACTTACCATAAATACCATAAATTAGCGGTGTGGTTTTTCTGAAGCTCTCATCTGAGCTTGGAACCCGTGCCGCGCTGACCAATTTTGGTATAAAACCCATCATGAATGGAGAAATAGCAACTGGTTCGATTCGTTTCCCGGAATATTGGAGCAGCGCCTTACAGTGTTATTCCGAAACGACTTATACTTTAACACTTTATTGGTTTCATATCATTAAATTACGTTATTTAGATTATGCTGCCTGGATGGTTTTCATCATGCTCCGCAAATTGGTTCCAAACCATTAACCATTATCGCTCAACACCTAACGAAAGATGTCCCTCGAGTTTAAACATCCGACGGATTGAACCATCCTTCTGCCCAGCCCATCCGGGGCAGCGATGAAATAGCCCGGTCCGGCGGCAATCCGATGGAACCGGATATCCTTCGCCGAACCGGGCACATTGCCGGCAGACTCTCATCACGCTGGAATATTCAATGATTTGAAATTTTCTCTTGCAATTTCGCGAAATAAAGTTCTTCATCAGCGGGAATCTGCACCCAATTATCGAGCCAAGTCGATAAATACATTGCATTGGCAAGCTCTAAACCGTTAATTCCCTCAACTCCCGGCGCTAATAACGGAGTGCCCTTTAAAATAGCACTTACCCAATCGCTGGTAATTCCGGCATGCCCAGTTTCCTGTCCGGTAATGGGAATTTCACATTTCCAGCACTCCGGTTCACCAAAACCTCCCCGATATTCCCGGTTAAATTGGCGTTCCGTCACTCGAAGCTGCCAAAAAGAAAGTTTTCCCTCTTCAATGACGGCTTTGCCGCGGTCGCCAATGATTTCAAAACGGTTCGTTCCCGGAGTTTCCCCTGTTGAGGTGATCAAGACCCCGGTGGCGCCATTTTCATATTCCACGTAAGCCGTTACATCATCTTCCACCTCGATGGCGTGATATTTTCCAAATCCGCAAAAAGCCCGGGTTTTGATGGGCATTCCACAAATCCATTGCCAGAGATCCATTTGATGAGGACATTGGTTTAAAAGAACGCCTCCACCCTCACCGGACCAGGTGGCGCGCCAACCGCCCGAATCATAATAACTCTGGGAACGGTACCAGGTGGTGATAATCCAATGGGTCCGCTTTAACTCGCCAAGTTCACCCGATTGAACCAAGCTCCTTAGCTTTTGATACAAGGGATTGGTGCGCTGATTGTACATAATCCCGAAGACTTTACCGCTTTTAAGGGCGGCTTCATTCATCTGCCGGACCTGTTTGGAATATACACCGGCCGGTTTTTCAATCAAAACATGCAGTCCGTGACCAAAAGCCTGAATGGCCATTTCCGGATGAGCATAATGAGGAGTGGCGATTAAAACTCCGTCCATTGCACCGGATTTGAAAAAAGCCTCCGGATTGTCATAAACTTGAATCGCCGGACCCAACGTTTCTCTTGCCCATTGCAGCCGCTCCGGCCTGTTGTCGCAAACTGCCGCCAGCTCTCCACCCGGCACTTTCCCTTCGGAAATATATTGCAAATGCAACGAACCGATATTTCCCAGGCCAATAATGCCAATGCGTACTTTATCCATGAATTTATCCTCCTATTTGATCACCGTTGCCTGTTGTTGAGCCTTTAAACACAGCTCCGCCGCTTTAAAAGTATGCGCCTGGCTCATGGCTTTTTCGGTCCCCTGGATGCAATCTAAAATCAGTTCTCCAAAGAAAGGATAGCCGACCTGGCCGGCAACAGCAAAATGTTTTTCACCGCTTTCGTTCACCAGGTAAACGTGGTCGCCCTGGGTATCCCGACCGACATCTACATATTTTCGCAATTCAATATATCCCTTGGTCCCTAGAATAATCGTCCTGCCGTCGCCCCAAGTACTTAAGCCGTCGGGAGTAAACCAGTCAACCCGAAAATAATTGGTGGCCCCATTATCGCCAATCAGCATTGCCTCACCAAAGTCTTCCAATTCGGGGTATTCGGGATGATCATAATTGGCAACCTGGGAACGGACGACCTGGGCATCGTGAACATCGGCAAAATACAAATATTGTTCAATCTGGTGGCTGCCGATATCGCAAAGGATACCGCCGTACTTTTCCCTTTCAAAAAACCAGTCCGGGCGGCTGGGGGCATTCAGCCGGTGCGGACCCAGACCGATGACTTGCATCACCCGTCCGATAGCCCCGTCTTTAATAAGCTGTCCTCCAAAAACCGCACTCTCCACATGCAGGCGTTCGCTATAGTAAACGGCATACTTTAATCCGGTTTGTTTCACTTTAGCCCGGGCGCTTTCCAATTGTTCCAATGTGGTAAACGGCGCCTTGTCGGTAAAATAATTCTTCCCATGATCCAATACCGCTAGCCCCAGGGCACACCGTTTGGAAGTAACTGCGGCTCCAGCCACTAAGCGGATGGTGGGATCATCGAGAATATCCGCCTCATTTTCAACCGCTTTAACCCCGGGGTACGTCTTGCAAAAGTCCGCCACTTTCTGCGGATCCGGGTCATAAACATACTTTAAAGTGCCGCCGGCCTCCCTTAAGCCATTGCACATACCGTAGATATGGCCATGATCCAAGGTTATGGCGGCAAAAACGAAGTCCCCCTCCTCACAGACTGGTTTGGGTTTACCCTGTGGAGCGTAATGCATCCCGTCATTTTTTTTCATTTCTTTTTCTCCTTTTATCCGTTGATCTCATTTGTCGACACGTTTTGACCGCCCTTTGACTCCAATACCAAAGCGGCATCCGGTCAAAATACTATCCTTTAATTCCGGTCATCGCGATTCCGTCTACGAAAAAGCGCTGCGCGGAAAGGAAGGCCAGCACCATTGGCGCGCTCGACATCACGACCGCTGCCATCAGCAAGTTCCATTGCACATCCACATCACCACGGAAAATAGCCAATCCCAGCACTAAGGTCCGGTTCTGTTCGCTGTTTAAGAAAATCATCGGATAGAGATAGTCATTCCATTGAGTCATTAAAGTAAAAATCGCTAAAGTTGTTAGCGCCGTTTTACTAAGGGGGATAATAATATGGCTAAATCTCCGTATATAACCGCAGCCGTCAATGGTCGCCGCCTCCTCCAGTTCCACCGGGATGCCCAAGAAAAATTGTCGTAACAAAAAGGTTCCATAGGCGCTAAACAATCCCGGTAAAATTAAAGATAAATGGTTATCCAGCAATCCCAGCCAACGCATCAGTAAAAAAGTCGGCACTAAGGTAATTTGGCGGGGAACCATCAAGGTGGCCAAATAACCCATAAACAAAAAATCCCGGCCCGGAAAACGCAAACGGGCGAATGCATACGCAGCCACCGCCGATGTAAAAACGGTACCGAAAGTACAAGCAAAAGCTATTTTCACCGTATTGAGAAAGTAACTAAAAAACGGAGCTGTTTTGAACACATTCTCATAGTTCTGCCAAACCCAATGTTTGGGCCAGAAACTTGAATTGTTGAAAATTTCCGCATAAGATTTAAAGGAAAAAATAAAGGCCCATAATAAAGGAATCAGCATCGCCGCAGCCCCGATTGATAAAAACAAATAGGCCCAAAAATGCCAGCCGGATCCCTTATGGGTTTGATAATTTTCAAGACTGGAAATCATATCCGTCTTCATCCATAACACCTCGATTAAGCCTGTAAGCCTGAAATTTAATAATGGACCCAATGTTTGGCCATCACGGTTTGCAAAATGGTAAACACCAAGACGATTCCAAACAAGGTATAAGCGATCGCCGAAGCATAACCCATCCGGAAGAACTGGAACGCATGTTGATAAATGAACATTACCAGAGTATTGGTGGCGTTGGCCGGACCGCCGTTGGTTAAAACCGTGGTCACATCGAATACTTGAAAGGAATTGATAATGGAAGTAACGGTTACAAAGAAAGTGGCGGGGGAAATCATCGGCCAAGTTACATTCCAAAAAGATCTCCAGGCATTGGCGCCGTCAATTTTGGCGCTCTCGTATAATTCGGCCGGCACTCCCTTTAAAGCAGCCAAAAAGATGACCATATTGTAACCGATTCCCTTCCAGACCGATACCAATATCACACTGGGCATTGCCCATTGAGGTGAAAGCAACCAGGGATAGGGGCCTAATTTAACCCAGGCTAAAATATGATTCAGCACACCCATCTGATAGTCAAACAACCATTGCCAAATTAACGCCACTGCCACTGTTGAATAAATCACCGGTAAAAAGTAAACGGTGCGAAAAAATTCCCCCCCACGGATTTTGGAGTTCAACAACGTCGCAAACAGTAGGGCTAAAGCGATATTTAAAAATACACTGACAAAGGAGAAATAGGCCGTATTGGTAAGGGACTGCAGGTAACTATGGTCTTGAAACAGGCCCCGATAATTTTCGATTCCGGCCATCGTCGGAGAAGTAATCAGATTCCAGTTGGTAAAGCTTAACAATAACGAACCCAGCACTGGAAAGGCGGTAAAGATCACAAAGCCGATTAAGTTCGGAGTCAAAAACAAATAGCCGGCGATAGTCTCTTTCCATGAAGCTGATTTTCCCTTCAAATATAAACACCCCTTGCTGTCAAAATACCTATTTGTTTTTTCTTAAGAGGCCGCCGCCCAACTAATTACCGGTTTTGATTTTTAAAAACTTTGCGGCAGCCTCTCTTGCTTCTTAGTTGGTCCGATCCAATATCTCCTGTATTTTCGGAGCGATTTCCTTCATGGCCTGGGCGGCGCCGATTTGGCCCGCGTACACTCTTTGCAGTTGCGGCAACAATATTCCCTGAACTTCCAACCAGCCGGACCGCAACGGCAATAGATGGCCGTAATTTTGGGAAACCAATTTCGTCACCTCAGCCACCATTCTCGGGGACTTGTTGGGGTCGGCATAAATTTTCCATAATTCAGGGTTATCGAAAGTCGGCGGGATCCGTTTGGCTTGCATATAAAGGACTTCGCCACGTTCGCCGGGGCCGCGCAAAAACTTTAAAAAAGCCCAGGCCGCTTTTTCTTTCTTGGTGTTATTGCTAATGCCCACTACATTCGACTTGTAAACAGTGGCCCTGGGGAATTTATCCGTACCCGGGAAAGGCAAAACTTCAAACTCAAATCCATCCACACTTTGCAAGCTGATGATTTCCAGAGCGGCAACAATCCGCATCGCCAGCTTATGATTAATCACCCAGCGGTTCATAATATCCGAGGTGGTAAACTGAGCCGGGTCCGGGAAAACGCCTTCCTTAACCAAATCCGCCATTTCTTGAATTTTTTGATAAGCCTGCGGTTTATCTAAAGTGAATTTTTTGCGGTTCTTATCGAAAAGATCCCCGCCGTTTCCCCAGATATAGGAGAAAAGTTGCGCAAAGTCACTGGAGCTGAAACCATATCCGTATTGCCGGTCAACTCCGCTGCCCTTGGTCAGTTGCCTGGCGGTTTTCAAAAAATCGGCATATTTCCAATCCGGAGAAGGAATGGGAATACCGGCCTCTTTGAACATTTTAACATTAACCATCATATAGATGGGTGCAGTCGACCACGGCAACCCGTAGTATCGATTCTTTTGCATGCAATCAAGCAATCCGGCCCGGTAATAGGTGGACATGTCCAATTGATCCCGTTTGATGAGTCCGGAAATATCCTTTAAAGCTTTGGCCTTCATAAAGTCGGCAAAATAATAGGAATCAATCCGCATGACATCCGGAGCCTGGCCTCCGGCGATCAGGGTAAGCAACTTTGTATGGTAATCATTATAGGCAACCGCGATGGGTTGAACTTTGATCGTTGGATTGGCTTTTTCAAATTCTTCAATGATATCTTTCTCGACACCGATCGCCGTCGGGTTGCCCCAGAATGCATATTGGATTGTGGTCACATTGGCTGCGGCGGCAAAGGTCGGCAGAATCAAAACTGCCGCCAACAACAAACACCCTATTAAACCAAACCCTTTTTTCAATACCATTTTCCTACTCCTCCCTTTTTATCAATTTTGATTCTGATTTTTAAGAAACGGTAATTTCCCACCCCCTTCCGGTAACATCGTCACACCAAAGAAACATCAATGTTACTTAAAAGTTACTTTCATTATAGCCAATTTATCCCGGCCGGGTCATAGACAAGATTAAGTGATTTTTGGACTATCTTAACTTATTGCATTTTATTGCCCACAGGGATGCCGGATTATGATAAAATTTAAGAAGCTAGGGGGCATTTCCTTGTATCAGGTGATGATTGTTGATGATGAACCGGGCGTATTGGAAAAACTAGCCGGTTTCGTCCATCAGACGGACCCGGATTTTCACGTGGTTGCCAAAGCCTTGGGAGCGGAAGATGCCCTTTTTTCCTTAGGAGTCACCAAACCCGATTTGGTAATTACCGACATCAGGATGCCGGTAACCGATGGATTAACTTTATTGCGGCAGATGCGTGAAAACGGCTGGGACGGCTATGCGGCCATTATTACCGGATACAGTGACTTTGCCTATGCCCAGCAGGCCATCAGGCTTGATGTATTGGAATATCTCCTCAAACCGGTTTTCCCTGACGATATTGGGGCCTTCCTTCAGCGCTTCAAAGAGCGTTTCAATCAAGACCAATTAAAAATCGACCAATTGCGCAGTGAAATTGAGGCTCAATTTCAAAGCAAAAATCAGGGTGAAGAAGATGACGGCCGTTTACCGACTTATATTGGGCAGGCCAAAGCTTATATTAAGGAACATTATGCGGAGCCGTTGACCTTAACCCAAGTTGCCAAAACCGTCTCCGTAAACCCTGTTTATTTAAGCTCGCGCTTTACCAAATATTGCGGCCAAAACTTTTTGGAATACTTAACCCATTACCGGATCGCTAAGGCCAAAGAGTTATTGGAACATACCAACCTGCAAATCCAGGAAGTGGCGGAAAGGATCGGCTACTCGGATATAGCTTATTTCAGCCGGATTTTCCGCCGGGAATGTGGAATAACCCCGAGCCACTATCGTTCCAAGTAAATCACGGGGCCCTTTTAGAGGTTACCATGACCAAGCAACCGATTTTTTCTTATAGCAAAAGCTTTTTTTACAAAATATGGCTTGCCTTTTGTTTTCTCATTATCATTGCCACCGTAGCCAGCAGCTTTTTCGTCTATTTCCAAATTGCCCACCAACTGCAAAACCATATGGAACAGCGTTTATTGTGGGAAGCCAATTTTTACCAACAACAACTGAACGAAGTCTTTTTAAAAGCCGCGCAAAAATTGGATAGCCTGGTTTCCTCCTCCGCCGCGGCCTCTGCCGATCGTTCTTCCTTACAAAACGAAATGGAAGCCATGAGAGACTATTCCTCCAGCATCATCCGAAGCTGGGTAGCTTATCCCAACGGGACCCTTATTCCTTCCACAAACTCCCGCCCGGATTATATCCGGAATTTACCCTGGTGGCGCCAATATCTGGCCGGAGAATCCCCCCAGCCCTTTACCAGCTTTCTGATGGAACACAGTCAATCCTTAGTGGGAAAACCGTTTATCGACGAATCCGGTTTAACGACTCTAGTACCGTTACTCAGTTTCAGACTAAAGGGGATCAGAATTATACGGGCGGCCGGAGCGGAACTTGATCTGAACAGTGCTCTCACCGATAATAATTCAGGAATCAATGTAAACTGGTCAACCATACCGGTTTCCATTTATACAAACGATGGCGTCCTGGTGGCTTGTCCCTATCGTTATAGTCGCGGCAATATCAAACGATTAGGCAAGCCGAGTTCCAATCCCTTAATCCGCCAAATGCTGAATCATGCCAATGATCCTTCAGGTTTTGCCAAATACGGGAATCTCAATCAAAAAATGATCGGTATTTATTTAAAAGACCCCTATCTGGGGATGGTTTTGACTGTTGAATACCCGGCCGCCGAAGTGGTCGATCCCATCAGCCGGATTGCCTCCGGGCCCTTGATCATTATCGTTTTGCTCTTATTGATCGCCAGCTGTGTCATCACCATTCTTTATTCCAATACCAAGCGGTTGCGCCAGGTTGAGGAGTTGGCCCGTTCGGCCGAACTCCGCGCTCTCCAGGCCCGCATCAACCCGCATTTTTTGTTTAATACTCTGGATTGTCTGGTGGGTCTTGGCGTTTCAACCGGAAATACCCCCTTGATTCAAATGCTTCGTTCCTTAACCAATATTTTTCGCTATTCCACCCGCAACATGGGGGATTTGGTCACTTTGGAAGAAGAATTAAATTATCTCAAGGAATATACTTCCCTGCAACAAATCCGTTACGGAGCCAGGTTTACTTTTGCGTTGGATGTTCCTCCCGAACTTCTCAATATCAGGGTCTTCAAATTTTGCATCCAGCCATTGGTTGAAAACTGCTTCATCCACGGGGTGGAAAAAAGCCTGGACCCCATAGCCATCGTGGTCCGGGCAACCAAAAAAGGCAATGTTCTCGAAATATGTATCGTTGACGACGGCCCCGGAATAACGCCGAAACGGCTCCAAGAAATCATTCAGAACCTGGAGCTTGATAGTTACGATTCCGGCAGCCAAGGACATGGCGTCGGGATTTCCAACATCCATCACCGGTTGCAATACGCTTACGGTCCCGGTTACGGCATCCGTTTGCAGCCGCTACATCCGGGGCTGACGGTATCTTTGGCTTTACCGGCTCTGGAACCCGAATTGCCGCAAAAGGATATCTCCACCCAGCCGTGAACGCCTAAAACATCGTCTGAACCAGGATTCAACGGATGAAACGGATTTTAAAATCAGTGCCGGTAGATGCTTTCGATTTAACTATGGAATCGATTTCGATTGATTTTCTGGCAACTTCTGTTGATAATCGCGGGTTTGGTTTAAGGGGCGGCATCCTGGGTCGTGGGGAACGATACGTTCGAAGAGGAAAATCCTGCCGTAGAAGAATTCTTCCAGAATGGATTTCATGGGAAATGCCTTCTTTCTATCTATCTTTCATTGGATGCCGGTGCAATGACAATCGAATTTAAGGTCAATGGGAGGATATTGCGGCCTAACTTCACCTCTCTCTAGCTCTCCCCCAACGATGCCAATGCGGAGAAGCCAGTTCAGTGGGAGAGTAACCGATGGCGTTGGAGTCTAAAAACTTTTGGATGGCCTGCTATTGATGTTATCTTCGGTGAATCAGTTATTACACTTTTATTTTATCTACTCCTCTCCCAACCATTACAACCCAATACCCGTCGCACATATTATGTGCACACAACATCCCGTCCGTCAGCGCCACGCTGTAGATTAGCTCGTCTCTGCGGCAAATCTGATCAAAGCAGGTATTGACATACTTTTTCAACAGCGCACCATCTTCCGGGGACAGTTTGGCTGTAGCCAGTTTTAGCAGTTCACCGTAGCGCTTTGCACTCGCGCGCTCGCCCGTTCCTTATATTCGGGGTCGTTTTGGACCATCTCCTCATCGATCTGGGTGATCCGGTCAAGGATGAATTTTTTGATGCCTAGGTCTTTGTCGGTGAGTATGGGAATTAACCTCCTTAATTGTTGTATCTCTTGCCGACCGCGGGCTAAAGCCCACGGCTATTTGCATCCAACCCCCGTAAACGGGGCTTCAATATTGAATTTTTGAACTTATAGTCGGTTTTAACCGGGTTGGGTTATCCCAGCCGTGGGATTTATCCCGCGGATTGGCTAAAGACAGATTTTCGAAATCACCCCTATCCGGATTAACCTAACGCCAGTTAAATCAAACCGCCCCCTCAAAACCCTTAAAAAAACATATATATTTCCGTACAACAACCCTTCTGCCCCACATCGCCCCCAAACCCAATTCCTACCGGACTTCAAACCGTTGGGCCACCCTTGGCCAAGGCCTTAAATAAAAAACCGATCGAAAGTTTACCCAAAAAGCGCCTTCCATTTTTATATAATCCGTGGCCCTCCTGCCCCTCCTACCTCACGAACCCTTTACCTTCCGGTGTTTGCTGTCGGTGAATAATGATAAGGAAGGGGCCATTCCCTCCCTTTTGGGTGTGACCCATTGACTGAAAATAGCGTCATTGCAGCAACCGTGGCTTAGGAGGGGCAGGAGGCCATAAAAAAATGAACCGGGATAAAAACGGCCACCCGAGAGTCGCGTATATATACCGAACTTTTTTTTTGAGCGTCTCATTTAACAAATTCTTTCTCTGTGTCTCCGTGTCTCTGTGGCTAATTCAATCGGCGGATTTATAGGCAAGATTGACCACTCTTCCACCTGTCAACCGCTGTCGCGTAAAGGTACTTAGTCGTTGCGTCAAGGTACTCAACCGTCGCGTGAAGGTACTTAGTCGTTGCGTCAAGGTACTCAACCGTCGCGTGAAGATACTTAGTCGTTGCGTCAAGGTACTCAACCGTCGCGTGAAGATACTTAGTCGTTGCGCGAAGGCACTCAAC
>JAEXDA010000067.1 GCA_023401925.1 Bacillota bacterium
CAGTTAAGCCCCTCTGCGCTGATGGTACTTGTCGGGTAACCGGCTGGGAGAGTAAGTCGTTGCCAGGAGTATTTTTTAAAGA
The DNA here is from genome assembly GCA_023401925.1 of Bacillota bacterium. Taxonomy (GTDB): domain Bacteria; phylum Bacillota; class UBA4882; order UBA8346; family UBA8346; genus UBA8346. The sequence goes on from JAEXDA010000067.1 coordinate 83, forward strand.
AGATCTTGTTAATCAAGGTCTTCTTTTTTATTTCATTTAGTCAAATTTAAATTTTTTTAGGAGAACCGTCTAAAAGAGAGCTTTGGTAACGCCAACAAACCTTAATTACATAGGGTTAAATGAAAAAAGGTTTAATTCTTTTCTTTGGGATAATAACTATCATAAGTACATAATAGTAATATCATTGATAACAGAGTCGGAGTGGTAAGTTTTGCATGATAGGGGTCAACTTCTTAAAGCGCTAAGGGCTTTCTTAAAAATAAAAATGGTTAGGATAGGGGTTATTATCCTGACTGTTGTTTTTTTATTACTAGGAGTCCTTGAGTGTTGGCTTAATCTTAAGGTCCGAAAGGATTTGCGACAATCTTTAGGTTGGGGTAATGGACCTCTGGTAAAAATTGAAGCGAATATCAATTGGCTGGGTTTGGGTGATATTTTGAAAGGCAGGGTTGGTCATCTACGAATCGATGCCCAAAATTGTCTCATTAGTAATCTACGTTTTGCTGAACTGCATCTGATCAATGAAGGCTTTACTTTCAATTTTCCCGTATTATTTCGGAAACACCGTTTGGAGCTCATTCACCTCAATTCTACCAAAATTCAGGCTTTGGTTACTGCCGCCGATTTTAGTGATTATGTCGGTTTATTTTATCCGGAGTTTAAACCACGGCTAACCATCGTTTCAGGAGAGATCATCTTTTCGGGTAGGGCTCGGCTATTCGGGAAACCTCTTCCTATAGAGCTCGGCGGTTTTATGAAAATCGTTCCTCCTAAAAGTTTGCGTTTTTATCCCACGCAGTTGCGGATATCAGGGCGTACGGCACCTCCGGATTTGTTGAATTTCCTCGGCAGTCAGATTCCCTTGAAATTCCAGGTACTGGGGAAATGGCCCTTTGCCCTCACTTCAATCGAATTGGGGAATGGTTCGGTCGTGTTGAACTTAATAGAAAACAATGCCGGCAGTCGCTAGTTTTTTTCATGATGGTCAGTCGGTTTGGAAACCGAAAAGCAAGTTCTTCGGTTTTGCTGCAAGAGGATCATACCGCAGGCGGTGCCTTTAGAAAATGTAAGAAATAGATTAATTATGCATTATGAATCGATAATGGATGCAATCTTTTAAAGGATTGGAGAAAAAGGTTTTATATTTTTGAATGTTCGCATATGTATTAATAGGATCTGAAATATAAAGTATTCTATAGTATAAGTAAATGGTATTATGGTGGAGATGAGGAGACCATAATAGCTTCACTGCTTGGTTGGTGATGTTATTATGGTTTTTTTATCGTTTAAACAAATTGAAACCCGTTAGCTGGTGAATATGAAATGCATAGTGAAAATTTATGTAGCCGTTATTTTGATAATCCGATTATTGCGGCCGTAAGAGATGTTAAAGACTTGGAGGAATCGCTTCAAAGCAGGGTAAGCGCAATTTTTTTGTTATCGGGTACACTTTTAAATATTAAACAATTGGTTTTGCAATGTAAAGGGAAAAAGTATGTTTTTTTGCATACGGACTTGATAGAAGGTTTAGCCAACGATATCTGGGCTATGCGATATTTGGCTGAAGTTGTGAAACCCGATGGTATCATTTCAACCCGCAGTAATGTGATTAAGTACGGAAAAGAATTAGGATTATTTACAATCCAGCGATATTTTTGTATGGATTCCTTGGCGCTTCATACCGGAATCAAAGCTATTGGGCAAGCCGATCCCGATGCTGTGGAATTATTACCGGGGATTATTCCACGGGTGGTAGAATATATGGTTTCTCAAGTTAAAAAGCCGATAATCACTGGCGGTATGATCAGTTCCAAAGCGGATGTGATTGAAGCTTTAAAGAGTAAAGCCATTGCAATATCAACCAGTTGTAAGGAAATATGGAATCAGTAGTTTCATGACTACCGGTCGTAACCACAGTTGAAATTATGAGCAGTGAAACGGTCTATGATAATTGTGGCCGAAAATTCCGTGGAATTGAGGCGCCTTTTTATTTAAATTTATTCGCTTGTGATAAAGGAGGTGAAAAGATCAAAAAATTGAACGGTTATTTTTGTCCATGCTAGGGATGGAGTAATGAAAAAGGGAGGTTTGATCGATGAGTAATTTTTTTGGTGAGTTTATGGGCACGATGGTGCTGATCATTTTCGGCAATGGGGTCGTGGCCAACACCAATCTAAAAAAGTCCAAAGCCGAAGGTGCTGGTTGGGTCAATATTACCATTGGATGGGGTATCGGTGTGATGATGGGAGTATTTACCGCTATTGCATGTGGCGGCACAGGCGACATCAATCCTGCCTCTACTCTGGCAGGTTTTATGAATGGCGTTTATAATGCGCCGCAAGCTTTCATAATGATGTTGGGGCAATTGCTGGGAGGTTTTTGCGGCGGAGCGATAACTTGGCTGGTCTTCTTGCCACACTGGGCAGCCACTGAGGATCAAGGCGCAAAGTTGGGCGTTTTTAGCACCGGTCCGGCTATCCGTAATTATCCGTCCAACTTGCTAACTGAAATTATCGGTACAATCATCCTTATTGTGGGGGCTTATGCCATTGCCTCGAAGACGGTGGCGGTATCAACCGGAGGTTCAATCACTCCTGGTCTTGGCCCATTTTTAGTAGGCATATTAGTTTGGGGCATTGGTACCTGTTTGGGAGGGCCAACCGGTTATGCTATCAACCCGGCTCGCGATTTGGGACCGCGTATTGCTCACGCTGTTTTACCCATTGCCGGAAAAGGAGGTTCAGATTGGCAGTACTCCTGGGTCCCGGTATTGGGTCCGTTTATCGGTGCTGTTATTGCTTTTGGAATTGCTAAAGGGGTTGGTTTGATTTAACTGTAAAAAGAGAAAGAAATAAAAAGGGAGGGGAGCTATTGATGGCCCCAAAATATATACTAGCTATGGACCAGGGTACTACCAGTTCCCGCACAATTATTTTTGATGTCGCAGGCAAGCCGGTCGTTTCTTTTAACAAAGAATTTGAGCAAATATACCCGAAGGCCGGTTGGGTTGAACATAATCCCCTGGATATCTGGAATTCCCAGTTGGAAACCGTTCAATCCGCCATCGCCAAGCTTGGGATAGAACCGGCGGATATCGCGGCGATTGGGATTACCAACCAACGGGAAACAACCATTGTTTGGGATAAAGAGACAGGAAAACCGATTTATAATGCCATTGTCTGGCAGTGTCGCCGCACTGCTTCCATCTGTGACGAGCTCAAGGCTAAAGGCTGGATTGATAAAATCCGCTCTAAAACAGGCCTGGTGGTGGATGCCTATTTCTCAGGCACCAAGATCAAATGGATTTTAGACAATGTATCCGGTGCCCGTGATAAGGCAGAAAAAGGTGAACTTCTTTTCGGGAATGTGGACAGCTGGTTGATTTGGAAATTGACCGGGGGAAAAGTTCATGTAACCGATTATTCGAATGCTTCCCGGACCATGATTTTCAATATTCACAAGTTGGACTGGGATGATGAAATATTAGCTGAATTAAATATCCCCCGCAGTATGCTGCCGGAGGTTAATCCGTCCAGTTTCATTTATGGTCAGACCTCTAAGGGGGTTTTCGGGGCGGCGGTTTCGATTGCAGGTATTGCCGGGGATCAGCAGGCGGCCCTCTTCGGGCAGGCATGCTTTCAGCCGGGTATGGCCAAAAACACTTACGGTACCGGTTGTTTTATGCTGATGAATACCGGTGAGAAAGCAGTGCCTTCCCAGAATGGCCTGGTGACTACCATTGCCTGGGGCCTGGGAGGCAAGGTGGAATATGCTTTGGAAGGCAGTATTTTCATAGCTGGCGCCGTCGTACAATGGTTGCGGGATGAATTGCAAATGATTGATAGCGCGCCTCAAAGTGAAGAATATGCCACCCGAGTGGAAGATACCAACGGTGTTTATCTGGTGCCGGCTTTTGTAGGATTGGGCGCTCCATACTGGGATATGTATGCCCGAGGTACCATGATTGGCTTAACCAGAGGTGTCAAACGGGAACACATTGTCAGGGCGGCACTGGAAGCTATTGCTTATCAGAGTCGGGATGTGTTGGAAGCCATGCAAAAAGACGCCGGAATCACCCTGCAGGCCTTGAAGGTTGACGGAGGGGCGGTTAAAAATAATTTCTTGATGCAATTTCAATCCGATATTTTGGGAGTGCCGGTCAACCGGCCGGTAGTGAATGAAACTACCGCCCTTGGAGCTGCCTATCTTGCTGGTTTGGCAGTGGGCTATTGGGAAAGTAAGACTGAAATCGCCGAAAAATGGGAGGTTGACCGTAATTTCCAACCTGCAATGAGTATCCAGAGACGGGAAGATTTGTACCGGGGCTGGAAGAAAGCAGTTGAACGGGCCCGCAATTGGGAGGAGTAGTTCCTAATTCGGATGAGAGGCCTTATAAACAGCCTTTCATACGATTTTCTTAAAAAATCCGATATGAAAGTGGGGGGATAAAATTTAATTTTTAGTCCAGGCAAAATCGTTTAAAATCTTTTTGAGATCGCCTAAGGATGGATTCCAAAAGGTGTGTAGTTTAAATGAATACTAGAAAATAGTTAGATGGAGAAGCGGAGAACCATATTACTAGTGGGGATTTACAAAAGGAACTTCAAAGTTCAAGATATACAAGATAAATTGATTCGCTGAGAATATCTTGGGGACTTTACGTGACTTTTTAGATAGCCCCTGGGTATGGTTCTTTGTTTTTTAAAAGGGGGACTTCCAGTGTATGACTTAATAATCATTGGCGGTGGAGTCATTGGCTGTAGTGTGGCCCGCGAGTTATCCCGCTATCAACTAAAAACGCTGCTTTTAGAAAAAGAATCAGATTTGGCCTGTGGAACATCAAAAAGTAATAGCGCCATCATTCACGCAGGATTTGATCCTGATCCGGGTACTTTAAAAGCCAAATTGAATGTTGAAGGGAATGCCATGTATTCCTTAATCAGTGAGGAGCTTGAGGTGCCTTTTCAGCGCATCGGTTCACTGGTGGTGGCTTTCCATGAGGAAGAAATTCCAATCCTGGAACAGCTACAGCGGCGAGGGATGACCAATGGTGTTTCGAAAATGAAAATGATGGGCCGGAATGAACTGAAAACCAGAGAGCCTTCTATTTCTGATGAGGCTCTGGCGGCGCTATACGCCGAAATGGCCGGTATCATTTGCCCGTTTACCTTAACGCTGGCTACTGCGGAGAATGCGGCTGAGAACGGAGTGAAGTTCCGCTTGGATACCGAAGTTACTGCCATTCACGTCCATAGCGACAATTATTTCATAATTGAAACCAACCAAGGCCGGTTTGAATCGAAATATGTGGTGAATGCCGCCGGGGTATTTGGAGATCAAGTTGATCATCTCATCGGTGAAAAGCCGTTTTCCATCAAGCCCCGCAGGGGAGAGTATTGTATTCTGGATAAAGAACAAGGACATCTGGCTAAGACAGTTATTTTCACGGTCCCTACCAAAATGGGTAAAGGGATCCTGGTTGCCCCGACAGTGGATGGTAATTTAATAATCGGTCCCACGGCAACCGACGTCGAAGATAAAGAAGATACCGCCACTACGGCTGAAGGGTTGCGTCAAGTCATTGATGGGGCCAGGAGATTGGTTCCTGCTATTCAAACAGCCAAGATTATTACTTCTTTTGCCGGACTCAGAGCGGTTTCGGATACCAATGATTTTGTCATCGGCCCTTCATTAAAGGTCAAGGGATTAGTAAATGCTGTCGGAATCGAGTCGCCGGGACTTACCGCCGCACCTGCAATCGCTAAAATGGTGTGCGAAACTTTGGAAAGCCAGGGCTTAGCCATGAAAGCCAAGAAGATATTCAAATCCAACCGGCGGTCTGGGGTCCGTTTTCGCGAACTGACCTTGGCTGAGCAACGAAAGTTAATCCGGGAAAATCCTGCTTATGGCAGGATCATCTGCCGCTGTGAAACCATTACCGAGGGAGAGATTTTAGACGCTATCCGCCGGCCATTGGGGGCCCGTAATTTGGATGGTCTCAAACGCAGGGTAAGGACAGGGGCTGGAAGATGCCAGGGGGGTTTTTGTACTCCACGGGTGGCGGAGATTTTGGCGAGGGAACTTGAAATATCTGTCAATCAAGTAACCAAATGCGGACGGCGTTCTTTGATACTCGATGGCAAAATCAAAGCTGAAAGTGAGTAAAGGAGTGATTTGAAGTGGAGTATGATATCGTAATTATCGGTTCGGGACCAGCTGGTTTAGCAGCCGCTGCTGCCGCATATGAACAAGGCGTTCGAAGTATTTTAGTGATTGAACGGGACCGGGAATTGGGAGGCATTCTCCAGCAATGCATTCATAACGGCTTCGGTTTGTTTTATTTCAAGGAAGAACTCAGTGGACCCGAATATGCATTGCGGTTTATCAATAAAATCAAGAGTTACGGAATTGAGTATAAGTTAAACACCATGGTTATTGATATTACTCCAGAAAAAAAAGTTGTCGCGATTAATAAGGACGAAGGTCTGCTGGAGATTAAAGCGAAAGCTATTATGCTGTGCATGGGCTGCCGGGAAAGAAGCCGGGGAGCGATAAATATTCCAGGTACGCGTCCGGCCGGAATTTATACGGCGGGTACGGCTCAGCGCTTTGTGAATATGGAAGGTTATATGCCGGGAAAAGAAATCGTCATTTTAGGTTCGGGGGATATCGGTTTGATTATGGCCAGGCGTCTTACGCTCGAAGGAGCCCGGGTAAAGGCGGTTATCGAAATATTGCCTTATTCCAGCGGTCTGACCCGGAATATTGTTCAATGTCTGCAGGATTACGATATTCCTTTATATTTTAGCCATACGATTACTCAAATTCATGGCAGGGACCGGGTCAACAGTATCAGCTTTGCTAAAGTGGGTGAAAATCGCAGACCCATTTTAACAACTGAGCAAGAGATTTCTTGTGATACCCTGCTCTTATCGGTAGGGCTGATTCCAGAGAATGAACTATCTAAAAAGGCTGATGTCGAGATGGATCCAATAACCGGCGGTCCGGTCGTCAATGAAATCATGGAATCTTCGGTTAAAGGCATATTTGCCTGCGGAAATGTGGTTCATGTTCATGATTTGGTGGATAACGTCACTAAAGAGAGTGAATTGGCGGGCCGTAATGCCGCACATTATATACTTTCTCAAATCAAGCCGGCTGTTCAGAATATAAAATTGAGGAATGGCAGTGGAGTTGCTTATGTCGTCCCTCAAATCATTCATCCCGGGAATATGGAGGAACAGCTTACTTTATATCTTAGGGTAAAGAATATTTATAAAAGCGCCAGGCTTAATGCGAAGATGGGGGAGCGGGTTTTACGGTCAAGCAAAAAACTTATTATGGTGCCGGGGGAAATGCAGACCATCACGATGAAAAAGGATGAACTTTTAAAAAGTGGCGAGGAGCCCTTAGTGATCGAAATCGTGGAAGAAGGAGAATCAAAATGAATCGAGAGCTGATTTGCATCGGTTGTCCCATGGGTTGCCATCTGACTGTGACGGTAGAAAAAAATGAGGTTATTGAAGTGACTGGCAATACCTGTCCCAGGGGAGCGGAGTATGCGCGAAACGAATGTACGAACCCAGTCCGCATGCTTACCACAACTGTGAATATTAGAGGGGCGATGTACCCGTTATTGTCCGTCAGGACTACGAAACCGATTCCCAAGAAGATGTTGAAAGAGAGCGTAAATTATTTGCGGGAGATTCAAGTAAAAGCGCCTGTCCAAGCAGGCCAAGTTATTGTAAAAAATATTCTGAATACCGGGGCCGATATTATTGCCACCAAGAATCTGGAGAGGGATAGTCAAAAACGATGAAGGGATTTTTCAACAGCCGTCTGAAGCGTTTCAAATTGACAGAAATGAAATATGCATTCGCAATAAATACCCTAAGTCCCTTTAAAGACTGGGGTATTTGTTTTTGATGATGATCGGTAAACTCTGATTGAGTTATGCCAGGGTCCGGTATAATAAACAGATGAAGGAAAAGAAATTTCTTGGAAAGGAATTTGGGCGAATCTCCAGAATTGACTTGATAATGATTTTGTAAATAAGGAGTAAGAATGATGAAAAAGCCGGTTATTTTTTTATCAACCTGGGAATTTTCCGGGGATATGCATGGCGCGGTTTTACTAACCGAATTAAAGAAATTATTCCCTGAAGCCCTTTTTTATGGAATCGGGGGAAAGAGAATGGCCCAGACCGGAATGGAAATTATTTTTGATCCCACGAAGGGAAGTACCGTAGGGTTTACTGAGGCTTTAAAAAATTTAACCAAAGCCTCCCGCTTAATTAAAATGATAAAAGCCCAGTGGAAACAGCGCCGTCCCGATGTGGTGATTTGGCTGGATTCCGGAGGGTTTAATTTGAAAGTAGCCAAAGAAGCTAAAACCTTGGGAATACAGGTAGTCTGTATGTTTTCCCCATCGGCCTGGGGTTATTGGGAAAGCCGGGCTGTGAAGCTGAGTGAACGGGTAAAATTATTATTGGCGGTATTACCGTTCGAGGCGGACTTTTACCGGAAGTTCGGGGCCAATGTAACCTATGTGGGTCACCCGTTGATTGATCGGGTCGCCGCATCCAATCCGGAAGCTTTCCGCAAGCGGATCGGAATCAATCCCGGCCAGCAATTAGTGGCTTTATTGCCCGGAAGCCGCCGGCAAGAGCTGGCTAATCTTTTGCCGGTGATGTTGGAAGCCGCTTCCAAACTCAATAAAGTGCTGGACATCCAATGGGTTTTGCCTTTGGCGGGGTCCATCGACCAGGAGTATCTTGATTCCATCGTGGATCAATATCAAGTTAAATTGACCATCATTCATGAAGGCGTTTATGATTTATTGGCCGCCGTGGATGGAGCCGTGATTTCGTCAGGAACAGCCACCCTGGAGGCGGCAATTTTAAATACCCCAATGGTGGTTGTTTACCGGCTATCCAAATTAACTTTAAGTATTTACCGGATGCTGCAAACCAAGGAACAGCGAGCAAAAGGGCTTCCTCTCATTGGGTTACCCAATATTATTATGGGACGGGAAATTGTACCGGAGTTGAAACAGGAAAATTTTACCGCCGACAATGTGGCCCGTGAGTTACGGCATTTGTTAAATGATTCTGACTATAATGCCAAGCTTCGAAAAGAACTGCGGGAAGTACAGGAAATAATTGGGCCCAAAGGTGTTATGGAAAGAGCTGCTAAAGAGATTGCCACACTTATTGAAAATTAATACATTTCCAGATTTAAAATAATGAGTCAATTTTGTTTGAATCAGATCATTTTTTTTGGCGGATATACAAACGGCTGTGAGGGTTACCTTCCAACCAAAGAAGAATATCAAAAAGGCGGATATGAAGTTCTGTGGTCATATTTGGTGTATTACCGGTATCATGGCCGCATCATGCCCCTAAATAGTGACACGGCCGAAAGATTAGCAGCATTCATCGCCGCAAAGTGGAACAAAATAACCACGATTTAGTCCTTTCATAGATTGGATTCTTATGAGAATATCCAGTAAAGAAACTGGGAAGCAGTACTCGTCATAGTTTTTATGAGCAGAGTTCCCACAAAAGAGTAATACTCATCCCACCGCTTGAATAAAAAGTAGGGAACAGTAGGGGGTGGGTATTGATGCAGATCATTTTCTTAGGGCCCAAACGGCTACGATTATTGGTGGTTGGTTTAATTAGTATGGTTCTTGTTACCGGAATTATGATGAACTGGGAGCAAATAGCCAGGAGAGTTATGGGAGTAAAGGCCGGTGTAAAACTGGAAGGCCAGCCGCTCCAAGGATTGCTTCCCAATGAAGTTGCCGCTCTTATCAAATTGCTGGCCAGTAAGATTGAACGCCCTGCCAGGAACGCCTTTTATTACACAGAAAGCGGCGAAATCATTCCGGCCCAGGCTGGTAAAATGGTGGATATTGCTCAGAATGTAAACCGTATTTTTAGCGCCAGGCCTGGAACTCATTTAAAATTAATGATCAATGAAATCCATCCCATGATATCGGAAGAAATTTTTAAACCGGTCTATCATGGTAAAACCGATGTTCCCCGGGTAGCTTTAGCCATTAATGTCGCCTGGGGAGAAGAATATTTGGGACAAATTTTAAAAACTTTAAAAACCGAAAATGTCAAAGCCACATTTTTCTTTGTGGGTTCCTGGGTAAAAGCATTTCCGGAATTAGTAAGGAATATCGCCGATGATGGACACGAAATTGCCAATCATGGTTTGTATCACGGGCATCCGGAACAAATGAGCCAGGATGAGTTGAAAAAATTAATTTTGGATAATTCCGCATTGCTTGCATCCGTTATTGGAAAAAAGCCGGCTTCTTTATTCGCCCCGCCATATGGAGAATTGAATTCATTGATTGTTAATGTAGCCGGAAGCCTCAATTATCGTACGATAATGTGGTCGGTAGACACGATTGATTGGAAAAATCCAACCCCGGAGGTTCTGTTAAACCGGGTTTTAATAAAGATTCAATCGGGCGGAATCATTTTACTCCACCCCACCATGGCTTCGAAAGAAGCATTACCCGGTTTGATTCGTTCATTACGTAAAAAAGGCTTGGAACCCGGAACTGTTAGTTCAGTTTTGTAACCCATATTTGTAACCCATATAGGAAAAATCCCCTCATTGAGAAACCAAGGGGGGATTTTTGTCCATCGGTAATTCAAGATTGTAAACCATCTTTCACTACATGATGGCTTGTTGGATAGTCTTCCAGATTCCCGGATCTTCATAGCCTAACCGCCATACCGCAACACCGCGTAGGTTATATTTCTTTACCAATTCTGCTTTATGGGAAGTACTATAATTATTTTCATACCATACTTCGTGAGTTTTTCCCCAGCTCCGGTAAGTGAAGTAAGGAACCCGATACTTGGAACTCCATTTGGGAGCGATTTTATATTTATGGATTAAGTTTTGAATTCCCTGAGAATGTAATGCTTTGCCGGACCCCCAAGTCCAATCATAGCCGTAAGCTGCAATTCCCAAGACAATTTTATAACTGGGAATTGAATTCAGCGAATATTGGATGACCTTTTCTACCCACGGGTAAGAAGCAACGGGTCCGGCCGGGCCTCCGGAATAATGCTCATCATAAGTCATAATCATTACTTGATCCAAATAAGGAGCCAATGCTTTGTAATCGAAAGCTCCGGATTGATTGGAAGTCCGATCGTCATAGGTCTTGGCGGGCACCGAAGCTGTGACTAACAAATGCCTCGGACGCAATTGTGAAGCCAGTTCACTAAAAAAAGCAGTTAAATAATAACGATCCCTGGCTGGAACATTTTCAAAGTCAATATTGACGCCTTGATAGCCATTTTCAACCAACATCCGGGTAATTCCGTTTACAGCCCGGGAACGCGCTGTTGGTTTTGATAGCATCTGATGGATGGTGTTGCTGTTGAAATTGTTCCCGCTTATATTGTTGATTAGGGCCAAAGTATTAGCACCGGCTGAACGGGCCAGATTCATCGGTTTAGGATTGTGAGTGCTTTTGATGTTGCCGTACTGGTCCACTTGAAATGAAAATGGAATCACTGTATTGATCGCTCCTAAGTTTTCCGAGAGAGCCCGGTAACCTTTGGGGTCGTTGCTATAGTTTTCAACATAATAACCGGCAATCACTTTCGATTTGGAAACATTCCCAGTTAAATTATTGCGGATAGATACAGTCCATTTCGGGAGCCATCCTTGTTGCGTTCCTCCATTAACTTGGACTTGGTACCAGTCTCCTTTTTCCGACAAGATTAATACCCGAGATCCTTCCGTCATGGTGTTAATCGATGAACCATTTTGATAGCTGTCCCGGAGCGAAGTCTGTTTGGTGGAGACTACTCCTGAACGGGGGAAATTACTATTTTTAATATATCCGGAATTCCCAGTATCGGAAAGTGAATGGGAGGCGGAGTTACCACCAAAAAGGCTGGATGTTAAATAAAATACTAGGGCAAGCACTGTCGTCAATAGATTACCTTGCATGGATAACTCCCTTCGATAATGGCATCAGTGTACATGATGATTGATGGGCTTTCCAATGGATTCGCCATTTTTCCGCCCACCCCTTTATGTACATCCAGCCAAACCCGCAATGATACGGTAATATAGTAAAGAATTAACACTCGCTCGAAAAAGAGGATTTTAATCTCAGGACGCGAAGATTAACATAAATAAGGACTTATGTAGGTATTTCGACAAAAGGGGAAATTATGTATCAAAAGGCAACATTGTCAAATGGTTTGCGGATTGTCTGTGAACCTATTTCTCAAATGCACTCCGTCTCTTTGGGTGTTTGGGTGGGAACAGGTTCTCGGTATGAAGATTCGTGTCAAAATGGGATCTCTCATTTCATCGAGCATATGTTATTTAAAGGGACTCAAAAACGTACAGCTAAGCAGATTGCCGAAGAAATCGATGCGGTTGGCGGCCAGCTCAATGCTTTTACTACCAAAGAGTACACTTGTTACTATGCAAAAGTCCTAAGTCAACATTACCGTTTAGGAATTGATTTATTATCCGATATGGTAACCAACTCGGTCTTTGATGTTCAGGAAATTGAAAAGGAAAAACAGGTTGTATTAGAAGAAATCAAGTCTTTCGAAGATACTCCGGATGAAATGATTCACGATCTCTTCGCTGCATCGGTGCTCAAGGGACATCCTTTGGGCTGGATGATTTTAGGCACCCAGGATACGGTGGAAAGCATTGATCGACCCGTAATTCTGGAATATCTTAAACAACATTATACCCCGGATAACATTGTTTTTGCAGTAGCGGGAAATGTGCAAATTGACCAGATTGTACCAGAAATCGAAAAACACTTTGCCGGCCTTTGTGGAAGGTCTCACCAAACGTTGCCTGCCATTCCGCTGGCAGTTCCGGAATTAACCATTCGGCCTAAAAAAATCGAACAAGTTCATTTATGCATTGGGACTCGCGGTGTTTCCCGGAAAAGTCCTGATAAATATGGACTTTTTGTGCTTGATGGGTTATTGGGTGGTAGCGTTAGTTCCAGATTATTTCAACAACTCCGGGAAGAACGTGGCCTGGTATATGTGACAGGCTCCAATCATTCAGCTTATATCGATACGGGGATATTTTCCATTTATGCAGGAACTCGGCTCAAGAATTTTGCTAAAGTTATCTCGTTAATTAAAGCGGAACTTCATTTATTGACCCAAGATACAATCAGTGAAGACGAACTGATGAGAACGAAAGAACAGTTAAAAGGAAGTTTGCTATTGAGCCTGGATAGTACTTGCAACCGGATGAGCCGGCTTGCAAAAACAGAATTGTTTGAGGACCAGCTTTTTACACCGGAAGAAATTGTAGCGAAAATCGATGTTGTGACCAGTGCTGATGTAAAGAGACTGGCTAAGGAACTATTTACGGATGAAAAGCAGTTTTTAACGGCGATTGGCCCTTTTAAAACTGACTCTAAATATTTGAGGCGATCTTACTGTGAATACTAATCAAAAAGTAAAAATACGAAAACTATCTTCTTTTATGGGCAGTGAATTTTCATTGCCCTGCTATGCGACTCCGGGTTCTGCGGCGATGGACCTTTATGCTTGCTGTGAGAAACCGATCGTTATTCCTGCCGGTTCCCAGGCTAAGGTGCCGACTGGTATTGCAATTGAAATACCAATCCCGGAAATGGTAGCATTGGTATTTCCCAGAAGTGGCCTGGCTTCAAAACATGGGATCTCCTTATCCAATGCGGTAGGAGTTATTGATAGTGACTATCGGGGAGAAATCATCTGTGTTATGAAGAATGACGGTCCATCGGATTTTGAGGTAAGTCCCGGCGACCGTATTGCCCAGCTTGGTTTTTTCCCCATATACCGGATCGATTGGGAAGAAGTTTCGGAATTAAATGGAACCCAGCGAGGTACAGGCGGTTTTGGTTCTACGGGGTTAAGTCAAACTCTAAGTAACCCCGTTTTAAAGTAAGCGGATTGGTTTGAAAGAGAAAAATCGCGTTTATAAGAAATTGGAGTTCTTTTGGTAGCTGATTTTTGGTTGCAAGATTATCCGATACCCCATATAATAGATTTTGCAAATTTGATTTCCATTGAAGGACGGAGCGATACTTGGGGTGGTTACCATGGTAGAAAACGACATTACAAAGTTTCAGCAAGAGATTGGGGAAATTAAACATGATTTAATCACGGCAAATCTTTCAACAGATTTAAATGATGAAGAGAGTTACCGTCTGGCAACCAAAATTGACCTTACAGTAAGCAGGTTGATCCGAATTTTAGAACGCCGAAATGTAAACGCCTAAAAAGGCGTTTTATTTTTTTCAGCCATCCCGACTGAACTGTGCTATAATAAATAGTAATTTTATATGTTAGTTTCAATATTAACAAGCGATAATAGAATTCAGAAGATGGCATTCTCAATGGGTGCATCGTTTGAATTGGAAGATGTAACGGGCGAATTTATTCTAAAAGGCAGATTGCTATCTTTGCGACTCCTGAATTCTAAAATATTTAAACTGCTGTGGGAATATGAAAGGAGTATTGAAATGAAAATTGAAATTGAAAAGTTGCCGGAATCAAAATTAAAGCCTTTATATAAAGATCCGGCTCAGTTGGGCTTTGGTAAAATTTTTTCCGACTACATGTTCACAATGAAACACCGCCCAGGGGAAGGTTGGGTAGAACCTAAAATTATACCCTATTCCTCTTTTAGCATTGATCCGGCGGCTGTAGTTTTGCATTATAGCCAAGAAATTTTCGAAGGACTTAAGGCTTATGCGGCCCCGGACGGGCGGGTTTTGCTTTTTAGGCCGGACCAAAACGCCAAGAGAATGCATCGCTCCGCTGAACGTTTATGTATGAAACCCTTCCCGGAGGAATATTTTTTAGAGGCAGTTGAAACTCTGGTTAATTTGGAAAAACGTTGGATACCCAAGGCTCCGGAAACCTCCCTTTACATCCGCCCAACTTTGGTGGGTCTTGGTGCACAACTCGGAGTGCATCCGGCTTCCGAATACTTATTCTACATTATTTTAAGCCCTGTGGCCGCTTATTACAAAGAAGGCTTCAAGCCTGTCAAGCTGATGGTGGAGGATTTTTATGTGCGATCCGTTATCGGCGGAGTGGGTGATGCTAAGACTGGCGGCAATTATGCTGCCAGCTTGATGGCGGGAGCCAAGGCTGAAGAAAAAGGGTTTTCCCAGGTGCTTTGGCTTGATGCCAAAGAAAAGCATTATGTGGAAGAAGTTGGCTCCATGAATATGTTTTTCGTCTTCGGTAACAAGGTAATCACTCCCAATTTGGGTGGTTCAATTTTACCGGGTATAACTAGAGCCTCCGTACTGGAATTGGCAAAGAGCTTAGGTTATCAAACTGAAGAACGGCCAATTTCCATTGATGAAGTTATCAAAGGCTTAACGGACGGAACATTAACGGAAGCTTTTGGGTCAGGAACCGCAGCGGTTATTTCTCCGGTTGGTTCTCTCTATTACAAAGACCATAATTATCTAATCAATAACAACCAAGTGGGCATGGTAACTCAAGAGTTATATACAAAACTGGTTGATATCCAGTTCGGAAAAGCCAAAGATCCGTTTGGCTGGGTTAAAGAGATTGGCAGGTTTTAATAAAAAAAGAGAGAGGGCTGATCTCAGGGATTAGCCCTTTTTTATTTTTTTGATTGCGAAAGAATCCGGGCAAACTATTTCCGGAGGTGTTTAAAATGGGTGAACAAATAACTCCGGATGCCATTGGCAAGGAAGTGGGAGTGCGAGCTGATTTAAGGAGGGGGCACCCCAAACCAAGGGAGATCCGTTCGCAAGAATCGCAGTTGGAGAAAGGATCAAGTCCAGGGGATAACAAAAATGTTAAACTCGAAATGAGTGAAAAGGTAAGAGGGCAGGATTAAAGCACTGTCAAAAAAAGCAATCTAGAATTCGGAGTACGGTACATCGCGTGGGAATCACGAACGCTTCGGTACCGTATTTTCGTTTTTGCCTAAACTGTGTCTGGGATGGATTTTTAAATTACCAAGAGAACCCAAGCATCGCCGGCAGTCAACAGTAATTCCTGGAAATTGGTTCGGGCCCGGGCATACAAAACACCCATTGAGCATGGCGGCCATGGATAATGTCCCCGCCATTACGATGGCATTAATCATCAAAGTAGGGCCCGATCATGCCGATAGGACGACAGGGGATCGCAGGAAAAAGCATACCGGTCAAAGGCAAAGCCGTGGAAAAAATCAGGCAAGTGGATGGTCCGGCTGATTTTTTGAGATCAATGTCGGCCGACGGCTTTAAAATCAATTGTCCATCGATATTGGAAGCCAATACTTCAGCTTCGCCGCAAATCCCTTTGGAGCCGACTGGAATGATATCGTGAATTTCATGGATTTGTAATAGCTTTTGAACATGAAAGCTCTGGATGATCTCCGGCTCGTCGGGACTGCCAATCTCCGGTCCAACCTTAGGAACTCCAAGACAATAGAGGAGATCGCCCTGAGTGGTGGTGGCGATTCTCAAGTCAGCCTTTTGGCATAAACCGACTACGCTAACGCCTAAACCGGTTTGCCGGGTCGGAATATTTTTTTCGGTGCTGATCGCAAGCGGTAAGGCAGCCAGTCCGGAAGAGGCCAATTCGTCCCGGACACCCCCTAAAATTTCCGCCCCGGTAGGCTCCGGTTCATTGGAAATCGCAACGGTGGCTAATTGGGGCTGGCTTCCGATGGCTAAAATCTCCAGTAAGGCAACTCGTGTGGTAAACCGGCCGGCGATATAGGGCGGAACCTTTACCAAGTCCAGCTCTTTGAAGCCGATTGCGCCGCAGGAGTCGCAAGCCGCCGTTAAATATTGATTGGAATTGATGGAAACAAGCTCTACATCTCGGCCTTTATGGCCCATTCGTTTTCTCCTTTCGAAAATAAAAAGTTCACGGTCTTTTAGCATGAGTTTGTTATGCTGAAGAAACCGTGAACTTTACCATGACTGTTCCAATACTAAAGCGCTTTTTGAAAGCCTCCACCTGTAACCCACATCGCATTGATGTCGCTGGATTGGTTTGGAGAACGGGATTTATCTTAATTAATCCCCCGTTCGTTCAGGAAAGCTCCATATTCCTTATCGGTTTGCATAATGTGGTCGATTAACCAGTTTTTCAGAAACTCAAGCATTTCCTGATTTAAAGATAAATTATCAGCGTGAAATTCCTGAATAAAACCGTTCACTTTTGTAATAAAGATAAAGTGTTCATTTTTATGGATTTCCAGGGCCGGGTATTGATTTTCTTTAAGTAATGTTTCTTCCTCCAAAAAATGACTTTGGGTATACTCATTCAGTTGGGTCAGGATATTTAAAATGATTCCTTTACCGGCATTGTTCATTTTGGCATTGAAAACTTCGTTGGTGATTTCAACCAATTTTTGATGCTGAAGGTCAAATTTTTGAACCTGAACGGTATATTTATCTGCCAGCCATTTGATATATTCCATCTTTTTACCCCTATTTGAAATAATCAGTAGCAGTTTTTATTCTTCGTTAGGGGAAAAAATCCTGCTTTTTATGGGAATCTCCCGATGGAATAAAAGAAATTGACGAATACATTTAATTGAACAGAATCCATTTAATTAATCCGTTTCAATTAAATGGAAACCGATTCCACTATTTACAGCAGATGTATATTATGATATACTATTACCAGGTCGCGCAGTTGCGATTGATGCTATTTTTCGTAGATTTTTATTCAAAGCGGGTTAGGCGTTAATAGTTTGTAAGAGGGCATTTACCTCCGGGTGAAATGTCCTTTGTGTTTTCTTAAGGCGATTTACATTAAATGGCTTTTGAAATTGCGGAGAGAAAACTGTATGTCTCGGAATGGAAATATGAACCATATTAGGAATATCGTTATAAATAATACAGTTTGAAGAAAGGAGTCAGCAATGAACCAACCGATTTTTTTAACAAAAACTGCTTTTCATTCATTACTTTCGAATCTACTGGAAATTGAGGAGGGAATGGAAGAAATCTTCGATGAATTCTTGAGGAAACCGTCAAATGAAACCGAGGAATTGCGGCAAATTTTAGCTAAATCCGTAACCAAGCTCGATAATTTGCTTCCCCATATTGTAACGGTTTCAACCGGCGCTAATGAATTCCCATATGTTGTGGTTGGTTCTGAGGCCACCATTGAGGATGTTGCCAATGGCGAAAGATGTTGCTATAAATTGATTTCTCCGCTTAAAAAGAGCACCGAGTCCCAGGAAGTGTCCTTCTTGTCGCCAATGGGTAAAGCATTGCTTTTGAAAACGGTAAATGATCGTTTTCAAGTCCAGGCGCCGGGAGGCGATTATGAATATAAGGTTGTATCGATAAGAATCACTGCCGGTTTCAAAGGTTGAAGATTAACTTTGGGAAAAGAAGGGAGAAGGTAAAATGCAGGCGGAAGATATTATGGTGAAGGATTTCATGACGGTGGACGCTTTTGCGGACGTTCATCAAGCTTCTGAATGTCTGTTGGGAAGTAACCTTGATAACCTGCTGGTATGCGACAGTGACGGGCAGGTCATTGGAATTGTCGGGATAACAGAGGTAGTCGAATTAAAACCCGGATTGCAAGTCCGCGATATCATGGTCAAAAATTTTATCAGTATCCCCAGAGATGCAACATTGGAAGAAATTGCCTCATTTTTTATTATGTTTAAAGATTTGAGGCAAATCCCGGTTTTTGAGGAACAAAAATTGGTGGGAGTGATTAACCGTCAAGCTATTTTAAGGGCATTGAACAATCAAACACTGCTGGATGGCTAGAGACTTGGATGCTTTTAATGCAAAAGGTTGAAACTGGCCGGAGATCGGAGAAGAGCGATTCTTCATCAAATTTATTTTGGTTTACTTCATAAGGAGACAGCGGAAATGGCCACCGATGAATGGAAGAGTATAGAGCTATTGGAAGGCGGCATTGGCGATTTAAAGTTTGTTTATAAGCGATTTGAGCTTGAGTTTGCAGCAAAGGAACGGAAGGACTATCAACAGCTCGCCTCATTGATAAACGGGGGGAATTATAAGCTTTTTCTGGCCAGGGATCAGAGGCTGAATCATATCGTTGGATATGCATTCGTCTACAAAATCAACGATCCGCTTGCATTGTGGCTGGATTATATCGCCATTGATGTTGCTTATCAAAATTCGGGTTATGGAACGTTGTTTTTTAATAAAATAGTTGAATATGGCAGTGAAATTCTGGGACTTTTTTTAGAAGTGGAGATTCCCGGCAAAGATGATTTTGGATTTGTACAGCAACTGCGGAGAATAAAGTTTTATGAACGGCTTGGCGCCAAAAGGTTGGCGATTCACTATAAATGTCCGACCGTCGATGACGGCTTGCCAATGTATTTATATTTTCGGCCATCTCCCGGTACATGGACGTTGCGCAAGGAACAAATTCAAGCAGCCATTACAGGTGTATTTAACGATGTTCATTCGGATCGGGCATGTCGATGGAAGGTATTGCGATCCTTTTATAATACCATTCAGGACGTTTGCTTTTTAGAACCTTTTGTTTAGCCTTATATCAAGATCTGTGGTTTTGAATGTCATATTTTCGTCTGATTTCAAATGAATTGATACAAAAACACGCAATGGAGCTTACCATGAAAAGAAAAAGAAAAAATTTTAGAAAAAAGGAATTTCCTGAAGGAATTTACTCATTTTTAACGAAATGATAATATGTTAAAAGTGAGGAAGTATTTTTTCTTAGATTTTAAATCTAAAATCTAAAATCTAAAATACAAAATACAAAAAACAAACTCGCTAACAAATAAAGTGAGATTTTTCTCTGTAAAAGTTCTGTCCCTATCCTTTTATAAACTGGAAGGGCACTGCGTTTTTTTTATGACAGTAAGTTTCCGGAGGTATTCATTTTGTTCAAAACCATAGAAAATTTTGGTGCTAAACTGGCCAAAGTGTCAAGTACCATCGGCTTGATTCGTTTAAAAGTATTTCACCAAATACTGTTACTGATTATGGTATTGGTGGTCTTTTTAAGCATTCAAACCTTTGTAAATATTAATATTATTAATTCAATGCAAAAGGCATCCCATAATATTTATGGGGAAGGGTCCTACAAGTCAAGCCAAATCTCCAAGCTAAAGCAGGATTTGCTTAGGCTTCAGACTTCATACTTGGAGACGATGGCTAGTCCAACCGTATCAGGTTTTAATGAAAGTTCCATCCGAAAAATATTAATCCCGGACTGGTTTGATCAAGAAAGCAAAAAAGTGATTGCCGATAAACTGGATTCGATGAAGAAATTGGTGCTTAATCCCAATCAAGCCGATTATGAAGCTTTTCGGGCGGAGCTCAATGAAGCGCTCCTACGTGTCGGCATGCTCGAAGCCCAAATATCCTCTGACTCGGCGAAAAAAATAATGAGTAACGAACGATTTTTAATCGAATCCAGAATTAATGGTATTGTGATCGTGGTCATAAGTTTATTTTTCGCCGTATGCATCGGTTTGGTAATTGCAAATTCGATTTCCGTTCCTTTGAAACAAGTGGAAGCGGCTTCTAAGGCGATAGCGGAAGGCGATTTAACGCGAAATATTAAAACCGGCGGTTCTCCGGAGATTATTAGGGTCGTAAATGGACTCAATCAGGCAATTTATGGGTTACGGGAATTGGTGAGAAATATTGATTCCCAATCGGAAGCATTGTATCAGGCAAGTCAGGAATTGCAGACTGCTTCTTCGGAAACAGGAAAATCATCTTCCGCGGTAGCTCAGGCCATTGAAGAAATTGCCAAAGGTTCAAGCAAACAAGCAGAACAGACCATTCAAGCGGCTAATACCATTCAAACGTTGTCGGAAATCGTAAAAGGAGTATCGAGTGGTATTGAGAGCATTACATTGTCTTCTGATAAAGTGGCACAAGCGGCTCAAGTCGGCTTAAAATCCACCTGTGATATTAGGGATGAGATTCAGGAATTATATCTATCGACTCGAAAAATTGCCGAAGTCATCCATGAACTTAGTAACGCCACCGAAGAGATTAATGAGTTAATATCCACCATCCGCGGTGTTGCCGAGCAAACAACCCTTTTGGCTTTGAACGCTTCAATCGAAGCGGCGCGTGCGGGTGAGCACGGCAAGGGATTTGCAGTCGTTGCTTTTGAAACCGGTAAATTGGCGGAACAATCCAAACAGTCGACCGGTTTAATCGTGGATCTGATTGGAAAGATTAAATCCGGTACGGACGAGGCGGTGACGATAGTCCGAAAGGGTATGGAGAGAGCGGAAAACGGTAAAAATTTTGCAATTCAGACTTCTGAAACCTTTGAGGATATTTTTAAATCGTTAAATGAAAATCTGATACAGATTCAGACGGTAGCTAAATCCGCCAAGAAGATGACGGAAGATAATAAAGTCGTTATCGAGGCAATTAACGAAATTGCAGCGATTAGTGAAGAAAGTATGGCCGGTACCGAGGAAGTCTCAGCCACCGCCGAACAACAAAGCGCTTCATCTCAAGAAGTGGCGGCTTTATCGGAAAATTTAAGCCAGATCGCAAGCTGTTTGCATCAATCGGTAGCGGCGTTTCAATTAGAACAAAAACCCGATAAGACTTGAGTACGGATGGAACAAAAAATTTAGGCAATATGGGATTGAAAAGCACTTTTAGAGAGCGTATGGATGTAAACCGATACTTTATATTTTATTGAAATAGGTTCATATCGAAAAATATCGACAAATGAAGAGGGAGTTCGGTAAATGATATTGAATTTTAAATTTTAAATCTAAAAACTGGAACTGACATGATACGAGTGGTTCAGTTTCAATGATAGGAGGAGTTATCGATTGGACTTGAAAGATTATCAATCTCAGACATTGGTGGAAGTAGCCTACAAAGCATTAAAAAAGGACATTACCGAAAGGGTTCTCCTTCCCGGCCAAAAGATGATCCTGAGGGAGATTCATGAACGGTACGGAATTAGTGAAACTCCGATTAAACAAGCTTTAAATAGACTTATTGCCGAAGGAATTGTTGAAAGCATCCCCCGAAGAGGGATGAGAGTGAGAACGATTCAATGGGAAGAAATCGAAGAACTGATGGATATCCGATTAATGATTGAAACCTATTATCTCGAACGGGTGATGCAGACTTTTCACAATGAAGCCGGTGTTAAAGAAACTTTTTCCCGTATTTTAATGGAGCATTGGCAGATTATCAATCATGTGACGGATGTAGATGATTATTTTAAGAACTATTACTTGGATCAAGAATTTCACCAGTTATTCGTTGAATGCTCAAAAAATAAAAGGATATTGCAAATATACAATAATCTAGGGACCCATGCTTATTCCTACTACGTTTATGGAAGACAGGGAAAAGAAGGAATGATAGCCGGTGTGAAAGAGCATGAGGATATTTATAATGCTCTGTTGGCACGGGATGAAGATATTCTTCGAAAGGGCATTGAAATCCATATCATCAATGCAAAAAATAATGTTCATCAGATGTTGGATAAAAATAAGCGCTAAGTTGGTCACGGGAAATGATCTCATAAATTGATGAAGGAGATTCGAGCGATGGATGTAAAAGTGGATTTGAAAAACCGGGTAGCGGTTATTACGGGCGGAGCGGGAATATTATGTTCCAGCATGTCAAGGGCACTGGCGGAGCAAGGAGCGAAAGTCGCCATTCTGGATTTAAGAGAAGAGGATGCCCAAAAGCTGGCTCAGGAAATTAACCTGTCCGGTGGAACGGCATTGGGCCTAGCGGTTGATGTTTTGGATAAAAGTTCACTGGAAACCGCTAAAGATGTTATTCTAAAAGAATTTGGAACGGTGGATATCTTGATTAATGGCGCAGGCGGAAACAGTCCGCAGGCTACCACAGGCCCTGAGAAATCGTTTTTTGACTTAACGACCGAGGGGATTCAAAAAGTTTTTAACCTTAATTTTTTGGGGACCGTACTTACCACCCAGGTTTTCGGCAAAATCATGGCCGAGAAAAAGAAGGGTGTGATTATCAATATCTCCTCCATGTCGGCTTTTACCCCTCTTACCCGGACGATCGCCTATAGCGCCGCTAAAGCTGCCATCTCTAATTTTACGCAATGGATGGCTGTTCATTTTAACCAGGAATATTCTACTGAGATTCGCGTAAACGCCATTGCGCCAGGTTTTTTGCTTACGGATCAAAACCGGTATCTGCTGACCGATGAAAAGACAGGCGATCCGACGGAACGCGGCCGGAATATTTTGCAGGCGACACCAATGGGAAAGTACGGAGTGGCGGAGGATTTGCTCGGAACGGTATTGTTCCTTTGCTCCGATGCGGCTTCGTTTATTAATGGCGCAATCATTCCGATTGATGGTGCTTTTGCGGCCTATTCGGGAGTATAACCCGAGAGGACTTGGCAACTAAAAAAAGAGGTCGAAAGGAGGTGGGGGAAAGTATTGATAGGAGTTGCGTGCATTTGAATGGCTAAATTCAAAAGATGAATGGGAGGGTTAATTGTATGAAAAACACTAAAAAAGTAATTTTGTTGGCAATGGCAGTTGCGATTGTATTTTCGTTGGGGCTTCAATGTATCTCGGCCGCACCGGCTAAATATGTTTTAAAATTCAACCATGTTTTGGCCGAGTCTGAACCATTTCATCAGGGGTTTTTAAATTGGGCCAAACGCGTTTATGCGAGAACCAACGGCGGCCTGGAGATTCAAGTATTTCCTGCTGCTCAGCTTGGTGTGGAAGAGGATATCATTGAGCAATTGAAACAAGGGGCCAATGTAGGCCAGAATACCGACTCAGCCCGCCTCGGCATGTATGTTCCCGATATCGCGGTAATGAATGCCCCTTATTTTGTGGACGGCATTAGTGAAGTCGAAAAGCTTAATAATCTTCCCACGGTTCAAAAATGGGAAAAAGAGCTGGCTGATAAACATGGCATTAAGGTTCTTTCTTTTAACTGGGTTCAAGGTTACCGGCACATGATGACCAATAAACCGATCCGTTCCCCGAAAGATTTGAAAGGTCTCCGGATCCGGACTCCCGGCGCACCGATTTGGCAAGAATCCATCCGCGCGATTGGCGCAACCCCGGTTGCCCTCAACTTCGGTGAAGTTTATGTCGGACTGCAGCAAGGCGCGATTGACGGCGCCGATCTGGTTTACCGTAACGTGACCGGCGCAAAGCTTTATGAGACGGCTAAATATATGAGTGAGACCAAACATATCCTGTTGATCAACTTTGAAATCATCGGATCCAAGTTTTTTGACAGTCTCCCCGCCAATTATCAGAAAATCTTGGTGGACGAGTGCTCCAAAGCGGGAGTTGAAACCTCTAAAGTGATGGAAAAGGAAGTTGTAACCCTTAGGAAAGATCTTGTTAAAAAAGGCATGAAAATCATTACCAATGTTGACATGAAAGCGTTTAAAACGGCGGGAGAAGCGGCCTACAAAGCGTTAAACCTGACCGCGGCAAGAGATCAGATTTATAAGGAAATGGGCAAGAAAAATTAAGTTTGAAAAGAACGTTTAAGTTTTCGAGTGCCGCCTTATTAAGGGCGGAGCTCGAAAACTTATTCCACAACGCATCAACGCATCGGAACGGTATCATTTTACTCGCTCATCCGGAATGTTTGTATTGAAAAGAAGATTCATTATCCGATTCATACGCTGTTTTCGTTACAAAAAATTTGGAGCGGACCGTATTATGGACTCCGGATATATCAATGTCGGGACAACTCGTTGGTAAACTGTCCGCAAGGATAAAGGCAGGGGTGAAAATATGAAAAAATTTTATGAAAATATCTGTAAGGTTGAAGTTTGGATAGTAATGGCCTCTTTGGCTATTCTGACTGCATTGGTGTTCTTGTCGGCGATTGCACGATGTTTCCATTATCCAATCGCTTGGGCGGTTGATGTGGCGACCTTCTTTTTTGCCTGGTGTGTTTTTCTGGGTGGCGATATCGCAATGCGAAGCGACAAATTGGTTAGTATCGACGTCCTTACATGCAGACTGCCTAAAAATGTTCAGAAATATCTTCAAGTGACCAATTATGTTATTATTGGCGTATTTCTGGCATTTTTGATCGGATACGGCTTGATGCTTTCCTATACGACCCGCTTGAGAACTTTTCAAGGGCTCCCCAGTTTCAGCTATACCTGGGTTACTCTCAGTGTGCCTGTTGGATGTATCTTGATGCTGGTTAGCGCGATTCGCAAGATTAAAATATTATTTTCAAAAACTAATACGGGCGAACAGATAAAACAAGAAGGAACCGTCACTGAGTTGATTTAGGCTTTTTTATCATGGCAGTAGGAAGGAAAGGGAGGATCAAAAGATATGACAATAGTTTTAGGTTTGTTTTTATTGTTTATGCTGATGGGAATGCCGGTGGCTTTTGCAATAGGTATTTCAGGAACTGTTTTTTTTCTGCAGCAATCAACATTGCCATTTACCATACCTGCCCAATTGGTGATTACGCAGACCCAAAGCTTTACCTTACTTGCAATTCCGCTGTTTGTTTTCGCCGGTAACCTGTTGAATGAAACGGGCATTACCCATAGGTTGATGAAGCTTTCATCGGTACTGGCGGGTCATTTGCGCGCCGGATTAGCCCAGGTTAATGTGGTGTTAGCGACAATGATGGGCGGTATTACAGGTTCGGCCATTGCCGACGCTTCCATGCAAGGGCGCGTGCTGGGTCCGGGTATGCTTGAAAGAGGTTATTCCAAAGGATTTGCGGCAGGCATCATCGGCTGTGGTTCATTAATCGTTACCATGATTCCGCCGGGGATTGGGCTTGTTTTGTATGGGAGCATCGGCGAGGTTTCCATCGGCCGGCTTTTCACAGCCGGTGTAGTACCCGGTCTGTTGATGGCGATTTTTATGATGGCCGGGGTGGCGTTTACCGCCAGGAAAAAAGGTTATCGCCCGGAAAGGGAACAACGGGCTTCTCTGAAAGAAGTTGCAACCACTTTTATCGATTGCATCTGGGCTTTTCTTTTTCCGATTATGTTGATCGCCGGATTACGGTTCGGGCTATTTACCCCTTCGGAGGCCGGAGCTTTTGCCGTAGTCTATGCGATTGTGGTTGGTATCATTGCCTACAAGGAGTTCACCTGGAGTAAGTTTGTCAAAACATTAGAGTTCACTGCTATTGATATCGGTATGATAATGCTCTTAATTGCTTTGTCGGCGATTTTCAGCTACGGGATAACCTGGGAGCGGTTACCTCAGGCATTAGCCCAATTTATGCTGGGGATATCCAATATTCCCTGGGTCATCATGTTGATTATTATCGCCTTTTTAGTTATCGCCGGAATGTTCATGGACTCAACGGTCCTGATTTTGTTACTTACTTCAATTCTGATTCCTGTAGCCAAACAGTTGAATATCGATTTGGTGCATTTTGGAATCGTGATGGTGTTAACGCTTACTATCGGGCTTTTGACGCCGCCGGTAGGCGTGGTAATGTATATTGTTTGTTCCATATTCGAATGTTCGATTTGGGAGTTTGTCAAAGAATCCTGGATATTTATACTGGCCGTCCTGCTTGTCATTATTGGAGTCATCTTTTTCCCGGAACTCGTTTTGTTCCTTCCCAATTTGATCTTTGGAAGGGGATAATTAAAAGCAGCCGAATTTATAGGACTTTTAGAATTTCGCCGGGCTGGGGCGGGATGTCGGCTTAATGGTTCGGCGAAACTTTCCATTATTTTGTATTTCCCATATCTATCTGCCAAAATGTAGTAAGGTTGCAGAGATGATATTGACTTGAAATATGGTTTTTTGGAGGTACCCATGGATTTTTCCAACAAGGCCGTGCTGATAACCGGTGCGGGAGAAGGCATAGGCCGGGCGGTTGCGATCCAGTTCGCTAAAGCTGGCGCTAAAGTGGCGATTAATTCATTGAGGCCCCGTTATGGGGAAGAAACTTTGGAATATGTCAAAAAAGAAGGAGCCGAGGGTCTATATATCCAAGGTG
The DNA here is from genome assembly GCA_023401925.1 of Bacillota bacterium. Lineage (GTDB taxonomy): Bacteria > Bacillota > UBA4882 > UBA8346 > UBA8346 > UBA8346. Next base: position 27,062 of record JAEXDA010000067.1, read on the forward strand.
ACGTTTCAGTTGCCGCTGATGCGGAAAGAATGGTCCGCGAGAGTGTGAAAGCCTTTGGCAGAATTGATATTTTAATCAATAACGCCGGGATTGTCTTGCCAGGCAGAGTTGACAACATGACGGAGGAAGATTTTGAAAAAACCATGAATGTCAACGTAAAAGGGGTGTTTTTGGTATCCAAATACGCGATCTTGGCGATGAGACAGTCAGGTGGAGGCGTTATTGTGAATAATGCTTCGGCTGCCGCTTTGAAAGGCGTAATGGACCGGAGCGCTTATAGCGCCTCGAAAGGGGCTGTAATATCATTGACCAAAGCAATGGCGGCCGATTATATCCGGGAAAACATTCGGGTGAATTGTGTCTGTCCCGGAACGACTGCTACCCCATCACTCAATGAAAGAATGCAGGCTTTTGCCGATCCCGGGGCCGCTTTAAACGCCTTTATAGCCAGACAGCCCATGGGCCGTTTGGGAACAGAGGAAGAAATCGCGCAAGCGTTTTTGTTTGCATGTTGCGACGAGGCGGCATTCATGGACGGCAGCGTAATTACGATTGATGGTGGCATGACCTTATAAGGTTTTTACTGATATGGATAGGGGGATAAGCTATGACAGAACCGAAAGTGGCTATCATTACGGGCGGGGTTACCGGTATAGGGAATGCAATTGTTAAAGCTTCACTTAGAGAAGGGGTCATTGTTAATTTTTGTGATATTGATACCGATAGAGGCGGGGCTGTCCGCGATGAGTTGGCTGCGGGCGGGGGCAGAGTATTTTTCCGGTCGTGTGATGTCTCCGAAGAATCCCAAGTGCAGGCAGTGGTGGACCAGGTATATAGGGAATGCGGAAAAATCGATTATTTAGTGAACAATGCCGGCATTATCCGGCGGAAAACCGGAGCGGGAATTAGTGTTGCCGATTGGGACATCGTTTTTAAGGTGAATGTCCGCGGGTCTTTCCTTTTTTGTCGATATGTATCGGAACGTATGATAGCACAAAAATGCGGGAAAATCGTTAACGTCTCTTCCATCGCCGGAAAGATAGGGGATATTACCTCCGCTCCCGGTTATGGTCCTTCAAAGGCTGCCATAGACTGCATGACGAAAACTTTTGCCCGGGAACTTGCATCCTATGGTATTACTGTTAATGGGGTGGCGCCGCATGCCATCGCCACAGAAATGAGCTCCCAATGGTCTGAAGAAAAGCGGAAGGCCATCATCGAGTCAATTCCCTTGAAGCGTTTGGGCAGGCCGGAAGAAGTGGCTGCCGCAGTTTTATTTTTGTTATCGGACGGGGCCGATTTCATCACCGGAGAAATTATTGATGTCAATGGTGGTTTTCTAATGGATTGATATCCTGTTCCAGTCCTAATTTTTTTGAAATCAGTTTCATTCAGTATTTGATAAGAAGCGTTGTGTTAAGAAAAATTTTGAAAAGGCAATAAAATGGATGAAAGTAGCTATCATGATTTCCATCTGTAACCACAGGGCAATCAGGGTGTTGATAAAAAGCCAGGTATTCGACGGGCGGAGATTACGAGGAGGAAACTCAAATTGGTTAAGAATTACGATGTGCTGATTATCGGTGCGGGCGTGGTAGGCAGTGCAATCGCCCGTGAGCTGGCAAGGTGGGAATTGAAAATCGGGGTTTTAGAAAAAAACCGCGATGTTTGCCTGGAAACCAGTGGGAGAAACTCCGCCGTAATCCATGGCGGATTTGCCTATGATCAAGGAACCCGTAAAGCGGAATGTTGTATCGAGGGTGTTTTGGAATTCGACCGGGTCGCCCGGGAACTGGATGTTCCATTCCGGCGCACCGGCAAAGTACTGGTTGGAAATACCGCTGCAGATCACGAAAGCCTGCAAAAGACGATTGCCAATGGAAAGATAAACGGCAGTATCGGACTGGAAATGATCGATAAAGAGCGTCTTAAAGAGCTTGTTCCGGCGGTAAATGGCGAGTTCGCCATGCTTTCGCCGATGAGTGGGATCGTTGATCCTTTTCAATACACTGTCGCTTTGGCGGAAAACGCCAAGACCAACGGGGTTGATTTTTATTTTAACCATGAGGTGACAGGCATTCGGCTTCAAGCCGGGGGTACATACACCATTGAGACCGCGGAGGGAGATTTCCAGACCCGTTGGATTGTGAACAGCGCTGGGCTTGGCGCTGTTAAAATCTCGGAAATGATCGGCATTTCCGGATACATGATCGGGGGCACCAAGGGTGATTACATTATTTTGGATAAAAAAGTCGGACCGTTACTGCCTATGCCGGTCTACCCCGTTCCCAGCAATACCTATATGGGGATCCATGTAACTCCGACCATTGATGGTAATGTGATCGTCGGTCCTAATGCCGATGATGTCAGTAATAGTGATTGCAGTTATTACGGAGTACCACAACGGAATATGGATTACTTGGCGGAGAGCGCTTCCGCTTTGTGGCCTCATATCCATAAGTCCGATTATATCCGCAACTATGCGGGTATTCAGACCACCTGGATGAAAGGCAAGGACATCGTGAAAGATTTTGTGATTGAAGTCCGTCCGGAAGCCCCTCATGCTATCAATCTAATCGGTATTGAGTCGCCGGGGCTCACTGGCGCATTGCCGATTGCGCGCCGTGCTGTTAAACTATTGACCGACCGGGAAACTTTGCGGCCCAACCTAAATTTCAATCCGAACCGGACAGGGATTGTCCGGTTTGCCGCGCAAAGCGATGAGCAAAAGGCTCGTTTGATTGAGGAAAACCCCGACTATGGGGAGATCATCTGTCGCTGCGAGTCGGTAACCAAAGCAGAGATTTTGCAGGCAGTGCATAATTGTTTGGGGGTGGATACCATGACCGGTGTAAAATACCGTACGCGTTCGATGATGGGCCGGTGTCAGGGAGGTTATTGTCAAATGAGAATCGCCCAAATTATCCAGGAAGAGCTTGGCAAGGAAGCTGCGGAAATACTTTATGCCCGTAATGGTTCCAATATGTTTATAGGCAAGGTGCGAGAATGAATAAGAGCAAAAAGGAAGTCATCATTATTGGTGGAGGACCGGCGGGCCTTGCAGCCGCCGGTAGGTTATACCGCAACGGAGTCCGGGATATTTTGATCATTGAACGCGAAAAAACTTTAGGCGGTATTTTGCGTCAGTGTATTCACGATGGCTTTGGTTTGACCCGCTTTAAGGAAATCCTGAGTGGGCCTGAATATGCACAGCGATTCATCGATGAGGTGGAGCAGCTGGGGATTCCTTATGTCACCGATACGACAGTTATTTCAGTTTCGCCTGACAAACAAGTTACGGCCGTATCCAGAGAAGGTTTGGTTACCTGGGAAGCCAATGCGGTTATTTTGACGATGGGTTGCCGGGAACGTACTCGCGGTGCTTTAGGTATCCCGGGAGAACGGCCGGCAGGGGTAATGACTGCGGGAGTGGCCCAGTCGTACATGAACCTTCACAATAAAATGGTTGGTAAGAATATCGTGATTCTTGGGTCGGGAGATATTGGGATGATTATGGCGCGCCGTTTGACACTGGAAGGTGCAAATGTCAAAGCCGTATTTGAAATCCTTCCTTATCCCAGCGGTCTGCCCCGTAATATAGAGCAGTGTTTAAATGATTACAACATCCCGCTTTACCTTAGCCATACCGTGACCGATATTCATGGCCGTTCAAGGTTAACGGGGGTCACTGTTTCAGCAGTAGATGAAGGGCTGAAGCCGATTCCGGGAACTGAAAAAGAATATGAATGCGATACTTTAATTCTTTCGGTAGGGCTAATTCCTGAGAATGAGCTCTCGCTTGGGACGGGAGTCGAGTTGGATGCGCGTACCAAAGGAGCTGTTGTCGATGAGCATTACCAGACCAGGGTTCCAGGTGTGTTTGTAGCAGGGAATGTTTTGCATGTTCATGATTTGGTGGATTACGTTTCCATGGAGGCCGAAAATTTAGCCGATGCGGTGGCCCAATATGTAAGTGCAGGTAGCTTGCATCCCTGTAATATTCGGGTTTCAACCGGCCCCGAAATTGGTTATAGTATCCCGCAATATATAAGCGGAATGAAGGATGTTCAGCTTGCAATGCGCGTAAAACGGCCCTTCCGTGACTGTATCATCGAGGCGAAGCAGGGCGGGACTGTTGTTGGATCGGTTACACTTAAAAAAGCGGTACCTGCGGAAATGATTCATATTCCGGTAAATCATCTGTTGTTGCAAAACTCTGAGGATTTGGAGGTGCATTTGAAATGGTAAAGGAGTATACTTGTATTATTTGTCCAAATAGCTGCGAATTAAAGGTCGAATTTGAAAATGGCAAGATTTTGGAACTTCAAGGTGCATCCTGTAAACGGGGGCAAAAGTATGTTGAACAGGAATTGACCGATCCGCAGCGGAATATAGCCACCTCCATTCTGCTTGAGAACGGCGATTTGCCGTTGGTAAGTGTAAGGCTTTCCAAGCCCGTCCCCAAAAACAAAATCTTCGATGTCATGGCGGAAATCAAACAGAGCCGTTTGCAAGCGCCCGTGAGTATAGGACAGGTGGCCATTGCCAATGTGTTGGGCCTCGGCAGTGATGTTATTGTCACGAAAAATGTAGCCGCGAAATAGGAGACAACCGCTAAGTAATTTAAATTCAGTAAGAAAAAATTCTTTGGATATGTTCATTTCTAGATATCGTATTTTTTTATTCTGCTTGCGACTGCGCAAGGAGTTTGCTTTTGGGACAGCTCTTTCATTAAAAAGAATCCCTTACAAAAAAGGGAAGAAATAAATCACAAACCTCTGTTCATTTTATAGAACGGAGGTTTTTTATTATGCCATATCACCTATCTAGATTATTAGAAAACAAATAATTCGTATAGTAGGGAGAATGATTTTTTTAAAAAAAACCGAATATCATCCCATTACTTAAAAAATTGAGAAATTTCTATTAACCCATTGGATATTGAAATTATTGATGCCTTGGAGGTGATTGCATGTTGGCCAACAGCCCCAAAAGAATGGTTGGATTTTATGAAACTCTTATTGAAAATATTCATTTTCATCTAGCTTATCTGGACAAGAATTTCAATTTTATCATTGTGAACTCCGCTTACGCAAAGGGTTCGGGTCATACGAAAGAAGAATTGATTGGGCATAATCATTTTGATTGGTTTTCCAATCAAGAAAATCGGGAGTTATTTGAACGAGCCCGTGATACGGGACGACAAATTGAATATAGGGCTAAGTCCTTTGAATATGCGGATCAGCCTTGGCGGGGAGTTACATACTGGAATTGGGCCTTAACGCCTATAAAGGATGATTCCGGTGTGGTTTCGGGATTTGTTTTAACGGCAGATGATGTCACTGAACAGGAAAAGTCAAAATCACGTTTGGAAGAGGAAATTAATCAGCGTCAAATTGACCAAAGCAGAATTAAATACCTGGCTTCCTATCCTGAACAAAACCCTAATCCAGTCATGGATCTGGATTTAAGCGGCAATATCCGCTACATTAACCGGACAGCAAACATATTATTTCCAGAATTAAGCAGTCAAGGACTAAAACATCCTTGGCTGGCTTATTGGAATGATATCGTTAACCATTTTATTCACGGGACGGATGATACCTTTATTCGGGACGTAATGTTAGACGAGTACCATTATTATCAACAGGTATTTTATTATTCCGCTTCAGGGCATTTTATCCGGATTTATGGTTTCGATATCACAAAACGTAAACATTTAGAGAAAATTTTGCAAAAGAACAATGAAAGGCTGGCAATATTGGCTGATTCGGCTAATGTTTTGCTGTCCAATGCAAAACCCGACAGTATGATTCAAACCATTGCCGACCGGGTTATGCGTCACCTTCAGTGTGATGTCTTTTTTAACTATATTGTTGATGAAAGCAAGGGGCGATTGCGACTTAATGCCTATGCCGGAGTTTCCGCCGGATTTGCCGGGAAAATTGAATGGCTGGATTACGGGGTGGCAATTTGTGGATGCGTTGCCCGGGATGGTTGCCGGATTATTTCAGGAAACATCCCGGAAAACGGTGACCCAGGGGCCGACCTGGTCCGTTCCCTGGGAATTAAGGCCTATGCGTGCCAACCGTTATGCTTGGGAGAAAAGATCGTCGGTACCTTGTCCTTTGGTACCCGTTCCCGGAATGGTTTTACCGTTGATGAACTTGAACTAATCAAAACTGTAGCCGACCAGGTGTCCATCGCCAAGCAACGAATGCAGATGGAAGATACAATCCGGGCTTCTGAAGAAAATTACCGCCGGATGATTGAAACCGCCAACGAGGGTATCGTGATTTGTAATTCCGATGATAGCATTAGTTTTGTGAACCAAAGAATGGCGGAAATGCTGGGGCATACAAGTGAAGAATTGGTAGGAAGAAAGAGTTCGGAATTTTTGGAGCGGGACCAAGAAGACAATCCGATTGAAACTGGGGTTGGCCGGAAAGGAGATCTTAAAATCCTTCGAGAGGTTAATTTTCGCCGTAAGGATGGTTCGTCTCTATGGACTGTTGCCAGTGTTTCTCTATTAGCTGACAGTCAGGGAGAATCCATGGGTAGTCTCATCATGTATACTGATATTACCGATTATAAACGGGTTAATGAAGAACGGGAACAATTATTACGAAGGATACAGGAAGCCTTTAGTAACGCGGAACATAACCGTGCGCAACTCGAAGCGATTTTTACTGCGCAGAAAGATGTCATTCTTCTCTACGATACTGGGATGAATGTATTGAGAGCTAATCCTAGTTTTCTTGCAAATTATGGTTTTAATCCCGTAGGGTTCAACGTTAAAGATATTATTCGGCGGGTATCTTGCCGTTGGCTTGATGGCCGGCCATTCTTACTGGAGGAACAACCTACACTCCGGGCGCTACGGGGTGAAAAAGTAACTAGCGCTTTTTTTACTGTCAAGAAATGCGACGGCTCTGAGGCGATAGTTGAGACATCGTCAGGACCTACATGGGAAGGAAAAGATATCACGGGATCAGTAACCGTGTGGCATGATATTACGGAACGTAAACAGGCGGAAGAATTGCTGGAGAGAGCCAAAAACCAGGCAATTAATGATAAGAATCGCTTTCAAGCAGTGATGGAGGCATTGCCGGTTGGCGTTGCCATAACAGATGAATGCGGAGGCAACGTACAATCGAATTATACTTTCGGGCAAATCTGGGGTGGAGAGTGTCCTAGGGTCGAAGTAATTTCTGATTATGCCGCATACAAAGCCTGGTGGGTGGACTCGGGTCAAACGGTTCAACCGGAGGAATGGGCATCGGCACGGGCGGTCTGGAACGGTGAAACAGTTATCGGGCAACAAATGAAGATCAGGCGGTTCGATGGGACATATCGGTTTATATTGAACAGTGCCGCACCGATTTATGATGTCCGGGGGGAGATTGCTGGCAGTGCAATGGCGATCCAGGATATTACCCCCCTCAAGCAGTTTGAAGAAATCTTACAAAGTAAACAAGACGAACTGGCGGTTGCCAATGAAGAGTTACAGGCCCAGCAGGAGGAAGTGATCGTTATCAATGAAGAGCTCCATACCCAACAGGAGAAGTTAAATATTACTTATCAGGAATTGCAGTCTCAGGCGGAGGCAAACTGGAGATATGCCGAGACTACGGCCCAGGCCCTTTATGAAGCAAAACAGCGGGCAGTTGAGCTGGATGCCACGATTGCTTCTATCGCCGCAGGGGTATTGATTGTCGATCACTTGGGGAATGTTATTCGGATTAATGAATTTGCCCGGAATTTACTGGGGTATGCCGGTGAAGATCTCAAACTGCCGTTTCAGGAGCGTGTTGCCAAGTTAAATTTGATAAAAACAGACGGTCTTCCTTATCCCATCAATGAACTACCCTTATACCGTGCCCTGCAGGGAGAGATCATTCGCGATGAAGAAATGAAGATTCAAAAATTATTTGATAAGCTGGTGTGGATCTCAGCCACCTGCGCGCCGATTCACGGCGACCAAGGCAATTTAATGGGTGCGATACTGATATTTACAAATATCACCAAGCAAAAGCGCAAGACCGAAAATCTTCTGGCTTCCGAAAGAGAATTGTTGCAGGTAACCTTAAACTCCATTGGTGAAGGAGTGGTGGCTACGGACCCGGAAGAGCAAATTATCTTCATTAATTACGCTGCCACCAATATAACCGGTTATTCCCGGGACCAGGCGATAGGTCAACCACTCACCAAAATTCTCTATATTTTCGATGATAAAACCAGTGAGCCGACAAATAAAATACCTTCCGGGAAGGAGTTTAACCATCTTGTTTTAGTTACCCGGGATTTAAAAGAAGTTGCTATCTCCCTGAGCAGCGCACCAATAAAAACAGCCGACGGACAAATTATCGGAAAGGTTATTGTTTTTCAGGATATTACCGAGAAACAGAAAACCGAGCGGGAACTATTAAAAGCGGCCAAGCTCGATTCACTCGGTATTTTGGCGGGAGGAGTCGCCCATGATTTTAACAATATCCTGGCGGGGATTTTAGCCAATCTGCAACTGGCGGGTGTAAAGTTAAGAAAACACCAGGATATATCCCAACATATCAAAGGCAGTATTGAAATTACCCGCAAAGCCAGCAACCTTACCAAACAATTGCTAACATTCGCCAAAGGGGGCGACCCTGTTAAAAAGGCTGCTTCCATTGCCAAACTGGTAAAAGATACAGTGCAGTTTGCCTTGAGCGGTTCCAAAGTAAAAGCGGTGTTTAATCTTCCGGAGGATCTTTGGACAGTGGATATTGATGAGGGCCAAATCAGCCAGGTTATCAACAATCTCACCATTAATGCAGCTATCGGGGGTACCCTTGAAATTACGGCCGAAAATGTTGCTTTAGTGACTGGAGACCAATATAATCCAGGCCAATATGTGAAATTGGCGATAAAGGATCATGGTATCGGGATTCCCACCGAAATCATGAATAAAATTTTTGACCCGTTTTTTACTACTAAAAAAACAGGAAATGGCCTCGGTTTATCAACTTCCTATTCAATCATTAAAAAGCTTCAGGGTTATCTGGAAGCGGAATCAACGCCGGGAATTGGAACTACCTTTTGTATTATGCTTCCGGTATCATTGTCAGAAGTTGCCTTAATCGAATCTCAAGAGAAAATTGCCATCAGTGGGGGAGCGAAGATATTGCTGATGGATGATGAAGACACCATCCGGAACGTCGGTGGTGAGATGTTGATTTGTTATGGATATAGAGTTACATTGGCCCGGGATGGACAGGAGACCATTGAGCTTTATAAAAAAGCCATGGAAATGGGCGAACCGTTTGATACGGTAATTATGGACCTAACGATGCCCGGGGGGTTAGGGGGGATTGAAACCATGACTATCCTGCGCCGGATTGATCCGAAGGTTAAGGCCATTATTTCCAGCGGTTATGCCAATGATCCGGTGATGTCCGATTATGAAAGATATGGTTTTAGCGGAGTTGTGACTAAGCCGTACAAGTTTGACGAATTCAATGAGATTCTTAATAAAGTGATCGAAAGGAAGCAATTGCCGTTGGATTTCACATACTAAAGTAAAAAAAGCCCCACCTAAACATTGGAGGGACGGTTTCATACGTTAAATTCAAATATCTATAGTTCATGTTAATGAAAGCCAAGCACATATAAGAGCGGGACCCAACCTGCACCCGGAAGAACTGGCTAAAGTATTTCTTGCTCTATTGAATGAATACTTGATAGCGTTTTAAATTTAAAACCGGTCTGAACTTCAACTTGTAATCTCTGAGACCTCCCGCCCCGAGATCGCTGCCTACATTCAGCAGCTCTAGGCTGGGGTTGATTCGATTAAGCTCCCGGGCAAATTCGATAATCAGGGTTTCCGATAAGCCGGGATACCCGGCTTCATATTTTATGATACTGCCCCAAGCCTGCCCGGTAGGTAATTGTCCGCCTGCGACCATTCCGATGATCTGAGCCCCTTTTTGAAAAACCAAGATGATATGTTCCAATTCGTTACAGTGCTTAATAAGTTCGCGATAATATACTTTATCGAATACCGCTAAGTTTTTCTTTTTTGCCGCACTTGCCCAATGGTTGCCTAATTCGATTAAGTCATCATAATCCTCCCTTTGATATCTCCGGATGATTACATCCTGATTCTCCTTGGAAAATTTGTTGACTCGACTTCGAATATTTCTAAAGTCTTTTCCATAAAGAGCAGCCAGATGTTTGATTGAGAAATGCCGTTCAATTCCCTGCAAGGTTACAGGTTGAAAAAGATTATCAAAGTCAGGATAACTTCGCAAAAAGTCGAGCTGACAACTATTGATCATCCTTACCAAGGTGCGGTGCTTTTCTTGATGATTCCACTCATAGCAGTATTTCATGCATTGATGCAAAACGTCGGTTACTCTTTCGGAACTGCCTTTTCCAAAGGGTAAACAAAACAAATACAAAGTGTTTTTATAAGAGTGGCAGAAGGTTACCAACATGCCGTCGACAACTTTCCAAAGTATTTTTCGCAAACTTGATTGGGAAGATGCCCAAAGATAGGGGAAATTTGATGACCATAAATTGGCTGGGTATTCTGTGGCTTGGATATACTCGGCAAACATGCTCTTATCCCTTAATTCTATTTCATGAAAGTCCCATTGGCCCAGTTGAATTTTATTTGAAGATCGCTCAACCAAAATCGACGCCTCCCTGTATAGCAAGTATTGTCGATAGGGATTTAGATTGGCTACTCATGATAAATTATCCCTATCGGTTTTGAAACCGGCTAAGAATTTGGCGTAAAATAGAGGGCCGGTTTTTAAATCATGGTATAGTTGTTGGTCTTGGATATCCAGGGCAATCGTTGGGTCGGGATCGCGGTTGTTAATTTCAATAAGCCAAAGTTGCCCCCTGTTGTCAATCCCGATATCAAGCCCAAGAGTTCCACAATGGATGCCGAATTCATCCAAGGTGGTGCAAATATTGCAAGCCAAGGCCGCGATTCTTTCTTTCATAATCAAGACCTCTTTTTCAGGTGCGGCTAAAATTTTTTTCAATAACTCTTCAGCCGGAAGTGCCGTTCCACCGCTGGAAATATTACTTACGATGCTGCCATTTCCACCGGCCCGCCCAATAATAGCCTTGCATACCCATGTATTGGATTGGTTTTTTTGAACAACACACCGGAAATCAACGACTCCGCCTTGGTGTTCCAGCAGGTTGACAGCTTGTTGGATGAGGTATCTTCCATGAGCGAAACGTTTTTGAATATATTCCAGGGCATCATTCCAATTTTTCAGCGTGACGCTGTAATTTTTTTGGTCTTGATGATATTTGAAAAGGAATAACTGGTCTGCGCCGCTGATCTGGACAATACCGCGGCCTCGGAGGCCTGAAACGGGTTTCAGATAGACTTTTTGAAACTTTTTGAGCATATCCAGTACATCCTGGGGTGAATGATAAAATGTAGTATAGGGAATATACCGGTTAAGAACCTTATCGATGGAAAACCATTGATACATCTGCCATTTGTCAAAATAGCGGCTGTTGAAAAGTTTATCGCCGATAACTGACAGGAAGTGGTTTTTCCATTCTTCGCTCAACCCAATCGTGCGGTATATGGATGAAGGATAGGGGAAAGTCCCTTCCCGCCAGGAATTATGGGTGGGATCGAAACAATATCCCTTCATGAACCGCTCAACGCGGTTCACTTTGTCCAAAGCAAACACAACCACCACCCCGTGCAGCTTAGAATATTCGCTGACATAAACCAGCATTTTTTTAAGACTCGAAGGAGTCAGGCGGCGGTCTTCCTTACTTAGCAGCAATCCAATGAAAGGGCCAAGAATAATCTCTTGATTGGCAAAAGATATTTCGTATACAGGATGATCCGGCAGATGGAGTGTAGCGATAAGTTTCCTGGAAAGCAGAATCTGATCGGGCGGGATTCTGTCATTGATAACGATACTGGCGGAAAATTTTTGACTCCCAAAGCTGATCACGGCAAATTTTTTTCTTCCTAGACTAATCTCAGCCGCTTTGACTGGATGGATCACAAGATCGGAAGATCCGCCGGCATTCGTTTTGATGAGGATCTCATTTTTCATTTTGCTTTCTCCTCATTGCAGATTATACCAATTTGCATTCATAACCAAATATGAAGCAAATTGGTATGAAATACTAAGTTGCTCTTGAATGGGTCTCAAACTGAAAGCAACTTGGCATTATCTTCCGAATTGTGTAAGCGAAAGCGCATAAAGCAACGGAGTATGGCGTATGGAAAGATAGATCTGGGGATCCATCTTTTTAAAGCCTTTGAAGCTGGGAAATACGTTGGCTTCAATCAGCCAGAGGTTTCTAGCATCATCGACGGCAATATCCAACCCAAACTCTGCATAATGTTCTTCGCTGCTGTCCATATACAAGCAGAATTTATAACATAGTTCCTGAATTTGCTGTTCCAGTATTTCATAATCACTAGTGAATGCCTTGCGTAAAGCATCATCCAGCGATAAGGCGTAGCCGCCTCTTGAAATGTTGGTTATATGGCTATTGCCATTGGAAACCCGACATTCAATTCCCGTACATCCCCAATCTTTATCCGGGTGTCTTTGCATAACCACGCGGATATCAAAACGCGAATTTCCGATCTTGGCCAGAGGCAGGTACTTTTGGATCAGATATTTGGTAAACAATTCCTTGTTGAAGGCAAAAAAGTTTTTTAATGCCCCATCATTGTCAGGCTCGGAAACAATGGGAATTTTATACCGGTAATCACTGATTTTATACCGGGAACCGGTTTTTTCGATAACACATATACCTCGGCCCCGTGATAAATCGATTGGTTTTAAAATAACATTCAAATGACGGTTTATAAATGCTCTCACCTGGTCAAAATGAAGCGACAGTTCTGTGGGAGGTAGGTACCTGCTTAATTCTGGATCCGGTTTGAGAAAGTCATATAAATCATACTTGGAAAAACGGTGAGAATTAAAAAGCCTGTTCCCTGTGAACTCAACCAATCTTTTAATAGACTCTGGACGGGTATGAAAATCCCGCCGGTAAATAACTTCAGGTAATGGAAAAAACCCATACTCCCAAGATGCTTTAAAATAATCGTAATAAAGGGCATGAACTGTCTGGGTTTTCCAATGAATCCACTCTGGGGAAAAGGCGTAAATCAGTCCGCCGACTTCGTGATAGATGCCAAACCGGTCGGAATATTTTTTCATATGTTCAGGATGATAACGCGGAGTATCATTGCCGAGCAAAAGACCGATAACCGGTCCGATAGCAATGATGGAAGCCGATATCTTCAACTGATAAACGAGTGGTTCCACAATGAAGATTTCGTCCCTTAACTTGTCCGAAAGCATGATTTGGCCGGGCCTTTCAAAAGAATTTTCTGCTGTTAATTCAAGATCATCCCGGTACTGGATTTCGGCGGAGGTTGATTTTCCACCAAATATCACGGTGGTTTGTTCATGTTCAAAAGACAATGATGAAGGCAAATAGATAATGCTGCGACTTGATGGAAAGGTTTTTATTTTAGCCCACATGCTCTCCACCTCTTTTTAAAGAATATAAAACTGGGAGCTATTCCGGAGATGCTAAGCAGGCATTGTTTTATTGGAGTTCATTCTTCCGGGGCTTCATATTCAATGAAATTGTCTGATATGAAATCCCCTGAATTACCGACGATATGTTTTGTTTTTTGTAATAAACATCTCTTAACAACCATGGATTGATTAACATCAGCAATTGCTTCTTCCGGAACTGCATCGGAGAGGATAATGCCGGACATTGGATTAGCCATTTTTGTGCACCTCCAAGGTTAAGAATATAACCATTACAAATTATGTATGTTTGGTACATTATGTTACAACATTAAAAAATATTTATTTTAACCTACATATTTTGTAATAATTCAGGATATATGAGATAAGAGATAGAAAGTTCAGATATTTGCAGTTTTTGATAGTTTCTAACCTTTCCATGTCAAATAAGGGAAAAGTAAAAAATGTATAAGTTTCTGATGAGTCATCCCAAATCGACGGCATCAGGCAATCACATTTCCCATGGGCTCGCTTTGGACCGGCTTCTTAAAACTATTATATTGGTTAGTAAAACAATTCCATCATGATTAATAAAATATAATAGAGAGAAGGGGATGAAAATGGAAAAAATATTCATACAGGAACTGGAGGATATACCGGATGGGAGAGTATTAACTTGGGGCAATCATCCTATAAAATATATTGTAAAAAATCCGGATCAACTTGATGAGAACTGTCTTTATTTTTGTTCCCCAGAAGATACGGAAGAAACTTTATTAAAAAAAATGGTGATGTGTAATGCATCAGGAGTCGTTGTCCATAAGCCATGCAGGTTTACTATTGAAAGATGGAAAGAGGCCGGAATTGGAGTTATAGAAGTTGACAATTGGATTATGTTTCAAATCGCATTGGCCAGAATTTACCGCACGAAATTCAATATACCATTGATACAGGTTATTGGAAGCGCCGGAAAAACGACTACCAAAGATATGATAGGCGCAGTTCTTAATGGCGGGATGCCCGCGCTGGTGGGGTATGCCAATTACAACACTGCTTTTGGAGCTGCTTCAAACATCCTGAATTTACGGGATTTTCATAGGGCGGCGGTTGTGGAGGCGGGGATGAAAAGTACGGGCTACATGCGCTTTAGCTCAAGTATTATCAAGCCTTCCATTGCTGTTTTGACCTCCATTCAGCGGGCTCATTATGTTGCATTGGGTTCTATTGAGAAAATTATTGAGGCGAAAGCCGAAATTCTGGAATTTCTTGATCCAAATGGAGTGCTGATCCTCAACGGTGAAGATAATCATTGCGAAAAATTCCCGGCGAACAGATACAGCGGTCGAGTATTACGATATGGGTTTTCCGACGAGTATGATTTATGGACCGAGAATATTATCTATGAAAAATTTAAGACCTATTTTGTCGTTAGGGGAAAGGGAATTGAAATGGATTGTACCCTGAATACTGTTGGAAAATATAATGTTGCCAATGCCCTTGCTGCTGTTTTGGTTGGACTGGAGCTGGAAATGGACCCTAAAGATATACGCCAAGGATTGGCAGATTTCAAACCAATGGCCGGAAGATTAAAAGTGTTTGCGGGACCCTTTGATACGATTTTGATTGATGATAATTTTAATGCAAACCCCGATTCCACCCAATTATTACTAGAAGAAATCCCGAAGTTTACAGAGAAAAGGCCGATTATGTTAGTGATGGGCGACGTGGAAAGGCCGGATGAGCAGATCGAAGAATATGCCCAAAAAGTTCACTTTATCATCGGACAACAGATAGCGCGGATCAATTTTGAAAAGTTGATTGCGATAGGTAAATGGGCTAAGGAATATGTAAAAGGCGCCAAAAGTGAAGGTGTCCCAGACTCCAAAATGGAATATTTCGAAACCGTGGAAAAGGCAGCAAAGCATTTCCAATCATTCATTATTCCCGGAAGCGTTATTTTATTCAAGGCGTCAGTATACGTAAATGTTAGAAAATTGATAAAATCTTTGAATGACCGGAAATAAAAAGCTGTCAGCGAAACCTTCGGGTATTTATGGGTTCACATCAAATTTTTAACCTCATACTATATAAAAAATGCTCTCCCACCCGTAGGTGCGAATGAGCATCATTAACATACGGAGAATGAAGATGGAAGCGCAATTCTTATCTTCTGTTGAAATGAATGCCGGAATGGAAGAGGGCTCCTTTTCCAACGCGCCCGGGGTTACAAGGAAACCGGAACTCGACGGCATAGAAAAAATCAATCTCTTGAATAGTAGAATTCTGATTATCGATATCGACGGTGTGCTTGCCATCGAGCAATGCGACATACCTTTAGAGGAGAGAACTGTTGTTGAGGGATCTCAGGACGCTATCAGGCGTTTAAAACAAAAAGGTTATCGCATTATCCTGTGCACTTCACGCTTCCGATCACAGAAGGACACCACAATTGAATGGCTGGAAAGAAACCATATTCCTTTTGATGATATTGTATTTGGGAAACCCCGTGGAATTCTGTATATTGATGATAGGGGATACCGATTTAAAGGATGGGATCAATTTTTTGATGAGGTTGAACTTTAGATCCTTCGTTTTATCAAAGGAATTGGAGTCATCCTAAAAGGAGCAAACATAACAGGTAAAGCAAGCGGACGCGTATTGGGCGGTGACACGACAAAACATAAAACGGTGAGGAAAGATCCTCACCGTTTTATGTTTTGCGGCGGTAATCAGACTATTACGTCTATTGCATCTAAGGCAAACGTAGAAAATACTTGTATGATTCAGCTCGTGATTTTCTATAATAACGCAAAATGGGCACTTTCGAAAATTGATGTCATTTGGCATAAACAAAAAGGATGCCCTGCGGGGTCAAACATTACTCTCCAACTATCAGAAAATTGCTCATCTGCGATTGTTGCTCCACAATGGATTGCATATTGAACCGCTTTTTCTAAATCATTAACGGCGAAGTCGATATGCGCCATTTGTTGTTGAGCATCAGGCTCTGGGGGCCACACAGGCGGTTTATATTCAGGATTTCTTTGAAACATTATACCGGGATATGCTCCCTGATTTGTTCCCGGAGCACCAACACATGCGTATTCCTCATCAAAAAACGGTATTTCCCATTGGAGCAGCGCTGCATAGAATTTTGCCAATTCATGCGGAGCTTTGCAGTCCAGCGTTAATGCGTACATTTTTATTTTCAGTTCATCACCCATAACATCAATACCTCCGATACTATAAATTTTCTACGTTTATCTTCCATTGCTTGCTGTTCCATTTTAAATAATAACAAACCATGATACAGTTTACAATAACCGTATCATGGTTTGTTATCTTATCTCACCGGACTTTAACCCGGGCGGTTGCTTTTATTGTTCACCCGACATGGGCAGTAACAGGGCGTAAAAGTCCGTCGGTAGATGAATGAATCACCTACCTCTTACTCCATAGCGGATCAATGTATTGAAACGTTCTCTGCCGAAGATAAAATTTCCAAAATGGATTTGAAAATCTGCACAGCCGGAGTGTGGATTTACAAAATGGATTTGAAAATCTGCACAGCTGGAGTGTAGACCGGCACAACGGGAGTGTCGGTTTCCAAAATGGATTTGAGAATCCGCACAGCTGGAGTGCAGACCGGCACAACGGGTGTGACGGTTTGCAAATTGGATTTGAGGATTCACACTGCCGGAATGAAAATTTTTATTGATTGTATACAAACGTGTCTATCTATAGTTTACAAATATCCGTGGGAATTGGATAACTTTCACCAAAACTCAAACCAAAGGCAGGAGAAACCCTAACCCATCCGGAATACTATTTTCGAACTCATCTATGATGGGGTAACCGTTATGATAGGGTAAACGTAAATTATTTCCGGGAGTGATTTTGTATTGGATATGTTAGAGAATCTCAATGAGCCACAACGTGAAGCGGTCTGTCATACCGAGGGACCGCTTCTGATTTTAGCGGGAGCCGGGTCCGGCAAGACTAGGGTTTTAACCCAACGGATCGCTTATCTGATTTCCAAAGGAGTGCCGCCTTGGCAAATCTTGGCGGTGACTTTTACCAATAAAGCCGCAGGGGAAATGAAAGAACGGGTGGAGGGACTGATTGGTCCGGCTGCCAATTCCATGTGGGTTTCCACATTTCATAGCGCCTGCGTGCGAATATTGCGTCAGGATATTGGTGAGCTCGGCTTCGAAAAGAATTTTGTGGTCTTTGACACCCAGGATCAATTGATTATCATCAAAAACATTCTCAAAGAGATGAACTTGAGCGATAAAACTTATCATCCTAAAGCACTGCTGAGTTCGATCTCCAGCGCCAAAAATGAATTGATTGGCGTGGACGAGTACCAGCATCAGGCGGCCGACCATTTTGCGCGTATTACGGCAGAAGTTTATAAACAATATCAAAAAAAGCTCCGCGGCAACAATGGATTGGATTTCGATGATTTAATCATGTTGACGGTGCGTCTTTTCAATGAAGCCCCGGCAGTGCTTGAAAAATATCAGGAGCGGTTTCGTTATATTATGGTGGATGAATATCAGGACACCAATCATGCTCAATATATACTCATTAATTTATTGGCTTCCAAATATCAAAATTTATGCGTGGTTGGAGACGACGATCAGTCGATTTACAGTTTCCGAAGTGCGGATATCCGCAATATCCTGGAGTTTGAACGGGACTTTCCAGGCGTTAAAGTAATCAAATTGGAACAAAACTACCGTTCCACCAAGAATATCCTTCACGTGGCCAATGAGGTTATCAAGAACAACCGCGGCCGCAAGAGCAAGAACCTATGGACCGAGAATTATGAGGGAGAGAAAATTCAGCTTTATCAGGCGGACGACGAAAGAGACGAAGCCCGTTTTGTAGCCGAGGAAATAGCCAAATTGACACGGGAGGAAGGACGCAAATTCAGCGACTTTGCTCTCCTGTACCGCACCAATGCACAATCCCGCAGTTTTGAAGAAGCAATGATGGGCCGCAATATTCCTTACCGGGTCATTGGCGGGGTACGGTTCTATGAACGGAAAGAAATCAAGGATATTTTGGCTTATCTACGATTGGTTTATAATCCGGCCGATAAAGTTAGTCTGGGGCGCATCATTAATACCCCCAAACGCGGGATCGGCGAGGCGAGTTATGATCGTTTCCTGTATTTTCTAGAAGATAACAATTACACAGTTTTAGAAGGATTTGAACATATCCTGGAAGTTCCCAGTCTAACCAGCCGGGGGATTAAGCCATTGCAAGAATTTCATCAGTTGTTACAAAGCTGGGTTAGTAAAAGAGATACTTTAAGCGTGAAAGACTTGGCGGAGGATATCCTTCAAACCAGCGGTTATTTGATGGAACTGCGAAATGAAGGAACCATTGAGGCCCAAAGCCGAATGGAAAACTTGGATGAATTTATTGCATTAACAGTGGACTTTGAACGCAATAGTGATGATAAATCGTTGGCCGCCTTTTTGGAAACAGTCGCTTTGGTGGCGGATATTGATAATTATCAGGCTGATTCTGACGCAGTCATAATGATGACGCTGCATTCGGCAAAGGGACTTGAGTTTCCAGCCGTTTTTTTGGTTGGACTCGAGGAAGGCCTGTTTCCGCACAGCCGTTCTTTACTTGAGAATCGGGAACTCGAGGAGGAACGGCGCCTTTGTTATGTTGGGATCACCCGGGCAAGACAGCGTTTGTACATTACTCATGCCAATATGCGAACCATGTATGGAAATTTTAACAATTCAATTCCTTCCCGATTCCTAATGGAATTACCAAAAGAGACGATAATTAATATAAAGATGCAACGGAGGAACTTATCTTCGGGTAATAATATACCCCCAAGGCCAGTTGCAGGAGAAAGGAAATCTGTCCTTCCGTCCAAAACGGTTGCGACAAAAGCAAGCAATCCCGATGATATCCAGATTGGCTGTAAGGTCAATCATCCCAAGTGGGGAGTTGGAACCATAGTTACCAAGGAAGGCGCAGGGGAAGAAGCCCAGGTAAAAATCGCCTTTCCTGGGCTGGGCATTAAATCATTGATTTTAGCCTATGCAAACCTGGAGAAGATCGATTAATTTGTATATTTTTCCATTCTTTATAAAAGCAGGAAGCGAAGAAAGCGACGGCGAAATGTCATCTAAGAGCTCTTTTGCCGGAATGTCCAAAGGAATCAGGGCGTTGAACTTATTAAGTTATCTTTAGTTCTTGTTTTCATTGAATCCGAAAGGTGGGACTATTTGTTGTACTTTAAAAAAATGTTCGCTCTCTGGGTGCTCTGCATGCTCCTCGCAACCGGAGCGGTATTTGCAGAAAGCCGTAACAACATAACCCTTACTTTCGGAGGCGTGAAATTAAGTTCGGATATCCGGGTGACTGAGAAAAACGGGGTCCGATACATTAACCTGCCGTTTTTAAAACATTTGAATATCGGCAATGATTGGGACCCTTCCAACGGCAATATTGATTTACATTTTGGAAAATATAACATTCAGATGAATACAGGGAGCACAAAGTATCGTTCCAATGGCCAAACCCGTTATTTAAAATATGCCCCATTTGAACAAGATAATCAAATTTGGTTGCCGGTGGAATTTATACTTCGACTGGGTCTGGTGGTAAAAAAACAGGATTGGCGCCATTTGGATTTGGATTGGGAACATAATTACTTACTGGGAATTGAGAACGTCAAATATAAGGAAAGACCGGCTTTTCTTTTGGTGGGGGCTCATTCCTTTAAAACCAAAGGTGCTCTGCTTGGAAACCCCAATCGTCTGGTAGTTGATGTTACAGGTGTGAAAGCTCATTTTACTCTAGATTGCAGGATAGGTGAGGACCCGGTTGTAAAAAATATTCGTTTTAACCAGACGAACCCCACTACGGTCCGGCTTGTTTTCGATTTGGATCGGGCTGTCGGATATAAAATTATTCCGAGTCCCGATCATGACAACCAAGTATATATTGTTTTTAATTATCTGGTACAGGATATTAGTTTTTTTCAAAAAGATCAAGAACATAAGGTATACATAAAAACCTCATTTCCGGCTGTTTACGATTTAAAGACAGCGGTCAATCCGAACCGTCTGATTATTGATTTCAACGGAGCCACACTGGATGGTTCTACCAATCCGCTCCCCGGTGATGGTAAATGGATTAGTCAAGTTCGGATGAGCCAATTTAATCCCGATACAGTTCGAGTCGTTCTCGATCTGAATGTGAATGATACGGCTCCTTGTTTTGTTCTTCATGCGCGCGATAATCCCAACTTGCTTGAAATCCGGACGATTCAAAAGATTCATCAAGTCAATTGGTTTGATACCGAGCAGGGAGGACGTTTGACGATAGAGGCCGATGGGGAATTGGTCAGCGAGATTTCTAAATCAACCAATTCCGATAAGCTCCAGATTGACCTGGATTATTCCCGGTTTGAACCGGGTCTGTCCGTTCCGAAATTTAGGAATAGTTATGTTAAAGAAGTACGTCTGGTACCGGTGAGTACCACTGAAGTTAGAATCGATTTGGACCTGAACCGCTGGACCGGTTATGATACGCAACTTTCTTCCGACCGGCGCAAATTGACCATTAATTTTAAAAAATCGCCGCTGATTGGAAAGACGATTATCATCGATCCGGGGCATGGCGGGGTTGATTCGGGGGCCTGCGGACGGCAAGGTATTCGTGAGAAAGATGTTAACCTGGAAGTGGCGATGCATTTAAAAGACGACTTGGAAAATGCCGGAGCCAGCGTGGTCATGACCCGGATCGACGACTCATTTATCGGACTCTATGAACGGCCGTTTCTAGCCAATTTTCTGTATGCCGATTTATTTGTGAGTGTGCATACCAATACGCATCCCGATTCAAGCGTCAACGGTATCGAAGTCTGGTATCGTCAGAACCGGAGCGAGTCCCAAACTTTGGCCAAAGATGTTTTAGAGCAAATCATTCAGACCACTGGATTTAAAAGTCTTGGTATCAAATCACACAGAGTCGATGATGATTTTGTAGTGGTTCGCGAACCCCAGATGCCTAGTATTTTGGTGGAAGTGGGATTTCTCTCCAATTTCCAGGAGGAAAGTGTGATTACGACCCCGGAATTCCGTCAAAAAGCGGCTGCCGGAATATTCCAGGGCGTGATGAATTATTTTCAGAAATAAACATTTGTTTAGTTTCCTCGTTGGATTGTCCTATACTCTTATTTAAAAAATTCGGGTTACATAAATTGAGCAAGAACTTGAGCAAGCCTTTTGATTCCCTCAATGATTTTTTCCTCCGGCATGGTTGAAAAATTGAGACGCATGGTATTTTCCATACTCCCATTGGGATAAAAAGCGCCGCCCGGTACAAAAGCAACCCGGTGTTCCAAACTTTTCACCAGAACATCCCGGGCGTTAATTCCTTCCGGAAGTTCAACCCAGGTAAACAACCCGCCTTTGGGGTGAGTATATTTTATGGCGGAGGGGAATTCCTTTTCCATTGTCCGGATCATGGCATCGCGGCGCTTTCTGTAGCATGCGCGGATTTTTTGAATATTGGCGTCGAAATCGTACATTTCCAGATATTTGGCGATTTTATGTTGGCTTAGGCTGGAAGAATGTAAATCAGCGCTCTGTTTGACCAAAACGAATTTTTCCAGAATGTCGGACTCGGCAGCGGTCCAACCGATCCGTAATCCTGGACATAGGGTTTTGGAAAAAGTCCCAAGACAGATAACTTGCCCTTTTTTGTCCATGGATTTGACCGAGGGTAGCATTTCGCCTTCGTATATCAGTTCGCTATAAGGGCTATCTTCTATCACCGCAATGTCATATTGATTCACAACATCCATAAACTCACGGCGGCGCTGGAGTGACCAACTGATGCCGGTGGGGTTTTGAAAATCGGGTACAATATAAATTAATTTGGTATTTTTGGTAACTCGTAATAATTGTTCCAGCCCCTCGGGTATCATGCCGTTTTCATCGGTGGGAACTTCGACAAATTTCGGCATATAGGCCTTAAATGCATTGATGGCTGCCAGATACATAGGCTTTTCACAAAGGACTACATCACCTTCATTTAAAAAGATTTTTCCGGCCAAGTCCAAGCCTTGCTGGGAGCCGCTGGTGATCAGAATATTATCCGGGGTGTAGTGCGTTTGAAATTTGGAGTTCATTCTCTCGGCGATTTTTTGTCGCAGGGGGGGAAAGCCTTCTGTAGTACTGTATTGCAGTGCTTTCTTACCGGATTCTTCCAAAACTTTGCATGTCACTTCGGCAATTTCCTGAATCGGAAAAAGATCCGGTGAAGGAGTTCCCCCTGCAAACGAAATGATTTCCGGATTTTCAGTGAGTTTAAGTAGTTCTCGGATTTCGGAAGCCCTCATATACTCCATACGTCTGGCAAATTGAACAGACATGTTAACCAAGTCCCCTCTCTATATTTAGGTTTTGATTCCTTATAAAATGGGCCGTATTTCCTTCTCGTAATGAACTAGCGGGCTTTGGTAAAGAGCGATCACTTCTCCAAGGGCTTGATTAAGAGCCTGAATGCCCTGTCCAATCTTGTCCGGAGCGATTGAGGCAAAACTTAATCGAATATGATTTTGGCCGCCGTTTTGGGAATAGAAAATATTTCCCGGCACAAAAACAACGTGTTTGTCGTTGGCTTTGGCGACTAGACTCGTCAGATTGACATTTTCCGGTAACCGGCACCAAAAATAGAGGCCACCCTCGGGTATAGCCCATTCTAATTCGGGATGCCCATATTCTTTCAGGGCCTGAGCCATGATATCCCGGCACTTGCAATTTTCCTTTTTTAAAGTGGCAATTCTTTTGGCAAATACACCCCGCCGTATCAGATCATCCATAATCCACTGGCCCAAACTATTGGTATGGAGATCTGCCATTTGTTTCATCAGGGTATACTGGCGGATTACGGGCAGGGTGGCTGCAACCCATCCAATCCGCAATCCGGGAAACATTATTTTAGAAAATGTCCCCAAGTAGATTACATACCCATATTGATCCAACGCTTTAAGGGTGGGAATGGATTTTCCATCGTAACGCAGTTCACCGTATGGATCATCTTCGATAATCGGTATTTGGTATTGATATGCCAATTCCAGGAGCCTTTTGCGCCTTTCCAGGCTGAGGACGGTGCCGGATGGGTTTTGAAAGGTAGGAACGGTGTAGATGAATTTCGGTTTATATCTCTGCAATAAAGGTTCCAAAAAGTCTACAATCATACCGTTCTGGTCAACCGGTACGTCGATCATTCGCGCTCCAGCGCTTTGAAAAATTTGGAGAGCTCCGAAAAAGGTAGGCTCCTCGACGACAATAATATCGCCGGGATCCACAAAAATCCTGGTCGCAATGTCAATACCCTGCTGGGATCCTGAAAGCACCATAACTTCTTCCGGAGAGACCATGGTTCCCCGATTCTCCATCACGTGGCAGAGACTTTCTCTTAACGGATAATGTCCTTCAGTGGCGCTATACTGGAGCAGTATACTTCCATAATCTTTAAGCAAACGGTTTTGGGTTGTCAGGAGTTCATCAACGGGGTCGACACTATTACCTGAAAAACCGGCTGCAAAGGAAATTACATCGGAACGGTTTGCATCTTTGAGTATATTACTGACCAAAGGTTCTTGCATTCGGGCGGCACTCACGCTAAAATACTGCCGCCAAGGGAGTGGATCGGGTTTTATATTGCTCTTTTCAGCAATCTCCAGCGCGGGCGAAGCTACGATTGTACCCTGACCGGTATGGGAGCTGACAAAAGCATCGGCCCGCAAATCGCGGTAAGCGTTCAAAACAGTACTTCGGTTTACCCCCAATTGTTCCGCCAGTTTTCGTTCGGGAGGAAGCCGAAATCCCGGTTGTAAAACACCGGATAAAATCATTTTTTGAATCTGGTCACGGATTTGTTTGTATACGGGTATCGGGCTGTTTCGATCGATGAATAAATTCATGTCGCACCTCTATATGAAATCCCAAATTGGTACCAACCAATTTAATTATAGCAAAGGAACTGAGTCTGTAAACGACCAATTGGACTGATATGTGAACCAACCAATTTATAAATTTAATGGCGCTATTCCTTATAAGGGACTTTTGGTGAAACCCACAAATTTTTAAAGGAAATGGGTTACAATACCAGAACATAAAATATCGGGAATCAAAATGAAAGGTGATGCATCAATGGAATTAAGAAAATTGCTGATGGATCTTTCGAATGCTTTCGGCCCTTCCGGTTTTGAAGGAGAGGTTCGAGAAGTTTTTCAAAAAGAAGCCGCGCCGTTTGGGGAAGTTTCTTATGATAATCTTGGCGGTATTGTCGTTACCCATCATGGGAAGGAGGCAGGACCAAGGATATTATTGGCGGCTCACCTTGATGAAGTGGGATTGATGGTACGAGGTATTCTGCCCAGCGGGTATTTAAAAGTTGTGCCGTTAGGAGGATGGTATGCTCCGGCTTTACTTGCCCAAAGTGTCCTGGTTCGTACCAAAAAGGGTGATCAGATCGGGGTAATCGGTGCCAAACCGCCTCATTATATGAATGAAGAAGAGAAAAACCGTCAAATCAAGATCGGTGACCTTTATGTTGACGTTGGTGCCAGTAATAAAGAGCAGGCGGCGGCTTTGGGAATAGAAGCGGGGGATCCGGTAGTACCAGCCGTAAAGGCTTCTTTGATCAACCAATCATCCGCTATTATCGGGAAGGCCTTTGATGACCGGGTCGGTTGCGGAGTTGTTTTGAAAGTCCTCAGCGAATTGGATCGCAGCCACCCCAATACGGTTTTTGGAGCCGGTACTGTTCAGGAGGAAAATGGGACGAAAGGGGCCCGAACGATTGCCGCCTTAACCAAGCCCGATGTTTGTTTAGTATTGGAGGGAACTCCGGCTGATGATTTCCCCGAAGGTGGTAGCCTGATTCAGGGGCGGCTCGGTGGCGGACCTCAGATTCGCTATTTTGATCCCTCGATGATCGCCAATAGAGCTTTGGTGAATATGGTAATCGAAGAAGCGCGAAATTTAGGTATTTCTTTTCAGGTAACTGTGCGGGAGGGCGGCGGCACCGATGGTACAAATCTTCAATTATATGAGGCCGGCGTACCCACTGTTGTTATTGGGATACCGGTACGGTATGCCCACAGCCATCATAGTATTATAAGCATTGCCGATGTAGAGGCAACAGTGCAACTTGTGAAGGTCCTCCTTTCGCAATTTAACCATCAAGTGGTGGAAAGTCTGAAGCGGAACCCTTGGTAAAAGTTTTCAAGTTAAATAGGTAGAAATGATTCGAAGAAAGGCTTGGGTTTTATACGTATTTAAGACTAGACGTAGGACGGCTGCATGGTTTATAATGGAAAGAATCAAGCCTTAAGCTTTTTGGCTTACTTTGTTAAGAGGTGTTACAGATGGCAGTACGTCATATGTTGAACTTTAAAGATTGGTCCGGTAAAGAATTACAACAGATTCTTGATTTGGCAATACGCGTAAAGAATAATCAGCCTGAATACTGGAAAGCTCTTGATCATCTTACTTTGGGAATGATTTTTCAAAAGACTTCAACACGGACCCGGGTATCTCACGAAGTCGCAATGACTCAATTGGGCGGCCATGCAATTTACCTGGATTGGCGGAGCACCAATTTGATATTGGCGGAAATGAAAGATGAAGTGCGTTATTTATCCCGTAATGTGGATGCAATAATGGCCAGAGTACTGACGTTTGAACAAGTCCAAGAAATGGCCGAGTACTCGCGGGTACCGGTCATCAATGGTTGCGATAATAAGTATCACCCAACCCAAGCCTTAGCTGATTTTCAAACGATTTTAGAGCATAAGGGGCATCTTGAAGGTATCCATTTAGTCTATGTCGGTATCCATAATAACGTAGCCAATTCACTGCTGGAAGGCGGCACTAAATTGGGCATGAAAATCACTTTGGTAACACCGGAAATAAATCAGGCAAGTTTGGATCAGGAATTAATGACAGCTGCGGAGAAAACCGGGCTGTATGAACATACGCTTGATATTAAGGCAGCGGTGGCCAAAGCGGATGTAGTTTACACCGATGCTTGGGTGGATATGGAATTTTTTTTGGATCCAAAGTTTGCGGATGAGAAAAAACGGCGGATTGATAAAATGCTTCCTTATCAGCTGAATGAAGAATTGTTAAAGGATAGCCGGGCTCTGATTATGCACGATATGCCGATCCACACCGGTTATGAAATTAGTCGGGGCGCTATCGAAAGTCCGAATTCGATCGTATTTGATCAGGCTGAAAACCGTCTGCACGCCGAGAAAGCGGTGCTTTTGACTTTGTTGGGGAAAGCATAACGGAAAAGAATAAGTATTTAGGAGCCAGTAAAGAATTAAAACTACAGAAATTCCCCGGTGGAGTGATCAGTTTATTCTGGATTCTGACTTCCGAATTCCATTCTTCCCAATCATTTATTCAGTTGGAGGTATTAATCCATGCCCTGTCCTCAATTTGATCGCAATCAGAAAAACTGTCCTTGTACTTTTTCCTCATGTTCACGGCATGGGGTTTGTTGCGAGTGTATCCAATATCACCGGGAACATGGTGACAAACCGATGTGTTTGAATAAAACCAAATTTTAAATTATCCAAATCCGGCGAAGTTACCAAGAATCCGGGCTAAAAGTATTTTCTTGGTAGCATTTGCCGTTTCGAAAGGAGCCTCCCATGCGGGAGATTGCAGCTGAACAGATTTCTACTCTTGTTGCTGAGTTATGTCAAACGGCCAACACTGATCTGGGAAACGATGTTGTGAAAGCATTGAGAGATGCTCTTCAATTCGAAGAATCGCAAGTAGGCTGCGATTGTTTGCAAAGGCTTATTGAGAATGCCCAAATTGCAGCTGCGGAGTCGATACCAATCTGTCAGGATACCGGAATGGCTATTGTGTTTGTGGAATATGGTCAACAAGCGGTAATCAAAGACGGCGACTTTGCACAAGCTATTCATGAAGGGGTTCGGCGCGGCTATAAAGGGGGATACCTTAGAAATTCAATAGTGGCTGATCCTTTGGAGCGGGTTAATACGGGTGACAATACACCCGCAGTCATTCATACCCGGATAGTTCCTGGTGATCAATTGAGGATTACCGTGGCCCCGAAGGGTTTCGGCAGTGAAAATATGAGTCGTTTGAAAATGTTGACCCCTGCAGCAGGTATCGAGGGGGTCAAAAAATTTGTCATCGAGACTGTAAGTATAGCCGGAGCTAATCCCTGTCCACCCATCGTGGTGGGAGTTGGCATCGGCGGATCGATGGAAATGGCAGCTTTGCTTGCAAAGGAAGCGTTACTTCGGGAGATTGGTTCACCGAACTCCAATCCAAGTTTGGCTGAACTAGAGTCGGAATTATTACGGACCATTAATGAACTAGGCATCGGGCCTCAAGGCTTGGGCGGGCGTTGTACGGCTTTAGCAGTGCATGTCGGGGTTTACCCGACCCATATTGCCGGACTTCCGGTAGCTGTGAATATTTCGTGTCATGTGACCAGGCATAAGAGCGGAGTCATTTGAAGAGCGAAAAAACCGGAAGAATATGAGGAGCGTTTTTTAATTTCCTTAATGAGCGGGTGCTATAATGAAAGGGATTCAAATACAATTGCCAATTTGTGAAAGGGATATCTCCAGATTAAAAGCGGGAGATAGTGTGTTATTAAGCGGCCCGTTGCTTTCGGGGCGTGATGCCGCTCACAAGAGGTTTATTGCTGCTTTGAAAGAGGGAAATTCGCTGCCGGTGGATTTGAGCGGGGAAACCATCTATTACGTCGGACCTTGTCCGACCCCGCCAGGGCGAGTTATTGGTTCGGCAGGACCAACCACCAGCGGGCGGATGGACTCATATACTCCCGATTTGCTTCGTTTAGGCCTCAAAGGGATGATTGGAAAGGGACAACTCTCTCCGGAAGTTGTCAGCGCTATTAAGCAATACTCGGCGGTGTATTTTGCCGCACTGGGGGGCGCCGGAGCGTTGATTGCCCGTTCAATCGAAAATGCGAAAGTGATAGCTTATCCTGATTTGGGTCCGGAGGCGGTTTATCGCTTGGATGTGATAGATTTCTCAGTCATTGTGGCGATTGATGCTGACGGAAATGATCTTTATAAACTGGGACGTGACAAGTTTGCCCGTGTATGTTCGTAGACTATAGAGAATGAAGAATGAATCAGTAAAGTCAATGAATGCTGAATCTCGGATAATCCTATTGACTCCAAAGGGGATGCTGTTGAATGGAAAGAATAGACGGACGTAAATTAAATCAGTTGCGGGAAATTAAGGTTCACCCCGATTACATTATCCACGCTGAAGGATCTGTCTTAATCGAAGTTGGCAACACCAAAGTGATTTGCACAGCGACGATAGAAGATAAGGTACCGGTGTGGCTCCGGGGGCAAGGAGTTGGATGGATCAGTGCTGAATATTCAATGATCCCCAGGGCAACCCCTCAACGAAATATTAGAGAGGTTTCCAAAGGTAAAGTCAGCGGTCGCACTCAAGAAATCCAACGGCTGGTTGGGCGTTCCTTGCGGGGAGTGGTTAATTTAAATGCCCTTGGCGAAAAAACAATTTGGATCGATTGCGATGTGATCCAAGCGGATGGAGGTACCCGGACGGCATCTGTAACAGGAAGCTTTATCGCTTTGGCCTATGCTCTCCATAAGGTGACCCCGGAGAATAAACCATTGCCATTATATGATTTCCTTGCTGCAACCAGCGTCGGCATTTATGAT
Source organism: Bacillota bacterium (assembly GCA_023401925.1). Taxonomy (GTDB): domain Bacteria; phylum Bacillota; class UBA4882; order UBA8346; family UBA8346; genus UBA8346. The sequence goes on from JAEXDA010000067.1 coordinate 56,363, forward strand.
GGGGTTCAATTATTGGACCTCTGTTACGCGGAGGATTCGAAAGTGTCTGTGGATATGAATCTGGTAATGACTGGAAGCGGAAAAATAGTTGAAGTTCAAGGAACAGCTGAAGGGAATCCATTTTCCTGGGATGAAATGATTGATTTGATGGGTTTGGCCAAACATGGCATTGACGAACTGGTCCAGATTCAAAAAAATGCGTTAGGGCCGCTTACCAAACGTATCGGAGGTATCGACGGTGCGAAAACTCGTCCTGGCGTCGAGGAATAAAGGAAAGATTAAAGAACTTCAGGAAATGCTTACGGCTTTTCCTATAGAAGTTATGGGTATAGACTGTTTCCCGAATGCCCCTGAAGTGGAGGAAACGGGGAAAACTTTTCAGGAAAACGCTTTTTTAAAGGCGAGAACCATTGCCGACTATACTCTCGAACTCACATTAGCCGATGATTCAGGGCTTGAAGTCGATTTTTTACATGGCGAGCCTGGAGTATATTCCGCCCGCTACGGCGAACCCGGTTGGAATGACCAACAACGGTATCAGTATTTGTTGAGTAAACTGGAAAACGTTCCGGAGGATTTGCGAAAGGCCCGTTTCCGCTCGGTAGTGGCCGTTTATGATCCTACGGCCGGAAAATCTGAGTTTACGGAAGGGGCGGTTGAAGGAATTATTTTCACCGAACCCAGAGGAAGTCACGGTTTTGGTTATGATCCTATCTTTTATTTGCCGGAATTCCAAAAAACAATGGCGGAGCTTACAGCTGATCAAAAGAATGCCATAAGCCATCGGGGAAAGGCTATTCAAAAGATGGTTCCGATATTACAAAAAATGATTCGAGTGTCTGATACAAGTATTTGAACTTGTATCTCGGGAGTTTGGTCAAATGCGCATCGGAGTGGTTGGAGATATTCATGGGAATTATTCCGGGTTAAAACAGGCAATCCGGGATATGGGCCGGATTGATCTTCTTTTGTTTACAGGTGACGGCTACCGTGAAATTAACCGTTTAAAAGATGAAATCGATATTTTAATCGAAGGGGTGACCGGAAATTGCGATTTTTGTTCCTCTTACCCACCGGAACAACTTCTTACCCTGAACGGATACAGGATATTGTTAACCCACGGTCATTTTTACGGAGTTAAAAATGATTTAATGCGTTTAGGGTTGGCCGGAAGAGAACAGCAAGCCAATTTGGCGGTTTTTGGGCATACCCATGAAGCGATTTGTACGGATTGGTACGAAGTAAAACTGTTTAATCCGGGTTCTCTTTCACTGGAACGTTCTTACCGCGGGCCATCCTATGGAATGATCGAGTTATCCGATTCTGGCATCAACACATCGATAAACCGGATTTAATGTAAGGTCAAAGGAGATTGCGAGACTCTAAAATTTGGAATTTTAAATATCAAAGGCGGAATCCCTTGACGAAGAAAAGGATTTAAGGTATACTATTAAAGCGTTACGGAAATCAGTTGCAGACAGGGAAGCAACATATTGTTTTATCTATCGGGGCGTAGCGCAGTTTGGTAGCGCACCTGCCTTGGGCGCAGGGGGTCGTAGGTTCAAATCCTGTCGCCCCGACCATTAAAAAATGTTGATCTGGTAGGGTTTGCGACTATCAGATTTTTATTTTGCCGTTCCTTTTGCCGTTCTAATTTTGAAGAACGCGTCATCATTGAGTTTGAACCTCCTGTTTGTATTTTCTCTTGGCATTATTGAGCTGATTGATATTCAAAGGCCTAAGTGGTAAGACTCCCCCGGTATTTGCTTTAAGATGAAGTGCTTCAGTCATATCTTCATTGACATCCCTTTGCATATCCGGAGTGACATGGGCATAAATATTAGCCGTAGTTCTTTCATCAGCGTGATGGGCTCTATTCTGAGCATGTTTAAGGCTCCAACCACGCTTTAGCATTATTGTTATACAGGTATGCCTTAAATCATGAAAACGAATGTCGGGAAGCTCTGCACGCTTCACAATAGCCTTGAAATGATCATTTAATGTTCGCTCTTTTACTGGGTTGCCATTATAGCTTGAAAATACCAGATCATTATCATTATAACCAGGTTCAAAAGCGAGTTTTTCCTTTGCGCGTTCTGCAAATTCGGGGCTGTCCCAAAAGCAGAAACCAGACAATTGTTAAAAGAAAAAAATTGTACTTTGAAAAAAGAATAATCTCATCCAACCACAAGAATTGCTTTTTTGGCCAGATTGTGTGCAATACACAATAAA
>JAEXDA010000074.1 GCA_023401925.1 Bacillota bacterium
CAGTTAAGCCCCTCTGCGCTGATGGTACTTGTCGGGTAACCGGCTGGGAGAGTAAGTCGTTGCCAGGAGTATTTTTTAAAGAAGATCTTGTTAATCAAGGTCTTCTTTTTTATTTCATTTAGTCAAACTTTTTGCGATTTTTTTTACAAAACTATAAGTTCGTTGTAGTAAGACAAGATATTTTTTGCTTAAAATCAAAAAGCTCTTTTTTTGAATAGAAAATGGGACATTTTACCTATTTGTAATAATTAATGAAGCCGATAGGAAAATGAAATTTAAAAAAGAATATTGTAACTGAAAATTAATGAAAGATCGGAAGGAATAAAATGACCCAGCGATTTTTTCGTATTTTTGTACCTATATTGGTAACTGTTGGTCATGGAATCGCTCTTTTTCAATTTAATTCGGAATTTGATAATCTTCCCTTACCGGCGGAATGGAAAGTCCAATTTCTTTTTTTACTTATGCTTTCTTTAGTATTTGCCCTCATGTTATCATTTTTTAAATATAAGTCCATCATTTGGTTGGCGTTAAGTTTTCAAAGCTTAATTTATTTTGTAATAGGCCTTCCATTAGGAGAGCACTTAGGAGTTGAGCTAATTTTAGCTACAATGCTAACGATTGAGGCCTTCGCCTATACCGCCCTTTGGGAGGGAGTTATATTTTCAGTAGGTCTGATGGGTATCACTCTGGGAGTGCAGTATTTACCTATTTCGGCATGGGGCGTCAACTTAAAAATAGCCTTACCCAATGAGGTGTATGCATTTGCAGTTTGTGAAGGGATCATAATTATTCTGAATGCAATCATTCGGTTTCAGATCGGTAGCCAAGCGTCGGTGACGGAAATTAACAAAAAATATCAAGGCATATTCCTTCAATTAAGCCAAGTTAACATGCAATTGCAGGAATATGCAGTGACTGTCGAACAAGAAACTCTGATCAATGAGAGAAAACGCTTGTTGCGTGAAGTTCATGATACTTTAGCCTATACTTTAACCAATTTAGTCATGATGGTGGAGGCTGCTAAATTTTTGGTCAATTCAGGGGACAAGAAGCTGGTGGAACATTTAAAAACCATTCATTCGCAGGCGAGTGACGGCTTAAATGAAGTCCATCGTGCCTTGCAGGCCTTGCAGCCTATTCAATTGATCAAGGTGAGTGGATTACATGCCATTCAACAATTAGTTACTACGTTTGCCAAAGCCACTCAAATTGAGATTGACTTGGATTTGGGTAATGCACCCTTGGATTTTGGTGATGAAGCAGATTTGGTAGCCTATCGTTTTGTTCAAGAAGGGATTACCAATGCTCTTCGGCATGGCCAAGCCACAACAATATCGATTTCCATCTCAATGGTAGAAAAAGTACTGCATATTTTAATCAAAGATAACGGAATCGGTGCCGATGACCCTAAAGAAGGATACGGCTTAGCAGGCATGAGAGAAAGGATTGAACGCTTGGGAGGTAAATTAGAAATTTCCAGCAATTCGAGTTTCGGATTTCGACTTTTAGCGGCAATTCCTATTAAATGAGGCTGGGAGAGTTATACGATGGAAAAGATTAAATTATTGCTTGTGGATGATCAGTTTCTTTTTGTAGAAAGTTTACGGGTTGTTTTAGAAAAAATGGTGAATGATATTGCGGTAATCGGTATTGCTCAAGATGGGCAGCAGGCGATCGAATTGGCGTCATCATTGCAGCCCGACGTAATTTTGATGGATGTCCGGATGCCGGGAGTGAGTGGTGTAGAAAGTACTCGTATTATTAAAGAAAAATTTCCGGTGATACGGATTTTGATGTTAACGACATTTGATGATGATGAGTATGTCATTGAAGCATTAAATTATGGAGCGGTCGGATATATACTAAAAAATGTGCCGCTGACGGAATTGATAGCGGCGATTCGCGCCGCTTATGAAGGTAATGTTTTAATGGCGCCTAAAGTAGCTACCAAGCTCATTAAAAAGTTGGTCGATCCCAATATAGACAAGCCGGATAATGACCAAAGGATGGTCTCTCCGGGTTGGCTCAATGAATTGAGCCCCCGGGAAAGGGAGATTTTGAGTCTAATCGCCCAAGGGTATGAGAATAAGGAGATTGCTAAAAGGCTTTATATCGGGGAACAGACGGTACGCAACTATGTTAGTATAATTTATTGTAAATTGGGAGTTCGGGATCGGGTATTAGTGGCCCAAATGGCTAACAAGGCCGGTGTGTAGTAAAAAATTTTAAATGGTTTTTTCTGTGGTGAATAGCTTCCGAATTGTAGGAAGCTATTTTTGTTTGTGGGTTTTGAAAACTTGGTTCGTTGATATTTTAAAAATGTGACAAATAATAGTATTGCTGTAACGAGACATTCGTTCATATAAATGTTATCTTTTATTTATAAATATTAATTTATCCGTTACAAGAAAGCAAACAAAAACGCAACTGCTTTCAGCTAGAACATACTACTGAGAAGGGGGCTGGTAAGTGTCAATAAAAAATGAAGATAATGTTTGCAGCATCCAGAAAAAAGGAGGATTATGATGGGTAATGTAAAAAGAAGCCGTTGGATTACGGTGTTATGCTTAATCGGGATAATGATACTGGTGGGTCCCCCGGCAGTTCAAGGGGAAAATGTGACTTTGCGTTTTGTAGCGGCAAACCATCCCTATTTGGATACAATCAAGCCGTTGATTCCGGAGTTTGAAAAAGCGACGGGTATCAAGGTGGCGGTTGAAAGTTATGAGGATATCCATCTGACTCCCAAACTGACCGTGGAATTCACCTCAAATGCTTCGACGGTGGATGTATTCATGTCCCGTCCGTTGCAGGAAATTAACTTATACGGCCGTAATAAATGGTATGAACCGATTAACAAGTATATCAACAATAAAAAACTAACTCCAGAAAGCTGGAATTGGCTTGATTACCCTGAATCCACACGGAAAGCTTGTTCGTATAAAGGTAACATTTGTTCCGTTCCTCTGGTAAATGAATGGCATGTCATTTTTTACCGGAAAGATCTTTTTAAACAAGCAGAGCTTAATCCGCCTCAAACCTTCGATGAATTGGAAAAGGCGGCGGCCAAACTGAATAATCCTTCGGCGGGATTTTACGGAGTAGTTTGCCGTGGACAGGGGAATGCGGGAGTTACGCAACTTTCCAGCTATATTTACAATTATGGTGGCGATTTTTTGAAGAAAGGGAAATGCGTTATTAGTTCGCCAGCAGCTGTTGGGGCCATCAAATTTTATGGGAAACTATTAAAGAATTACGGACCTCCCGGATGTACCAATATGAGCTGGCCGCAAGCGCAAGCACTTTTTGCCAGCGGGAAAGTGGCTATGTGGATCGACGCCAGCACCTTAATGTCCGGGATAGCGGATGCCAATAAGTCGGTAGTCGCAGATAAATTTGGCGTAGCGATGTTCCCGGCCGGCCCTGCCGGCAATCATCCCTATATGGCGGTTTCTTGGGCATTGGCGATTCCTTCCCAATCTAGACACAAGGAAGCGGCTTGGAAATTCGTGGAGTGGGCTACAAGCAAAGAAATCTCCATCAAAGCTCAACTAAATGGTCTCACTATGGCGCGTAGTTCCGTCTGGGACGATTCGTTGGTGATGTCCAAGATCAACCCGGATTTAGCTATGACGGCGAAACAGACCGGACCGATTGCCACTCCATATGATCGCCCTTTGATGACGGCGGTTTCTGAAGCTCGGGATTTAATTGGAGAGGTAATGGTCAAATCCATTGAAACCGGCGGAACCGGGAATATTGAAGAAATGGCAAAAACGGCTGCGCGCAAAATTGATATTTTATTGCAGAGAAGCGGAGAGAATAAGTAGTTAATCAATAACTTGGATGGTTATGGACGGGTGCGGCTAGAAATAGCGCGCACCCTTATTAAAATAGCATGGGGGAGACATTGATGAATACGAGCCGCTTTGTGGAACGCAACTTGCGTTGGATCTTTCCGTTGCCAGCGTTGTTATTCATAATTCTGATGATGGTTTTTCCGTTATTGTATACCTTTTTCGTAAGCCTCACGGATTGGGATCTGACTTCTGGAGGAGTGGTCAGTTTCATTGGCCTCGACAACTATATTTCCTTGTTAAAAGAGCCGAGATTTCACAATGCTTTAGGCCTTACTTTTTATTTTACTTTTTCGGCGCTGATAATCGAAACCGTTTTGGGAATCATCATCGCTTTGATTTTGAATCGCGAATTTCGCGGCAAGAGTTTGGTTAAATTTATTTTATTATTACCGTTAGTGGCCACTCCTGTGGCGATAGGACTAGCTTGGACTTTGTTTTATGAGCCGACGATCGGTCTTGGAAATTACGCTTTACATCTGCTGGGACTGCCGGCTTCCAAATGGCTTGCTTCTAATTTAACAGTGATTCCATCCTTGGTATTAATTGATATTTGGGAATGGACACCAATGATTTCTTTAATAGTATTAGCAGGATTGGCCGGATTGCCGGAGGATCCCTTTGAAGCCGCCAATATCGATGGGGCTAACCGTTTTCAAGCAATCCGCTATGTTACCTTGCCGTTGTTAAAACCTACGATTTTAATCGCAGTCACTTTGCGCTTGATAGATGTCTTGAAGACCTTTGATATTATATATGCTACGACTTCGGGTGGCCCTGGATTTGCTTCTGAGACATTGAATATTTATTCATATAATTTAGGGTTCGGCTATTTCCGTTTTGGAGCTGCATCGGCATCGCTAATGATATTATTCGGCATTGTACTGGTCTGTAGCGTTATTTTGTTGAAAATGAGAAATTCTTTTGATAATTAATAAAGCGAGCGGAGATGAACGATATGAACAAAAAATTAATATCCCAAATCGGTTGGTATTGTTTGATAGCATTGATTATTATTCCGTTCCTTTTCCCACTGCTTTGGATTTTGGCTTCGTCTTTCAAGACACAATCGCAGATTATTGCCTCACCCCCAATTTGGTTTTTTGAACCGACCTTGGCTAATTATAAAAATGTCTTTATGGAGCAAGATTTTGGATTTTATCTCATAAACAGCTCTATTATTGCTGTGGGTTCAACTTTGCTTGCTCTCATTTTAGGGCTTCCGGCTGCCTATGCCATCTCTAAATATAAGATGCAGAATTTTGGGATATCCATTTTAATCGCGCGTTTAATGCCGGGGATCTCTTTTTTGATTCCTTGGTATATCATATTTTCCAGAATTCGTTTGATTGATACCCATTTGGCACTAATTCTCACTCACATGCTCGTTGGATTGCCGCTAATCGTTTGGATTATGATTAACTATTTTGATGGTTTACCCCGGGAATTAGAAGAGTCGGCCTTAATCGACGGTTGCACGCTGCAAAAAGCATTTGTCCGGATCTATTTGCCCCTTTCGGGACCAGGGATTTTAACTTCAACAACGTTGGCCTTTATATTTTCGTGGAATAATTTTATGTTTTCATTGGTTTTAAGTTCGCAACGGACCAAGACATTACCCATTGCCGTTTATAATTTTGTTTCTTATGCGGAAATCAATTGGGGAAGCGTGATGGCTGCAGCGGTGGTAATTATAACGCCGGCTATTATTCTGACCATGATTTTTCAGCGTTATATCATAAAAGGCTTAACGATGGGTGCTGTGAAGGGTTAATGGAGAAGAGGGTAGCCATTTTGGCGTGATTTCAATGGCAACGATTATAGAATGGCATCTTTTATATGCGGGGATGTGTGAGCCATGAAAATGACATTCCGATGGTTTGGCTATGGACACGATGGCATTTCATTGGAGAACATCCGGCAAATACCAGGAAAGCCGGGGATTGTAAGCGCTCTTAACGACGTTCCGGTTGGTGAGGTATGGCCCCTTGCTTCGATCCGTTTTTTAAAGGATACTATCACTCAAGCGGGTTTAGAATTTGAGGTTGTCGAAAGTGTGAATGTGCACGAGGATATCAAATTGGGATTCCCGAGCCGGGATCGATATATTGAAAACTATCAAAAGACTTTGCGGAGTTTGGCGTCCTGCGGTATTAAAGTTGTTTGTTATAATTTCATGCCGGTTTTTGACATGACTCGTTCGAATTTGGGAAAACTTTTGTCCGATGGTTCCCGTGCCATGTCTTATGAAGAAGAAAAGATTCCAAGGGTGGATGCGGACCGGATGATCCAGATAATGGGAGAACATTCCGGCGGCTGTGGCCTGCCGGGCTGGGAACCTGAAAAAATAAAAACCCAGAAGGCATTGTTGGAACGATATCAAGAGATGGATGAAGCCAGACTTTTGGAGAATTTGGGTTATTTTTTAAAAGCCATTATTCCTGTTTGTGAGGAAGTCGATGTTAAAATGGCTCTTCATCCCGATGATCCTCCATGGCCGATTTTTGATTTGCCGCGGATTGTCACTTCCCGGGAACGGATTCAGCAGATTCTCGATTTGGTGGATAGTTCATACAATGGACTTACACTATGCAGTGGTTCGCTGGGCGCCGATCCTGTTAATGATATTCCAGCGCTCATTCGATATTTTGGCGGATTGGGACGAATTCATTTTGGACATGTTCGAAATATAAAAATTCAGGCACCCCATAGTTTTTATGAAACCTCCCATCTATCTGCAGATGGCTCCTTGGATTTATTCGAGATTATGAAAGCTTATTTCGAAATCGGTTTTCAAGGGTATCTCCGACCGGATCACGGCCGAATGATTTGGGGTGAAACAGGAAGGCCCGGATGCGGCCTCAATGATCGCGCGTTGGGAATTGCTTATTTAAATGGTTTATGGGAAGCGATTGGTAAAATGAACATCCAGATAAACTCTCCAAGTCGTTAGGTGACAGTAGACTCCGCCGTTTTAATGTTTCCTGGTTCTCTAGAGCTGGAAAACTCATAGGTCTAATCGGCGTTGAAGGTAGTCGTAAATGATGTATACGAAGGTTGGACACTTTTTTGATAAAAATATTAAAATAAGCTTGACGTCGGAATGGACTCTGTGTTATTATATTTAAGTCGTTGAAATTCAGGATGTTCGTACACTCCTCGATAGCTCAATGGTAGAGCACCCGGCTGTTAACCGGGTGGTTGTAGGTTCGAGTCCTACTCGGGGAGCCAATTTTTAGTCAAAGAGTGAGTGGTCTCTAAAAGGGATCACTTTTTTTATAATCAAAGAAAATGAAAAAGGAATCGCTTGAAATTCCACGGCAAGACGCCCCTGCTGGGGATCAATCTTGGATGTACCCCACCGATTTGGCAGCCAGGATTGATATCAAGGAGTTTTGGTAAATTCTTGCTGGGATCTCCGGTCTATAAATATTCCGCTTATGGGCGGGAGTATTTTAGACCGGAGAAAATACGAAAAGTGGGTTTCGCCTTACGGAGTTTGCAAAGAACCGTCCCGAAGGCGGGTTTGCGTCCAGGTTGTCACAGGATTTTCGCAAGGATATTTGGCGGCTTCTTTTTCATTGATATCCACGCCGAGACCGGGTTGATCGTTGGCATATACAAAGCCGTCATTGCCGTAAGTTGGCATACCGAGGAAAACTTCCGCGAGAGCACCGTGCGGCCCCTTTAATTGTTGAATGACGAAATTAGGAGGTTCGATGCCGCTCCATTCCTGTAAACCCAAATTTGCGGCCGCCAAATCGATATGTATATTTGCGGCGTGGGCTATTGGGCTCATATCCCCGGGGCCGTGCCAGCAGATACGTACGCCATACTGTTGGCAGAATTGCTGCAACTGATGTGCCGGGGTGATACCGCCAATCTGACTGATATGAACCCGCATGAAATCGATCATGCGGGTTTGTACCAAAGTTTTGTATTCGGAGGGGTTGTTAAACAGTTCTCCTTGAGCTATGGGCGTTACACTTGTTTCACGGATGTGTTGCAACCATTCGGTCTGCTCCAAAGGGACAACATCTTCCATAAAAAACAGTTTATAGGGCTCCATTTCTTTAACAAAACGAACGGAATCCGCTGGATGGATACGCTCGTGCACATCGTGCAACAGATCGATGTCAAAACCGATTTTGGCGCGGATGCCTTCAAATAGCTTCAGGGTATCACGCATATACGTTTTACTATCCAGGTAAACTCCCGGAGGTGCTCCTTTAGCCGCCCAAGCGGGAGCATCACCGTAGTTGCTGCCGCCATAACCGCCGCATTGACAACGGATGTGGCGGATGCCGATGCTTTGATACTTTTCAATGTTGTCACAGATTTCGTTGAGGTCATGGCCGTCGGCATGACGATACACCGGTACCCCTTCACGCATCTTGCCACCGAATAATTCATAGACAGGCATTTTGGCCATTTTTCCTTTAATATCCCAAAGCGCCATATCAATGCCGGAAATGGCATTGTTGACGATTGGGCCATAGCGCCAGTAAGCGTTTTGGTGCATTAATTGCCAAATCTCACTGACCCGTCCCACATCGCGGCCTATGATCAAAGGACGGATATATTCTTCGAGTAAATGCTTCACGGTTAAGTGACGGTAGGTAAAGGTAGCACAGCCTAGGCCATAAAGGCCCGGGTCTGTGGTGAGCACTTTTACAACAACTAAATTGATTCCTTCGGGTGCTGTTGTAATGACCTTGATATCTTTGATTGTAGGATTCATAGCGAACCTCCGCTTTTTTTATTAAAGGGGATGTTACTCATTATGCCAGGGTTAATCATTGACCGAGGAAAATTCCTTGGCCCTAGGTATGAAAGAAAAAAGGTTCGATGGCTATTTTTAAATACAGTAAAGGGAATGCAGCAATGGAGGATTCCTTGTCTATAGGAATAACATTGGATCTGGTTTGGATGGTTATGTAATTTTAATATTTCGTCATTAGCATGGGGATTCCTGCACTCGCTACGGCTATTTTTATTTTGGAAAAGCAGGTTATTACCAATGAGTGTGGAAAATTCTTAAAAGTAGATTATAATAGGGAGTGGTTTTTTTGCCTTGGGTCGCTGACTTACATATTCATTCCCATTTTTCCATGGCTACCAGTAAAGAATGTAACCCGCAAAACTTGCACCGTTGGGCCGGATTAAAGGGTGTTTCATTAGTCGGCAGCGGTGATTTTACACACCCCGGTTGGCGGAAGGAACTACGGGGTACTCTTATCCCGGCAGAATCAGGTTTTTACAGACTTAAAGAAACTGTAGCTCAGGAAATTCCGGGTGTCCCGGAAGTCCGTTTTGTAATAACCGGTGAACTCAGTACGATATATAAAAAAAACGGCCGGGTAAGGAAAGTTCATCATCTGGTGGTGCTGCCTTCTTTGGAATCCGCGGATGCCATTAGTGATAGGCTGGAAGAATTAGGAATGAATATCCGGGCCGACGGTAGACCTATTTTGGGCATGGATAGTCATCGTCTGTTCGATCTCATACTGGGGGTCTGCCCGGAAGTAATCTTTATTCCGGCGCATATTTGGACTCCTCATTTTTCAGTTTTTGGTTCTAATTCAGGTTTTGATGACATTACAGAATGTTATGAAGATCTAACCCAATATATTTTTGCCTTGGAAACCGGATTGTCGTCAGATCCAGCTATGAACTGGCGATGGTCGGCATTGGATCGTTTTACCTTGGTATCCAATTCTGATGCCCATAACCCAACCAATTTAGCCAGAGAAGCCAATCTTTTTAATGGGGATTTCTCTTATCAAGGTTTGAAAGATGCTCTTCAGCACAAGGACAGGGAGCAATTTGCCGGAACTCTTGAATTTTTTCCGGAAGAAGGAAAATACCATTATGATGGTCATCGAAACTGTGAAGTCTGCCTCACTCCCGAAGAGACGATTCTAAAAGCCGGTAACTGCCCGGTTTGTGGGAGAAAGGTTACTGTGGGTGTGCTTCACCGGGTCATTGACCTTGCAGACCGCCCGGTTGGTTTTAAACCGGCAGATTTTTTTCCTTATGAAAGTTTAGTCCCCTTAAAGGAAATTATTGGATCGGCAATCCATAGTGGTGTAGCCTCTCGTAAGGTTGAAGGGATATATTTTGAATTGTTGCGAAGTTTTGGGCCTGAGTTAACTGTTTTGCGGGAAACGGAACTGGCGGACATCGCTAAGGTTTCCGGAGTTTTGGTGGCCGAGGGTATACGGCGTTTGCGCGTCGGTGAAGTTTCAGTAAAACCCGGTTATGATGGTGCCTATGGAATTATTTCGGTACTCCGGGAAGATGATCGTCAAGCTTTGAAAGGTCAGGCTGCTCTTTTTGAACCGGATACGGTTATCGAAAAACCTAAAGGACCGTTATTAGGTTCGATCATGAAAGAAATTGCCTCCCAGATTGAAAAAGGAGCTGACTCTGCTTTTAAACCTCAATCCACTTCGGTGGATCGTGAATTGAGCCAGGAACAGCTAGATATAATTCGTACCGATCAGCCGGTTTCCATAGTTATTGCCGGTCCGGGTGCGGGGAAAACACGAACACTGGTAGAAAGAATCGCTTTTTTAATTCAAGAAAAAAATGTGAATCCAGGAGAGATAACCGGAGTAACATTTACGAATAAAGCAGCTGCAGAGCTTAAGACCAGAGTAATAACGCTATTCAAGGGCGATAAAAGAGTCAATCGGCTGAATCTGGGAACCTTTCATAGTATTGCTTGGCGGATTATCAATCAAACCCCGCAGCTTCATACTTTCAAACTTTTAGACGAGTATGAAGCCAGAGATGTTATTGAAGAAGTGCTACGGCGGAATCGTGTTCCGATGACTGCCCGCGAGGCGGCTTTGGTTATCTCGTTGGTAAAAAATAAATATCTTTGGGACACCGAATTAACAATACCATCAAAAGTTTCCGAGATATATCAGGCTTATCAAGAGAGTTTACAGCGATACCAGCGTATGGATTTTGATGATGTTTTGTTACATACTATCGATTTATGGGAACAAAATCCTGAGTGGCTTTTGCCCATAAAGCAGCAATTCCGATACATATTGGTTGATGAATTCCAGGATATTAACCCGATTCAATACAAATTAATTAAATTATGGGCCGAAGACAACCAAAATTTGATGGTTATCGGCGATCCAAATCAGTCGATCTATGGTTTCCGGGGGGCTAGTGCGTGTTTTTTCAAGGAATTTGAAACCGAAAAAGCTCTTCCCAAGGCTGTTTCATACCATCTTAGTCGCAATTACCGGGCTTCCTCGATTTTGGTTAAGGCGGCCAATTCGTTGATTCCCCAGCAATACCGGCAAACCCTACCGCAAAATAGCCAGGTGAATCCGTCGGTTATCGTTCATTTGGAAGCACCCAGCGAAAAAGATGCCGCAAAATTTATCGTGAATGAGATAAACGATTTACTTGGGGGCTCAACCATGATCATGGCCCATAACCGAAGAGGAAAAGGAAGTAATAAAATATTTAATGCCGGTTCGTACAGTTTCAACGATGTGGCGATTTTGTACCGCACCGCAAAACAAGCGCTGGTAATAGAACATGCGTTAGCAACCGCAGGACTCCCTTACCGGGTAGTAGGACCAACTGGAACCTTGGAGGCTTCAACCGTAAAAGACTTTATAACATTTTTTCGCTATCTTTATGAACCGGATGACATCTTTTTGCTCCGGGCTAATTTGAGGCAACCCCGTTGGGGTTTTAAAAACGCGGATGTTGATGAGTTAATAGACTTGATTAAGCTTCAACCTAAGAATCAATTGAGCGATCTATTGGCTGCCGAGCTGGCGCCCGAAAAGCTTAATCAACTGCGGCAATTTCACGGTGTTGTACAATATTATAAAGACCAAATAAACAAGAAAACTTCTGAGATTGTTGATGACTGGGTATTGAGAATGGACCCGGTGGAAACCGAGGAACTGGAAAGATTTAAAAAGATTTGCGAGAATTACCGGAACTTAGATGAATTGTTTCGCTCTTTACCGCTGGCGCTTGAGGCCGATATTTTCCGGAAAGGTGATAAGACGGTCGGTACCGAAACGATTACACTTTTAACAATTCATGCAGCCAAAGGACTGGAGTTTCCAGTTGTCTTTATTGTTGGTGTGGAGGAAGGCCTTATACCCTATGGTACTGAGCCGGTTCCGGATACGGTTAACGAAGAACAAAGATTATTTTATGTAGGGGTGACCAGAGCTAAACAGCAGTTATATTTGATAAATTCGCAATTCCGGACTCGCTATGGAGAGCAAGTATCGGTCGAAGCCTCACGTTTTTTCAAACTCTTTCCTTCCGATGTGATGGAAAAGATGGTAGTGAAGAGTCATGCAGGGCAAGTCAAACAGTTGGAATTATTTAGCTAAAGGGGTGTTTATATGTCTGCTAACATTATTGATGGGAAAGCCCTGGCCTCCAAAATTAAAGCCGAGTTAAAATTGAGAATTACCGATTTGACACAAAAGGGGAGACAGCCTGGTTTGGCTGTAGTGATTGCTGGAGACAACCCTTCTTCCCGCAAGTATGTCAATATGAAAAAGAAGGTTTGTGCCGAGTTGGGCATTTATTCCCAAGAACATGTTTTGGCGGGAGAAACTACTCAAGCTGAATTGATTCGGTTAATCGATGAGCTCAATCAAAACCCCAAAATTCATGGTATTTTAGTCCAATTGCCTTTGCCCGGACAATTGAATGAAGCTCAGGTCATTGAAAGGATTGCGCCATCAAAAGATGTTGATGGATTTCATCCGATCAATGTGGGTAAATTGATGATTGGCATTCCGGGTTTTATATCATGCACTCCGGCGGGAGTTATGGAACTTATTAAGTCGACCGGGGTATCAATAACAGGAAAAGAATGTGTCGTGGTCGGACGTAGTAACATTGTAGGCAAACCTCAAGTGATATTACTTTTAAGAGAACATGGCACGGTTACCGTTTGTCATTCTAAAACCAGCGAGCTTGGGGTAATTTGCAGAAGAGCCGATATATTAATAGCAGCAGTGGGTAAGCCCGAACTTATCAGGGGTGACATGGTAAAACCGGGAGCAGTGGTGATAGATGTTGGCACAAGTGTTAACGCCGAAGGGAAGCTTGTCGGAGATGTTCATTTTAATTCTGTTGCAGAAGTGGCTGGCTGGCTGACTCCGGTTCCTGGTGGAGTAGGACCGATGACGATTGCAATGTTAATGAAAAACACGGTGGAAAGCGCTTGGGGAATGTTATGACCAAAAATCCGGGCAAGGAAGTGACTTAAAACTTTAATGAACACCCATCTCATCATCTTTCAATGTTTTGACGACAAACAAGGTTAAATCCTTTTTTAAATCTTTTTCCTCCGGTTTTTTTATCAAATTACCGTTTCGATCGCAAATCATTTTAATTAAGGGCCGGGCTGGAAAATCTTTGGATACATGTGCAACTACTCCTTTTCGGCCATTATTTAGGAGAACCATGCTTCCGATTGGGAAAGGAGCTATATTTTCCAAAAAGACTTTTGATAAATCGGGATCAAACTGATTGGGTCCTTGGTCACGAATATATTCAACCACTTCCTGGGGTAAGAATCTTTTCCGATAGATCCGGTCTGTTGACATTGCATCATAAACATCAGCGAGAGACACGATTCGCGCGGGCTCGCATATTTCCGTGCCTCGAAGGCCTAATGGATACCCTGAGCCGTCAAATCGCTCATGGTGTTGCCAAGCGATGAAAGCCTCTTCCTCACTAATATTTTTACTTTGCATAAGGATATCATAACCGAGAGAGGGATGTTTCTTTAGTTCCTCGTATTCTTTCTGGGTGAGATTGCCTTTTTTGTTGAGGATTTTTAAGGAAATCTTCGACTTGCCAACATCATGAAGGAGGGCTCCAGTACCAAGTTTTTTTAATTGTTGATAATTATAACACAAGGTAATTCCGGTCATGAGGGATAATATGCAAACAGCAACATTGTGCGCGTAATGATAATCATTCATGGCCCTAATTTCTACTAAGTTGTATAGAATATCGCGATTTTCAAATAATTCATCCATGATCCGGACAACGACTTGGTGAATATCTTCTCCATCCCAGGTTTTGTCTTGGCGAATGTTATCCATTACCTCTTTGGTGATTCGCGTTGCTTCATTTTTTGTTTGAATTTTAACCAATTCATCAACTTCGATTTTTTCGATATATTTATCAGAAATGTAAACAGTGGACACACCGAATTGTTTTAATTTTTTAATGAAATTGTCACTTAAGCGGGTTCCTGCAGTAAGTAAAGTGTTTCCATCAGCGGAATAGATGTTTTTAGCCAGGAGCATTTGATTGGTTACACTGTTGATTGACAAAATGAGCATTTTTTCTCCAAAACATAAAAGTAATCAAATAAAAAACAACATTAATTTAGGCGACCCGGCGATCATAGCCTTAAAAAAAGACCTTAGACCCGTAGTTTTGCGTCTCCGGTTTTCACCGGATTTGCCTTTATCGATTATGTTGTTTATTATATTTAATTTACTACCAATAGTAGTATTTGACAATGAAATTATATTAATTTTTGATTTAATTTAACATTAATTCCACTGCCAAATAATTTATGTCTAAATTTTCACTTTAAGTATCAATAAAGGAAACACAATACGTATTAAAAAGTATTTTAAATTAATCCTATTGAAAAATCCCGAAATGAGAAATTGGCTAAAAATATCATATCTTTATAGACAAACCGAGGTATCAAAATGTTCAAAAGGTCACAAGCTCAAATACAATATGTCGTTGTTTTTTACAATATCCTCGAAGCTTTTTTGGCTCTTTTTTTTGGTATATCGACTCAAAGCATTGCTTTGATCAGTTTTGGTTTGATAAGTGTGATTGAAACAATAAGTAATTTCATTATGGTTAAGCGGCTTCATAAGGCGTTAAGGGAAAAATCCGCTTCTATAGGGATGACCCTGAACAAACCGATGCTTTTTGTAGCAATTGTTTCATTTTTCGGGGGTTCTTGGGTATTAATTCAGTCACTCCAAGCATTAATCTTAAAAATACCTCCTTTACGGTCAATGGCAGGAATTATTGTCGCTTTTTGTTCGTTAGCGCTTATGCCGGCATTGACTTTCTGGTTTAACCACAATTATGATTCATTTAAAATTACAATTAAAATGGGGTTCTATAATATTAGGGCTTATATGTTGATTTCAATAGGGCTTATATTTAGCCTCGGTCTTAACTATTTCTTTGGTTATTGGAAAGCCGATCCGATTTTTTCCTTGTTTATCAGCGTTTTTTTGTATAAAAAAAGTTTTGACTGTGTCATCAGTAAAGGCGAGGATGCGTAATAGTTACACAGAATATGATTGGGTCCTAGATATTCCATATTGAGAATAATATTGAAATATCATGAAATATTTAAAGTGAATCAATGAGCAAGGTAAAAAAGAAGCTGAAATAGCTACCTATCCGATAATTGAACGGGTATGTTGAAATAAAAAAAGTTGCATGGATTGGATAAAAATGTTATACTCCAAAGTAAGTAAGGACTTACTTTTTAGTTTGTTCAATGGGTTTATAATAGGGAGCAATGAATGAATAATAAAAAAGCGGAAACCCAAGAGAAAATATTGAATGCAGCCATCAAACTGATTGCTTTGAACGGGTTTAAAGCCACAACCACCGCTTCCATAGCCAAAGAAGCCGGGCTATCGGAGACGATTATTTTTAAGTATTATCGTGATAAACCATCGCTATTAAGAGAGATTGTGCAGAAAGCGATGGGCCAGTTATTGGATAATATCGAGATTACATCGCTTCTTGAAAAGGTGGAAATATCAAAAGATTATCCAACCCGGGATTTTTTAAAAACCATATTGGTGGATCGTTTAGAATTCTTAGAGAATAATTTTGAATTGGTTAAAATTGTTTTGATGGAGATGCAGTACAACGATGAATTAATGATTTTAGCCAAGAATAAGTTTTTCGGGAAGTTATTTGAACTTATCGATATGATTGAACGATTACTAGCAGTCAAAATGGGAATCTCGGTCGAAAGGGCCCGTACAATATTGAGGATTTGCGTTGGGGGCATGGTTACCTTGGTTTTTCAAAAACATTTTTTTTCGTTTCCTATTGATCGGGACGAAGTTGAAAAAGAAATGGAACGGGTACTTGATGTTGTCGAATTATCGGAAAATCCCAGTTTACACGCAGATTAGTGTAACATTTCAGGATAAAGCGCATTCGATAAAGTTAAGAAATTCTGTACGAAAAGCTTTCTTGAGTTTGGGTATTTATTAAAGGGAGTTTTACGAGTCACTCAGCTGGAGGTAGAATCATGAAAATCGGCATTCCGTCCGCATTACTCCATCCTTATTATATCAGTTTTTGGAAAACTTTTTTTGAGGAACTTGGACAGGAGACCGTTCAGACTCCGTCAACCAATAAAGCCATACTTGATAAAGGAGTCCGTAATTCCGTTCCAGAGATCTGTGTACCAATGAAAATTTTTACCGGTCATGTCGTGGAATTACTGGACCAGAAAGTCGACTATCTTTACATCCCCCGTTTTGTTTCGATTGGGAAAAGGGATACTTTTTGTCCTAAATTTTTGGGGCTTCCGGATATGCTTCGCCAGACTGTTCCTGAACTTCAGGAGAGAATGCTCACCCACTTTATCAATGCTAAAACTGATGATATCTCTGAAAGTCGTGAATATATAGATATCGGTAAACTTTTTACGGATAATCGCCAAACAATCAAGAAAGCGATTCAGCGTGCCCGGGCAAAATGGGCGGATTTTCGTGAATATTCCCTTTTGGAAGGATATGATTGCAGGCAGGCAAACGAGCGAATCCTAACCGGGAAAAAATGTTCTTCTATGAAAAAGCCGCTAAGAATAGGTGTTATCGGTTATGTCTACAATGTTTATGATAACTTCATCAGTATGGACATTTTAAATCGGCTCCGCGGACTTGGAGCCGAAGTGGTTACTTTTGAAATGCTGGATCAAGATAGAATCCAAAAGCAACTCAAAAGGTTTCCCCGCACACTTTTCTGGACTTTTTCAAATAAATTACTAGCAGGTGCTTATCATTTCTTTGAAGATCCCAGTTTTGACGGTTTAATTCACGTTACCGCCTTTGGTTGCGGACCCGATTCATTTTTAGGCAAAGTATTGGAACTTGATTCGGCTAATTATCAAAAGCCTTTCATGACGGTCCGGATTGATGAACACACCGGTGAAAACCATTTACAAACCAGGGTGGAAGCATTTGTTGATATGATAGCCAAGAAGAAATCCAAAACGGAGTGCGCTTAAATGAAAATAACCTTTCCTTATATGGGTTCGACGATTATTTATCATAAAATTTTTGAACTCTTAGGTCATGAAGTCATTGAGCCGCCTAGGCCAAGTCAACATACAATACGTTTAGGAGTGAAATACAGCCCCGAATTTGCTTGTTTCCCTTATAAAGTTGTCCTAGGGTCCTATATTGAGGCCTTGGATTTGGGCGCCGATACGATTGTAACTTCCGGAGGAAACGGACCTTGCAGAGCGGGGTTTTATAATGAGGTCCACCGTAGAACCCTTCAGAGCTTAGGCTATGATGTAAATATAATCGTATTTGATAGCATTTTTGAGGATCCGGGCCGATTTTGGAGAAACATCTCATTACTAAAAGGAAAAAACTCATGGGCCAAAGTTGCTAATGTCATTTATACGGTTTATCGGATGGCTCAAGCCGTCGACGGTTTACAGAAAATAGTAGAACAAAATAGGGCCTATGAAGCGGAAAAGGGTTCGTTTACCAAGGTTTTTGACAAAATAACTCAGCGTTTTTATAAGGAAGCCCAAAAACTACGGGATGTGCGGCAGCTTTATCAGGATGGTTTATCAATGCTGAAGGCGATCCCCGTCAGAGAAGTTCCTGAAAGCAAAAAGATTCGAATTGGGATTGTCGGTGAAATATTCGTGGTTATGGAGACGTCTATTAATATGAACATAGCTGAAGTGATGGGCGACTTGGGCTGCGAAGTTTCACGATCCATGTGTATTTCAACATGGATTGATGATAATATTCCCAGACCCTTTGGAAAATTCAATGCCAGCATACTGAAAGCAGCTAAACAGTACATGGAAATTCCCATTGGCGGCCATGAAATAGAAAATATCGGTTCAATCGTCGATTATAAGAAAAAGGGTTTCGACGGAATCATTCACCTGATGCCTTTTGCCTGTTTACCGGAGCTGGTAACCCAGAGTATTGCTCCACAAATCTCTCGGGAACATGAAATTCCGGTTTTAACATTGGCTCTTGACGAACAATCAGGTATTGCCAATAATTTGACCCGAATTGAAGCTTTTATAGAATTACTAAGAACGAGAAAAAAACAAATCCCTGCCTAGGAGGATGAAAATGATAAAGGCGTTTTTAGGAGTTGACGTTGGCTCGGTTAGTACCAATATTGTCGCAGTGAGCCCGGAAAGTGTGATTTTATCCCAGCAGTACATACGGACCAACGGACAACCTTTGGAATGCATAAAAAAAGGAATCAAGCAACTTCAGAACGAAAAACCGGATCTCCAGGTTCTTGGGGTTGGCACAACCGGCAGCGGACGGCAACTTGCCGGGATAATTATTGGAGCCGATATTGTAAAAAATGAAATTACGGCTCATGCTACTGCAGTGACCCATTATTATCCGGAAGTTAGGACTATTTTTGAAATCGGCGGTCAGGATTCCAAAGTCATTTTGCTCCGGGATCAAATGGTTGTGGATTTTGCGATGAATACCGTTTGTGCCGCAGGAACCGGCTCATTTTTGGATCATCAAGCCGAACGGCTCAAAATTCCCATTGAACAATTTGGAGATCTGGCCCTTTCATCCACCGAAAACATCCGGATTGCCGGCCGGTGTACCGTATTCGCGGAATCGGATATGATAGCCAAACAACAATTCGGTTTTTCCAAGGCGGACATTATCAAAGGACTTTGTGAAGCCTTGATTCGGAACTACTTGACCAATCTATGCCGGGGAAAAGTATTGGCCCCCCCCTATGTTTTTCAGGGTGGTGTGGCTGCAAATAAAGGAATTGCGGCGGCTTTAGAAAAAGAATTGAAGCATGAGATCATTATTCCGAAACATTTTAATGTAATGGGGGCCATTGGCGCAGCGCTCCTTGCCAAAGATTATATTGAAAAAAATAACGTCCAAACCAACTTTGCCGGATTTGATACGGCAGATATGCAATTTACGCCGAAAACCTTTAATTGCGACGGTTGCCCCAATGCTTGTGAAGTCATCCAAGTGGATTTGGATGGTGAACCCATAGCCCGCTGGGGTGATAAATGCGGCAAATGGGCTAACGCACTCTCCGGGGGATCAAGTTACCGGGGCAGCCAAAAATCAGTGCAAGTTTCAGCCTAAGCCAAATGGATGGTTGACTTAATAATTTCTTAGTTCGACATTGCCGCTAATATTCCGGATCTTTACCAACGGGCCGCCGCCATTGACAATTCCCCTGGCGGTTGCCCGTGCAAACTTTCTTTCAACCATTACCTCAAAATTGGAATTGATATTTCCGGAAAGGCTTTGCGCATCGATGGTAAACCGGGCGGTGGATGGCAGCCCTAATTGTATATTGCCCGATTTAAGATCAAGATCGCAATTACCGCTTATTTTAGCAAGATTGATATCCAAATTGCCGGATTTTAGTTCGATATGAACCGGGCCTTCACATTCCGTCAGGGTTACATTGCCGGATATACTTTCAATGCGGGCATTGCCTTTGACTTTCTTGATATTGATTTCACCAGCTTTGGTAGTGATTTCGGCATCCCCTGTTATATTCCCGACAGTTACATTTCCAAACAAGGTGGCTAATTTCATGTTTCTGCCGACGCCTTGAATTTGGACGTTTCCGGATTTTGTTTCAACATCCAGATTTCCTGCAATTGTGGCTACTTCGACATCGCCTGCAGTGTTTTCGATGGATACGGATAGTCCCTCGGGGATATTCAAGACAATATCGGAATTAAAATAGCGATTAAAACGGCCAGATCTCCAAGGGAGATCTAATCTTATTAAAAATTTATCTCCTTGAACATCCCCAATGAAGTTAAAATCATTTTTTGAAAAGGATTTTCGGCCAAATTTCACTCTAATTTTGGCTTCTGCCGATATTGTACCGTTGTTAGAACTATTGATCCGGATATCACCCGATTGATTCATGATTTTGATAGTTTGGATTCCGGTTGGAATTTTAAAATCCTTATTTACGATGATTTGGGGCCCTTGATCCCGGTCAAACCACCCTTTTTCCAAATGATCGAAATGCCTGAATCTTGGGAAGTCAAACTGTAAACTGTGAAAGCATGAATTACCGATTGCTCCGATAATCGTGAAGAGAATAAGCAAGGTAACCACTATTGGACTCGGCTTGGTGAATGATGAAGAGGTCCGTTCGGTATTGGTCAAAACAAAATCGAGACCGAGTAAAATAATCAAAAATGGATACAATCGCAACCCAAAACTGATGATTTGTATACCTAGCGTTTGCTGAAAAACATAACAAACCCCGAGTCCTATAAGATATAGACCTAAACCGATTCCCGACAGACTTATATGGCGTTTCATTTAACGATCTCCCTTCAATAAGCCGCTGGATCTAGCAAGTAAATAGCCTCCGATTAAAATGAGCGCCACCGGCCAGCCGTATTTAATTAATAAATGTAATTTTAAGCCGAGTAAGTTGAGAATACCCAACAGGCCGATGACTATCAGAACGGCCCCTAGAGCTATCGCGGCTTCTTTGGTCTGAGGTTTGGATATTGGATTTTGAGCCTCTGTAGAGGTTTGGTTGGAGATCCGCTGGGCGCCAATTGCACCGTCAATGATGCTATAAAGCCAGAGGCCAAAGTAAATTAGAGCTGAAGTAATGATTTGCATGATAAGCATTGTTGGAGGATGGTTTGAACCACTCATCATTTCATTACCCATTGAAATTCCGCTATATACGATGCTAATAATGGAGGCAATTGCGACAGTAATTAAGATTAATCCCTTGCCGTATTCTTCATTATAAAGTTGTCCCGCACCTGGAAAGATAAAGGAAAGGAAGGCGCTGATCAAAGGATGTTTTTTGCGATACTCATTCATGATTTTTCTCCTTATTGAAGTATTTATTTTAATTGTTGAAGATCCATGATAAGTTTTTTCCATAAGACATTTTGATTCAAGGTGGCACCGACGATCTTTGATTGAATCAATTCTGTACCCGTAAGGGATGCTTCCATAAGAAGGGGTGGTAAAACTTGCAGACTTATGAAGATGATTACCCCCAATGCAGCTGCAGCAAGACCATTACAAATTCCATTGAACCAGATTCGACGAAACAACTGATCTGGCTGAGGTAGTTCCAACAACAACAGCCTTTGATTCAGCTTTTGAATGAATTCACTATCGGATGATATTTCATTCGGATCAAACTTAAGCAGGGCAGTAATTTTTGTTTCCAAATCATCATCGGGCTGCCAGTCTTGCACGGCTTTCATCCCCTTTCTGGTTGAGATCGTTTCTTAGTTCTACCAGGCCACGCCGTATCCAGGTACCGACAGTTCCAAGAGGAATTTTCATGACCTGAGATATCTCTTGGTAATCAAGCTCTTCAAAATATTTGAGGGCGATTGCCATCCGGTAGTTGGGCGGTAACCGGAGCAACGCCTCGCATAATGCTTTTTTTTCTTCAGAGTCGATAATGATGTCGGCGACATTTTTATCAGCCGCAACTTGACGGAGATTTTCATCAGGAATATTTTCAGTATAAATTAGATGTTTTTTGGACCGGCGCAGGTAATCCAAACACAAGCGGGAAGTGATAGTCAATAACCAGGCTTTCAGCGAACCATCACGTTTGGGGGCGAATTTAGGCAGAGCTAAAAAAGCCCGGATGAAAACAGTTTGGGTAATATCTTCTGCCTCCTGAAGATCACCGATGATACGATAGGCCAACCCGCATATATTTTTCCTGTATAAAAGAGCCAGCTCTCCAAAAGCTTGTTTATCACCATTTTGAGCCCGGATAATATATTCAAATTCATTTTGACCGTTTAAACTCAAAACAGATACCTCCGAAAAGTGGACCAATGTCATTACATTTCATATAACGTAATGTTATAATGATTTCTTTCAAAATAAGACATTTTTTTTGGATTGGATTTTAAAAACTGAGATTTGTGAAGGGTGGCAAGGTGCCGATCGGGCTAAAATTAATTACCGCTAAATTCGCAGGAAGATAAGAAGGTATTGAATGTACAAATGTACAAAAAGAAGATCAGTTTAAAAGCCAAGGTGAGTTGGTATACAGTCAGGGACTGATGGATAGGAATTTTATTGGATACTGGAAGGCAGTGGCGGAAACAATTCTGATAAAAGTGAATACCCCTGGATCCAACTTGACAGTCCAATGGATGCGGACTTTTCCCCGAAGGAGCTATTAAGCGTATCTTCGGGAATGTATTTTAGCCTCAAGTCCGGACAGGCCCCCCACCACCTGAAATAGCCGAAAAAAATGACGACAGAGTAGTCAAAGGGATAATCGACCTACCCTCGGTGCTTCGCTTAAATTTCTTTCCCCGGTACTTCTAGTCCTAACGCCGCCTGTTTAATTTGTTTGTCTTCGTCTTTTAAATAACAACCGATAGCCGGAATATTTTTCGTCCGGTAATAATCAGGATCCAAAAAGTTTACCTCGGAGAGGAGTTTCAGGGCAATCATCCGGCTGCCTTTTTTGGAAGCGAGTACCTGAACTCCCTGGGCGTCCCGGGTTGTTTTGGCACTGATGGCCGCGCTGTTAAAGAGTAAAACTTTATTAATGCTGCTGTATGCGACGAAATCCAGATCCTGTTCCAAAAACATCATCTGCACAAGGGGCGAGAGATCCGAATAAGCATTGGCCAGTCTTCGGCGATTAGTTTTGGTGGCATAACCTGCGACTTCGACCTTGGCAATCTTACCGTTTTCGAAGGCAAAAAGTAAATTGCCGTGGTAATCGTCGGTTGCCACCAAGCAAATAATTTTTTCATCGCTTTCCAGTTCCAGCAAGTTGGTAAGATATTCACCAAGGTTGCTGGCTTTACTGTCGTTGATGTCATAGATTTTAAGCTTATAAACCGATTGTTTATTGGAGAAGAGGAGTAAATCGGCCTTATTATGGGTTTCTACTTCTTGAATGATCCGATCATCCTCTTTCAATTTTTGTTCGGGATTGGCCCGAAGAGAGGTCAAAGCGACTTTTTTGAGATAGTTTTGTTCCGTCAGGAAAATCTTAAGATTGTAATCTTCGATCAAATGCTCCACTGTGACCTGGGTGATGTGTTCCTCCCCGATAATTTCAGTGCGGCGGGGTCTGCCGAATTTTTTTGCAACTTCCGCTAATTCATGACAAATTAAGTTTTTGATCTTATCCTCATGGCTTCTCAATTCCTCGAGAGATGCGATTTCCTTTTGAAGTCCGGCGATCTCAGCCACCCGGTTTAAAATATATTCCTTATTCAGGTTGCGAAGTCTAATTTCCGCTATGAATTCAGCCTGAGTTTGATCGATGGAAAAGCCTTGCATGAGATTAGGAACTACGGCGCTTTCCAGTTCAGTCTGGCGGATGATCCGGATCGCTTTGTCGATATCGAGCAATATCTGATTTAAGCCTTCCAGTAAATGGAGCTTTTCCGACTTTTTCTGAATGTCAAAGGCAGTCTGCCGCTTGATGCACTGGATCCGGAATTCGGTCCATTCGTTCAATATCCTGCGCACACCCAGAACCTTGGGTCTGCCATGAATGAGAATATTAAAATTACAATTAAACGATTCTTGAAGAGGGGTTAACTTAAACAGTTTATTCATTAAAGCTTCGTGATCGACGTTTTTTCGAAGATCAAAGGTTACTTTGAGCCCGTTTAAATCGGTTTCATCCCGGACATCACTAATTTCTTTGATCTTGCCGCTCTTCACCAGTTCGATGACTGCATCGATTATGGCTTCCGAGGTTGTATTGAAAGGAATTTCATAGATTTCCAGACAATTATTTTCCGTATCATAACGGTACTTGGCCCTTAGTTTGAAACCGCCGCGGCCGGTTTCGTAAATCTCCCGAATATCCCGTTCGTTAAAGATTAACTGCCCGCCGGAAGCCAGATCCGGGGCCTTTAGATATTTGGTCAAGTCCACATCGGGATTTTTCAAGTATTGGGAAGCGGCCTCACAAACCTCCCGCAAATTAAAGCTGCAAATATTGCTGGCCATCCCAACGGCGATACCCTGATTGGAGTTAACCAAGATATTGGGGAAAGTCGTCGGCAGCAAGGTGGGTTCTTTGAGAGTGCCATCGTAATTATCAATAAAGTCAACCGTATCCTTGTCCAAATCCTTGAAGATTTCTTCGCAAAGCTTGTCCAGTTTGGCCTCAGTATACCGGGGTGCGGCAAAATGCATGTCCCGGGAATATTGTTTACCGAAATTCCCTTTGGAGTCAATGAAAGGGTGAAGCAACGCATCGTAACCCCGGGTCAAACGGACCATAGTTTCATAGATGGCCATATCACCATGGGGATTGAGTTTCATGGTCTGCCCGACAATATTGGCGGACTTGGTCCGTCCTCCGGTAAGCAAGCCCATCTTGTACATGGTATAAAGCATTTTGCGGTGGGATGGCTTAAAACCGTCAATTTCCGGAATGGCCCGGGAAACGATGACGCTCATGGCATAAGGCATATAGTTTTGTTCCAGGGTATCGATAATTTTTTGTTCGATCAGATTGGTCTGAGGCATAACTTTACTCCTTGTTTATCAGCTGACATCCAACATATCCAAATATTTATCGCCGTTTTCCTCGATAAAATCTTTCCTTCCTTGCAGGTTATCGCCAAGCAGCAGATCAAAAACTTGCTCGGTCCGTTCCACATCATCGGGCAGTACTTGAATCAGCCGGCGAGTGGCGGGATTCATGGTGGTTTGCCACATCATTTCAGGCTCATTTTCACCAAGTCCTTTGGAACGCTGGATGCTGTGTTTGCCGTTAATCTTGGAAAGGATGGCCTGCTTTTCTTTTTCATTATAGGCAAAATACGATTTATCTTTGACGGCAATTTCAAACAACGGCGACTCGGCGATATAGACTTTGCCGGTGGAAATCAGTGTGGGCGTCAACCGGTAGAGCATCGCCAAAATCAAAGTACGGATCTGAAAACCGTCCACATCGGCATCGGTACAAATGATAATTTTATTCCAACGCAAATTATTTAAATCAAAGGTGTTGAGATCCTTATTGTGTTTGGATTTAATCTCCACGCCGCAGCCGAGCACCTTCAACAAATCAACAATGATTTCATTTTTAAAAATACTGTCATACTCTGCCTTGAGGCAGTTTAAAATTTTGCCCCGCACCGGCATGACAGCTTGAAAATCGGCATCGCGTCCCATTTTACATGATCCCAGGGCCGAATCTCCTTCCACGATATATATTTCACGTTTGCCGATATCCTTAGTCCGGCAATCGACGAATTTTTTGACCCGATTGGCAATATCGACACTGCCGGTAAGTTTCTTTTTAATATTAATCCGGGTCTTTTCAGCCGTTTCCCGGCTTCGTTTATTGATGAGCACTTGGTCCAGGATTTTTTCACTCTCGATTTTATTCTCAATAAAATAAATTTCCAATTGTTCTTTAAGAAATTCGGTTAGCGCTTCCTGGATAAATTTATTAGTAATTGATTTTTTAGTCTGGTTTTCGTAACTAGTTTCGGTGGAAAATGAATTGCTGACCAGAATTACACTGTCCTGGATATCGGCAAAAGTAATTTTGGCTTCATCTTTATTATATTTACCTCGGGTTTTTAGGCATTTATCGATTTCATATATGAAGGCGTTTTTGACTGCTTTATCAGGAGCTCCGCCGTATTCCAGAAAACTTGAATTGTGGTAATACTCGAGCAGGTTGATTTCATTATTAAAACAAAATCCGACTTGCAACTTAACCCTGTATTCGGGCTTATCCTCGCGGTCACGGCCCCGGGTTTGAGTTTCATAAGATTGAATTTCGGTAAAGCCTTTATCTTGGTTGACTTCTTTGATGTAGTCGGTAATTCCGTTTTGGTAACAATATTCCCGGGTCTCATTCAGCGTTTTATCATGAAACTTAAACGAGAGGCCGGCATTGACGACTGCCTGCTTTTTAAGAGTTGTTTGATAGTATTCCTGGGGAATTTTGATGTCGGTAAAGACCCTTAAATCGGGCTTCCAATGAATGATGGTTCCGGTGTGTTCGTATTTGGTTTTTTCTTTTTGTAACCCTCCGATGTTTTCCCCTTTTTCAAAATGAAGGCTAAATTTGTAACCATCACGGTATACCGTTACATCCATGAATTCGGAACTATATTGAGTGGCACAGCTTCCCAGACCGTTGAGGCCCAGGCTGAACTCGTAGTTTTCGCCGCTATTGTTTTTGTATTTGCCTCCGGCATAAAGCTCACAAAAAACCAATTCCCAGTTAAAACGGTTTTCTTTCGGATTGAAGTCCAGCGGAATGCCGCGCCCTCGGTCGATGACTGTGATTGAATCATCGCTATGGCGGATGATTTCTATGATGTCCCCATATCCTTCCCGGGCTTCATCAATGGCGTTGGAGAGAATTTCAAAAAATGAGTGTTCACAACCTTCAATACCATCCGAACCAAAGATAACTCCCGGCCTGAGGCGGACCCTATCGGCTCCTTTCAGGGATGAAATACTGCTGTTATCATAGATGGTGTTATTTTTGAGTGTCGGCATCTGGAAAACTCCTTTAGTTGAACTTGAGACAGAACTATATTCAGCAATCGATTTTTCGATGGCTGAAAGCCAGAAATTTAAAGCTACTCCATAATATTCTCTTTTTATCCTATACCGAACTTGCGTTCGTGTCAAGAATCTTCCATAGATAAGATACCATATTCCGGATGGAATGGCGAGGGGGAAAATGGGTTATGAGATCACTTTAATCTTAGATTAAGGGATTAATTATGATGCAATGGCGCTAAGACATGAATGATTACTGGAATTACTTCTTAAGATTGTCAAACCAAGGGTGAAATAAAATTCAAAGGATCTGGTATGTGGAAATAAGGTGCCGTGATTTTTTAAAATAGGCATTTGCTGCTTCAGTAGCTCTCCTGCGTTATTTAGACTTCAGCAAGGCCGATAAAATTATGGCGGTTGACACGGGCCTCCGATTATTTAGTTGCAAGGGGCCGGATGAACCAGGCGTATCATCGTTGACTAAAAAAGCAGCGCATTTTATTTATGGATTTAAATGCAGGTTTTTTACAATTAAGTAAAAAACTTAAATTTTTTAACAATTTTTCAAAGAAAATTAAAGCTATAATGATACCAAATATATTGTACTCTAAATGAGAAATAATATAATAATAACATATAAGGGAAAAAATGGATAAAATTTATCGAGTGATAATAGTCTCTTTAAGATCAAAAAACTGAGAGGAGTGTTGTTTATGGTAGGGAAAAAAATCGTAAGAATGATCATCTTAACGGGTACGGTCATGATGTTAGTTGTCCCCGGTATTTATGCGTGGTCATCCAAGCAGGCTCCAATCATGACCCAATGGGCCAGTCAGGTCGATCCAAACAATCCTTTGCCGGAGTATCCCCGGCCGCAAATGGTCCGTAACAACTGGCTCAATTTAAACGGAGTATGGCAATTTCGATCTGGAGCCGTCGGCGATGGAGTTCCGGTTGGGCAAACATTATCCGGCGAAATTTTGGTACCTTTTCCGGTAGAGTCAGCCCTTTCGGGTGTAATGCAACACTACGATCGGCTCTGGTACCGCCGGACCTTTACCGTGCCCTCCGGATGGAACGGGCAAAGGATCATCTTAAACTTCGGCGCGGTTGATTATGAGTCGGAAGTGTACATCAACGGGAAAAGCCTGGGCATTCATAAAGGGGGCTATGATCCGTTCCGTTATGACATTACCTCTTATTTAAGCGGAATCGGCATCCAGGAATTAATCGTCCGGGTCTATGATCCTACCGAAGCCGGAGGCCAGCCGCGGGGCAAACAAACAACGGCCCCGGGTGGAATCCTCTATACCCCGACAACCGGAATTTGGCAGACTGTTTGGATCGAGCCGGTTCCCCAAACTGGAATCAATGATATCAAGATCGTTCCGAACATTGACAACTCCACCTTGAAATTAACCGTGAACACAGCGGGTTCCACCACTGGCATTTCTGTTGCGGTACAAGTCATAGATTCAGGTATTGTAGTGCAAACCGCTACCGGAAGTCCGAATACCGAGATGACAATTGAGGTTCCTAATACTAAGCTTTGGTCGCCCGACAATCCATTTCTTTATGATTTAGGGATTTCCCTTGTCCAAAACGGGACCGCTGTGGATTCAGTTACCAGCTACTTTGGGATGCGCAAAATTTCCCTCGGATTGGTGGACGGTTATCAGAAAATGTTGCTGAACAATCAATTTGTCTTTCAGATAGGACCTTTGGACCAGGGATTTTGGCCTGACGGGATTTATACGGCTCCGACCGATGATGCCCTGAAATATGATTTACAACAGACCAAAGCGTTGGGCTTCAACATGGTTCGAAAGCATATCAAAGTAGAGCCTTATCGCTGGTATTATTGGGCTGATAAATTAGGACTGCTGGTGTGGCAGGATATGCCTTCCGGTAATTCATACGGGGGAGTGGCTGTAAATCCGGCGGCATTTGAAGCAGAATTGGTTAAAATGGTCCAGACTCATTGGAACAGTCCATGTATTATTATGTGGGATATCTTTAATGAAGGCCAAGGACAACAAAATACTACGAACCTGGTTCAGGAAGTGCTGAACCTGGATCCATCCCGGTTGGTTAATCCCAATAGCGGCGGGAGCGATGAAGGTTTGGGCCAAGTACAAGACTACCATAATTACCCTTCACCGGTTTGCCCCGCCAGCACTACCAGAGCAGTAGCCTGTGGTGAGTATGGTGGAATCGGTTATCAAATCAATGGGCATATCTGGAGCACCAATGGCAACCCTTATTCCAATGTAACAAATGCTACGGATTATCTCAACAGATATTATGACTATATGAATTCCCTGACCGGTTATAAAACTATTCATGGTTTAAGCGCCGCGGTTTATACCCAGATTACCGATGTTGAAACCGAACTGAACGGGCTCATGACTTATGACCGCGCTGTTGTCAAAGGAGATTTCAATCAAATCAATGCCGCAAATTTACAAGTTAGAAATAAACTGTTGTATGTTTCCGATGTGTTGCCGACTTCTCAAGGTCAAGCTCAATCCTGGAAGTATACCACCATTTCCCCGACTTCCGATTGGTACACCACCGGCTTCAGCGATTCCAGTTGGAGCACGGGCAACGGCGGATTTGGCACTTCCGGTACTCCAGGTGCGGTAATTGGAACCACCTGGAATACTTCCGATATCTGGCTTCGGAAACAATTCACACTGGGATCCCTTAATGCAACCGACATCAGCAATTTGGTATTCAAGGTTTATCATGATGAGGCATGTGAAATCTACATCAACGGAGTTCAGGCAGCTACTGCTGCCGGTTATACCACCAGTTATACTTTATCACAAATTACCCAGGCAGGCAGGAATGCATTGATAACCAATGGGGCAAATCTCATTGCCATCCATTGTTCTCAAACCACTGGCGGTCAGGGAATTGATGCAGGAATCTCTAAAATGGTATTGCAGGACTATGCCGCCCCCTGGGGGAGTTTTAGCGATAATTTTACGAGTGATAATGCGGCTGACTGGACTGTCTATGGTGGGAACTGGGCAGTGACGAATGGTCAATATATTGTAGGAACTTACAACGGGGCGAAGGCGATTGTTAATAACACCAGCTTTGCTAATTTTACATATGAGGCGGACCTTTCAATCAGCGGCGGTGATGCCGGACTCATTTTTAGGGTTTCCAATCCTTCCACTGGAACTGACGCTTACAGCGGGTATTATGCAGGACTTAACTCTACCGGCTATGTTGTGCTCGGAAAAGCAAGCAATAATTGGACCCGGTTAGCGACTTCAAATATGACGCTATCGGCCAATACCATCTATCATATGAAGGTTACTGCCAACGGTTCCAACATTCAAGTTTTCGTCGATGATATGTCCAATCCTAAAATTAACGCCACGGATTTTTCGTTTTTTTCTGGCGCAATCGGTGTCCGAACCTTCGGCTCGGCGGCGATATTTGACAATATTAGTGTAATTCCTACTGCTGCCAGTAAATGTACGGGTGGAACCATCGGTGTCAGTAGTTCGGCCAGCCCGTCCGGTGAAGATGCGACGAAAACTTTTGACGGTTCGGCCTCCACCAAATGGCTTATCAGAGAACCAACCGGATGGATTCAATATCATTTTGGAGGAATCGCCTGGGCGGTCAATCAGTATACCATCACTTCAGCCAATGATTATCCGGCCCGCGATCCTAAGGATTGGACTTTCCAAGGTTCCAACGACGGAACGAACTGGATCACCTTGGATACTAGAAGCAACGAAAGTTTTTCCAGCCGTTATCTGAAAAAGACGTATACTTTTACCAATGACACGGCTTATAAGATTTACCGGTTTTTGGTGACCGCCAATAGCGGCGATCCCTACCTGCAAACGGCGGAAATTGAAATGTTTGCCGGAACCGGTGTGGTTTTTTACAAGGACGATAATTTTAATGGACCTGCCAGTCAAGTATTGGGCAAAGGAACGTATACTATGATGCAGCTAAGCGCGATGGGAGTTCCCAATGACTGGATGACTTCCTTGAAAGTACCCAGCGGCTGGAGGGTCACTGTTTATCAAGATTGGAATTTTACCGGCACTTCGTGGATTTTTACTGGAGATACCGGTAATGTGGGGTCAGCTTGTAATGATCAGATGTCTTCATGCGTGATTCAGTGATTTAAATCGAGGCACATGGAGAGGCAACCCCTAAAAAAATGGCGGTTGCCTCTATTGCAATCGCAGATCAAACTATGGACAGCTCATAATCTGATGGCCTTGATCCCAGTGAAGTAATTTTTTATAGGGAATGAGGGAGTTTTCATTAAGATACCTATTGACGGCTCTAAAACGTTATACTAATTATCTTTTTTGCCTTTTCTTTTTGAACCCTTAAAAAAATTTTAAACAAAATTGACGTCATGATAGGGGAATGATATATTATCATAGGAAAATAAAGTTTTACAATCTGCTGCATTTGTTGCTGTATTTAGGAATTTACTAAAACTATAGAAGGATCCTTTGACAAATATGCTGTTCATTAATTTTTTTGAATATGCCGGAACAGCTGCTTTCGCTGTTTCCGGGGCACTTTTGGGATGTAAAAAACAGCTTGATTACTTTGGGATTGTTGTTTTGGCAATCGTGACTGCAATTGGAGGAGGCCTTATCCGCGATGTGTTTATTGGCGATTACCCTCCCAATGCTTTACGCCACCCGATCTATATTAACATCAGCATCATTGCCGCTATTGTGACCATATTGTTTCATCGGAAATTTTCTTATTTAGGTAATATCATATTATTATTTGATGCTCTCGGATTGGGTGCTTTTACGGCTCTTGGCTCCAATATGGCTTTGCAACACAAAATGATGCAACCCCAGATTGTGGCAACTTTCGGTTTATTAACGGGAGTGGGCGGAGGGATTATCCGCGATATTTGCGCCAATGAAATCCCTTTGGTGTTTCAAAAAGAAATCTATGCCCTAGCTTCTATTATTGGAGCTTTCGTTTTTTATTATTCTCATTATTGGATTCCGGGAATTCATCCTCTTTATATCTGCTTTGCGGTAACATTTATCATTCGACTGGTGGCGATTATTTATAGCCTTCATCTTCCGGTGATAACCAACAAGATGGAGGGAAGTTGATTCCAAAGCCGTAAATAAACAATCCAGACTGTCTTTTAGTAATTTATATCCCAAGATATTCTTAAATGAACATCGATGGATTAGTAAACTATAGTCGATCCATGATATGCTCATTGTTTACCGTAATTAGCTCTGCTTTTATTTTTTTGATTATATCTTTTAAAATGTTAAAACCCGCTGTCTTCTGAAGCGGGTTTTTGGGATTTGACGGTAATCATAACCCATTGTATGAAAATTCATTAGCATATATGAATTCACCTGTAAATCTTGGGGTGATAAATTGGGTATTGCCACAACTAATATATTAGTTTAATATATTAGTGCAAAGTAATTAAAAATTCTGTAACAAAAAACGATAAGAGAGGAGGTGATTGCAGAAATAACGATAGGAACGTCGACTTTGGGGACATTACTTCATTAAGACTTAAAGGGAGGAAGAACATTGTGATTAACATGATTAGCGGTATTTTATTACTTGTGACATTTATTGGTTTGATCATTTATTGTATGAAAGGCGGAAACCTGTTGGTTGGTTTCATAGCCACCGCCATCGCCTGGTGTATTATTGGGCGGGTACCCATGAACGCCGTGGTAACTGATATTTTTCAAACTTCGGTGGAAAATTACGGGAAAACCATTGCCATCATCGTATTCGGAGCCTGGTTTGGACGGATGCTGGTTGATACGGGTATCGCCGGTTACATCATCAAGAAAACCGTTGAACTGGCTGGCGATAAACCTCTTTTCACCATGTTGCTGTTAAGCATTGTTTGTGCTTTGATTTTTACCAGTGCTTTCGGGGTCGGGTCGGTGATGGCCATCGGGATGATTGTGTTACCGATTTTGTTCTCTTTGGGTGTTGATAAGAAAACCGCCTTGGGCGCTTATATGCTGGCGGTTGCGGCTGGCATGTACCTGAATATCGCTTATGTCAATCAATTTTTTGGAGTATTTCCCCATGTAAAATATGACGACCATTACATTCGTTTTGCGGTTATCGCTACCATTGTGCATGTTGGAGTCATGATTGCCTTCATTCTTTTTAATTATTTGCGTAGCCAAAAAAGTAATCGGGCAAGAGCTTGGGCTGTAAGCGGCACTCCAGAGGTTCGAGAGGCCAGACCGCTGGGTTGGTACTGTATGGTCGTGCCGTTTGTGCCGATTATTATGGTTTCATTTTTCAAATGGCAACCGGTCCCTTCGTTCTTACTTGGGATTTTTATGGGATTGCTCTTCACCCGGAATCTGGTTACTTACAAACTGGCTGTGGAAAAGATTCAAAAAACCCTGTATGACGGAATTGCCGACAGTGGTCTGTTGATTGGAATGTTATACAGCGTGAATATATTCCAGGCTGCCGCCAAACAGGTTTCCCCGATTTTACAAAGCCTGCTGGGCGGTATTATTCCTACCACGCCAATGGTAATCTTAATCGCTTTTTGTGTATTGGCCCCGTTGGCGCTGTTCCGGGGTCCTCTCATGATTTGGGGTTCCGGTATTGCCTTGTTATCGATTTTCCAAGCGATGGGCGTTTTCCATGAAATGTTCCTGTTTGCTTTGTTTCTGATTCCGCCGGTTGCGATTGTTGCCAGTGCCTGTCCCACTCAATCCTGGACCATGTGGGGCCTCAGTTACGCAAAGCTGGAACCGAAACAATATATTAAAACCAATTTGCCTTGGGCATGGGGTATTTTGATTATTGTTGAAATCATTGCCTATGTGATGATCGGCAGAGGTTGAACCCCGTTCCGGGAAGAATCGGCTGGGAACCCATGAAGAAGCCGGCCGGTTCTTCTTCTAGACACAGATTTTGAAAAAGCGCACCCGGAATAAAGTTCCCCGATTGAAGGGGGAGCGGGCGCGTTTAAACACTGGAGGATTTAAATGATGAACAAGAGAGCGATTCGGATCGGGATTGATGTGGGTGGGACTCACACCAAGGCCGTGGCCATTGATAATGATACCAATGAGATTGTTGGTAAAGGTTCGGTGATGACGACCCACCATCACAAGCAGGGGGTGGCTGCCGGTGTGGTGGAGGCCTTTCAGAAATGTCTTGCTGAAAACAACATCCGCCCCGAGGAGGTTATCTTTATCGCCCACAGCACCACACAGGCCACCAACGCCCTGTTGGAAGGGGATGTAGCCCGGGTCGGGGTAATCGGTATCAGTGGTGGGGGACTGGAGGGTTTTCTTGCCAAAAGGCAGACGAGGATTGAAAGTATTGATTTGGGTACCGGCAAGTTTATTGAAATCGACCATACCCATTTGAAAATGAAAGAGATGTCGCCTGAGGTTGTCAAGGAGACCATCGGGAAAATGATTAAACTGGGCGATCGGGTCATTGTAGCCAGTAAGGCGTTTGGCGTTGACAATATGAGAGAAGAACGGATTGTAGCTGAGGAAGCGGAGTCTTTGGGTATTCCCTGTACGGTAGCATCCGATATCACAAAGTTATACGGCCTGACGACCCGCACCCGTACCGCGGCTTTGAACGCTTCCATTCTGCCGAAGATGCTTGACACGGCCAATTCAACTGAACATAGTGTCCGTTCCACGGGTATCGATGTACCGTTGATGATTATGCGCGGTGATGGCGGCGTTATGGAAATCAACGAGATGAAAAAACGTCCGATTTTAACAATGCTTTCCGGTCCTGCGGCCAGCGTTATCGGGGCTTTGATGTATCTGCGGGCCTCCAATGGTATTTATTTTGAAGTCGGCGGTACCTCGACCAATATCGGGGTGATCAAGAATGGCCGTCCAGCGGTTGACTATTCCATTATCGGTGGAC
Source organism: Bacillota bacterium (assembly GCA_023401925.1). Lineage (GTDB taxonomy): Bacteria > Bacillota > UBA4882 > UBA8346 > UBA8346 > UBA8346. Next base: position 34,613 of record JAEXDA010000074.1, read on the forward strand.
ATCGCACTTACGTTAATAGCTTGGATGTACGGGTTTTGGGGGTGGCCGGCGGCAGCATGGTGCGGGCTAGAAAAGGTGAAGTCATTGATGTCGGGCCTCGTTCCGCCCATATTGCCGGACTGGGTTATGCCTGTTTTACTGAAACAGCCCTTTTTGATGGCGCTACATTATATTATATCAAGCCGCGCGAAAACGACCCCGCCGATTATGTGGCGATTCGGCTCAATAACGGCGAAAGCGTAACTATCACTAACACGTGTGCAGCAAACGTCCTGGGTATTCTAGGGGAAAATGATTACGCCCGCGGTAATTACGAATCAAGCTGCAAGGCCATGCAACTTTTAGCCAGTGAAGTGGGTATGTCGATTGAAGAAACTGCCAAAGCGATTTTAACAAAATCCTGCCAGAAGATTGTCCCGGTGATTGAAGATTTGGTAACGAAATATAAAATTGAACGCGAACAGATTGTGCTGGTGGGCGCTGGGGGCGGTGCAGGCACTCTGTTGACCTTTACTGCCAATATGATGGATTTTAAATATCAGATCCCGGAAAATGCCGAGGTGATTTCTTCGATTGGAGTGGCTCTGGCGATGGTCCGGGAAATGGTGGAGCGGACGATTCCCAATCCTACGGCAACCGATATTGCCCAGCTGAAGAAAGAAGCCAGAGAGCTTGCCATGAACAGCGGCGCCGTGGGGGACAGCATCGAGGTGTATGTGGAGATTGATGAACAGGCTCAAAAGGTTACCGCGATTGCCATGGGTTCGACGGAGGTAAAGACCAGCGATTTGATGAAAAATTGTAGCGCGGCAGAAGCTGTTAAAATTGCAGCCGATTCCATCGGGGTCGACCAAAACGCTGTTAAAATGGAGGCTTCCAACGAATTTATCTTTGTGATAACGGCTGAAAAAAGCGGGAAAGCGGCCTTACGGGTTGTAGATAAAAAGGGTTTTATCAAGATTCAGCGCGCCAATGGCGCAGTGGAATCTACCTCCATGAAAAATGCCCCGGAAACCCTGAGGCGAATGTGGGATCACGCCAGCAATTTTTCAAGCGAAGTGCGGATCAATCCTGATGTCTATGTTATTGCCGGTTCTCATGTACTGGACTATTCCGGTATTCCGGAGCTGGTGCAGGTAACCGGTTTGATTGAAGCCGAGCTTTGTGATGTCGCCCCGGATGATACGTTAATATTAGTGCTGGCCCGGAATGAATTGGGATGATCTCCATGAAATACGATCATGATGCCCTCCGGCGCTCGGTGAGAATGGCTCTTGATTGGGAAGAAAGTTTGTGGTACCGTAGCATCCTGCGAAAGGATTTCTGCGGCTGTGCACTCAGCAATGAGGAAGAGCATAGGGTAGTGAACGGCGCTGTGAGAGCTGCTACCGATATAGCACAACAAATTAAGGCACGATACGGTTTGGTATCTCCCCAAGGGCCGCTGGAAGATTCGCTCTTAAAGAGTTTAGGTTTACGATTGGTACACACTACCGAAGAATTGGCGGGTCCTTTTTTGTATATCGGACTTTATGAGCCGGACCGACGGACAATTACTATGAATGATAGTGCAATTTTATTGTTGCAACAGTTTATTGGGGAAAACGGCTTGGCTGAGTTGACTCCGCCGGGAGATATCATTCGGGTTGCGTTGTTTCACGAGATTTTTCATGCCCTGGAAGATGTTATTCCGGACATTTACACGCGCAGCCGGATGGTGGAACGCAGGATGATGGGGATATTTCATTACAAGCGCGGTCTTGACAGCGCATCCGAGATAGGGGCTGTGCATTTTTCAAAATGCATGACGGATGTCGCTTACTCTCCCTGCATTTACGAACGCTATTTATTGCTGGCCTTAGGCCGCTTATCAATTGATTTTTTAACGCCGAACGTGTAGAATAAAAAAGAGTATAACCCTTTCGTCTGAAACATTATCGATGCCATCTGCGGTTATGCCTCGATACAGCCTAAAATTGCTCATGAAAAGGGCATATGCTGTATTAGTTTATGGCAATGTTGCCGTCAACTTGAAAAGGAGAGCTATTATTGCAGTATGACGATGAATTAACGCCCTTGAAAGAGCAAGCTTTGAATGACGGCGAGGTATATCCGGTGCTGCGCCGGGCTATTGTGGAGTTATATTTACAGCCGGGCGCTATCTTGAGTATCAAGGATATTTGTGAGCATTTTGAAATCGGACGTTCGCCTGTGCGCGATGCCTTGATTCGCCTGGAGCAGGAGGGACTGGTAACTTTATTGCCGCAACGGGGTACAATGATTTCGCAAATCGATCCTCTGCGGATTGAGCAAGAACGTTTTTTGCGCCTTTCGGTTGAAGAAGAAGTGATGAAGCTGTTTATGGCTTGCCATACCCCCTCCGATATTACATTGCTGAACGAGGCATTACGCAGACAGCAGGAACTTATCGGTCCCCATGTTGATATCCGGGAATTTCTGGTCCGTGATGATCAATTTCACGAGGTGTTTTATACTGTGGTTGATAAACTCTTTTGTTGGCGGGCTATACAAAATGTCTGGGGGCATTATCGCCGGATGCGTTTATTAACTTGCGGCGATGGTATGAATTTGCAGGAGATTTTCAACCAACACAACGCGCTGGTTGCAGCGTTGCAAGCCCGCGATACCGATCAGATGTGTAGCATTTTTCATTTTCATTTGCGAAAGCTGGATCGGGAAGAGCTGATTTCACTAAAAAAATATCCCTATCTTTTTAAAGGGAGTAAAGACCACGAGTCCGTCAGTCCCTTCTGGAAAATGGATTACCTGCAGACCTTAAAAACAAAAGGTTAACAATATTATTTTAAAGTCAGTTTATTATGAACAAGACCTTTTCAAAAAGATGAAAAGGTCTTGTTTTTTAAAACCGTATAACTAACCTAAGCTGAAGTTTTCATACCATTTTGCTTTAAAACTGATGTTTCAAGTGATGCCGAATAATATTTGTTTATTGAAGCTGCCAAAGCGCGGGCACACCGGAAGGTTCCCAACCAACCAGGGAAGTGTGGGCTTGAAGGCATTTGTAAGTCAGTCCCTGATAGGATACGAGATCACCGACTTTATAAGCAGTATTGGCCTGCCATGCACCGACTGTGCCACCATCGCTTAAGGATACTGTTACTGATAAGTTAGAACTGGAAGTGGTGCCGTAAGCGTTGCTTAATGATGCGTAATAAACGTATGTCCCAGCGGTTTTACCGCTCACCGTATAGGTAATGGTTTGAGCCGATGAAGCGTTGGCAGTGAGGCCTTGAGTTTTGACGGCCGCGCTATTCTCATAAAGCGTCATCGAAGTTGCCGTATTATTGGCCGGTATGGAGACAGTCACAGTATAACTTCCGGTGTTGGTGGCGCTATTTACGCTTAAGGAGGCGGCGCCGGGAACAGTTCCAGTATTTCCGCCGCTGTTTGAATTGGTAACATTGACGGTCACAGTGCCACTGCTGCTTGTTCCGTACTTGTTAATCAGATCGATCCGATATTTATATGACCCATTGGGTTTGCCAGTTATATTATAAGATGCGGTTTGGGAGTTGGGAGAATTACCTTGAAGGGCCGCTGAATAAATTAGCTGGTCATTCTGATAAATCTTCCAAGAAGTCCCGTTGTTTCCCCACCACATATTGAAAGTAATTACATAATTCCCATCTCCGTCCCAGTTATCGGCGGTGAGGGAAGGCGTTCCCGGAACTCCCGAGGGGGTGCCCGAGTCGGTTCCATCGGAAGAATCGGATCCGTCCTTGACGGTAACAGTCATGCTGGAAGTGGGAGTTGTACCGTAAGCATTGGTCAATGAGACGTAATAGCTATAAGTCCCGTTGGTTTTGCCGCTTACCGCATAGGCGATGACTTGATCTGTCGCCGAACTTGCAGTTATGGATTGGGTTTTAACAGCAGTATTGTTTTCATAAAGCGTCATCGAAGTCGCGGTATTTCCGGCAGGTACGGTAACAGTTACAGTATAAGTGCCGGAATTGGTGGTATTGTCAACCTGAAGGGAAGCAAGTCCGGGAGCAGAACCGCCCGGATTGGAATCACCTTTTAAATCCGACCACAGTTTGGATAACAATTTTTCCTGATAATCCTGATTATACTGCCAGAACATAACGCCGCCCAGACTGTTGGATTTGATGTAAGAGGTTTTGTACCCGAGGGTTTCAACATCATCATAGGTGATAAACTCACCATTTTTCAGCAGGTAGCAGGCTTTAGCCTGGTCATCCCAATAACGGACCCAGCCGTTCAGATTAATGTAATTTGCGGTTAATTCAGCGAAAGTCGGCCAATTACCTCCATAGCGTCCGTAGAAAGGAACACCCATGTTGATTTTGGCGGCAGGAACACCGGCTGCAATATAATTTTTGATGGCGGTATCACAACTTATACCCGAATTATAACTGCTGGATGAGTACAAATTGGCATTATGGGCATAAGCGCCGAAGTCGTATGTCATGATGTTAATGTAATCGCAAATCAAGGCAACCGAACGGAGTTCGGTGTTACTGATAAATTCCGATCCGGCACCGCCGGCAATGGAGAGAATTTTTCCGGTACCGATCTTATTGCGGACTGCCTGCAATAATAAAGTAAAATTCACTTTATCCTCAGGACGGCAGCTAATCTCACCCCATCCGCCGTTAACCGGATATTCCCAGTCAATGTCGATTCCATCCAGGTTATAGTTGGTAATCCATTGCTGACAGCTTGCAGCAAATGTTGCCCGTGAGCTATCCGTTAATGCGGCGTCGGAAAATCCGTCCGCGCCCCAGCCTCCGATAGAAAGAATAATCTTTAAATTGGAATTGGCCGATTTAAGCGCTGTAAGCATTGATAAATCAGAGGGTGTGGTTACGAATATCTGGCCGTTTACGATTGAAGCAAACGCGTAATTGACGTGGGTTAAATTTTGGGCAGCAATATTACTTGGCGTGCCGTATACGTAACCGATGACCTTATATGACGTAGTGGAAGAAGTCGAGATTGTGTAAGTTGCGCTGGCCTCCACCGAGTCATTCATTCCCGCGGCAAATGCTTTTGCCTTGATCGTAGTGGTTGTGGAAACCGTAATCGGTCCCGAATAAACACTTGAACTGGAAGTGGGTGAAGTTCCATCTTTAGTATAGCGGATTACCGCGCCTGTGGTGGCGCAGGAAATCGTGATCGATTGAGCGTTGGTATAGGTTCCACTGCTTAAGTTAAAGCTCGGAGTGGCTACGGTTACTGTTCCGCCACCCGTTATCAATTTATTATAAGCTAAATTGGTAAGGGTAAAGCTGGCATCATCACCGGAGATCTCCCAGACGATTAAACCGCCGAAACTATTGCTGTTGATATAATCGCATTTGGTGCTCAATGATGTCTCATCCTCATAACTGAGGGTGACACCAGTGGAAGCATTGTAAAGCCAAGGAGTCATTGCATATTGATCCCGGTATTTCACATAACCGCTTGCATTTTCCATGGTTTTTAATTCGAAATAAGGATATTGGCCTCCGGGTGAAGCTGCATTATCCCAACTGCCGACGGGGGCGCCGGAAGCATTTGCAAACATACCGTTGGTTCCACCGGTTACGTTTTTCCAGCCGCGGGAATAAAAGGGAGTCCCCACATTCAGTTTATCAGCGGAAATGTGATAATTATCCCGCAGGTTCCGCATTGCATAATCAACATTATATTTGTTTTTAATATCCACGGGAGAAGTCGCCGAAGGGTCATTGGGGTTAACATAAAGAGGTGTTGCATGATTGGTGGCGGTTTCCCAAGCCCCATGGAAATCATAGGTCATAACATTGAGCCAATTGATGTATTGCGCATAAATATCCGGTTCCTGCAACTTCAATTTGTCATAACCCGCTGGAGCCGCAACGGTAATTAATTTGGAAGATAACCCGTTATTATTGAGACCACTACGAAGCTCCTTAAGGAGGGCGGTATAATTTCCCTTGTCTTCGGGACCGCCGGGGCATCCCTTATCATACTGATCGTTGGGATCGGCCGCCCGGTTGACACCCGGATATTCCCAGTCAAGATCGACACCGTCAAGAAACGGATATTGTTTTAAAAAGTTCACCACGCTTTGAATGAAAATTGCCCGGTTGGTAGCGGTCAAGGCCATGGCGTGGAAGTTTTGACCACGGGTCCACCCTCCAACTGAAATCAGGACTTTCACATTAGGATATTGATTTTTGTAGTATTTGTATTCTCCAAAATGTCCCCGGAGATTTCCGGTGTCCCAACCTTCGGAATGGTCGAACCATTTGTCATAATCTGCAAATGTATCGGTTGATGCCAGTTTGTAACCGGAGTCGACTTCAAAAAAGGCATGATTGATAACTGTCACTTTGCTCCAGGGAATCATTCCAACCGTCATATTTTTATGGGCTGCGTTATAAGTTCCCCAATTTGGGAAATAGACAATTAATCGCTTGGATGGGGTTGTTTCCGCGTTGGCGATATTCATGATGAACAAACTTAAAAAGGCCATCGTAAGCGATAGGAGTTTCCAACTGCGTTTCAATTTGTTTCGTAAAGATGAAATCATAAAAGATCAACCTCCTTTTTCTGTTAACAAACGCGCGCGTATTCGAGTTTATATTTTAAGTAGGTATCCTTAGGTTAACAAATTCTCTTTTTTCTTTTTTACCAACCCACCCGGATAATTACGCCTTTGGGATCCGGTACTGATAGATAAGCAGCTTGATTGTTCACATCATCATAACAGAAGCCGTATGCCAAACCGTTAATACTGTGGGTATGCCAAAACTTGGAATAATAGTTGGCTGGGGCTGCGTTATAATAATCTGTGACATTATTCCAGTTAGACTGGTAATAAACATGCCGGTTGAGCGCGGCGCAGTTATCAGCGGAAATATTTTCACCCAGCAGGATTTGCCGCGTCGACCAAGTGCTGCAATAGCCGGCGAAATAGTTAGCATAAGCTCCTCCCGGCATAAAGGGTCCGTGTTTGGGAGCGACAATCCGGTAAGGCGCCTGCAGCGTGCCTAAGGTTTGAAATTCAGTGGGCACTTCATTGGGGTACTTGGAAAACAAACCGGAGCGGGTTTCCGATTCCAGTTCACCTACGGTCTGGTCGTAATTGCCCGCCTTATTGATTAACCGGTGTTGAATCGGGAACCCAAACATATCCACTCTGGTTACGTTGCCATGATAACCGAGGTTATCAACTGTGAATTCCATAAAATCAAAATAAACATTCAAATTGGGGTCCGAAGGGTTGTTCAAATCCGGGCCGGCAAATCCGTTATCAGAGGTTTTGATGTAACAGGGGCTCCCTACACTAAGATACATCCGGCCGGAATCTATCTTGGGCAAGCTAAACCATTGTTGCTGGCTGATGGTATGGTAAATGTTGGCGTAATTGATATTGTTTCTGGTCAAATGACCGGAAGCATCGTTTAAGGCATTGGAAATCGGGATAAGATTGCCATTGAGGTCCAGGTAGCACCAGGCTTTGGTGGCCGGATTGATGCCGAGCACCGCCCAATAAATCTGACTATCTGAATAAGCGCCGTTTGTTCCATTCATGACTCGGCAGGTCATGACGCCGCTTCCTGAGGGAGAGGGTATGGTCGAAGCGGCTACCGAATAGATTGAATTACTTGCGGTAGTGCTAATCACGACGGAAGACATTTTATCATTACAATCCGCACCCACATAAGAAGTATCCGCCTTGAAGGTCCACTTGGTTCCGGTAAAATCATAATTTTGATAAACATCGACCACATATCCGCTGGGGACTTTCAAGGAAGACATCCAGTCATTGGGGATGCCAGCGGCATTTAATTGGCTTAAAGTATAACTCCCGGGGCCAAGTGTGACAGCGGTCCCACCATAGTTGGCATCCTGATAAAAAGTTACTCCCGAAGAACTGCCTGATCCGGACGAACTCCCTGATCCGACTGTATACGTGGCGGAAGCAGAATCATATTGGAGTCCGTCTTTATTGTACGTAAAGTTGTAAGTAATCGAGTTGCCCGAACTTAAGCCGCTGGCCGAGTATTCCCATTGCGAAGTATTGCTGTTGTAGGTCATATATACATTTTGTTGGGAAGCCCCGGAAACCGTGTGATGCAGAATGACATAGCCCGCAGTAAAGCTGCTTGGTTTGAACCAGATCTGTACTGAAGTTGAACTGGATGCCGTCACCCCCGATGTATGATCGGAAGCGCCCCAAACAGATGAATTTCCGAACATGCTGATGATCGATACCAGGAACAGTATCAACCATAAACTTTTCCTTATGTTCATGGTTTCTTTCCTCCTTGTTGAAAGTGTTCAACCAATTTGCAATCGTGATTACCCCTAACTTTTTTCTGTTGGCCGAAAATCACCCCCCTTCAAAGACTGAGTTGATTGCGGAAGCCGCCGGTAATTTTTTACCGGGGCTTCCTGGTCTTGATTTACTTTAAAACAGTAGGATTACTATTGTCGTTTTGATCATCAAATAGCTTGCCAAAGCGCTGGAACATTCGGTGGTTCCCAACCGGTTAAAGAAGTATGCGCTTGAATGCATTTGTAATTCTTGCCGTTATAGCTAACGATATCTCCGACCCGATACGCGGTATTTGCTTTCCATTCCCGGTAAATGCCTGGAGTGGGTGTTGGGGTTGGAGCCGGAGTCACAGTCGGCGTTACAGTAGGATTAGGCGTCCCACCTCCCGGCAAAGTATCCAGATGCGGGCTAATTGTATTGGCAAAGTTATAGCCGTTGGAAGCATCCCAGTTGATGGACCAAGTCATAGCGCCGCGAATTGCAGGATAGGTATGGGGCGGTTTAAAAGCTCCAGCGTTGGCGCCGGTGGCCAGACAATCAAGGGCCGCATTCACAACGGAAGGAGCAACATAACCACCACCGGCGGCAGAAGTGGAAGCCGGTAATCCCAAACCGACCTGGCCGGGAAGTAAACCATTTTCCAGTTGGAGTGTAGCTAAAGCGGTCAGAAATTCCTTTGTTCCCTGATAGTAGACTTTGCCATCGTAACCCAGCATTGAGCCAGAGTTGTAATACTGCATATTGACGATGGTAAGAATATCTTTGATACTTAAGGCCAACTGGAAATAACCGTTACCGGTCGATTGCATATCGATGGTCTGCGGCGCCAAGGTGATAATTAGATTGGAACCGGCCAGGGATGAAAGCTGCCGCAATGCTTGAGCCATGTAGGTGGCGTTGATACCGTTTTCCAGGTCGATGTCGACCCCTTCCAATCCATATTGGATCATTAATGAATAAATACTGTTGGCGAAGTTTGCCGCGCTGGAGGAATTGGAAACGCTGATCGTGCCGTTTTGTCCGCCCACGGAGATGATTACATGCTGCCCCCGGGCTTTGACCGTTTGGATGTCTCCAATGAATTGAGCCTCCGTATAACCACCCAGGGCCGCTGCCAATCCCGGGTCAATGCTAAAGCTGACTGCGCCGGGGGTCGTTGTGGCATCGGCAAAGGCTATCGCAATAATGTCATATGCGGCCGGCACATCACGGATACGCAAACAACGGGCCCCATTATTAAAGTTTTGCCAGTAACCGGTTAATAGGTGGGTTGGCAAGGAAGTAGCTCCCGTACTTTGTATCAGGGGTCTAAAAGTGGCGTCTTGTTTGTCGAGAACACTGGAAATCGAAGTTCTCACTAATAAGGAATTTTGATGCCGGAGATACTCACCCGGATAATTATAGGATTCAAAGGAAGTCAAGTTGCCCTCCGCCAACCCCGCACGCTGGAACCAAGTTGCGTCGGCTGCGAACAGGTTGGAACCGTCATAGCTATCCAGCCAAATTTCACCGTTGCGATGCCGTAAATAACTGCCCGGATAATTGACGGATTGAAAAGAGACACCGTTCGCGTCAGCCAGACCGGGAACCAGCTTGAATTGGGCATCCTGATAGGGATTGACGACAGCGTCGATCCGGCCCCGGCCATTCTGGTGACGGATACTACTTCCCTGATAATTGTAGGTTTCGAATTGGAAAATCGTATCCCTATTGCTTGTTTCTTCGGCTATAATGGTAGTATTGCCAACTAGTAAGCCCATCACCAATGTTGCCAGCAGAACCGGCGTGATGAACCGTGAAATTCTCTTCATGATCTGAATCCGCTCCTTTCAAGGGATTTTGGTGCAATGCAATTTTTTCTAAAATGAAATTCGATATCTCATGGAATTTAAAAATATTTCCCGACAGCCTCCGATGGGTTGCTGTTCATTGATAGACTTTGACATAGTCTACATACATATAGCAGGGGAAATTTGCTTGCGCCGGCTCGGTAGGACCGGTAAAAGTACCGCTGATGGCTAAGTTTAAAATAATAAAGAAAGGCTGACGAAATTCTTCTTGATTGGAAGCCGAGATATCCTGAGTCTTTATCACCGTTCCATCCAAGTAATATTTCATGATGCTACCGTTCCATTCCATTGCATAGATATGCCACTGCGTTTCATCGACGCCAGTGGTCCAAGTGGGATTGTTGGCATTGGTATCACTGGCCCAGGGGTTTACTCCTATCCGGGTATCCCAAAATAGATTGCTGCAAAACTGAGTCTCGGCGTTCCGGTGCTCCATGATGTCAATCTCTCCGCAACTGGACCAATTGGTGGGTAAGGTATCATATCCGCCGACCGCTCCGTTTACCGTTGTATCACAGGCGTTCCCCATCATCCAAAATGCCGGCCAAGTTGAGGCGATAGTCGGTACTTTGATTCTGGCCTCAACTCTTCCGTATTTCCATGAACGGAGTCCTTTGGTCGTGATTCGGCCTGAAAATTGATACCAGTTACGGTTGGCAAATACATAAGGGGTGCTTAAATATTCCCCTTTGATCACCAGATTGCCATTGGATAGTGAAACATTATCCGACCGGTACCATTCCCATTCTCCGTTACCCCAACCGTCAAAGGAACCTGAACCGGGATTGTAACCGTTTCCGATTTGATAGTTCCAGTTGGTGCGATTTAGAGTACTTCCATCAAAGTCGTCCGACCAAACTAAAGTGTTATACATATAATTTCCGGAAGCGCGAATCATTACGGAAGACATTTGATCATTACAGGCCGACCCCACATAAGGAGTATCCGCTGTAAAGGTCCATTGGGTTCCGGAAAAATTATCATTCTGATAGACATCGACCACATATCCGCCGGAGATTTTTAAGGAAGACATCCAGTCATTGGGGATGCCGGCAGCGTTTAATTGAGCTAACGTATAGCTTCCGGGACTAAGTGTCACCGCTGTTCCTCCATAATTGGCATCTTGATAGAAGGTAACCCCGGTAGAACTACTCGATCCGACAGTATAACTCGCTATAGCGGAATCATATTGGAGTCCGTTTTTGTTGTAAGTATAGTTATAAGTGATTGTATTGCCCGAACTCAAACCGCTGACTGAGTATTCCCATTGTGCCGTACTGCTGTTGTAGGTCATATAGACATTCTGTTGGGAGGCGCCGGAGAGAGTAAAATGCAGGATGATATAGCCGGCAGTATAGCCGCTGGGTTTGAACCAGAATTGTACAGAAGTTGAACTTGACGCACTCACTCCCGAAGTGTAGTCGGAGGCGCCTTGGACGCAGGAAATTCCAATGACTCCAAAGGCTAATAAAAATACGGTTGTCAGCCACAAAAATTTTCGTTTTTTCATTTTTTGTTCCTCCATTTTAAATTTTTTGCAGAAAATTGGCCTACAATTTGGCTGAAGACATTCAAAAATTCAGGCTTTTACTCGTGTATTTTGGTTGATCGCCTCCCTTTGTTTCTTAGTGAAAATAAGTAAAGTAAAAAAATCCCAAATCTACAATTTCATTATACCATAAAATTTCCAGAAAAATTATTAAAGTTATAAAAAATAAAATAACAAATTTTAATATATAAAATGCAATTAGTAAGAATAGTGACGGTTATTTGTGTTTGTATTTGCAGATTGACGAGCTTTGTTTTTAAACGATAACTTAAATAATATCCGGTATTTCATGCTATTCTCACTCCATTGCTATCGGATGAAAGCCGATTGCTAAAAAAACCGCCATAAGGACGGCAGTTTTAATGCTACGCTAGAAAGTATTGTTGTGTTATCTTCATTAAGTTCTCGGATGAAGCATCATCAATGTTGGTAGGAGTGTCAGTTATTTGAGAACGATTATCCTCTCCCGATAGCTTTGTGGTATTTGTCCAACTAGAATTGAAAGATAGAATAAAAGGAGCTGAGAATGCTGGCCTTTGGGATTTATTTTAATCCTCGCAAGTTGGCTACCGATATTTTCGTGGTTCGAAATTCAGCGGTCTGATATGAGTGGGCACCCTCGTCATACTAATTGATTAAAATTATGGGGTTCTTCCGGGAGACCTCTTTTTTTGTTGTTTTTTTACGGAGGTTGATTGATAGAAACGGAATAAAAAATTCGAATTCTATTGGAATACGACATATGAATTTCGAATAATATGGTAATTTTATATGGATTTCCAAAGACTCTTCAGGAGGTATCATTCATTGTTTGATGTTCAATTGATTCAAAAAGCGACTGACAGGCGCTCTTCCGCATTACGGATATATTGCTTAGGAGTATTTCGCGTTTTAAGGCCAGGAGAACATCAGGCAATCGGAACCATCAGTAAACATAAAATGTGGTTATTGTTTAAGTATTTGGTTGCCCATAAAGGTTCGGCGGTGCAGACAGAAAAAATCATGGAGCTTCTTTGGCCGGGTGGACATTTCAATGATACTTCGTGCTTACGGACCACAATTTCCAGGCTGAAGACGTTACTAGAGCCCCAGCGGATCGGTTACCAAAGATCTTCTTATATTATTTACTCCAAGGATAATTGCGCCATCAATGTACATACATCCTACTGGGTGGATGTTGATGAATTTGAAACCTTATGCGCTCGTGCTCATCAATTGGGAAACAGCGACCGCCCGAAGGCAATTGAACACTATTTGCAGGCTCTTTCGCTGTATCAAGGGGACTATTTTTCGGAAGACCTCGATTTGGAATGGACCCTTGTACCACGCGAATATTACCGGCGTTTATTTATTGATGCAACGGCAGAAGTGGCGCTATGGATGCTCGAAAGTAATGAATGGGCTAAAGCAGGCATATTGGTCAAACAAGCGATTAAAATCGATCCCTATGCCGAAAAACTACAGATTTTATTGATGAAGGCCCTTCTTGGAATGGGAAATCTGAAGGCCGCAGCTGAACATTATAGTTATTACTCCAGTTTCCTTTATAAAGAATTAGGGGTTAAGCCGTCGGAAGAATGGAAGAGCCTTTATAAACAACTGCGGGATCCCGGGAAGGATCCGGTGAATAAGTTGATTTTAGATGGAAATATGGAAATATCGGTGAAAGAAAGCGGACCGATGGTTTGTGCGGCAGATCATTTTTGGGATTTTCTACTATATGAACGCCGCCGGTTAGCACGAAACGGCGGAGAATCCAGTTTGGTTGTGATGGGACTCACCCAAAATCATTCCGAAGTTGATAATCAAAATCAGAGAATAATTGCGGAGCTGGAGTCGATTATTTATCAAAGATTGCGAAAATCGGATATCATCTGCAGATTGGATAGGCTACATTTGGCATTGTTGTTGCCTGCAACCGGGGTGGTTTGGGCTCAAACGGTTGTGAAACAAATCAAAGAGCATAATGCCCAAAATCTTATGTTTCCCACGCAAAACCTGGAGATAAAGATCAAATCGGTAATACCCTTATAAAAGCTTAAAAATGGGCAATATACTCAGATTGTTTTTTTTCGCAGAAAGCGCTTTTTTTCACGGAGGCGAAAGAATGAAATAGCAAATAGAAATTTTTTCTACTCATAAAAACGACATGGGGAGCGTCACAATTTGACGATTTTATGGGGAGTGAGAAGAAAGGAGAAATTGATGATCGATCTTCATACACATATTTTACCGGCTATTGATGATGGCGCTTCTGATTTCGATATGGCGCTGGCAATGCTGAAAATGGCTGTGGCGCACCAAACGACAACCGTGGTTGTTACTCCACATGTTATTGAAGGCAAGTGGTTTCCTTCATGGCAAGAGATCACCAGCGGCTGTGAACTGCTACGGCAAGAAGCTTTCAAATCGGGTATTCCAATTACAATTTATCCTGGAGCTGAAGTAATGATAAGTCTCGATACTTTAAAATTGTTATCGGGTCCGGGACCTTATTGTATTAACAACGGGCATTATATGTTAGTGGAATTACCGGCACAGGAAATCCCGTTATTTACCGATCAGTTTTTTTTTACACTTCAACTTAAGGGAATCACACCGGTATTAGCCCATCCCGAACGTCATCCTGAATTGGCTAAGAATCCGATGATATTGCAAAAATGGGTGGATAAAGGTATTATCAGCCAAGTCAACGGATCAAGTCTCCTGGGAAGGATGGGTAAGCGTGTTCAATCCCTTACGGAATTACTTTTGGAACAACAGCTGGTTCACTGTATCGGTTCAGATGCCCATGGCTTAAATCACCGACGCCCCAAATTGCAGGAAGCCGGCGCTCAGCTCTTCAATTTGGTGGGAGAACATCAAGCCAGACAATTACTGGTGGAAAATCCGAAGCGAATCATTGCGAACCGGGAAATCATTGTTGGCCAACGTAGTGATTATCCCAACAGCGGGTTTCAAATCTTCGGCTTTAGCCGAAAGATTTAGCTGAACAATTGCCTTTGGATTTGAATTCTCCCGGTTCTTTAGGCGACTGGAAGTCTGCTCGCCAACTGCGATTGGCGCAAGAACCCACCGGTTTCATCCGGTGATAATCGAGTCTGTTTTTTCAAAGCCGCAGGCTCAAGTAAGACATTTGTTTTACAGATAATGGATATCCTGTCCGGGATACAAAAATCTTCTAAACTACTTTTTACAGTATTTTATCGAAAAAACAAGTGGATTCCCTCAATTAAAATTTTTTCATCTTCCAAAAATCTACAAAGAGTATTTTATGAAACTGTTATAATCTAAAACTGAAATACGAAAAATGTTACAATTTCTTCCATTGGGGAGGCACTATGAAACGTTTCACGATATTTTCTCTGGGTTTCATTCTATGCATGTTTTCTTTAGGAAGTTTGGCCCATGCAGAAGATTATTGCTTGGGACCAGGGGATGTATTGGATATTAGTGTTTGGGGCTATGATGAATTAAAGGTAAAAGCGCTGATGGTCCGTACGGATGGTAAAATAGCTTTCCCGCTGATTGGAGAAATTGCAGTTGAAGGATTAACGCCGGCGATTCTGGCGGACAAGCTTTTTTTGGGCTTGAGCGCCTATGTCCATAATCCGCAGGTTACAGTGAACTTAATTCAAATGCGCACGGTTCGGGCCTATGTGTTGGGAGAGGTCAATAAACCCGGAATGTACGAAATAGCCAAAAGCCATAAATTACTTGACTTTCTTGGGGCGGCTGGCGGATTTACTCATTATGCTGCCAAAAAGTCAGTGTATGTGGTCCATAAAAAAGATGGCCGGTATGAAAAGATTAATCTGAATGATTTGTTAAAGAAAGGCGATTTAACCCAAAATGTTGAGCTTGGCGAGGGTGATGTGATTTATCTGGCCAGCAACGGTCTGGACTTCATAAAAGACATTTTGCCTTATATCACAGCTGCATATGAAATCAAGATTATTACGAGGGATTAATAACTATTCAGATAGTCAATAATAATTGTAAATTGCAATTGGAGGCATACGGTGACAGAACCTAAATTTGAAGATGCCGAAATGACATTGGATTTATCCGATATCGTTCAAATAATCCGAAAACGGTTTCGATTCATTGGCAGTATCTTTTTAATTACGGTTTTTGTTGCAGCGGTGTTCAGCTTTTTGATTCCACCGACCTATGAGGCGGAAACCACTTTAAGAATCAAACAATCGAAGGGCTTGGCTGATTCTTTGCTGGCAGATGTGCCGATGGGGAATACGATGATGACTCAACAATTAATGTCTACTTATGCAGAAATCTTAAAAAGCCGTACTGTGGTCAAGAATGTGATTGCGAAGACTCAAGCTGAAAAGCTTAACAAAGTCCGCTACGAGGAAATGTTAGAGCGGATCACAACGGAGCCGGTTAAAAATACTGAAATCTTAAAAGTAAAAGTTCAGGCCGGCAGGGCAGAAGAGGCAAAGTTAGTCACGAATACTTTAGTTGATTGTTTTTTGGATAGATTAACTGAATTGGTACGCTCTAAGGATGCTGCGGTGGGTGATTTTATTGGTGAACGCCTGATTGAAGCCAAACAAGAACTGGCATGGACCGAAGATTCGTTGGAAAAATACAAACGGGAACAACAGATTGTAGCCCCGGAAGCTGAGACCAAGGCTTTGGTAGATAACCTTTCAAAACTTAATCAGTTGAAAGCAGAAAATACGGTAAACCTGGCTGCTTCCCAGGCAAAGTTGGAATCGGCCCGAAAAGAAATATCCCAAGAAAAAGGAGAATATATCGCCGATAGTCCATTGATCCAACAATACAAAGCTAAGTTAGCCGATTTGGAAGTAGGGCTCGTTAGTTTATTATCCAATTATACTGAAAAACATCCTCGAGTTATTGCAGCTCGGGCCGAAATCGATGAGACCAGGGCGAAACTAAATGCAGAGATTGCTCGGGTCATCAACGCCGAGACGCCTTCGATGAATCCCATTCATCAAGGATTATTGCAGAGCAAGATCCAGGCCGAGGTTGAAATTGCCGCCGCCAATGCCCAGACTGCCGCGCTTGCTAAAATTACTATGGCTGGTGAAACAGAGCTTAGTATGTTGCCTGCTAAAGAACAGGATTTGGTCCGTTTGATGCGCGATGCTTCTCTGGCCCAGGATATCTACGTAATGCTTGCTAAACGGCGGGAGGAAGCCAAGATTAGTGAAGTGATGCAACCCACCGACGTCCAGGTGATTGACCGGGCCGTTTTACCGGATCAACCAATCAAACCCAATAAGAAAATCAATATTTTAATGGCTGCTTTTCTCGGCCTGTTTGCCGGAACCGGTTTGGCTTTTCTGTTGGAATACTTATTTAAGACCATTAACAACGCAGACGATGTCGATCATTATCTAGATCTCCCGGTTTTAGGCAATATTCCGGATTTTCAGCAAAATGCAGCTGCCGATCAGCGACGCTTGTTGAAACGGTTCCGTAAGTCAATTCCAAAAACTGAAAACCCAAAAACCACTTAACCTGAAGCATAAATTGAAAGTAATAAAACATGGTCTAAAAATTTAATGATAAGAATGGGGATTTTCGAATGGATAATCATCAACTCGTGGTTCACGATCATATTAAATCACCGATTGCCGAAGCTTTTCGCACTTTACGGACGAATATTCAATTCTCCAAGAAGGATAGCCAATTGAAGGTAGTGATGTTTACCAGTACTGGACCGGCTGAGGGGAAATCGACCACTGCTGCCAATACTGCCACAGCTTTATCCCAGTCCGGAAAGAGAGTTATTATAGCGGATTGCGATTTTCGCAAACCGGTTTTGCATCATATTTTTTCAAAACCCAATCGTGGCTGGACGAATGCCTTTGTTGAGGAAATTCCTTTAAAGGATCTGATTCAAGAGACGAAGGTGCCCAATCTCCACCTGTTGACTAGCGGGCCTATTCCACCAAACCCCTCGGAACTCCTTGGATCTGCCCGGATGCTTTCATTTCTTGCCGAATTAAAATCACAATATGATTACGTGATTTTGGATTCTCCACCTATTGTGGCTGTTACGGATGCTTGTGTCCTGGCTTCACAAGTCGATGGGGTGATTATGGTCATAGCTGCAGAAAAAGTCCGGCCGGAAATGGCGCAACACGCTAAGGATCTAGTCTTAAAGGCGAATGGAAGATTATTGGGAGTCGTATTAAATAGAGTGGAGATCTTGGAAGAGTATTCGTATTATTACTATTATTATGGCGAAGAAAGCCAAACGAAGAAACGCAATATCTCAAAATGACAAATGAATTTAATGGCATAGGATCGACATTTATTCAGGAGGCTATAAGGTCAAGGGTTAAGGTATGAATTGAAATATTATGATGGAGGTATAACTTAATAAGTCTAGGCCAATAATGTAATGCTATATCATCCTCTTTTTAGAAACAATCCATAAAAGATAGTCATCTCTGCTAGCCAAATTGAATAAGATTCGAAAATGAGTCCGCTATTTCTGGGGAGGGGCTTTTGATGCCGACGGATAACTTACAGGCACTCAAGATAGATCATGTGGTTTCGGAGTATGATAGGGATGTATTTGGAAACGAACTATTCGCCGATTCGCCGCTGCAAGTCCCGCCTATACCAAGGCTGATATCATTAGATTCTTTGCGGAAGTATTTTGCAGTACTGGTTTTATTGATTGCCGATTATAGTGCAATATCAATGGCACTTCAGAGCGTTTTCTGGACGATGAAGTTTCTAGTAACCCCAACTTTTTCATGGGATTTTTTCTTCGGCCCCAGTTATCAAATTTTCTTTCTGTTTATTCCCTTTTTATTTATGGGCCTCATTTGTTATGAACGTTTGTATCATCGCAGGTTGCCTTTTTGGGAGAGTTCCGCCAAATTGATGAAAGTATGCACTTTTGCGACTTTGTTGACGATCGGCAGCCTTTTTTTGGGTGGCACTTCCCGGTTTTTATC
This sequence comes from Bacillota bacterium, assembly GCA_023401925.1. Classification (GTDB taxonomy): domain Bacteria; phylum Bacillota; class UBA4882; order UBA8346; family UBA8346; genus UBA8346. The sequence continues at coordinate 53,288 of JAEXDA010000074.1, forward strand.
CCGGCTTTTTATCGGATTTATTTGGCTATATTCCAGTTGTTATTTGATTGGTGCCAGATATTTGATTAAAAGGATTTTAGTTGTTGCCGGGCCTTGGCGTCAACGGGTAGTGGCTATCGGGAACAAAGATTCAATCAGGATTTTACAACAAAGTTTTGCCTCCGAACCCGGCCTAGGTTATCAAATTGTGGGTGTTATAGAGCATACCCCCAGTCGTCCCTCCCGAAAAGAACGATTGGACGTAAATATTTTTAATAATTTGGAACAGGATATTATAACAAGCGGTGTATCGGAAGTAATTATTGCTTTGCCCGAGCTGAAACGGGCAGAATTGTTACGATTGATTTACCGGGTACAACCCTTAGTGAAACATGTTACGATTATGCCTGATTTACAAGGTTTGCCTTTGAGTAATCTGGAAACGGCTTTCTTTTTTGACCAAAAAACAGTCATGTTCCGGGTGCGTAATAATTTATTAGTCTTTCGCAACCGGTTTTTTAAGAGGGTTTTCGATTTGATTTGCGGCTCGATACTTTTTTTGATTGCACTACCGATAATGTTGCTGAGTGCGATACTCATAAAAATAGATTCCTCCGGTCCGATCATTCATGCCGGTAGGCGTTTGGGGAAGAACGGAAGGAAGTTTAAATGTTATAAATTCCGGACTATGTATCTGCATGAAGCAGAGATATTACAGGCCCACTTGGCGAAAAATCCGGAAGCGGCCGAGGAATGGCGGCGATTTGCCAAACTTCGGGAATACGATCCCCGGGTGACGCCAGTAGGTAAATGGTTGCGTAAGTTTAGTCTTGATGAGATTCCGCAGATTGTTAATGTTCTTAAAGGCGATATGAGTTTAGTGGGTCCTCGTCCTTATTTGCCGAGCGAACAGGAACAGATGAAGTATTATAAAAAGGTTATTTTGGAAACCGTACCTGGGATTACAGGTTTGTGGCAGGTCAGGGGAAGAAACGAGATTACCTTTGACGGACGGCTTTCGTTAGAGTCATGGTATGTAAGAAATTGGTCGATTTGGCTAGATATTACACTCTTGATTAGGACAGTGGGAGCGGTGTTGGGGAGAAAAGGGGCGTATTGAGGTGATAACGGATAATAAACGGATCAAGTTTCTGAATACCTATATTGATAACTTAAATATAAATGAAGTTTTAATAAAAATCGATGAAATGGTAAATGATGGTTTGCCCCATTATATCGTGACTCCCAATGTCGATCATATTGTTAAACTTGAGAATGATACCGAGTTTAAAAAAGTTTATGAACATGCTGATCTAATCCTGGCGGATGGAATGACATTGATATGGATATCCAAGCTTTATGGAAAGCCAATAAAAGAAAAAATTTCGGGCTCCGATTTAGTGCCTGAAGTTTGTCGAATAGCAGCCGAAAGGGGTTACAGCATTTTTATTTTAGGCGGTAAAGCGAGAATAGCAGAAAAGGCCAAAACCAATCTTGAAAATACCTATACAGGCATCAGGATAGTTGGGACCTATTCACCTAAATTTGGGTTTGAACAAGATTATGAAGAACTGAATAAAATCAATCATTTAATCCGTATTACGAAGCCTAATATTTTGCTTGCCTGTCTTGGGTGCCCCAGGCAAGAAAAGTTTATCTATGAAAATTGTGATAAATATCAGGCGAATGTTTCGATTTGTGCCGGGGCTACCGTTGATTTTTTGGCAGGAAATATAAAGCGGGCTCCCAAATGGATGAGTGATGCCGGATTTGAATGGTTTTATCGCTTTCTTCAAGAACCTAAAAGGCTTTTTAAGAGATATTTTGTAGATGATATTAAAATTGTTAAGGTAGCTTTTAAATATAGAAAACGGATGGATAGATTATCTTGAAAAATATTTTGTACTTTACACGGACAATGGCTATTGGAGGAACGGAAAAAGTTGTTCTTCAGCTCTGTAAATCGATGCAAAGTCAATTTGATAAGATCGTTGTTTGCTCCTGCGGCGGAGTGAACGTCAAGCTTTTGGACGAAATGCATATCAAACATTATTTGATTGATGACATCGAAAAGAAAAACCCAAAAGTCTTTTTTAACACGATAAAAATGTTATTGGATATCATGGGTCGGGAAAATATCAATGTAGTCCACACCCATCATAGAGTGGCAGCCTTTTATGTAAGATTGATAAAAAGCGTTAAACCTAAATTGGTGTTTATACACACGGCGCATAACACATTTTATGATAGAAAGGCTCTTACACGATTTGCATTAAATCAGAGTAATGTGGTCGCAGTTGGAGAAAGGGTCCGCGAAAATTTATTGAATATTTACAATCAAGCCAATAAAAAAGTGACGGTTATTTTGAATGGGATAGAAGTTAATAAGGGTCCTTTTATTCGGGTAAGGGAAATAGAAAAATATAAAAATGAAGGTTATTTCCTGGTTGGAAACGTTGGTAGAATCACTGAACAAAAAGGGATGGAATATTTCGTACGGTCGGTACCTGAGGTCATAAAGATCAATCCCCGGATACAGTTTTTTATCATTGGGGATGGCGAAGATCGGTTAAAAATTGAAAAACTCGTTGTTGAATTGAATGTATCCGAACATGTTACATTTCTGGGGTATCGAAATGATGTGTTCAGTGTTATGAAACAGCTGGATTTAATTGTATTAACATCATTATGGGAAGGGTTCCCATTAGCGCCAATCGAGGCCTTTTGTGTTGGTAAAACTGTTTTAGCAACTGAAGTTGATGGGACAGCGGAGATTGTTCGGAACGGTTATAATGGATTGTTGGTTAAACCCCGCGATAGTAACGGCATTGCTAAATCCATTCTTGCTCTGGCGAATGACTCGGAATGGAGGGAACAATTGAGCCGGCAAGCATATGATACATATTTAAAAGAATTTAGTTTTGAAGTTTTCAAAAATCGATATGAGATTTATTATCAAGGGATTATAAGTGAGGTTATCAATGGGTAATGTTAGGAAAAAGATTTATTATGCCATTATATTCTTTGGAAATGTAGTCATCAATAAAATTCCCAGCAGAAATATAAGAAAGTGGTTTTATGAGCTCATGGGAGCTAAAATTGGCGCGGATACGGTAATTTACAGAAGGGCGGAAATTCTTAGTCCCAAAGGACTCCATATAGCCAATAATGTATCGAGCGGTTGGTTTGTTCATTTAGACGCTAGAGCGGGGATTAGCATCGGCGAAAATACGAATATTTCCAGTTATTCAAAATTAATAACCGGAAGTCATGATATCGATGATTCTATGTTTACTGCTCAATTTTGAGCCCATAATCATCAAAAACCATGTTTGGATTGGAACCGGCGCTATGGTTTTACAAGGTGTCACAATTGGAGAAGGAGCAGTTGTAACCTAAAATGTTCCAGATTTTACGATTGTGGGAGGGATACCTGCTAAAGCAATCAGGAAAAGAACTGAACACCTTGAATACATTGTTCCAAAAGCTCAGCCTTTACATTAAGGTAGGGGAATCGATGAAAATTATTATTATATCATCAGGTATTCTTCCAGTTCCGGCAGTTAATGGCGGAGCTGTTGAAACACTGCTCGATTCCATCATTGAATATAACGAATGGAATCATTACCATCACGATCTGGTTGTTTACAGTATATACGATAGAAATGCGAAAGAAAGAACCCTCAAATATGAGTATTGTCAATTTGAATATATTCAAATTGCACCTGCTCTTAAAAAACTTGCAAAATTTGTTTTTGGGGTACTTAATAAAGTATCTTCATTGTACTTTGGTGATTTGTATATTCATAAAGTCATTAAGAAAATTAAAGAGATTGACCATTACGATGTGGTGGTTGTAGAAAATATTTGTGAGTATGGACTCCTTTTAAAAAAGAATGGAATCCATGTTGTCAGTTTACACCTCCATAATGACTACCTTTTCAAGGGATCAAGAAGGTCAAAACCAATATTGGATAGTTACGATAAAGTTTTTTCTATCAGTCATTATATCAATTCAAGGATCCAATCCATTTATAAAAGTGAAAAAGTAGTGACGCTGTATAATGGAATTAACACCAACCTCTTTAATAAAGAGTTGTATCAAGATAACATCGAAGAGCTTAGAAATCTTTATGGCCTAAAATTGGCCGACATTGTTTTGGTTTTTTCAGGAAGATTAGTTCCTGAAAAGGGAATTTGTGAATTGTTACAGGCGTTTGTTGGATTGAAAGACTCTCTCAATATTAAGCTTTTGGTTGTGGGTAGTTCGGTTTTTAAGGGTGCCCCAAAAAACAATTTTACTCGAAAGCTAGAGTCTTTAGCGAATCAAAATAAAAATAACATTATTTTTACAGGTTACATTCCATATCCCAAAATGCCTGCGATCTATTCAATAGCTGATATAGGAATCGTACCTTCTGTATGGGAAGAACCTTTCGGACTTACGCTTATTGAACAGATGGCGATGTCACTTCCTATAATTACGAGTGATAGCGGCGCAATAAAGGAAATTGTAAATGAAAAGTGTGCGATTGTAGTTCCTAGAGGCGGCTCTTATGTTAACCACTTGCAGAGTGCAATGAAATCTTTGATTACCAATGAACCCCAAAGGGTAACCCTGGGTAAAGAGGCCCGCCTTCGAGCCGAATACTTTTCAGAAAACGCATATTGTGCCAATTTTTTTAGATTTATTATCGCCCTAAAAAGGAATTCGGCCAATGCATAAAATTGCCAATTTAGACTCTTTATCTATACATACCCGATATAAGTCGCAAATTATTTACAGCAGTTCCATTGCTGTTTTTTTGTTGTTGATCTATTCAAACTTGTTGAGTCTAAAAAAATATATTTATGGCGGGTCAGCTATTGCTATTGCGATATCATTGTTTTTAGCCCTTGGCATTTTTGTTCTGAATGCCTCGAAATCGAGGCTTAATATTACTAAAATTGAGGCATTGTGGTTGGGGTCATTGTTATTTGTAATATTAAATAATAATCAAGATTTTTATCGGGGGGATTTAAGCTGGTTTATACAGTACTTTGTTTTGGTAGGAGTACTTATTCTCAGCAAATATTCAGGAAGATGGTTATGCGCCTATAAAAAATTCATGATATTCTTCGCGTTACTGCACTCACTGTGTTCGATTGCATTTTTTTATATACCAGGTTTATATACTGGATTTACAGTTAAATTATTTGAAAATGAATATGTTTCGTCATTAATTAACTGGTATCGTCAGGGTTTTGCCACAGGCTTATCTCTTCATTATAGTCAAAATGGCATTTATTTAGCGATTGCTACAGGAGTGGCATTCTGTACTTTAATGAGAGCAAAGAAGAAAACCCGTAAAATAATTATCTTCGTTATTTTGTGCACGATTGCCTTGCTGATGTCCGGCAAGAGAGGACCCTTGATATTTTCGTTATTGGCAGTTTTATTGACCTATTATGCTTTTTCAGCCAATAAATCTTTAAGTAGAATTTTAAAATTAGTATTCGTTTTGTTCATTGGGATTTTTATTTTATATATTATATTTAATTATGTCCCTGCTTTTTCAGCTACAATGGAGCGTTTTTTAGATTTAAGCGGCAGTGATGATATTACCAATGGCCGGAGCGAATTATATCTGTTTGCTTGGCAATGGTTTAAGGAGGTCCCTATATTAGGAATCGGTTGGGGAGGATATAAATACCGAATTAATAACACTTATTTAGGTTTAATTTATGGTAATACATCCAACATGTATGCTCATAATGTATATTTACAGTTGTTGTGCGAAGCCGGGGTTGTAGGATTGGTTCTTTTTGTAAGTTGTATCGGTTTGACAATGAGAAAAACATATAAAATGATTGTAAATAGTAGAAAAGGTAAATACATTGTCGATAGTGATAGTGGTTATTATCTAATGATTTCTTTGTTTGTGCAGATATTTTTTATTTTATATTGTTTAACCGGTAACCCGCTTTATGATTATCCAGCACTCTTTCCTTATATGTTATCTTGCGCTGTTCCATTCACCGTTGAGTATCAAAATAGAAGAAGATTGGCAGGCCTTTAGGATGATAGGAATATTAACTTTCCAAAATACTATTAATTATGGCGCGATATTGCAAGCTTATGCATTACAAAAGAAAATTGACAGTTTTGGTGCCAAAAGCGAGATTATTCAATATGAGTGTGATGCGATTCAAGAACGTGAAATGCCGAAAGCGTTGAGTTCACTGCGAAGTGTTAAGGGTTTCTTTAAATACCTATTATCGGATAGGGCGGAATCAAGGAAGAGGGGACGATTTCATCAATTTTCACAGCGATATTTAACTTGCAGCAGTGAAATATATAGAAAAATAAATATTGAGAAAACCGTTCAGTTATATGATTCGTTTGTAGTTGGAAGTGATCAAATATGGAATTTGGAATTAACAGGAGAGGACTATACTTATTTCCTTGATTTCGAATCGGATTGCCGAAAAAAAAAGGCATATGCCGGTAGTTTTGGATATGAAACGATTCCGGATCAATATAAAACGAATTGCGCCCAATATTTAGCGGATTTTTCAGTGCTTACTGTACGGGAAAATACCGGGCAAAAAAATATTGACGGGCTTTTGGAAAAAAAGGTGTCGGTTGTTTTAGATCCGACTTTACTACTAACGGAAAAAGAATGGGATCCAATTATTGATTTCCATCCTAAAATCGGGAAATATATTTTGGTGTATTTCATTCATAACAAAAGGGAGACTTTTAAATTTGCAAGGTCGTTGGCAAAAAGAACCGGATATAAACTGGTTTATATTAATATATCTCCTAAGCCGGGGATAGGTATGAAAAACATAAGATATGCATCTCCCGGTGAGTTTTTGGGCTGGATCAAACACGCGCAATACATTATTACCGGCTCCTTTCATGGAGTTTCGTTTTCAATAAACTTTAATAAAAAATTCTTTTTTGAGATCAATAGGCATCCAAATGCATTCAATTCCCGCATACTGAGCCTCATTTCAATTTTGGGCCTTGAAGAACGAGAACTTGGGGCTTTGGGTGATGTCGAAAAAGAAATGGACTATAGCACTGTGAATGCCAAATTAAATGGATTGCGCAGAGACTCTCTCTTTCAGTTACAGAGAATGGCAGGGGGATAAAAATGAATGATTGAATTATTTTTGCAGAAGAAAGAATGTTACGGGTGTACAGCTTGTATAAATATTTGTCCTAATGGTGCCATCACCATGTTTCCGGATGAACAGGGTTTTTTATACCCGCAAATTAACCCCTGTTTATGTATTGAATGTGAGCTCTGCCTGAAAGTATGTCCGTTTCACAACAGCTTTCATATGGACGGGAATTTAGCGGAGCCTGATATCTATGGGGTAAAACACAAATCGGACGATGTCCGTATGAACAGTTCATCGGGAGGCATGTTCACCGCAATTTCAAATTATATGCTCGAACATGGTGGTCCTGTCTATGGCGCTATGTTTGATAAAGATTTTACGGTGTGCCATCAAAAGGCAGGTATCCGGGAAGATTGCAATAAATTCCGGGGTTCCAAGTATGTACAGAGTGATTTAAGAGATGTATTTCGGGAGGTTAAAGAGGATTTAATGGCTTGTCAGTATGTTCTTTTCTCTGGCACTCCGTGTCAGACTGCCGGATTACACAACTATTTGAAAGGACAAGTTGATTTAAAAAAGTTATTTTTATGTGATTTAGTTTGTCATGGAACACCGAGTCCGCAAATTTTTAAAGATTATATTGATTTTCTGAAAAATAAATTTCATTCGCAAATCGAAGATTTAACTTTTCGTTATAAACCGGCCGGATGGAGAAGTCAGGCGATGAGTGTTTGGTTTAAGAATGGAGAAACATATATGTCAGCTGCAGGGGGAGATATTTATTATAAATTGTTTTTAAATAATTACATACTTAGAAGTTCCTGTTACAATTGTAAGTTTGCCAATTTACACCGCCCGTCCGATATTACGATTGGAGATTTTTGGGGAATCAAGAACGGCCCTCCGGATTTTGAGGATGAGAAGGGAGTATCTCTGATCTTGGTTAATACTCGGAAAGGCCGAACTCTTTTTGAGGCCGTCAGTGACCGACTTTATTACCGGAAAAGTAATATAGTCGAAGGTATGCAAGTTAATTTAAAAGAACCAAGTAAACCTTCCCCTAAAATTCATGAATTTTGGACCGACTATCAAACCCATGGATTTGTTTATGTCGCAAAAAAATATGCTGATGCTGGTATAAAAGGAAAATCCATAGACTTTTGTAAAAAAACATTAAAAAAAACAGGTGTTTACAACATAGCTAAAAACCTGATCCAAAGAAAACGGGATTCCCAAATTTTTGAATAGAATGAGTTAGTATGCAAGAAAATTGGTTATGACTGTTTAAAAATCAATTTGATGGTATCGACAAGAGAAAATGTCTTTGAAATGAAGTTTTGGATTTGATGATTTATATTTTATTCAAAGAATGAATGGAGTTTTGATTATTATACAAGAAATTGATAACCTGAACCATGAAATTGCGTAAGAGATTTTGCAGTATAGCCCTGATGAGGAGTAATCTGTTTTCGTGCAAAATATATTAAATCGATATTATATTACCTACAAGCAAACACCGCTTGCAGCCAGGGCGGCACTTTGGTTTGTAATTTGTTCTATGCTACAAAAATGCATATCTATAATTACTGTGCCAATTTTCACAAGATTGATGCCGACTGACCAGTACGGTGCTTATAGCACTTTTTTGTCGTGGTATGGCATTATTACTGTATTTTGTACTTTAAATATGGAGTATTGCGCTTACATCAACGGCATAACCAAAACGGATGATCAAGCTCAAAAAGATGAAACTGCCGTTTCATTATTATCATTGTCTGCAACAATTACGATTCTTATTTTTTTGATTTATTTTATTTTTAGACATTATTTGGACAAAATAATAGGGCTTCCAACCGTAATGATAGTTTTAATTTTTGCCGAAATCTTCTTTGATCCCCCGGTAAATTTTTGGAGTATTCAGCAAAGATATGAGTTCCGGTACATTAAACTGGTCGTTCGAACGATTTCAATGGTTTTGCTGAATGCAATTTTAGGGATTATTTTTGTATTGCTGGCGGATCAAAATCAAGCTGTAATGCGGGCTGTCTCTATATTTTTAGTACAATTTGTCTTTGGTGGTATTTTTTTTATATATTTTTTTAAAAGAGCTAAAAAACTTTTTATTTGCAGAGACTGGAAACATGCGTTAGCTGTGCAAATACCATTGCTGCCGCACGGATTGACTTTAACGGTTTTAGCATCCGCCGATAGAATAATGATTAATTCAATGGTCGGTCCTTTGGCAGCTGGAATTTATAGTGTGGCTTACTCCGCCGGATATATCGTATTTATATTAAAAAATAGCATTGTTGATGCAATGAAGCCATGGATATACGAGAATATTAACAAGCAGAGATTTGAAGAAATAAGGAAAAATACCAAGCCGATATTGATTTTAAACACTTTAATAACATTTGTTTTTGTTGCTTTTGCGCCGGAAATAATAAAAATTATGGCGCCCGCCAAATATTATGAGGCAATTTATGTCATTCCGCCAGTTGCGGCCAGTTCCTTTTTCACTTTTTTATATAATTTATTTGTTTCAATTGAGTTTTATTATGAAGAAACAAAGAAAACAATGCTCGCATCTATCGGAGGGGCCGCTCTCAATATATTTCTGAATTTTATTTGCATTCCCGTGTTTGGGTATATGGCAGCAGGTTATACCACATTGGTTTCTTATATGTTCTTTTCTGTTGCGCATTACATGGTGATGCGTAGTATATGTAAGAGACGCTTAAATGATGTACGGATATTTGGCGGGAAATTTATTTTGATACTTTCGGTAATGATTTTGGCTTTCACTCTATTATTTTCATTCTATTATGAAAATATACTGATTCGTTACGGTATCATTTCCGTGATTATACTGGTCGTATTTATTAAACGAAAAACATTTGTAAATTCAGTAATGCTTATAAAAAAAAGATAATAATTTCTTTAGGAACCGGTCAATAAAGTCTTATTTGTACCAAACGGGAGGTTTATTTTTGACATCTCAAAATTTATGCTCTTTATCTCAAAAACGATGTTGGGGCTTACTTTTTCTGACTTTGATGATTGCCGTGATGATCCTCTTTTTACTTTATACCTCCGAGGATCCCCGTTGGAGCAGCAACTATTGGGTTCATTGGCTTTCGTCCCATTTCCATCTCAATCCTCATCTAGCGGCGACGTTTGTCAACGGATTGCGTAAAACCCTACATTTTACCGGATACGGCTGTTTTGGCCTGATTCTCTGGGGTTATTTCTTTTTGTGGCAATTGAAAAAACCTTTGATTTGGGGATTACTCGGGGTTTTACTCATTGCAATTCTCGACGAATATACCCAAAGTTTCGCTACATTCCGTTTTGGCAAAGCGGGAGATGTTTTATTGGATTTTTTAGGAGCGGTGGTTTTCACCGGAATCATAAAAATATTTTTCCGGGTTCATCAAAACATTTCATAATTCCTTCCGAAGTTATGGCAGGTAATATTTGATATTCACAGCGGCTTTCGGTTCCACTTTGTTTGTACCTTCAATATGATCCGCATTATTGATGTAGGCCAGCCCCAGGGTGATATTGAAATCATAGTTTCCCTTCTTCCTGGTGACTCCGATAGCCAATAAATCGGTCGTCTCGAGTGTGCCGGTTAAAAAAACAACTGTCTGGCCTGGCACATACGTCCAATGATCTCCGAGCTTGCCTTCCCCATGGCGCACTCTTTGATAGGCAAAATTCCATTGGTATTCCGGGGATTGCCGCCAAACCAATTCCAGATTCCAGCGGTCAGCGTCCGGTCCAAGAGAATCCCCCATATAGCGGTCATGATCGGTCCAATCCAGTCCCGGCATCCATTCCCCCGGGTGCCAACTGGTATAGGTATAGTCATCGATCCGGGTGTATTCGAGGTAAAAAGTAAGGGCTGGATTGTTAAATGCGTTATTCCATTGAAAACCTCCCTGGTAACCGCATTTCCACCACCACCGGTCCCATTGGGGAGTCACCCAATGGCCGTCTTCCCATCTCCACCAAGGCCGATCGTCCATATAATATTCGATATAAAACTTTAGATTATTGGTTATTTGCCAAGTTATATCAAAATCAACTGCATTATTAATTGTCTTATTGACATTGTCACCGGAAGAATGATCATTTTGCTCCCCTAAGTATTGATAAAAATAAACCGGAATAAAAGGAATCGTTAGGTAAATGTATGCAGGAGCCTGACTGTTTGCCAAAGAGATTTCGGAAAATCCGAAAGTAAACGGCCCCAGATCATAAGTAGTTCTTTAACCCAGCAAGGTCCGGTAAGAAGACTCGGAGACCCAAGCATAAAACTTCTGGTATTTGAGATTTCCCCAGGTAAAATGATACCCGAGTTGATCATAACCTTCTGCGGAAATCCCGGTTCCCAGGGGCCCCAAAGCCGGATAACCGTAACGTCCCGGGCCCAAGGTGATAATTTTACGGCCAAAACTGAAGCCAAAATCTCCTTTGTCCCAGTCGGCGTAAGCTTGACCGATACCAAGATAACGGTCTTTTTGCGGGTGGAGATTGAAATAGGGGGAGATGAAATAATGCCAGTCCCCGCTTTGCTGATCATAAACCATTGAAATACCGCTGTTATCAGTAAAACAGGGAGGAATGGCACACTGTAACTCATATCCTTCGCCGACATTACGTATTGTTGAAGAGTCTGCAGCGTCATCCGCAAAAACGGTTCCTTGAAAATAAAGAGAAAGGATCAGCAGAAGAAATATCATGCGGCAGGTTTTAAAATCGCAAAAAGGGTAAAATAAAGCCAAGGCAGCTTCCCCCTTCGATAGGAAAGATATCAATCATAACATTTTTGACAAAAAGTTTGTGATTATACATAAAGTTTTGTCGTAATCAATTTTATAACCCAATAAAGTCCAGCGTCCAAACAATTGAAATGCCGGACAATGCATTTGAAGATTATTCTTATTTTAATAGGTATAAATTTCGGGTCTGAATGTAATACTGTCCACATAAAAATGTTTCAAAAAGGAGGTGATGACGGAATGAAAAAGCTGATATTGGGTGTTGCTCTTATCGGAATCATGATCTTGACCCTTTCAAGCTATGTTTTTGCCGCCACTGTTTATGTGGATGGCATGGTAGCCAATGGCGCCTATGATAATGGTAACGGTAAAAGCGACACTTCTGAGCAATACGTAATCGGCGCCAATATTCCCATTGATAGTTACAAAATCGGACTGGAATATGCCAATTTCAAAGACAAAAAAGTTCCTGGAATCGGTAATATCCGGACGGATGCTTATGACTTAAAAGGCGGCTATTGTTTGATTAGGGAAGATGCATATCAGGTATACGGCAATCTGGGATATTTTAATGAAAAGAAAGATAAGCACGACATCAAGTTTCAAGCAGCACTGCTAAGTCTGGATGGTACCTATAACCTTAGTGACAAGGTAAGCTTAGATGGAGAGCTGGGAGCATCCCTTTGCGGGAAGTATAAAGCCGATCCGGATACGGATATCGATGCCGATTTATTTTTGTGCAAAGTAAAACTGAATTACTCCTTTGTTGAAAATATCGGTGCCTCTTTCGGTTACCGTTACGATGGGCTTAAGAAAAAGTTCAGTTCCGGTGACTCCTGGGAAAAGCATAAAGCATTTACTTTGGGTTTGACCTATAAATTTTGAGAACCAACAAAAAGCCTTACAAAAAACCCGTCAGCTTTCTGAAGCGGCGGGTTTTTTAGCGGGAAAACATGTTTTAACGCTCATAAATTAATCTCCTTCCGGGTATAGAACAGTCCATCAGTTGACATCCTATATAAAAATTGGAAAAATTACATGAGGGAGATGCAAACGTGAAAAAGAAACTGATAACAACATGCGTGTTCGCCATGGTTTTATTATTCACCGGAAACCAGATCACATTCGCTTTGGGAGCTGGTCCAAACCGGGTGATGGTTTCTCAAAACAGTGGCTTTAATAGCGAAGTCGTCCATCTTTCGATCGGCGGCGAAAAATTCGCCAAAGGGGTTGTGGTTAAATTAACCATGGCCGGTCAAAGCGATATTATCGCCGAGGAGACAAGCCGGATTTCCAAAACCGAAATTTCCTGCGATTTCGATTTGAGGGGTAAAACGGCTGGATTATGGGACCTGACCATTATCAATCCCAAGAAATTTTTGTTCATCAAAAAGGATCAGCTTACGGTGGTGAAAGAAGCTTTTTCGATTATGGAACCACCGGCGCCGATCATCGGGCTCATCAGTCCCAACCGGGGGTTGAACAACGGTCCGGTTAAAATAATCATTCGGGGCTTCCATTTCAATAAATACATGGCCTTACGGCTTATTGGGAGTAATCAAACCTCCATTCCCGTTGATAGCCTCGATTTGCAATCAGACTCCAGTCTTAGCGGTATTTTTAGTCTGGATCAAAAAACCATCGGCGATTATGATTTGGAAATCAGGGAGGGAAATGGCCGGACGACAGTGATTCAACAGGCTTTCCGGGTTGAAGCTTATTCAAAGGTGGATGAACTGAATCAGAAGCTACAACCTGTCTATTTTAAGTTGAATCAATCCGTTATCCAAGCCGATCAACTTCCGGCATTAAAAGATGATTTAGCTCTTCTGGAATCAAATGCCAACTTATATATTGCACTGGGTGGGCATAGCGATGAACGGGGGGCAAGGGCATATAACCTGAAACTATCCGGCAAGCGGGCGGCTGCGGTAAAAAGGTATTTCATCCGCCAGGGTATCGATGCCAAGCGAATTACCGTTTATGCTTATGGCGAAGACTTTCCCGTTTCCAAAGGCGATGGTGAGGCGGATTGGGAAAAAGATCGCCGGGTCGATATTTTGGTATGGGAAACTCCACCTACCCGGGAACAGGGGCTCTTGAAGCAGGCTCAAGAAACCGCTTTCCCTTGATTGAAGAAAATTAAAAACCGGATTTGAAATTTAAATTCCCGGAATTAAATTTTTATGGGACTATAAAAAGTAATTTTAAAGTGATAAGAATCCAATAGAACTAGCTTTTTTAGAGACGATTGGGGATCTTATCCATTTAAAGTTTCTTTTTGACAGTCCTTTTTTTATTGTTGAATGGCGACTTGTAAACGTTATATAATTGAATTCCGTAGTCCCTGGGAAGCAGGAAAATCGTATTTCATAAGGAATAATTATAAAAAATTGATGAGGATACTTTTGTGGACCGAATTTTACTCTTGCCGAATTTGACTAAGGATGCTGCGATAGAACTCGCCGGCACCATGATACCTATATTGGAAGCCCACGGCTTTAAAATTGTTTTAGAAAAGGCCGCAGCCCAAAGACTTAACCAGCCGACGTTAGGAAAAGAGGAAAGGGAGCCTTGGGAAGAAATTGATTCCGTCCTGGTCTTGGGCGGAGACGGTTCGATCCTGAATGCCGCCCGGAGGATTTATCCCTGTCAAATCCCTATTCTTGGGGTAAACCTCGGTCAATTGGGTTTTTTAACCCGGCTTGAAAGCAATAAAATCGAGAAGGCTATTGAAGATCTCCGCACTGGCAAGTACCAATTGGAGAAACGTTCAATGCTTCTGGCTACAGTAAAAAATGGAGACGACAGTATCCAGGAGATTGTGGCTCTTAATGATTTCACAATTACCGCCAATTCCAAAGCCAGGATGATCCGTTTGGACCTTTGGGTTGATAATGAATTATTTGTAACGTATCCGGCGGACGGGCTCATTGTTGCCACAGCCACAGGTTCCACGGCTTATTCTTTATCGGCGGGCGGTCCGATATTGGACCCGAGGCTGGATGCGATATTGGTCACCCCGATTTGCGCTCATTCATTGTTTGCCAGACCCGTTGTTTTCAACCGGGATGCCCGGATCAAAATAATCCTTCATCCAAATAATGTGGAGGTTTCGCTGACAGCCGATGGCCAAACCGACACGAGCTTGCGGCCTGGTACTGAAATTTGCTTTGAAAAGGCTCCCTCTGTAACCCAATTAATCCGTTTTGAAGGGCAAGGATTGTTTGAAGCCTTGAAATCAAGGTTTAAAGAAGGACGGATTTAAAAACTGTTATTAGGAATTGGCTATTGGCTAACAACAAACTGCTGACAGCCGACAGTTAAAATCGTGGAGGAATAATGAAAACAAACCGGCAAGCCATGATTGTTGCCATTATTAAAGAACAAGTAATCGGCACCCAGGAAGATTTGGGAGAGGCTTTGAAAAATAGGGGCATCCTGGTCACCCAGGCTACTCTGTCAAGGGATATCAAAGAGCTTGGCTTGATCAAAGTACCGACGGTTGAAGGATATTACCGGTATTCACTGCCTGCCGACCGTACACCGGGGGATTTGGTGCGCCGGGCGCAACGGATGTTGGAGGATGCGGTCGTATCCTTTGATTCGGCTGAGAATTTTATCGTGATTAAAACGATGAGCGGCACGGCCCAGGGAGTAGCCGAAGCCTTCGACAACCTGGAATGGCCGGAAGTACTCGGAACCGTGGCCGGCGACAATACCATTTTGGTGATCGTCCGTAGTAAAGCACAGGTTGAAGAAGTTTTATCCAAGCTCCACCGGTTAAGGGGGTAACGGGATTTGTTGCAAGAAATTACGGTTAAAAATCTGGCTTTGATTGAGGAGATTCATTTGGATTTCAGCCCCAGTTTCAACGTGCTTACAGGAGAAACCGGAGCTGGAAAGTCAATTATCATTGATGCCCTGGGCCTTGCTTTGGGAGGGCGTTTCAGCGCGGAAATGATTCGGAGCGGAGCCGAAACCGCCCTGGTCGATGCGGCCTTTTTGATCGGGAACCGTCCGGAACTTCATGAATATTTGACGGGGATTGGAATTCAGGTTGGTTCCGATAATATGTTGATTATTCAACGGGAAATCAGCAACACCGGGAAAAACCGTTGCCGGGTGAACGGTCAATTGGTGACGGTGTTATCCCTTACCAAGATCGGGGAATTCCTCATCGATATCCACGGGCAGCATGAGCACCAATCCTTATTGTTTGCCGAGAAACAACTGGAACTGTTGGATCAATATGCGGGGGCTCATTGTATGAGGCTTCGCCACGAAGTTGCCCAGGTTTTCAAGGAATGGCAGACCCTGGATAACGAATATCATACCTTACAGCAAAATGAAGTCGACTTGGCCCGGAAAGTGGATTTATTAAAATTTCAAATTGAAGAGATCAACCAGGCGAAATTGGTGATTGGCGAGGACGAGGATTTGCTGAAGGAACGGGAAATACTGGCAGCCTCCGAGCGGTTGTATGAAGCGGCTAATCAATCCTATCGGGCCTTATATGATGATGCCAACGGCAATGCCGCAGTGGAACTCTTGGGTACCGCCGAACGTACTTTGTCCCAAGTCGCCGCGGTTGACCCCCGGTTGGAGGCGATTCTGGAGACGCTGCGGGAGGCGGCCTGCCAGGCTGAGGAAGTGTCCCGGGAGCTTCGGAGCTATCAGGAACAGATTCAATTTGATCCGGCTCGTTTGGCTGAAATCGAGGCTCGCCTTGATGAGCTTTCCAATCTGAAACGGAAATACGGCGCCAGTATCGGCGAGATTTTAGTTTTTTCCGAACGTTGTGAGCAGGAATTGTCAGGCATCTCCCACCGGGAAGAACGTTCGGCCGAGCTTGAGGGGGAACTTGCCAAATGGAAATCCCGCCTGGCGGAACTGGCGGAAGCTTTGTCAAAAGAAAGGCAGGCTGCGGCCGAAAAGTTGGAAGTGGCCATCATGGTGCAACTGAATGATTTAAATATGGCCCAAACCCGCTTTAAAATCAATCTTTCGCAAACCGAGAGTCCTTCCGGGATCGCTTTTCAAGATAAAACCATTGAGGTTGGCAGCAGCGGCGCGGACAAGATTGAGTATTTGGTGGCTCCCAATCCGGGCGAAGGCCTGAAACCAATGACCAAAATCGCTTCCGGAGGAGAATTGTCCCGGATTATGCTGGCGCTGAAATCGATTCTGGCCGAGCTTGACGCCATCCCGACCATGGTTTTTGATGAAATCGACGTTGGGATCGGCGGCCGGACCGCTCAGGCTGTCGCGGAAAAGATATTGTTGATCGGCCAATCGCGGCAAGTTTTGTGTGTTACCCATTTGCCGCAAATTGCGTCGCTGGCCCGGCGTCATTTTTATATCGAAAAAAAGGTTGTCGGCGACCGTACGGAAGTAACTGTCCGGGAGTTAACTACCAGCGAACGGGTGGAGGAATTGGCGAGAATGCTTGGCGGGGCTCAGGTGACCGATACCACCCGTCAACATGCCAGAGAAATGTTGATGTTGGCGGAGAAATTGCGTTTAACCAAGGTGGGGCATGTAACCACCGAATGATATCACCAAGGGAGCCGGCAGGGGGTTATTTTCATCGCAGAGATTCTTACGATCGAGAAAATATTTAGCCCGGGGAATACGCTACAAATCAATTTTTCAGTGGAAGTCGGTTTGGTTAAATCCTTTGAGGCCACAGTCGTGATTTTAAAAGAAGAGGGCCTTTTTATAGCGACCAAAGAAATGGAATTTATCAATCACTTGGAACTCGGGGCGGAGATTTCCATTACTTATGTTCATCAGGATGGCCAAAAATACAGCTTCGGCACTTATAAAGTGGCTCATGTTTTGAGGGAATCTCCGGTGCTGATTTTGGCCAAACCTGGAAAAGTAAACTATTCTTTACTTAGGCGCCACTTCCGGTTTCATCTGGAGATGCCTTTATATTATTTATTGCATGGCGAGGTACATATTGGCCAGGTAATTGATTTATCGGCTTGCGGCGCACTGGCAATCGTGAGTTCCGATCCCCAAATCGCCGTCGGTTCCCAAATTGCCTTTCAAATTAAATTCCCCAATTTCGACCCCCTTTTACTCAAAGGGGAAATCAAGCGTACTGAGGATTTGGGTGAAGGTAAGGTGGAGGTAGCCCTGGATTTCCTGAATGCGGGAGAAGAGATGCACCGGGAAATTTCCAAGTGCCTTTTACAAAGTATTTATCAACCACCCCAATAGGTTTTCCAATCGATTCTCTAAAACCGGCCGCACACGGCCGGTTCTTTTATCGGCAGGATGAACGTGATTTGCAGGATAAAAGAGCGGCGGCGCGCGCCATTGAATCCGGCGGATTAATTTCTTGAAATATAAAAGCTGCACTTGCCGGTTGGGAATATATACATACGCACGGTCGGGTGAACATACGCGACGGTTGAGTATCTTGACGCAACGACTAAGTATCTTGACGCGACGGTTGAGTACCTTGACGCGACGGTTGAGTATCTTGACGCAACGACTAAGTATCTTGACGCGACGGTTGAGTAT
>JAEXDA010000030.1 GCA_023401925.1 Bacillota bacterium
GATAGAGGGGTATCGGGGGAACGGTTCCCCCGGGCCGTGGGGTTCCTCGCGATGTTTGCATCGCGCGGGTATTGCGGCCATACCCCTTTGCCTTAGGGGTTGCAAGGGGAGCAGGTGGCGTCCCCTGTCGGCAATCGAAAAAACAATACAAAAATTATTTACCATCATCGCCCGACAAAGTTGTCTCCAATTTGCAATCAAAATCAACTAAAAAACCTAACCGCCCCGGCCTCTCCCATTACGCCAAAAAAGGCTATGGCGAGGGATTTATACTGCCTATTTTCATACCCAAAATTCCCCGTCATGCAGAAACAACTCTTTATGTTTATTCCAGCCTCATTATAAAAACCCTATCACTCAACCCCAAAATGGTCAACACGGACGCTAATATCAGTTCTTTTTAATGCTTTTTTATAAACTTCTTTGAAAAAACCAAAACCGCCGACAGGGAGGTCGGCGGCAGTTCAATCAAAAACTCCAACCCCGGCAACCGGACGGCCGGGGCGATAAAGGGGGCTTCATTCACACCCTTTGGCCTTAAGGGTTGCAAGGGGATCAGCTTCGCGAACTTGTTCGCGCCGTCCCCTTGTCGGCATCAAAGTAACAACATAAAAATTATTTAGCATCATCGCCGACATAAGTTCTTTTCGAAAAATGTTATCAGTAATGAATAGGACCACGAAAACACATTTCAATCCCTCTAAATAATCTCCGGTATTCTGCGAATATGGGGATCAGTAAAAATATCGCTTTCATCCCTGCTCCGAGTCGAAAACTCCGATACCACCGCCCCGCTTGCCCCTGCCTGAAACCAATGCAACGAATTTGGCGCTAAAGTATACTGTTCACCAGGTTGAAGAATGATTTCATGAAAGACGGTAAACCATTCCCCGCGACTCTGAGGGATTTTGGCTTTAATTGACGATGCCGGAGCTCCCGCAACATACAGATAGACTTCCCCATAACGGCACCGAAAGGTTTCTTCCTTACCCGGTCCCCCGGCAACCGGAGGATGAAGGTGTTCCGGACAGATTTGCCATGGAAATAAGGCCATTTCTTTAGCGCAACAACGCTCGGTATTTACATAGGTTACAACTTCCAACCCGATCTCAGCGATACTTGCAAGCCCAAAATCGGCAATCTCCAAATTGCATTTCTCTTTTTCCGATAAAACAATCGCCGCTCTATCAAATAAAGCGAGCGCCAATTCCCTGGCATGTTCATATTCCTTCTTCGCTAAAGCCATCTCTAGAACCTCCCTCAATGAATGAGCGGTAGTTTTTAACTTGAATCCGGCAAGTAACTTCAAAAACTCACTCCCATTTAAACTTGCCGGATCGAGGTTTAAATTCCCACGATCCCTTCCGGTAAAGCAATCCTTGGCGCCTCCATCCGTGGCGAAATCACAATTGCCGACACCGGATCATCCCCTTCGGCAACCGCAACAAAATGCCCTTTCCCGGCAGAAATTATCATTTGAGTACCGGGTTGAATCCGCACGATTTGGGCCGAATCCACTTTAGGGCATCCTGCTTCCACATCCACAAAAATCATCAGCGCCACCCCTGAAATGAAATAAAACATTTCCACATCCAGATGGGTTTCGATCTCATTGAAATTCGGCGTATGATGCCAGGAACGGAGAACACCCCCGCTAATCTCTTTCTTTTGAAACTGAGCCACTAAAGACGAGGCGGTCCATTCGAAAAAACTTTCACGGTATCCGGCTTGATTGGATGGCAGTTGAACCGCTACCCCTTGCACGACTCCCGGCATCAAATCCTGAATTGAAACTTCTTTCATCACTTCATCTCCCTTTCGATATCGATTAAGAAATTCATGACATGGTTACCATGAATCCGGCGAGTAACTTTCAAAAATGTAAATTTAAAAAATAGGATGCAACAAACCGGTAAGCTTTGCAATCCCTTCCACATAAAAGAAATCACCATAAATCAACGAAACATTCACCGCCCAATTTTTAGGCTTATTTCCAGTACCCGAGGTCAAAATACCTTCATATTCCGGATGCGTAAAAGTGGTGAAATTCGCAGTCAATGAAGCTAAAATTGCTTCGGCCCATTCGTAATATATCCGTCCTTCCGCGGTCGGCAACTGATGGGCAATTTCCAACAAACCGGAAGCCGCGCAAGCTGCAGCTGATGTATCCAACGGTTCCCCCTCATTGGAGGGAAGCCTGAAATCCCAGTACGGAACCTTATTTTCCGGTAAGGCTGTGATGAAAAAATGAGCCACCCGCTGTGCCGCACGCAAGTATCTGATTTCACCGGTGTACCGATAAGCATTGGCCATTCCGTAAAGCGCCCAAGCCTGTCCGCGGCTCCAGGCGGAATCAGGGCCGTAACCCTGGCCGCCTAATGATTCAATAAACGCGCCCGTTTCAGGATTAAATGAAACAACATGGCGAACCGACCCATCCTCACGGATAAAATGTCGCAGTAATGTTTCCACAGTAGCTTTGGCAATATGCCCAAACCTCGGGTCGCCGAACTCTTCCCCGGCCCAAAAAAGCAGCGACAAGTTCATTGCCGTATCCACAATCGCCAAACCCATGTCATCCTGCTGGTTCCATGCCCGAAGAAAATTACCGGCAGCATTGAAACGGCCCGCTAAATAACTTGCAGCCAACCAGCCACGACGTTTCCCATCCCGGTCTCCCGTTAACTTATACTTCATCACCGCCGTGGGAAGAAATTGAAACCCGACATCATGATTAAAATCATTCTCTTTGATAAAAAACTCTTCAAGGCGTCGGTCCCAATCCCAAGCAGCTTTACAGTACTGTTCTTCCTTTGTCAAGTCATACATAACCCAGAGAATCCCCGGCCAAAATCCTGAAGTCCACCAGTCTAACGGCATATCATCATAAATACCCCCGGTTGTGAAATGGGGTGATCGGCCATCCAGTTGGAGGATCATCCGCTCCACCTTCCGCCGCAACTCCGGTAAAATCCGGGCAGCTATGGATTCTTGACTTTTTCGGGATATTTCACTCATCAATTTTCAGCCCCCGTTTTACCCAAAATACCCATTCTACCTGCTACTCCAGCGCTGGGTTTACACCGTGGTAAAATAGTTGTGTTTTTCAGTGATCTCCCGTAATTTTTCCTTGATCTCTTCCGACAAGGGATGAAACGGTTTGCGGCACTCTCCGCAATCAATACCCATTAAGTCTAATATATACTTGATCCCCGGAAATACGCCGCCTTTAACCAGAAGATCAATAATTCGATTGGCCTCCGTTTGAACTTGTTGGGCCTCTTGAATCTGATTCGCCCTGTACAGTTTTTCAATGGCGATAAATTTTTCAGCCATAAAATTATAGGTACTCCCGATTGCGCCATTCGCCCCCAAGGCTAACCCACCGATAAACACTTCATCATGGCCATTAAAAATAGTCAGTTCTTCATCAAGGGCTCTTATCTGCTCCAGTTGATAAAGATCATATGAAGTATGCTTAATCCCGATTATTTTAGAATTATCCGCTAATTCTTTGATATTACCCATACTGAATGTAACGCCGGACAATGCGGGAAAATTATAAATAATCATCGGGAGATCGACTTTATCTACAATATCAAAATAAAAATCCCTGATTTCCTCAAAAGAAAACTTATAATAAAATGGAGGGACCGATGAAATGGCGGAAACTCCCACTTCCTCCGCGAATTTCCCTAACTCAATCGCATGATCGGTATAAATACATCCGATATGGTATATGATTTCCGCTTTCCCCTGAGCTTCAGCGGCAACAGTTTCCAAGATTTGCTTACGCTCGTCCATACTCAGCAAAAACGCTTCAGCGGTACTACCACCGACGTAAAATCCTTGAACCCCTTTTTTAAGATTCAATTGGACAAGTTTTCTTAAAGAATCATGATTAATTTGACCGTTTTTACTAAACGGGGTAACTAAAGCCGGATAAATACCGGATAATTTTTTATGCATCATCTTTTTTCCCTTTCAATCATTACGCTTATTTTTTTGTCTTATCCTTTAACTGCGCCGGATGTCAATCCTTCAATCAAATATCGCTGGATAAAGCCAAATAACAAAATGATGGGTATCGTCACAATAATACTGCTGGCCATAATGCCGCCCCAGTTCTGTTTACCCATACTATCCATCATCTCCGCGATCCCCAGTTGAATCGTTTTGGCTTGGGTAGAATTTGTCAGTATCAAAGCATATTGGTAATCATTCCATGATAAAATAAAAGAATAAATTACAATAGAAACCAATCCCGGTAAGGTTAACGGCAGCACAATCTTGGCTAAAGTCCCTAATTTTGTACACCCGTCGACAGCCGCCGATTCCTCCATTTCTATGGGGACAGTGGCAAAAAAGCCTTTCATCAGCCAAACTCCAACAGGTATCGTGGCCGTACCGTAAATAAGGATCAATGCCAGACGAGTATTCAATATACCGAGCATTCCAGCCATTTTATACCAAGGAACCATAATCAGAGGACCCTGAAGCATTTGCGCCATCAGGATTGCTATGCCGATTACTTTAAAACCCGGAGCCTTATATCGGGCAAGCGCATATCCTCCGGTTGCCGCAAACAAGCCGGTCAACAAGGCGGTTCCTGTAGAAGTAAAAATAGAATTAAAAAGCAATGGGAAAATATCCGTACCATTCGTGCTAAAAGCCCATAAATAATTTCCAAAAGTAATCTTCTTCGGAATCCAATGAGGAATCAATGCAAAAATTTCTTGGTCATTCTTAAATGTGCTTACCAATAACCAGAGATAGGGCAAGAGAATAAAGCTCATCAATACAAATAAGCCGCCATAAAGAATAATTTTGGGAACGACTTTTTTGGTCTGCATCATGGTCAACCTCTCTTATCGTTCTTTAACATCGAAAACCCGAAAATAAATTAACACAATTCCCAGCACCACCAAGGTGGAAATTGTAGCCACCGCCGAACCCAATCCCAATTGAAAATATTGGAAAGACTTTGTATAAATATAGGTCGGCAAAATACTGGTGGACCATCCCGGCCCCCCCGCAGTTAGCACCCATATCATTTCAAATTTAGTCCAGGTCGTAATGATTGAAATCAAACCCGTAACAAACATCACCGGAGTTAACAATGGTAATGTGATATGGGAAAATTGTTTCCAAGCATTACATCCGTCAATATGAGAAGCCTCATACAGATCATCGGGAATTCCCTGTAAACCGGCTAAAAACATCAGCGTTACATAAGGGAAGCCTTTCCACATGGAAGCCAGCAATAATGAAGGCCATACGGTATGCTCATTTCCCAACCATACCATTTTAGTATGCAAATAATAATTTAATAGCCCATAATCACCGTCATAAATCCATTTCCAAATCAAACCCATCACAACAACCGGCGTTACCCACGGAATCATTAATAAGCCCCGCCAAACCGGGCGGCCGGGCAATTTGGAATTCAATATCAAGGCTGCCGGTAAACCAATTATAAATTGCAATAACGTCGATCCGCCCACCCATAGAATACTATGATAAAAAATTGGCCAAAAACTGGAATCATCCGTTAATAATTTGATATAGTTGCCTAGTCCGATATATTTACCGCTGGTCGGACGCAAGAATGTTAAGTCTGTAAAACTAAGCCTAACGGACTCCAACAAAGGATACAGCTGAAAACACACCAAATAAGCAACGGTTGGAAGAATTAACAAATAGGCAAATCCGTACTGCTTCCAAAACGACCGGGAATTGATAGTCAAGTCATTCATTAAATCACCCCGCATGCAGTTTCTTGCCAAGCCCAAACTATTCGTAAAGAGGCTGTCTAAAAAGCAATTTTAAATCAATAAGAAATACAATATATAGCTTCATCAAACGCCTGAATTTCGATATATTGTATCTCTTGATTGATAAATTTCCTTTTAGGACAGCCCCTTCACTCTTTCAGTCTTATTTTACTTCTTCCTTAACTTTTAGAATTCCATCACGAATCTCATTATAGGCGTCTTCAGGGGTGGATTTGTTATACAACATTTTAACAATTGCCGCCTGAACAATCATTTCCATTTGAGGTTGTCCAATAATTCGAGGTTGAGGCACGCCGTATTTTTGGGCAATCGCACTGAAATCATTAAGCAATGTTACATGCCCCTCATAAGATTGAGGATAAGTCGCTTTGGCCACTTCTTTCAGAACCCTCATATCAACTTTGGAAGTAGCCGGTAAATTAATAGCTCCGCCAATCCGGGCCACCATTTCAGGGCTATTGATTACCTCCATTACTTTCCATGCCGCCTCTTTTTGTTTGGAACCTTTTATCATTGCAAAACCGGCGTTGGCAACCATTGCTTGCGGTTTGGCGGCGGAAGGTCCCTGCGGAAAAACAAATGCTCTGGTTTTAGCAACAATTGTGCTGCTATGTGAAACGGCATTGGCGGTAAAATACGAACCGGAATGCATGATACCGACATCCTCCGCGCCCCAGGCTTTGAACAATTCCGGATAGAGCCAGGTAATTTGACTTTTCGGCATATAGGGTGCCAAATCATTTAAAAACGATAATACCTCAATATACTTCTTTTTTGAAGCATTACTAACATCATCCGGTTGAACATCATTACTCAAACAAATCATCATAAAATCACGGAAGGAAAATCTTCCTGTACCGCCATTGGCCATGGCATAACCGGATTTCCCGTTTTTGCTCATGGCTTTAACGGCTTCTTTTACAGCATCCCAACTTTTCAGGTCTGAAATCTTATAGCCGGCTGCCGCCAATAAATCCGTATTCACGACATGAGCATATGTAATTCCCTGCCAGGGAATGGAATACAATTTTCCATTATATCGCGAATAATTCACATAACCCGAAGAATAATTAGAAAGTTTAATCGCGCTTCCTTTTAAATACCCGTCAAGCGGTTCCAATGCATCCATCGCTACCGGATTGACCACGTCAAGAACATCCATCATATCTGGATAATCCCTGGCGGCAATCATCACCGCTAACTTCTTTTCAATATCGGCCCAACTAAGATAGATATACTCGATTTTAATTTTGGGATACTTTTCAGTCACTGCTTTTTTAAGATTCTCGGCCCAAGCTTTCTCAATTTCGGAAGTACCCGGATACAAAATTCTTAAGTTGGCTGAAATGTCCTTTGAGCTACTTTTCGCAAAACCAGTCACACAACAAAACATGCATACCACTAGAAGCAGAGTCAAACTTAATCTTATCCTTTTGTCCATTACTTGCTCCCCCTTATTTTATACATAACCGATATAAATTTCCCAACCCGAACTACTCAATGATTGTGAACGTTTTACTTAAGTAAAGCGTATCTTCTCCATTTCTGATTGCCGTTTATTTACGATACGTTCTACTAGTTATAGTTCTCTAAAAGGCCACTAAATAAGTGCTCCCGAATAGCCCGTTCCGCAACATCCGGATCTTTGGTCTCTAGTTTTTTAACTAATTCAGTATGACGATAGACAATGTGGTCATACTTGTAATTAAAATTGAGTGACGATAACCGATTAGCAGCTATAAATAAATTCAGCTGCATCACCTCTTTAAATTTTTGAACCAAAGTTTTACATTCAGTTAGTTCCAGTAAATAGCGATGAAAATCAACCTCCCTTTCCCAACATTGCCTGGTATTGGCAGGGGTATCATCAATCAACGCGGCCAGCTTTAATAGTTCCATTTCGTGTTGAACGATTGGTTCTCCACAATAAAGCCGAGCCGCCTGACATTCCAACGCCTGCCTGAGGATCACTTGACCTCGTAAATCATCTTCCGTAATAACACGAATTCGGGTACCCTTACGTGGAATCGACTCCAACAACCCTTCGGTTTCCAATTTTAGCATGGCTTCTAAAGTAGGAGCCACGCTGACTCCTAGTTCGGCTGCAATTTCCCTTCGGTTAATCAATTCACCCGGAGCCCAATGGTTTTGGAGTATACGTTCCAATAACTCATCATATACCTGTTGAGATAATGAACGTTTCATAATACAAGACCTCTGTTATTTTTTATGATATATCACGTGATATACTGCATGATTTCATGATATATCACATGATATTTTTTGTCAAGCATTCTTTTACCCCTAAAAATACCCTGGGTATAATGGACTATCATTCCAGTCCATACGTCTCTCCCGCATTCCCCCACAACAACTTCTCCGCCAGACACTCTGCCTCTTTCAGGCCGATATACCCTTCCTCCATCTTATCCGCCAAGACCTGCGCCACCACATGCCGCCAGGCAAGGAGAGCCCCATAGGCCTCCTCGGAAGTCCAGGTGTCGCTGCCCCAAGCGATTCTGTTCACCGAGTGAGCCACCTCCAAAAACTCGGCCAACGCTCTTTTTGCCGCCGAAGTGCTGATAATGGGAACCCAGCTCATATCCAGCCAGACATTGTCATGGTTATGAGCCAGTCCCGCCGCATCAGAACACCATGGATATCCGCAATGCAGTAAAACAAAGCAGATCTCCGGATACCTGGTTATCACCGGCTCAAGCAGCAAAGGATTGGACCCTTGCAATTTCCCAAGACCCGTATGAATCTGGAAGGGAACATCCAGTTCCTTGCATAACTCACAAAACCAGTGAAACATAAAATCGCCGTAATTCTTCCGTTCCCCTTCCGTTACTTCCGAAGGGCGTTTGAAAAAAGTTCGACAGGCCAAATCCTTATCCGGCAAATCATACTTCAGCGAACGGTCATAAGCGGACGCCGACTTCAGGGCCACGCCCCCGTGACGGCGCCATTTCAGAAAAAGGGCTTTCAGATAGCGAAGATACTCCTCAAAATCATCCCGCGGAGCATCCGGATACTGATTGAACGGGCTATTGCCGTCATGGTCCGCCGCCTCGGGATGAAACGATGTCACAAACATATCGGTGCGCATGGCAACCGAAAATAGTTCCGGATGGCCGTTATCGCTGCCGTAATCCCAATAAGGATCCAGGATGGCCCGTCGATAATTGCCAATCTTCTTTAATATTTCAAAGTCTGCCCCGTCTTCCCGGTGCCTCCCGGCAATCTTTCCGGAAATTTCATCCCAATTCCCGGCAGAAAGCGGAGCATCGAACCCGTAAATCTCTTGCAGCGCCTTTTCCAGCCACACAAAATAACTGTTATAACGAACTTGGGCTAAGAAATCCCCCCGCCGCTCTTTTTCATCCACGGGGATACCAAAAGAAAAAGGACGTTCCCGGACGGTTGGAATATAGTCCCGGACCCTGCCCGTCCACTTCTTTGATTGGGCAACCGCTGTCAGATAGGAGTTGGCAAAAAGCAAGTCCAGGGTCAATGCCTTTTGAAAAGAACCCGGCAACTGGTGTTCATGGGTGGATACGACTGGTATTTTACCGATTGCTTGGTATAATCCCGGATAATATTTTGAACCCATCCCAATCCTCCATTCCATCGATCCATAGCTGCTTCCGGGCCTCTTGAGCAAAAACTTCTGATTGTATTCTTTATTGTAGTATAGAATATTATTTTAAGCAATAATGTATTAAATTTGAACATAAAATTTTCCCAAAAAATTAAATGATTGTAAAAATTTTACATGATTATGGTATAATAATTTCAGGTAGCTACCGATTGCGTGGACGCATAATAAAGAAAGGGGTGTTATCATTGATGAAAACCAACCCGCAAAAACGAATGATTTATGCGCTATCTCTGATAGCCGGCATTTTTATCCTGGGCGGTCTGATTGGGCCGGCTCAACAAACCACCATCGCCATCGCCGCCAGCAATTATTCCGTAGATTATAGCCAAAATGATTGGGGGACTGGAGCCACCGTGAATGTGACCATCACCAATAATGACTCAACCGACATCAACGGCTGGACCTTGGGGTGGACCTTCCCCGGCAACCAGAAGATCTCCAACATGTGGAACGCCTCCTATACCCAAAGCGGAGCTTCCGTAACAGCCACCAACCTATCCTACAACTCGGCAATTCCCGCCAACGGCGGCAAGGTAAGCTTTGGCTTTAACCTCTCTTATAGCGGGACCAACGCCAAACCCGCCGGCTTTACATTAAACGGATCCGGTCCCTCACCGACGCCAACGCCGACCGTGACACCAACCCCGACACCAACCATAACGCCAACGCCGACCCCGCCTCCAATCGGACCGTCGGGCCTGCCGGTTCCTCCGGGCAGCGATAACGTTCCCCGGCCATCGGGAACTCCGGGCAACCTGACCGTCATTAACTGGGCAGGTTTTACCGGCGCGGTTTCCTACACCTTCGACGACTCCAACTCGTCCCAGATCAGCCACTACTCTGAGCTCAACGCTCTCGGAGTACACCTGACCTTCTATCTTCAAACCAACAAGAGCGAAGCAGCCAACAGCATCTGGGCGCAAGCGCTTTTAAATGGGCACGAGCTCGGCAATCATACCCAAAGCCATCCCCAAACCGGCAATGGAAGCGATATCGATGCGGCAACCACATTTATTCAACAGCATTTCGGAGTAACACCCTTAACCATGGCGGCGCCCTACGGTGATTCCAGCTACATCAGCCTTGCTTCAAGCAGATTCCTGATCAACCGGGGTGTCCAGGGCGGCTCCATTGCGCCTAACAGTAATACCGATCCCTATAACCTGCCTTGTTTTATTCCGGCGACCGGCGCCGCAGCCAGCGCCATGACCGCTCCCGTCAGTTCCGCCAGAACCTCGGGAAACTGGCAGATTCTTCTAGTCCATGGATTCAGCGGCGGCAGTGACGGCGCATACCAGCCTGTCGATATCGCCCAGTTCACCAGCAGCGCAAACTCGGTCAAAGCTTTCGGCGATCTCTGGATCGACAGCGTCATCAACATCGGCGCATACTGGCGGGCCCAGAAGCTGTTTTCGTCCCTTTCACCCACCATCTCCGGAACCGAAATGACTTACCGGTGGACTTTGCCGGCCCATTTCCCAAGCGGCAAATACCTCCGGGTCAAAGTCAGCGGCGGCACGCTCCGGCAAAACAACCAGGTCCTCAATTGGGACGGCCATGGCTATTATGAAATCTCTCTAGACGCGGGCTCACTCACCATATCTCAATAAACGGACCGGCACCTCTCTCAAGATGCCAGGAAACTTGAACGCTTTTTAACCCAAATCATTCACTCCGGCACCCCTTCCCGATTCGGGAAGGGGCCGGGGGTTAGGTCGAAATAGGCATCTTGGACTTGATGAACGATAAACAATCTTTTTCGCCACGAAGAAATTCCCGCACAATTATAGAAACATTTACCAGCCATAGATTACCCGGACCTCACATACCCTGGATTGGAGGTAATCCAATGGGAACATTAAAAATAGCCGGTTCAATCAATCTCGCTCAATTTTGGCCCACCGGTAAATCCGATGCCGATACCACGAAAATCATCCTGAATCCTCAATCTTTTCTATATCAGACAGACGGGGCCGCCGAATTCAAAGAAACCAATGTATTTCAGGATGCCAGGGTAAAAAGCGAAGCCGGGTTGAAGCCGGTCATTCATTATAAAAATACCTCCCAGCCCCGGATCACTATCAGACTGCAGGGAATTGACGCCCCGGAGTTGCATTATAAACTGTATGGAAAACTATCCAAAGGACATCTTTCTCCCGAAGAATACGGACGTTTGAAAAAAGTAAATACCGAAAACGAATTCCGTCAATATTTTGCGGAAACGGCCACCGTCGAATTGCAGAAGATGTTGATAGCCAATTCAAATAGCCACAGCCGGGCCGATTGCTTTTTTGTCTCGGGAAATATTGAAAAGCCGGGGGATGGATGCGACGTTTACGGCCGTTTTGTGGGCGACATCATCATCACCGGCGAGGCTGGTCAAACCATCAACATCAACCATTGGCTGCTGGAAAACGGCTGGGTTTTCCCGGCATTTTATAATTCCTTATCCGAGCGGGAGATTACCGATTTGCTAGCCCTCTATAAAAAAGGGCAAACCGCACCCGGGCACACTTTGCACTACTATACTTCCGAGATCAAAACCTTTGATTTTCAGCTGCAATTCCGGGACCCCAAACAAAACCCGGTGTATCATCCGGCCGACGACAAAGGAAAGGTGATTCTGCCGAAATTCTTTCGCAGATGGTCCATATATAATCTTTACCAGTTGGCAGCGATCAACATCGGAACATTTAAAGAGTATCTGGAGTCCAAGGAAGATGACCGCTTAATCCTACGGCCCGATTTAAAGAAATACCGCCAAAGCCAAAAAGGTTCCATCCCCCTCAGCCAGGTTTTTGACGGTGTCCAAGTGATGGCGAAGCCGGAAGACATGATCTTCATCGAAAAACCCGCCGTCTTGGTAGATGAAAATGATGGTGAAATCATTTCCTTTTAGCCGTCAAAACAGGGCATCTCAGGATGATAGTGTCCCATGATTTTGATCCAGCAACGGATAAAGATATTTTTCTTCCCTGACTATCCTCTTTCTGATCGCCTCCATCACCTTTCCCGACTCCCCCAAAAATTCCCCAGGCGCATTTTTGATTTTTACATCCCCCAGGTATTTATTTTTAAAATCACCAAATATCTGAGCCAAGCTCCCCATTTCCGATGCAAATTGTTTACTCGTTTCCTGGATTTTCGGGTCCTGTTTTTTCATCAGACAGGGATATATAAATTGATCTTCGCTGGCTAGGTGCATCGAAAGCTTCCCCGATAAGGCGCCCAGCAATAACGAAATATCAAATGCATTTTCTCTCACTTTGGGTATCGAGTTGTACATCGATATTTTCTGGGCCAGTTGTAAAATATCAGCGTGTTGGCGTTGGATAATCTCAAACATGTTCCATTCTCCTTTCATTTCGTTTATCAATCGTATTATAATGGTGTAAAAACCAAAAATCGGTAGCCAGAGCTACCAGAAAATAGACGGTTTGAGTTTTGATCATGAAAAAAGCCCGCCATCCAAATGGGATAGCGGGCTAGAATGAAGGAGGCCTTTCCATGAAGAAATTGGTATTGTATTTATCATAACGTCTTTGATTCGAAATCGTTTCCCGGAAATCATGACCGCCAATGAAAAATGAATTCAAACCAATAACGATAAGGTTGATACTCCCTTTATCCATTCAAAAGCCCCACCACCTGATAAGCGATGGGGACTATTTCTTTTCTATTGATGACGGTTACCTTGAAAGGACAATCCCTTGATTCTTAGATGAAGCCGCCGCCAAAGCATCCACCACAACCAATAACCAACAGTACGAAGATCAAGAACATCAGCCACCCATTACAGGAAAAACCACAACCTGCTCCTCCAAGACCATCTGCCATTCTTATCTCTCCTTTCCTATGTCGCGCGCCTCTTGTAAGGCGATCTTTGATATTAATATATGATTTCCCCTTTTACAAAGGAATTGGGCTAAAGTTATTTTCATCAGGGAATTTGGCATTCCACCCAAGACTCCGTTTTTAATTTTTCTTGGCACTTTCGATCTTTTTCTTCGCATATTCCATTAAGTCGCGGCGAAACTGGTTTTCCCGATGGATATTAAACGCAGGAATATCCAACACCCAGTTATAGTTTTTACTTCGCTGCAAGGTGCCAATCTCTTTATCATCCAGCATCACGTTATAAAAACTTTCACTTACATGTTCCCAGTTAATTTTCATTTCTGCCTCTTATCAATCGATTATAAGTCGATTCCGATTTTTCCAAGTCATTTAACTTTTCAAGCGCTGCTTCTTGCTAAATCAATAGTTTCTTCCGGTATACCGCTATGATGTTCCCTTAAAAACGTAGAGGCTTCCAGGATGGACTTACGATTGACCAAAGCACTCCTTTGACCTTCTCTCTCTATTTAATTATCCCTCATTTTGGTAAATTTGGCAACCGCGTTTACCTATCCTCTCCGTTGAATTTTTCTTATAGAGTTTACAATCCCCCGCTCCGGAGAAATAAGCCTTCCGTTATCCTGGACGGATAAATATTTAGACAATCAGGCCGGAAAGAAACCGTTTTAAAAATAAAAATCCCTGCCAAAACAATCAACAAGGATTTTTTCGATCGATGGGTTAGAAATTTCAAAGCGATCGATTATAATCAAGAACCGCATTATCTATCGTATGGCCGCTTTTTTTTAATTCTTCAACAAAATTGGTGAAGCCATAAACTACACTATCTGGGTCATTATGATCTTCTTGAGCAGGTGGTTTAATGGCTCCTGAAATCGTAATCGTAAAACATGATTTTACTTCATGCTTATCCATTAGAACATCGCCTCCACATACCATTATTATAGTATGCTCATACGAAATAGGGCAGCCCCGAAAAAGATTTTAATCCATGAGATATACCTTGAAAAATATGGCAACCATCAATATTGTATACCTCTATCGATATTTTCCTTTGGACAGGGCTGCCCCATTTAAGGAGTTAAATACGGCAAGAAACGGTTGGCGAAACCTGCCGCATCTGTAATAAAGATATCCAAGTTTTATGTCCAACCGGTGACCACAATGTGACCAGCCTGTGAAGTATGATCCCAAATCAGCCACCTAACAAGCCGGTAAAACCATGCCCCATCCATCATACCGCTGGCATAAAAGTTAAATATGCCCAAAAAAAGAACCCTCCAAAGAGGGTCGCCAAAACGGCAAGGAAATTCATTGAAGAAACTGATTTTTAATATACCAAAAAGTTATGGAGAAAGCATGGATACATTGTAAATAATACATAAAGCTTCACCCTAACTGCTCCTACTTGAAAAAATTTCACCCACGAAAAAACTCGCAGCTTCTGCTACGGGTTGAAAATTTTTGATTTAGTGGATCACCTTCACCATGAATATTTTTCATCGTGGAAAAACTATTTCATAAAGGCTTCATTGTCTTTTTTGCTTGATCAAGGAAAACTTTTAATGTTGGTGAAACCCACTTATCTTTGTGGTAAATCATTTGTGTTACTAAGTCAAAAGGGATTCCAGCCCAATTAAGTTCAACGAGCAGATTTCTATTTAGTTCATCTTCAACGGCAACCCGAGGCAGCAGTGTTATTCCCATGCCACTTATCGTAAGTTGTTTAATTGCTTGGATACTGCTGACTTCCATAATATAATTTGGAAAAAGCATAGCGTCATCTAAGCACTTTTCAAAAGCCTTACGAAAACTACAACCCTTTTGTGCAAGGATGATCGTATATGGAACTATATCTTCAGGAGAGATATGATGTTTGAAAGAAAGTGGGTGTCCTAGATTTGTCAGCAAAACTAAAGATTCCGGAAGTTGAAGGTCTGAAATGAATTCAGGAGTATACATTTTCTGGCCAATTATAAAAGCTACATCAATTTCATTTCCTCTTAATGATGTTTGGGCTTCAATATAATTCCTCATTTTTAAAACTATTTCCACGGCAGGATACCGCTCATGGAATTCTTTTAATAGGAGAGGCAGTCGTAAGGCACAGAGAGAATCACTTGCTCCGATAGTTATGGCTCCCTTTAATTCATTCGATGCAGTTAAGGAATTTTTTGCTTCATCGTGAAGCTTTAACATCTGTTTAGAGTAAACCAGGAGTTTCTCTCCCTCGCGAGTCAAAAATATGTTTTTCCCTATTCGTTCAAACAAACGAACTCCTAATTCCTTTTCTAACAATTGTATTTGCGAGGTAACAGAAGCTTGGGAATAGCCCAGGTGAGCTGCAGCTTTTGTGAAATTATTTATTTTAGTTACGGTAACAAATGTATTTAGTTGGCGTAATTCCATTTTTAAACCTCTCCATCAATCAATTTTATTAATCGTTATCATTTATAACATTAGTTTTACAAATTGTTACCTCAATGTTAGCATATAATATGGGAATTGCAAATTTACCCTCATAAGGAGGAAGTAACATGAATAAAGTCAATATACGCAAAGAACTTGCATCGATTAATGAACACTGGTCTCAAAAAATAATCGGTGAAGCCAATGGACAATTATTTAAGCTTGCAAAAGGACTAGGCGAAACAAACTGGCACGCGCACGATGATCAGGATGAGTTATTTATAATCTACAAAGGTCAATTAACGATTCAATTGCGAGACAAAAATATTGAGTTGTTTGAAGATGAGATGTTTATTGTCCCGAAGGCGGTAGAGCATCGCCCAAAAGCCCAAGAAGAAACTGAATTTTTGATCGTTGGCTTAAACATTACATCAACCAAAGAAGGCGGAAAACCCAGTCGATAAAACGAATTAATTGATACGTTTAGTTTCATTAAACTCCACCGCCTTTAGGCATACCCTTTCAGCCATCCATAACCGCTCAAGGGTTCATGATGGATTCAGGTATGAAAAAGTTGAATGAATAAGTCTAAAACCAATCCCTTGGTAATAGTGCGTTTGCGGAAAATAGTAGGAAGAGCGATTTTAGGCATTAAAAAAGACCTTTGAGAAAACCCTCAAAAGCCTTGTCATTCTTAATGGTGGACCACCGGGGACTCGAACCCCGGGCCCGCTGATTAAGAGTCAGCTGCTCTACCAACTGAGCTAGTGGTCCATATTAAATTGTTTAATCTTTTCTTTTTTACTCATTAACCTTCGAACCCCGGGCCCACTGATTAAGAGTCAGCGCGAATCCGAAGGATTCGACTCTACCAACTGAGCTAGTGGTCCATATTAAATTGTTTAAATCTTTTCTTTTTTACTCATTAACCTTCGAACCCCGGGCCCACTGATTAAGAATCAGCGCGAATCCGAAGGATTCGACTCTACCAACTGAGCTAGTGGTCCAT
>JAEXDA010000027.1 GCA_023401925.1 Bacillota bacterium
TTGCTTATTTGAGCAAAAACGATACGTCTTTTGAACGTGTAATCAGTCATTTTATTGCTCTTGATCAAACCCAACAAGCCATTGAACTGGTAAAAAACGCTAAAGATTCAATGAAAGTCGTTTTAAAAACAACTTAAATGAGTGGAATGATGGTAAATTTGCATTGCCTTTATTATACATAAAAAACGCTTTGGAGATTTAAAAATGATTATTAAGGAATTTAAAGTTTTAACAATACAGACCGGAATGGGGAAAAATTGGATTTTTGTGCTATTAATAAGTGATTCCGGCCTCATTGGTTTGGGCGAAGCCTCACAATCCGGTGATGACCAGCAAGTGCGGTGGCTGTTAGAACAGAAGCTGCTGCCGCGATTAATTGGTCTTGATCCGGTAATGGATGGTAATTTGTTTATCCAGCAAATTGTCAAACGAAAGTTAGGGCAAAGAGTGGATGGTTTCCAAGAGAACACTGCGATCAGTTCCATCGAACAAGCTTTATGGGATTTGCGCGCTCAAAATGTAAATTTACCAATTTATAATTATTTTGGTGGCCGATTAAGGACTGAAATACCTTTATACGCTAACTTAAACCGGGCGCTAGTAGATAGAAGCCCGGAATCATTTGGAAGTTTAGCTATGAAGGCAGTAAAAGACGGATTTAAAGCTGTAAAGTGCACTCCTTTCGATGGAGTGACTCCATTCTTAGCTAGAAACCAATGGATTGAAAAAGTAAGGGATGGAATTAACCGTATTGCAGCGGTTCGGGAATGTATTGGGGTCGATGTCGATTTAATGGTTGATTGTCATGGCCGATTTTCTGCAGCCGATGCCATCTGGTTGATTAAAGAATTAGAACAGTTTGATCTATACTGGGTCGAAGACCCGATTTGGTCAACGGAAGATTTGGATCAACTTCGTGAAGTTCGTCGGAAGACGGAAGTAAGGTTAGCTGGAGGAGAAAGAGTCCGCGGGCTTCATGAGGCACAATTGATTTTACGGGACCGGCTGCTTGATGTGATAATGCCGGATGTAAAACATTGTCTAGGAGTAACAAGCTGGTTTCATATTGCGGCAATGGCTGAAGCTATGAACATTGGTATAGCGCCCCATAATCCGGCAGGGCCGGTTTCTACAGCATTTTCGGCGCAATTATGTGCGATCATACCTAATTTGGTTTGGCTAGAATTTCCATATTCCGAAGTGCCTTGGAGAAATACAGTAGTCACCCCTGAAGAAAACATTTCGAATGGAGTATATCGCCTTTCTGAATCTCCAGGAAATGGTTTGCAATTAAATTTAAAAGGATTGGAACAACATACCAGTTAATTTAAAAAGGAATAAATTTTTACCGGATATGAAAGGAAGATATGAGATGTTAAACACAGATAATTTTAAAGGAGTTTTTCCCGCTTTGATTTCGCCTTTGACTCCGGAGCAAACTTTAGACGCCGAAGCGCTAGAAATACTTATTCAACGGACGGTGAATTCTGGTGTCAATGGTGTTGTAATACTAGGTTCTTCGGGGGAAGGGCCTATCCTTCCTATAAGTATTCAGGAAGAGATGATGGAAAGAGCTGTAACTATCGTAGCAGGCCGGATTCCTGTTGTTGCTGGAATTAGCGGCCTTACTACCTCTGAATCAATAAAAAAGAGTAAAATCGCTAAAAGTATAGGTGTGGATGGCATTCTTTTATTGCCTCCGTTTTATTACCATCTACCCCAGAAGGAAGTTATTGATTATTATCAATGTGTGGCTAATCAAAGCGAGCTTCCGGTGATCATTTATAACATTCCGGCTCTTACCAAAGTGGCTATTTCTCCTGACGCAGTGGCTGTATTAAGCCGTCATCCCAATATCATCGGCTTGAAAGATTCAAGTGGCAATTTTATTGCTTTTCAAAATATGATTAATGCCTCGGAAGGACAAAATTTTAACCTTGTTCAGGGGGCGGCTCCGTTAATCTTGGCGGGGATGTTTATGGGAGCTCAAGGTTGGATATCACCAATAGGAAATGTCGATCCTCAGTTGGAAGTGTCACTCTATTCCGCCTGGAGCAAGGGAGACGTTATTACAGCCCAAAAATTACAAAAGAAGATGAATAATTGGGCTAAACTCATGAACTATAACGGCCGTCCCGTTGCAGTGAATGCTAAAGTAATATTATCTTTAATGGGCATGTGCCATAATGAAACCTCCCATCCTTTTTCTACAATACCGGATGATGAAATAAATGATTTATACAGATTGGGAGTTGATTTAAGTTTGATCAACATCGATCGAGAGCAATAATTGTTTGAATAAATTTATAGTTATCGGATTCTGAGGATATGCCGCCAGGGAGTGCAAAGCTGTATAGAGGATAGTTTCCTGTAAATCAACGTGGTGAAAGGTTTCATGAGCCACCAGTGAGTGAGAATAAATATGGGGGGAAGATCAAAGTGAAAGCTAAACAGACGTCGGTTGGAACGAAAATCTACATTGGTTTTGGGCTCATGTTAATGTTAGTCATGGTTGTCATCGGAGTAGCATTAAATAATATGTTGGATACCCGGGCCAGGATGAATAAAATCATTGAAGAAAACAACACTAAACTGGAATTGGCAAACCAGGTTTTGGATCAATTGCAGCATCAATTAAATCGGGTAAGAATGTCTAATAATTATCAGGAAGTTTTAAATGTATTGGACAACCAGGATGATTCTGGGACGGTAAAAGAATATATCTTGAGTTGCATGGGAATGAATAATGCTCAAGAAACTGCAGCCAAAAATTCATTTAAAAATGCAGCGGCGATATTGAGCGTTTTTGGTGTCATTGCTGTTGCTTTAGGGATATTTTTAACTTATTTCATTACCCGTAGTATTACTTTGCCGGTAAGGAAAATAGTTGGTACTTTGAAAGAAGGTGCCCGAGAATTGGCTGGTGCTTCGCACCAATTATCGGGATCTGCCGACCAATTATCCCAAGGCAGTACCGAGCAGGCGGCAAATATCGAAGAAACTTCATCCACTTTACAGGAAGTCGCTTCAATGATGGTACAAACTACAACCAATACAAAACAAGCAGCCCAATTATCCGTCCAGGCTAAAGGCTCAGCGGATAAAGGCAATGTCGATATGCAGGAAATGATGGACTCTATCCGGGAGATTAAGAACTCCAGCGACCAAATTGCTAAGATTATCAAAGTCATTGACGATATAGCCTTCCAGACGAATATCTTGGCCTTAAATGCCGCGATTGAGGCAGCAAGGGCCGGAGAAGCCGGAATGGGTTTTGCGGTCGTCGCTGAAGAAGTGAGAAATTTGGCCGGGAGGAGCGCCCAGGCTGCCAAGGACACCACCTCGATTATCGAAAGCAATATCGAGGGCGTAACCGTAGCCGAGAAAGTCCATGTGTCTCTGAATGAAATTACTTTACAAGCTAGAAAAGTGAGTGAGTTAATGGAAGAAATCGCCGCCGCCAGCCAGGAGCAATCACAAGGCATTACGCAGGTAAATAGAGCTATGGCCCAAGTGGAAACGGTAACCCAAAATAATGCGGCCAGCGCCGAGGAAAGTGCTTCTGCAGCCGTGAAACTAAATATTCAAGCTGGAAATATGCAAGAAATTGTACTTCAGCTTTCAACACTCGTGAATGGGAAAAAGGTAGCTTTAGAGGAAAAAATGAAGGAACATTCGTTAAGTCATTTGACCCCAACGGACTCTCTGGAGATGCAAAGAATCGCCGGAGCGAAACGGAATGATTCGGAGCGGCAACAATTGGCACCAAATGGGATATTACCGGATAAATTAAAGACGGCGATAGTATCGCCGGAAGATGATATACCCTTTGATGATAACTACAAATTTTGATATAGGTTCATAGAGCGCTTTTGGAGTGGGTATCCCAATTTTATAAAAATTAACGAGGGCATAAACGAGGTCTATACAATGGAACTTATAATAAACCCTAAAAAGTGATTGCTAAATTAATCAAGTCTGGAATTTATGCCTATTTAAATTATTTGTCAATCAGAGACCGTTTAATTTAATCTTGCTAGCGGTATCAGGTATTCCTTTATCTATGATGGGAGTCATATCGTACCATATCCCAGAGCAGCGATTTGCTGATAAAAGGTTTGAGGCTGTCTTAAAAGTCAATTTAAGGACCAAAAAATACAATAAAACACATTCGACGTTATTGTATTTTTTTTGATTTTTAAATTACTTTTTAGGCAACCTCTTTTTTGTATGGATTAAACATTTTTGAAGCTCTGGTTTCGAATGATAAACCTTGAAAATTAGTTGATTATAAGGGTGGATGGCTATTGTATGAGCATTCTCAGTAATATGGATAATACAAAGTGCTGCGGATTTTTTAATTTTATTGAAAGTTTTTGTTAAGAAATTTTTTATATTCAGAAGGAGTATCGGAACTTCCAACGAACTTATTATATAACTTATTATAAAAAATATAATAAGTTATATAATAAGTTAAGTAAAGGAGGGTTCGTAAACTTAAACAGATTGTTTGCGCTATTATTTATTAGGGGGGATAGTAATGAAAAAGAAACTATTAGTCATTATTTTAGGAATCCTGGTTTTATTAGTGGGTATTTCTTATGCAGATTCCAATGTTACATTGAATTTCTGGATGCCGGGCCAAGAGCCTACCATCAAGGCTACCATGGAAGGGATTATCGCTAAATTTGAAAAAGAGAATCCTAATATTAAAATCAATTACTCGCAGATCCCGTGGAATGAATATCCCGTTAAACTGAACACCGCATACAGCGGCGGAGTGGCGCCGGATGTTATGGGTCTGGGATGGGGTCAATTTGGCCAATTGATCAGTGAAAATAAGTTTTTGCCTTTCGATACGAACTCGGCCGGACTCAATACCAAAGATTTTTATGATGTTGCCCTGAAAGAAGGAAGCTATAAAGGTAAATTATACGGATTGTTGCTTCCGGAGATCCGGGTATTTCTTTATCGTAAGGATTATTTCAAAGAGGCGGGTCTGGATCCCAACAAACCGCCCCACAGTTGGCAGGATCTTCAGAAATATGCAATCAAGTTGACTAAACGGAATGGAAACCGGGTTGAGCGGGCTGGATTGGATGTGGCCACAGCCAATGGGCAGCAGATGTTCGCAACCATGTTATGGCAGCTCAATGGCGATCTATGGGATGATAACGGCCAACCGCTATTTAATACCCCGGACGGCGTCAAAGCTCTCACCTTCCTGGTTAACTTAAAGAACAAATATAACACGGTGATCCCCAGTGACATCCAATCCCTGACCGGTCCAGTATTTATGAACGGTTATGCGGCGATGGCCTACATGCAGACCCAAGCATTGCCCCAATTGGAGAAAGTAACCGGCGACAAACTTGGTTATGCCTTGCCGACCAAGGAGAAATCCAATACTGCCTTGGTGATGGGGACTTTCTTGGCTGTTTCGGCAACGGTAAAAAACAAGGAAGCGGCCACTAAATTTGCAGAGTTCCTTTATTCCGGGGATTCCATGTGGGATATTTATCAAGGAATTAATTTCTTGCCGACCAGAAAATCCTTGCAAGCCAAGTTTGTCAAAGACAGCCCCGAAAAAAATCAAATTTTTCTAACTGCGCTGCAAAATTCGCGGGGATTTAACAAAAGCCCGGTTTTCGCCGAAGCGCAAAAAATTCTCAGTTTGTCTCTGGAACAGGCTTATTACGGCAAGAAAACACCAAAACAAGCTTTGGATGATGCTGCCGCTAAAATTAGCGCAGCGCTGAAAAAATAACAAAGTAATCAATAAAAGAATGGGTAAAGGGAAATTCCTCAACCCATTCTTTTATAGGAGGAGATTAATCAATGGAAAACGGGGAAAAAAGACTCTTCCAAAAAAAGTTAAACAGTGAGCGGATCGGGTTATTATTCATTCTTCCCAATTATCTGATTTACACGATCTTCATATTAATTCCGGTTATTTGGACGCTTTATTTGGGGTTTACCGACTATAACCTGATGAATGTGCCCAAATGGATCGGAGTCCAAAATTATTTACAAGTTTTCCAGGATGAGAATTTTACGACGGCGCTGATCAATACCTTTTATTTTTCGATTTTTACCATTTTCCCCAGTATGGCGTTGGGATTGGTCGCGGCGGTTTTGCTCAATAATAAGTTTTTGAAAGGAAAAGGTTTTTTTCGGGCTTGTTATTATATGCCCAATATCATCTCCATGGTGGCCGCTTCCATGGTTTGGCTTTGGATATATGATCCCAGTCATGGTTTGCTAAACAATCTTTTGGCCTCGTTGAAAATGGAGACCAAGGATTGGCTGTTTGACCCTTTTTTGGCCATGCCTTCGGTGATCCTGGTCAATATTTGGAATGGCTTAGGGTATAACATGATTATTTATTTGGCGGGGTTACAAGGAATTCCGGAATATCTTTATGAAGCGGCAACCATGGATGGCGCTTCAAAAGTGCGCCAATTCTTTACCATCACCATCCCGATGATCAAGCCGATTACCTTTTTCTTGTTTGTCATGGCTTGCATTAAATCGTTTCAAGTCTTTGATCAGGTGTTTGTAATGACCAACGGCGGTCCGATGAATGCGACCACTACGATTGTGCACCAAATTTATCAAAATGCATTTCAATACAACAAAATGGGATACGCTTCCGCTATGGCCTTCATTCTACTGCTAATCACCACCGTGGTTACTTTGTTGAACTTTAAATACGGTAACCAGGAATCGGACTTAATTGATTGACTTGGAGGGAAAAAATTGGTACAGTCAAAAAAGAGATTGGTACTCGGATATATACTTTTAAGCGGCTTTGCCTTACTTATGGTGCTTCCCTTCATTGGAATGGTTTTTACCGCTTTAAAAGCTTCCAATGAAATCTATTTGGCAAATGCTTTTTCATTTTTTCCAAAAGCCTGGAGGGTGGCAAATTTCGTGGAAGCCATGAAAATTGCTCCCTGGAATCGTTACTTCTTTAATTCATTCGTTGTGACTTCCATTGCGGTAATCGGTAGCCTATTTTTTAATTCTTTTGCCGGATACAGTTTTGCCCGGTTAAAATTTCCGGGGCGGGATTTTTTATTTTTCTTCATTTTAATCGGCCTGATGGTACCGCCTCAAGTGACTATCATTCCCCAATTTTTAATTATGCGCTGTATACCGTTTTTTGGCGGCAATAATTGGATGGGACAAGGTGGAACCGGCTGGTTGGATACTTATTACGCTTTGATTGTACCGGCGTTATCTGGTTCCATCGGAATCTTTTTATGTCGCCAGTTTTATCTGGGGTTCCCAAAGTCTTTGGACGAAGCGGCAAGAATTGATGGTTGTTCGCCCTTTCATGCTTATTTTAGAATTTATATGCCAGCCAGCAAGCCGATTTATGCCAGCCTGGGAATTTTGAAAACCGTCGCCGTTTGGAATGATTTCTTTTATCCGTTGGTTATGACCAATACTGAAAAAATGCGGACTGTCCAGTTAGGGCTGCAGGTATTCCGAAGTTCCGGTACGGTGCAATGGGAATATCTGATGGCGGCTACAACTATAGTAACCATTCCGGTATTCATAGTGTTTCTCTGTTTCCAACGGTATTTTGTCCAAGGAGTCATGACAAGCGGAATCAAATAAAAATTTTAAAAATCTCCGAGGTAATCCATGCAAGCTCCTATCTTTAGCAGTACGAATAAAAAAATATCAGAGAAACTGCTGTTTCAATTGCTCCGACGTTTCGGGCCCATTTCGAAGGTGGATTTGAGCCAAATGACCGGGGTTACTTTTGCAACCACATCGAAGATGATCGAGGATTTTCTGAAATCCGGCTTGATCGTTGCTAAAGAAATCGGGGATTCAACGGGTGGAAGAAAGCCGCTATTATATGCGGTTAAGGACACAGCTCTTTATGCGGTGGGCGTCAAGATATCCCGTAAACAATGTGAAATTGTTTTGATGAGCCTAAACGGAAACATTGTCGATGCGGTCTCTTTCCCGATGCTTAAGGAATCTTCTCCTGATGTGATTGCCTTGAAGATCCATGATGTTGTCGAGAGTTTTAAAGCAAGATCCAAGATAGCCGGTAAACTGCTGGGTATAGGCATTGCGGGAATTGGACCGCTCGACCGGAAAAACGGAATCATTTTAAAGCCTCAGGATTTTCCGGTGAATGGTTGGGTGAATGTGCCGTTGGTTGAGTTGGTTAGGAAAGCCACCGGCTTGTCGG
Organism: Bacillota bacterium; assembly: GCA_023401925.1. GTDB lineage: Bacteria > Bacillota > UBA4882 > UBA8346 > UBA8346 > UBA8346. Next base: position 8,216 of record JAEXDA010000027.1, read on the forward strand.
TGTTTTTAGATAACAAGGCCCGTACCGGTGTTTTAGGGGAAAGTTGGTACGGAATTGCTAAAAATCTTGATAATGTTGTTTACATCTATGCAGAACACGGAATTGGCTGTGGACATATTATTAATGGCAGCCTGGTTGGCGGGGAAACCGATATGACCGGATCTTTGGGGCATATGATTATTGATATTCATGGAAATCAGTGCGCTTGCGGACATCAGGGGTGCTTAGAAACATACTCTTCGTCCTATGCAATGGTCAATCATGCCATTGCTCTAGTTAAAGAAGGACAAAAGTCGGTCATAACGGATTATACCGATGGAGACTTGACTAAGCTTCGTTTTAATCATATTTGTCAAGCTGTGGCCGCGGGTGATGCGGTGTGTATTGAATTGGTAACAAAAGCGGCGAGGATATTCGGAGTCGCTTTGGCTAATTTTATCAATTTAATTATTCCTAACATGATTGTACTTGGCGGCCAAACCATCCTTCTTTGTCCGATTTTTTATGAAATTGCTGTAAACACGGCTATTGAAATGACTTATCCCAATCCTGCTAGCAGTTTACGGTTTGAACGAGTATCGTTAGGCGAGCGGGCTGAGGTTATTGGCGCGGCTACTCAAGTTTTTGTACATTATTTGGGAAATTAAAAAAGATTAAAGGCAGTTTTATTGACGAAAATATTTTAAAGTTTTTTGGGGTGTATATTGTAAAAATTTACATGAAGATATTCAATTACTGAACCAGTGGATGCTACCACTATAAAGACTTGAAGGAGGAAAAATGATGGACTGCGGAGTTAAGAAACGTGGAATAACTCTTAGGATTTTTGTAATTGCTGTTTGTCTAACAGCAATGTATTCAAATAACGATATTAATGCAGCCATAGATACAGCAAAATACAAGGGTTCCTCTGGAAAAGTAATTTCTGTAAAACAGCAGGGTTCTGCTGATTACAAAACAATCAGCCAAGCTGTCAATGTTGCGCAGCCAGGCGATACTATTATAGTTCACGAAGGTACATATAGGGAAACGGTGACCTTTCTACGGGGAGGTAACGATGAATCATCGTGGATCACTTTAAAGGCCGCGGATGGGGAAAATGCCATTGTGAAAGGTTCTGATATCGCAACCGGATGGGAGAAATACAGTAGCAACATATATAAGCTGGTGAAGGAAAACTCATACTTTGGCGATTTTAATCCTTTCAATACCAAATGGCCCACCAAAGACATTTCTTGTGGGTGTGTGTATATCAACAGTTTAACTTTGCTGGAAAAGAAAAGCGTGTCAGATGTAGAAGGTAATGTAAATACTTGGTATGCAGTAGTCGATGATTTCCAAACAACCATATACGCAAACTTCAACGGATTGAATCCAAATACCAATCTGACGGAAATCAATGTCAGGAAACAAGTTATAAACGCAGCATGGAACCAGGGCTATATTATCATTGATGGTTTGACCGTTATGCATGGTTGTGCGCCAAAGGGCCAAGGTTTTTGGAAACCGGAAAGTGTTGCTACGATGTCGATTCCAATGGACGGCGCTATATCGACAAACGGGGGTCATCACTGGATTATCCAAAATTGTATTGTTAAGAATAATCGGGGTGTAGCCATTGATTTCGGGCTGGGGGCGCAACGGAAGGAAGTCGCGAATGGTGGAACGCCTGCCGTGTTTGGGTATCATAAAATTCTCAATAATATTGTCAAGGATAATGGCACCAACGGGGTCATGGCATATAAGGGTGCTTATACCGAGATCGCCGGGAATAAGTTCATCAATAATAACACTTTGAATACCACTCTTCTTTCAGAGGCTTTTGTAAAAGATGTTGATGAAGGTGAGAGCATCTACATTCACAATAATTATTTCTACAGTAATCAGACATGGAAAACCATGCCCATATGGCTTGATTCGGAATGTAACAACTGTAGGGTATCAGAGAATGTTTTTGCCGGTACCGGACTGAGTTATGTAATGTATGAAGCGAACCATGGTTATAATCTGATGGATAATAATGTATTTATCGGAGTGGGATACAATTTAACTGAAAGTAGCCATACTTACATAGTACATAACCTCTTTCTGGATGTAGGCGCGAATAACAATTTTGTGAACTCGGGGAGAATAACAGGAACATCCGCTACTGCTGAAGGCTGGGATGGTGTTTGTCGCACGATGACGCTTCAAGTGCCAAATACCGAAACGAGTCTGGGGCGTTATGAAACAAGATTTCGATTTAATAAGATGGTTAACAATATATTTTATATGAATGGTCCGACAGCTGGAGCTACGGAGCCGGACACTTATGATCCGACTTGGCCTGCTTATCATTCCAATGCAACAGCTATAGTTGGTACTTATGTATGGGGTAATGAATGTGATTACAATGTTTACTATAACGGCGCACAAAAAATAAATAATTATGCCTCTGCTCGTCATTATGTACCGGATGCCAATAGCGTAGTTGTTTCAGGGAATAGTTATAGCTACGTAGCCGACGAAAATTCCTGTGAAATCACAATTAATATCGATCCGAATAATATGCCTGCAAACCTCAGGGCGCCAAAAATAACCGGGTCCTATCTTGGTCCTCAAATGTTATATAAAGCACTTGGGTATGATGTCGTTGCGCCGGATGTTATTAGTGATTTTTTTGGCGACGATAGAAAAGGCAACGTAGTGGTAGGCCCATTCTCGAAGTTGCATCCTGAGAGCAATCGTTTTAAGCTATGGCCTCTTAATAAGCACTAGTGAGTGGATAAGTTAAAGCCTAGATTAATTAAAGGAGAATTTTCATGAAGGCCATCATGGTCATGTTTGATTCATTGAACCGGCATATGTTGCCGCCGTATGGGTGTGAATGGATACAGGCCCCCAATTTTAAACGATTGGCGGAAAAAACGGTAACCTTTGATAATTGTTATATAGGAAGTATGCCCTGCATGCCGGCGCGGCGGGAAATCCATACGGGTCGTTATAATTTTCTTCACCGGAGTTGGGGCCCGCTTGAACCATTTGACGATTCAATGCCGGAAATATTAAAACAAAATGGCGTTTATACTCATTTAGTCAGCGATCACGGGCATTATTGGGAGGATGGCGGCTGTACGTATCATACCCGTTATAATTCTTGGGAGATTTCCCGGGGCCAGGAAGGGGATACTTGGAAAGGCGAAGTCAAAGATCCAACCATTGAAAATGCCATCGGGGGGCACAAACTTTTATGGCGTCAGGACTGGGTTAATCGGAAATATATGCAACATGAGGAAGACCAACCTCAAGCGAAAACCTTTCATTTAGGGATGGAGTTTATCCAGAAAAACCATTCCGAAGATAACTGGTTTTTGCAAATTGAAACCTTCGATCCTCATGAGCCATTTTTTACCCAACAAAAATATAAAGACCTCTATCCTCACGATTATCAAGGACCTCACTTTGATTGGCCTGATTATAAACGGGTTAGCGAGTCTCCGAATCAAGTTGAACATCTTCGTTACGAATATGCTGCTCTAATTAGCATGTGTGACCACTATTTGGGTAAGGTTCTGGATTTGATGGATCAGTACGACATGTGGAAAGACACGATGTTGATTGTGAATACGGATCATGGATTTTTGCTGGCGGAACATGATTGGTGGGCGAAATGCGTTCAACCTTTTTATAATGAAGTCGCACACCAACCTTTATTTATCTGGGATCCACGGAGCAAAAAGAAGGGAACCAGGAATTCCTGCATCGTTCAGACCATTGACTTGGCCCCCACGCTGTTGGACTTGTTTGGAGTGGATATCCCGGCAGACATGCAAGGAAAACCGCTCAAAGATGTAATTGCATTCCATCAGCCCATTCGGGAAGTGGCTCTCTTTGGATTGCATGGTGCCCATGTCAATGTAACCGATGGGAGATATGTATATATGCGGGCTCCTGTCCGTCGTGAAAATGGGCCGCTATATGATTACACCTTGATGCCTACTCATATGCGTAAACGGTTCAGCGTGGAAGAGATGCGCAGCGCCGAATTGACCGGGTCATTTTCTTTTACCAAAGGTTGTCCGGTGCTGAAGATTCGGTCTTTCCCTTGGGAAGACCGAAATTATCACCAGTTTGGGACGTTATTGTTCGATTTGGAGCAGGATCCGAAGCAAGAGAAACCACTAAACGATCCGGACGTGGAAGAACGAATGATCCGGCAGATGCTCCGGCTCATGAAAGAGAGTGATGCTCCGGCCGAACAATATGAACGGCTGGGGTTGAATGGATAGAATTCTTTAAGAAAAGTACCTTTGGATAGCATAAATGTTATATACCAAATCACGGTGTTGAGCATTTGTGCTTATTTTTTATGAAAAAAACAAAGAATAGGAAGAAGAGTAAAACCTGCTAAACATTTTTTTAAATGGGTTTTCCCATGGCGGTAACTGGTTTCGCCCAACGCTATGAACTACTACTGTGATAGTTTTATGCACAGTGTGGGATATTGATGAAGATACCTATTATTATATTCCATAGCAATTGGAAAGGAATCCTCAACTGCAATAATGAATATAGAGTTATCACTCGAGAAGGACCAATTCAAATGCCTATGAAAACATTTTCCTTGTTTGTCAAGCCGGCCTCGGCTGTAGGTATGATACACTTTGGCCCCCCTAGGCCGCTATTTCCGCTTGAACATGCTTCAATTTCTTTAATGTCTTCCGGAACTCCCAAGCAAACGTTATGCCGGTAACTGTAACGGCGGCTAAATCGGCAATGGGTTCTGCCAAAAATACCGCCGTAATTTTATCGGTCAAGAGCGCTGGAAAGATATAGATGAGGGGAATCAACAGGAAGACTTTCCGTAAGAGTGCCAAAAATATTGAGCTTTTTGCATTTCCCAGTGCGATAAACGTTTGTTGGCAACTGATTTGGATTCCAAGCAGCAAAGAAGCAGCCATATAAATTCGTAAGGCCCGAATCGAAAAGTGAATCAACTCCGGATCGTCGGTGAATATCTGGGTGAAAACTTGGGGAAACACCATTGTCAGCAGCCACAAGCAGAATGAATAACAAAGGGACACCTTGAAAAGCAATAAAAAAGTTTTCTTCACTCTGGCGGGATTGCCCGCTCCGTAATTAAAACTGATAATGGGTTGTGCGCCCTGGGTTAGTCCCGTGAGTGGGAGCATGGCAATTTGCATGATGCTGGAGAGGATTGTCATCGCGCCTACTGCCAAATCGCCGCCATATTTCTGTAGCGAGGAATTAAAAGTAATTGCCAGCAGGCATTCTGTCAATTGCATAATAAATGGGGACAGACCTAGCGCCAGGCAAGGTAAAAATACCTTGAAATCATTCCTTAGATATTGTTTCCTGATTTTTAATATCGTTTTCCTGCCGGTTAGGAAATGGATAACCCAGGCTGCCGAAATCGCTTGGGCAATGACATTGGCTAAAGCGGCTCCTTTGACCCCCAAACCAAAGGTAAATATGAAAATGGGATCTAAAATAATGCTGAGTAAAGCCCCGCTAAGTATGGTCAGCATGCTGATTTTGGCAAAGCCTTGGGCGGTGATAAATGCATTTAAGCCTAATGCCAGTTGCACAAATAGAGTTCCCCAGGCGTATACATTCATGAAGTCTAATGCGTAACTTATGGTGAATTGACTGGCTCCAAATAACATCAACAGTTTTTCGCCGAAGACCAGTAGTGTTGCAGTTAAGACCCCCGCCAATATTACCAATGCAACCAGGCAGTTGCCAAGGATTTTTTCGGCTTCATGCGGCTCTCCTCTACCCATCCGAATAGCTGCTCTTGGCGCGCCACCCATGCTAATTAAAGAAGTAAAGGCTGTAATGGCCATAATTAACGGCAACGTAACTCCAACTCCAGTTAAAGCCTGGGCGCCAATGCCCGGGATATGTCCAATATACATTCGATCCACGATGTTATATAAGACATTGACCAGTTGAGCCACGATCGCAGGGTAAGCCATATCAAAAAGCAATTTGCCGATATTTTGGATGCCTAGTTTATTTGCCGGTATATTTTCCACTGTTGCATATCTCGCTACTCAAGTTTAGTAAAACGTGCTCTAAATAATTTAGTCGTTTTGGCTGCATTTTTTGAATTTCTTCGAATGAATTTGGTGACTTCAAATTCTATTTTAATTATTTTACCACAAATGGGACCTAAAAAATCGATTTTAAATTGAAGTTATTGATGGTTCGTTGAATGCGATTGTAGTGATCCAAACCGAGCGGTAGGGAAGAAAATCTGGAATCATTATAGACTATTTTTAACCAATATTTTTTGAATCCTTCGCTTTGAAGAAATTTCAGGACTCAAGAAAACAATATTAAAGAGCTTTCACCAAATCTGCCTGTTGCGCTTGATTATCGTTTGGATTAAAATAGACTAAAATTATTTAGAAACAGTTAAATTATTTTAAAGCTTTAGATTTTGTTTTTAATGGCTAGAACTTTCCTCCGCCATTGATAAATTAAGGCTCCCTTAGGGGGACTTTAATTTTTGGTTTGAGATGAAATAACCAATATTACGTGAATTTTTGGCGCATTTCTAAAAACATCCTCAGTCAACGGGTTTCAGCCAATATTTTCTGGGGAGTAAGCAGCGTCCTTAAAGTCGGAGATGAAAACAATCGCTGTAGCCGGAGAAAACGATTTGGAGCTCCAGCAACCGGCAGAAAATGCGGTATTGCCGGATAAATCAAAGACGAAGATTGTGACACCGGAGGATGTGATTC
>JAEXDA010000033.1 GCA_023401925.1 Bacillota bacterium
TATATCTGTCGGTAGCATCAGTTGGTTAGGTTGATAGTTCTTAAAAGTTATTTGTTGATGGTTTTCTCTTTTCATATCTTTATTTTAACATATTCTACCATCCAATGGTACTTTTGGGACAGCCCCAACCATCCACGGTTCAAGTTCAAGAATATGTTCGGAATCTTCATCTTTTAAGTTTTTAAATTCCGCTGAATAACCTGATTTTCGTATTGATTGCCGAATTGAGGCCATGAGGGCTTTTAAATCGATGTCCTGTTTCCGTAATCCCCGAATTTTTCCCTTGCGCTTGCTATAAAAAATAGCTAACAAATAAAGAAAGTGAATCGATCCTCAAAAGCGGTATCTAAAAAGCGCCCCGATTGATCTTCATTCCAGATAACTGGCTTATATTCAGTGATTTGCGGATATGTCAAATATTGAGCCGGATTATATTTTAATATCATCATTCGACAAGCAAAGGTAAAAGCGGCTTTAAGCATAATAATATGATTTTTTACTGTTTAATAATATGATTTTTTACTGTTTTATGAGATAAATTTAAAAGCTTGCCGTTTTTATCTTTTTTTCCATCAAGCCGCGGGGAATTTAATTTTCTAATTTTATATTGTTCCAAAGTTAATAAAAATTAATGAAACCGAGTTACGGAATGGAATTGATTGGGATGTTCAACAATCTTTGCAAGAATTAAGAGAAAGCTTGGAGACGAGTCTAGCAACCAGGGCTAGCATGGATTTGGCGAAGGAGTCGCTAGAAATGACAGAAGCCAAATTTGAAGCCCGGATGGCAACCACAATGGATATTCGCGATAGATCAGGCCCTTAACGGATATTATCAGGGAATCGCATCCTATCTCACTGCCCTGGCCAGATTGGATTTAGACGTAGGGAAAGACTGAATTATTTGTATTTTATTTTGGAATCAAAACTTGATTGAACTGTCGGGTAAACTGGAAATTGTAACGGAGGTTTAAAAATGTTTCGATTTACATGGCAAGTCTGGGCTTCCCCCGGATGAATAGACACAAAGTTAAGCGACTTTTCTTTGACTTTCGTAAAATTCCGGGGTCATTTTCGGTTGTAATCAATTTCGATGTATTCGAAAATCTCTCGTCTAGCTTGAATTCTGGATAGATAGATTTTATCGGCAATGCATTCTGTTTTTAACGTGCTGAAAAAACTTTCGGCGGGGCATTATCTCAGCAATTGCCTATGCAAATGAGGTTAGCGTGATACAAGGTGCTTGGTGTATGGTTCTAACAAAAACATAAATTGCTCAGTAATTTCCTGCACATTGCAGGGCATAGAATTATTGATCCACCATTCCAATACTCCAATAAACCCAGAAGTCAAAAAATGAGTGGTTGCCCCATTTGAAAATGCGTTGTTTTCTGGCTTAATACTGATAACCTCGGTTACCGCCGTTTGCGCAATGGTGGCATATAAGCGGCTGCGGAAAAACCCAAATCCCTCATTGCAAAGAAGCAACTTGTATATTGTAAAATTTTTCTCCAAATATTCAAATACGCTTTGAAATGCGCTTGCATTTAAATTGGTGTCAGCACTATTTGCACAGTGATGTAGCAGTAGCTCAGTATATGTTTCAATGCACTTGTCAAGCAAGTCAAATTTATCCACGTAATGTAGATAAACAGTCCCTCGGTTTATGTTTGCGCGTTCGGCAATGTCGCTGATGGTTATTTTCTCAAATCCTTTTTCAACTAAAAGCTTCAATGAAGGTATTCATAATCGACTGTCTTGTTTTTTGTATTCTTCTATCCACAATGTTTGCCTCCAGATATGCAACAAATTAGCTCAATGTGTTGAGTTCTCAACAGTTGGAACAAATGTAACTATTTAAATTCTCTCCACAATCAGTAAACTAAGAATATCAAACACTTGTTTAAAAATCAACACATGATTATTCAGGAGGATGATTTATGAAAATACTATTTTTTGGTCGCGGTGTTATAGGAACACAGTACGCTTGGGCGTTTGAAAATGCAGGCCATACCGTTGAGTTTTATGTTCGTGAAGGTAGGAAGGCACAATATGGCTCACATGTAAATTTAGAAATATGGGATGCAAGGCGAAGCAGAAAAGACCGGTTAGTCAAAGAAAAATGGCCGATTGTAACACATGAAGAAATAAAGGAAAATCACGACTATGACCTCATTTTTATGAGTGTCAACCCCGAGCAAGTATCAAGTGTGGTAAAGTACCTTGCGCCACGAGTTGGAAATGCAACAGTTCTTTTTTTCAATAACTTTTGGCGAGACCCTCAATCAGCTGTTCAGCCGATTCCGCTCAGTCAAATTGTTTATGGCTTCCCCGGTGCTGGCGGTGGATTTGAAGGAAACACTCTTTACGGTGGGCTTTACAAGACGGTTCAGTTTGGAACATTTTAATCCGAGCCTACCAAAAGGGATTTAGAGGTTCGTAAGCTTTTTGTTGGGGCAGGCTTCAAGATAATGGTTCAAAAGGATCCTCAAAGTTGGCTCTGGAATCACTTCGCATTAAACGCTGCAATGGAAGTCGAAGTATTAAAAAGTGGCAGTTTTGAAAAAGTAATTTCTTCACCCGAAGCGCTCGTTGGAATAGGTCGTAATATGAAAGAAAATATCCCTGTTTTGAAAGCAAAAGGCTCAAAACCTGATGTTATGACAAAAGGGATGAGCGACCTACCACCGAGAGTTGTTGGATTTCTTATGAGTAACGTTATTTTTTTACCTAAAAGCATGACCTATGCACTTGTGGCGCATAACCACACTAAAGTTGGTTTTTCCGTACAGGAAGTTATATCAGAAGCCAGAAAACACGGCATAAAGTCACCACGACTTTACGATGTAGAAAGCCTAATTACGGAATAGTGAACAGGCCCAAGAAAAACGGACAATGACGAAAAAGAACTTCTATCGTAGAATAGTAACTACGACAGGAGGTGGGCCTCCCCGGGTTGATTAGACACAAAGCTAAGCACATTTTCTTTTACTTTCGAAAAATTCCGGGGTCATGTTATTGATAGAAGAATGAATACGGTATCGATTATAGTCAATCTCGATGTATTCAAAAATCTTCCGTTTGGCTGATTGTAATTGCGTTGATGCGCTCTTCCGCCAAAATAACCTGTAAAATATAACCCCATTTTGATTTTGCCTTCCGAGCTTCTCCCGTATAAACCTTTCATCTTCAATTTCTTACAAAATTACTAGGAACCCATGTTTGAGCAATGGCCTTTCCAAGGTATTCGCCTGCCTTTTTTAGGTGTGTTCATTGCGAAAATGAGGTTTCATGATAATGATGCTAAAAACTCTCAAAAAGTTAGAGAATTTTTTGGATTTCAGCCAAGCCTCGGGTCAAACTAATCTTCATCCCTACCGGGCTGTACTTGAAAAGATTAATCAGATCCAGTTCGGAACTGAACCAATCCCGGCTTTACAAAGCTGTGCGAACGAATTAAAGTGTAATACAAGAACAATACCATTATGGTTTCAAAAGTGCACAAATTATTTATTAATTATCGATTGAATAAGAGGTTAAGTATTCTGTGTTTTTTCTCCATAGCCCAAAAGTAGCGAAGCAATTTCAATTTGCTTAATGGCCCACTGTTGATTCTCATATTTCCAGATGGAATAAATGTTGGCAACCGTATCGGCGTTAAATATCCCTATTACGCGTTGCAAGCCTCTGAGTTCATATGTGCCGTCGGGCTCCACGTCAATCGGGTCCAGCTCTCCGAAAGGATTCACTGTCACCTCCTGTTGATGCAGCAACCTCCCGTCGGCATTATAAAGGCCTGCTTTTATATAAAATTTCTTTTTGTTGCTTAAATCCACAATTGCTTTGCGTTTGGTTGATTCCTCCGTCAGTACGGCTTTAAAGCCATCGATGAAATGCCCGGTCGCCTTAATGCCGTTGTTTTCTTTTTCACCGAAGATGATTTTGGGCTTCCCGACAAACGTCACGATACGGTGTTCAACACAACCACCGCTTCCACCGCTTGGAATTGTGACCAATACGTCATCAATTTTGTCGCCGTTAAAATCGCCCACAAAAATTTTGCTATTGTACCCTCCAACACCGGGTAATTTTACGACAATTACCTTTTGGCTTGGGCCGTCATGAATCACAATACTTAGATCACCAGCAAAATTACTATTGGCGGCAGGTTTTCTTCCAACTAGCAAAATGTCTTTTGGCTTTCGATCACCGGTAACATCGGCAGTTTGCCAATCCAAAATTGTATAACCGGGCGGTAGAGCAGGTTCACTGATAGATTTTCCAGGACGATAACCGTTACCAATAAAATCTCCACTATAACTGCACTCATCATATGGTTTAGGCAAATTCTTCACCTCTTAACTATAATATAGTTATAGGACATTGTATGCGGATAGTTATAATAATTCGAATCACTTTCTGCCGGAACGCTTCCGGTTCTATGAAACTACATTGTTTAGCGCAAACTCTCCAGTTTTGGGCGTAATCATTCGTCTTCACAGAGTATTCATAACTTCATTTAACTGTTAACTGTCAAGGTCTTATGTTTGTGTACATGGATACCGGGATCGCCACCAGTCCAAACGAAATAGCTGATCGATGGACTACCGGCATAAACGCACCTTCGGCACTCGATTAATCAATGTGCCGGGCCGCATCTCATTCAACCAAATGGATAACCCCCGCGGAAGCGGCGGATAATACCTAGAAGCAGCTTCAGTATGTTAAAAAGGAAAATAATCAGAATGACCGCTAAATTGGCAGAATATAACCGCAAAAGGAATTTTGAAAAAACCGGGGAACCCGAAGGCAAACCGGAAAAGCCCGCCGAACGTCTGAAGTTTGTCGTCCAGCACCATCTGGCCCGCAGCGATCACTTCGACTTTCGTCTCGAATGGGAGGGGGCTCTGTTAAGCTGGGCGGTTCCCAAGGGGCCTTCCTATGATACCCGTGACAAGAGACTCGCTGTCCAAGTAGAAGATCACCCCCTGGAATACCGGAACTTTGAAGGGCTTATTCCTAAGGGGGAATATGGCGGCGGCGCCGTGATGCTCTGGGATGAAGGTACCTGGGAGCCTCAGACGGATGTGGAAGCAGGGCTCCGGGAGGGTTCGCTGAAGTTTCTTCTAAAAGGAAGAAGGCTCAAAGGAAATTGGGCTTTGGTCCGGATGAAGGCAAAAGCGGGCGAGTCTGAGAACAACTGGCTTTTGCTCAAAGAAAAAGATAATTTCGCTGAAACTGCCGCTGGGATTTCCGAGTTTGTCACCAGCATCAGAACCGGACGCACCATGGCGGAGATTGAAGCAGGGGCCGATGAGAAAATCACGCGGAATCCCTTTCACGGGGCCGATGTGCATGCCAAACTTGCAGATACGGTTCCTGAGGGTGAAGATTGGCTCTATGAACTGAAATACGACGGCTACAGGATTCTGACCTATTTGGAAGGCAACAAGGTTCGGCTCATAACCAGAAACGGCAATGATATTACAACCCGGTTTCAGGAGATCGCGCTTTCTCTTATCGATTGGGCTGCCGGACGGGCGATGGTCCTGGACGGAGAAATGGTGATCACCGATGTGGAAGACAAAACCGATTTCCAGGCGCTGCAAAATTATATGCGAAATCCTCAAGGCAAAAACCTTACCTATATCGTCTTTGATCTCCTGGCCTTGGATGGCAGTGACTTGCGAGGACGCCGCCTGATTGACAGAAAAGAAACGTTGGAAGCTCTGATGAAGGATTCCCCTAAAAACCTCCACTATAGCCAGCATATCAGGGGCAATGGCAAGGAAAGTTTTTTGGCAGCTTGTAAAGGGAATTTGGAAGGGATCGTCGGTAAAAAAGCGGATTCCAGATACAGCGGAACCCGAAACGGCGATTGGATCAAGCTGAAATGCGCTCAAAGGCAAGAATTCGTCATTGGCGGATATACGCTTTCCGATAAAAAAACGAGCGGAGTAAGCTCGCTGCTCCTTGGTGTCTATGAAGGGCAGGAATTGCTCTATGCCGGACGGGCTGGAACAGGCTTCACGATGCGCAGCATGGAAGAGTTGGAGGAAAAATTCAAACCGCTCCAGCGGAAAACGGCTCCTTTCAAAGAGGCGCCGAAACCCGGGAAGAATGAAAAAATTACCTGGCTGGAACCTGAGCTGGTTGCGGAAATCCAGTTTGCCGAATGGACCGCAGATCATCTGTTACGACAGGCAAGCTTCAAGGGCCTGCGGACGGATAAGGAGCCTCGGAATATCAAAAAGGAAAAGGCGGATGAAAAAACACAGGCCGACGAAAAATCGGAAGAAGAACAATCACCCGCCAAAAATTTGGAAAGGCCGATGAAAGGGAAGGTTGACAGTATCATCATTGAGGGAATCAGGATTACCAATCCGGACAAGATGATCTTTGATGATCCGGAAATCACCAAAGCGGAGGTGGTCCGCTATTATGCGCAGGTGGCGGAGCGGATGATGCCCTATGTGGCTCACCGGATTCTCAGCATTGTACGCTGTCCCAAGGGAATATCCCAGTCCTGGGGCTGTCCCAAAAGTACCATTGGATGGTAAAATATGTTAAGATAAAAATATGAAAAGAGAAAACCATCAACAAATAACTTTTAAGAACTATCAACCTAACCAACTGATGCTACCGACAGATATAGAGCTACACATACCGACCCAACATCTCGTACGGGTAGTAAACGATGCCATTG
>JAEXDA010000036.1 GCA_023401925.1 Bacillota bacterium
AGGGTTATTGCTGCGGTACTGGTTGTTTTGCCGTGGTCAACGTGACCGATTGTTCCGATATTTACGTGTGGTTTTGTGCGTTCATACTTCTGCTTTGCCATTGTATTCGTCCTCCTTCAAATCTCAAAGGTATTATTGATTCTAAGACAGCTTTTAATTCTACAACAAATTGGTTTATCCTTCTTTCGCATATAAACCACCCAGCCTTTTATAAGGAAATTTTTTAATGGAAGGCTTAATCGAAGGAGAATTTTTGAAGTAAGATCGTGTTTGTTTGAATAAACGAAGTCATATCATTTTTTATGTAAATAAAAAAACCAATCGGGAGAAATAAATGGAGCCCACAATCAGAATTGAACTGATGACCTCATCCTTACCATGGATGCGCTCTACCGACTGAGCTATGTGGGCATTTATTTTTATCATCAACCCTAAAGGTTTAATATGAATATTTTAATATTGGTTGCGGGGGAAGGATTCGAACCTCCGGCCTCCGGGTTATGAGCCCGACGAGCTACCAACTGCTCCACCCCGCGATTTATTAAATTACCGACCTACAGAAAGCTTACTTAGTATACAATTGAATCTTGCATATGTCAATCAAAATTTTCGACTTTAACTCTTTGATACAAAATAATGGTGGAGGGGGAAGGATTCGAACCTTCGAAGGCGTCAACCAACAGATTTACAGTCTGCCCCCTTTGGCCGCTCGGGAACCCCTCCATGTACCGGCGCAAGGACTATTATAATACAAACGGCTACCGGGTGTCAATGATTATTTATAACCATTTAATTCCAATTCTCATTTTGACTAAATTCATTTCCCCAGCTAAATCTCAAAATTACAATAGGCTATCAAAATATCTGTCAATTTGTCAGAAGATCGATCTTCACGGGAGCCATTTTAGCCTTCCATGCACCGAAATTAAATTCAATCAATAACATCGTTGAAGATGTTAGCGACGCAAACACGTCCGTGTTGTTCACAAAGGAGATTGTACACGATATTTCTGCATTATACATTCGAAGTTTTTAACAAAATTAGCGGCTATATCCAATACTGAAATATGTTGAACGTTTCCCAGTCATGTCTTCGAAGCCAATATTTCCGCATTTTTTCATGATGATTCATTCGTTTGTATCGATCAATTTGCATGGACAGAATGGAAGAAACTTCTTTCTTCAACCCAATAACCTTTATAGATTTATTCTATATAATTTCTTTCACCTGAGACAGCTCTTCCCCGGCAAGGGATTCCTTCGTTCGCTCCCCAAATGCGCATTCTTTCATTTCGAGGTTGGAAACATTATGGAACAGCGCTCCTTTTTCATTCCGGGATTGGATTTTCACCTGATGCATGGTGACACAATCACAGTCATGCCCTCTAAAAGCCCGGCAGGCCGCTAACTGAATGTTTTCCAGGACGATATCTTGAAGGGGACTTTCCGGTAGCCCTTTCAGTTCAATGGCCAATTCGGAATTTTCTCCCTCAACGTTGCGGATGGTAATGTTGCGAAACGTCGGAGCAGTATTGCTACTGGGAAGAATCGTTGAAGACTGGTAATACATATTGATTTGAATCGCTTCATTGCGCATATCCTTAATCTCGATTCCTTCATAACAAATATTTTCAACGACACCGCCCCGTCCGCGCATTGATTTTAAACGAATACCCCGTTCACCGCCTAAAAATCGGCAATTTTGAACCAATACGTTCCGGACACCCCCGGACATCCCGCTACCGATGGCCACTCCACCATGTCCCTCCTTCATAAGGCAATTACGAATCCAGATATTTTGACACGGCTTGCCTATCCGCCAGCCATCCTCACCCATTCCGGAATTAATGGCAATACAGTCATCCCCGGTTTCAAAGTAACAACCTTCGATTAAAACTCCGTTACAGGAATCGGGATTGATTCCATCGGTGTTGGGGCCATGCGTCAATATTTTTAAATTACGCAAAATCACCGTCTCACAGTAGACAGGATGAACAGTCCATTGAGGCCCGTCTTTAATGGTGATCCCTTCAATTAGAACGTTTTGACAATGGATAGGCTGAATAAATGACGGCCGCAGTGCATCGGACTCCGTGCCAAAAATCCGTTTCTCAACCGGAATCCCATTATATTCTGAATCATATAATTGCTTTGCCGCAGAATGCTGCAATTTTTTCCAATGCCACCAAGCGGCCCCGTTGCCCTCCATCGTTCCTTCACCACAAATCACAATATTTTCACAATGGGCTGCATAGATCAAAGGGGAATAATTATAGCATTCAATTCCTTCCCAGCGTGTAAAAACCGCCGGCAGATAATCCTCAAACCGGTTACTAAAACTGATGATCGCCCCTTTTTCCAATAATAGCCGGAGATTGCTTTTCAAATGAATTGGACCGGTTAACCATACGCCCGCCGGAATGACGAAAGTTCCTCCGCCCGCCCGGTGACATGCGGAAATTCCTTCCCGAAACGCCGAACTGTTATCGGTTAACCCATCACCGACCCCTCCAAATTGGGTGATTTCAACCTGGTAATCCGGAATTTCCGGGACGGGCAAAGAAACTTTTTTAAAAAAAGACGGTTCCATCTTTATTCCCCCATTTTTTATTGCAACCTGTACAGTAAATGAAAACGGAATGGTCTTAGACAATCTTTACGATTACATGAAACGAACATGATTTTATTCCGTTTCTTTTGATTCAAGTTTACTCGAATCAAAAGATAATTTCCGTACATTTATTACCAAGATTCTTATATTCTAATCATATTTTATTTCTTCTGTAAAAACGATCATTGGTTGGCTTTCACCAAAATTTTGCTCTTTTCCATCATTTGATAAAAGCTTTTTTATCCGTAGAATTAAAGCCATGGTCTTCAAAAAAACGGTGGGCATCCCTTCGAAAACTGCTGCTGAGTAATTTGATGGCAAAACAATGGTTCGCGGCCAACCTGGGAGATATGGTCAATTAATGCAGTGTCAATATCTTGGGCATGGCGTTGCCCCTCCACCACAAAGTTTTCAACAACTCCAAAAGGCTGCCATCCGAACAACGGACTGAGACAGACTGTAAAAAAGACCGTTCCAAAAATATTTCCGTCTTCCTCAAAAATATAGAGAAAATTATTCGGATCATTCCTGATTTGCTCAATTCTTTCGGGAAGAACCTTAACCGGAGCATTTGGACAAAAATCCTGATATAAACTTTAGATGGCATCTCCATCGGCGGCCTCAGCCTCGCAAATTAATTAAATCCCGCCTTTTGCCCGTGAATTTCCTTGCCGGCATGACCAAATTCCGGACCCCTTCCTTTTCCCGGAGAAACCAAGGGGGGCAACTCTTTCATCTTATCAATAAAATGCTGCACCGGGTAATTTTTAAATTCCTTTTTCTTTGTCGTCCCGGTTAGGGAGGCAATAAAAGGGATATTGGCGTTCCAAGCCGTTTGGGCATCAATTAGGCTATCGCCGATCAGTAGGCATTGGCCCAACGGGACATTGAGCCTGGCTGCTGCTGAAAAAACCCCTTCGGGATCCGGTTTGGGATTTTGAACATCGTCGCCGCCCATAATGATATCCACTAAATCCGCAATCCCCTCCCTTTTCAAAAAACCTTCAATCCTGTGACGGACTTTGGTCGATACGATCCCGATCCGGTGAGTGTCCGCTCTGAGGGATTGAAATGTTTCCCCCACCGCATCATAGAGAAAGGTTAATTCATTCATAACCTGATCGGCCCTGATTTTAAAAAGGGCTTTAAAATCCTGAAGCCGGGCTTCCTGACTTTGGCCGGTAAGTCTGATAAAAGTGTCGTCAAGGGTAAGTCCGATCAGTCTCGAAATTTCCTTGGGCTCCGCTTTCTTAAAGCCCATTTCTTGCAGGGCATAATTAACGCTTTCGATAATTCCCGCCGAAGAGTCCGCTAAAGTGTAATCGAAATCAAATAAAATCAAATTACCCATGAACCCTATTGCTCCTTCAATTGGATTTTCCAAAATTCTAAAGTTGTCACCGTGTCTCTTGCGAATGTTCAACCCCTTGGTGATTGAATGTCAGATTTTTGGCCATTTTGTAAGGGATTGGTTATAAACCGTTTCCATTTTTGCGATATCTCTGTCCATCGAAACCTCACGGACAAATCTCATTCCAGTTGATTTATAACCCGTTGCATACCATAAAAATATTGGACTTGCTTTCGTGAAATTGATTCTTTTTATAAAACAGCTCCGCCGGAAATCCCTGGTGTGTCATTAAAACGATCATTTGAACACCTTGCTCGACCAGTCTTTTCTTTAGATACTCCATTAAGCCGGTGCCGATTCCCTTACCCTGCATCTCAGAATCAATAAAAAATTCGTTGATATAGTATTCCTTCCCTTGCCACCAAGAACGCAGATGACCCAAACATACTCCGATAATCTTTGCATTATCCAGCACTACAAACCCGGTGAAGACAGAGTTATTGATAAACTCAAGCAGATACTGTCTGGCTTGTTCAAAGGATTCCCAACGATCATTCCACGGTTCCCGCGCATACACTTTTAAAAACAAATCAGTGCACTCATCAAGATTAGCCATTTCAAATTGCTTATATTCCGCCATCCGGTTCAACCTTTAAAATTTTGATCAAGGCTTTTCCATGATACCCTCTTTCAATAAGGATATCTTCATCCAATCCCATCCTTCGTTTTCGCACCGATTTGTTTCGCCCGATGAATCAATTTATTGTACAAATATCCATCGTGGCTGTCAAAAAAGTCCTGCCTGAATTGATCCACAGAAAGCCAACGGACTGCGCTGTTTTCCGCTTCATTGACGATAAGAGTTTCACTTTCACTGACAATAAGGATATAGGCAACCGAAAGATGCAAGTGGGTACTGACCCAATCCCCTCGTTTCATATGTCCGTAAACAGGCAAAATATCCAGGGAAATGATCCGGCTGGTCAGCGGAGTTACCTCTTGGACACCGGTTTCTTCCTTCGCTTCTTTGATCGCAACCTGCAATAAATCCCCTTCGCCGTCAGCATGTCCTCCAGTCCAAGCCCAGGTATTCCGTTGATTGTGATGAACCATCAACACCTTGTCCAGTTGCCGGTTCATGACAAAACCGGAACTGGTTATATGAGCCAGTTGGTTATCCCGCAGCAAAACCGTATCCGGAAACGCCTCAATATAATGCAAAATTAATTTTTTATCCTGGGTTTCCTGAGGGTTTTCTGGGGCAAACCCATTGATGGGTGTGACGAAATCGATCGCCAGCGAACTTTTCTGATCCCGTTTCGCTCTGCTTGATACCCAGCCGTAGCATTCTTGGTTATTTACGGAAATCACCCTCTTTTACTACTCTTTCCACTCCGGTAGTTCTCTTCAACTTTTAGCAGCAGAAATATAATTTGACATTCCTTCTTTGAAGCTTAATAATATATTTTAATACGTTGCGATTTGAAAATGAAGTTCCATTGGTTCAAGAATTTATAAGGAGATTCTCCTAATGACAAACTTTATTCCTTCAACCTATGAAGTGGAGACACGCTTCCGTTTTTTATGTCCTGATGAAGTTTGGGATGTCCTGCCGATATTTCAGTCTTATATCCACCAAGAAGTCGAATGGCACACTATCCATTACGGTCAGACTCTTTTCAAAGCCGATCAAATCTTGCGGATCAATCATACGATCCGGCAGGGAAAATCAAGTTCTTCACTGGGATGGAAGGATCCCGATCAAGGAAAGTCCGTCAATATCCGGATCGAAATCGAAGAAGCCGTCACCAAAGGCATTCAAAACAGCAATATTTTGACCCGCCTGGGCTGTGACAAAACTTTTGATACGCCGGCAGCTATCGCCGCCGAGCTGGCTAGGCTCGGTCATCCCCAGTTTATGGAGTTTTCCGGAAGAAACTTAACCGGCGAATATGAACCTCAAGGATTTCATTTAAAACTTATGCTCGCTTCCGAACCGGCCTTGGGTTACCCATTGCTTTTTGAAATCGAGAAAACCGCACATTCACCCGAGCAAGCCGCTGAATTTGAAAAAGAAATTACAGAATTTGTCCGGGACCACCGGCTTGAAGAGCGGGTTGTCCGGGAAGAACCGCCTACTCTTTTATACCGGGCGCTTCATTTGGGGTAACAGACCGGCCCGCATATATTTCTTTCCCCATGCCTTTTCCGGTTAATCAAGGCGTGCAAAATCAACCCCCGATATATTCCGAACTTCATTGAACAGTTGGGTAATATTTTGTCGGGACGACATTTTCAACTCCAACTCCAATATAAATACCGATCCCCCAGGCTGATCCGGAGGAGATTCCGGAGCGGTTTCTTCCCGATATTCCATGGTACTCATTTTCATATTATTTTGATTCACGAGCCTCAAAACTTCTTGAATCGCTTCCTCTTTTGTTATGTGAACGTTTAATTTCAAATGTTTTGCTTTGAATACGCCAAAACCGGTGTGCAAAAACTCTAAACAAACAAATACCAATATCGTAGCGCTGAGACTAATCCAATACATCCCCGCTCCCACGGCCAGCCCGATCCCCGCAGTCGCCCATAGTCCGGCGGCCGTTGTCAATCCGCGAACGGTTTCCCGCTGAAAAATAATCATTCCGGCGC
Organism: Bacillota bacterium; assembly: GCA_023401925.1. Taxonomy (GTDB): domain Bacteria; phylum Bacillota; class UBA4882; order UBA8346; family UBA8346; genus UBA8346. The sequence continues at coordinate 6,618 of JAEXDA010000036.1, forward strand.
CGATAAATCCGATCCCGCTGACTACCTGCGCCGCTACCCGGCTTGGGTCCAAGGCGATGTCCTGCATATGAAGAATATCACCGAAACCGTATTTTGATACCACCATAATCAGCGCGCTGCCCAGTGCGACCAGAAAATGGGTGCGGATTCCGGCTTCCTTCTTTTTACTGGTTCGTTCAAAACCAATGACCGCACCAAAAGTTCCGGCAAGCAAAAGCCGTAAAAATATTTCCCAGTTCATTTTTCCTCCAACCCAATTGAAAATTAATTATCTTTGGAATATCATAACCCGGTGATCATTACAAGAGCCTTAGAAATGGCCCCGCCAAACTCTGACGTTCCCGTAATATCTTGGATACTCTTGGGCTTTTGGGGCAACTGACTATGGTCCTTGATTGTTAAGGCCAGCCATTGCACATCCTGCCATTGGTTGAATTTATAGCCCACCTTATAATATAAACCTGCCGGCTTAAAGCCTAACGACTGGTGAAAATCAAGGCTGCCTTGATTGGCCCCGGTTATGATGGCATAAACGTTATAAAATCCCTGTAATTTCAGCAATTCCAATAAGCAACTATATAAGGCCGTTCCGATCTTTTTTCCGTGAAAATCCGGGTGAACATATACCGAAGCGTCCACCGACCAATCATAAGCGGCACGCTCATGAAATTGGGAAGCATAAGCATAACCTATGATCCGGCGGCCCATTTCGCAAACCAGCCAAGGATATTTTGGGGAAATATTAGCGATCCGGCTGGAAAACTCAGCCATGGTCGGCACCTCATATTCAAAAGTAATAACGGTATTTTTTACAAATGGCGCATAAATATCCAATAAAGCCTCACTATCTGCCGGTGTGGCCAGGCGGATGTTTTTATCTTCGCTCATTTTAAGTGATTCCCCTTATTTTTCATTGTATAAACAAACACTTGCTTCTCTATCAAACAAGAATAAAGCAGATGCTGAAATCCATTTAAAACCCATTCATATTTCAACCCGGAACATCCTTTTCCATCATACAAACCGTAAACGGCAAATGACTGTAATTTTTCAAAACCGTTTCCTTAAAACCATAATCCTGATACCACTTTTTCAATATCGCATTTTCATTAATAATCCCAATGGAAACCTTGAGGCCCTTTTCTTTTCTGACATAATCAAATACAAAATCCATCAGCTGTGTTCCAAATCCGCTGTGGCGAAACCCTGGTAATACAGCTAGTCTTTCCATGTAAAACAAAGATTCGCCCGCCTTTTCAATTGCTACAAAACCGGCCTGGATATCCTCGTTGTTATACAATCCGAAAAATTTGATTCCTTTTTCTTTCATCGCCTTCAAATTCCCGATATTCGTAAAAGCCGGATTAGTAGGGCAGTTGATTTCCGTTAGATTCAGTTCTTTTGCAACTGTGTCAAAAGCTTCCCGGATAACCTGTACGCTTTGAACAAGTTCCTTTTCATCGCCAATCTCCCGGATCATGTTTTCATCCCTCTTTCCAAAGTATTGATAAACGCGGATTCCCCCGGCTGGCCCAAATCTCGCAATTTGTCGTCCGCTGCAAGTAATCATTGCCACCGATGTGATCGGCGTTGGAGTGGGTATTGATAATTCCCTTCAGCCTCCAACCCTTTTCTTGGAGGATTTTGAGTATTTTCCGGCCCGCTTCTTTGTCGTTGCCGCTGTCAATCAAAAAACGCCTTCCGATTTTTCGACGATGCTGATATTGGTAGGCCCGGGAATCAGCCAGGAATGATTGTTTAATTGCACGATTGAAATGTCCGTGTTATATCCTACTTCAGCTATTTTATTGGTTTTGATTGATTGGCATTGCATATTCTTTGAAAATTGGCTTTGCCATTTCCCCAATATATTATGGTTCTTTCTTTTCGCCCATTATCAAAAATATCGGATATTTTTTTCCAGTCCATTTCCAATGCTTTGGTGTTATTATAACATATTTTCCAACCAATATTTTCAAAGCCCAATTTTATCATTTTAAGAAAATAAAACCCGCTCCTCTGCCGGATAGCGGGTTAAGTCGTCTTGTATTCGAAAAAATCATACCGGATTAATTTCCGGCAATTTCTTCAGTGAGGCCGCAACTTTTTCGGTGGGGTAATCGTAATCTTCAATCTTTCCGGTCAAATAAAGGTCATAGGCTTCGAGGTCAAAATGGCCGTGCCCGCTCAATCCGAACAAGATGGTTTTCTTCTCCATGGCCTCCCGGCAATATTCGGCTTCCCTGACGGCCGCGCAGATGGCGTGGGCCGATTCAGGAGCGGGTAAAATGCCTTCCGTTTTCGCAAATAAATCGGCAGCCTGGAAAACATCCGTCTGATTGACAGCCAAGGCCTCGACCAGTCCATCCCGGAGCAACTGGCTGACCAGCGGCGAATCACCATGATAACGCAGTCCACCGGCGTGAATCCCGGCCGGCATGAAATCATGTCCGAGAGTATACATCATCATAATCGGAGTCATTTTTGCGGTGTCGCCGTAATCATAGGCATAGGCCCCTTTGGTCAGTGTCGGGCACGCCGTGGGTTCAACCGCTACGATTTTAATATTCTTACCGTTTATCTTATCGGGAATAAACGGAAAACTTAAACCGGCAAAATTACTTCCCCCGCCGCAACTGGCCAAAATGACATCCGGATAATCGCCGACCTTGGCAAGCTGCATTTTAGCTTCCTGTCCAATCACCGTCTGATGGAGGCAAACATGATTCAAAACGCTGCCCAAGGCATAATGGGTATCGGAATGTGTCACTGCATCTTCCACAGCTTCACTGATAGCCGCTCCCAAACTTCCGAGCGAATCCGGGTCTTCAGCCAAGAGCGAACGTCCGGCTTGGGTCCGATCACTGGGACTGGAAAAAACTTTCGACCCCCACATTTGCATCAGAGACCGCCGATAGGGTTTCTGCTTATAACTCACCTTCACCATATAGACAGTGCATTCTAATCCGAACATCGTACAGGCAAGACTAAGAGCGCTGCCCCATTGGCCAGCCCCGGTTTCAGTCGCCAGTCTCCTGATACCCGCTTTTTTATTGTAATAGGCTTGAGGGATCGCGGTATTGGGCTTATGGCTACCGGCAGGGCTGACACCCTCGTACTTATAATAAATCCTGGCCGGTGTCTTCAAAGCTTGTTCCAAGCGGTAAGCCCGGAACAAAGGGGAAGGGCGCCATAAGCTGTAAATGTCCAGTACTTCTTCAGGAATGGGAATCCACCGTTCCTTGCTGACTTCCTGCAAGATTAGGTCCATCGGAAAGATAGGAAGCAAATCATCGGGGCTCAAGGGTTTATTCGTTCGGGGGTTGAGCCCCGGGGCCGGCAGATGAGGCATATCCGCCTGAATGTTATACCACTGTTTGGGTATTTCTTTTTCATCCAGCAAAATCTTGGTGGGTCCCTGTCCATCACCTTTCATCTCAACACACTCTCCTCTACTTACTTTACTCTGCTCGCCATATATCTCTCATCTTATACAAAACTGTTTTTTTCATCCATGATTATCAGCGGATCAATCCAAAGGCATCTCCTATGGGAACCTACAGCCTTGTCAATTCATTCCATATTCCTTCATCAACCGGTATTCCCAGTTCCATATTTTCTTGTCGGGTTTTGACTGTGAGTTCACCGGGGAAATAAATTCCTCCTCCCTCCGTGAGAGGTTCCCCGTTTTTTAAATGGGCAATGGTTTGCTTGATCGTCCGATCCACAAATTCTTCCCCGCCGGCTATATAGGGATCAATCGCCACAAAGATCTGACTGCATCCCCCGCAACTCCCTTGGGCCAAATTGTCAATTCCGCAGGTCGCTAAGCCGTTGGATAGGATTGCAGCCACTAAATCCAACACAATGGCCAGCCCCGAACCCTTCCAATATCCTGCAGGCAGAAGCCTTCCTGATTCTTCAATCCGTCCCGGATCGGTTGTAAGGTTTCCTTGGTTGTCAAATCCTCCCGGAAAAGGCAGGGATTGATTTTTTAACCTTGTCACTTGCAATTTACCATAAGAATATTGGGACATGGCCATATCAAGCACAACATGCCCTTCTTTTCTTGGAACCGCTATACACAAAGGGTTGTTGCCAAGATTGGCTTTTTGGGCCCCCCAAGCCGGCATACAGGATTCCGTATTGGTCCAGCAAATCCCGATAAAGCCCTTATTTGCGGCTTCCCAGGCATAGGTTCCCCCGCGCATCCAGTGGGTGGTATTTCTCAAGGCAATTAAACCGATACCATGTTCTTTAGCTACATCAACTCCGCGGTTCATCGCAAACAAAGCATTCAGCACACCCGGACCAAGATTTCCATCATAGTTTTCAAAAACACCGGATTTCATTATTAACGCGGGTTCGGCATTGACATTAACAAATCCCTTTTGAATATGGTCGACAAACCGGGCCACACGGTTTAATCCGTGTGAATATACCCCATCTCTGCTTGATTCGGTATGAACTTTAGCACAAATCTCAGCTTTCTCTTCCATCATCCCGTTTTTGATCAAAACCCGTTTAATCTCCGCCTTCATTGTCTCAAAGGGAACTCGCATCTCCTGATATCCTCCCTGCTGTTTTTATGGCTGTATCCACATGATATGTATTTTAAACCAAAACCCCCAATCGCAGATGTTCATCGAAAAAGGGGGCAAAGTTAATTGATCTGGAATATGAATCCTAAAGCTTAAGCCTAAGCCCGGATATCGACCTTAGCGCCAACCGAAGAGTGCGTATCGGATACCCCTCTGGCAGAGTAGCGTTTATGGGGGATTGGAGTTGTTTTCGATTTCTCATGGGACTTAAGATGCTTTTTGGCGATTTCTTCCGATCTTTTCTTTTCCCCAGTCTTGACTTGGGGTTTTGAAACAGACTTCCCTTGCGAATTCTTCGCTTTTTGATTCTTCTTCTGGAGGTTATCATCGCTCGGGAATTTAAAATCGGAACGGCGAACCGTATTCATATCTCCACCCCATTGCCATCCCTTCATAATTTCCACAGAAACATCCGCTCAATATCAACGCAGCAGTCAATTTTACCAAAAAGTGAATATTAAACTAATTTTACCATGGCCGTACCTAAAAGTCCATGGTTCGAATATTTCTTTCAACGGCTCTCCCAACTTGTCGACCCTATCCGTTTTTATTTCTGATGAAGTACCGTATTCAAAACTTCAATCAATTCGTCGATTTTATAGGGTTTGGCCACATAACCGCAAAAGCCCTACTCCTTATAATTAGACATCACCGGATCATTGGCATAGCCACTGGAAATGATCGCCTTGACGTTGGGATCGATCCGGTGAAGCATCGCCATCGTTTCCAAACCGCCCATCCCGCCGGGTACAGTTAAATCCATAATAATGATATCATACCGCTCTTCTGCAGATATAGCCTGCCGGTGAAGGTCGATTGTTTCACCGCCGTCTTTGGCAATGGTAATCCGGTATCCGTAATAAGCCAGCATATCACCGACAACCTGACGGATAACCCCATCGTCGTCCATGAAGAGAATTTTATATTCTCCCAAAGCTTCAACCTTCGGCGATACTTTCGGGATGGCCGCTTCTCCCGCCGAGGCCGGAAGATAAATGTAAAATGTAACGCCGATGCCGATGCCCACGCCCGACTCCAGTTCAATATAGCCATTGTGTCTTTTAATTCGAATAAGAAGTGGATAAGCCAAGACCATTGCCACCTCAAATGTGGTCATCTTCCATTCACCTCCTTTCGGGGCAATAAAAAAGAGCGAACTGTAAAAAGTCGCTCTTTGAACGTTTAAGGCTTGATTCTTTCTTGCTGCAATCAAATAAAAGCCGGTAATTGCGGTTCCAAAACCCACCCTAGCCCAAAAAGGGTATTCGCCCGATTCGCAGGTTTCGACAGTTATGCTTCGAAGCTCCAATATTCCGATTGGCCCTTACGATCAAAAATGGTTTCCCTTGCCCAAATTTGCAAAAGCCAAACAGTACTCCATTGGGACTAACGGTCAGAATCTAATGGATAAATAAACCATGGGATTATCCGCCGCACTCATTCAATCTCACATATAACCTCAACCTCGACGGGTGTGTTAAAAGGCAGTTCGTTTGCGGCAATAGCGGACCGGGCATGCTTGCCTTTTTCTCCGAAAATTTCCACCAGCAGATCGGAGGCTCCATTCATGACATACGGCTGCTCAACAAAACCTGGCGCGGAATTGACAAACCCCAAAATCTTGACAAACTGTTTAATGCGGTCCAAGTCGCCCAGATGCGCCTTAAGCACCGATAAAATATTTATCATGCATTGCCGTGCCGCCTCGGCGCCTTGGGTTACGCTCAACTCTGCACCGAGCTTGCCTTCATAAAGTAACTTACCATCAATACGGCAATCGGATCCCGACACATAAACTATATTCCCGACTGTTTTTGCCGGGACATATGTATAAACCGGCGGTTTCACCTCCGCAAGCGCGATCCCCTTTTCCAGCAATTTCTTCTCAATAATCATCATGATCATCCTTCTATATATTCAAATTAGATTACGTTATAGGATTCTACTTAAAAATGACCTTGTCCTGTTGTTCTTTGGATTCGAAAACACTTCGGCGGGAGAACCCTCCTCCACGATAAACCCGTTGTCCATAAAAAAGACTCGATGAGCGACTTCGCGCGCAAAACTCATCTCATGGCTTACCACAACCATGGTCATACCTTCCTCTGCCAGATTCTTCATTACCACAAGAACCTCGCCCACGATTTCAGGATCAAGCGCCGAGGTAGGCTCATCAAACAACATCACTTTGGGATTCATGGCAAGGGCCCGGGCAATGGCTACGCGCTGCATCTGGCCTCCCGAAAGATTGCCCGGATACTCGCCAGCCTTGTCAACTAAGCCGACCTTTTCCAAAAGATTCATAGCATATTCCCTTGCCTCAGCTTTTGATTGCTTTTTGACCTTTACGGGCGCTAAGACTATATTATCGATGACAGACATGTGCATGAACAGATTAAACGACTGAAAAACCATACCTACTTCCTTGCGAACTTCCAGTATGCTTGTTTTTTGGTTGGTGATTTCATGACCGTTTATCTTAATTTTGCCCCCGTTGACAGACTCAAGACCGTTTAAACATCTTAAAAATGTGCTTTTTCCCGAGCCCGAAGGGCCAATAATGGATATAACCTCTTTTTCCTTGATATCACAGCTGATATCCTTAAGCACGTCAAGTTTTCCGAAGCTTTTTCGCAAATTTTTCACTTCAATGATCATTTTAAGTTTCCTCCTTCGCCAGCCAGCCTGTTTCCTTTGCGACTTAAAGTGGCAGGGTTGTTGATGCGGTTTTCATACAGCACGGAAAGCTTTGACAGGCCAAAGCATATGACAAAGTAGATTGCCGCTGCGCTGATATAAGTGGGTAACGGCTCCATCGTCAGATTGCTGACGATTTTCCCCGCTTTGGTAAGCTCCACATATCCGATTACCGATATCAAAGACGAGTCCTTGACCAGAGCGATAATGAACCCCATTACCGGAGGAATCATAATTCTCAAGGCCTGCGGGATGATGACGTACAAATATTCCTGAACGTAATTTAAACCGAGAGACTGCGCTGCTTCGAACTGTCCTTTCGGGATGGCCTGAATGCTGCCGCGCACAATCTCCCCGATATACGCACCTGCGTATATGGAAAGGGCAGCGACTGCCGTGACCCCTTTGGAAAGGTCAGCGTCAGGATAGATGATCGGAATGGCAAAATAGATCATAAACACAAGGATCAACACCGGGATTCCGCGCAACAGGTTAATATAGATATTGAATATGAGGCTGAACACTTTATTTTTGGAAGTAACGGCAAGTCCTGCGGCAATCCCCAGAATCCCGCCGAAAATAATAGAAAAAAAACAAATGTATATAGTGTACAGCGCGCCCCTGAACAAAGGCATGAGGTGTATCCACCCGAAAGGCTCAATACTTTGCATACCTAATTCCTCCTACCATCTAAACAGCGTCTTTTCACAATATCGCGATAGGATATTGAAGATACTCGAACACGCATAGTAAAACACGACTGCAACGATAAACACTTCAAAAGTTCTCGCAGTCTTCGAACTTACGTTGAGAACGTTATAAGTAAGCTCCGGCAAGGCGATGATCGAAGCGACCGAGGAAAACAGAAACAGCAGTATAAACTGATTGGTCAAGGCAGGAAACACGCTTTTAAGCATCGGCGGAAAACTGACATGTAAAAACGATTGCACCGGGCTGAGGCCAAGTGCCTTGGCAGCCTCGACCGTACCCTTGTTGACAGCGGCCAGCCCTCCACGGAGAATCTCGGCTGTATATGCGCCATTATTGATCGTCATTCCAATCAACGTAGCCCACTGAGGAGAAATGTTCAGATTCAGTTGACCAAGGCCAAAATAGAGGATGTATAACTGCACAAGAAGGGGAGTATTGCGCAGCACCTCAATATACCCTGAGCATAACGGGCTGATAAACGGTAGCCGGCTCACTTTCCCGATGCAGACAATCTGTCCAAGGAGCGTACCCACAGCCATGCCGATGATTGTCACATAGATGCTCACCCACAAGCCTTGAAGCAAGCTTTGCATGTAAGGGGTAATGTCGCTAAAATAGAGATTCATTCTTACCTCCCAACTCCTGCGGCCAAATATCAGCCGGTCATTGAATAAATCGGCGCCGCTCTTCACACGGGAAGCCCGGATGGCCGGGCTTCCCGTACAAGACAAAGCGGCTCAGAAAGGATATAGCTTAGGCATATCGCGGCCAAACCATTTTTTATATAATTCGTTCGTTTTACCGGAATAGTTTAAATTGCGTATATAATGATTCAGAAAGTTAAGCCATTCTTGATCACCCTTCTGCAGACCCATAGCCGAATAGGCGAGATTTCTCGGTTCACCGGCAAGAGCTTCCATTTCCGGATTATTCTTGGCAAAATTGAACACCTGTGAATCGTCCTCGATAAGGGCATCGACCTTGTCGGTCTTAAGCGCGAGCATGACATCAGCGATTGTGTCGAAACGGGAAATCTTAGCGTTTGGGTAATCGTTTGTGACCATGATATCAGCGGTCGATCCGCGCGCGACAGCGATCCTTTTGCTTTTCAAGTTATCCCAACTTGAGACAGGGTTGGATTTTTTATACAACGCAAGCGAGCCCGCAGCAGCATATGGATCGGTGAAATTAATGAGCTTTGCCCTTTCATTGACAGCAGTAAAGCCAGCGATTACAACGTCAACCTTATTGGCTTGCGCCAACGTAATGCGGTTCGGGCCATCGGTGGAAACAAACTCAATCTCGGCGCCAAGCAACTTGGCAAGATCTTTGGCAATATCGATATCGAAACCCTCAAAGCTTCCGTCCGCTTTCATAACGCTCCAGCCCGGATTGTCAGGCAAAACCGCTATGCGTATTTTTTTCAAACGGATGACCTTGTCAAGATGACTTTCCTTCGCACTACCGGTATTGGGCTGTCTGGAACATGCCGTAAGACCAAAGACGAGTAATGCGATCACAACAAGTACCACAAGAATCCTTTTCATTTTACCCCTCCTCATTATTCTTGTACCGAATATGACATCCGGTTACAATGCCGGCATTTAATGGCTGACGGCGCGCCAGGATAACATTTGAAGCGCAAAATAGCCTATTTGATACTCTTCATGTCCTTTAGCCCGTGTCCGGTTAGAAGAACGACCACCCGATCCTCGGGGGCTATCTTTTTCTCTCGAATGCTTTTCATAACCCCAGCGAAAGCGGCGGCAGAAGACGGCTCAACGAATAATCCTTCATTCCGGGCCAGTATCATTTGGGCTTCAAGGATCTGTTCATCGGCAACGGACACCGCAAATCCTCCGGATTCGCGCACCACAGCCAGCGTGTAGGCGCCATCCTTCTCGTATCCGCACAAGCCGTCCGCTATTCCCCCAGCAATTGTGTCCGGGGCCGGTTCCGAAAGGACACAGTTATCGTTTCGCAAAAATGCCTTGACAATGGGGCAGTTTCCATCTGCTTGTACGGCGACCATTTTCGGCAGCTTTTGAAGACTAAAAAGGTCCCGGTACTCACAAAAACCCTTATATGCGCCGACCAGCAGGGGTCCACATCCAACCGGCACGAAAACATAGTCTGGAAAGCTGTTGCCCAACTGTTCAAATATCTCATAACCGACAATTTTATCACCTTCGACCGTGTATGGATTGAGGAAGGTCGTGGTCAGGTTGGCGGTTTTACTGCCTGTTGCCTGTTTTGCAGCAGCAAAGCTGTTGCTATAGGGGCCAGGTACTTTATTCACCCTGGCGCCATAAAAACGTATTTGGGCAACCTTCTCGTCAGAGGTGAATTCAGGCAGATAAACCGTGGGAACGACACCGGCCTTTGCGCAGTATGCAGCCACCGATGCAGCCCCATTACCGCTTGAGGCAACAATAAAATCGCGAATCCCGAACTCAAGCGCCTTGGTAAGTCCGATAGAAACGGGGCGGTCTTTGAAAGATCCTGTCGGATTCTGAAACTCGTTTTTAAAATAAAGAGCAGTAGATTTTATGGTTTCAGTACTTTTTGTCGCTTTCATTAAAGGTGTATTTCCTTCTCCCAAGGTGATCAGCTGCTTCTTTTTCACTGGCATGTAATCAAAACTCTCGCTGAGTTTTAAGCTTGCATCCGCACTGTTACGATAGCACACTTCAAGGATGCCGCCACAACTCGGGCATTCATATATGTTCTGTTCGTCAAACCGCTCTCCACATGAAATACATTGCAACATAATAAACTCCAATACCGCGTCACAAAAAGATATTCATCCTAAACCGGCATTTAACGCGGCTGCCGCTCTTATCGACGAACGGCGTACCGAATTTGACAATCGCAAATGAAAAGTAAAGGCTTATCTAACTTCCGCCTATCCAAGATTACCCCCCGGACCTGACAGGCACCCTGAACACACCCGGCACTCAAGCATTTGCATCATTTGACTTTTTTCTCACGGCATCAAGATATTGATAAAACACAAACTTCGATACATTAAGCAATTCACAGGTTTTTTCTCCGGACTTCGTGATCAGAAATGCCCCTTTTTCATCGAGGTATCTGATAAATTCCATTCTTTCGTCCTTATTCATGAGCGCCGCTGCGGTTCCAATAAACTGTTGCCCCTTTTGGAAGAAATGCTCAAGCAACTCGTTTACATCGTTAAAAAACACTTCACCGCTTTGTTCGTAAGAATCCAACTGATAGTTGTTAAAATCCTTGAGATATCCCTCATACCGCACCGAGTCAGTAATATCCAGATTGACACAGATGGAACCGATCACTTCGTTTTTGTCATTTCTTATGTAAATGGAAGATGAACGCAATATCTTATTGTCCTTGGTTTGGGTAATGTAATTGAAACAATCGCCATCTTTCATGGTACCCCGCAGTACCTCAAGTCCAAGATTGCTACCACAGTCGCCGATTTTGCGACCCGTAACATGACCGTTACGGATGTCGACAATCGTATGTTCATAACCGCCTGTCAGATTATGCAGTACTACCTCGCAGTTCCTGCCAAATTGATTTTCCAGCAAAGTGATAATCTGGTTTAAAAAAGACATTTCTTCATTGATACCATTCATTTGTTTTGAAGTACCCCTATCAATTTTTCTGTTTTTAGTATAACATAACGTTAACAAAGAAGTAAATACTTTTTGTTATGCATAATAAAATTTATTTTGCATTTTTTTCATTAATTTCTTGGAATGTTTTTAATCATGAATCATTTGTAAATGCGCATCAACGTGGATCAAACGTTTGTATTTTTTCAATTTCTGTTTCAGGCCATCCTCACTCAGTGCCGTTCCCCTCTCTTTGAATGCCGGTGTTTAAAGAATGTTTGAGAGAGCGGAAAGTCGCTATCCCGAACATTGATTGCTTGATTCAAAGGAAGATCTGGGGAAATGGTTCCAACACTCAAATATATCAGCATGGAAATAACTCAAAATTGGGGGCGTAAAATAAAAATTCCCGCCAAAGAATCGATTCTTGGGGGGAGGTTTTTCTTTTCAAAGAAGTTATTATTTACGGAAATGATTTTTTCTTATCGGAGAAAAATCCATTCTATCGTTCAACCCATCCCTTGGGTCACGGAAAGGATCAATTTTGTACTCCGGAGGACCGATCGGGTCACAAAAAGGATCATTTCCGCAACCGAACCGATCAATTCTTCCCATAAAAAGTCCTTTCGGTCGTTCAAAAGGTCGATCCGGCCCCATAAAAGTTCTTTTTCCCCCTCCGCTCGGTCCCTTTCCCTCCAAAAAAAATCATTTCCGTGACAAAAATGATCCTTTCCGTCGTAAAAATGATTTTTTCCGTGGCGGAAAGGTCGCTTGAGTCATTCAAAAGACTCTTTCCGCCGCAAGAATGATGTTTTCGGTGATTCAAAGGATCGATCCGGCCACCCAAATATTTATTTGATTCCCCGAATCAACGCTCTCAGCTTTTCCACATCATCCGGCTCGTTAATCTCCGCCGAATCAAACTTACTCTCCACCACCCTGATCCGGTAACCGTTTTCAAGTGCCCGGAGTTGTTCCAGCTTTTCATATTGCTCGAGATAACTTGATTTCAGGCTGGAGTATTGCACCAGGAATTTTTTCCTGTACGCATAAAGGCCCAAGTGTTTATAATAGGGTACTTTTAATAAATCAACGCCTTGGGGGTCCCGGACATAGGGAATGGGCAACCTGGAAAAATAAATCGCCAGCCCGTTACAGTCGCTGATTACCTTGACACAGGCCGGGTTATTGATATCATCCGGATCGATAATCCGGAAAGACATGGTACTCATCACCAGCGACTTATCTTCAACCAGGGGTCGGATCAAATTATCAATCGTTTCCCCGTCGATCAGCGGCTGGTCGCCCTGAATGTTGACCACCACATCCTCGTCAGCGAAGCCTCGTTTTTGGGCCACTTCGGCAATACGATCCGTCCCGGATTGATGGTTTGGCGAGGTCATCTCCACATCGCCGCCAAACCGTTTCACTTCATTATAAATCCGCTCGTCATCCGTGGCCACGATCACGGATTCCAATAATTTGGCCCGTTTTGAACATCCGTAAACCCGTTCAATCATGGTCTGCCCACAAAGATCCACCAATGGTTTACCCGCTAAACGTGACGATCCGTAGCGTGATGGTATGACTCCAATAATTTTCATGATTTTTACTTATCCTTTCCGCAAATCATTGTCAATCATTCATTGTAATAACTATCGCAAATAAACAACTACTCATAACGAATGACCGATAACCATTAACAAATCACTATCATTCATACTTCCACCTTACTCCTTGCGGCGTGTCCTCCAATACAATCCCCTGGGCCTTCAATTCATCCCGAATCTGGTCGGCCAAAGCCCAGTTTTTGTCCTTTTTGGCCTGAACCCGCCTGGCTACCATCTCTTCAATCGCAGCGGCATCAGCAACAGCGTCAGCTGAGGAATCCATGGGAACATGATTGTTTTCTTCGCTCAATAGCCCCAAAATCCCTGCGAGTTCCAGCAAGCGATCCAGAGCATCCCGGATCAGCTTTTGGGTTCCTTGATTCAATTGGAAATCCGGACTTTGAGTCCAACGGTTGACTTCCCGGACCAGGTCGTAAAGGCTGGCCAAAGCTTGCGGCGTATTGAAATCATCTTCCATCGCCCGGATAAAATCAGTTTGCGTTTGGTCAAGCCATTTTTTAATATTTTCCACGGAAGTCCCGGGTGCCGAACCAGAGACTTCCGGCTGTTTCAATAAGTGCTCCCAATTGAATTTAGCATTTTCCAAACGTTCAAGCCCTTTGGCCGCTGTGGTCAGCTCTTCTTCGCCAAAACTGATTGGATTGCGATAGTGGGTTCCTACAAACCAAAAACGCACCACTTTTGGGGGAAACTTGCTTCGGACATCCCGAATCGTTGAAAAATTCCCCACCGATTTGCCCATTCTTTCCCCGCCCACTGTAATGAAGGCGTTATGAAGCCAATATTTTACAAACTCTTTACCGGCATAAGCCTCTGACTGAGCAATTTCATTTTCATGATGGGGAAAAACCAGGTCTTCACCACCACCATGCATATCAAAACCGGCTCCCAAGTATTTAAGGGACATGGCCGAACACTCGATATGCCAGCCGGGGCGACCCGCTCCCCAGGGAGAGGGCCAGGATATCTCTCCCGGCTTGGCTGATTTCCAAAGGGCAAAATCCATTGGATCCTGTTTTGCCTCGTTCACTTCGACCCTGGCGCCGGCCTGCAAATCTTCCAGGGCCCGGCCTGAAAGTTTGCCATACTCCTTAAAGCTGCCCACCGAGTAATAAACATCGCCATTTAAAACATAAGCATGGCCTTTTTGGACCAGAACTTCTATCATTTCAACAATTTCCCGAATGTGTTCGGACACCTTGGGGTAACCGTCGGCCGGCATTACTCCCAGTGCTTGCAAATCTTCAAGATAAACTTTGGCAAATTCCTCGGATAGCTGCAACGGTTCGCGATTTTGTTGTTTAGCGCGGTTAATGATTTTATCATCCACATCGGTGAAATTCTGAATATAGTCGACCTGATAGCCCCGATACTTCAGAAAACGGCGAACACAGTCCCAAAATACAGGCGGTCTTGCATTCCCGATGTGAGCAAAGTCATAAGGCGTTACACCGCAGGAATAAATGCTGACCTTACCCGGTTCCCGCGGCACAAATTCTTCTTTTTTACGGGTTAACGTGTTATATACTTTCAATACTGAACTACCTCCTCATGTTTCTTTCTTTCCTTCCAGTTCTTCAATCCGGTTCTCAAGTTCATTGATCTTATGCTGCATACATTCAATCATTTTGGCTACGGGATCGAGAACCGGCTGAAGCATATCGATATCGTTCTTCACCCGGATACCGTCCTGAACGACCACCCGGCCGGGAACCCCAACAACTGTCGTGTTGGGCGGGACATTCTGCAACACAACGGCGCCGGCCCCGATTTTTGCATTATTACCGACTTGAATCGAACCCAGCACTTTCGCGCCGGTCGAAACCATTACGCCATTACCGATGGTCGGATGACGTTTGCCTTTTTCCTTGCCGGTTCCTCCCAAAGTTACCCCCTGAAAGAGCGTTACATCATCACCGATTTCAGCGGTTTCACCGATAACGACACCCGTACCATGGTCAATGAAAAAACGTCTGCCAATCTTAGCTCCCGGATGAATCTCAATTCCCGTGAAAAAACGGCTGATTTGAGAGATGAGGCGGGCAAGTAAAAAACGACGATGGCAATGAAGATAGTGTGCCATCCGATGCGCAATTAAAGCATGGATTCCCGGATAACAAAGCAGAACTTCCATCCACGACTGGGCCGCCGGATCCCGTTCAAAGACTGTTTGAATGTCCTCTTTAATGTGCTTTACCATCGCACTTTCCTTTCTATCTAGAAAATACTTTTGCCCAAATGCTTCTACCCTTCCCTGAAAGGAAATTCCTTGAAATCTTAGGCCTTATGGAAGTCTAGCTTGATGACATTGGGGTCGGGTTTAGGCTCATTTTCATTCTTTCATGTGCCCCAGCAGGCTGGGGTGGGCGACTGCTCTTAAAAAAATAAAAACCCTCATCCCTTTTTCAGAGACGAAGGTTATTTCGCGGTTCCACTCTGCTTGGATAAATCCAAATGAACTTACCCCAACTCTAAAAAAAGCTGTAACGGGCTACCCGTGTGAAGTTTTGCTTCACCACTCCGGGGCGCATCATTCACTGCCGCTAGGTAGTTGCACCTCTCTACCCTCTCTGAGAACGGGCCTATGAATTTGGTTCCCCATCAACGTTTTAAAAACGGCTTATCAATTTGAATCGCAAGCAACGTTCTTAATTATCTTATATTATATAAAAATGGTTCCCCAAAAGTCAATCCAATCCCCGGAGAAATAATCGGCCCCGCAAAAAACTAAAACGATGACGGTTAGTCGTTGGCTTTTGACCCTTAACTTCCCGTGATTCATCATGTAAACAATTAACGCCGGTTTAATTCACTCCAAAATTCGGGCATTTCGGCCTGAATGAAAGCGACCAATTCATGATCACCGATGACTGTTTCACGGCCGCCTGCATATTGCAGATCCACCCAATCCTTTACTTTTAAAAGCTGAGGATCGCGCTTTTCCAATTTACGATCTTCTTTAAGATTAAAATAGCTGTTCACCCAGTGGGCGATCCCGGCGGCTCCGGAATGCTCATTCACAGCCACAACCACTTTTCGGTTTAATAACTTCTCCGTATTAAAAATATTATAAATTTCTTCATCCTTTAAAAGTCCGTCTGCATGAATTCCGGAACGGGTAAAATTAAACTCCTTACCAACCAGCGGCGTCATGGGTGGTACTTGATAACCGATTTCTCTGGAATAATACTCGGCGATTTCCGTGATGACCGTAGTGTCCATATCATCCAATGTACCCCGTAACGAAGCATATTCAAATACCATCGCTTCCAAGGGACAGTTCCCGGTACGTTCGCCAATTCCCAATAAAGTGGTATTTACACCCGCGCATCCATAAAGCCATGCTGTCCCGGCATTGGATACCGCTTTATAAAAATCATTATGACCGTGCCATTCCAGTTGTTCGCTGGGAACGCCCGCATGATGCCACAAACCGTAAATAATCCCCGGAACACTTCTCGGCAAAGCAACACCTGGATAACCCACTCCAAATCCCAAGGTGTCACAAGCCCGGACCTTAATTGGAATTTTGGTCTCTTCCTGTAGTTTCATCAATTCCAATACCAAAGGTACGACAAAGCCGTAAAAATCAGCTCGGGTAATATCCTCCAAATGAACCCGGGGGATTACTCCTATTTCCAAAGCGCTTTTCACAATGGATAAAAATTGTTCCATCGCTTGTTTCCGGGTCATCTTGAGCTTTTTAAAGATGTGATAATCGGAGCAACTGGCTAAAATGCCGGTTTCCTTCAATCCCATCTCTTTGACCAACTGAAAATCTTCCTTAACAGCCCGGATCCATCCGGTAATCTCCGGATATTTGTAACCGAGCTCCATACATTTTGTAAGAGCTTCCTTATCTTTTGCACTATATAAAAAGAACTCCGTTTGACGAATAATACCTTTCGGACCGCCCAAACGACTCATCAACTTAAATATATCAACAATTTGCTTAACTGTATAAGGTTCACGGGCCTGTTGCCCATCCCGGAAAGTCGAATCGGTAATCCAAAGCTCTTCCGGAGGACGCATCGGAACATGCCGGTGATTAAAAGGAACTTTCGGTACCTCTTCATAGTTAAACAGATAGCGATACAAATGCGGTTCTGAAACATCCTGCAACGAATAGATATATTCTGTTTGTTCGAGGGTGTTACTGCCTTTATTAAACTTTAACATAAAGCTCACCTCTACCCAATTTAAATTGGATTATTTTATTCAACATCATCTCGAACAATCCTTTCTTGAGAACCCATGAATAATGTATACATATAAATAAGTAATTTTAGTACCAAAAAATCAATTTGCGAGAAATACAACACCAACAAGGTTTCTCTGTGAATTAATATTTATAGATATGCATTTTTATTAATTTAATGAACCCCTTTGGCGAAATGATAAAAAAATAAAACCCGTCCGAAGACGGGTTCTCTTTTATTTCGTAGTTCTTCTTTTTCTTGCTGCCTCTGACTTTTTCTTTCTTTTTACACTCGGCTTCTCATAATGCTCGCGTTTTCTAACCTCAGCCAAAATGCCGGAAACCTGGCATTGTCTTTTAAAGCGCCGTAACGCGCTATCTAAAGTTTCATTTTTACCAATCTTAACTTCAGCCACATATTTCCCTCCCCTCCACTGCTACCTACCTCGTGACCCCGACCGCAGTGTCCGGTTCGAATATAACATCACATTCAAATATTATACTATATATGCTTAAATACTGTCAACCTTTAACCGGGTGGCCATGCAAGTTTTCGACCGGCCACAATATGCCAATGAAGGTGCGGTACAGCCTCACCCGCATCGCTGCCATAATTCACAACAACTCGGAAACCATTTTCCATTAATCCAATATTCTGCGTAACATCTTGAATTCCTTTTATGATAGCCCCACCAAGATTTTCTTCCAATATCTTGGGATCACAAATATTATCAACATGACGTTTTGGTATTACCAGCAAATGAACAGGGGCGGCCGGAGCAATATCTTTGATGATAATAATTTGGTCATTTTCCAAAACGACTTGACTAGGTATTTCTTTTTGAATAATTTTACAAAAAATGCAATCTGACATCTTTCTTTACTCCTTTTCTGCTCATTTCGACTTCTTTTTCCAAAATCCTGCTTTTCTTACTATAAACTACCCAATAAATAATCATTTTTTTGATGATCAATCGCTACGGTTTGAAGTTTATTCTTCAGATCCTCTCCAATATCCACAATGACTCTCAAATATTCGCCCGATAATCCGGTCCAACCGTCGGAGGTTTTTTCTTCAAAAAGAACCTCGACATTCTTGCCTAAAAAAAGGCGGGAAAAAGAAATTGCGGAATTCAAAGCAATTTCTTGGATCCTCCGACTCCGTTCTTCCTGAATTTTTTTTGTAACTTTACCCGGCATTGTCGCCGCCGGTGTTCCGCTACGGGGTGAAAAACGAAATACATGGACCCTGCTGAATCCTTGTTCCGCAACGAAACGACAGGTATTCTCAAAATCCTGGTCATTTTCCCCGGGAAATCCCACGATCAAATCCGTACCCAATGCAATCAAAGGATTTAGTTCCCGCGCTCTATGAAGCAACCTGCTATAATATGCAAGATCATAATTGCGGCCCATTTCTTCGAGGATTCGATCACTGCCGCTCTGCAAAGGAATATGTAAATGCTGACAGATTTTCGGTTCCCCTGTGATTAAATTCAGAAGTTCTTCGGTTACATCCTTAGGTTCCAACGAACCCAAACGAATCCTGTAGTCACCTTCAGTCTTTAATAATTGTTTCAATAGCTCATCCAAACGGATATCTAAATCTTTTCCATAATGTCCCAAATGAATACCCGTAAGCACAATTTCATGAAATCCTTTTTTAACGAGTACCTGGAAGTTATCAATCACTTCAGCCATTGGCATACTGCGGACTCTTCCTCTAGCATATGGTACAATACAGTAAGAACAGAACTCATTACAGCCATCTTCAATTTTTAACGTTGCCCGGGTGCGTTCTAGAGGATCATAAACCGGTAAATCCTGCCATATTCTAATACCGGTAATATCCGTGACATTCATTTGATTTTCACCAAATTTTAAATAATCACTGACCAACTGGGCCAAACGTGGACGGTCCGCCAAACCCACCACCAAATGGACCCCGGGGATTCCGGCTATTTCTGTTGGCGAAGTTTGTGCATAACAACCTGTAACGACCACCAAAGCTTCAGGATTCAATTCCTTTCCTTTTCGGATCATTTGACGGGATTTTTGTTCACTAATCTTTGTTACAGCGCAGGTATTTATGATATAGACATCAGCCCCTGCTTCAAAGGGAACAATTTCGCAACCATGCCCCCGGAAAAGTTCCGCTATGGCCTGACTGTCATTTTGATTCACTTTACAACCTAAAGTATGAAAAGCAATCTTCATTATTTTCTCCGAAATATAGGGTCTTCGACTGCAAATGGGGAATCCACCGAGACTAATATGAGCGGATAAACGATTAACAGCGACAACAAAATTAAACCAATCTTCCAGATATCAAAAGATAGAATCCAAAACAGCAACATCAGAAAATTCAATATCGCCATACCGTAACCTAAAGGAATCCGGTATAACCGCGGGACTAATTTCGCAATAATCCGGCACAAACATATTTCGACGAAAGCGAAAAATAACCAGGCTACAATCTCCCGGGAATCGACTTCCATCCCACTGCCGATTTTGAGCCTCCATAAAAAAACTAAAGTCAAAAGAAATCCGGCGAAAGTCCACAGGGAAGCCACCAATATCCGCCGCCAATTGATAACCGCAACGGTTTCAAATTGGCCTTCCTGTTCAGGATTGTATGTGAAAAAGGCACAACTTATCCAGCTTCCGATGATAAAACCAAAACTCAGTCCGGGAGGTATTGCCAATGCGAAAATAAAGGAAAGAACGAGATTCATAATCGGCGACCATCGAATCACAAATTGTAAACCAAAACCCAATACAAAAAATATGATATCCATAACGATACTTCCCGTTGAATCCATATCTTATGCCTCCTCAGCCTTTTCTTCCTGCTTATTGTGGACTGCCCCCAAAAAAATTGATTTCCCAAGTCCCGGATCATATGCTGTCCACAAGCTTTCGGAATTTTGACCCCGGATTAAAGTCAAAAATTTTTGAACCTGTGCATCCATGTTATCAGCATGATGAAGAATACAGGCTTCCACCGTGAGCGGTTCGATAGGAGAACCCCATTCCATAACCCCGTGATGACTTACCAAGAGATGCAATAAGCTGTTTTTGAGCTGAATAAACTCTTCATCTGCTTGCTTGGTCTCCAAACTGCGTTGGAATGCCTCTTCCACCATTTGTACACCCAGAACCAAATGGCCGATTAGTTTTCCTTCATCCGTTCCTTCAATATTCTTATCCCATTGATAAGTCTTAACTTTACCGATGTCATGAAGCAATGCGCCAGTAATTAATAAATCCCGATTCACCAAGGGATAATATTGGGCTGCCGCCTTGCAAAGAGCGGTTACTCCCGCTGTATGTTCCAGCAGGCCGCCAATATAAGCATGATGACGTTTTAGAGCTGCAGGCGCGACTTTGAAACGTCCGGCAAAAACTTCATCTTCTAAGAAGACAGCCAAGACTTTCCGCAGTAAAGGATTACTGATTTCATTAACCGTGGCCACGATAGACCGCCAGTATTCGGTGAGATTACCCGGGGAGCGGGGTAAAAACTTTGAATAATCGATTTCTTCATCAGAAAGCAAACGGAAGGCCTGGGTATTATTACCCTCCCATTCCAATTGAAGCCGTTCCTTAAAAACCTTCGATTTAATATTTTTTAACTCAATCACTGTGCCCACAGGTAGGCGTTGATATAACTGCTCATCGGCATGCCATATTTTTACCGCTAATTCTCCCGTTTGGTCGCCAATTTTGAGCGCCAAATAGAAACTTCCATTCTTGGCGGTACGAATTTGGTTTTCAAGAATCAAATATTGACCCGATACCGAATCATTGCCGATTATTTCTTTAATCTCCATTGGCCACAACCTTCTCCACTTTTTTAACTGTTAAAAATCCCAAAAATTTAGCCATTGAAAACAGATCATAGGCATTATGCTCCAAAATGGGTCGCAAGTATTTGCCATCCCCACTATCTAAAAAGCAGTTATAAAAACGAGCAATCTCCGAGCCGGGAATATCATCATCCCGTTCCTGATTCAATAAGCATTTTTCGATTGTCAACAACCGGCAATCCGGTAAAACTCCGCGATAATTTTTCCTGGCTTGCCGTAATAAATCCAATTGCCAAGAATCAAAATTCACCGCTAATTGGTGATACCCCATCCTACCCTTTAAATACGGCAAATCAAAGCTACGCCCATTATAACTCACTAAAATACTACTCTTCATAAGTAGCTTGGAAACTTCTAATAAAATGGCTTTTTCCTCCCCAAAATCTCTGGCTAAATACTGGTGAATTTGGCCATGGCCGTTTTCAAATTCCAGGATGCCCACTAAAAATATGGGGTGAATGTAATACAAACCTAAGGTTTCGATATCAATAAACCGAACTGTATCCGGCTGGTAAAAACTGAGCAATTGAAAATCACTAGCCCCGTATCGTGCTAATCGGACTGTATCCTTAGCCTCTATGGTCCTTATCAAATCCAGGGCAGCTCTTTGCCATCGCGGATGCCGGGTTAAATCATAAATCGTCAAATATCCTTCCCGTTTCAGCTTAGCAGCAATGGTCGGTCCGACACCATAGATTAAGCACAAATCGGTTGCCAATTCCTTGGGATTTGGAAAATGGAATTGAACATGTTCGGTTCTCATTTCGATCAATTCAAAGAGTCCGGCTTCGTTGGCATGCTCCCGTTCTCCCATTACCAGAAGCTCCGGACTCAGACAATAAGGCTCATTGTTTTGATCCGCAAAGAATTTTATCCTCTTCATCGCCGCTTCCTGCCTGATTCCTTGTATTTCATTTTCCATCACGGAAAGGGTTTCTTTTTTTGGGGGATTGTTTTTCGTTCATTTGATCAACTTGATAATGGATATCCACATGGCTGCTGACTGTAAAATTTTTATCATTAATAAAAACCGTCATCCTATCTCCGTAAACTTCTTCGCCTTGAGGCCTTTTTAAATAAACGTCGCCGATTAATTTCATCTGTTGCAGCTTATCATGATATTCAATCGAATCGGCAAAAACAATAAAATCCTTATGCTCAACCCGGCCCTGGCCACCCGTTGCAAAATTCTTGGTGTCTGAATCAAACTCCAGTCCTACAGTTGAAAGTTTAAAATGATCTTTGACAACTTTACCAGCGGAGTCTTTGGTTTCAGCCCGCTCCAAAACGACTCTGGAGTTAAAAACTCCATGCTTTTCACGATAATCATAACGCAATTCATCTCCAAGAATCGTTACATCTTCATGAACAAGTCTCACCCTTTTCTTGGCAATGATGCTGTTATTTAAGGTATTGATGATAACTTCATCAGCGACAATTTCCTCTCCACTTGGCCTTTTGATCTTGGCATTACCCAAAAAAGTCAATTCCTGTTGCTTACCGTTATACCCTATGAAATCAGCCGTTCCTGTAAAATCTTTATGCTCCGCCAAACCTTGGTTTTGAACCCGAAAATTCCCGGTATCCGATTCAAAATAAAGATTGTCGGCAGAGAGTTTCAAACTGTCTTGGGTTACATTTCCCCGGCCGTCCTTGAGTTCTTTTCTGTATAAAACAACATTTTCCAAAAATGTGCCGGTTTTGGCTTTCAAATTGTATTCCAACCGGTCGGCGCCGATTATCACTTCCGAAGAAGTCAATTGAAGTTTGTTTTTAAAAAACGCGATTTTTTTATTGAGATCGACATCGGCTGAATCGGTGGTGATTTCATTGGATCCTTGTTTGAAGCTGACATTACCGGCCAGGTAGGTAAGATTTTTTTTATTATCTCCCCAAATTTTGTCGCTTTTCACTTGTACGGGTTCATCACCGGCTTTCACGACACTTGCTAGCAAATAAAAACAAACCACCCAACCTATCAGGGAGCGCCTCATGGATTAATCGTCGCTCCTTTGGGATCAATCAATTGATAGGTTTCATCTTTGTGGTAAAATTTAATACCCTCCGCAGTAATACGGTTATTGTTCTGAACTAATGCCACATCTCCTTCTAGATCCATTTCTTCTTTTGAAAGATTAATCTGTAAACGATTGGCTGTCATCAGCGTATCCTTCTGGTAAAGTCGGACTGCCGTTTCTGAAGTCATCATTTCTTTGCGATAATCGATAACAGCATCTTTGGTTTTCACAATACAGTCGGCGACTTTAGCTTCGAGCTCTCCGCCGATATATAACATTTCGGGAATCCTCTCCCAGCGTGCCCAGGCCGCCCTAAAGTCAACCCGCTCACTTTTCATCGAAAATGCAACTCCATGGGCTATTTTTTGAAAATAAACGATATTACCATCTGCTGATTGCCACATTCTCCGGGCTTCAATCTCCCAAGATTTTTTATTCTGATCCCACCCGGTAAGTTTGGTTGTTTCCATATCCATGCTGGGAATCATCGGTTTATTGGGCTGAATCTTTTGAGAGATAGCGAAACTTATATCCCACCATCCGCCCAAATATCCCACGATGGCAATGAAAAAGAGGATCAAGAAAGGACATATCCGTTTTACAATTAAATTTATTTTCCCAGTTTTCAAGGTTAACTTTTCAGCGCTCATTTCTACTTTACCGTTCCCGTTCCATCACACAAACCAATCCAGCTCCAAGTGTAAAAAAGAACACATGAGGAGTCCATGCTGCTATCCAAGGGGAAATTAAACCGTTTGAACCCATCGTCCTGCCAATAACCTGCATTGTGTAATAACCCATAATAATTAAAAAACAATAAACCATGCCCATCCAGCGTGAATGACGCCCCGTTAAAAGTGTTAAAGGGGTTGCCAAAAAAACTAACACCAACGCAATCAGGGGATCGGCAAATTTCTGGTAATAAAGAACGGTATAAATTGGAAGTTGAAGTCCACTTCTCTTATAAACACCGATTAAATGCTTTAATTCGGTCGTCCGCATTTCGTTGGGAGATTTATCATTGCCTACCAGGACATTATTATCGGTTGTCATTTTGATTTCCATCTTTTGAAAACTGACTTCCGAATTTATTACTCCCGCTTTATTCATTTCATGAATCGTGCCGTTATGCAACTCCCAAAGGCCATTGTGCAATATTCCAGAGTCCGCGGTGATAATCCTGGGCCACCTTCCCCCAGTCCTTGCTTCAAAAATCAAAATCCCGGAAATCTTTCTTTGTCTGCGGTCCACTTGCTCCAAATACACAAACCGCTCCTGAGGGCCCTTAAAAACTACTTTCTCCTTAAATAGGGGCATGTTTTCCTGCATCGACAAACGCCGGAGTTCAGTTTGAAAACGGTGATTGGCGGCAGGAACTATTAAATCGTTCCACCAATAGGCACTGACACAGATTAAAAAAAGACCCACAAAAATAGGAAGCATGATCCGAAACAAAGAAGGCCCACAAATCCGAATCACATCCAGCTCGCGTTCCCGAAGCAACCTGCCGAGGGTTAAAATAATTCCAAACAAAGAAGCAGCGGGCAACACATCCATCCAAAGCGACGGGATTTGATTCAACAGCAATTTAACCAACAATCCTGAAGTAACATGATATCCAATAAACAAATCGTTATAATCGAAAAAAATTTTACCGATTCCCAGGACAGTAAAGCCTAAGCCACAGATGAAAAACTGTAGTTGAAATTCCTTCCAAATATAACGATCAATAATTCGCACGCAATTGATAACCCCTTATAAAAAGCTTTAAAAAAGGACGTCTCGAAGACCACTCATAAAAACAATAAGATATACAATATATAACATTATCGATAATCCAACGTTTATATACGGTATATCTTTGTTGACGGTCCAAGCCCATTAAAAATTCTTTGGGGAAAGCCTCGTTCACTTTGACGATTTGCCTTCCAACTCTGATATTCTTTTCTTTAATTCCTTCATTTCTTTTAACAAATCGGGCAATCTACCCATTGCCGCCTGAATTCGCATATCTTCCGCATGGGGGCGGGCAGGGCTCCCGGACACAAAGGAATTGGCTGGCAAATTGCTTATAACCATCGAACAACCGGCGGCAACCGAATCATCGCCGATAACGACATGATCCACCACGCCAACTTTACCGGCTAAAACCACTCGATTACCTAATTTGGAACTACCTGCCATTCCGGCACTGCCACACAAAAGACTATCTTCCCCCACGACGCAATTATGGCCGACTTGAACCAGGTTATCAATTTTAGCGCCTCTTTTAATTAATGTCGCTCCGGTGGTAGCCCGATCAATGGCAGTATTGGCGCCAATTTCGACATCGTCTTCAATTTTCACGATGCCGACATGGGGAATTTTAATTTGTTTACCTTGTACCGCTACATAACCGAAGCCATCGGCCCCGATTACAGTTCCGGCGTGAATTTGAACATTATTTCCAATAATACAATCCTTGCGAATAACGACATTGGCATGAATAACGGTATTCTCGCCAATGATGACACCGTCCTCAATCATCGCTCCGGGATGAATCACGGTGTTTTTACCGATGACAACATCATCCCCGACATGTACCAGGGAGCGGATTGTGCAACCCTCTCCTTTAAAATTCCTACCAACGACCGCACTAGGATCGATCCCTGGTATATAATTTTGGGGCGGGTAAAAATAATTTAGAATTTGGGCAAAAGCTAATCGAGGGTTGGAAGCTTTTATTGCCGGTTTATTAATTTCTATAATGTTGGCGGGTACAATCATCGCACTGGCTTTACCATGATTTGCCGATTCCATAACTCTTATTGAAGTGACCAGCGTGATATCTCCGGGTCCGGCATCCTCTATTCCAGCTATCCCCTTAATTTCAACCGTATTATCGCCAATTATTTCCCCTTGAACCAACTGAGCTAATTCTTTTAAGGATGGCATTGGTTTCAAACCCCTTTTTGGTTTATTTATCTAATTTGGCAATAACATCACTGGTAATATCCATCGAACTGTAAAAGAAAACTTGCGGACTGGATACGGCTTTGATGCCTTTGGCTTTTGCTACTTGTGCAGTTATTTCCTTCACCCGCTCCACGAAGGCATTTTGCTTGTCTTCTTGAAATTTCCGGAATTCATTATTGATTTTAGCTCTTTCAACATCGGTTTTAGCCGCTGCGACCTGGGTCCTTAATTGTTCGCCTTTTTTCTGTAAATCTTTATCAATTTGTTGGCCGTAAGAACTCTCTTTAACAATTTTATTTAAATCAATGGTAGCCACGCGAAAACTAAAGGCATTAAAAGCCCAAATCATTCCCCCCAGCAATATGATAAATCCTAGCAAAATTGCCCCCGGGATTAAAAAATTGCCTATTTGACCTTCATTTTTTGACATCGTAAAATCCTCCGTTTCAACATCCCAATTTTAATTTTCTGTTGCCGACAGCACTCATTTATTTCTTCTTTTCCTGCCGCCGCGTGTCGATTGCTTTGGTAAATTCTTCATTCTGGCTTTGATGCCACTCATCATAATTATGAGTTAAGTTTTCCTTAAATGCTGCTAGATCATTCTCTAACTGGTTATTTAATTTCTGCTTCAAATTCACAAGTTGTTGTTGGATTTCATCGGTTTTTTGCTGCTCATAAAGGATTAAACGTTTATTAACCAATTCCTTCCTGGCTGCTACTTTACGAGCAATTTCCAACTTAATGGCCGTGATTTGAGCTTGAATTTTTTTACGATAACTACTTATAACTCCTGGAGATTTTTCTTTCAAATCCGAAAGAGCCAGTTCCAATTGTAAATTAACCAGAGCCAATTGTTGTTCCGAAATTAATCCATTTTCAAAATCATGAAGCTGTTTGGCTATTTCCCGCCTTTTTCGGGCCAGAGCAGCCTGTAATGATTCTTGCATGCTATAGGAATTTTTTTGAAACTCATTATTGAAAAAATAGCGCCGCTTTGTAGCATAGTCCTGAAATGTTTCCTGAAGTCTGGATAACTTTAATGTTTCCTCAATCTCCGAAATCCGTTTGATTTCAGAGATTTGGTGATCCAATTCGGTTCGAATAAAACCGTCTTCCTCAAATGCACCATTCCCCACTGCCTTTTGGGGAGAGGCGCCAGCCCAATTTTTCAATAAACCGCTTATGCTCTTGTCTAACTTGGCATAACCATCCCAATTCGGCTTTTGTAAGTGTAACAAATGATTCTTGATTTTTTGTTCGGCCATTCTCTCTGAACGCTCAAGTGTTACCTTCCCTAAAACCAAAACCAGGGCGACTACCAGGCCGGCAATCATCACCAGCAAAAAAATTATTCTTTTTTTATCCCATGAGAAAATCATTTTTTATTCGGGGTATTATTTTTCCCTGTATTGGCGGCGGCTTCCTTTTTAGCTTTTTCGATTACATCTTGAGTGATATCAGTGCCGCCATAAAAACATAAACTCTTTTCAATCACCAAGGATATTTTCTTTTCTTCAGCCACTTTGGCGATAATGCCTTTCACCCGGTTCATCGTGGCATCCTTCTGATCATTGATATATTCCTGCAATTCATCGTATTTTTTTTGGATTTGAGCATTGACTTCATTGATTTTTTTATTATTATCGTCCTGCAATTGTTTATCGATTGCAGCCTGCTGTTCGGAATTTTTACCAACCTTGTCGGCAACGGCTTTCTTTTCTATATCTTTCGCCGCACTCTGCTGTTGGGAAAACAGGTAACCCCGAAAATAATTTAATTCGGATGTTTTGTCCTTGGCGATTTCCTGGAGTTTTATAAAGTCGGGTAGTTCGGCCTGCAATCTCTGCATATCCACATAGCCAACGGAGTCTTTACCCGCTGCCCCAGCATAACTGCTAAAAAAAGCCACTAAAGCCAAAATAATGACTCCAACCCCTAAATGCCCTTTGATTTTTTGAAACTTCATTGTTTTTCCCCTTTTCCTAATATAATTTGTTTCCATGCCCTTCATGAAGAATTTTTTAGAAATGGCACATCAACTGCAATCCAAATTTTCTTTGATAATTAACTACTTCCAAATTGGCAGAGCGGTTTAAATATATCCCAATCGTTGCCTCATTAGGACTATCGTCGAGTCCCAATTTCATGTCGAGATAATCACCGCGTTCGAAACGATAATGCAACCAAACCTGACGGTAAGGATGTTCGAATTCATATTCAAAACCACCGGTAAGATTGTCGTCAATCGGGAAAGCGCAACCCGCTTTCCATACTCCGCTTGGATTATCCCCCCAGAAATATTTGGAGTAAACTTCCAGATCTCCCATCCGATAGCCTAAATAGGCTTGGATATTTCCAAACGTATCGTCATCGCTGAAAAAATAGCGGCCTTCCACTCTGGTTTGGATATACTTGGATGTTACATGCAAAACCACCTTAGTTTCCACGCCCGGCTCAACTGATAATTGAGTCATGAACCCTAATTTCCGCAATTCTGAAAAATTATTCAGAGTTTCCGTCAAATATTTCTCAAGTCTCGACCGATAATGAACTAAGAACTCTACCGGAATCCCTTTAAGCAAATCCGACTTATCCTGATAATGTTTTGCCGCAGCGTTTACGAGGAATACCGGTATATTGGTTGTCGCATAATCAACCGTTACATTGGATACAACCGTCCCTTGCGGGATTAATGTCAAATCAAACTCGGTTGTAGTTCCCGGCCGGATTGAAAAACTACTGCTAAAGCCGGGAAGCTCCCGTTCTATCAAATAATTGGCCACCGTGTTAAAAATCCCGGAAGACCAAGAAATTGAAGAAACCGGAAGCCCCACAAATATCTGATTCAATTCCTTTTCAACTTTCGATGCAACCTCACCGATTAATTGACTGAGTTCCGGGTTAAGGCCGGGAGTTTTTAGATTGAGCCGTAAATCACTGATCAAAGGAGGAATCGGCGTGATATGCATCACGATTTTCGTATGCTCTCCCAAAAACAAATCAACCGATTCCAGACTAAAGCCGACTAGAACTTTGGAAAAAACATTATAAATCGCTTTTTGAACCGTCGCCTTATTTTTTGTCAGTAAAGTGACCGGTTGGTCCAATAAAATTTTTTCGCCGACTTTGGCAATGGTAAATTCAATCCGTTCTTGTAATCCTTCATAAATTTTACCGTCAATATCCAGTTGGACTTCGACAAAATCGACTTTCTTATCCCCCGGTCCGTCGGAAGCCGCATAAATATTCTCCAACCGTTGACTGCTTAAAAGCAGCAGCACCACCATTGCAAAAAGAAGTAGCTTAGGCTTTAGCAACGTATCACCCCGTTTAGAATAATTCTCCTAAGCTAAATATGAATTTTCTATCACCATCAATATTCCATGCTTGATCAAGCCTAATCAAGCCCAGCATCGGAACGCTAATCCGGAGGCCAACGCCATAATCGGACTTTACATTACCGGTATCATTATTATTCATCCAACCGGCATCATAAAAGGCAACCAATTCCAAGCTTTTATTATTCGGTACCCGGTAACGCAGTTCGGTATTGGATAACAAATAAGAATTACCCACCAGGCCTTTGGTCGTATCATCGCTATAACGTCGGTCGCTATAACCGCGCAAGCGGTACATTCCACCCAAATATAAGGCGTTATAATCCGGATAGTCTCCCGAAATCGTGGTACTCTGTAAGCGAGTGCCGAAAACCAGGTTATCCGTAATCGGCGCAAACCAACGGCCGTCCAGATTTAATTTATTGTAATCATAGGCGCCGCCCAAATACTGCGTGGAGGTTGTATTATCCACCGATAAGCGGTATCCGCCTTTCACAAAATTACTGTCGGCATACAACAACTTGTTCTGAACCAGGCTCAGCCTGATCGAGTTGTCCCAAAAATCGGTATTATGAGGCAAGTTCAGGGTGTTGCTCACTGTTTCATCGCTGGAACTGGTATCTTTATCCCACCAGCCTTTAAGCTTATTCTTTTCAAAATTTAATTGAACCTGACCATTTAGATTTTTCGCAAGTTGCTGGCCCAATGATATTCCAAAACCAGTTCGAACCAACTCTTCGTCATAATAATTTTTTGAATTATATTTAATATCATTGCCATCACTATCAGTGCCAATCACATCACCCGTCTTGAAACCCCAATTATTCATCGTCGAAGTGATGGTGCTATCGGAATTCCAAACCGAAAGTCCAAACGAAGTATGCTTGTCCGTCAGCCAGGGTTCATTGAAAGAAAACTCCACTTGCCGGTTTTCAGTGTCACTGAGGCTGTAATCCAAATTCAAAGCCAAACTTTGGCCCGTTCCCATCAGATTGGATTCGCCGTATCCCAATAGTCCTCCCCAAGTCTGGGTGGTTTCGGAATAAGAAACGCCGAAGGAAAAATTGCCCGTTTGAGCCTCTTTCAATTGCAACGTCAAATCCAAGGAGTCGGGGATTTCGCTCATTTCCAGCTGAGGTTCGACACCGTCAAAAATCCGCAACCGCATGATCCGGGCCAGATTATCCTGTAGGACATCCCGTCTAATCACATCGCCGGTTTTAATCAAAAGTTCGCGGGTTACAACTCGCTCCTGGGTTTTCGCCAGTCCCGATATTTTGATCTTACCATATTTCAATTCAACCAGTTCAACCTGGACAATTCCATCCGCAGTTATGCCTAAATTCCGGGAGTTTTTGGGTTGAATCCACAAGCCCTTCTTTTCCTGACAAAATTTAATGGCCTTTCCGAGGTCGGCTCGAAAGGTTGCCGTATTAAATACGTCTCCCGCCTTTTGAGAGAAAAAAGATTTTAATTCTTCAGGCTTGACATTGGCAAGCCCGCTAATTTGCACTTCTTTAAAAATGGGGTTTTCAAAAACTTCAAAAATAACTTTAACCCCGTTTAACATATTTTCCGTTTTGACCTGAACATCCGCAAAATAGCCCAGGTCCATGATTGCCTGAGCGTCATTTTGGGCCGATTTAGCATCAAAAGGAGCCCCCATTCTGGTATTGGTGATAACTCCCAAGACTTTTTCAGCAGGAATATGCGCATTACCTTGAAGCTCAAAGGTTATTACGATTGGAGTGGATTCCGCCCGGGCCGGTATCGCCAAAGCCACTCCCAGGCATAAAAGAATCAGTGTCATTCCCGCAAAAATGCGGTTGCGGCCTGAAAATTTCAAAAAATAGCCCCCTTTGGATGCTTGTTTTATTTACCAATCCGTAAGCTATGTGAAGCTTCCTTCGTTAAGGCGTCTTCATCGATGGAAAGTCTCGAAACTGCTTTGAATGCCGGCCTTGAATCAACAACACTTGTTTTCGCCCGCTCAGGCATGGAATCCGCATAACGGACCTGCTTATTATTGGGCTTTGTGTCGACTGCGGGTTGAGCAACCGATGGATTACTCGCCGTGAGGTCAGTTTGGGTAACAACATCATCTTTATCCGTGGTTTTCAATTCAGCCAACGCAGGGGACGACGTCTTGTTCACCGTTGCAATTTCTTGATTCGGGAGAGTTGCCCCGGACTTCATTTCCTGAGCCAACGAAACATTCTTTGATTTTAAAGCCGGTGAAAACAGTCCGCTTAGACGAACGCCAACCCCCAAAGCGGCCACCAGTACTAAAGAAGCTGCTATAGGGACAATATACTTCCGATTGGAAGGGCGCACCGGTTTCCTATTGTATGGCGTTACAGTTTTTGAAACGGATTGTTCATGACTTAGTTCCCAAGCATGTTTAACTTCTGCTTGCGCTAAGTTCAGGATAAGCCCGGCCCGTTCCGGGTTGGAATTTTTATATTCATCTTTAGCTTTTTCAAGCCAATCTTTGGCATTCTCAATTTTATCAATGAGTTTATCAGCTTTTGTCTTTTCCATTCAGATTCCCACCTTTCAAAAATCTTTCACAGATAATATCGATAGGGTCCCCTGATTTTTGGAATGCGATTTACGATTATTATTGGGCTTTTGCTCAATTTTGCTTTTAATTGCTTGCCTTTAGGCTCTTATCATACTTCTCATAAGCCATTTGCTTTCATTTCGGCACGCAATTTGGACAACATACCCCGTAACCGCTGTAGAGCCTTCTTTTGAAGTTTATAAAGGTAGGATAGACTGATATTCAATTCTTTGGCCGTAGCGGCAGGTTCCTTGTCAAAAAGATATAAGTCTTGAATGATTCTTTGTTCTTTTGGATTCAGACGGGAAATAGCCTGGTTGACTTGCTGATGAATGACCCGGTGAGAGACTTCCTCTTCCACATTCACATGCTCATCAACAATTCGGGAGATGAAAGTTTCAACCTCTTCTTGATAGAGCGCCAATTCCAAACAGTCTTGATTGGACCGTTGCCTGCGAAGAAAATCGATCATCCGGCCACGAATCCGATACTGGGCAAAGGTACTGAATTTTACTGCATGTTGCAGATCGAAATTCTCGACCGCTTCAATCAAACCGACCGTTCCCTCCTGGATTAAATCAAAAAACAACTCTTCGCGATCGGTAAGCCGGGAGGCGATTTTAAATACCAGAGGCTGATAAGACTCAATAATACGTTGACGTGACTCACGTGAGTTTTCTAATTTAAAACATTTCCATAATATTTCTTCTTCCGCTGGTTCAAGCAGATGAACTTTAGATAACTCAGTTAAATATTGGTGAATCAACCAGTCACCTTCCCGAAAATCAATGCATCAAAATAAAACAAATGGAACGAACCGTCATCACGTTGGAATTTCTTTTTGTAAAGCCGATTTCAAAGATGAAAACTTCTCGTTTTTTATCCGTTATCCTTCTTGAGCGGATAAAGTTTTTCCGGAATATTTGGAGATTGTTACAAATTTTTTTGATTTTTTCCAAAATTCAAGACTTGCCGCTTGACAGTAAACCCTAAAACCCGAATCGATAGGTTAGACGCCATGAAGTTCCGTCCAATACTGAATAATCGGCGCCCAGTGATAACCGGGAATTAATATGGTAATCCAGTCCCCACTGATCCTTTTGGTTGTACATAAACGAGCGGCTATACGATAAAAATACATCCTTGCCTATATTCCGGCCAACATTGAGACGCAAATCACTTTCTTGATAATTAGGCTGCAGATACAGGTAATCCAGATCGAAAACATTGCGCACCTGATACAGGAAATCTCCAAAAACCGTATCTGTTACTACACTTAGATTGCCCGCAAGAATATTGTTAACCTCCGTGGAGTCTTTTTCATCATTAAACTCAGGCCAATTCAACATCGCAAATATTTCCGTTCTTGACATAAAAGGTTCCGCAGAAAGATTAACCGCAATGTCGCTGCCTACTTGACCCTTGGCGGTCAGAAAAACCTCTGCCCGGGAAGTTCTCAGACTGGCATTTAGATCAATAAAGGGCATATATCCTTGTTCTTGGGTGAAAGTGGCCTTCGCGCGGTTGATTTTGAAAGTCTGACCATAAAAAGTAACAATCCCTTGTTTGGATGTGGCTCCGCCTTCAATTGTAGGATCCGACCATTTACCCCCTATCTGAAGTTTTCCGTTTACGTCGATATCTGCCAAGCCGATTTGACGAAAACGGACATTGTCCCGGGTATTTACTTTAATGGATAATGTAGGATCCCAAACAGGAGGCGTCTCCTCTTTTCCGGAACCGGAGGAGGCGATTACAATTCTGCTATTAAACAACGTGATATCCCCGGCGACCTGCGATTGGGTTAACCCGCCGGTTACAGTAAGATTTACATTGCTGTAGCCGCTATAATAGCGATTGTTATAAAAAATTTTCGAACCGCTAAACCCCAAATTTAAATAGTCAATTTGAAATCCGGTATAAGATACATAGCCGTCCAAACTGAATTTTCCCGACCCGTAATTACCTTTCGCTTTCTTGAACGTCACCCTATGCTCATCAAAAGAAACCGTTGCTTGAAAACCATCAATAGACCGGGGTAAGTCCTCAATCTTGGCTGATACATTATTGATCTCGACTTCTCCGGCTATTTCCGGTTTTGTTAGAGAACCACCCCATTGAATTTCCCCATCGAGCGTACCTTGAGAAACCCCCAGGCTCGGAAAAAAAACATTCACGAAGTCAGCAGGAAGATTCTTTAGATTGACGTCCAATTTTAGCCTTCGGGATGTCGATGGACGTTCATTCCCGTTTGGAAGACGAAAACCGTTTGATAATTCCGCAGGCCAAGGAATATAACCGTTAGCTGAAAACACGATCCCTTTTCGATTTAACGCGCTTTCATTGACCGATAATCCTTGATTGTCCAAATGCCCTACAGTGGTAAAATCTCCTACCGGATGATTATTTACCGTCAAATTACCAACCGACAAACGATATTCTCCTGACAAGACCGAAGGCGACCAATTCACCAACACATACGCATTCACTACCCCATTGACTTGATATGCCGAGTCAATCAAAGGATTAATGACTTGAAAAGAAAAATCTTGCAAATATACGTTCATTCTGGACAATTTGCCTGGTCTCCAAACGCCGTCGGCAGAGAGAACCCCGCTCCCTTGATTCAATTGCAGGTTATCAATGGTCAATTGACGGTTTTTGTAGGAAAATGTAAATTCTCCGGAGACCGGTAAGGAATTGATGGCTCCCTGCATGATAAAACCGTCAACGTCAACCTGGGGATTATCAAAAGAACCCCTCAATTTTGCGGTACCGAATAATAATCCGTCTGTTTGAAAGCCTTTAGGCAGTGCCGCTAAATTATTCAACAACTCCCTGAGATGCAATGCCGTTACCTTTAAATTCAAATTCATCGATGCCGCTTCGGCAAGAGAAATATCTCCTTCCAATAGCACTTGACTTTGACCCTGATTAAGCCGGACCGATTGAATTTGAAGCGTTTGCGACTGCCAGGCAATTTGGGCTTCCATCGACTGAAAATTCATCGTTCCATAGCCCAATTGTTGGCCCGAACACTGAGTGGTCAATACCGGGCTTATAAGGCTACCCGTTAATTTCCCATGAAGATTTATCCTTCCGCGGAAACTCTTATCGCCGTATGTCAGTTGCAAGGCTTCCAAAGACAGATTTGAGCCTTGAATGTCCAAGTCAATCCGTTGAGGATTCACCATCCCGGTCAGTTCAATCGAAGTGTTTTGTTTGGTTAATTCAAATTTCTTAATTGAAAATTTCGAAAGGTTCCCCGAAAATTGCAGTAACCCTTTTTCCATTTGAACAGGTCCGAAAGTCGGTCCGGTGAGGGAAACTTCCCCGCTGATATCCGGATTGTTCCATTTGCCATTCACCGCGCAATCAATTTTAGCGGTTCCGGACGGTTTAAATTGGGCAGTCGCCGGCAACCATTCGGATAAGGCATTCAGTTGGAAATTATCGCTCGTAAGTTGCAACGCCAGTTGCGGCTCATCCGGGAATGCAACTCTTCCGGTAATCCTACAATCGCCAACCTCGGTTGAAACGAAAGCTTCGTTAATATTCAGTCCTGAATGGCTATAATCCAAAGAGCCGCTAACAGCGCCAATTTTCCGGCCGGACCAACTCACATCGGAAAAAATACCTTCAATTTTTCCGGTCAGATCTTGCAGCGGACCCAAGAATGAAAAATTGCCATTGAATATTCCTCCCAAAGGGTAGGTTTTATTATCGGGTAGGATTTGATGAATATTGATGTTTTCAGCGCTTAAGTTAGCTTTTATTTCAGAAGCATTCCATAATAAATGCCCATATATCATTCCCTGATCTATTTTAGCTTGAATGGAATCAATGCTCAGATTTCCATTCATCCAACTAAATACCCCACTGGCTTCTTCCATTTCCGCATCATGATAAACCAGGTTTTTCCCCCTGAAAATACCAAAAACACTACCGGGTAAAAAAGGCGTCCCCTTATCCCAACTTCCTTTAAAGATTAATTCACTCGATAATTTTCCTCCGATATTCCACTCCGAACCAAAATGTGTTTGATGAATGGAAAGATCCATAGCCCGGCCGGAAATTCGCCAATCAATGCCTTTCTTTTTAAACCGGATATCCCCTTTGGCATGCAAACTTCCATCCCCAAGATTACCTTCGGCATTGAGAATTTTCAGAACACTGGTATGATTATCCCATGCTAATTTCAAACTTAAATCTTCCAGTTGGATATTCTGACAAGAAATTCTCCGGGATGAAATTTCTCCGGAAACTTTGGGATCAGTCGGTTTTCCCGTAATGGTTCCTTCCACATCCACCTGTCCCTCTATTTTCACGCCTCGCTCTTTTAAAATGGCGAATAGATCGGACTGAATTTTCAAATCGGAACCATAAATCCTTAGATTTAACTGCGGGTTGAATATATTATCAATTCCACCGCTGACTCCGATCAAAGAATCGTCCCAATTCCCTTCCAGTCTTTGAATCCTAAGATTGTTGTCCCGAATGGTAATCCTCGCTCCGATTTGGCCGAGCAATCTTTCCCGGTCCCATAACAATTCCCCTTTATCAATAAATATTTCTCCATCAATACTCGGTTTATCAACAGTTCCGGCAATTGCCAGCCGTGCTTCTCCTTCACCCCGCAACGCCGCTTTTTGACTGAGGGGTAATAAACGTGCCCATTCCGCAAGGCGAATCCCCTCTGCGCTCAGCATCCCTTTAATCGCGCCTGTCTTGTTGTTAAATAGGCCGGATACTCGAATCACAGTCTGATTATGGATGAGCTCAGCTTTTTTAATTTCACACTCTAGGGGTGTAAACCCAGCACGAAGGTTTTTTATGACGAATGAATCCCGAAGCTTAGGAACCCTAAATTCCATGCCCGATAACGATAAAACGCCTTTGTTCAGCCAGACCCCGTCTTTATTCCAAGCAAATTGAAGCTTGGTACTGGCAAATCCCGAACGAATCCGGTACTGTCTTGCCTTGGAAATAAAAGGCGCCAAGCTATCGACTGCAACATGAGCGGCCGTAAATTCACCGGTCCCCCCCAATTTATCCAGCCGGCATCTCCCCCGGCTGCTCCATTCCATTCCTTTGTTAAGATTAGCGTTTCCTTTCACATTCCACGTAAGAAGGGAATATTTACTGATGTCGAATTTTCCTGACACATTATGAAGTGTACACAGGCCATATTGGTAGTCCTGAAATTTTAGTGTCCCTTGATTAATCTTCAATAAAAATTGCATTTCCATTTTACCGGGGGGCAAATATTGTGAAAAATTTATCGTTCCATCCTCAAAACGTTTCACTTCAATCTTTGGTTTAAAAAGGCTTATCTCTCGCAAAGCGCGTCTTGGGTGTTCCATATTGGCCGGAAGAGCAAGGAGATTAAATCGAAAAGTTAATTTTTCACATTGAAAAGGAATGGAACCATCCTGAACATCCTGGAAAACCACGCCAGTTGCAGAAATACCATCGATTCCATCCCAACGGACCTTTTTGATAATGATTTTAACTCCGATAAAATCACTTTGCAGCTCTGCTCTCACTCTGGATGCAATCCAACGGTCCTGCACAAAAAATCCGGCGGTCGCATAAAACAAAAAGCCCAAAATCATCATCAGGGCTGTTAACAAAATAATTTTATTGCGAACCGTTTTAACCACTTTTTAAAATCCCCCTGGGCAAGCCTTCACATTTGTCTATTGAACATCCACTGCAAATTGAGCTTCTCCAAATAAATAATACTGAGTAGCCGTTTTAAACAGCGGCAGATTAACGGCTTCATCGAGTTTGGGATCACAATCCACTGCCAGCTCGTTATTCTTGGGCCGGGCAAGAAAATTTTTCAACAAATCATTGAAAGATGTAACATTTTTGTAATCCATTTTAAAAGATTCTTTTTTGTCTTCTTCTTGCCCATCGGCCGCTTCTTTTGAACCGCCATAAATGATATAATTCAATTTTCCCGGTTTTGCAACCGATGGCACTTTTACCTCCAGCGGTACCGTAAAATCATCGCCGCGGAAACGATGGAGGAGAACATTAAGCCGCAAAACATCACCCGGTTTGACTTTGGTGGTTTCCGAAGTAATTTTAACAATTCGGGCGGTTTTTTGTTCGCTTCTTAAGTCTACATTCACAGAAATGGTTTTCAAGGCGATGGAAGAAAAATCATTCCCCACAAGCAGAGTTAGTATATCGTTCAAATCTTTAACACATGCCGTAGAAATATCTTTACTGTAATATAAATTTTGTTGAATGAT
Organism: Bacillota bacterium; assembly: GCA_023401925.1. Lineage (GTDB taxonomy): Bacteria > Bacillota > UBA4882 > UBA8346 > UBA8346 > UBA8346. Next base: position 45,064 of record JAEXDA010000036.1, read on the forward strand.
TTTACCGTTACCCGAAGAAGTTGTAATTTCAGTAGAAACAGTGGCAGTTCCGGGGCCGACCCGATCAAGAGTTTGATCGATGGCATCGGTTACACCGGCCACTATTAAATCACGCGCTGTTGGTTCATTCGCTTGCACATAAAACCTACTATTTTTAACACGATATCTTTCGTTGTCCCGGATATTAAGCAGTACCTGAATATAGGCAGGAATTTCTTCCAATTTACCAAAAATCCCGGCTTGACGGTCTTCGGTAATTCGTCCGATCAATTTCAAAGGCGTGCCAAGCTTAAAAGCCATTTGTGAACTTTGGACCGTTTGAAGAACATTTGCCTGATATGCGAAATAATCAGCCTTGCCTTTGTTGTTGTAGGAATGGCCAAAAGCCAAAAAATCCTTACCATTAATCCAAGTAACAGTCCCAAGAGCCGAGACCTGATAATCCCCTGCCACCATCATCACCGAAATAGCGCTGCCGGGCTTGATTAAATTCTTTCCCATTTCCAGGCTGGATTCTCCCCCATCAAGCCCTGCCACCGTTCGGAAACCATAGTTTTCGAGCGACTGAGATAATAAGTTGAAACCGCGTTTTTTCATTCCCGATATAATAATCGGCGTACGAACCGGAACTGCCCGTAGATGATATGACGGAAGATAAAAAGCCTGTTCATTTGATTCCCTCATTTCCAGCATCATCTCTATCGGAGTAACTAAGGCTAAAGACGAATCAGCATTTTCAAATCCATAACTTATTGCGCCTGCAAGCCGGTTATGAAAATAAACCGGGCTACCGCTCATACCTGCTGAAAGGCCTCCATTTTCCTCTAACAATTTACCGCTCAATTTCACCAAAATCAGTTTGTCTTTCCCCATACTCTTGTTGACTGAGCCAATTACTTGCACCTCGAATTTTTGGATTTTCGTACCGGAAAAAACCGTGCAGCCGTAACCTTTCATTCCGGGCTTAATTTTGTCGAGAGGAAAAAAATCATCAATTCCCATCGAAGTTTGCACGATACATATTGTAAAAGTTATAAAGAAAAGGGTAAGACCTATCCTGCGATATATCTTATGTACTGGCACTTTATCAACTCCTAATCCGGCAGACGGGTAATTTGCTTTCGGATCCAAACTATTAACCAAGGCTTTCCAGAAGGTTTTTTGTGATAAAACAGCAACTAAAACCAGGCATACCATCATTCATTTCAAACGGTTTTTTTAGATATTCGTTCCATAGAGGGTAAATCCTGCCCATAACGACCAATTTTAGCAGGCAATCGATAGGAATCTACTTCCAAAAAAGCCTCTATCATACTTTATAATGGAATTCCCATGTTGAAAAACTCTTTGGATAGGATTATAAAAAAAATCACTGGACAAAATAATTCCGGTGATTACAGTGATTCAACTTCAGAACCCTCAAGGTTTTCTGGATAATGAAGACAAAGAACTTCTTCAAGCGCCTTGCCCGCCTACATCTGATTTTACAACCCAGGATCCTTGGCGGATTTTAAGGATTCAAGGCGAAATGGTGGAAGGGTTTGATGCTCTTTCAAAAATCGGCCCGGCTGCGACCATTTTTGGTTCTGCCCGTTTTGGAGCCGATAATCCATACTATCAAGCTACAATTGATATAGCGCAGCATTTGTCGGCTGCCGGTATGACCGTGATTTCCGGTGGTGGTCCGGGCATCATGGAGGCTGCCAATCAAGGCGCATTTCAAATTCACGGCACCTCTGTCGGTTGCAGTATTCAGCTTCCCCACGAACAGGCACCCAATCCATATCAAACCATCGCTTTAAAGTTCCGCTACTTTTTTATACGAAAATTAATGTTTATCAAATATTCGGTTGCTTTCATCATTATGCCCGGCGGTTTTGGCACCATGGATGAATTGTTTGAAGCCTTAACCTTGGTTCAGACCGATAAAATCGATCATTTCCCAATCGTGCTTTACGGTTCTTCTTATTGGAGGGGTTTGCTGGCCTGGATGGAAGAACAAATGATCCCGGCAGGCAGCATTGGTCCGGAGGATTTAAAATTGCTGCAAATCCTTGATGATCCCGGTGAAGTAGCCGGGATTGTCATTGAGAATAGCCGTCGCCATGGCTTTTTAAAGAAACCATGCTCGAAAAGCTAGTTTATATTAAATGCTTTTATTTTAGAATTCCGGATGGGTATTTTCCCAGTTAGCTGGGTACACAATTCCGCGATTTTTCGTTGATTCTCCCGGATCAATTTCTCTCCCAATACTTTGTACATATGAATCCGGTCTGGGTCGGCGGCATCCATCCGATCATTATCTTGATCCAAGCGCACTTGAAAACGGTAATAACGAGGCATTCCGTTTTCGGCGGGGGGCAGCAATCTCCGCAATTGATAATCTACAGTGTCGCTCACTCCATCAAATACTACATCCAAAATGGGCTGAGCCCAACGAATCCCCCAGTGTTTTATTTTGGCATAGGGCAATGGACGAGAAAATTGTCCAGTCCCGAGTGATAATAGAACGATATCGTCAATGCTTTCACAAAAGGCCATGGTTTTACCGGAAGTAAAATTTTTTCGGTTTTGCCAGTCATGGGCGCGGGCATTGGCAATTGCTTCAGCATAGGCGCACATTGCAGGATTGTTGGCAAATACTCCTCCATCAATCAGACTGCAATAATCCACTGCTGTGAGGGTCTTAATTTTAGCAGGCGAAAAATATGTAGGCGCCGCAGAAGTAGCACGAGCCACATCCCGCATCAGAAAATCCGCTTCCGGATGATTGCCATTCTTGGCCTTGGTACTTTTAAAAAACCAGGAATCACGGTTTTCCGTATCGTAAGCTGTAATCAACACTTCGGTTAATGCTTCCTTAAGCCGGGTATTCTTGAAATATTTAGCCAAAATACTTTCAATCCCACGGGCAGGATACTTTTCACGAAGGACAAATCCCAACGCCAACAGTCTATGGCCCAACGAACGGCAAAAAATCGCCTTTCCTTCCTTTTCATACATTTCAATCATGTCATCGGCACTGTATTCAGGTTTGCCATTACCATCCGGTCTGGTTAAGCCAAGAGCTAAAATACCCCCGGTTGATGTTCCGGCGATAAGGTGAAAAAGTTCTGCGACGGGTTTTTGGGTTCTTTTCTCAATCTCCGAAAGAACCATCGCCGGGATAATCCCCCGGATCCCCCCACCATCGATTGATAAAACCCTAATCATCATATACCTCCTCATTACTCCGAGCGAAGGGTTGAATATTCAACGAAATAACAACCACTCCCCGATAACTTTTCAATAACAGTCGGCTAAAATGGGTGAATATTATCTGGACTTTCGTATGATGATATATATGAATAGAATTTATCCTATAGGCTAGTCTCCAAATGGTAAAAAAAACCTATCCCCAGTACACATTTGCTGACAGGGATAGGATAATGAACCGGAATTTGTTGATACGATTCCGACAGCCGATGATTATTTCACCTTGAAGCCCGCTTTCAAGAAGCTCTCTCTTAAGGAGTTGGTGGTAATGTCTTTGGTTTCAGCCGGCTTTTTAGAAACATCACTTCGAACAGGTTTTTTGGTTCCAGCTCCCATGGCTGGACTTTGGGGTGCGTTTTCACCAGCTTCTTTCTTCATCGATAAAGCGATTCTTTTTCGTACCAGATCGACTTCCTTCACCCGGACCTCTACAATATCTCCCACAGCCACCACATCATTGGGATTTTTCACATAATTGTCGGAGAGTTCGGAGATATGAACCAGGCCGTCCTGTTTGACGCCGATATCCACGAAAGCCCCGAAATCAATTACATTCCGAACTGTCCCCGTTAGCATCATTCCTGCTTTTAAGTCTTCCATCGTCAAGACATCATTTCTGAAAATGGGTTTCGGCAAATCTTCACGGGGATCACGTCCCGGTTTGGCAAGGGCCTCCACGATGTCTTTCAAGGTTGGTTTTCCCACTTCAAGTTCTGCAGCAGTTTTATCAATATTAACATCCTGTAACTTCATTTTTAATAAGGCCAGCCGCTCTTTATCACGGATATCGTCGGGTGCGAAGGCCAATTCCTTCAGAAGATTCCGGGCTATTCCATACGATTCAGGATGAACCGCAGTGGCGTCCAATGGTTCGTCTCCATCGGCGATTTTTAAAAATCCCGCCGCTTGCACAAAAGCCTGTTCTCCCAATCGCTTGACCTTTTTGAGCTGGGCCCGGTTTTTAAACTTTCCATTTTCATCACGGAAAGCAATTACATTCTTGGCTACTGCCGGTTGTAAACCGGCCACATACTGGAGTAAAGCGGGCGATGCGGTATTAAGATCCACTCCGACATAGTTAACGCAAGATTCCACAACCCCGCCCAAAGTCTCTCCCAATTTCTTCTGGTCGACATCATGCTGATAGAGACCAACTCCAATCGACTTGGGGTCGATTTTAACCAGCTCGGCCAGGGGGTCCTGAATCCGCCGGGCAATGGAAATGGCGCCCCGGATCGAAACATCGAGATCCGGAAATTCCTCTTTGGCTAACTTCGAAGCCGAATACACCGAGGCTCCAGCCTCACTTACAATACAATAAGAGGTTTTGGTAGCCCCCAGCCTGTGAATTAATTCCGCTACCAGTGTTTCAGACTCCCGGGAGGCTGTCCCGTTACCAATCGATATCAAAGAAACTTGATATTTCTCAACCAGCTTTTGTAATACTTCCAGGGTTTCTTCCCAGCGGTTGACCGGCGGATGCGGGTAAATCGTCCCGGTTGCCAATGATTTCCCGGTTTCATCCACGACTGCCAGTTTGCAGCCGGTACGGTATCCCGGGTCAATGCCCATCACCCTGAGTCCATTGACCGGAGGTTGCAAAATTAAATTCCGCAAATTGAGGCCGAACATCTTGATGGCGTGTTCTTCGGCTGTTTCGGTAATCGCCGCCCGTAATTCCCTTTCCAACGAAGGGAATAAGAGACGCTTATATCCATCAGCGGTTGCTTCTTCCAAATGAGCGGTAAAAATTGATTTACGATTCGTAACAATCAAAGCTGTCAATTTATTCAAAGCAGTCTCATGATCTGCTTCCAAATTCACTTTCAATGCTTCTTCTTTTTCGCCGCGGTTGAGGGCCAATATCCGGTGGGGAGGAATTTTTTTCAACAATTCCTTAAACTCGGCATACATACGGTATTCATCAAGTTCCGCAGCTTCTTCTTTCTTTTTACTACCTTTTTTCGCCTCTTTTGCCTCCGAGACAATCAAAGACTCTTCCCACAAAAATTCGCGGAGAACCTTGCGATAATCGGGAGCATCGGATACTTTCTCGGCGATGATATCCCGGGCGCCTGCCAAAGCGTCCTCTGAAGCTTCCACTCCCGCTTCTTTGTTGATAAACGGCGCCACCAGTTCATCAATATTCCCCGATTCAAGTTGCTGGTCCCAAATAAGGTCCGCCAGGGGTTCAAGGCCCCTTTCCTTGGCTATCATGGCCCGGGTCCGTTTCTTTTGTTTATAAGGCCGGTAGAGATCTTCCACCTCTTGAAGCTTGGTTGCCTCCCGAATGGCTTGAGCCAATTCCGGTGTTAATTTGCCCTGTTCCTCAATGGATTTCAAAACTTCTTCTTTTCTGGCTTCCAGGTTTCTTAAATAGTTTAAACGTTCCTCAATGTCCCTTAATTTCTCTTCATCAAGCTCCCCGGTTGCTTCCTTCCGGTAACGGGCAATAAAAGGAATGGTATTTCCATCATCTAGCAATTTGACGGTATTTTCGATTTGGCGCGGCGTAATTTTCAGTTCTGCTGCAATCACTTTGATTAAATCCATTTTCTAAAGCTCCTTTGAATGTTCTGAAACAAATTATACCAAAAGCGGCTCAGAATTGACAGTTCAAAATTGTCCATGAAACATAAAAAAACTGCAGTTCAAAAACGAACGCAATTTTTAAGATTTCTTGACGAATTCGAATTTCCTACATCAATTATAGATATTTTATGACCTGAGTATTGGTTTATTCAATTAATTTTTCAGCCGCTTTAATTTTTGAATGCCGGATTATTTTGGGTTTTATTTTTCTTGCCCGACGATTCATCATCATAAGCCCCCTCAGCGACTATCATTTGCGATTCCTCCGACTTGACAAGCCCAATTTCATGAGCCCTTTCCTCAACATAAGAAGGTGTCTTCATATAATCCCGTTTTTTGCGAATCGCTCCTAATTGTTTTTGCATCGTGGCGTACTGGTTTTTTAACTGATGTATCTCACTGGTACTGGCAATATAATAATAAACTCCTTCAACCAAAGGAATAACGGTAATTTTTAATCCCGCAAACAAGGCCAAACCCCACATTACAAAAGGCCATATTGAACGCGGCCGGAAATGCCACTTCTTATTTGCTTTTTTGACACGATGGATCGGAACATTTTCCGGAATCCTGTTAAACCGATTATCTTGATTCAAAAAGGTTCTCGGCCTTTCCATCCGTTACTCTCCTTACGTTTCTTCATCATCCTCGCCGGATATCCCCAAAGCCGATCCGGGCAGAACAATAACCACTTCATAGCCCTTTGCTTTGGCGCGATTGTATAAGGTTGCCACCGAACTCTGGGTGATTCCCAGCTTCTTAGCAATACTATCGGCTGTTTCTCCCATTTCCTTTAAGACGACAACCTGGCGTTCCCGGAAGCTCAGCTCTTCCACACCGCGAATTTCGATTTTCATTATATCACCGCTACTACAAAATGACTACAAAATTTTTACATTATTTCGACAACATCTTAAGATTTCCTGCCCGCCTTTATTTCAATACCATTTCGCCAATCCTTTTTTTCATTTCTCCCTTGGATGATTTCATTTCGCCAAACATTTTTCTCATTGGCCCTCTCCCGTTTTGGACGAGCGAGGGATCTTTGATTGCCTCTTTTTCGCCGCCTTGATCCTTCTCACGCAACAGCGGGGGGAGACAGCCTTCTTCGAATAATCTCCCGCTATCACATGATCCAACAGTTTTAATTTTTTATCAGCCCTTTTCTCTTTTCCCTATCTTTATGTCCATCACTTCCAGCATCATCAACACGGCGAGCTTAAAACCATATTCAAAGGATGCGTAAGCTTCCATCACGCTTATATTGCAATCCACATCCAAAAGCTCCTCCACCGTTTGAAAATCTTCAGCCGGCAGTCTGGTTTTCAATATTTTCATGAGGCTGGATTTTTTCTCGTTTACGGAGTGGAATTCCGGATCTTGGGGGACGATTTGTTCCAAGGGGTATAGGTGGCCGAGATATAACTCTTCCAGAAAGGATTTCATGGGACATGCCTTCTTTCTATCGATTTTATTTTTCATTGGATATGTGTGTTTAACTTCTCGGCTTTATGGAGTCTTTTTTATGTATAAAATGAACGCCGATTCTGATGGTCCACGGATTTCACCGGCTGAGTTACTTGAGTGGCCGGCCAGAAAGGAACCAAAACTTCTTTTAGAATAATTCAGGGTCGATGGGAGACTGTTCCTGCCTCCCCCAACGCGTGCACAGGGCACGCGACCCCTCCAGGAAAAAAGGTGCGGGGCGGCGCACCTTTTGAATCCGCCGCTCGGAACCTACGGCTTCCGAACCTCCCTTTATTCATCCCGGTTTTTAGTTGGTTTTCGCCTTCCATGGCCTTTCGTCTGGCAACCTAGCCTAGGCTTCCGTTCGCAACCGCAGTTTTCATCCTGAAAGATGCGGTGAAGAAGCGCCTTCTTCCTTGAAGGCTTATATCTTGACAGCAAACAATTATGGCTCATAATTGCTTATTCAAATTTTTTACTTTAACTTCAAACCTACAGCTTCATCCATTTTACCCTTTTCTCCTTTCCCTATTAACTTTATAACAATCCTTTTTCCTTCAAGCTAAAATAACTCCGTTCTCCCGTTATCACATGGTCCAGCAGTTCGATGCCCATGATTTTACCGGCTTCCTGGAGTTTGTGGGTGAGATCAATGTCATCCCGGCTGGGATCGGGCGTTCCGGAAGGATGGTTGTGGAAGGCGATGATGGACTTGGCGTCGCATGCTAGCATGCGCTTCATCATAGCAGCCATAAATACTTCCCGGGGTTCGATATAGACTTGATCCAGGGAGCCGCTGCCGATTATATGAAGGCCGATGATTTTGTTTTGAGAGTTCAGTGAGATGATGCCGAATTTTTCAACTGGCTCTGATTTTAGATTAAGCAGATATTGGAGGACTTTATAGCAGATCGAAGGGTTGGTGATTGGATGGTCTTCCAGATCATAGCGATGGCGCTGGGTACGGATTTGTTTGAGGGTGTAAATGTTGATGCTAGTTACAGACATAATTTTTTATCCTTTAAAATGTTACTTATAATCTGTAGACTTATAGTATGTAGACTTATTGTATTCAAAAAGATAAACTATGTCAAGATATGGAAAAAGGATGTGACATCTTGACGGAAGATATAAAAGTCCTGTTTGGCCAGAACTTAAGAAAAATAAGAATTGGAAAAAATATTTCACAAGAGGAATTAGCATTCCGCAGCGGATTACACCGGACTTATGTAAGTTCGGTAGAGCGAGGAGAACGCAATATTTCTTTGGAAAATATAGAAAAATTGGCTCGTGCGTTAGAAATTCCGATGAACGATTTGATGCCGGAAAAAAGATAAGTTTTAGTTGAAATATTGGGGTCATACTTTGAAATCTACGATTTCCATTTTATAAGTGCATCAACATGAATGCCAACCCTCATACTATCTTTCTCCCTCGAGAGGAGAAACGAACTGCAAATCCGTAAGTATTCATTGAGTCAACAAATTCTTACTCCGCCCAGCCTTAAGTTAGCGTGAAAACCATTTGAAATCAGCAATTGTTCGGTATATGCCCCAAAAAAGCTTTAAAGGAACATACTTAAACCGCTTTCGTGGGGCTGTCCCAAAAGTACCATTGGATGGTAGAATATGTTAAAATAAAGATGTGAAAAGAGAAAACCATCAACAAATAACTTTTAAGAACTATCAACCTAACCAACTGATGCTACCGACAGATATAGAGCTACACATACCGACCCAACATCTCGTACGGGTAGTAAACGATGCCATTGACAAAATGA
>JAEXDA010000042.1 GCA_023401925.1 Bacillota bacterium
CCGTGACTGAATGAATACGTTGTAAGACAGAAAGAATTATTTCTGTGACTGAATGAATCCATTGGATGAGAGAAAGAATTATTTCTGTGACTGAATGAATCCATTGGATGAGAGAAAGAATTATTTCTGTGACGGAATGAATCCATTGGATGACAGAAAGAATTATTTCCTTGACGGAATGAATCCGTTGGATGAGAGAAAGAATTATTTCTGTGACGGAATGAATCCATTGGATGAGAGAAAGAATGATTTCCGTGACGGAATGAATTCATTGGACGACACGTATTCAAGAAGCCGGTCTTCCCCTTCTACCGTATGCTGAAGCAGGGGAAGGCTCCAGACGGCGGAAAATAAACAATCGTAATCCCTCGTCCGTGAAACGGGAGAGGACCGCTGCTTTGAATTAGGCTCCTAAGGGCTGTAATAAATAATACCGGTTTAAAAGCTGATCCAATTCCCTGCTGACTGCTAATATTTCCGGATCAAAGCAGCCTTTCTCATTCCAGAGTTGATACATCCGTCTCCGGTAGATATGAATTTGTTGTTGAACTTCAGATAAGGTTTCGCAATGAATATTTTCCGTTTTATCTTTCATTTTGTTCACCCTGAACATTCATTAGATTGAACTCATCCGATTTGATAAGGACGAATTTGGCAGGAAGAATATATTTATTTTCCATAATATGCTATAGATATGTTGATTGAGTGAGAGATTTATGAACAAATTGTAAAGATATTGAAAACCATTTCAGCACTTAGTATAATTACCAATATTATGTGTAATATAAATTTTCGGTTATTCTGATGAAAGTTGAGGGGGAAGAATGGATGTAATTCGGAATTATCCGGAACTGGTAAAGGCATCGGCGATCCAACCGGCTTCAGGCAAACGGCTATTATTCATCGACAATCTACGGTGGTTGATCATTGTAATGGTCGTATTGGTACATTTGAATGTAACTTATGGCAATATTGGCGGTTGGTATTACTATGAAAAGGGTGGCTGGGATATTTTTTCTAAAATCATCTTTGTGATGTTTGGTTCTTTTAATCAGGCCTATTTTATGGGTTTTCTCTTTTTCATCGCCGGTTATTTCGTACCAGGTTCCTTGGAAAGAAAAGGGATCTTCCGGTTTATCGGAGAGCGTCTTGTCCGTCTCGGAATTCCTACGATATTGTTTATGTTATTGTTGCATCCTTTGACGATACTGATTATCCAGGCTTTCCATCATGATGTCCCTCCGCATTTATCCGCAATTTACATAAAATATCTTACTTCTTTTGAATTCATCGGTTCTTCCGGACCCCTTTGGTTTGCTTTCGCTTTATTGATTTTCTCCGGGTTCTATACTTTGGTGAAACTGTTTTTCGTCAAGAATTCGCTCTTTCAGCGGAATCAAATTGATTGCCGGATAACCCATTTCAAAGTTGGGTCAATTGTCATTTTAATCACTGGCGTCACTTTCCTGGTGCGATGGGTACAACCTATCGGAACAGCCTTTTATAATATGCAACTATGTTTTTTTCCCCAGTACGTTGTCCTTTTTATCTTGGGCCTTCATGCCTACCGATATCATTGGTTAGCCGAAGTTCCTTATTCTTTCGGGATCACCTGGTTTAAAATTGCTTTGTTTTTTGGGATTCCATTTTGGATTATGGTGGTGATCTTTGGCCGTGCCCTTCAGGACATTACTTCCTTTTATGGTGGAATTCATTGGCAAGCTGCGGCTTATGCTTTCTGGGAATCTTTGTTTTGCGTCGGAGTATGTTTGGGATTATTGGTGCTGTTTAGGGAGAAAAATAATAACCAAGGCCCGATTAGTCACTTTTTATCTGAAAATGCCTTTGCGGTTTATATTTTTCATACACCGTTACTGGTTTTCGTGACCATGATTTTCAGGCCGTTTCGAATCTACCCACTACTAAAAATGTGGTGGGTTGCCATCATTGTTTTGCCACTCTGTTTTGGATTTAGTCATTGTATCCGGAAGATTCCATGGATGAAAAAACTCTTTTCATAAGATGGAATCTGGAATATCAACATTGAATGGGGCAGTGTTTTTTTTCAAGCAGGCTGACGGTATACATTAAAATCCCCGCTGCGACAGAGATAAAGAAAACAAGTATCCAGACCGCATCCATTCCGTGTCCGGTAATATATTTCCCCATCAGCAGCGGCCCCAGGCAACTGCCGGTACCTTGACATAGAGTCTGTAAGGCGGTGAAACGAGCCCGGTGGCTGATAGGCGCGTGACAGGCGATATAAGTTCCGTTGTTGGTGGCGGTTAATACTTCCCCAACCGACCAAATAATCGTACCGATGATGAATCCAAAAAGGCTTTTGGTGAAAAAATACAATCCGAAACCGCAGCCGTATAAAAGCCCGGCCAGGGCAATACATTCTAGGGAGCGCATTTTCCGGGTCAGCCAAACGATAACCGTGGAGCAAAATACCACCACCAAAGCATTCACCATTTCCAGGGTTCCGAAAAAAGCAGGCCCGGATGGGCCGAATTTATGGGCCAGATCCAGCGCTACGGTAAAAGAATGTTGATTGTAGATGAAGCTGTAAACCGTGAGCAATAAGATCATGGCGCTTAAATAAGGACGCCGCCCCATGATCTGTAAAAAAGAACCTTCCTCGGCCCGTTCGTCGGGATGAATGAAATCCGCTTCTGGAATTGCGGCCGCCTTTGGAGTCTGCTTGAAAGAAAAATCTTCTTTTACCATCACTTGAACCAAAGCCACTGCAATCAATGTTGTCACTGCATCCCCGATAAAGAGCCAGTGGATATGGGCATGGAATAAAAACCCAGCCATCATCGGCCCGATAGCGTACCCGAGGTTGATGCCCAGATAGGTTAGGGAAAAGGCAATCCGTCGGTTTGCGGCATCCGTTAAATCAGCCGTTAAAGCATTGGTGGCAGGTTTGACAGTTCCGTTAAAAATGCTGGATCCGATTAAAAGCCAGGGAAGCCAGTGAATATCCTGAATAAAGGCGCAAGATAGGATGAATAACGCCGATACCGTTTGCGCGGTAATCAGGATCGCTTTCCGGCCGACATGATCAGCCAGTTTACCCCCGATCACCACCCCGGGCATTTGGACTAGTAAGGATATCATGACAAAAAAACCGGCCTGGTCCGATTTCATCCCCAATTTTTCCGATAACATCAATGTTAAAAAAGGCGTCACAAAGTTTCCGGCGGAATTGATGATTTGGGCTAGAAAAAGAGCATAAATCCCCCGGGGTAAACCTGCATATGGCGACAGGAAAGGGGGTATGTAAAATTTTTCCTTCCGTTGCATGGGAGCTCCCAATGATGGAATTAAGTAGACTTTAAGTAATTGGCTTTTTTTGGGAAAAACCCTGCAAATTTATTGAATTTTAATGAACAAGAAAACCGTTTTGGAGAGATTGGCAATTTTAGAGGTGAGGCAGGGATTTCGGCAACCATTGGCGAAAATTACCCCCTTGATTGGAAACATGAATCTGTGTTCAGTCATTTTTTGTTGAACAGGGAGGTTATATCATTGATTCATCAAATCATCAAACTCTGGGAGGACGCTTTCTATCAAAATCCGAGTGATGGCGGTTTTGAGCCAACGTTAGCTAGCTACATATTGGATGGGCCGAAGATCCGAGGCGCCGTTTTAATATGTCCCGGAGGCGGCTATCATTTTACTTCCGAGCGGGAGGCAGAGCCCATTGCCTTGCAATTTAATGCAGCCGGATTTCATGCTTTTGTTGTCTATTATAGTGTAGCACCCAGAAGGCATCCTCAACCTTTACGTGATGTTTCAAGAGCTATGTGCATCATCCGTGAGAATGCCGGTAAATGGCACGTTCACCCCCAAAAAATAGCAGTTTGCGGATTTTCGGCCGGAGGGCATCTGGCTGCCAGTTTGGGAGTACATTGGCAAAAACCGTACTTACAGGATGTTTCAGGTATACAAATTGGATTAAATCGTCCCGATGCATTGATTCTTTGTTATCCGGTGATAACCTCCGGACCTTATGCTCATCGCGGTTCTTTTGACAATTTGCTTGGTGCAAATCCTTCCCAAGCATTGTTGGATGAGATGTCTTTAGAACGTCAGGTGACCGCCGAAACGCCCCCGGCGTTTATCTGGCATACCTTTGACGATGTTGGTGTACCGGTTGAAAACAGCCTGTTATTTGCATCGGAGTTGCGAATCCATAGGGTCCCTTTTGAACTCCATATATATCCGGAAGGACCTCACGGATTATCCCTAGCGACTGAGGAAACTGATGATGGGAGTATGGGAGTCCATCCCTACGTCGCCACTTGGATGGGGCTTTGCGTTAATTGGTTGAGGGGAATCAATAAAGGGTCTGTTGTAAAATAGGATTTATCGATAGAAAAACACAATATGCCTGTTGAAATCAATGGAATTTTAGAAAAAGCAATAAATCCATATTGACAGCATAATATTTTTGTAGTACAAATAATATAACTTAATAAACGTAAATTCATGGTAGAGTAGAGGTGCAAAACTCATCAGTATCTTCGGGGAGGCCGGGCCGGCCGTTGAAACGAAGAAAAAGGGTGTTTTGCCGAAGCCGGGAGGGAGCCTAACTTTCGGCTGGTACTGTGGTTAAGAGCTTCAGTACTGTCATGCAGGAACCAAGGTTCCTGGTGGAGAGCTATCTTGCCGCCGGTAATATTTTTCTTTGTCGGAAAATATACAGGGTTGGTGGATAACCAACCTTTTTTTTATGGCATAGTTTATCCCTCCAAGCATTTTCTACCGGTTGGGGCATAAGTCGGCTGACATGGACTGACAACCGGTAGTTATACCTCACTACCTAAAGGTAAGCCTATTCGAACACGGAAAATCACCAGCCAATAACGGATAACCACCATAAGGAATGGCTTCTCTAATTTTTTTCTGACCACCTATGGAAAAAAAGAAGGCCTTCGTGGTTCTTCCTTTTCAATACGTTGTATGGCAAAATGGGAAATGGGAGTTAACTCATGTGGGAAGATTTAAATATCGATACAAACAGCCCGGCTTACCTGCAGATTAAAGAGTATATCGCAAAACTGGTTGCAAACGGATCGCTCCGGGAGGGAGTAAGGCTTCCCTCGACCCGCGAATTATCGCAGATCTTAAAAGTAAGCCGCAATACCATTATTCTGGCTTATGAGGAATTGCAAAATCTGCAACTTATTCAAAATATCAGGGGCCAGGGTGCTTTTGTGTGCCAAAGCTCACTCTCGCCTCAGGATCAATTGAAGTTGGAGTGGACCGACCGGGTGAATGGGTATGGCAACACTGCTTTGAATCTTGTTCAAAATTTGCGGAAATTCCCTTGGCGGGACGGGATGATTTCCTTTAACAGCCTCGCTCCGGACGAAAGCATTTTTGAGGTTGAAGAAGTCAAACGGGCTTTCTTAAACCGTATCGCGCTCGAAGGGGAGAGATTGTTGAATTATGGTGAGACCAAAGGATACCGTCCTCTGATCCTGTGGCTCAAAAGCTATTTAGAAGGCAAAGGAGTGGACTTCCATGACAAGGATATCCTAATTACCACCGGTTTCACGGAAGGACTCAACCTGATATTAGCGGCCTTGACAAACCCCGGCGAAAGGATAGTTTGTGAGAATCCCACCCATAATCTGGCCATTAATGTGATGAAGCTGGCCGGATTACAAATTATTGGGATTCCCCTTCACGAAAACGGCATTGATTTGCAGGAATTGGAGTCTTCCTTAGCCGCAGGGGACATCCGATTGGGATTTGTGATGCCTTCTTATCACAATCCGACCGGTTTGGTGATGTCGCCGGATAGACGGATGAAAGTATTGAAATTATTTGAAAAATACCGGACCCCTTTGGTTGAAGAAGGATTCAATGAAGAATTGCGTTATTCGGGATCTCATGTCAGTCCTTTACTGGCGCTTTCCGGCAGAGCAAACCATGTGGTATATCTGGGTAGCTTCACGAAAATACTTTTTCCGGCCATCCGGATTGGTTGGATCATCGCTGACACCAAGTTGATTGCCTATTTGGAAAGCATTAAACTGTATCGCAATATTTATACCTCCCCCTTTGACCAGGCGATACTCTATGAATATTTAGAATATGGTAAATTTGGGCAGTACCTGAAACGGGCGAAAAGGCTCTATAAAGCAAAATACGAGAAAGCGTTGGAGTTTGCCAAAATTTATCTCCCCTGCCAACGGATATGGGGCGACGGTGGTTTGCATCTGTTTATTGAACTTCATGAGGTGAATGCCAAGGAACTGCTGGCTTACTGTTATACCCAAGGAGTTTTGTTTACGACCGGGGAGATTTTTTATACCAACGGCCAAGGTGCCAATACTTTTCGGTTAAGCATCTCCAGGGTTGATACGGATGAGATGGAGAAAGGTTTTAAAATTATTGGGGAAGGAATCAGGCTTTTAACTTGAGTTTCCAACCCCTGACCTATTCAAAATGGGGTTGATGAAATGATAATATTGATTGGTGGTGGAGAAAGGCAGGGACACTGTGGATGTAATTACCCGGGAAGCAACCAAGAGCGATTTACCGCAAATTATCGGCTTATTGTCCCAACTAAGCCTCAGAGGGGAACCGAATACCCCTCTAAAAAAGGCCGAATCCATTTTTAGAAAGATTCGCAGGTATCCTTTTTACAAGATTTATGTAACGGTTTTGGATGAACAAATTGTTGGAGTTTTTGAGTTGGTGATTATGGATAATTTGGCCCACTTGGGAATGCCCTCTGCCATTATCGAAGATGTGGTGGTTGCCGCGGAACACCGGCGGAGGGGGATTGGAAAGGTTATGATGAATTATGCCATGAATGTATGTAGGGAAATGGGGTGTTATAAGTTAGCCCTATCCAGTAATTTGAAACGGGAAGAAGCTCATGATTTTTACGAGTCCCTCGGTTTTCGGAAACACGGTTTCAGCTTCCATGTTGAACTGGCGGAAGAATTGCGATGATTCATATAGAAAGATTGACTCCCGTCGATGGGGAGGCTTTGGCAGGATTATACCAAGAACTTTCCGGTAAGACCACGGACATTGAAAAGATGAACCGCAATTTGGCTTGGATTTCTGCAAATCAGGATTACTTTCTGATTGGGGCTAAGAATAAAAAAGGAAAACTTTTAGGTTCATTAATGGCTATCCTCTGCCGTGATATCGTGGGAAGCTGCCAACCGTTTATGGTACTGGAAAATGTAATTGTGGCTGAAAAATACCGGGGGCGTGGTATTGGCGCTCGATTATACCAATGGATTGAAAATGTTGCCCTAAGCCATGGCTGTTATTATATTGAGTTTGTTTCAGCCGCAGATCGAAAAGGAGCCCACCGGTTTTACGAAAAGCAAGGATACAAGCCCGGTGAAGTTCAAGGATTTAAGAAATATTTGCCGGAATGATATTCAATCATTAAGGAGGAGAATCAATGGGATTGAAAGTGGGATTACTTGGAGTGGGTCCGGTGGGTGACCGGATCGTCAGGGTACTTTATGAACGAAATTTTCCCATCGATGGGGAGTTGGTTGTCATGGCCACCACCGAAAGGGAAGAGGTGCTTGCTGATAAAACATTTCACGTTCACCAAATCAGCGCCGACCTTTTTAAGGGATTGGACTTGGTTTTTTTCGCGGGTAAAGAAGGGGCTAAGGGCGCCAGTGTCCAATGGGGCAAAGTCGCTGTTGAAAGCGGCTGCAGAGTAATTGATAATGGCGGCGATTTCCGGATGTATCCTGAGTATCCGCTGGTGATCCCGGAAGTAAATATGGATGTGGTGACGGCCGATACACGCTACATCTGCAATCCGAACTGTTCTACCATTCAGATGGCCGTATCCCTGGCTCCGTTACACCGTGCTGCCCGGTTGCACCGGGTAGTCGTTTCGACGTACCAGGCAGTCAGCGGTTGGGGAGCTGCCGCCATGAAACAATTGCAACAGGAGACTGCGCAGGCCATATCCGGCGGAGAACTCCAACATGATCCGGCTGTTTTTGCCCATCCGATTGCTTTTGATTGCATCCCGCATATTGATAAGTTCCTGCCGAACGGATATACCAAAGAAGAACTGAAAATGGTGAATGAAACCCGGAAGATTCTGGGAGAACCGAATCTGCTGATTAATCCGACCACCGTCAGGGTCCCGGTATTTGTGGGACATTCCGAATCGGTTAATGCCGAGTTCTGCGGCGACATGACAGCTGAGAAAGCGATGGATATTTTGGCAAAAGCCGAGGGTGTGGTGCTGATGGACGGCCCGGCCCTTGATTCGGATAGCCGGGATGTCCGTAAAGACCCATTGGAACGCCGGTATCCCGTTGCCCGGGACTTAAGCAAACCGGAATATCGGGATCAGGTTTTGGTGGGCAGAATTCGAAATGATAGCACCTGTAAAAATGCGATCAATTTTTGGTGCGTATCCGATAATTTGCGCAAAGGAGCCGCCACCAATGCAGTGCAGATTGCTGAGGGTATGTTGAAGCGAGGACTGCTATAAATGAGGGTGATTATTTCTTCTTAGTTTGGGAGATGCGGAAAATGATTTAAAAAATGAACATCAAGTTTTAGCAACCAATTTAGGAGGGGTTTTTTATGAAGCTTAATGGTGTCTGGTTACCTTTGATTACTCCCTTTATCGATGATCACATTGATTATCAGTCGCTGCAAAGATTAATTGATTTTTATATCGAAAAAGGCGTTTCCGGTCTGATTCCTTTGGCAACCACCGGGGAAAGTCCGGCCATTGAAGAAGATGAGTATTTGGAAGCCATCGAGAAGACTTTGGAATTTACCCGGGGCAGAGTACCGGTTTTTATAGGACTTGGTGGTAATTATACCAAAAAAGTTGTCAAGCAACTAAAAAAAGTCGAGCATTACAAAGTGGATGGCATTTTATCGGTAACTCCCTATTATAACCGTCCGGATCAAAACGGTATCTTTCAGCACTTTCTGGAGATGTCGGAAGCAACGGCTCTTCCAATCATCATTTACAACATTCCTTACCGTACCGGAAGAAACATCGAAAATGCCACCATTTATAAATTGGCGGAACTGAAAAACATCGTTGGGCTGAAAGATTCTTGCGGCGATTTGAAACAGACCACGGAATTATTGTTGAACAGGCCTGCTGATTTCTCCATTTTGACCGGGGAAGATGCTTTATTTTATACTACTCTGACTTTGGGGGGCGATGGCGGAATTTTAGCCTCGGCCCATCTGGCAACCGGAATATTTGTGGAAGTTTTTAAGCTGATCCAAGCCAACAACCATCAGAAGGCGTTGGAGAAATGGAGGGGTTTGGCGGAATTCATTCCATCTTTGTTTGTGGAGCCCAATCCGGCGCCTATCAAGTACTGCTTGAAACAACAAGGGATGATTCGCTCTTTGGAGACCCGCCTGCCGTTGACGGAGATTTCCAGTGGGCTCAAAGAGAAACTGAACCGATTTTTATGAAAATTCCCCGATAGTCATCTACTTGTAAATAATAAGACCGTCCGGAGTTGGCTTTTGCTATTCAAACATCTCCGGACGGTTTTATTTTAATAGTTCTGATTTTTTTACTGTGAACTTCGATAAATTGGATTGTAATATGACATATAGGTGTCGTATATTCGGGTGTATTCTATTTTTAGAAATAGAAGCGGATGGATTGGTATTCGATATCATCAGCTACTACCCGGATATAAAAAGGAGGCTTCGAAAATGGACAAAAAGCTTGATTTCAAACGTGAATTGAAGAAGTATTATAATCCTCCGCCCCATGAGCCGGAAATTGTGGAAGTGCCCCGGTTTCAATTTCTGATGATTGACGGTATGGGGATGGATTTTGAAAAAGGCGAATCGCAGGATGCTATTGGGGCTTTGTTTAGTGTTTCCTATAAGGTGAAGTTCCTGGCCAAAGAAACACTGGGGCGTGATTATGTGGTGATGCCGCTGGAAGGCTTGTGGTGGGCTGAAGATATGAATGATTTTGTGAATGGCAACCGTGACAAATGGTGCTGGAGTTATATGATGATGCAACCGGAGTTTGTCACGGCTGATTTGGTTTGGATTGCGATTGATGAAGTCAAAAAAAGGAAAAGGAATGAAGCCGTGGAAAAGTTAAGATTGGAAGCCTTCCATGAAGGCCTATCCTCCCAGATTATGCACATCGGTCCGTTTGCCGATGAACATCCCGATATCATGAAGATTCACCAACAAATCGCCAACCATAAAGGAACTTTTGAGGATAAAAAGCAAAAACACCACGAAATCTATTTAAGCGACTTCCGTAAAGTTGCGCCGGAGAAAATGAAGACAATTTTGCGGCAACCGTTTCAATATCAAGGATAGTTTCATAATGGACCCCAGTAACGGAGAAACTTTAGCAAAAGGAGAGATGGATGGAATGATTGAGGAAAAACAAAAAAACGATGGATGTTGCCCTGAGTTCGATAAGACTCCATGGGATGAAAAGACCCATCAATGGGAGGAAAAACAATTTATCAAAGATTCAATACCGCAACTCTTTCATATCCCGTTACCCTGGACAATCAATCGGACAATGGGGCGGATGTGGAAGAGAGCTGAGGAGGCCGGCGCCGCTTCGGATCTGAAAGATTTTTTAATGCTGGCCTATGATCCTTCGCCATGGAAATGTGAATATTATCTGGCAGTCACCAAAGAAGTCCCCGGAGCTGAGAATTATAAATTCAGCGGTACTTTTTTAAGCAAAGTCTTTGATGGCCCCTATAATGCTGTACCAAAATGGATCAAAGAGATGGATCAGTATGTAGCCGCCAGTGGTAAAAAAGCCCGAAAGTACTATTTTTATTACACAACTTGTCCAAACTGCGCCAAGAAATATGGTCACAATTATGTGGTTGCATTCGCTGAAGTATGATTATATATTCTATACTTAAGTTTAATATGACTGCAGTTACTCCTGAAAAAATTTATTATCTTGATCCGGATAAAAATCGCAATGGTATTTAAGAAAGATTTCACCGGAGTCAATGTTTTTCAGTATCAACTTGCAAATACTTTGATCAGCGGAGAATTTATTACGGTGTTAAAGCATTGGCGGTCGTCGCCGGACGAAATGGGGAATATAACCAGCGAATCGTTCCATTTTTGCTATCTCATCTACGAACTTGCCGTCCTAAAGAAGTACCTCAATATGCGGAAAAATCAATACCGGCAATCAATCTTCAAAATAAGGGACGTTTTCTGGAAGTGCTTCATGAGTGAGAAAAAGATTTAACCCCCTCTCAGATGGTGCTATTCATTACCTACAACGTTTCCAGGAAATTCAAGTCAATCTCCGCCGCGGGTTAATTCGTGTTCATCGAACACACCCACACGGCTAGGCAATTAAAAACTTTCTAAATCCCCTCTGGGGATCGGCTAATCTTTGCCACTCATTGCTTCGAAGCATCACGGAGCCCGGTAAATCCGGGCTTTAAAACGCTTTTTGCTACTTA
>JAEXDA010000003.1 GCA_023401925.1 Bacillota bacterium
GAATGTGGTATACTTCATATTGTCAGCCTCCTTCGTTTTGTAGCTCTGTAATGAGCCTCTTCATTCTCATTATAACCTACGTGATAGCGAATGGAGTGCTGGCACTTCCATTATGTCTCCCCCAATGATGCAATTTCGATAGTAGCTAATTCAGTGGGAGAGTAAGCGATGCCTTCGCTGTCAAGAATCTTTTTAGAGATCAACGAACCAGGGTTACCCTTCCACTCGAATTAGCAGTTTAAGTCCCTTCTCAGGGGAAGGACTCGCGTCCAATGGGACGCGCGGGTTAGGTCGCATTTAGGCATCCTACAATTTTCATCAGTTCTTGTGCCCCAAATCATTAATCCATACAAATCAAATCACTTATGGGCCCCAATGGTGACTCTCGAAAAGTCGATCAAACCAACGGCGGAATAACGGACTCCTTTGACCCAGGGTTTGATGATATAAGGCCGGGTGTAAAAATAAATCGGAACCACCGGCATTTGGCTCATCAGGAGTTTCTCCGCCTCGTGCATGGCCTGATACCGCTGTTTGGTATCGAGAGTCGTTTTGGCGGCGTCGATCAACTTGTCATATTGCGGGTTGGTCCAGCCGGTATAGTTGTTGCCATTGCCGGTAGCCCACAGATCCAGGAAAGTCATGGGATCAACATAATCCCCAATCCAGCTGGAACGGGCGATTTGGAAATTTCCTTCCCTCCGGGACTGCAGGAAAACTTTGGATTCCTGGTTAACCAGCGTGGTGTTGACGCCCAATTTCTCATGCCACATCTGTTGAATCACTTCAGCAATTTGTTTGTGGGTTTCATTGGTATTGTATAAGATTTCAATGGTCGGGAACTTTTTGATATCGGAATAACCCGCTTCCGCCAGTAACTTTTTGGCTTGAGCGACTGCATTATCGGCGAAACAAGCGCCGCCCACTTTACGGAACTCCGCTTTGGGACTGCTATCAGGTATCCCGTAAGGCACAAAACCAAGGGCCGGTTTTTCACCCGCTTTGGTGATGTATTTGACGATCTGCTCCCGGTTGATGGCCAGAGCCAAAGCTTTACGGACCCGCGGATCATTTAAGGGCGGTTTTTTGGTATTGAGCATATAGTAATAGGTGTTAATGGTGGCGCTGTACTTGACCATTCCCGCCGCTGACAACCGGGGAATCTCAGGCCGCGGCAACTCATCGGAAAGGTCGATTTGACCGGTATCGAACATGGTTAAGGCCGTGCTTTGTTCTTCGATCGGATAGAAAACCAATTTTTTCAATTTGACGCGGCTCTTGTCCCAATAATTGGAATTAGGAGCGAATTCCAATTTATTATGGCGGGTCCAATCGGTCATTTTAAAGGGGCCATTGCCGACATAGGTTTCAGGGTTGCCGGTCCATTTGTCGGGATTGGATTCAACCTTTTTCCGGTGCACCGGATAAAGGGCCGGGTTAATGGTTAAACCCAGGAAGTAACTGCAGGGAGAATTTAAAGTCACAACGAGGGTGTAGTTATCTTTGGCATTGACACCGACCTGGCTGGCGTCTTTGATTTTACCGCTGTTGTAATCCTCGGCATTTTTTAAATAAAATAACGTGCTGGCATTGGGCGAGCCGGTGCCGGGGTTAAGCAGTCTCTTCCAGGCATATTCGAAGTCCTGCGCTGTGACCGGATCCCCATTGGACCATTTGGCATTTTTGCGCAGATAAAAAGTGTATGTTTTACCGTCCGGCGAGATCTGCCATTTCTCAGCCACACCGGGCTGGATGGCGTCCCCTGCGCCAAAAGTGGCCAATCCTTCAAAACAAGCGTATTCGACTCTGAATTCCTCGATACTGGTTGATTTAGCCGGATCAAGGTTAGCCGGTTCAAGCGCCAGATTGTAGTTGAGGACCGCTTCCGCAGCGCCCCCATTCTTGGCGGGTGATTTCGCAAATACAGCCGTACCGATTAACAAGGCTGCGATGATGGGCAGCCAAATCCATACCGATTTTTTCATCGAGCATTCCTCCTGGCCGTTAGGTGAAAGTATATGGAAAAACTTCTGTAAATTAAGTTTAAGCTTTTTTCGACACCCTAAATAAAAAACCTTTATATTTCTATTGGTAATTATTATTTCACATAGAATTCATTGATGATAATAAAAGGTTCGTGGTCATAGATGATGGAAAAGATAAGATATAATGTCAAGTCACACCCCTGATAATATTCTTGCCGAAAGGGTTCTCGAAAAGTTTCCTGAATGGGAAGCCAATATTCTCTCCCATCGGAATCCCGAATGAATATTTCATGTTGATATACATCATATATTCTTTTATGGTCAGGCAAAAAAGTTTTTTGGAATACTTCCAGCCCTTTTAAGTTCTTCTCAGAAAGCAGCCTTTCTTGATTCAAGTATGTTGCTTGAATCGAAAATACCACCTGGGGATGGATTACAATATCAATATTATTCCGCCCGGTGGCCTGAGGCGGATTTTTGCCGACATTCCCATGTTCTTTTTCCATTTTACTATATTCTTCATTGATTGTTGAAAGCGGATATTCCGCCGGATCAAAGGCTTGGGCGATCATTGGAAAACCAAAGCTAATAAGTAAAACAGCAAAGATAGTGATTCCAAACCAGGAAATTTTATACCCCATCGAATAACCTCCTTAAAATTACCGCTAATCCCCTCGCCTAGTAAAATCAAACAACTCTTGCCCGCTCAATCTCGAAATCCCTGTAAGTATCGTCCTCTCCGCCATGATCACGCGCGGTGTATCCGGTAGTTCCTCGTTTCATTCATTCAAATCATTACCACTCGCATACAAATCAACATCCAATGTTATATTTAATTCAGACATCTTTTTGATAATATCTTTTTCAAGATGGATTCCCCACATTTGATCCTTGTAACCATAATAAGTGATAGCAATTTCAACGGTTGCAATATCCGATAAAGTTATAATCGATTCCTTGCGTTGAATAAGAAAGTTAATAAGTTGTTTCAGCTTTTCTTCAACTCCCCTGTTTTTCTATTTCCAAGAGAAAAAACAAAACCACTATGATCATAAACGACAGAATGGGTAGGTCTTTTTCTTTCCCCTTTTTCCCATTGCCTTTGGGGCTTAAAATTAATTTTTTCAAGCATCCTATCCAAACTATGGTTTTCCGAAACAACAACAAGTTCTACAACATTACCCGGAGACATTTCCATCCACAGGGGTTCAAAACCATCTTCAATACAAATATAGACAACGAAATAAAAACTTTCATCTTTTACTGGAGAATAAACTGCAGCTTTGTTTTCTACTTCATTCATAAAAACATCTTCAATAAATGGCATATCATTCTTATAAACCAGTTCATGAACATGTAAAAACTGTTTCGTTAATTCAAAAGTAGGATTTAATACCTCTTTTATTGCAGCTTCTTTTATTATCATTTCATTCATGATCCGGTTCATCTTCATCTTCCGATGTATTGTCAGGGAAAAATTTATATATCACTTCTTCCGTTTTCATCTCCATAGAACCTGAATAAACCGCGAATAGACCTCGGTTCCTGAATGGATATTTTTATCCAATGAAGAAAAGCAATCTAAAAAGTCAACAAATCTCCACTCAACTTTTTCAGGAGTTGGTTCACCGGATATAATACTCTCCAATAAGATTTTCACGGCATACTATTCCCATTTTGACTTTCGTTTCATCCGTTTTTTCACCCCAAAGCAGGAACGGAACTGTGCTACAACGTCCCCTTCCCAAACTCAACAACAATGGATGGCGTCTTTCTTAAATGAATCGCCAATACCTTTTTCCGTAATCACAAAGTTATGAATGCGAAGAGAGGGAAAAGTTGATTGCCGAAGTTTATTACAAAATTAGTTCCAATAAAAAATAAGGCCCTCAATGTTGCCTTGTCCACCCGGACAGCAGGCCTTACTTCGCGACTGACCTAATGGGTGCATTACCGACTTTTATCCTATACGCGCACAATTTTGATCCGATACGGCATAAGTCGAATATAAAGTTTCAAAGTGTTTCTACGCCTCATTTTATATCCCCAGGGCCGCAGGATGCGGGCGCATATATGAATGGCTTGTTTTCAGCTTTACCCTACTATGGACTAGGGAATTTTTCTTTCTTTGAAAAATTTGCAAAGATGATTCGATCTCCATCCTACTTCATGAATCTTTGTAAAACACCCTGTAATTTTTCTACTTTCGCAAATCGATTATTCCATATATTGTAATTATAATGTTCATATAAATCCTTTGCGGATATATTTCCGTTATTGAACGTTGTGTTCGTTTTCTCCGGGATAATTACTTCAAACCCTAACTCGAATGCAACTTTACAAGTTGAATCGATACAATATTCCGTTTGCATACCGGTCACGATTAACTGGGTGATACCTTTACCATCCAAATATTCTTTTAAACGCGTCCCCTTAAAAGCCGAGTTATAATTTTTACGGATAACCGTTTCATTACCATTAGGCTTGATATCTTCGAAAATTTGCCACCCCTCTGAATGGGGTTCCAATTCGTCGCCGCTTTTGCCGTTGTGCTGAATATAAATTACTTCTACATTGTTTTCTCTGGATTTTTCAATTAATATCCTGATGTTACCGATAACTTCCTCCCTGGCGAAAGGTTTACCCAACACCAATGCAGTTTGAACATCTACAACCAAAAGAGCCGTATTTTTCATTATTCCATCTCCTTATATCAACCCTATCTCATGTAGCTTCAAATCGGGAGCCAAGACACGACCCACCTTACTAAACTTAAACCAACAATCTCGTCATTTTTCCATTCGTTCGCGTATATATTCTTTCTTTACAACCAAGCTATTTGCTAAAATGTCGTGAAGCGCTTGTTTTTGTTTTGTAATACCTGCCAAGGCAAATCCTATACCTAAAACAAATCCTGATAAAATTTTACAGAAATGCCTTCCTGTAGCTTTACCGAAACGAATACGTTCTCCATTTGTATCAGTCACTTTAATCTTTAGCGATAGTTTACCAATAGTACCCTGTAACTGCGAACTTTCCATAAGACTAAAATATAGCCAAAAAATGATTATATAAAATAACCTAACTACAATCCCATAATCATTTATTAATTCTTCATCACTAAAGAACCCTGCAAAAATTAATATTACAACACTTGGGATAATTACTATCAAATAATCAATAAGAAACGCAGCAAAACGTCGCCAAAAACCAGCATAGAAATTTGCTATCGAATTAACACTATCGTTTTCACCCATAGTATTTTGTAATTGACGTTCATTCATTAAACTTTTTTGACACTCTTCTTTTTTACAAAAATAATACTCTTCTCCATCAGTTAAACATTCTCGGCAGAAATATTCCCCACACGAATGACAAAAACTTAATACATCTTTTTCAGGATGGTTAGGGCATTTTATTCGGGAAAACCTCCTTTTTCGGGGGCCGCATGATGCAGCCTTGGTCCAAATCCGACGGGTATTAGGGATAACTCGTGCATTCCCGCCTTATATCCTAACTCGCGCCTATTTCGTATGAGCCGTATATGAAAACTTCAAAATTACTTCTGTGACTCGTTTTTTATCCCCATCAAAGGCTCCAAAGTACTCTGTATCGAACCGCTATCTGTTTAGTTTCTGGTGTTAAATTCTTCATCAAAAAATATTCCCCATTTACCTGTAATTTCCTGCCTTCCATCCAATTTACTGGAAATATTAAAATTAAGCTGCGAAAAAAAATCATTCGTCAATATTTAAAAAAATTTTCCGTAAATCCATAAAATCATGGTAATCCTGTTTACGTTCTTTTCCTTAGACCGCAGTATCGTTTAACCATGCTCGGTCAAGCATTGATAATAATTATTTTAACAATATAGGCTCTACAAATTTATGCCAATTCTTCGTGACTTAACTAAATGGCAAATAAAACTCACTTCCCCTCTCTCCAACATCCATATCATGCCATCTTCAGAGAGAGGGGAACGGCAACCATGTTATGATAACCGATAAGGATTTCTGAAGGGGTGAGTTGATAGACCTCCAACTTTGCTACGCGATCTTTATGAGCCTATTTATCCTCACACCCTATTAAAACCAAGGAGGCTGTCTAAAAAGCAATTCAAAATCAATAAGAAATACAATATATGGCTTCATCGAATGGTTTGACTTCAATATATTGTATTTCTTTATCGTTAGAATTTACTTTTGGGACAGCCCCCTTCTTTGACTTCTTCCGACACTACTTCATCACCTTTTTCGTGACTTTGCGGTGCCAAAAAAATGCCGGAGTAAATCACGCAGGGTAGCGCTTTTGACCGTTCTTTTCTATTTACCCGATTTCTCTATTGAACCGATGAATAAACCCATTTCAACGATTATTCTTTCATTCATCCAATTGTCCGGATCATTTTTTCAATTGGATTTTCCCATCAACCGATGATCAAAATCATTTTTGCAATTGTTTTTTTCCTTCAACCAATCGACCGGCCCATTTTTTCAATTGGATTTTCCCATCAACCGATGATCAAAATCATTTCAGCAATTGTATCTCCAGCGGAAAATCCCATTCGCATTCCAACAATACTGATTTCAACCTTCTACCGATTGAATCCATTCCCCTTAAAAATAGGCGGTAATGGAAAAGAACTCAAAAGTAGTAACATGCTCCTTGGTATCCGCATTGTACAAATACCCGACCGGCAAGAACTCCATACTCAATTTAAGGTTTTGGGTAAAAACCGACCTGCCGGAACTAAAGGGGCAAAATCTTACCCCATAATATTGGGAATCCTTTTGATCAAGATTGGTGAGGTAAACCAAGGAAATGTTGGAGTGAAGCGATGCCTCCGGTTTCCCAAAAGTGTATTGCGGTTCCAGCGAAACAAGACGATCGGTGAAACTATCCGGCGCAATATCCCATGCATATTTTACATTGAGCGCAATTTTAGGATTGAAACTAAAGGATGTGCCCAAGAATAAGTAGCTTCCGCCGCTAATATCCTTGGCTTTGGAAATGCTCTCCTGAAGCATTTGGATGCCGAAATGGTAGTCCTCGTCAACTGCAAAGGCCGGTGCCGCCCAGGCCAAAATCAAACACAAACCTAGGATCAGACTGGTTTTCTTCATTTTTTTACCTCCACTTTTAGTATCCCAAGCCGGATAACCTGTCGTTACCGCTGGAAAAACCAAGGGATTTCAATTTACAATAATTCTTTCCCCACCCATCAAATCCTGTTCCATATTTGTTTTTCGGATTACCGATTTTTACGGCGAAAAAAAACAGGCCCCAAAATAAGGGATCCTGCCATCATCAATGCCTTGACAAATTGTTTGTATACCCGGACAACTTTTCCGCAATACCTGTTACTCTATCCGGATTAGGACGGCTTTAACTCAAAAAGCCTGGCGCAAACCGGTTCCGGGAATGACACGGTTAACAGCGCCGTTGCCGGATTCCACTCATACTCACAATGATGTTCTGCGGGGTAGATACATTTTACGTCGACAGCCCGGCCTTGCAAATGCTTAAGCGGTATCCCGCGGGATTGTTCATGACTGTTGATCCGCCAAACCGCCAGATAGTTTTGCGATCCGGTTTTCAGACCCAAAGACACCCAAGGATCGCCGAAATTTGCCAGACCTAAAGGCCAAAAGGGCAAAGCGTCCTTAAGATCCCGGCGGATGGTTTTATAACAGCGGATCCCTTCACGGACCAACTCTTTCCGCTCCGGACTCAGCTTGACCAGATGGCCGCTTTGGTGTATCCGCAACAACAGGGCATTGACCATGTTAAAAATGACTTCCTCCCTGTCGCCTTCCAACAGGGGATATGACCATACCGCAGCCTGTTCAGGCGTTAGTGCACTCGGCGCATTGGCCGCAATGACGGCATATTTCAGATAATTTTCCTGATCGCTGGTGGACTGAATACTGTAACGGCTTAACATGGCGTAGTCCATCCTGAGACCGCCGCTGCTGCAGTTTTCAATCACCAGTCCGGGATACCTTTGAAACACTTTATCCAGCCAATTTAGATAAGCGCGGTTATGCTCCAGCAAACCGTCGCCGAAACTATCGCTGTCAAGTTCGGTGCCGATTCCCGGCTCAATATTGTAATCCATTTTAATATAACCGACGCCATATTCGTTCACCAGGCGGTCAATCACCGCATCGGCATGGGCGATGACATTCGGATTGCGGAAGTCCAATTGATAACGGCTGCGGTCAGCAATCCGTTTGCCATGGCGGATAAAAAACCAGTCATCCGTTGCTGCCTTCACTTTCGGGCATTTAATCCCCATGACTTCCAGCTCCAACCATAATCCGGGCACCATTCCCCTGGAGCGGATATAATCCAATACTTCCTTGATGCCCCCCGGAAAACGTTCCGCGGAAGGAAGCCATTCCCCTACGCCATCCCACCAGTATCCGTCCGAATACCATCCGGCGTCAATGCAATAATACTCACAACCGGCTTCGGCGGCCGCGTCAATTAAGGGAAGCTCCTTTTCGGTGGTGGGTTCGGCCCATAAGCAGTTCATATAATCATTGAAAATAACCGGCAAATTTTGGTTGTCCGCATTGGTCCGGCGGATGATTCTCCGGTACCGGGTCAATTCTCCCATGGCTGTACTGATGTCCCCCATGGTAGAGCCGACAGCCGCCGGAACACTCACAAAACTTTCGCCAGGATTCAGCTTTTTCCACCAGTGGGACTCAAGTTCCGTCGGACCGCTGAGTTGAAGGTAAATGTGATTGTTCTGGTCGCTAATCTCCCAATGCCATGAGCCGTTGTGTTCGATTTGCCAGAAAAGGTTGGTTCCGGTCGCGGCGTTTTCCAGATACCCCAGGGGTAAATATTCCTTGGTGGACCAATTGCCGGTGTTGGTTAGGGAGATGCATTTGGAAGAACGCTGTTCCCCCTTGGCTACCGACTGGGAAAAACCAAGTTCGGGAAACCGGTAAGAGCGCCATTGCAGCTCCCGTTGCCAGGAGTTATGCGCTATCGACAACTTCATTTTGGAGTCGGTATTTTCCAGGCCTTCTTTGGCGATTCCGGTTAAAGCAAACGAAGATACATATTCAAGACCCAGGCTTTGACCGCCCTTGTTTTGAAGAGCTGTCCATGAGCGCACCAGCGGTATCCCGTTAAAAAACTGAAAATGGCTGGTGACTTCCAGGCCGGTCTCTTGATCAAAGGTCACGATCTCCAGCTTTCTTCCCCATTGATTATAAACATCCTGATGGCTTCGATATTGCAGCCGGTAGCCGGGGGCCGTCACCGTATACTTGGTGCCGTGCCGTTCTTCCGGCCGGTCCAGGCCCGAGACCATCACCTCTACCAATCTGAAACCAACCTTTTCATTTTCACTCCGGATGGTGGCTTCTTGAAAGGGCATTGCCGAAAAGTGCAGCAGCTTTACTTTATTTTCGGCTGTGATCTCCAAGACCATATATAAACCGTTTTCTTTGATATCTATGATTTGGCCCATCTTCATTTTGCTCCTGATCTCTTTATTCCCCCAAGAAGAGTTCGCTTTCACCGGTAAAGGCCTCGGGAATCAGTTTCAATCCGAGAGCGTTCCCTTCGGTCCGGCCCCTGGAAACCGACAGCGGGTTTTGAGTCAATCCGCGGAAGATGATGTTCCATGGCTTTCCGGTACCTTCGGCCCGGATGGCGATTTTGGAGCCCTCCCGATGCAGCGTTACTTTTAATTCCACGCTGCCGGTTTGGTTATAAACGGTTGTGGAGACGGTTTCTCCGGCGGTTAACTCAAAGGCATGGAGCGTCACTCCGTCGGCGAATTCATAATCCGGCCTCCGCTCGTGATTTCCCAGCGCAATCAAGGAATTGGGCCGCACAAAAAGGGGCAGGCTCAAGAAATCATACTTCTCAGTCCGCCATTTTCCGCCTTCCACTTTGGAGCCGCTTAGAAAATGAGTCCAGGTTCCCTCCGGCAAATAGTATCTCACCTGGCCATCCTCCCGGAATACCGGCGCCACCAGCAAGCAATCACCCAGCATATACTGGCGGTCCAAATAATCGCAAGCTGGATCATCCCAAAACTCCAACATCATGGCCCGCATGACCGGAATCCCTGTGTCGGCAGCCTCACAAGCTTTGGAAAATATATACGGCATCAGCCGGCACTTTAACTTGGTGAAGAAACGCACCACGTCCACGGCTTCTTCATCATAAAGCCAGGGAACCCGGTAAGAACTGCTGCCGTGCAAACGGCTATGGGAAGATAGCAAACCAAACGCCACCCAGCGTTTATAAACATAAGCCGGGGCGGTATTTTCGAAACCGCCGATGTCGTGGCTCCAAAAACCGAAACCCGACAAACACAACGATAGACCGCCTCTGAGGCTTTCCGCCATCGATTCGAAGTTGGCCCAACAATCACCGCCCCAATGGACCGGAAATTGCTGGGAGCCCACTGTGGCCGACCGGGCGAACACGGCAGCCTTTCCTTTGCCGAATTTTTCTTCCAGCAGGCCGTAGACCAGTTTGTTATAGAGATACGTATAGTAATTATGCATCTTCAGCGGATCGGAACCGTCAAAATATACTACCCCATCGGTGGGAATCCGCTCGCCAAAATCGGTCTTGAAGCAATCGACTCCCATATCCAGCAACTGGCGCAAATATCCCCCAAACCACTTACAGGCTGCGGGATTGGTAAAATCGACAATGGCCATCCCCGCCTGCCAGCGGTCCCATTGCCAAACATCGCCGTTGGCTTTTTTCAGGAAATAGCCTTGGGCCATTCCTTCGTCAAACAACTTGGAACTCTGGGCGATATAGGGATTAATCCAGAGGCATATCCGCAGCCCCTTCTCTTTTAAGCGGGCCAGCATTTTCCGGGGTTCCGGAAACACCCTGTCATCCCAGGTCAAATCGCACAAATGAAACTCCTTCATCCAAAAGCAGTCAAAGTGGAAGACATGCAGCGGCAAATCACGTTCCGCCATCCCATCCACGAAATGATTGACGGTTTGCTCATCATATTGCGTGGTAAAGGAAGTGGTCAGCCATAAACCGAAGGACCAGGCCGGAGGCAAAGCAGGCTTTCCGGTAAGGAGCGCGTAATTCATCAATATTTGCTTCGGGGTCGGCCCGTTGATTACATAATACTCCAAAAATTCCCCGGCCACGCTAAATTGCACTTTGGACAACCTCTCGGAAGCCACTTCAAAAGATACTCTTTCGGGATGATTCACAAAAACCCCGTACCCTTGGTTGGTCAGATAAAAGGGGATGTTTTTATAGGTTTGCTCCGAATTGGTGCCCCCATCTTCATTCCAAATGTCAACCGTCTGCCCGTTTTTTACGAAAGCTGCGAAGCGTTCCCCCAGCCCATAAACACACCCTCCCACTCCCAAATGGAGCTGTTCCCGGATGTAGGCGGGAGCCCCTTCATGAATGCCTCCCTGGTTTACAATATAAGCG
Organism: Bacillota bacterium; assembly: GCA_023401925.1. GTDB lineage: Bacteria > Bacillota > UBA4882 > UBA8346 > UBA8346 > UBA8346. Next base: position 11,436 of record JAEXDA010000003.1, read on the forward strand.
GCGCTCCGCGGTCCGCTGCCGGTAAGCAGCCGGGTTCCGTCCCAAAAGTCCACCGACCAGCCCGGTCCCTTCTGAATTTCCACCCGTAAGTTCCCGCTGGTTAACGAAATCGCAGAATCATTTTCGGCGATTTCAGGCGACACGCCTCTGCCCGATTGCTGAAGTTCAAACCGGGGCCCCCTTTGGACGGGGCCTTTAAAATGCCACATTTGCACTCCAATCACCTCCGGCAGCGGCGAAAAGAAACGCAACGTCATTGCGCCGGTATCGACGGTATTGGCGCGGTTTTCGATCCGTTGAAAAGGAGCCTGAATGGTCAGGGAATCCTTATCTTTCTCCCATTCATAGACCTGAAATGGATATTTAACGGTGATTCCCTCACGAATCAACCATTGTCCGTCGGAAAATTTCATCCCAATCCCTTCCTTTTTTACCCCGAATAGCAGTATTACCGAAAAGATAACGCGCCCTTTCCGGTAATACTCTCGCTACGATGAATGTAAATCGATTATTTTACGCCGCCCAGCTTCATCCAGGCTTGTTGAATTTCATTGACGGCTTCATCCCGGGTTTTCGCTTTGGCAATATACGCTTGAATGATTTCCCCGAATTTCTGATGAAAACTGTCTAACGAGTAATTGATGGCCAAAGAGCCGGCCGGCTCTTTCTTCATGATTTCCTGAGCCGCTTTGGGTATCTGCAGATCCGGCGCGGATGCGTTCACGATCGGCGGCACCACCTTGGCCACTTTGGGGAACCAGGTATTCCGGCCGTAATTGGAAGTATACATCCAGTTGAAAAACTTTTTAGTCTCGGAAAGAACCTTGGAATCTTTGGCTATCCGTAAAGCTTGGTCTGCGCCGTAAATAATTTTGGAATTTTTAGGGTCGTTATTGACCGGATATCCCATAATGCCAAGCTTAATACTGGGATCCATTTTTAAAATGCCTTCTTCAGCCCAAGCGCCTTGACCGGTAATCATGGCTACTTTGCCAGTGCCCATGGCGCTGACTTCCCCGTTAAAATCGCATTCCAAAGGTTTGGGCAAACCGTACTTCACCGTTAAATCCACAAAGTCAAAATATTGGTATAAAATCGGATGAGCTTTAAAGGTTGTTTTCCCGGCGATGAAATCCGCCACTAACTTGCCGGGGTCGTTGCCGGCTGCGTCCAGGAAATGTTGGAAGATATGTTTGTGGACCCACCATTCTTTGTAACCGTTACCGAAAGGAGTAATTCCTTTAGCCTCCAGCTTCTTACAGGCTTCTTCCATCTGGCTCATGGTTTTCGGTACTGCCGTAATACCGGCTTTGGTAAAGAGTCCTTGGTTATAAACGAGGGCAAATACGTTTCCCTTGATCGGCAATCCTAAAACTTTTCCGTTAAAGGACATATCATTGCGAATCGTTGCGGTCATTGCTTTGGCTAACGGTTCCTTGGTAAGATCGGCCGAATATTCGGCATAAGCTTCGATTTCACCGCCGGCGGTGGTTTGGAAAACGTCAGGTGTGTTCCCGGCGGCAATTCTGGCTTTCAAAACCGTTGGCAAATCCGTTTGCATGATTTCCAATTGGATCGTGACGTTCGGCGCCACTTTTTTGTATTCCTTCACCAAGGCATTCATGGCGACTGAATATTCCGGAGAACCCATAAAAACTTTGATAGTAACCGGTTTAGGCCCCGCAGCACCGACTAAACATCCGAGCATGCTTACGATTAACAAAAGGCACACCGCGAAACTAAAAACCTTCTTTTTCAATTACGACTCCCCCCAGCATTTATTATTTTAGTACCCTCAGGCAAGCCGGGGCCATTTGCCGATACTCTCCCGGCAAACGCATTCCAACTTGATATTTGTATCATATGACAAAACCGTTACGGATTAAATGTATTTAAGTTAACACTTTAGGGTAAAATAGTGTTTACTTTGCGTTCCATCAACCTTCATCATTTTGTTCCAAAATCAATGACCGGTAGTCCGTCGGCGATATTCCGAAATAATTCTTAAAAGCCTTACTGAAATAGTTATGATCATGATAGCCCAACATTTGCGATATATTCAGAATCTTGATGCTGGGGTCGCCGAGCAATTCCTTGGCGCGGTTCATCCGGACCTTCAATACATATTCGTAAATACCGAAACCGAATTCCTTTTTGAAAAGTTTCATTAAATAAACCCGGCTCAAGTAATATTTTTCCGTGAAAAAGGATATTTTAATTTCCTCATGATAATTCCGGTCGATATATTCTTTGATCTCATTAATATTAAAATCCTTGCTGGATTTGATATACGAGCTGATTTGGTTATAAAAATATTCCGCCAACCTTACCAGCAATTCGGAATAATCTTCAAAGGAATGATAATCCAATTCAATTTGGCCGATTCGCAACGGGTTCCGGTCGATTCGGGGATTGCCGGGCGGCTCGCCATACTCAAGGGCAATATTATCCATCATGATCAGAAATTCATCCAAGGTCCGCGTGGCGTCCCGGAAACTAAAAAAGGCTGAGTCCTTCACTTTTTTCAAATACTGCCGGATAATATTTTGGAGATAACCCAGACTGCCGTTTTCAATGGCATTGCGGATCAAGGCATTTTGGGTCAATATGGACTGAGTTTCCTTGGCAAAGGGCTCATCCTCTTTAGACCATACCCGTCCTTCCATAGCCAACAAATTATGGTTGTTGATGATGGACCGGGCGCAATGATAAGAATCCCCCACCTTGTCCAAATCCGTCCGGAATTGACCGATCCCGGCAACTCCGATTATCCCGCAACTATTCTCCATATCTTCCACAATGGCCTGTAATTGTGAAAAGGCCGCTCCTTCAAGTTGTTCCAAAGGTGCCGTTCCCATGATTACACAAATGATTTCCCGTTCATTTTGGGGATTCCGGAATCCAAAGAATTGTTGCCCATCGCGGGTCTTCCCATTGATCAATGTTATCAGAGACGTAAGTAGATGGCCCAATTCATTGTCATAATGAATGCGGGCTATGTTTGCCAAATTGGTGATTCGAAAAATTGCCGCTCCCAAGAGATCCCGTTCCTGGTATCCGATGATTTGCAGACTTTCCGGACCCAGGAGGGGCGCGCCATCCTCTTGAAGGAGGGATATAAAAATCTTTTCTTTCAAACTCGGCAGGGACAGATCTAGCTTTGAATGAATATCTTTGAGGGCCTTTTCTTCCCTCTTCCGCTGTTTTAAACTAGCAACAGCCTTTTGCAATGCCAGATTCAGTTCTGTTTTATTAATCGGTTTTAATAAATAGTCAATCGCTCTGGATTGAATTGCCTGGTGGGTATATTCAAAGTCGTCATACCCGCTGATGACGATGTTCAATGTATTCCGGCACTCAACTGCCGCCTTTTGTAAAAATTCAATGCCGCTCAGTTCCGGCATCTTCATATCGACCAGGACGATATCCGGCTTTTGATCTCTCAACAATTGCAGCCCGGTTCTGCCATCACCCGCCTCAATAATTTCATCGACTTCCAATTGATTCCATTCTCCCAGGATGCGGATGGCTTCGCGGACGGGTTCCTCATCATCAACAATCATTACTCGAAACATCGGGATTCAGGCCTCCTTTCGGGGCACTTCAAAGGTAATGAAGGTCCCGTTTTGATTGGTGTTGAGAGTCAAATGAAATTCTTCGCCAAACATTAATTTCAAACGGGTATTTAAATTGGTCAAACCAATACATTGATTACCGCTTTCCCCCCAGCCCCGGGACAGAGAATCCTGAATTTGCGCAAACCGGTCGGCTGCTATCCCCGGGCCATCATCCCGTACCGATATCCTGGCCTTTCTCCCTTCCAAGTAGACCTTTAAGGTAATGGTCACCGTGGAGCTCATTTTCTCCAGGGCATGTTTGATCGAATTCTCAACCAGTGTCTGCAGAGCCAATTTTGGCAATTCAACCCTCAACGCTTTTTCTTCCACTTCTGACTGAAAGCGCAGCCGGTTGCCGAATCTGGCTTTTTGCAATACCAGATAATTTTGCACATGCTGCATTTCTTCTTCCAGGGTAACAATATCCTTACCGCTGATGCAGTAACGGAAAGTGGAAGCCAGGGCATCCACCATTTTGCTGATATCCGAGTCGTTACTTTTCAAAGCCTTGGTAGAAATCGCCTGCAACGCGTTATAGAGAAAATGGGGATTTATTTCCGCTTCCAGCGCCTTTAAAATGGCATTCTTCTCAGTCAGTTTCATTTTATATTCTTCATTGATTAAGTCATCAATCTTTCTCACCATCAGATTGAATTGCCCGGCCAATTGGGCGATTTCGTCATTACCGTTGATTTTGACCTCGGCCTTAAAATTACCGTTGCTGAATCCTTCCATTTTGGCGGCAAGTTTTTTTAAGCGAAAAGTAATGGCTTGCGAGGTGATACTTACCAAAACAACGGCCACCACCAAAAAAATTCCACCCATCAAAAAGCTCAAGTTACGGTTGGTTCGAGCGGTTTGATAAATCAGGCTATAGGGGATAAATTTCACTAATTTCCAGTTGTCGCCGGGAGAAATATTACAAACCACCAGATACTTAAGACCGTTCATTCGCCAATTAAAAGTCCGGCTGCCGGTGGAGGAGAACTGTTTTAAAAACCGCTTGTTTCGGAATACGGCCTTCCGGTGGGGATCGCCGGCGTAAAAAAGATGATTGGCAGAGTCCAGCAGCGCCACATGCTCTCCAGGATTGACCGGAATCCCCTTCAGTATCTGGTCCCGTTTCGATGCATTGAAATAAATCGATAATACCGCCACCGGTTCTCTGAAGGTGATATTAATAATCTTCCGGTGATAAGCCATGAAAATATCGCCACGGATAAAGGAGAAACCGGTTTTTTTCGTGGAAAACAGGGGTTGAATGTAACAATTTTTCTCACTGCCGATGGTCCGGCGGTACCAGTTGGAATCGGGCAGTCCCTGATCATGAATGGACTTTACCCCGCCGTAAATATCCGAACGGGAAATATAATAACTCTTTTGCGAAGAGATTAAATACAAGGTGACACACTCGATATCTTTCCCGGAATAAAACAAATTTCGCAGGTAATTTTCTAAAAATATTTGGGCCAAATAGTCGGTGGGTTCGTTTTTAATGGCATCAATCATTACATCATAATTGATATTGGGCAGGGACAGCTTTTCGATTTGCCCGAAATAGTCCTCGAAATTCTGATTCACCAGTTTTAACGTATTGCTGTTACTGGCGATATTGTTCTGAGCCGATTCATGTTCCAGCATTTTGTAGGAAATAAATGTAAAGGAGACTGCAATCAGCAAAATAATGGACGTAAACAGCAGGATCAGTTTGTTCACCAAACTGCCGGTACACTTCAAGAAAAGACGGTGAATGGCGTCAAAGACAAGATTCCATAACCTGGTAATCAATTCGGACCTCTCTGCGGCAATAGTTTTAAAACCGGGAAAGAAAAATGGGCACACGAAGCGAATCCCTCATTTTGTGTGCCCATCCCAAACGGCTCAAAGAAATCTCTATTTATATTTCCCGACTTCGTTCCCAATTCCTACCGGCGGTTTAAATAAACTTGAATCCGGCAAGTAACTTCAAAAACTCAGTCACATTTAAACTTGCCGGATCGAGGATAAAATGACCGGATCGGACCCTGAAAAAACGCGGCCCGCTTTCATCCCTTGACCGCCCCTGCGGTGACGCCCTTGATGATGTTCTTCTGCATCAATACAAAAAAAACCAGCGAGGGAAATACCGCCATAATCACTGCAGTCATCGCATATTGCCAATCGCTGATATATTGGCCCAGAAAAGTATAAACAGCCAAGGTCAAGGTCTGCGTATCCTTTGATCCGTTAATCATCAGCAAGGGCAAAAGAAAATCATTCCAAATCCACATCACGTCGATGACCACCAGGGTGGTCGTCACGACCTTCAATTGGGGAAAGATAATACAGAAAAACATCCGGAAGGTTGAAGCGCCGTCTACCAATGCGCATTCATCAATCTCCTTGGGAATCGACTTGATAAACCCGTGGTAGAGAAAGATGGCGATCGGCGCGCCGAAAGCCCAATATTGAATGCCTAAGCCCAGAACGCTGTCGGATAAATGGACCATTTTCGCAAGCTTCAATAAAGTAATCATGATTGTTTGAAAGGGGATTAACATGGGAGTAATGCAAACAAGATAAAGGATCCAACTATACCGGGTCTTGGTCCTGGAGAGCTTATAAGAGGCTATCGACCCGAAAAATACAATCCCGAAAATCCCTACCGTGGTAATGATCACATTATTCAAAAATAGCCGGGGATAATTAATGGATTGCCAAACATATCCGTAATTCCCGAAAAGGAATTGTTTGGGCAAAGCGATGACATCGGTCATCACTTCTTTATAACTTTTCAACGAGTTGCTGACCACTAAGAAAATGGGATATAAATAAAACAAAGCCAGAACAATCAGCACGATTTCCAGGATTATTAATCCTTTACGGTTTTCCTTCATCATACCTCAACCTCCTTACCTTTAAAATAGCTCACTTGCAGCAAGGTAATGACGATTACCACGATAAAGAGAATCATCGATTCGGCGGTACCATACCCGTAATTATTGTATTGAAATGCTTCCCGGTAGATGTTAAAAGTAACGCTGGATGTAGTTCCGCCGGGTCCTCCGCCGGTCAAAGAAAGGATGACATCAAAAACTTTAATGGAATTGGTGAGCGCCAAAAAAACGCAGGTAGTCACCGAAGGCATAAGCATCGGCAAGGTTATGCTGAAAAATTTCCGGGCCGGTCCGACTCCATCAACAACCGCTGCTTCCATGATATCCTGCGGGATCGATTGCAGTCCCGCGATATAAATCACACTGTAAAATCCCACCGACTGCCATACCGAGACAAAAAGCACCGAAAAAAACGCCAGATTCGGGACGCCGAGCCAACTCAATTTGAATATTCCAAAGCCGGTCATTTGGCTTAAAGAATCAAAGCCCATGGAAAAAATGAACTTCCAGATAAAGCCGACAATCACCAGACTCAGGATGTAGGGGATGAAAAAGCCGGCCCGCAGCAAATTTTTAGTTTTAATGTTCTTAACCAGCAATACGGCTAAAACCAAAGCCAGTACATTAATGATGATAATGTATAAAATACCATACTTCACTGTAAAAATGGAGGAATGCATAAAATCGGCGTCGCCCTGAAGAATTTGGATATAATTCTTGAGTCCGACAAATACCGGGTTTCTTTGAATACCGTTCCACTGGGTCATGGAATAGTAGATATTCATGCCGAAGGGAATATAAAATGCAAAAAAAATGAAGATCATAATCGGTAATACATAAATGACAAACTCCAGTTTTTCGAGGGCTTTTTTCCCAATCTTGTTCACATCAATTCACCTCTCCTTTATTTTAAATGAATACCCTCTTTGTTAAAATGTATTTAAGTAAACAACAAAGGGTAATATTGTGTTTTTTACGCGGGGAATTCTTGGTAATCGGAAACTGGCCGTATCAACGGCGAGGATGAACTGCAATCTACATTCACAAAAAGGGGCTGCCGCTAAATATTTTTTGCAGCCCGTCATCAACTTTGATAAAATAAGCCTTACATACCCTTCCGAATATCGCTAAACCGGAAAGGTGCTTTCTATTTATCGAAATCAGCCAAAGGGGACACCATCATGGATAGAATTGTGGAAGTCACGGGTGGATGGGTGGTAACGCTTTTTTAGTGCGGGGAGCGAAAAAAACTGCCTTAATTGATTGCGGCATGGCTTACTGTGCTTCCAATCTGATCCGCAACATCCAACAGGCGCTGGATCAATTGACGCTTGATTACATATTGATCAGCCATTCCCACTATGATCATATCAGCGCGATTCCTTATTTAAAAAAGGAATGGCCTCATAGCAGGGTGCTCGGGGCGGAATATGCCAAGCAGATTTTACAGCGGTCAAACGCTTTAAAAACCATTCAAGAGCTGAATCGGCAAGCTGCTAAACTCTATGGCGACAACACTCTCATCGACTACGACGATAACTTGCTGAAAGTCAACGATACCGTGAGGGATGGAGACATACTGGATCTGGGCGCTTTAACCGTTCAAGTCATCAAAAAAGAAGGCCATACCCGATGTTCTTTATCATTTTGGGTGAATGATGAAACGCTGTTTGCCAGCGAATCGTCCGGGTGTATGACCCGGTCCGGCACGATTTGCCCGGCATTTATCACCAGTTTTTCGGAGACAACGAATTCAATTCGCATCTGCCAAAAACTAAATCCCCGTTTTATCATCTCCCCACACTTTGGCCTGGTGGATGAAAAAGATAGGCCAAACTATTGGGAAAACTGCCTGTTGGCCGCCAGGAAAGCCCGAGAGCTCATTCTGCATTTTTCAGGGCTGGGATATGATGAACAGGCGATAGTCGACGAATATTAAAAAGTCTTCCGGGATGCGTCAAGCCAGGCCGTACAACCCAGGAATGCGTTCCTGCTAAATACCCGGGGGATGATCAAAAATGTGCTGCGGGAAAAGGGGCAGGGTTTATTCTCCCACTGAGGCCGCACCAAAAATGCGTAAGGCTTTAAACTCAAACCAGCACCGACTGAAGCCGAGGGTGTGAATCCTAGTTGTTGAGACGGTCAGCTTACCATTTTCTTAAAAATAAAACCTAATTTTTACGCTTTATCCCGTTCCGATAGTCTATTCCCTCCCTATAAAGCGGGATTTCCACGATCCTATGGGGGAGGACCGCTGGTTTGACTCAACCTTAAGGGGTCCCTCACGAAAATATGCCTTTGGATAATAATTGCTTCAAAAAAAATCAAAATTGAAGTAAACTATTCATAAAACAATCTACCCTTTTCTTATCAAAAAGAGGTTTCGATTCCAATAAATAACTTATGAATAGGAAGCGGATGCCAAGCATGTCTCATCAAGGATTAGAACCAATGTACGGAGCCATTAACGTTCCCTTGGCCATTTTTTGGGCCAAACCGGACCAGGAAAAAACTTACCGGAAGCTAAGTTGTCAGGCTGCTGCCGATCCGGATGCCTGGACCGAAAAACTGACAATCGACGAACGTTTATGGTTATATGGCAAAGTCGACACCATGGCCCTTTATGGAGAACGGGTGGCAATTCTGGAACATCAAGGGGATTGGCTAAGAGTGGCGGCTGTTTCTCAACGGACAATCCAAAACCCCTTGGGATACCCGGGTTGGATACCCGCCGGACAAATAGTGCTGAATGACAATTATCTCGAAGAACAGTTCAACTCAGAAAAAGTTGCCGTTACCGTGCCGAAAACCCCCTTGGTTAAAAATGACGGTTTGGATAATCTTCCCTGTTTCCTAAGTTATCAGACCCGGCTACCGCTTTTGGACGAAAAAGCTTCCAGCCTGGAAGTCCGTCTGCCGGACGGAACCTGTGGGGTTCTATCGGGCCATGCGGCAAAAAAAACATCCCGGCTTTCCTTTTCCGGTCTTTCCATTATTGAGGAAGCCCGGCGGTTTTTAGGGATCCCCTACTTATGGGGCGGTACCTCCGGCTGGGGATTTGACTGTTCCGGCTTTATGTTCCGGCTTTATCAGTCTCAGGGCATAGCGATTCCCCGGGATGCCTCGGAACAGGCGGCAACGGGTCTGGCGGTTCAAAAAGAAAACCTGCAACCGGGAGACTTGCTCTTTTTTGCCAAAGATAAACTGGCTGAAAGGATTCATCATGTTGGAATGTATATCGGAAACGGACAGATGATCCACTCTCCCAACAGCAAGTCGGTCATAAGAATTGAGTCCTATGAAGCCGGTATTTATGGTGAGGAGTATTGGGGGGCCAGGCGGTGTTGTTAATCCCTTTTAAATTTTCCCTTAGGAATTGGCGGAAGTTCAAATGAATGTTTGCGAACAACCCCATGGCAGCTACGGCGCTAAAAATGGTCAAAACGATATTTGTGTCGGAAAGTAAAGGCAACAATTACCGGGTGGCGGAAAAACCGCTCTAAAAAGTCGGCCTGACAATCGGCGTCTCTGAGTTTACCCAGCTGACCGAGGCGGGATTGCAAAAAATTGGCTTCAAGGTGAGCTTTCCCAAGACCCTCGCCTATGGTTATACTTTAAAAGATATGACCCAAAAGCCTATAGCATGAAGATAACACACAGTCTGTATTGGGAATATGGCGGGCTCGGTTATTACTTAAATTCGCATTAACCATTGCGCGGCAAGGATCTGACATTAGAGGAAGCGGTAAAAATAGCCGAATCGTTTATTCAGGGGCAACGCAATTCGTTTCGGAATGTCACTTTCCTTTTGCGAATGCAATCATATCCTCGGGGGTCCCTTGAATGATGAACGGTGCTCGCCTTGGATCCAGCCACTCAAGGATTCGTCCCAGGTTCTCCTCCGACACGGCGGTACAACCCGCAGTCGGCTGATCTTCGCTTTTCCAGACATGAAGAAAAATGGCGCTTCCCTTGCCCGGCTCCCGGGCCGCATTATAATTAATGACGACCGCATGGCGGTAGGAAATTTTCTCTTCATAAAGCCACTCCGCGCTCTGCCAATCCTTCGGGTCGCCATTATGGTAATGGACCCATTTGTTATAGTCTGCCGACCGGCTGTCATCCACCCAGTAGTCTTCCGGAGTCAGGCAAACATACGGATATCTTGTCCCCTCAAGGATCGGAATCAGACCAAAGGCTATCCCCAAAGAAAAAATGCCGCTGGGTGATTTTCCATCGCCTTCCAGGGCCTTTCCCATTCCGCCCCGGCCGATATTGGCCGACATGGCGGCAATCCTATTCCATTTCCCGTTTTGCTGTTCATACAAACCCATATCAGCCTTGAATCCGCCGCAACTCATTACCACCAGAGCCTGTTCCGACGGAAGCCGGCCTAGAAGTTTTAAAATCGCGGTGTAGTATTTGTTTTGAGAAGAATTATTCGCTATGCTCTCTTGAATCAAAACCGTCACTCCAATTCTTGTCCCTCACGACTCTTTGGTTATTGGACGAAATCAGCCGCTTGATTTCCGGATGAATCCTGCGATATGAAGCGTTTCCCCTTATTAAAAATTGCTAAATATATAAGGTATATCGGCAACTTCTTCCCGGGTTAATAGGTATAAAAAACAGCGAGACACACAGGGAAGCGCCGCTAAAACATACTTTTGAATCAAAAAAGTAAAATGATTTCATATATAAAACCGTTACTCCTAATAAATCAAATATCAATTCAAGTCATTCCTTAGCTGTAAAAATATCTTCTTTCGGTTTTATAGATCCAATCCCTTAATCTCTCCAAACCCAAATCCCGGTGTTTCCGAAAGTCGAATTTGATATTCATCGAAGTTAGCCCCGCCAGGGATGGTATCTTCACTGCATAGGGAAGGACCGTCCAAATCGATTTTGGTAATCACCCGTTTCGCTGCAGCCAGATGTGCTGCCGCTGTTACACTGATCTTGCCTTCCAGCATGCACCCCATCATGCATTCAATGCCATTGATTTCGGCTAAAGCGCAAATTTTTAATGCATTGTGAATCCCGCCGGTTTTCATCAGCTTGATATTAACCAGATCAGCCGCCCTCATCTGCATGATTTTCAAAGCATCAAGCGTCGAAAACATGCTTTCATCGGCCATTACAGGAATATCAACATTGTCCGTAACATGTTTCAGGCCCTCCACATCATGGGCAACCACGGGTTGCTCGACCAATTCAATGAGCAGCCCTTCATCTTCCAGCTTACGAAGCGTCCTTACCGCTTCTTTCGGTTTCCAACCCTGATTGGCATCAATCCGTAAGGCCACATCGTTGCCGACCACTCGACGAATGGCGTTGATGCGTTCGATATCTCTTTGGGAATCTTTGCCGACTTTTATTTTCAAAGTGTCGTAACCCAACTTAACGGCCTCAGCACTATCTCTTGCCATTTGTTCAGGTTCATTAACGCTGATGGTAATATCAGTCCGAAGCTCGCTACGGTAGCCACCCCATAATCGGAAGAGCGGTGCGCCATAAAGTTGCCCGAGCAAATCATATATGGCTATATCGACTGCCGCTTTGGCGCTGGTATTCTTGACCATGCATCCGTCAAGCCGTTCCATAATGGCCTCCGTATTTTCAATCTCCATACCGACCAATTGTTTACCGATGACGTTTTCGACCGCATAGGAAATTGAAGCCGTGGTGTCACCGGTTATCACTGCAGTCGGAGCAGCCTCCCCGTACCCCACTCTTCCGTCATCGGTGGTAATCTTCACAATGACATCATCAATAGCCTCTACGGTACGAAGAGCGGTTTTAAAGGGCTTTTTGAGCGGGATGGCCATTCTCCCGGTGATAATTTCAACTATCTTCATTCTAATGCCTCCGTAACTAACTTTTTAATGTTTTGTCGCAAGAGAAATAATCATAGACGATTTTAGAGATTTTTCCAATGGTTTGCCGCGCTTCATTATTGGAAAAAGCATTCCATATGGAAACCACGAAAATGTAATCGTTTTTCTCCAGATAAACAATGCCGGCTTCGTGGGAAATCCCGTCAAGTTCTCCTGTTTTATGTGCTATCACTGTTTCATCCGGGATATAAAGCCTCATCATACTATTTTCCAATTGTTTCTTCATGATTTCAAGCATATAAGTACTGGAAGCCCTGTCAATGATTTCCCCCAAATACAGCCGTTCCAAAAAACCCGCCATATCCGAAGCAGAGGTGAAATTTTCACGTCCTGTTTTACGGGCCTGGGTGTCCATCATTTTTCGTTCCAACACCGTATTCCGCATCTTATAGTCGATACAAAAGTCATTGATTGTGTCCATACCCACCTTGTGAATTAAAATATTGGTCGCTGTATTATCGCTCTGCACAATCATTAAGGTCAGTAAATCTTGTAGCGAATATTGATTATCGGTTTCGAGCATCGTCAGAATACTAAATGCCACTTTATCTTCGGCCTTTACACCGAGCCGCTCCTGAAGACGCAGTTTCCCTTCTTTTACCTGACGGATCGTTTCAGCCATGATCGGTAGCTTAATCAAACTCGCCGAGGGGATTTTTTGATCGGGATTATAGGCAGCGGTTTCACCAGTTCCTAAATTCTTAATGATAAAGGCGCAATTCATCTTTTTAAAATCGACCGCTTGCAAAATGAGCTTTTGGAGCATGATAATTCCTCGATTCTTCGGTAACTACACCCTTATTGGAATAGGTTTCAATAGAATTCCGAGAAATCCTGCTTATCGATTGGAGATTCCTAGGAGATATTCCCGGAAGTATTTTTTCGGTATTCTTCTTTCGACTTCGCTTCCTAGTTTAGCGGTTGGCAGAAATGAACCTATCGGGTTTGAATATCAATCCGATAGGTATTTTTTATCGTTTAATGATGATTTAATTCGTATTTAGAACGGTTCTGGAGATTTATGAAAATAAACTAAATTTTTACCATTGATCTTGATTATTCGGATCTTTTTTTATATAATTTTTATCGTTATTCTAAAAAATGAATTGGGGGATTGATATGGGAAAAACTTTGATTATTGGTGCTGGAGGAGTTTCAAGCGTTGTTGTACACAAATGCTGCCAAAATCCAGAAGTTTTTGAAGAAATCTGCTTAGCAAGCCGAACTTTATCTAAATGTGATACGATTAAAAAACAGCTGGCCGGAAGCAGGACCAAGATTCAAACCACGGAGCTCGATGCGGACAGTACCCAAAACGTGATTCGTTTGATCGAAAGTTTCAGGCCGGATATTGTTATTAATGTTGCCCTCCCCTATCAGGATCTTTCAATTATGGATGCCTGCCTCGCTACGGGAGTAGACTATCTCGACACCGCTAATTACGAACCTCCCGACATTCCCAAATTCGAATACAAATGGCAATGGGCCTACCAAGAAAAATTTCGAAATGCCGGTATAACAGCACTTTTAGGAAGCGGTTTCGATCCTGGTGTGACCGGCATTTTTTGCGCCTATGCGCAAAAACATTACTTTGATGAAATTCATACTATCGATATCGTGGACGCCAACGTCGGTGATCATGGATATCCTTTCGCAACCAACTTTAACCCGGAAATTAATATTCGGGAAGTCACCGCCAACGGCCGTTATTATGAAAACGGCGATTGGATAAAGACAGGCCCCCTGGAGCTAAGGCGGATCTATGACTTGCCCGAAATCGGACCCCGCAATGTCTACTTGCTCTACCATGAAGAATTAGAATCCCTGGCTATCCATATCAAGGGAATCAAAAAAATCCGTTTTTGGATGACGTTTTCCGATAATTATCTCAACCATCTAAAAGTGTTGCAAAATGTGGGCATGACCTCTATCAAACCTATCATTTATGAGAATCGGGAAATTATTCCCCTGCAGTTTTTGAAAGCCATCCTGCCGGATCCGGCTTCACTGGGCCCCCGAACAAAAGGGAAAACGAATATCGGATGCATCATTCAAGGCGTAAAAGATGGCAAGCCCAGATCTTATTATGTTTATAATGTTTCCGATCATGAAAGATGTTTTGCCGAAGTGGGGTCCCAGGCCATTTCCTATACTACGGGCGTACCCGCAATGATTGGCGCCATGATGGTCATGAAAGGCCTTTGGAAAAAACCCGGCGTCTTTAACGTCGAAGAATTCGATCCCGATCCGTTCATGGCGGCCTTAAACCGGTACGGACTGCCCTGGAAGGAAGATTTCGCACCAACTTTAATCGATTGAGGTAAAAAGATGGATCTTGATTTGAATTCACTCCCTTCACCCTGCTATATTGTGGATGAAAGATTGTTGCGCAAGAATTTGGAAATCCTCGACTCTGTCCAGCGCCGTACCGGATGTAAAATCCTTTTGGCGTTAAAAGGATTTTCGATGTTTTCAGTCTTTCCCCTAATATCCGAATATCTAAAGGGCGTCACTGCCAGCTCATTGTTTGAGGCCAGACTGGGATTTGAAAAAATGGGCGGAGAGGTTCACATATACGCCCCTGCTTATGTAGAGGCGGAATTTGATGAATTGATGCGCTATTGCGATCATATTGTCTTCAATTCATTTAACCAATGGCTTCGTTACAAGGATAGAGCGAAAAACGCGTCCAACAGGATTAGCTGCGGGCTCCGTATCAATCCGGAATATTCGGAAATCGCGACGCCGATTTATAATCCTTGCTATCAACATTCCAGACTAGGTGTCACCCGGACCAATTTTCAACCAGAAGCCCTGGACGGTCTCAGCGGGCTGCACTTTCACACCATGTGCGAACAAAACTCGGATACTCTAGAACGCACCATTAAAGTAGTGGAGCAAAAATTCGGCGATTTCCTTCCCAAAATGAAATGGTTGAATTTTGGCGGTGGGCACCATATCACCAGAGCCGATTATGATCTGGATACCCTGGTCCGTTCAATCATGTTTTTTAAGGATAGGTACGGCTTAGAGGTTTATCTTGAGCCGGGGGAAGCTGTAGCCCTCCATACCGGATTTTTGGTTACCTCGGTTCTGGATATCGTTCACAATGGGATGGATATCGCCATTTTGGATACTTCGGCCGCCTGCCATATGCCAGATATCCTGGAAATGCCTTATCGACCTGATATTATCGATGCCGGAAACCCGGGAGAATATGCTCATACTTACCGTCTGGGAGGAGCTACCTGTCTGGCGGGGGATATTATTGGCGACTATTCTTTCAAACAGCCGCTAAAACCCGGAGACAGACTGATATTCTGTGATATGGCCCACTATTCGATGGTTAAAAACAACACCTTTAACGGGGTCAACCTGCCGGCCATTGTCCGCTATAATGAGACTGATGGGGTCCAAATCGTCCGGCAGTTTGGCTATGAGGATTATCAATCCAGATTATCATAAAGTTTTAAGTTTCAATCTTCGGGGCTGTCCCAAAAGTAAATTCGTGCGGCAAACGCACGCAGGATAAAGAAATACAATATATCGGAATCAACTCATTTAATGAGTCTATATATTGTATTTCTTATTGATTTTGAATTGTTTTTTAGACAGCCTCTTGTTTCAAACAAGATATGCTTCGAATAATTACTGGATAAATCTCCATTGCTGACAATAGTTTCCGTTGTTTGTGTACTGTTGCACATTGGCCCCGTCGGCAGTTGAAGCGTTGATTACTTCTAAAAGCTTTCCGCTATTAACATTAATAATGCGGTAAAAACCGCCGCCGGCATCTTCTAATCTCCATTTCTGGCAGTTATTGCCGTTGTTCGTATACTGCTGCACGTTTCCCCCGTCGGCCGTGGAGGCGTTGGCAACTTCCAAAAGCTTACCGCTATTGACATTTACGATTTGATAGTAACCGCTGCCGGCATCAACCAATTTCCAGCGTTGGCAATTGTTGACCGTGTTTGAGTATTGTTGGACATTGGCGCCGTCGGCTGTGGAGGCATTGATTACATCCAAAAATTTGCTGCTGTTCCTATTGATGATTAGGTAATTGACCCCGGTTTTCGAAACCGTGCTCCCCAATCCGGCCGTGGTTTGGACCACCTGTTGAATTGTCCCGTCGCTATTGTAATACAAACGGTCGATACAGACCGATCGCCGGTAATCACCGCCCAGCAATCCATTATGATAAATAAAATAAGAATTGCCGTTAAACTCGATGATCGCCTGGTGGTTGGTGCCGCAATTCGGCACATAGTCATTGATGATTCCCCGGTAGGTCCAGGGGCCGGTGGGACTGCTGCTGGTGGCATAAGCGATTTTTTCCGGCCAGCCATACGCGTAGGATAAATAGTAGATTCCATTATGCTTATGCAGCCACGGTGCTTCGGTGAAACTCGGCAAACTGACCGTTTGAATCGAACCGCTGTAAGAAATCATGTCACTGTTAAGCTTGACATATTTACATACGGTATTGCCCCAGTATAAATAGGCTTGTCCATCATCATCAATAAATACAGTGGGGTCGATATCATCCCAGCTGATACTGGTTTGGGTGGTCTGATTGTTGGTAATCAAAGCGCTGCCCCTGGCATCGGTAAACGGACCGGTAGGGCTAGTGGATACGGCGACCCCGATGGCCTTACCGGAAATGGTTTTATGTTCGGCGCAGATGTACCAATAAAACTTGCCGTTTCTATAGATAACCTGCCCGGCCCAAGCATCAGCCTTGGCCCAGCTAAAAGCGCTTACGGAAAGCGGTGTGCCACGACTGGTCCAGTTCACCATATCCGTAGAAGAAAAACAAAGCCAGTTATTCATGACATAAGATGAGCCACCCAAAGCTGCTTCATCATGGCCCGTATACAGATAAACCGTGCCATTATAGACCATAGCCGCCGGATCAGCGGTAAATACATTGGAGATGATCGGATTCATCGCCAAACCCACCGGGGTCACCATGATCATCATCAG
This sequence comes from Bacillota bacterium, assembly GCA_023401925.1. GTDB lineage: Bacteria > Bacillota > UBA4882 > UBA8346 > UBA8346 > UBA8346. The sequence continues at coordinate 28,809 of JAEXDA010000003.1, forward strand.
TAACAGCGCCGTGGTGATTGCAAATTTTCTTTTCATTTTCTCCCTCCTTATTATAAAAGATTACGGGGCAACGATCTGCCATTGTTGATTATAACTGGAACTGCTGGTATATTGGCCGACTACTGAGCCATCACTGGTCAGGCCCATGGAATCCAAATATAAACCTGTCGCCCGGTTAATGATTTTTACATAACCGCTGCCGGCATCGACAATCTGCCATTGCTGGTTATTGCTGCTACTGCTGCTGTATTGGGCCACATTAGAACCGGTGGAGGTGCGGCCCATCCCATCCAAATATTTGCCCCCGGTACGGCAGGCAAATTTGAAATATCCACTGCCGGCATCCACCAGTTTCCACTGTTGATTATAACTGGAACCACTGGCGTACTGACATACATTGGCCCCGTCCGAGGTAGAACCCATGTTATCCAGACATTTTCCGGTTGAGCGATTGATGATTTTGCAGTATGAAGTCCCGCCGTTCATCCAAAATGAACTGTAGGTAATCGGTAAAATAATGCTGCCGGCAATATACATCTTATCAACACAGACAGAGCGGCTATATGGATTGCCATTGGATAATTCCTCCGTATGGTAGGTGTACCACCATTGATTATTGAAATAAGCAGCTCCTTCATGATTGGTACCGGTCCCGGTGGCGCTGCCAATGACCCCGCGGTGGGTCCAGGGGCCGCTAATACTACTGGCAGTGGCATAGTGAATCTTCGAAGGCCAGGGTGAATCGGCATACATCAGAAAATAGGTGCCGTTGGTTTTAAAAACGAAGGGGGCTTCCAGGTAAGTGTATCCGCTTCCAGTTAGACCGGGGACATCCATCACACTGCCGGCAAGGGAAATCATATCACTATTGAGTCTGACATAACGGCAATTACCGTCGCCGCCCCAGAACAGATAGGCTTGTCCATCGTCATCCATAAAGACATCGGGATCAATATCCCGCGCGGCATGTCCCGGCGTATTCTTGTCGATTAGCGCTTTCCCAAGGGGGTCGGTATAGGGACCGGTAATACTGCTTGCGGTCAAGACTCCAACCGCATAATCGGTAGCGATATAAAAATAGAATTTATTATTGCGATTGATAATGGTTGACGCCCAAGCCCGGTTGCTGGGCATCCAGCTATAATCCGCAGGTTTGGCGATCACCCCGTGATCCGTCCATGTATTCATGTCGGAGGATGACATCAGCCGCCAGGCATACATATTAAAGGCAGTCGAATTAGCTTGATCCTGACCACAGACAATATAAAAGCGGCCATTATAAACATACGGATTGGCATCTGCTGTATAAACGCTGGTGAGAAGGGGATTGTCCGCTTGTGCAAAGGCAACGGCTGAAATAAAAATCGATACCAGAAAAACCATAATCAGACTTTTGATTGGAAGATAATGTCTAGTGAAATGTTTCATTTTCTACACCCTTTCTTTTTTTATTTTTCCGGGAAGTTCCCAAGGAATGGCTACATCGATACCACCTCCTATCTAGAAAATACATTCAACCCAGATTCTTAATCTTGGCTTGCAAAGGTTAAATAGCGCGCCCTAGCGTCATTTTATATTCCCGGCAACGCTAGATAAGTGGTAATTTGGCAACGGTGCGGATGACTTTTTAGAAAAGTTCCCGTTCAGAATCAAACGGACTATATTTAATAAAAGAAAGCTTTTGACTACAACGGTTTTCTAGTCAACCCCGAATAAGGAGGAATCTGTAAAATTGGGTTGGAAAGTTTTGTGACTGGATAAATTGACCCAAATTCGGCCCATTTACTTTTCCATGCGTTAATTCAATGGTTCAGGAAGGATTTTAAGAAGGGAAAAAACATCAATATAAACGCTGCAATAAAATTCCAATATTTGTAATTTAATTTTACCTCAATCCCATCCGCCTTCAATAGATTTTTTTTGATTATCCTATGATTTTTTTTAAGATTTTCAGAAAAAGCCGGTACCTTCACTCAAATATACCCGTATTCTTAGGATATACTAGGTTTTTACATGATTCCTGATTCGCCGAGAAACAATAAAATATCCCCAAGAAAAAGAGAACGGTGAATGAGATTGACTATCAACAAAGATCTTATATTTTGGCCAGGATTAACGCTTCTTTTTGCCATTCCAACCCTAGTTTTCATACCGCTGAAAGATTATAAAAAATTTTTCATATTTGGTTTTGTTTTAGGTGGGTTAGTGGATATTGTTACGATACTTTTTATTGGGAAACTACTCGGTGAATTTTCTTATCGGTCAGGGCCATTTGTGGTGTTAGGAATTCCGATTTTTATTCCTTTGGCTTTTACTTTTACCTGGATGATCTTCTTCTATTTTTTGCCAGTCCGGATGGAATTCTTGATTCCATACATCATAGGCTTTAGCGGATTTGCAGTGCTGGTAGGATTTGTAGAGCAGAACTTAGGTTATTTTCAATACCATCATGGATTTTTGCGAGGGGTGGCAAACAGTCTTTACTCCATGGTTTAGCTTCTCTGCCTGGGTATATCGTCATTATTTGCCTAAATTACCTTCAACCCGATTATAAATAAAGAGCCCATTAGAGAATTTACAATATCGGATATAAAAATAAATTAAAACATAGATAAGTTTTAATAAAAAAAGAGTCTCGTTTTTTCTCGAGACTCTTTTTTCATACTGGTCGCACATCAATTTGCAAAAAGTATTCCCGCTCTCAAGCAGGAAACTGACTGTTCTTTTGCAGCTGATCTACTTTTTACCCTCAAATACCTTTAAAACGGCACTTAATTGAATATCCGCCGAAGAGCGCCCGATCATAATGCGATAATCGCCCGGCTTCACATAAAAACCGTTCCGCTTTTGATCCCAGCATGCCAATTCCCGGGCGGGCAAATTAAATTTAACGGTTCGCCTGGCGCCAGGGAGCAAATGAATTCGGTCAAACCCTTTAAGTTCTTTAATTGGCCGTTTTATCTTGGGCTGCAATTCTTTAACATATAGCTGGACCACTTCGTCGCTAGCCACAGTCCCGGTATTTTTCACCTCGACACTGACGGTAACCTGTCCGGAGTTCTTGATCCAGCCGGAACTCAGCCGTAAATTACTATATTGAAAACTGGTGTATGTCAATCCGTAACCAAAGGGATATAAAGGTTTACCTTCAAAATACATGTAAGTGCGTTTGCTATTGATAATATCAAAATCAGTAATAGCCGGTAATTGATTCAGCGAGCTATACCAGGTGGAATTCAACCGGCCGGCGGGAGCGTAATCGCCGAAAATGGCGTCGGCAATCGCCGTTCCCTCCTCTTGTCCCCCGTGGGAAGAATAAATGATCGCCTTCACGTGCGGGTTATTTTCCACCTTGCCGATAGCCATCGGATAGCTCGAAATAACCACTACAACGGTGTTTTGATTTACCGCCGCCACTTCCCGGATCAGCTCTTCCTGGGCCGGAGGAAGGGTAACTTCTTGACGGTCTAAGGTTTCCCTGCCATTCAACATCGGCTCGTTTCCCACCACCACAATGGCCGCATCGGCTCCCCGGGCGGCGTCAGCGGCCGCTGTCAAACCATTCACCAAGAGAGTGGATTGAAATTTTTCATTGGTGCCGACAGTCCCTTGAGTAGCATTCAAAGCATAGGAGGATCCAGCATCCACTGTCACATATTTCCCGCCGCTAAGCCCGGTATCCCAGTGAGACACTTGATAATTGTACAAAGCATGGGTTCCGTCCGCCTGAAGCTCATATTTAAAGTTCTGATAGGTAAACCATTCCTGGGCTGCCACGCTGTTATTCTGAACACCCGGCGCATTCGCAGTGTTGAGCACATTTGCACTCCAGTTACCATTGCCGGTGAGAAATTTATCATTGGCATGGGAGCGTAAGAGATACTGACCCCATCCAAAATCGTATAAATCGAAGGTTTCATTGACACCCACGCTAGCAGCAGTGGCTGTTAATTGTCCTCCGCCGGCAGGAGCGGTTACATATTGGGAATTGGCCAACGATTTAAGGGCTATTTGATCGAGCCCTCTGGTAAAAGTGACTTTATTCGCAGCAATTTTGGTTTGAATTCCATCCAGGACTGATTTGGTATAAGGAAAAGGCGCCGAATAAAAATCGGTTAATACCTGATCGGCCAAAGGGCCAATCACAGCTATTTTTCTCAAATAATTCTTATGTAACGGCAAAATTTCATGAGTATTCTTTAAAAGTACTATTTGTTCCCTCGCTGCCTTAAGGGCTAATGCAGCATGTTCGGCAGAACCGATTTGCTCTGTGCCTAAACTCTTATAAGGGTTATTTCCTCCGATATCAAACTCACCCGTATGAAACCTCACGCGCAAGATGTTTTTGACTCCTTTGTCAATATCGTCCATGGTAAGCAATCCCAGTGCAAGAGCGTCTTTAATATGAGTAACGGTATTGGTGTTATCATTGTCGTCCTGAGTCATGCTGTCCACTCCGGCTTTGATCATCCCGGCATGAGAATAAGCGGGGTCACTGTAATAATGTTGGGAATTAATCAAATTGCTTGGGGAATAAGCATCCGTTACCACAAAGAAATCCTTCCCTCTGGCCCATGTATTCTTGACCAGGGTATTAATTTCCGGGGACACGGTATTGGGGATTCCATTGATTAGATTATATGAAGTCATTAATGATTTGGCGGACCCGGCCTCTACCGGATATTGGAATGATTTCAAATAGTATTCGTTTTTGTTCCGCTCATCGATGTTCACGGAAAATGTATCCCGGCTCGCTTCAAGATTATAGGCATAAAAATGTTTAAGCGTCGGAATCGCTTTATAGTAAAAGGGATCTTCGCCTTTAATGCCCAAACAATAAGCGATGGCCAAGTGGCCTACTAAATAGGGATCTTCACCATATCCCTCTTCAAAACGGCCTGCTCTAGGATCTCTTTCCAAATCAACGACCGGTGCCCACAATGATAACCCATTTTTTACCGGATCGAGCTGATGAAATCCTCTCGCTTCCTCTCCGACCGCTGAACCGATTTGCTTTATCAAATCCCTATCCCAGGTGCATCCAAACCCGGTGGCTTGTGGGAATACAGTTGCCGCACCCAGCCAAGCAATGCCATGCAAGGCTTCAGTCCCGGTACGGAAAGACTGAATTCCCAAACGCGGTATGGCTGGTATCCATTGATGGAAAAAAGTTACTTTTTCATCATACGTTAAACGCGCCATCAAATCGCTCACTCTGGTTTCTAAAGCAAGTGTCGGATCTTGAAATGGATAAATATCTACCGCCCATGTCACTGCGGAGTAAAAAACACTTAACAAAATCAACATTCCGAACAATAACCGGAAATAACGAAACGAATGATTTTTCATCTCTGGTTCCTCCTATCGTTTTAACCCTGACTTTGACAATCGGAAAGTAAAGCAACCCTCCTTTCCTGGCGCCCATTGAAATCAACTTAAAGCCCGGAATTCAATGTAGCTCGACCGGCAAACAAAGGAATCCGGATCAATTCAAGATCATGAGCCAATACCGGAACAGTTTGGATAGTACGATTGAATCGTAGAAGTTTTCAAAACATTGTCGCCAAATAAAGTGGAATTTATGATTTCTCGAATGAAAAAATGAAAGATTTACACCCTCTCTAAACGTTTATGCAAACACTGCTATACCCTCCAGCCGGCCTTCCCGTGATCTTGAAAGATTTACCCTTGCGCTTTTTGATCAGTAATATATTGGAAATAAAAGAATATACTGTTAAAAAGTTTGGGAGGCCTAAAAATATTGATACCTCGAAACTTTTAAAATCAATTTAAAGGAGGATTGTTTATGAAAAAAATCTTCGTTTTTCTGCTTACTTTCACGTTGGTTTTTGCAATATCTTTTAGTGCGTTCGCAGCCACCAGCGGCCCAACCTTTGGCTGCAAATTACAGTACGAAAATTATAGCGATACCGGCGAGTCCCTCTTGGACACTAGGCTATCAATGAATGGCACTTTCGATGATACGACATCTTACAGCATAACGATTCAAAATATCGACGCCAATACGGTTCCCGAAAATGAAGCCGATGGTGAAAGTAATTCCCTGGCCACCAATATTCGGGAAGCTTACATTACCACCAAAACAGGTTTTGGAACCTTCCAAATTGGAAAATTCCGCTATAACCCTGACATCATGGATACTTTGGGGGATTTTACCACCATTGTTGCTCCCTTTGGGGTTAAGTATTCCTGCTCGCTTGGAGAAAACACCAGTTTTGCCGCAGGCGTGATCGCCAAAGATTATGATAAACCCGTAAGGGATACCAAGAAAACTCATTACGATGCCGGTGCTTACACTGTGGAATTTCATCAAAACAAAATAGGCGGCCTGATCAATTTAGGATTGGCCTATCAGGATATGGGCTATGGCGTTCCGGAATGGGCGGTGCAACTTGATGCTCAGGTTATCAAGGAATTTAAATTATATTTCGAATATGACCGGCCGATTGCGAAAACCGACAATAAAGAAAACCGGGATGCCCGCAACTACAACTACGGGGGTCAATTGAACCTGGATAAATTTTACTTTATCGGTGAACGGGAATGCAGTAACGGCTATTATGTTTTAAAAGCCGGTTACAATTTTACCGATCATATTGCTGTAGAGGCTATCCGCGGAACCTCCGGTTGGCCGGGGGACTCCTATGACGGTGGGGATCTTTTAAAAATGATTGTTAGCTTCTAAAATGGAGGCCGTATAAAAAGTTGGTTCCGATCCAGCGGTTAATTAAAGGGGCTGCCCCAAATTCTTTGGGACAACCCCTAAAATATCGCTGGAAATTACCGGCCATTCAATAAAATATCACGGAAATTGATTGACCGTTGCGATGTTGGTAGCCAAGTTCGATGGGCCGCCGATGTTGTTGACCACATGGGTGATTTCTCCCTGGCCGCCTAAAGAGACGGTTACCAGATGATGGAGTTTAACTCCCGCGTTAACCGGAGCCTCGATGCCGCTATGACATTTGATGGTCAAGTCAACGGTATATACGCAGTAAACTCCAAGTCCCCAGGCCTCGTGGCTGCTTACAGTATCAGCCACTTTGTAACTGGTCCAGCCGTTAATCCCATTATGCTGCCAGGATGCTTGGTTCGGTGCATCATACGGGCATTCGCTTTGATAAAAATAGGTCCGGCCACCGTTACCATTCCATAGAGTTTGATATTCCTGAAAGTGCTCAACAAACAGGCCGTAAAAAGTTACATGATTGCCGTTGACGATTAAACCGTTCGTCGCCGTGTTGGTGCTCCAGCCAACGCCCGTACCGTGGTCCGCCCGCCATAACCATAGATCGTCGCCGACCACATCATTACTGTTAATGACCACACAATGGGTAGCCTTCCCCATAGCAGCTCCGCCCACCCGGCAAAAAATATCATATAGGAAAGTGGGATTACCGGCATGGCTTAATGAACTGCCCGCCGGTCCCACCTCCAGCAATACCGGCGAATTCAATGCACCTGCATCAAAAAGAATACCTGCCAGAGTAATACCGTCCACATCGGTAACTTTCATGGCTGCCGTTCCGTTATCCGGCACCAAAGTCGGCAGGCCCATCCCCAGTACCACCGTATTGGCCCGGGTGATTTGAATGGGTTCACTCAGATGGTAAATGCCCGGCGTTAGGATCAAATTTTTTCCTTGACTGAGTGCTGCGTTAATGGTGGTTGCATTGTCTGTCCCTGACTTGGCGATATAGAATTGATCAATGGAAAGGGATGTGCCTTGTCCCATATTACTGGACCAGCTGCTTCCCTGACTGCTGTTCCGGAGCGCCGGTACAAAAACAAAATAGTTTCCGCCGTTATTCAGGTATAAAAACGGCTTTTCCCGGATAACCGGTGTCTGGCTTACCACTGTGTAAGAGGGGCTGGGCCAGTTATCCCCAGGAGCGCCATTGGTCCCGACAAAAACCATGTTCCAGTTGGAACCGCTCCATGAACTTACTTGACTATTCCTGGTAAAATATTGTTGTTGGGACCCGGAGCTTATTTGGCCGTCCACGATGGAGTCGGCAATGAATCCGCCGCTGGACCAGCTCCCGTCATAGTTGTTGGGATTGGGATCCCATAAAGTCAGAGAGCCCTTGATATGCATTCGTCTCATGGGAGCCGCCTGGGATGCTCCCCAAGTTTCCGTACCTGAAGGAGCCAAGGGGTTCGCCGAATAAGTCGGTACATCGGCCAGATTTTCCACGGTCCGCCAAAAATTACAAGTGGCATTGCCGCCCATCCAATCGGCTTCACAGCGAATGGAACCGGTTATGGTAGTATCGTCGGGCCTCGGACCCAAACCGATGACGGAGGTGTAAAAGCCCACATTAACATTGACATTGTAAGAACCGGGTTTAAAGAGTAAGGCATAACGCTCCGAACCGAATTGATTGCTTTGTTGCCGGGTATATACGGCATCGCAACGGCTTTGAATCTCCGAAGCCGGCATGGAAGGATCGAAAATGTAGACATTGGGACCAAAGTCCACCGTTCCATTTGAGGAATCCCCATAAACTTCAAATTCATAGAGGGAATAACCATAACCGCTTCCCCTGGTAGTTCCGTACATCCTCACATATTGCGCGTTGGTTGCCGCAAAGGTTGCGGTTACAACACCACCGCTTCCATTATCTGTGGACCAAACAGGACTCCAGTTGCTGGCATCGGTCGAAACCTGAATCTGATAAGATTTCCCATAAGCGGCTTCCCAGTTTAAAACGACTTTATTAATTGCATAGGTAGAGCCCAAATTCACATAAATCCATTGTGGATCAGAAAACGCCGAACTCCAACGAGTTCCGGTATTGCCATCCACTACGTTTCCTGCAGGATAAAGGGTGGCATTTTCAGTGGAATATGCAACTGCTGTTTTGTTTAAAGCCAGATTTCCACTTGGCACGGGGGTTCCCGATCCGCCAAGACTGAAACTGAACCAATTGATGTTCCAACCATTGGTTACCGCGTAGACCCGTAAGGTTTGATTCCCGGCAGGAAGGCTAATATTGTTCACGGTTACCGTCGTCCACGCCTGATATCCACCGGTATTGGGAACGGTGACTGTTGCTAAAACCGTAGAACCGTTGAGCAATTGGAATTGAGTATTGGCAATACCAGCCACTCTGAATTCCACCGTATAACTGCTGGTTGCCTGAACGTTCACGCTATAATCCATCCAATCACCGGCGTCAATCCACCCAACATTTTCCCCTCCTTCAGCACAAGTCTCGGTTTGGATTCCGGACATGGCGCTATAGCTCTCCGCCTCTATCCGCCCCGGAACCGCTTGGACAACCGCTGCATGGCTAATAGGTAAAAATAAATTCATTCCCGAAAATAAGCCAATCGCCCAAATCACTAAAAACCAATGTTTACTTTTCAATTTGTTCCCTCCTTTGATTTTCTTGAACGCAAATATTCAACAAGCCGATAAAATTTAGTTTTTAGTCCTCCTTTCGTCGATTATTTATTGTCAGCCGGCAAAAAGTTTTTAATCATTTTGTTACAATAATTTTCTTATAAGTCACCTAAAAATCAAAGTAGAATAATTTAATAAATAGTTTAATATTTTAATAATATTTTTTACGTAATCATAATTACAAACACAAAATGTCCAGCAGCGGCTCATTCAACCCAATCTGAGTTTTACATAAACAAACCAGGAGAAAATATAGTCTCTCCTGGTTTGTTTGATAGGGATTAAAAATTACCTTATCTTTCATAAATTCCAGCCACTACCAGCTAATGCCGAGGTTTTGAATTCCAATGTTGCGACAATCAACGAAAAACTCCATTTCTTATAATCTTAGCCTTTACCGATACTCTAAAAGGCACCATTGGGAAAAGTTCTTTCCAGTCCATTTCTTTCCATATTCTATAATGCTGCGCCCGCAATTGCTCCCCGAAACCGATTGAATCGGAGTGCAGCGATTGCAACTTATGAATCAGGCAGATAGTCCTCAACTGCATTTCCTTTGCCACTTTTTTTTCTAATTTTTCGAGGGAACGCAAGGTTAACCGTTGGCCTACGTCATTGGTCTCTGCTAAGGAACCTTTCGTCTCACAATCAACCCCAAAAAAGAGCTTCCCCCGCATGATGCTAACTTTTATCTTAGTGGTTGCAGTCATATTCCTCAGCGAAAATACTTTACCGCTTTCTCGTCCAATCAGGCCATAGGTCATAGTACCAGCTTTCATTTGATTGGTGAGAACATTGAAAATTTGAGTCTCTTCCCGGTTTAATTCACCAACCAAATCGTCGCCATTAAAAACAGCCAAACCTTCTTTGATATATTGTCCTTCTTCTTGATCAAAATCAACCATGGGAGCATACAAATCCCTGGTTTTATTAACCATAATCTTGCGAAAACGCCATGCAGGAACAAAGTCGGTGTGATTTTCCTTGGTTGCTAATTGACTCGCTATCCTGATTTCCAATCCCGGCATATTGGACACGGAAGGAGTTTCTGATAATATCTCCTTTGCCGAACGATGCCGGGCTATAAATATCAACGATTGAGGTGAAAGCTTTGGGCTCCTGAAAATCCAGTCTAATAAAGGATTAACCCCTTGCCGGGCTGCCTCTTGGCCTATAACAATCAGCCTGTTTTGCTGAACTACCAGATGACGATTGGTTTTGGATTGTAAAACTCCAAAAGCGTTGAAAACATTGTGAGCTGTTGCACTGATCGTGTGAAAATTTTTCCCTTCTTTTCCACCCGAAGTTGAACCTGGCGGCAGCATCAGTCTGGGCAGCGGAAGTTGGGCAGTAAGAACCACTAAACCTTTAGGTTTCAAATCAATCCCTAAAGCGGTAACAAAAGCCCGCCGGTCAATCTCTTCCAAGTCCCAACATCCTGGTACAATCATTATCAACATAAAAACTGTAACCAAAACCCGTTTTGAGTTCAAGTTTTTTTAACTCCAATCCCCCGGACCAGTGCCCCAATATAAATTAAAAGCGGATAACCGTAAAAAAAGATAATAAAGTTTTTGCTGATAACCCTAAAAATATAAAAATCATAAAACTGGCTGGGTATCCATAAAGTTCCGATACCTACGATAGAGAGGCTTCCCAATAAGCACCAGCAATATTTGAGTTTGCTAAGTTGCTGACTGAGTCCATCTCCCAATATATAAAATACCAACGATAAACCTGTCAAAAGTGCGGTAAACCATATGATTAGAAAAACAACTCCTAATTGGTCGAGGGCTAAAAAGGAAATATCAATTCTACGGATAACTTCAAAAACAGGCCAGGCATACGACTGAAGCCCGATATCCCCAAAGACTCCGATCACGATGCTGAAGCTGACGAAAGTAATCAAGATTTGCGTGCCAAGTAAGCTAGCAGTGATTAGTTTCAGTTTTCCGGGTTTGGATAACAAAGGATAAATAAATAAAAGACCGATCCCGGCAGGGCCAAAAATCATGGCGATGGAAAATCCGCCTTGGAGATATTCCAATGGACCAGCCGAGATAACAGGTAAGAGTTGATTGACTTCAAATCCCTGAGTTGCAAAAGCTAATATCAGAATCCGAAAAAAAAAGACCGGAATAAAAACAAACCCGGCAAGCCTACTGATTCCCACCAAACCATTTTTCACGAAAAAACCCGAACTAATCAGAATTAAAACCGTAACAGCCCAAAGCGGAGTTCTATTCAGAGAATAGGTAATAATCAGTTCAGCGGTGTTATAGACAATGACCATAACTTGAAAAAAAAGGGCCCCCAAATAGAAGAGATTCAGAATGGCGCCCGGGATTTTTCCAAAGGTTTCTGTTGCAGCCCCCAAAATATTTTTCTCCGGGAAACGATGTTGCAGGCCTAGGATCAAAAAAATAAAGGGTAATAACATTATGCCGGCGGAAAGTACAGCCAAGTAAGCACCGGGGCCACAAGTTTTGGCGACATCGTGCAAAGGGATCAAATAAGCTAAACCCATCCCCGAAACGAGCAGTAAAACAAACAACATCAAGGGTGAAACTTTAACCCTTGTCTCGCCCAAATCATTCATCTTCCCGTTTACCATATCTCGTGTCCGGGTCTCCTTTCTGCTTATACCTTCTTTTATCTTTCGGATGGTATGTTCCCCCCCTACGGGGCATCCACAGAGGTCGCCGCAAAATTGTATCCAAAAGTTCCACGCCGCGGATTGGTGTCCATGGCGACAAATAGCCAACACCGAAGGAATTCTGCATCGCAGCAAAACCCAAAACCATTAATCCAACAGCTACCAAACCTACCAATCCAAATAAAGCCGCTGCAAAAATCAAAATATACTTTATAATCCGCCAAGATAAGCCAATGCCGTAATCAGGCCCTGAATATGAGGCAATGGCAGTAATTACAGTTACTACCAAAGTGGCATTTGACACAATACCGGCACCGACAGCCGCAATTCCCAAAACGATTCCCGTTGTGACACCCAAAGTTTGGCTTAGGGTTTGAGGTAACCGTAAACTGGCCTCACGAAATATTTCCAGGGTTATTTCCATCAGTAAAAGCTCCATCAATAATGGAAAAGCAACTCCCATCCGGCTCCCGGTAATGGTTAAAACAAATTGAACCGGCAATATCTCGGAATTGACCCCCAGCAGGGCAATATATAAACCAGGAAGGGCTACTGCAATATTATTGCCAAGGACCCGAAAAAAACGCAAAAAACAGCCGAACCAAAACCCCCAGTAATAATCCTCCGGGCTCTGATAAAGGTCGTTGACGGTCACCGGTACAATGACTACGTTTTGACTCCCGCTGACATTGATAGCCACTCTGCCTTCAAAAATAGCTGAGGCTACTTTATCGGGACGTTCCGTAGCTTGAGTAAGAGGAAAAATCGACCATCGGTTATCGCTTATGAATTGTTCCAAATACCCCGAATCCAGCACACTATCAACGTCAATACGTTCCAGCCTTCTCCTGACCTCTTCCACCAAACCGGAGTCGGCTACCTCCATCAAATAGATTATGGCAACCCTGGTACGGCTTCTCCTGCCGATTCGCATTCCTTCAATCCGCAAGGATGTATCCTGAACCCAAGAACGAATCATCGAAATATTATCGTCAAAATCTTCGACAAAAGTGATTCTGGCCCCGCGTACAGTCCGTTCTACATTGGCATCAGCCGGCTGCCTTTTAGCCCTTTTTACCGTTTCAAATGAATAAACTTCGCTATTGTCTCTCAAATGAAGAATCGTTCTGCCCGCCAAGAGATCGTCGACTACATCCCCCAAATCATTGCGAATTTTTTTACCTCTCTCCCGAACAAGCGGCAAAATCAGCTCCCAATTGCGGTTATTATGGCGAGACGATTTCAGTCCTAAAGTCCCCAACGGACCCAGAATGTTGTTTTGAAGTTGATTGGCATCAACGATTGATGACAGGTAGGCTGCGGTTATATGGCTGTCTGACAAGATTTCAAAAGCCAAATCGTATGGATTACCAAGTAAATCGCGGATGGAGGAAATAAATTCTTGTTCTCCCGCAGGAATGAATTTCATGATTTTCCCTGATCGCATGATTGAATGAACTGATTGAACTAAGGTGAATTTCAAAAAATATTTTTTGCGGTTTTAGGGGATTCGATACATGAAGAATCAATAATCGATTGAATTGTCATGAAGGTAAATCAAATGAACGACCTAAAAAAGCCAAGCCGTTTTATTTCTGCACCCCTCTTAACCGCGTTTTTTAACAAGGCGACTTGCATTTATTTTTCTAAACTCGATAAGTTCGGGAAAAGCCTTCATAAACGCATTAACACACTTGGGATCAAATTGTTTTCCACTTTCCCGTAAGATAATTTCCTGCGCCCGGGCGAAATTGGTAGCAAAACGGTAATGGCGATCCGATGTTATGGCATCAAAAGTATCGGCCACAGCGATAATTCTGGCAAATAAATCAATCGATTCTGTTCCCGACAACCTCCCGGGATATCCCTTTCCATCGGGCCTTTCATGATGCTGTAAAATAGCCTGTTCACACCAATTTAGCTTCAGAGGAGCAATGATTTTAACCCCTTCCTGGGGATGTTTTCGTAAAATCGCCCACTCGGACTCGCTTAAAGCCTCTTTTTTCTGTAAAATTTCCCTTGGAACCAAAAGCTTTCCAGCATCATGCAAGGTTCCCGCCAAACCGAGCCGTTCCAGATTTTTACGGTTCATACCATACCATTTTCCAATAATCTTGGCAAAAATTGCGACGCGTTTCGAGTGTTCGCTCGTAAAAGTTTCATGAACTGCAATCGACCGAATTAAGGATTTAACCGCAAGATTAATCTGCAAAAGCGAGCGGGTCATCAATGCCCTCCACAAACTAATCATTAAAAACCAAAACGCCGCTAATTTGAAAAGATAACCGATGAAAGAAGCCCAATCATTCATCGAACTGCTTCGCCATAAAAATACTTCGCTAAAAATCAATAAATGTATGCCAGTTAAGAATGCCCTTTTCCCTGACTCAATTACCCTGGCCTCATAAATCAATAATTCCTTTTTAAATGAAAATTGGTGTAAATATCCCCCGGTTAAAACCATGAGGATAATCGGTACAAATGTTACGAGAGCATATATTAAAGTAAAGAGCTCTTTTCTATGCAGAGGCGCTAAAAATTGAATGAGAAATAAAAAAATCAAAATCAGGATTGTCGCAAGCGATAAAACCATACCCAGACTAATCAACGGGTTCATTTTCTTACCCTTGGATTTTCTAAAAAAAACGAAGGCAAACATTAACAGTCCTGAAATTAAAACAAACCGACAAAAAAGCCATAACCAAAATTGACTCTGAAAACAAAATCCAAACAATGCCCCGGAATTCCGAAAAAATGGGGTAATAAAGCACAATGGTTTGTCCAGTATATATCCAATCATTAAAGCCGGTCCCAGATAAAGGGTATACGTGGCAACTTGATTTCTCCAGAAAAAAAAATTGAGCAAAATTTCTATCCAGGTGGCAATTGCTACTAATGCAATGAAAATTTGCACCATTATCCAGCTTTCTCTTGAAAAAAGAACGCTCCTTGCCAGAAAACTACCTTGCACTCCTAAAATCATAACCATCGAATATACGGCAATATAGGCTATGATTGTCTTTAAACGAAATCGGGTCCCACCTGTCCGAAGGAATTGAGTAAGAATCATCCTAAATCACACCTACTTCATGAATTCAACAATTTCGCTTCAAAAAACACCTTTAAGCAACACTTTTGTTAATTTATAACATTTTGTTCCACTTCTCAACGGACAATTGGTAAAAAATAACTGAACGTTATGTTAATTCCATTCCAAGAAGCATATTCCTGTAATTATGCCTGTTTGAGGTATAAAAAAAGTCTCGCTTGGTGTCGGAGACTTCTATCAAAAATTATCTTATAATTTCCCGGCTCACGTCTGGCGGCGAGAGCATGCCAGAGCCCTTGTAGTAAGACCGGCAAAGAGTAAAAAAACCGTTATTGAAGTGTGTTACCCAATCAACCGGATTCCTCCTCGAAAACGAAGTAATTGTTTTCACATAGGGCCAGGCCATTCCATTCAAGCTTTACACTTGTCCGGGAACCAACAGGGCCAAAGATCGTTATAATGATGAGAATGATTCGTCATGTTAGCTTTATGTCGGCTTATTCTCCAACTTAGTCAAAAATGTTACTTAATATTTACATTATTTCAACAAGACTGTCGTACTTTTTTTGAAAAATCATGTATAATATAAACAGTAAAACTTTTTTTCATTACTCCCTCCCTTTTTTACGGGGCCGATGTTCAATCGGCCCCGCTTTGTCATGCTTCCGCCGGGTCATGATTCAATGGCCCAATTTCGATATGGGCATTCCAATGCAACGCTTTTAGCAAAATCCAAGCGATATCAAAACGCAAAAAGGATACCCCGATTGGAAGTATCCTTTTTGCGACATTATCAACTCTCGTCTTCAAGTTCTTCATCCTGTCCGGAGCCCTCCTGAAATTCCCCCAGGCAACTCGGACATAGTTTCAATTCCACATCGGCCCCGGCCGCGCCACAGATTTCGCAAAAAGTATTCCCCTCTAATTCTTCCATGATATCCCTCCGTTACGGTTTTGATTGTGGATTTATTATTATCCGAAACCACGCTTTTTTATTTATTGTTAGGGATATGCAAACTCTTCTTCGGGAACTTTCCGGATTATAAAGGAATGCCTCAAAATTGAAACCGGGCGCCCAACCACCATCTGCCCTTCATTTGAACCATTTGCTTTCGGGCAATTTCGAAATTCCCTTGTGGGCTACTTGAAACCGCTGAACATATCTTCTGGAAGAGGCTATACCGGCCCAAGCGCCGCCGCCATTGTATTCCCCAATTGCCATTCCCACATTATGCCGGTTTTGCCTCAATAATTCCGCAAAGTGGGCCATAGCAACCCGGTAATTGCAACGCCATTGGTAAAAGTCATCCGGATGAAATCCAAATCTTCGATAATAAATGTTCCATGTATTGCGCATCAGTTGAGCCGGTCCCTGTTCACCACGACTACCTACTTTATGTAAGTTGAATCCATTTTCAATTTGACAAATCGTCAAGCAATCATAAGGGTTTATTTTAAATTCTCTGGCATATTCCACCGTTAAATAGGCAAAATCATTCATCTCTCCGGTTATGAGTTTTTGGTTGGTTGAATTCAGATAGCCGACCACATATCCATAAATGGCATCCATCTTGATGAAATCGATGTTTTTATCATTCTTCCGTTCGACCCAAGCATTGACTTCTTTTAATTCACTGAATGTTTGTTTGATGTTCCAATAATTGAAGGCATTAAAGGTGGAAAATAATAGCATAACAACGATAAGAATCCATAGACCTTTATTCTGCAAGCATTTCCCTCACTTTTTGTTAAAATCTTTTCGAAAGGCCGACTCCACTCCTTTTTATTTTCGGCCAATCCCGTCCATCTCATCATAGGACTTAGGTCGGGATATTATATTTTCATGGGACGGGCCTGTGCCCTCACCCCTCTGTCCATTTCGCCTAAAACATCGTCTGAACCAGGATTTAACCGATGAAACGGATTTTAAAATCCGTGCCGGTAGATACTTTCGATTAAAAATGTCAGAATGAATTTTTTGACGCCGAGGTCTTGCGAATTTGGGGCAATGGGAGGCTTTTAACGCCTCCCTCTTTGCTTGATATCGGATTTTTTTGGTTTAAGGGGCGATACTCAGGATCTTGAGGAACGATCCGTTCGAAGGGGAAGATATGGCCGTAAAATAATTCTTCTAGACTGGATTTCATGGGACATGCCTTCTTTCGATATAAAGGGTAAAATTATCTTATTGATAGGGCCGATGTGAGGCTTATTGCCTCCCACAACCTCTCTCGCGCCTTCAACATGAAGGCGCGCTCTCCCCCAATGCTGCCAAGTCAAAGCAGTACATTCCGGGGGAGAGTAACCAAAGCCGTTGAAGCCTAAATGATTCTAGGCAGTAGCAACTTCGAACTATAAGTTCGCGATTATCCTTCCACCCGAACCACGTATATTCAATCTTCAGGGGGAAAGGCTCGCGTCCTCTCGGACGCGCGGGTTAGATCAATAGGCATTCTTGATGCGGTGATTTTATTCGCACTTCTTCATGCCTCTTTTCATCCACCATCAACAGCAAACATCCTGAATGTTCACTGACTGTATAGTTACAGCCGGGTTTAAAACCGCAGCGCTCCAGCCACTGGCCGGACAGGCGGATCATGGGGACTTTTTTGCCGTTACTTAGGATGGAATAGATAGTGTGGTCGTGTGATTTCATTGGATTGAACCTCCGTTAAATGGGTATGAAAGAATAAGCCTTCGCCTCGCCTTGAGAGGAAAGAGTGTTTATGGTAAAATAAATTGATTGGGCAAAATAAAATACAGAAATGGATAATTTTGTTACATGATTATTGTATCGTCGACGAAACAATTTATCAATAATATTTTACTATTTTTATGTATTGCCAATAAAATAAACAAAATTATTGTTCTGCGGAGGATATAATAGTGACTCTTGGTGAAAAAATTCTATATTTGCGAAAACAAAATAACTGGAGCCAAGATTTTTTAGGGGATAAAATCGGGGTCTACGGAAGGCGTGTTTCTTTATATGAAAATGATAAATCAATCCCTTCGACAGAAACATTACAAAAAATCGCCAATGTATTCGGAGTTTCATTAGATTATCTTCTAGCTGATAAGCCAAGAAATACAAATATGATCCCTATAAAGGATAAATCATTATTACCGTACATTGAAAAATTGGATCAGCTAGATGAAGATGAGAAAAATTTGGTTAAGTCAACCATTGAGACACTTGCTAATAAAAAGAAGAAACGTTAAAACTCCGTTCAATCCCATTCCACAACCCATGCCTTTCAGTTTTATCGCCTCCTGCCTCTCCTTCCCCTCCATAATTTTTTGCCTTTCTGATATTTTTTCCTTTTTTTCTTTTAAAAAATCCCACCATATGCCAACATAATCAACATGGCGATTTCACGATGGGGTCATATGGTAAATAGGCCCAATACCTTTAAGTTTTAAGAAAGCAATCTGCCGGATTTACTACCTTGGCTGGGCGCGCCGCCGCTCTTGAATCCTGTAAATCCTGTTCATCCTGTCTCCGTTATCCTTTATCTAGGCCAACCTTTTCCCATCAATAAACCTAAGCATAAAACTATATTCCGTTTCAAGCGTCTTTCTCCAGGAAGAAGGGCCGCTCTGATCGCTCAGTACCCCGCATTCGCCTCGGGCTTTTCTCTCACCGCCCAGTACCACGCACTCATCGCCTAGTACCCGACAATCATCGCCCCAACCGTTTTTCCCACCGCCGAGGTCTCCGCGTCGAAGCGAATGGCTCACCTGATGGAAATTCACCAGCAACCCATCTTTGCGCTCACCCGCTATCCATTGGCATAAAAAAAAATCCCGGTATCATCCAGGATTTTAGCCCTTGCTCCAAAGCGCATTTTGATAATAAATTCCGACCCCGCAGCTTATTTCCAGTTTTCCAACAAATATCTTTCCGCCGCCACACACCACAAACCGTGATTGGCTCCGGTAATTTCAGCCAGCCTGGCAAAACGGGGGTCCGTCTTTCCTTTGGCCTCAAAATCCTCAATCGCCGTGAGTTCCATGTTGATATTGGTATAGATCAGTTTTTTACCGGCCGGCACCTCGGGCAGTCTAAGGGTGGCCTCGGCCGCGCTGTCCAACCCGCCGATATGGGTCACCATCACCGCCGGATGAATCCGGTTTTGTTCCGTAAGGCGCAAGGATTCGATCATATCATCGGTATTGCCCCCGGTGGAGCCGACAATATGGGAAGAATTGTAGTGCACATTATAAAAATTGCACAATGCCGAAAACTTGACATCGGTGGGTCCGGCAAAGAAATTGAGACAACCGTCCCTACCCAAAATCTGATCTCCCTGCTCAACAGCTTTTGCCACCGGCGCAAAAACAAACACATCATCAAAACCAGTTCCCCCGGTTAACCCCCGCAACTGGGCGGGCGCATCCGGCAAATCCCTGGTATTGACGAAAGTTAGTTCGACACCTTCCGCTTTTATCTTCTCCGGCGGAAAAATTGCCTCGGCTCTCGCCAGCCGCTTGGCATCAATATCCGTAACCACAATCATCGCCGGCCGGCGCTGGGAATGCAACGCGTAATCGATGGCGCCCAGCCCCATGGGGCCGGCTCCGGCAAGGATCGCCAGCTTTCCGCCTTCCACAATTCCCATCCGGTGTTCATAACAGCCCATGGTCGTATGATAACTGGCATGAAAAGCCCCGATAATGCAAGACATCGGTTCGGCGAGGGAAGCGTCAAAATAACTTTCACCCTCATATTTCAACAAACAGCCCAGCTCCATGACCTCTTGCGGCATAATAATATAGGTGGCTGCACCGCCGCAATACCGGTAAGAATATCCCGGCGAGTCCATACTTCCCTTATAGTTTAAGGCAGGTTGCATTGAAAATTTTTGTCCCGCTTCAAATTGATGCTGCCATTTGGCCCCAACCTGAATAATATTTCCGGCCATTTCGTGGCCGATAATAACCGGATGGGTGGCAATATCCTTGGGAACCCTTTTATGATCACTTCCCAGTACGGCTGCCTTGTAGCTCGACATGCAGATACTGTCGGAAATGACCTGAACCAATATTTCATCTTCCTTTATCGCCGGTAATTCAAATTCCTCCAATCGTAAATCTTTTTTGCCGTATAATCTTACCGCTCTGGTCTTCATTGTTTCTGCCATCCTTTGCTTAAAGTTGTATGAATACATTCCATGGTTACCTGTTTCTCCAATTCTACAATGGTCTGATATTCGGCGGCCTGCGAACCCGATGTCATTACATTGGCCGTACCGGCAGCCACTGCCAGCCGGATCGCCTTTTCAAAGTCATCGCCTCTTTCGAGGGAGTATGCAAGGGCGGCCACCATCGAATCTCCGGCTCCCACCGTACTTTTAACTTCTACATCCATCCCGTGGGCCATCATCGAGCAATCCTTATTGATAAAAATGGCTCCCTTCTCTCCCAAGGAAACCACGATTTGTTCAATACCGTATTGCTCGATTAAACCGCGGGCCAATTTTTCTCCTTGACGAATATCCTGAATTTCCGTTCCAAAAAAGCTTTCCAACTCATGGATATTCGGTTTAACCAGAAAAGGACCCGCTGCAATACCGCGTTTGAGCAATTCACCGTCGGCATCCAAAATCGTGAGGGCTCCTTTCTGTTTGGCAGCAGTAATCCATTCACCATAAATACCCTTATCGACATTGACCGGAACGCTGCCTGAAAAGACCACTACCGAATCTCTTCCCAGATCATCAAGGACCTTTTGTTTTAAAATCATCATATCTTCGCTGGAAACCTCAGGACCCGGTTCATTAATATCGGTATTGGTTCTTTTATTGGGATCAATCACTTTTAGATTGGTACGGGTCTCTCTTTTGATGAAATGGAAATCATTTTCGATCCCGATATGGTCTAGGTAATCTTTAATGAAATTTCCGGCATTGCCGCCTAAAATCCCCACTGCTTTGCTATTTCCACCCAGGCTCCGAATTACTTTGGAAACATTAATTCCTTTTCCACCGGCGTCATATCGCAGCGAGGACACCCGGTTGACGTTTCCGACCTGAAAATCGGCGATTTCTACCGTTTTGTCCACGGCCGGATTGAATGTAATGGTAATAATCATTTTTGCCCCTTAGAACGTTAGTGATAGTTAATTCACAAAATACTTGTTATACTTGAGTTTGTAGAACTCATCCAAAACATTGGCCAGTCTATCCAAGGCATCTTCCGGCGTTCCGGTGACTAACAACGTGATAAAATCGGGTTTTTCAATCAGGGTTTCATTGACGAAACTGACCGTTTCAAGCAGATAGGGGTTACAGTTTTGCGGCGCCGCAATCACAATTCCCACACGGGCGCGGGCCTGTTCACCCTGTAGGTTTGAAGCCAAAAAACCCTTGTCTAGCTTGAGCACTCCAAAATAAAGATGCTCGACCGCTTCCGTCCGGCAATGCAACAACAATATCCCATGTTCGGCAATATAGGTGCCGCCTTTGGCTTCTCTTTCCAAAAACGCCGATTCCAACCTTTCCCTGTTGGCTGCGGTCAATGAAAAATCCCTGCTCACTTCGGAAATTAAGGCCTCGATATTCCCGGCCCGGGGATTTTCTTTCATGAAAAAATGGTCTAAAATCTCGGTGACTGCCTGCCCATACTGGTTCAATTCTTGCATTTTATCCTTAAGGTTCAGTGTTTTTTTACGAAATTGCGGCACAAGGGCGGAAGTTTCCTTCAGCTGTTCCAGCAATTGAAGGATGTTCCGTTTGTCTTCCTCAAAAAGGAGCGGATTTACCATCACCACCGGTACGGGACTTTTGGCGATACCCACCGTGGAAATAATCAATTCGATTCCCTGTTCCCGCAGCCAGCCTTCTTCAATATCCAAGGCCGAGGTAACCTCAACGATATCAATATTTTCAAATTCCTTTTCGATTTTGGCCGCAAGCAACCGGGAAGTTCCGATACCGGTTGCACAGGCAATGGCTGTCCGGTAAATATGTTTGGATACGATTTCATTTTTCTCGATAGCTGCCCCAAGATGCATTGCAATATAAGCGATCTCCGCTTCCGGTATTTTCATGTCGATTTGTTTTTCGATACCTGCTACACATTTGGCCGCCAATTCCAGCAACTTGGGATAATGGGCCTTAATGGAATCATAAAGCGGATTCCTGATTTCCAATTTCATCCGCAACCTGCTCAGAGCGGGCCCCAGATGATTGACCAGTCCGCTTGATAGTTTTTCGTTTTGGGACAGTAACTTACCGGTCTGGGCTTCCGCAACCCGGATAATTTCATTGGCAAACCTTAGAAGATCTTCATCTTCAACGGTATGATGAGTGAGGGCGCCGCTCATTCCTCTGTTTTTCGTTCCTTTAATATGCATTGCAATATAGCCGATTTCATCCTCGGGAATCTTGATCGCAAACAAGCTTTCCATTTCCAAGGCCAGCTTTGCCGCTGATGCATACTCTTTGCTCTGTTTCAATTCTTCCATGAACTGCCGGTTCATGACGATATCTTCGTTTTGAGTAATCCGTTGAATCGCGATTGCCAGGTGCACTATCAGTCCCACATAGGCACTATCGGCCAGTTTTTGCCCGGTATTTTCCTCCAGACCCCGGATCAATTTTTCCAACTGGTGGATGGTATTATTATTAAGCAAGTTTAACAGCCGGTTCCTGGCGAGCAACTCCGTATGGCTGACCGGTACGGGTTGTTTGATATTATTCCCCTCAAGCAGGCCGTATAGATAATTTTCATTGATATTCTCATAGATCAAACTAATCATGCATTTGCGGATATTGTCTTCTTCCCCGGTGATATAAACTCCTAATCCTTGTTTTCTTACCAGGGTCAATTGATGCTGATTCAGCCATTCCTCAACCTTGTCCAAATCATTACTTACGGTGCCCTCCGTAATATTCAGGATTTTAGCGAAGGTATATAATTTAACCGGCTCCTGGTTTTGCAACAATTCGCTGCAAATAATGGTTTGGCGCTCCTTGGGCATATAAATCCGTTCTTCTTTTTCTTCCCCCAAAAGATGAATGATTTCTTCACGGTCTTCCTGGTTTCCCCAGACCTTAATGCCGACGCCGGCCTTTTTTACTAATTTACAGCCTTTTTTGGCGAGCCATTCCTGAACCGCCGGTAATTCCCGGAGTACAGTCCGGCTGCTGATCCCAAGGCCTCTGGCAATTTCGGTCACGGTGATATAATCGCTTTCATTGCAGATGCGCTGTAAAATACTTTTAACTCTTAATTGAATCGTAGCTTCCTGCATATACCCTCCTAAAAAAATCAAGGTATATTTCAACGGCTTTCCATGAAAACTCCGCTTTGGGCAGTCTTTCTTAAAACCGCCCAAAACAGAGTCCATTGAAAATTAACAATCCCTCATTGAACCGCCATAACTATTTTTGAGAAAACCTTTCCACCAATTGATCATACTCCGGAGCGTTGACAAAATTCTTGATCGAAATATGCTCGGCATGAGGCGCCATACTTTTAGCCCGTTCGCTCAGTCCTTCATGGGTAACCACAATGTCGGCATCGGCAGGAATATCCTCAATAGCGCAATTGGTCACTTCGATTTTCAGTCCCGCCTTCGTCAGTTTATTGCGAAGCATCGAAGCGCTCATGGCGCTGGAGCCCATTCCGGCATCACAGGCAACCACGATCTTGTTGACCATTGATTTGACACCCAGCCCTTTACTGGCGGCTTTCATTTCCTTTACCGTGCTTTGGGCCTCGCTTAACTCCTGACCGGAAAATTCCTTGGAACGCTTAATCAATACAGAGGCGATTAAGAAGGAAACAACGAATGATACCAATACACCGAACAACACCGTGAGCAACCCGCCCCTGGGCGCCATGACAATGTAAGCAAAGATGCTTCCCGGCGCCGGTGGAGCAATCAATCCCGCCCCAAGGAGCCCAAAGGTGAATACTCCGGACATTCCTCCCAAAATAACTGGTATTAACAGGATCGGATTCATCAGGACATAGGGGAAGTAAATTTCATGAATACCGCCTAAAAAGTGAATGATGATAGCCCCAGGCGCGGACTGTTTGGCCATTCCTTTTGAAAATAAAGCATAAGCAAGTAAAATACCAAGACCGGGTCCAGGATTGGATTCCAGCATGAAGAAAATTGATTTGCCTGCTGCGGCAGCTTGCTGAATCCCAAGGGGTGAAAGAACCCCGTGATTTATCGCATTATTTAAAAACAGGATTTTAGCCGGTTCGATGAAAATACTCGCCAGAGGCAACAATCCCGCATTAACAATGTTTTTAACCACATTGCCGAATGCTGCAGTCGCTGCGGCAACAACCGGACCGAATGCCACCAGGCCCGCACAAGCTAAGAGCATTCCGATAATGCCGTCGGCGAAATTATTGACCAGCATTTCAAATCCGGCCGGTATCTTGCCGGCAGTGAACTTTTCCAATTTTTTAATGATATAGCCGCCCAACGGGCCCACGATCATGGCCCCCAGAAACATTGGAGTGCCCTCGGCCAGATTCTTAGCGCCACCGGCGCCCATCATGATCCCAAAAGTCGCCACGGCACCGACAACTCCCCCACGATGACCGGAGATAGCCCGGCCCCCGGTATAACCAATTAAAAGCGGCAACAACACCCTTAACATCGGATCAACCAGCTGCGCCAGGGTCTTATTGGGAAGCCAGCCGACTCCGATAAACAATACCGTAATCAATCCCCAAGCAATAATTGCACCGATATTGGGAAGTATCATTCCACTGATAAACCTGCCGAATCTTTGAACTCTATCTTTGAAACTGGTCTGGGAAGATAATGCGGTCATACTGGTACTCACTTTTTTACTCCTCCTCTTTTTCCATTACTCAATTCTATCCTTAAATAACTTCCCTCTCATCTAGAATCGAGGGAGTATTCCAAGGCGGGTCCTGATTTTATAAGTCCTTCAATTCCTTTTCAAAAAACTGTTCCAGTCTTTCCATAGCCTCTGCCTGATCTGTGCCGGAAATTGAAATTTCAACATTCTTGCCTGCTTCGACACCCAGCGTCATTACTGCGATCAGGCTGGAGAGCGGTACGATTTTTTCATGATACTTCATGGTGATGCTGGATTGATAACCTCCCGCCAAGGACACCAGAATAGCAGCCGGTCTGGCATGCAACCCGATGGGAGAAGTAATTGTAAATGTTTTAGTCAACATTGAACTGCCCCTTTATATAATTTGATATCTGACTTGCATCCTTCATTTCCATGACTTTTTCCGCAATTTCATGCGCCTTTTGACAGGATAGTTTGCGGATCATTCCTTTAATGGAGGGAATTGCCGAAGCGGCCATCGAAAACTCATCAAGCCCAAGTCCCAATAAAATCAGGGCATTTTCGGGGCCAGAAGCCATTTCGCCGCACATTCCCACTGAAATCCCGGCCTGATGACCGGCATCGATTATCCTTTTGATGGAGCGCAAAACTCCGATATGCAAAGGATTGTACAGATAACTGATCTTTTCGTTCATCCGGTCAACCGCCAGCGTATATTGACACAAATCATTGGTTCCGATACTGAAAAAGTCGGCCTCTGCAGCCAGTAAATCGGCAATCATTGCGGCGGCGGGAGTTTCTACCATGATACCCACTGGAATATCTTTATCAAATGGAATGGCCTTCCCTTCCATTTCCATTTTCACTTCCGCCACGATTTCTTTAGCTGCCCGCAACTCTTCAAGGCCGGAAATCATGGGAAACATCACTTTCAAGTTGCCAAAAGCGCTTGCTCTCAAGATGGCCCGTAATTGGGTCTTAAATAGTTCCCTCTCTTTTAGACAAATCCGGATCGCCCGGTACCCCAAAAACGGGTTCATTTCCGGAGGAATGTCGATATTTTTGGGTTGCTTGTCGCCCCCTACGTCCATGGTCCTGATAATACAAGGCCGCATGCCCATAATTTCCGCAGCTCTTTTGTAGGCCCGAAATTGTTCTTCCTCATCCGGTAGTTGATTGCGTCCCAGGTAAAGGAATTCGGTCCGGAAAAGCCCGACACCGTCACCGCCATTTTCGAGCACGGCAAATGCCTCATCCGGTCTGGCAATATTTCCGGCCAATTCGATTTTAATACCATCCGTAGTCAGGGCCGGTTGGTCCTTTAATTTGGCGACTTCCTTGAATTTTTCAGCCTGCAGCCGTAATTTTTGATCATATTCCCTGATTTCTTCAGGATCAGGATTTACAATGACCACTCCTGCCACGCCATCCGCAATGACAGTCGTTTCCGCAGAAATACGCCGGATATCCCCACCGCATCCCACGATGGCCGGTATTCCCAAAGTTCTGGCCACAATCGCGGTATGAGAGGTGACTCCCCCTTTTTCCAGTGCAATACCTTTAATATGTCCGGAATCCAAAGAAACTGTCTCAGCCGGAGACAAGTCCTCAGCAATTAAGATCACATCCTCCTCCAGCCGGGCCAGATTCATTCTTCCCCTACCTAAAAGCGCATCTATTACATGCTTTCCCACATTGACCATGTCATCGGCGCGTTGTTTCATATACTCATTGTCAATGGCCACAAACATTTCCCGGATTTTGTCAACAGCCTTCAAAACAGCGGCTTCGCTCGTTAATAACTCAATTTTGATATTCGTCTGAACCATCTCGCTAAACAGCGGATCGTGAATCAACATCTGATACGCTTCAAATACCAGCAACTCATTTTCTCCCAATACTCCGGCAGCGCTATTTTTTATCGATTTAAGATACTCTCCCGCAGTGGTTAAAGCGTCTCTAAACCGCTTCAGTTCATTTTCAATTTCATTTCCGGCTATTTTCATGCCGGCAAATCCAGTAAGGTTCTCCGTTTCTCTATATATCAACGCCTTACCGATCCCGATTCCCGGCGAAGCCGGAATCCCTTTAATCATCACGACCACCTGTCTTCCATTTGGATAAGGCTTAGAATCGATTGGTGAATGCCTGAAAAATATAATCCCTGTCCCCAGTGGTAAATAATTGTTTCAGGGCTTCGCTTTCCTGGATAAACTCAGCCAGGGCCGAAAGGATTTTCAAATGTTGATTGTCTTTTCCGGCTATCCCCACCACCAGGTAGGCTTTCTCCCCTTCTTGATATTCGACCCCTTCTGGGAATTGGAGAATGCAAATGCCGCTATGAATAATTTGGTCTTTAGAATTTCCCACCCCGTGGGGAATCGCGACTCCCTCGCCGATATAGGTTGATAAAACCTTCTCTCTTTCCTTCATCGCCGTAATATACTCCGACGTTACATATCCCCCGTCCACCAATAACTGTCCCGCCATTTCAATGGCCTCATTTTTGGTTACACTTTTGAGCCCGATACGGATACATTCGGGAATCAAAACTGTCTGCTCTTTATTGATCTGCTCCTGGTTCCCATCCATTGCAGCATTTTCTTGAACTTCCGCTCTCTTTTGTTGCGTTTTTTTGTCCGAAAATAAAAAGCCCATCCTGATCTCCCCTTAATTTGTTGGTCCTGCTTGTTTCGATTATTGAATGGAATTCATTGCCAAACGCTTACAACATTATTACGTTTTCGTTACCAATTTCCTATTTTGATTATAATCCGAGCTTATCATTGATTTCAATGAATTGTTCCATAGTTTTGACACCAATAGTTCCTGTCAAAATCGAATAACTTATCTTACAAAGGGCTTCACTCTTTTGACAATGAGGACATCGGTGAGAATAAAAGATATAAAACAAACCAGGCCTGCCGTTTACCCGGCAGACCCGTTGCGTTTTTGTGGTATGTTTTTACAATGATTAAGCTTTGTAGAAAAACGCTTTTAAAAATGCCGCTCCATACCGAATAAATCCCTTTGAATCACTCAATCACTCTTCTTCTCTCAATGCTTTATCGTACTCATTTAACAGCTCATCTAGCCCCAGTGCTACTTCCATATAGAGTTTATCAACGCTTTGTCTGATTTCCCAAAGTTGCTGCATTCTTTTTTTTTCCTCATCAATTTTTTTCCGAATGCTCATTTTATCAGACATTTCTATCACCTTCCCTCATTTAGTGAAATCGGTATGAAAGGGCACAAAAATTAACTTTAAATAACGATTTTTGCCATAAAAAAAGCATCCTGAATTGAAGATGCTTATGAAATAAAAATTCCACGGTTATAAAATATCAAAAACGCACCGGTTTATAATTGTTCTTGTAGTTTTTATTTTTACCTACATTACGTATTTTTCCACGCCATAAAATTTTCCAGAAAGCTCTTTCTTGCTGAAGATAAGCTCTGCTTTATTTTTTTTTCATTAACAACTTTTCATACTCAACCATTAAAGCATCTAAAATTTGACTGGCGCCTATTACCTCGGGATCGGTTAACCGATGGTTCTCAATGAGTTCACTGAGTTCTCGCCGCAGTTGTTGAATATGATTCTTTAATTCCTGAATATCGTCGGAAACCAAATTCATCACCCCTGAAAATATGATTTCCAAAAAGGCGAAAAAAGACTCCCAATTTCTCAGAAGTCCTACTAATTCTTTTTAGTGCGCGGGGAGGGGCTCGGTTTCTCGGCCTATAGATTTCTATCAAATTTAATAAAAGGGATATATGGAAAATTCATAACCAGAAATATATTCTACTCTCGTTAAGTCCTTTGATAAGTATCCATATTTGATCAAAAATAATTTAGCGCCATCCCAAGACAACGCCTTGTCAAAAAAATCAATCCGGGAGCAACAAATTTATCTAATGGATATTCTATAGCACCCCTATGAATCTTCAAAGCACTTGTTATCATTAAACAATTAGTGTATATTTAATTATAACAGATTGTGCCCGGATGAAGCGGCGGCATTATTTTGTTAAGGTTGAAATCCATAACAACGGAGGTTCATTATTATGAATGAAACTTTGAGGGTTATTAAAAGCAGGAGAAGTATAAGGAAATACAAATTCGAACAGATCGCTGATTCTGAATTACAGACAATATTAGAGGCTGCTGTTTTCGCACCCATGTCGGAACAAAAATGGCATTTTACAGTGATTCAAAACAGAGACTTACTCGATAAAATGGTTAATCTGATCAAAGAAGACTTTTTGAATTCGGATAGCCAAATTATGATACAAAGAGTTAAGGATCCAATTTATCATACCTTTTATAATGCGCCTACAGTCATTTTGATCTCTGCAGATAAGACCGCGCCACAGATTGAATGCGGATTAGCGGCGCAAAATATCATGCTGGCGGCAGAATCGTTAAATATCGGTTCCTGTTTTATTTTGTCTTCAGGGATTCTTTTTAAGACAGAACAAGGTAATAACTTGAAAAAGGAATTAGCCATTCCTGATAATTATAATTACGTATGCACGATAGCGCTTGGATATGCATATGGAGATGCTCCTCTCGCCCCGCCAAGAGACATGAATGTAATTGATTACCTAAAATAATCTAATCCACGGGGCTTCCGACTCCAAATAAGAAAGGCGGCTTCGGCAACGGAGGCAGCTTTACCTGAACAAAAGAAGGCAAGAAAAAAACCTCGTTTAAAACAAGACGAGGTTTCTCTTTAGTATCGATGGTTTACAAGTTTTCTTTGTATAATTCTTTGAATCTACCATTTGTTACCAATCCATGTTGATAAATCTTTGTTTTAAATGGTGCGCCAGGAGGGGCTCGAACCCCCGACCTACAGATTCGAAGTCTGCCACTCTATCCAACTGAGCTACTGGCGCGATTCTCTCTTCCTACACCCCCTGTTATTGTTAACAATAAACAGGTCCAGCGCAAGAAATGTTTTGCTTTGATATTATAGCATAGTCGCCTTTTTTTTGCAATGAATCCGCGGGTGGGCGCCAACCTTTCGGATGGTAAATTTCCCCTAAAGATTTTACCATTTGTACACAATATCGCCACATATAACACAAAAATGCGGGCTATAATAAATGGTATGAAATCCTCCTTATTTTTAGCCCAGTTCATCTGGGTTTTTTCTTTGAAGTAGGCCAATAAAAAACGATTATCCGATTCAAGCTCGATACGAAATCCCGTATGTGGCAACCGTTACGCATTGAATGCCCGCATTTGCATAAGGGTCGCTATTTCTGTTATTTTTCTGGTCTTTCACTGCGGCGGTAAGTTGTTGAATTTTGTCATCCACCAAGTTTTTTTCCATTCCCAGTTGTTCAATGGCGTCTTGCTTAAAACCCTTATCCATTTTACTCTTGTTGACAGCCTTGACTTCTTTGTTCAATAAATCCTTAAAACTTTTTAAAGTCTTAATATCCTTTTGGTATTCCTCAATTTGAGCTTTGGACGATTTGGCTACCGGCGTGGCATAGCCTACGGCAGCAACTGATGTAACAACCATAATTTTTCCTCCTTTATTTGGTTATTTCTTTCAATAAATTATCGGAAATATTAAGAAAAAAGTTAAGCTTTTCTTCCAAGAAAATCCCAGCCACTTTCCCAGGATTTTGGATGCCCATTATAATATTCCGCGTGAAGGAATCCAGCCAATGTTACGCGAATGATTGGTTATTCCAATCGATTACAAGGAGGGATCTTTCGTGTTGCAAGTGATTGTTTTTTTATGCGGAGCGGTTTTAATGTCCTTGGAAATGGTCGGTAGCCGGCTGCTGGCGCCAACATTCGGATCTTCTATTTATGTTTGGGGGGCTTTGATTGTCGTCGTGATGGCGGCGTTAACCTTGGGGTATTATTACGGGGGCCGTATTGCAGACAAGCATCCCCATTACCGGATCATGGGAGCGATATTGGCACTCGCGGGGGGATATATTGGATTTTTACCTTTTTGGGCGGGATCAGTCACCGGTTCTTTCGGCACATGGGAACCAAGGTTGGGTTCGCTTTTCGTTTCGATGATATTTTTCTTCATACCAAGCGTTTTGCTGGCAACCATTTCACCGTTTGGAATTAAACTCGCTACCCGCAACCTGACTACAATCGGCAATACTGCAGGTTATATGGCTGCAATCTCCAGTGCCGGAAGCATTATCGGCACCTTATTAACCTCCTTTTTTCTCATTCCGGCCATGGGCGTCCGTAATATTGTGCATACTCTGGGAGTTATCCTGCTGTTCCTGTCGATACTAATGTTTTTAGCCGCACGGCGGGGTCGCAGAAACCCTCGGAAGCCAAGTGGCGAACCTGTTTCAAAATCACTCGACAGGATGATTTGCTTTGTCATGATAGGCGTTATATCCTTGATCGTGTTATGGGCCTTATCCGGGAGCAGGATAACCCAGGATTGGTTTTATGAAGTACTTTATGAACGCGACTCACTGTATCATCACATCCGAGTCGTTCAGGACAGCACTTCGCGGCGATTGCATTTTGACGAGTCCTTCCAGAGTGAAATGAATTTAAAAAACCCCCTGGAAATGGTTTTCACTTACACATCTTACTTGCATCTGGGAGTGGTGGCCCATCCCGAACCGTCCCGCGTTTTATTTATCGGCCTGGGCGGGGGCTCGGCGCCCAAAAAATTCCTTCACGACTATCCATCGTTAAAAGCCGTCGACGTTGTTGAAATTGATCCCGAGGTCATCAAAGTCGCCCGGAAATACTTCAAATTGCCAAGTAGCCCTAAGCTGAGAATCTTCGCCCAGGATGGCCGTATTTTCGTTGAAAAAATTGCCCGGGAAATTGCCACGGGCCAGTCCGCTCCTTACGATATGGTAATTATTGATGCCTACAACGCCAGTTCCATCCCGTATCATTTGACAACCAAAGAATTTGTTTCTGCGGTCCGCAAAACGCTGTCTCCGGACGGAGTGGTAGTCTCGAACATTATTGGCGCATTCGCCGGACAGTCAAGCGAGTTATTGCGCTCCATGACCCGTACAGTAGCGGCGGTCTTCCCTCAAGTCTATCTTTTTCCAATTTGGAATTTGCGAGGCAAGGAAGACGATTCGGAAAATAACATCATATTGATAGCCACAGCCGATCCCCGTTATTGGGATGCCGCAATATGGCAGGAGCGAGCAAACTCGCTCTATCGCTCAAAGGCAATCAAGGAAAAGGTTCCGGAATATGTTAAGACCTTAGCGGATGACGATTGGATCCGCGACAAGTCGTGGCTTGCCAAAATGCCGCTTCTCACGGATGATTTTGCCCCGGTTGATACTCTGAAGAATCCACTATAAGAATTTATCTCCGAATTCTTTGGATTAGATATACGGTATACCGGAATAAGCCTCACCACTGCTTACTTTCCATACTGTATATCTTTCTAATAAACCGGTTGATTTCCTTAATTCTCCGGCAATCCAAGGATTACAGTTGCTCCTTTATCTTCCTCGCTCAAGATCTTAAGAAAACCATGATGCTGTTTCATGACTGCAAAACAATAGGTAAGTCCCAATCCAAGATTTCCAGCACCCTTTTTGGTTGAATAAAAAGGTTCCAATATATGTTTCTTGTCATAATGGCTAATACCGCTCCCACTGTCGCAAACCTCAAGATGAACAAAATGTCTTTTGATAGAGACCGAGAAATTGATTGAACCCCCTTGCGGCATAGCCTCAATGGAATTATATATAATATTGATAAGGACTTCTCTTATATGAACCCGATCACAATGTATAATGAGGGATTTCTCCTGGTAATATTGGGTGATGTCTATATTTCTGATCGTAAATATTTTTTCCATTGAATCGACTATTTCTTTGACCAATTGATTAACGTCGATCTCTTCAACAAAAAGAACAATCGGCTTAGTTTTTTCCGAAAACCGCCTCGCTAAATCCTCCAAATGGCGCGAGGCGGTTTCAATAATCCGAAGATTTTTCATTGCTTCCTGAGAATTCTCTTTTTTTAGATTCTCGGTAGCAATGTTAACCAATTGCAACTCATTACGAATGGCGTGATGAATTAAAGAAGCACCTGAATTAAAGACCCGAATCGACTGATCCATGAAATCGTGTTCAAAATTTAGTTTTAAACCGATAAAACCGGTCCGGCCAATGGCAATCAAAATTGTTAAAAAAATAAACACCCCGAAAATTCCGGTAATATTGGTGAAATCATGTTTACCCAAAATCGGCTCAACATAAGCCACCCAAGTAATCAGCAACGACGGCAACGTCATAAAAGCAATGATCATTTTTTGTCTTTTTATTTTCGGGGTTTTTTCAACCACCGCGGCATAACAAAGCAAAATATTACTCAGCAAAACATATAGTACACTCCATGATGAAATTAACCACCAAAAGTTGGGTAAATAGTCGGCATAGTAATAGACAAAACTCTGTTCGGGGTTGAATACATCTACACCAAAACCAATAACTACCGGGAGCAAAGTGAGGAGACTGAGTATATTTTTTTTCTGAGGATCATGATCAAAAATACCTGCCACAGAAAACGCCGCATTCAATAAAAAATAGGGACTCATTCGATAAGATAGCACCGAACATACCCTGGCCAAGAGATGCGGAAAGACAAACGGATCCAAATATAACTCAGGATACGGGTCTAGGGTGATGGCGATTAACCCTAAAGAAAACGCTGTTATATAGCCAGCATAATAAAAAGCCACTTTCGATTTTTGCTTATAAAAAAGAACAAAAAGACTACTGGAAATAATACTGAGTGCCACAAAAACAATAAACTTCAAAATGTTCTCCTTGCCAAGTAAAATTCAAACTAAATTGAGCAATCATCCCTTTAATTCGATAATCATAGACAAAAACCTTTTGCATGAAAGCTCGCAATTATCGTAATTGATGATTCGCGCACCGGATTATATCTAGACGATTTTATAAATGCAACATCATTCTCTAATTATGTTTTCGGCACAATGCCAATTAGAATATAGCTTCATACAATGTACTAACAAAAGTCTTTAATAACAGACGAGGTGAAAATGATGTCCATGAATAACAGTTCGGAAATCTTTCAATATATTATCCAACCCGAAGATACAGTATGGGAGTTAGCGGAAGAGTTTAACACCACTGAAGAGGGAATCTTGGCAGTCAATCCCGGTCTAGACCCTTATAATATGTATATCAACCAAGTGATTAATATACCCGGCAATGCCGTAACAGCCCAACAATATAGACAATACAGAAGATATAGACGCCCCTACTATCGTCCTTACAGATATCCATACCGACGACCTTATTATCGGCCCTATTATCGACCCTATTCGCCATACTAACATCGCTCTTTAGCGGACTAAAAAAGACTATAGCCTTCATTTCCAGGCTGATAGTCTTTTTTAGGATTCGCCGGCAGTTTTAAACTGTTGGAAATGAGTCTCAAAAAAAGCTTCCCCGATATGAACGAATCCTTTTTTAAAAAAGGCACCAAAGCCGTCACGCCCAACAAAGGTATCGCCGACTCCAGCACCCTAAGAGTTTTCACAAAAAAGCAATCGATTTAACTTGCAGTCACAACCCTAACAATCTCTAACGGATTAATAAACCGATGCTGCGCGCCTGGGAATTTCCTGCGTTCTGCACCCCAAAGCGCCAAGCCGAAATCAACCTCGGCTCCCTTGGCAGCCAATAAATCATTTTCGGTGTCACCAATATAAATCATCTGTTTCGGCTTTACATTGACAACATCCATTATTTTAAAAATGGGTTCAGAGTCCGGCTTATGCCTGATGGTATCATCGGCACACACTATAAACGGAAAATACTTTTGAAGCCCGAAAGGGCTTAAATCGTCCATTAATTCTCGCCGCGTTTTCGAAGTCACAATTCCGGTTTTAATTCCCAAGCTCATAAGCTTTTTAAGAAGAAGCTCGATATCTGTAAAAACTTCGACCAAATGATAGTAATCCTTTATATATTGGTTCCACCGCACATTGGCGGCTTCAGCATTTCTGACTCCTAATCTTTTCAATGCTTCCACACCCGTTAAGCCCATAATAAAAGATAAATCCTTTACCGGACAGCAGGAAGTCGTTTCCTCCCGAAGGAGTTTTCGCAAAGATAATACCGACGCTTCTTCGGTATCAATCAATGTTCCGTCCACATCAAAAATCACACATTCATACATGAAGTTTCCCCGGATTGTTGTAGTATTATAAGTTCGGATCCAGCATTTTCTAGAATTTCACGCAATTCCCCCGATGGGGGCTGGTCGGTAATGAAGGTATTAATGGCCGAAAAATCCAGCACTTTAAAAAACGAACATTTCCCGAACTTGGTATGATCCGCCACCACGATGACTTGTTCGGCCCTTTTTGTTAATTCCCGCTTAAAATAAACATCATCTTCATGATAATAATAAATTCCTTCATGGTTAATCCCGACCGCGCCGAGAAAAACCTTGTTAAACCGATAATCGGCCAACTTTCTCAATGAATCGTAACTCATTACATTCCGGGACTCAGGGGAAATCAAGCCCCCCAAAAGGTAAGTTTGAATGTTTGGATACTCCATGAGCATCCAGGCATTATCCAGCGACTGGGTTACAATTTTTAAAGAATTCACCCTTAGATGGGGAATCATGCACTTCACTGTGGTTGATACATCCAAAAAAACAAGTTCGTTTTCCCGGACAAAAGTGGCGGCATATTGACCCAACTTTTGTTTAACTTCGAGCTCATTATTTTGCCGTTCTGCATATTGGTTTAATTTATGGATAAATTTGGTAATGGCAATTCCGCCGTGAGTACGGATTACTGCTCCTTGCTGGGTTAATTTAACGACATCCCTACGGGCGGTATCCCGGGAAACTTGAAACATATCACAAATATCATTGACCGTCATGGACTCGCTTTTTTCCAAGTGCTCCATGATCCGATACAATCTTTCTTCCTGATAAATTTCCACTCACCTCCATCCCATTATACGTATTTATCGTCAAATGTGCAAGTTAATTTAAGTGTTTTTAATCATTTATACGCATTTCCAATTCCCTTCAGTGGCCGAAAAAATTTCATACCCAAATAATAAAACCGCTGTGCTATAATTTTCAGCGGCTTATTTCAATTCCATCCGAAATTTTCCTCGATTGCCTCACCGTTTAAAATAAAAGTTCCAAAAACTCAAGGGTTGTGACACCGGCCAAATATTCCGCAAAACAAAACTCGGACAAAATCTCCAAGATGGCTTCTCTTTCATGCCTCACTCCAATAAGAGCTTGTTCTATTTGGTAAACATCCGATTTACCGAAAAAATCCCCAAAAATACGGGCATTTCGGATTACTCCGGTTTTAACATTCAAGAGGACTTCAACCGTTCCGCCTTTCAATCGGGCTTTATTTTGAAGGTTATATTCCGGTGAAATGCCATAATTCCAGTTCCAAGTGGCATACTTTCCTTGCACGGACTCATTCACTTTCTCAATATCGATTGAAGTTAGTCTGTATATTTCATAATGATCCCGGTCCGTTTTCACTTCATTGGCTATCATGGTTTTCAGCTCTTCAATCGTGATGGGTTCGGCAAGATGGCTTTGAATGTTGGTAATCCGGCTGGCAACCGACTTAACTCCCTTCCCTTCAAACTTGGACGGATCGACCTGTAAGGCGGCGCTAATATCGGGAATAACAGCCGAAAAAAGAATGGTTCCATGGTGTAACAATCTGTTCTTATATTTATACTGAGCGTTCCCTGAAAATTTTTGTCCGGAGATGCAGAGATCGTTTCTTCCCGAAAGTTCGGCTTGAACGCCTAATTTGCGTAATACGGCGATGATGGGAGCGGTAAATTTGGAAAAATCACAAAAACTATCATGGAGGTCATTGACGATGAAGGTGAAGTTCAAATTGCCCAGATCGTGATAGACCGCCCCGCCTCCGGAAAGCCTCCGGACAACTTTGATATGATGTTTTTTAACATAATCGAGATTAATTTCTCCTAAAGTATTCTGATTTTTCCCCAC
The DNA here is from genome assembly GCA_023401925.1 of Bacillota bacterium. Lineage (GTDB taxonomy): Bacteria > Bacillota > UBA4882 > UBA8346 > UBA8346 > UBA8346. Next base: position 65,772 of record JAEXDA010000003.1, read on the forward strand.
CACAATACAGGGAGAATTACGCCAAAGCATGAAGCATTCTTCGGTAAATTCCTTTAGCAGATATTCCTCAAGAGCCAGATTAAAGTAAGGACTTAGATTATTATTCTCAACAAATAACATCAGGGAAACCTACCATTCTAAGGCATTTTCTTATAAATCTTCAAATTTATCTCCTTGATAGCTCCAGAAAACAGGATGGCCCTCATTGACCTCTCTCCGCTGAAATCCATCTTTGCTGATTCCGAAATATACTTATTCACTACGCCAGCATCTCTCGTTTATCCTCTATTCTGTTTCACTTATACCAGGATAATTTGGGCATTAAAACTTGAATCCGCTTAACAGGATTACCTTGAATACTTTTACTTTTTAGTTTTACTTCCTCCCGTTTTGCAAAATTATTTTGCAATATCGTTGCCTCTGAATTTTCTTTTCTACCAAATTCATCCATACCGATTTCATTGGTCTCAATCGAACGAAACCCTTGTTCACCGACTGTAGGATGACCCGGTTCATAGATATCGGTATAAACACCCGGCCTAAATGTTCAAAAATTTTTGATTCCAAAAAGATCACAAGGTCATTTTTTACTTCTTTGTATCCTATTAACCGTTGTTTTATTGAATCACAATTCCACAATCACTTCATTGACATCTTGGGCCAGACTTTCCGGTATTAGATTCCCTTCCAATTCCTGCCCGTTCAAGTAAATCCGCTTTACTCCGAAGCCGGTTTTACTCCGGTTGCACACGGTAATCTGATAAGTCTTCCCCCGGAATAACCGTTTAATCTTCAGCTGTTCCCATTCTGCCGGAATACAAGGGTTAATTTGCAATCCCTTAACCTTCGGTTGAATCCCAAAAAAATGTTCCCCCAGGGCTACCATGGATGCTCCCGCTGTACCGGTGAGCCAGGAGTTCGAGCCCCTGCCTGGGCAGACCGGATTCTCATTGCTGACAATACTCTGGCAATAAACATACGGTTCAATTTTATGGATATCAGCCTGTTCATTCCGGTTTAACGGGTTAATTTTAGTAATCACTTCGTATAAATCATCCCCGAGTCCCATTTTTGCCAAGGCCATCATATACCAGGGATTGGATTGGGTGAACACCCCGGCGTTTTCCTTGGTACCCAGGTTATAGCGGGTAATAATGCCATAAAACTTATTATATTTGGAATAGGAGGGAGTACTTAATTTCACACCGTAATTGCAATAAAGATACTTCTTTATGCTGGTTAAGGCTTGTTTTGCCCTTTCTTGATCGGCCACCCCACTTACAATGCACCAGGTCTGAGGATTGAGGTAAATCCTTCCTTCTTCGGCAGCGTTATTGCCAACCGGATTGCTATTATCATCATAAGCCCGCAGGTACCATTGCCCATCCCAGGCATTTTGGTTGATCGCTGTGGTAATCTCATCCCGCCTGGTCTTTAAAAGCTGGATTTGGGTCTGGTAAGTCTCACCTGCCGGCAGCGCTTCCAGCAATTCGATAAATTCGTTGGAAGCCCAACAATATAAAGCGCCGATGAAAATTGACTCGGCAGCCCGGTTTGGGCCTCTGAGCAATAAAGTATCATTCCAATCCGCATCAAGGACTAAAGGTATCCCATGTTTACCCCGGTTATGATAAATGAAATCCAGTGCCAACCACATATGTTCAAAAACGGTTCCCTGTCCGTTCCCGTCGCCATAAGGGACGATTTCGTTTAAAATCTCCTCTTCACCGCTTTCATTGATGTAATGGCAGACCAAGGGTACAATTTTAAGCGGATCATCTGAAAACTCCGGCATTTTCTTTTCTCCCGTATGAGGAAAAAAGATGTGGTAAACTGCTCCGGTGGACAATTGATATTGCAAGAGCAATTTAATCTTTTCTTTCGCTTGATCCGCAATCGTATGAATCACACCGTGAGTATCCTGACAGGTATCTCGATAACCGATTCCCCTTCCCAGACCGGTCTCCCAAAACGAGGCATACCGGGACCAGTCAAAAGTCACTTTAGCTTGATACTGATTCCAAACATTAAAAAAATCATTGAGATTTTGATCTGGAGTTTCCACGCTAAACTTGGCGATATAACTTTGCCAATATTTCTTGACATCCGCCAATGCTTCCTTTACCGAAAAATTATCGCGGTAACGATTGATCTCTTGATAAGCTTCCTCTTTGCTTATTGCATACCCCAACATAACCACCAGCTCTTTTACTTCTCCGGGGGCCAATGTGATCTTAGTCTGCAAAGCCCCGCAAGCATTTCCGCCGCGCATTTGAGAATTGGATAATGATTCCTGCCAGAGCCCGTCTGGATTATCCTCCGTGTTATAGTTCCCGATAAAGACGTCCCTGTTTAATTCATAACTCGCAATAGGGGTATTCATGGTAAAAAAAGCCCATCCGGGACGATCTCCCTGGTAATAAGGGTCGGGGCTCCCGACCAGCGGATGCCGCTCCAGATATTTATTAAAAATAATACCGTCTTCATAATCCGCCATCACATTATTGGGCACCCATTGGATATTCATATCTTCGTTGACATTCCAAAAAGAGAATTCAACATAAGGATAAAGCGATAGTTCTTTGGTTGCCTTGGTTTTATTATTCAAATGAATCTTCCAAAGTTCAAGATTGCCTTCCATGGGAACGAAATAGGTAATTTCCGCTTTTAATCCTTTATATTCACCCTCAATCCGAGTATATCCAAGGCCATGGGCGCAACGGTAACGACTGGGATCCTTAATGAGCGGCACCAGCATCGGCGACCAATATTCGTTGTCTTCTTTAATATAAATATACCGCCCGGGTCGATCATTGGGAATATTATTGAAACGGTACCGGATTAACCGAAAATCGCGCGGGTCTTTATAAAAGCTGTAACCTCCGGCTGTATGGGAAATAAGACAGGTGTGGTTTTTGTTGGATAGATAATTGCCCCAGGGCGCGGGTAGTTTGGGATTGTGGATGACATATTCATTGGTCTCCCGGTTAAAATCACCATACTTCATAGATTCTAGTCCTCCTTATGATATTCCACGACTAAGTAATATTCAAAGATTACTTAATAATCATAAGGTCTCAAAGATTATTCCGGAATGGATTATATTACATTTTCTTGGCTTATCTACAACTGTTTGGACAATCAAGAAGTATCCCAGCCTAATTTATACTTACTATAAATTAGGCTGTTGCCAAAGTATTTTTAATAAATTTCCTTTTGCAACAGCCTGAAAGTCAAGACCACCCGTCAAACGGGTGGCTTGCACCGCCCTATAAGGGCACGTTACTAGCGAAGTCTTAAGACTTTTCGAAATAAAGCCCGCCAACCGCGTTTCTTTTACAAGCTGCCCCTCAAAG
>JAEXDA010000031.1 GCA_023401925.1 Bacillota bacterium
AGGGTTATTGCTGCGGTACTGGTTGTTTTGCCGTGGTCAACGTGACCGATTGTTCCGATATTTACGTGTGGTTTTGTGCGTTCATACTTCTGCTTTGCCATTGTATTCGTCCTCCTTCAAATCTCAATATAACTTTTTACTACTGCTATCTTGCTTCATTAACCGACTTTTTCAATAATAGTCTCGGCAACATTTTTCGGCACTTCTTCATAATGGGAAAAGTGCATTACATAAGTCGCCCGGCCTTGAGAGATAGAACGGATCGCGGTAGCATATCCAAACATCTCAGAAAGGGGAACAAAACCATCAATCACTTGAACGCCAGGTCTGGTGTCCATTCCTTCAATTCTACCACGACGTGAGCTGAAATCACCCATAATGTCGCCCATATATTCTTCCGGTGTAACTATCTCGACTTTCATAATCGGTTCAAGTAAAACAGGAGATGCTTTTTTGGCACCTTCTTTAAAACCCATCGAACCTGCAATTTTAAATGCCATTTCTGAAGAATCAACATCATGGTAAGAACCATCGAATAAGGTTACTTTAATATCCACCATTTGATAACCAGCAAGAACTCCCGTAAGCATGGCTTCCTTCACACCGGCTTCGGTTGGAGCAACATACTCTTTAGGAACAACTCCGCCCACAATTTTATTTTCAAATTGAAAACCGGCACCCGGTTCCAAAGGAGACAGTTCCAACCACACGTGACCGTATTGACCACGGCCACCGCTCTGCCGTACAAATTTACCTTCACTCTTTACGGTTCGACGAATAGTTTCTCTATAAGCAACTTGAGGCTTACCAACATTCGCTTCAACCTTAAATTCTCTCAACAAGCGATCGACAATGATTTCGAGATGAAGTTCACCCATACCGGAAATAATCGTCTGACCCGTTTCGGTGTCGGTATGAACCCTAAATGTCGGATCTTCTTCTGCCAATTTCGCCAATGACAAACCCAACTTATCCTGATCGGCTTTCGTCTTCGGTTCAATAGCAATATCAATAACCGGATCAGGGAACTCCATTGATTCCAAAAGAATTGGGTTTTTTTCATCGCAAAGGGTATCACCGGTCGTGGTATCTTTAAGACCAACGATGGCAGCAATATCACCAGTTTGAACCATATCAATATCTTCACGATGATTGGCATGCATCCGGAGAATCCGGCCAACCCGTTCTTTTTTGTTTTTAGTGGAATTTAAAATATAAGAACCTGTCGTTAAAGTTCCTGAATAAACTCTAAAGAATGCAAGTTTTCCAACAAAAGGATCCGTCATAATTTTAAAAGCCAATGCCGAGAAGGCTTCTTTATCGTCAGCTTTTCTCAACGCTTCAGTAGCTTCGTCCGGAATCGTCCCGGAAACAGACGGCAAGTCCAATGGAGAAGGCAAATAATCCACAACCGCGTCGAGCAGCATTTGGACTCCTTTGTTTTTAAATGCAGAACCGCACAAAACCGGCGTCATTTTGCTGGATAAAGTACCTACCCGAATGGCTTTGCGAATTTCTTCCTCCGGAATGTCTTGCCCTTCCAAATACTTGGTCATAAGTTCTTCATCGAACTCCGCCAGAGCCTCAAGCATTTTTGCGCGGTACTCTTCAACCAAGCCAACCATATCGTCCGGCATTGCTTCTTCTTCACTTTGGGTTCCCAAATCGTCGGTATAAATAATAGCTTTCGAAGTAACCAAATCGATAATTCCTTGAAATTTATCTTCCGATCCGATTGGTAACTGGATAGCTACCGGATTAGCACCCAAACGGGTTTTAATCATCGAAAGGCCTCTGAAAAAGTCAGCCCCTATCCGGTCCATCTTATTGACAAAAGCTATACGCGGTACACCGTACTTGTCAGCTTGGTGCCACACCGTTTCAGATTGAGGCTCAACCCCGCCCACCGAACAAAAAACCGCAACAGCACCATCAAGCACACGCAAAGATCTTTCAACTTCAACTGTGAAGTCCACGTGTCCGGGCGTGTCGATAATATTAATTTGATGATTTTTCCATTGGCAGGTGGTAGCAGCAGAGGTAATGGTGATACCTCTTTCTTGTTCTTGAACCATCCAGTCCATAGTAGCAGCGCCATCATGAACCTCGCCCATACGATGCAATTTTCCGGTATAGAACAAAATGCGTTCGGTAGTCGTCGTTTTACCGGCATCAATATGAGCCATAATACCTATATTTCTAACCATATTTAAATCAAATTTCCTAGCCAACTTTTTATACCCCACTATAGTCTTTTGATATTATAAAACTCAATCAAGACATCAGTATAATTCCAAGCACATTCCGCATAGCAATAAAGCTATTACCAGCGGTAATGTGCAAAAGCTCTATTTGCTTCGGCCATTTTATGAGTGTCTTCCTTCTTCTTAATGGAAGAACCCAAATTCTGAGAGGCGTCAACCAGTTCAGCGGCCAACTTTTCCTGCATGGTCTTCTCAGGACGTTGTTGAGAATAAGTCACCAACCAGCGAATAGCCAAAGCCAAACGGCGTTCAGCTCGAACTTCAATAGGAACCTGATAAGTGGCTCCGCCAACCCGACGAGGTTTAACTTCCAAAACCGGCATTACGTTTTTAATAGCGGTTTGAAAAACTTCCATCGGGTCTTTGCCGGATTTCTCACCGATAAGACTCATCGCATTATAAAAAATATTTTCCGCAACGCCTCTTTTTCCTTGAAGCATGATACGGTTAATAAATTGAGTTACCTGTTTGTTTCCATAAATCGGATCAGGCAATAATTCTCTCTTGCTAATAAAACCTCGACGCGGCACAATAATACCCCCTCACTTACTTCTTTTTGGTAGCGGCAGCTTTCGGCTTCTTTGCTCCATATTTGGAACGGCCCTGTTTACGGTTTTGAACTCCCGCTGTATCCAAAGTGCCTCTAATAATATGATAACGAACGCCAGGGAGGTCTTTAACACGCCCACCCCTGATTAAAACAACCGAGTGTTCTTGCAAATTATGACCTTCACCCGGAATGTAAGCAGTCACTTCCATACGGTTCGTTAACCGTACCCTTGCTACCTTTCGCAAAGCCGAATTAGGCTTTTTCGGAGTAACCGTCGACACACGAGTACATACACCTCGCTTTTGCGAACTCCCGTCAGTTCTGATCATTTGCTCTTTGTTAACATTATAAGCCCATCCCAATGCCGGAGCAGTACTCTTTTTAGAGATTGCTTCACGACCTTGTTTTATTAGTTGGTTAATTGTAGGCAAATGTCCCACCTCCTTCCAAACGACTAAAATCATTTATCATTGATTACTTCATAATACTTACAATCGCGGCACCGACTTCTATCTGACATAGCCGCCCCAATTCTTTTTGGGTCATGTCCGTCTTGATTAAGGGAATCTGTTTCTCTTGGCAAGGTCCGGAAATCTTCCTTATAATATGTTCTTCCACATCCTCGGCTATATATACAGCATTCACACGATTTTGTTGGACAGCCCGCAGAGTTTGTTTTAATCCCACAATTTTTTCCCTGGCTTCTTGAATGGCATGCACCATCGCTATCCTCCGAAACACCAACCAACGACTTCCAATATACCCAAATCAGACACTTTCATATTTTAACACCAATTATACGGCGTGTCAACAAAATATTGAGGAGATTTAAATGTTTGGAATAAAAACTTATGAATGAAAAAATTTCAGGAGCCAGCCGGTTCAATCAAAGGGTGTTAATAATGAAGGTTTGGCTCCTGATTCTTAGGTTTAAGCGAATCTTTTAATCAACTTCGATTTTGACATTTCGGTAACGGGACATACCGGTACCGGCGGGCACCACTTTTCCAATGATCACGTTTTCTTTAAGCCCTAAAAGCGGATCCGTTTTGCCTTTGATGGAAGCCTCCGTCAATACTCTGGTTGTTTCTTGGAACGAGGCGGCTGATAACCAACTGTCCGTTGCCAAGGAAGCCTTGGTTATTCCAAGCAGAACAACTTTCGCAGTTGCCGGCTCACCACCGGTCGCTTCCACTCTTTGATTCTCATCTTCAAGTTCGAAAAGATCCACCAAACCACCAGGTAATAGATCGGTATCCCCGGAAGTTTCGATTTTTCGTTTCCGTAACATCTGGCGAACCACAACCTCAATGTGTTTATCATTAATCCAAACGCCCTGCGAACGATAAACGCTCTGAACTTCTTGAACCAGATACATTTCGACGCCATGGACACCTTTGACTTTCAATATATCATGGGGATTAGCAGAACCTTCAGTTAATAAATCCCCGGATGTGGCCACCGTGCCATCTTTTACTCGAATCCGCAAACCAAAAGGTATCGGATATACTTTTTCTTCTCCATTATCGGAAGTAACGGTAATTCTACGGATCCCTTTCACCTCGGAAATCTTGCAAACACCGTTGAGTTCATTGATAATCGCTTGCCCTTTCGGTTTTCTTGCTTCAAATAGTTCCTCAACCCTCGGTAAACCTTGGGTGATATCGTCGCCAGCCACGCCTCCGGTATGGAACGTTCTCATGGTCAGCTGCGTTCCAGGTTCTCCAATGGATTGGGCCGCAATAATTCCAACCGCTTCACCAACGTCAACCAGTTTACCAGTCGCCAGATTTCGTCCATAACATTTGATACACACTCCAAAGCGACTCCGGCAAGTCAATACGGAACGAATCGTAATTTCCTTAATTCCTGCTTTTTCTATCTTTTCGGCAATTTCTTCATTAATTTCCTGGTTGGCTTTGATGATTAATTCATTAGTATTGGGATCGTAAATATCATCAGTCGATAATCTACCAATCAATCGTTCGCGCAATTTCTCGATTTCTTCATTACCGATAACAATCGCGCCGACTTTGATGCCTTCCGATGTTCCGCAATCATCTTCCCGGACAATAACATCCTGGGCTACATCCACCAGCCTTCGGGTCAAATATCCGGAGTCCGCGGTACGAAGTGCAGTATCAGCCAAACCTTTTCTGGCTCCGTGGGTTGAAATGAAGAATTCCAAAACGCTCAACCCTTCCCGGAAACTGGCCCGAATCGGTAAGTCGATGATTCGTCCCGAAGGATCAGACATCAATCCACGCATTCCAGCAAGCTGAGCCAACTGCGAAGGGTTACCACGGGCTCCGGAGATAGACATCATAAAGACCGGATTACGGAGTTTATCAAGACCACTGGTCATTGCCTCCGAAACATCAACCTTCGCCTGGGACCAAATATCGATAAACCTTTGATAACGCTCATCGGTAGTAATCAAACCACGGCGGAATTGTTCTTCAACCTGTTCAACCAGTTTTTCGGCATCTTCCAGAATCTGCTTTTTCTTCGGCGGAACCTTAATATCAGAAATAGCGATGGTAGTTCCGGATTGAGTTGCAAAACGATATCCCAAACGTTTAATTTGGTCCAAAATCTCGGCAGTTTTGGTAACCGAATGAACCCGGGTGCAACGGGCGATCAATGAACCTAATTTCGATTTGTCAATTACACAGTTGGTAATTTGAAAATTAGCCACCGGATCGGGATCCAAGTCCAATTTCACGCGATCATTAAAGATAACCCGTCCTGGTGTAGTTTCAACAAACTGCCCGTTAACTCTTAGCTTAATCTTAGCATGAAGCGATATTGCGCCAACTTCATAGGCATTTATCGTATCAATAGAATTACCGTATACTTTGCCTTCACCTAATGAACCTTCCCGGGCAATGGTCAGATAGTAGCACCCCAAAACCATGTCCTGGGTAGGAGTAGCAATTGGCCGGCCACTTGCAGGAGAAAGAATATTGTGCGCCGATAACATTAAAATCCTGGCTTCAGCTTGAGCCTCCGCGGATAAGGGAACATGGACCGCCATCTGGTCACCGTCAAAGTCCGCATTAAAGGCTGTACAAACCAACGGATGAATTTGAATGGCCTTTCCTTCAACCAGTACCGGCTCAAATGCCTGAATACCAAGACGGTGCAAAGTAGGTGCCCGGTTTAACATCACCGGATGTTCATGAATGACTTCTTCCAGAACATCCCAAACCTCGGCTTTGACCCGCTCCACCATTCTCTTGGCGCTCTTGATATTGTGAACATAACCTTTATCAACAAGGCGTTTCATAACAAACGGTTTGAACAGCTCCAAAGCCATGTCTTTCGGCAAACCGCACTGATGCATCCGGAGCTCCGGGCCAACAACGATAACCGAACGCCCGGAATAGTCGACCCGTTTTCCCAAAAGATTTTGACGGAACCGTCCTTGCTTACCCTTGAGCATGTCACTTAAGGATTTTAAGGGACGATTACCGGGGCCGGTTACTGGTCGGCCGCGTCGGCCATTATCGATTAGAGCATCGACGGCTTCCTGCAGCATTCTCTTTTCATTACGGACAATGATATCCGGAGCCCCGAGTTCTAACAACCGCTTAAGACGGTTGTTACGGTTTATCACCCGGCGGTAAAGGTCATTTAAATCAGAGGTTGCGAAACGGCCTCCGTCCAGTTGAACCATGGGGCGAAGTTCCGGCGGTATTACCGGTACCACATCCATAACCATCCATTCGGGACGGCTATTGGATTTCCGGAAAGACTCCACCACCTCTAACCGGCGGATTGCCCTTATTCGACGCTGACCGCTAACTTCCTTAACTTCCTTTTTCAATTCCTCGGCCAGCTTATCTAAATCAATTTCATCCAGTAATTTTTTAATCGCCTCTGCGCCCATAAGAGCTTTAAATCCTTGGGCGTATTTCTCCCGCGCTTCCCGAAATTCGTTTTCGGAAAGAAGTTGTTTCTTTAGTAAGGGAGTGGTGCCATTTTCAACCACAACATAGGATGCAAAGTAAAGAACTTTTTCCAAATGGCGGGGCGACATGTCGAGTAGTAAACCCATTCGGCTGGGAATTCCTTTAAAATACCATATATGCGAAACCGGCGCTGCCAGTTCGATATGTCCCAAACGTTCACGCCGCACCTTCGATCGGGTAACCTCAACACCGCAACGGTCGCAAATGATTCCCTTATAACGGACCCGTTTATATTTACCGCAATGGCACTCCCAGTCCCGCTGCGGACCAAAAATCTTCTCACAAAACAGGCCCTCGCGTTCTGGTTTTAAAGTACGGTAATTAATGGTCTCAGGCTTTTTTACTTCTCCACTGGACCAAGCACGGATTTGTTCCGGCGAAGCTAATCCAATTTTTAAGGCATCAAAATTATTGGCATCCAGCAAAAGGATTCCCCCCTAATGTCGGTTCATTATACTACAGCTTACATATTGGAGAGCAGAAACGCCCGGACTTTGCGCGAATCCACTCCTGTTCTAAATCATTAACCTTCTTCAGTAATGTCTTCCTCAAAAGTTCCTTCGACTAATTCATCATCCTCATCAAACGATTCACCGCCGTCACTTTCTTCGGGCTCTTCCTCATAAATAGTTTCGCGAGGCGCTTCAATCTCCAGACCAAGTTCTTTAGCCATTTCTTTTACATCATCATCTTCTTCTTTAATTTGAATCTCTTCCGCTTCTTCCGAAAGAACTTTTACGTCAAGACACAAGCTTTGCAACTCTTTAATCAAAACCTTGAACGATTCGGGAACGCCGGGCTCGGGGACATTTTCTCCCTTCACGATTGCCTCGTAGGTTTTGACACGGCCAATCACATCGTCCGATTTAACCGTTAAGAGTTCTTGTAGTGTATAAGCCGCTCCATAAGCTTCCAAAGCCCAAACTTCCATTTCGCCGAAACGCTGTCCGCCGAATTGAGCTTTACCTCCAAGGGGTTGCTGGGTAACCAGAGAATAAGGCCCGGTGGAACGAGCATGAATCTTATCATCAACCAAGTGGGACAGTTTCAGCATATATACCATACCAACGGTTACTTCATTATCAAAAGCTTCGCCCGAACGGCCATCAAACAAAACAGTTTTACCGGTTTCAGGCAAACCCGCTTTGGTTAAGGAATCCAGGATATCTTTTTCGGTGGCGCCACCAAATACCGGCGTCGCAACATGAATTCCCAGCGCCTTGGCAGCCCATCCCAAGTGAGTTTCCAGAACCTGCCCGATGTTCATACGGGAAGGAACACCCAAAGGATTGAGAACGATTTCCACCGGAGTACCATCCGGTAAAAATGGCATATCCTCAATAGGTAATATTTTAGCGATAACACCCTTGTTACCGTGGCGTCCCGCCATTTTATCGCCCTGGGAAATCTTACGTTTTTGAGCAATATAGCAACGTACCAAACGATTGACGCCTGGCGCCAATTCATCGCCATTTTCTCGTGAAAACACTTTCACATCAATAATTCGGCCATATTCTCCATGGGGAACGCGGAGCGAAGTGTCCCGGACTTCACGGGCCTTTTCACCGAAAATTGCCCGGAGAAGGCGTTCCTCAGCAGTCAGTTCGGTTTCCCCTTTTGGAGTAACTTTACCGACTAGAATATCTCCCGGCCTTACCTCAGCGCCAACCCGGATGATACCATGTTCATCAAGGTCATCCAAAGCGCCTTCACCGACATTGGGGATATCACGGGTGATTTCTTCCGCTCCAAGCTTGGTATCCCTGGCTTCAGCCTCATATTCCTCAATATGAATGGAAGTGAACACATCTTCCATCACCAATTTTTCACTAAGTAAAATAGCATCCTCATAGTTGTAGCCTTCCCAAGGCATAAAAGCAACCAATACGTTACGTCCGAGAGCCAATTCGCCCTTGTCGGTTGAGGGACCGTCAGCAATGACTTCGCCGGCTCCAACTATCTGGCCTTCATAGGCAATCGGCTTTTGATTGATACAGGTTCCCTGATTGGAACGCTCAAATTTCAGCAACCGGTATTGATCGAGTTTATTATCATCCGTTTGGATGACAATTTCATCACCGGTAACTTTTTTAATGACCCCGCCGTGCTTGGCAACCACAACGACCCCCGAGTCAACTGCGGCTTTATATTCCATTCCTGTTCCAACAAGCGGTGCTTGGGTTTTCAGTAAAGGAACCGCTTGACGTTGCATATTAGATCCCATGAGAGCCCGGTTGGCATCATCATTTTCCAGGAACGGAATCAGGGCCGTCGCGATACTCACCAGTTGTTTCGGCGATACATCCATCAATTGTACCTGGCCGCTGGGTACTTCCAAAATATCTTCCCTGTGCCTTACTGAAACCCTGGTATGAACGAATTTATGGGTTTCAGAATCAAAGGGTTCATTCGCCTGCGCCACGATATAATTATCTTCCTCATCGGCCGTAAAGTAGGAAATCTCATCGCTGACTTTTCCATCATTCACTTTACGGTAAGGAGTTTCAATGAAACCGAACTCATTAATCCGGGCAAATGTCGTTAAAGAACCAATCAATCCGATATTGGGACCTTCCGGAGTCTCAATCGGGCACATTCTGCCATAGTGGGAATGGTGAACATCACGCACTTCGAATCCTGCTCTTTCCCGGGAAAGACCGCCAGGTCCGAGCGCCGACAAACGGCGTTTATGAGTCAGCTCCGCCAATGGATTGGTTTGGTCCATGAATTGCGACAACTGGCTGGAACCGAAAAATTCCTTAATTGAAGCGACCACCGGCCGGATATTAATCAACGCCTGCGGCGTAATGACTTCGGCATCCTGAATTGTCATCCGTTCACGGACCACTCTTTCCATCCGGGATAAACCAATTCGGAATTGATTTTGCAATAATTCGCCGACCGATTTCAACCTGCGGTTTCCTAAATGGTCGATATCATCAATATCTCCGACGCCGTCCAACAAGCTTAATAAGTATTTAATAACCTCCACCACGTCATCTTTGGTCAGGGTCTTGACCGCTTCCTGGCCGGGGACTTCAACACCGGACGCGTCAACGGTTGCCTTCGTACTTTTAGCCGGATAGTGAAGACCCAATTTTTTATTTAATTTATAACGGCCCACCGAGGCCAAATCATAACGTTTCGGATCAAAAAACAAGGTTTCGAATAAAGTCCGGGCGCTATCAACTGTTGGAGGTTCACCCGGGCGAAGTCTTTTATAAATCTCAACCAGAGCTTCGTCTCCGTTTTGGGTATTATCTCTTTCCAACGTGTTTTTAATACTGTCCTTACCTTCAAACAGCTCAGTAAGCTCGTAATTATTCCCCAGACCTAAAGATTTTAAAAGAATGGTGACGGGAATTTTTCTAGTGCGATCAATTCTGACAAAGAGAACATCATTGGAATCAAACTCAAACTCCAACCAAGCACCGCGGTTTGGAATAATGCTGGAAGAATAAAGATATTTTCCTGTAGCATCCTGGGTACGGCCAAAATATACTCCCGGCGACCGGACCAATTGGCTGACAATGACCCGTTCGGCGCCATTGATGATGAAAGTCCCCTTTTCGGTCATTAAAGGGAAATCACCCATAAACACTTCTTGCTCTTTGACTTCACCGGTTTCTTTATTGATCAAGCGGGCCCTCACCCGGAGAGGCGCAGCAAAAGTGACATCCCGCTTTTTGCATTCCTCAACCGGATATTTGGCTTCTCCGAGGGCATAATCAATAAACTCCAGAACCAAGTTTCCTGTAAAATCCTGAATCGGAGAGATGTCCCGAAACATTTCCCGCAAACCCTCATCCAAAAACCACTGATATGATTTTTGCTGGATTTCTATTAGATTCGGCATATCCAAGATTTCCTCAATCTTGCCGAAACTAACCCTTTCCCGTTGTCTTTTTACTTTCTCACCCAAACAACTCACCTCTTCAGAATTTGGTACTCTCAATTGCTTTCATAAACAGATAAAAGCAAGGTAACATCGTTATCCTCGCTTACAACGTTGATAATGTTCGGATTTTAAAAAATTACCGTGTTATCAACTCACATTCACGCTTAAGTTTGTGCTTATGCTAAAAAATCCTCAAATTTTATGATTACTTGAAGGAAATTCTAACTTTAGCAGAATATAATATTACCACAGGAAGAATTTGTTGTCAACTAAAAAATTATTCATCAGCTTAAAATATTTTTAAGTTTCAAGAGAGGGCGATTTTAAATGCGAAAAAAAAGACTGTCAAAAAGATTTTTCATATTGAAAAGGTACCTTTCGGACAGTCTCTTATCCATGTTGTTTGTTATTTCGAACTAAGCTTGCTGATTATTTAATCTCAACAGAAGCGCCGGCATCTTCCAGTTTCTTCTTGAGTTCTTCAGCGTCTTTCTTAGCAATGGCTTCTTTGATTGGCTTGGGTGCGCCGTCAACCAAATCTTTGGCTTCTTTAAGACCGAGGCCGGTTGCTTCACGAACAACCTTGATAACTTGAATTTTTTGAGCTCCACCACTGGTTAAAATAACATCGAACTCAGTCTTTTCTTCAGCGGCAGGTCCCGCAGCCGCAACAGGTCCTGCGGCAATAGCAACCGGAGCAGCGGCGGATACGCCGAATTCCTCTTCAAAAGCTTTAACCAATTCATTGAGCTCTAACACAGTCATTCCTTTAACGATCTCTAAAACATCAGTTACTTTAGACATATTAATTTATTCCTCCTGTTTTTTAATTTAATAAATCGTACCTTTTAGATTTCTATAAGCAGTTGCAGTAGTTATACTTACCTGCTTACTCTCCGGCTTTTTGCTTGCGTACTGCTTCAGTCGCATAAGCTAGATTACGCAACGGACCGGAAAGTACAGTAACCAAACCCCTCATCGGAGATTGCAACAAGCCTGCAATCTGGCCCAACAAAGCTTCCCGGGACGGCAGTTCCGCCAAAGCGGTAACAGCTTTCGTGCTGATAATTTTGCCTTCCAAAACTCCGGCTTTTAATTCCAACTTTTTGTGGTCTTTGGCAAAAGTAGCCAAAATCTTGGCCGGTGTAACCGGGTCGTTATATCCAAAAGCCAGAGCCGTAGGGCCGCTCAAATATTCATCCAATCCTTCAATATTGGCTGCTTTAGCTGCACGGCTGGTTAAAGTATTCTTAATAACCTTATACTCAACGCCGGCTTCACGCAATCTTTTTCTTAATTCAGTAACTTCCAGAACATTAAGTCCTCGGTAATCAGCTAAAACAACCGATTGGGATTTGTTGAATTTTTCAGCCACTTGACTGACAGTTGCTTCTTTTTCACTTCGTACTGACATTTTTCCACCTCCTTTAACTTTGGTTCCCTAAAATCGTAAATATAATAAAAGACCCCCATAGTAAACTGGAGGTCTTTATTACAGCATCACGAATGCTGATTTCCTTTTACTTCCAGCCTCGGTAGGCGATGGCTAAATCCGTCATTATGTCTTTTCGGTTTCGAAAAGAGACCTACTGTCTATGGCATTTTAAATATTCAGTTTAAAAAGCAAAGATAATTAACGTTCCGCTGCTACAGCTTGCGATGCTGCTTGTTGAGAAATCTTTACGCCCGGGCCCATTGTCGATGAAACCACAACACTCTTAACATAAGTTCCTTTTGCCGAAGCAGGCTTCGCCTTTATGATAACATCCATAATGGTACGAAAGTTACGGGTCAATTTATCGGCATCAAAGGAAACTTTACCAATCGGGACAGCCACAATACCGGATTTATCAACACGGTATTCAACTTTACCGGCTTTAATTTCTTTAACAGCCTTAGCAACATCCATTGTAACGGTACCGGTCTTCGGATTTGGCATTAATCCTTTCGGACCTAAAACCTTACCTAATTTACCGACAGCACCCATCATGTCGGGAGTGGCAACGGCGACATCAAAATCCATCCAACCTTTTTGAATTTCCTCAATTAAATCCTCCGCGCCAACTTTTTCAGCCCCAGCCTCGCTGGCTTCTTTGGCTTTTTCGCCTTTCGCAAAAACCGCCACTTTCACGCTCCGGCCAGTACCATAAGGAAGCACAACCGCTCCGCGAATCTGTTGATCCGCATGTCTTGGATCCACACCAAGCCGGATAGAAACTTCAACAGTCTCATCAAATTTGCTTTTCGGCATACTTTTGATGAGACTCAAAGCCTCCGCGGGATCATATAATTTTGAACCCTCTACTAATTTACTTGCTTCAATGTATCGTTTACCATGCTTTGCCATTTCGTTCTTTCCTCCTCTGTGGTTATAACGGAATTGATTTCACACTGAGTGAATTGATTTCCTCCCACGCACTTTTACAAACGGGCCCTGCCAATTTGCGGGTAACCCCTATTTAGCCTTCGACCACAATTCCCATGCTCCGAGCGGTACCAGCAACCATGCTCATGGCAGCCTCAACGCTTGCAGCATTTAAATCACTCATCTTCAGTTCAGCAATCTCGCGTACTTTTGATTTGCTGATAGTTCCAACTTTATCTTTGTTTGGAGTACTGGAACCCTTCTCAATATTAATCGCTTTCCTGAGAAGGACCGGGACCGGCGGAGTTTTACAAATAAATGTAAACGAACGATCTTCAAAAACGGTTATCACAACCGGAATAATCATACCGGCTTGACTGGCAGTCCGTTCATTGAATGTCTTACAAAACTCCATAATGTTAACTCCGTGTTGACCTAAAGCAGGCCCTACAGGCGGTGCAGGATTTGCTTTTCCGGCAGGAACCTGCAATTTAATCATACCAGTAATCTTTTTAGCCATCGTCTTCGCGTGCGAAGCACGCGACACCTCCTTCATTTATATGTGGTTTTAACGGGTCGTACCCTCCCACTTGCAAGAAACAGCAATCAGAATCCGCAAGGCCAGAAATCAAAATAATAATTTCGATCAAGACTTAGACCGCAACAATGTATCATCCAAAGCCTTCGATAACTCCGGCATCCGGATTCGGATTTCCATATTCGAAATTTCAACTAAATTTCTCAACCTGATGATAATCAAGTTCAACCGGTGTTTCCCGGCCAAACATTGAAACCATGACTTTAATCTTGCCCTTTTCCGCATTAATATCTTCAATAATACCCGAAAAGTTTTCAAAGGGTCCACGAATCACTTTAATGGTTTCGCCGACCTCAAAGTCAATTTTTGTTTTCGGTTCATCAATTCCCATTTGATGCAAAATGAGTTTTGACTCCTTGTCCTGCAAAGGAATAGGCTTCGATCCGGAACCGACAAAACCGGTAACACCCGGAGTATTCCGCACCACATACCATGAGTCATCCGTTAAAATCATTTCCACGATCACGTATCCGGGGAAAATCTTTTTTTTGGTGACTTTCCGCTTCCCATCGCGAATTTCGAGTTCTTCCTCGGTCGGTACCAAAATACGAAAGATTTTATCCTCCATACCCATGGATTCCACTCTACGTTCCAGGTTAGCCTTTACCTTATTTTCATAACCGGAATAGGTATGAATAACATACCAATTCTTTTCCATCAAAGTTCTCCTCTATTTACCATAGAATCCCATTGCATCAAAGATCTTGCCCAAAACCAGATCCCACAAGGTCATAATTAAAGAAACGGCTAAAACCGTAATGATAACGACAATAGTATAAGTAATTAACTCTTTACGATTTGGCCAGTTGACTTTCTTTAATTCAGCCGCCACATTACGAAAAAAGCGTCGAATCCCTTCAAATGCGGGCTCTTTAGCAGTTTTACTGGTGGGTTGTTGCATCTTCCTCACCTCTACTTATTCATTGGGGATTTCAGAAAGCTTAACGTTAGTTAAACTTAACATCTTCCAATTAACGGGTCTCTTTGTGCTCGGTTTCTTTACGGCAAAACTTACAATATTTCATAAGCTCTATCCGTTCAGGATTATTTTTTTTGTTTTTGTTGGTCCGGTAATTCCGGTTTTTACATTCAGAGCAGGCCAAAGTAATTCCTTCACGCATCGCTGCCACCTCCTAAATCTAAGGCAGTCTTATTTATGAACTCGCAAAAAAGGCGAAAAAAATAAGACCCACCGGATCAGTTACTTATAAAATTTACCACAATTCATCCATGGTGTCAAGAGTAATTTGAATGGTTCCTAAAATAAAAGACCAGTCATAAAAACCGGTCTTTTCATTAAAATTTATCAACATCAAGCTTTACTCAATAATCTTGGTGATAACGCCGGAACCAACGGTACGGCCACCTTCACGAATTGCAAACCGCAGTCCTTCTTCCATTGCAACCGAGGTAATTAACTCAATTGACATTTCAATGCTGTCTCCA